>NZ_BCSP01000004.1 GCF_001570925.1 [Zimmermannella] bifida NBRC 103089
CCCGTCTGGTGGCGGCGGTGGCGGCACCCCGTCTGGTGGCGGCGGCACCCCGTCCGGCGGCGGCGGTGGCGACACCAACGGCGGCGGCAACAACCCGTCCGGCGGCGGCAGCGACAAGTCCAGTGATGACAAGAAGACCACGAGCAATGGCCCTGCTGGTGACAAGGAAACGTACCTGTCGCCGGCCGAAGTCACCGCTGAATCCGCAGCATGGCAGGATGCCGCGGGTTATCTGAACAACGCGAACCGCCTTGCCCAAGAATGCAACTGGGACGGACTCGAGGCCGGTATCTTCTTTGCGCTCCAAGACCCGAACAACCGCCTGGCCGACCTGTTCACCACGCTGAGCATGACCGGTGTCAACGAGTTCGAACTCGCGATGGAAGCACTGGTCCAGACCGCGATCGATTTCAGCCAGACCGACGAGGGTCGCGCATCCGGATTCGAGGGATACGACCAGCTGCCAACCAACTACGACTACTCGGGCACCATGCACCGCGACGACTCGGCCAAGGCTGACGTCGACCCGGTCGACTGGGGTCTCGAAACTCCCGACCTCGGCGACGTCATTGACGCTGGACGCAGCAAGAAGGACTCGGATTCGGATAGCTCAGGTTCGGGCAGCAGCTCGGACGGTTCGTCTTCTACCAGTGGTAAGGGCGACGACAAGGGCGGCAAGAAGAGCAAGAAGGGCAAGGGCGGTTTGATCGCTGAAGTTGCCGAAGAGCTCTTCGACCGCCTGGTCAAGTAGCCAAGCGAAACCTAGTTAGACACATAGGAGATTTTTAGAACCATGGAAACCGCATATCAGCTCCAATGCAAGGTTCCTGACGTAGAACCAACCGGTCTCGACGTCCTCGGTTGGATCGAGCGTGCGCTCGACAAGGTCAGCGGTTGGATTAGCTTTGGCCACAAACTGCTCGACGGCTTCGGCATCGGCAGCGTACTCGACAAGCTCAACGAGGCCCTCAACAACTTCAAGACGTTCATTGCCAAGCTGAAGGAAGTTGCCACGAAGCTCTTCGAAGCGATCAAGGGTGTATTCATGCCCTGGATCATGCCGACGTACGCCGACAAGTGGCTGCAGATTTCGCACGACATGGACAACGTCGCGAAGGCCCTCGGCCCCACCGGCCTGCGTGCCCCCGGTAGCCCAGCCTGGACGGGTCAAGCTGCTGATGCGTATCGCGCCAAAGCCGCCCAGAGCGTCAAAGCGGCCCAGCACGCAAGCAAGGTAGCGAACACCCACTCAGAGTCGCTCGCAGAATGTGCGCACCAGGGCCAGCAGCTGTACATCGAGTTGCTCACCCTCGTCATCGCGATCATTGCCGCGATGCTTGCTGCAGGTGTTGAAGCCGGCACGATCGTTGGTATCCCAGCAGCGATTGTCACGCTCCTTGCGGGCGCATTCCCGCTGGCCGCGAACATCGCCGACACGATCATTGCCCTGTTCGACTTCATCGCTGGCCAGGTCTCGACCTTCAACGAGATCACCTCGGCGCTCGAAGGCGCAACGGACGTCTTCCCCGGCAACGCTTGGCCAAAGCTCAGCGCACCGGCCTAACCCGTGTCCACTACCAACCCGAAACCGACGCTTCAGTTTCACGGCGGTAGCGGTGCGGTAATTACCCACGATGGGTCGAGCATTGTGCTCGGCCCATCGTTGGTGTCCGCAGCCCCACGTGTCTACGAGGCGCTCCTCGCCGGCACCAACCCGATGGCCGTGCTGGATGCGGAGCTCGCTGACCCGACCGCACGTCACTCCGTGGCAGTGGTCGGCATGGCTCCTGCCGCGACCTCATTCGTGCTCCGCGGCGATGCCTTGCAGCTTCGCATTGAAACGCCGAGCGGCCCGGTTGAAACGTTCCCCGAACTTCGCCGTGGCTGGCGCGGTGGTGCCGTTACCTCGATGTCGGGGTGGCGCATACGTCTCAAGTCGACGACCGAGGCCACACACCTGGGCGATCGCACGCAGTTCGCCATCACCGAGGGCGCGGCCCCGACCAGCGAGGTCTGGTTTGGTGAAGTTGCCAAATTCTCGCTGATCAATACGGATGCGGTCACGACGTTTGCGAAGGACCAGCCGAGCCCCGACGCAAACGGGAGCACCGCATCCACCACCGAATTAGAACCGGCTTCGCCCGAACCGGCGGCGATGACCACAGCTGACAGCAGCGGCAACGCCGAGATCGACGACGACACGATCCCGGATGCACCGAGCGCAGTTTCGCGTGCGATCAACGCCAACGCTGCTCCGGCACCGCTGGGACATCCGGCGGCCCCGGCCCCCGCTGCGGGCCTCGGCATGCCGAGTGTGGCCGCCGCGACCGTCCAACATGCGACACCAGCTGCGCAACCACGCGCTGCCACTCCGAATGCGTCTGCAGCTGCACCGCCCGCATCCGCGATGCCACCACCACCGCACATGCCCACCCATTCGACGTCGTACGACGCGGATGACGCGACGGTCCACGAACCGCAACTTGCCGCATCCCGCAACGGCATGGCCGCGCCGAGCGGACGGCACGCGCTGCCGGCCAGGGAGTGGGCGCCGCAGTTGAACAGCAACCAGGGACACGTGGTCACGCTGTCGAGCACGGTCGTTGTTGGCCGCGCCCCGGTAGTTGACCGCGCGCCGGACCCCACGCACGCGCAGCTCATGCAATTGCGTTCACCACAGCAAGAGATCTCGCGATCGCACCTCGTGGTGACGTATGAGGCGGGCAATGTGCTCGTCTGGGACCTCGGCTCGGCCAACGGCACCGTCGTCGCGCGCGGTGGCAGCATTCCCGAGCCGCTGCAGGCGATGAATGCCGTCACACTTGCCCGCGGCGATGTCATCGACCTCGGCGACGGTGCGATGCTCTGGCTCGGCTAGCACACCGTCATTTCACGCGAGAACGCATTCGGCCCGGGGTGAGTAACCACCTCGGACCGAATGCGTTGTGGGGTCGTTATTCGACCACCAGATGCTGAGTGCGTTCTAGCGTGCGCGACGATTGCGCAGGTCAACGCCGCGACGCAGCAGCCAGAGCACGACGACGCCGAGCGCACCAACACCGGTAATACCGATCGCGGCCTGATGACGCACGAGCAGCGGCTTCTCTTCGGCCTGCGGCGGGGTGCGGCCGGCTTGCGCGTTTTCGGGGCGACGTTCGCCACCGGGTACGAGCGGTCCCTGGTACGCGCTGTCTGGGGTCACCGTTAGCGCGTCGAACGGCGAGACGATGCCCCAACCGGTCAATTCGTTGTGCTCGGCGATGCTCGGTCGCAGCGCCGACACTTCTATGCGCCACTTCCACATTTCGGGAGATTCATCGGGATATTCCGATGCGACGAGCGCGGCCACGCCCGCGACGTACGCGGTCGAGAAACTCGTTGACGGTGCATCCGGCGCGATGATGCAGTCACCATCGTTGAACCACGACACGAGCACATTCTGCCCGGGCGCCGCCACGCCGACGTGCACGCCGTGAATGGCCGCATCCGTTGGCTGTCCGTCGTCGGTTACCGCGGTCACGCTAACGACACCGTCATAGCCGGCCGGGTAACGAACGCCATCGGCCTTGTCGTCTTCGTCGGCAGTGTTTCGGTTGCCGGCACTTGCCACAACAAGCGACCCCTTGCCCTGCGCATAGGCCACGGCCTCGGCAAGCTTCGGGTCATCTGTCGACGTCGAGAGCGCTGCCACAATCACCTGCGCGCCGTGGTCTGCCGCCCAGCGGATCCCATCGGCCGTCATCGGGATATTTGGGCCAACCATCTTGTTGTCCTGCGTTGACTGGTACACCCGCACCGGCAGAATCTTGGCCTTGGGCGCCACGCCAACAAGACCTGAACCGTCTACGGGCTGGGCGGCAATGATGCCGGCAACTGCCGTGCCGTGCCCTTCGTCATCTTGCAGCCCATTACCGGCGCCAGTGAAATCGTGACCGCCCTGCACACCGTTAAGGTGCTTGTTTCGCGAATCGACGCCAGAGTCAACGACCGCCACGGTCACCCCTTCGCCGAGCGCCAGCTGCTGCGCCCGGTCAATCCCGAGCTGCGTGAATGCGGTCGGCGTCTGCGGCAGATACTGCGGGTTACCGCGCTCGCACTGCTCGCCGGCTTCGGCCTCGGCCTCGCGAGATTTCGGGCCGAGCGGCAGGGATGCGGTCTGGGCCAGTGCTGCTGGCTGGTTCAAGGATGCGGTCTGGTTCGAGGCTGCGTATGGTGCCGCGACAGCGACCTGACCGTCGGCGGCCATGTCTCCGGTCGGCACCGATGCCCAGGCGGCAGTCGTCGACAGCGTTGGCCCCTGCGGCAGCAGCTTCACCCACGGCGAGGGCACATCAGTAATGTCGGTCATTTGGTAGCCGAGGCGCTGCACGATATCTTCGGGTGCGCCTTCGAGACCAAACGCCATACCCACGTCGGTAATCACAAACAGTGCGCCGATCGAGCCACCCCCGGTTGCGCGCACCAATGCACCGCTACCGCCGGCGATGACGATGCCCGGGCCTTCCGGCCGGGTGGCCTGCGCTACTTCGGTGCGCACACCCTTTTCATCGCCGCGCAGAATGGCGCAAGGAATCGTGCCTTCTTCGTTGAGCAGCGGCACCTGCCTTGGCCAGCTGCTCGGACCGGGGCTGTCCGGGCTCACTTTGAGTCCCGAAACATCGCCGACGGATGCGCGAATCACGTTATCGCCGGTGTTCGGCCCGGTTGAGGTCGAGTACATGCTGCGCTCGAAGTCGGTCATCGAGTCAAGTGTGTCCTTGCCCGTGACCAAGTAGTACCGCGAGGTGCGGCCATCCAGCACCTCAACCATGGTGCCGATCTTGGCGCTCGAAAGCGCGCCGGTCATGCCCACTGGCGTATCGGTGGCGCCATCCAAGCTCCACGGCGAAATACGTTCGCCTTCTTCGAAGAGGTCGAGCCAGTTCGACGAAACGGGCGTGATCTCGGCCGCATCCCAACCGAATGCCAAGCGAACGAGCGCGAGATCACCCTCAAGAATTTCGTAGCGACGTCCATCGGCAACCAGATAGGTGCGCTCGTTATTGCTGACGAGTGAACCGTTGACGCCACCAGTTGGCTGTGGCTTGCCGCCGATAGTGAGGTGTTCGCCGCCCTCGGCCGGGCAGGCAGCCCAACCGGTATTCGCCAACGAATCGGGCTTCGGCACCGAGTCGGGCGCACCGACGATGCCGACTTCGGGTCCGCGCGGAATATCGGTCAGCGCGCTCGAACCGACCGACGTGCGCGAAACCGTCACGCCTTCGGCGAGCAGCTGTGCGCTCACCGCGTTGCGTACCGGATGCAGCGTGCCGTCGATCGAGAAGAATTGCGCACCCGTGTCGGAGTCGGTGATGAACATGCCGTTCTGCCAGTTCGACGGCAGCGCTGGGGCGAAGCGGCCAAAGATCCAGGCGCCCACCAAGATCAACAGCGTCAGCACCGCGCCGACGAGCATTGGCCCCATCGGTGACTTGAGTTCGACTTCGCGGCCACCGGGTTTGCCCGACGTGAACGCAGAAATCAGCCGGCGCTTGTTAAAGCGCTGGGCATCGAGAATGTCTTTGCTGGTTGCCATGGTGTGGTGACCTCGCCCCGCCTAGAGCAATCCGCTCGCGAGCGCCGCGGCCGGCACGATCGCCAGCAAGCAGCACACCGAAAGCGCATCGGCCCAGCGGTTCATCGCCGGCGAGAACGCACGGGCAAGGGCACCGAAAAAGAGCACCAAGCTCGCCAGGCCGATGATGACCCAAGCGACGATCGTGGCGAGGTGCGGCTGACCGAGCATGGTGAATACCGCGATCTCGAGCAGCACACCGGCGCCGGTCATGACGCCGATGAGCACTTCGGCACGGTCGCGTACTTGACGCGTCGCGAGCAGCATGGATGCACCGACGGCACCTGCCAGCACGAGCGACGGAATGCTTTCGGTGACCAAGAATGGCGTGGTGAATAGCAATACCAGGCCACCGGCAATCTTGATCGTTACCGCGAGCGCCCGGCCGACGGCCGTGTACCGGCGGACTTCGCTGTCGGTGTAGACCGCGTTGTCGCGCGCGCGTTCGTCTTCGTTGCGCGGGATGTAGCTGCGAATTGGTGTCTGTGCGAGCGCGATCCACGGCGCCATGATGAGCACCAGGGCCGTGATCGTGACGATGACAACGGCAATAAAGTGCGGTTCTTGGACGAGATAGTGGCGCGCAATTCCTGCCCACAGCAGCGCCAGGCCAATGTAGATAAGCCCGAACATTGCCGAGATATGCGGCAGCATTTGGCCGCCGTTTGCGGCGCGCAGCGTGATGAACCCGAGGCCGGCGACGACAACGAAGGCGACTCCGGCAAGCAGCAGTTTTGGCCCGGTGCCATCGACCAGTGCGGCGCTTCCGGCCGCGGCCAGCAGTGCGCCGATGCCGTGCGTGAGCACCGCGCCGGTGGGTTGCCCGAGTCGCAACACCACGATCGCCGCGATAATTGCGGCCAGCGCGGCACCGAATCCGGCCGAAATTGCCAACAGCCCGCCCTCGAACCAGAGCACGCCCGCCGTCACCGCAAACAGGGTGCAGGCGGCCGCGATGCAGGTGCGCAACGAGTCGGCGCCGCTCCAGCCAACATTGCTCGATTCAACGACGGCGCCGAGTGCCTCAACAAGGTCGTCGTAACGCATGTCGTCTTCGCCGTAGCCGAGCCCCTCGACGGTGAGCACGTCACCGGCAACGATGCCAGCTTCAGCCGGGGTGAGCTCGAGCGAGACGTGTTCGCCAAGCCCGTTGACCAATCGGAATCCGCCGGAGGCAGCACGGGGCGTCAGTAGCCCCATTTCGTCGATGACCGCGGGCACAACCTCGGTGAGCGGCAGGTGCAGTGGCACCGCCAGGTCGAAGGTCGTGGTGTCCTGCGCGAACGTCACCGGCACCGTGCTACTCGTTGCGGCGTTGTCCGTCAAAGCCATTACTCCCCCAGCTTCCTGTGTCAGCACACTCGCATCAGCAGGCCTGTGCGAGCGCGTTTCGTGCAAGCAGCCCGTCGAGCGTTCCGTCGGGCAGCCGGTTCGTTGGCGTGGCGACCGGCCAACGTTCGTCGCCGCGTGCGAAACCGGATTAACGAAATACGGGATGACATTACACGGCCCAGGAAACGGAATCGATCGGTTCGGCGCACTGAAAACCCGCCGTGACCGCGTAAATCCGTCGCGCGGATGATGAACAGCGGATGCGCTGCGCTGCGGCCGTTGTTGCCCGGCTCGGAATGCACGATGTGCGGCGGCAACGATCGCTGCTTGACAGCCGTTCGCAACTACGACAAAGATTGACGCTATGACTCACTTCACCGCTCGCGTTGCTACTGCCGTTCTTCGGGCAGGGCAGGCATGCATGATGCGTGCCGCAGCGGGTGAGCACTGTCGAATGTGTAGCTAAGACGCTCCTTTCGTCTCTGGCTTCAATGCCGTCACGTCGACCTCGAGTCCGTGATCGAGACCAGGATCCCCGCCCCGCAGACCCACCCCGTCGTGCAGGGCCACGCTCGAAGTTCGAGCGTCCACCGTTCCGGTTCTTCGTTGTGCAGCGGATGCGCGCCATACGCAATTGCACCGACTCACGTCACGCAAATGGTGCGCCACACGCGTCAACCGCTCCGGAACGCCCGCTTCGCTACATTCGCCGCCGACTGGATGACTCCGGCGGCACCGCGCTCGAATCGCGCGACTCCACACAAGGATTTCTCATGACTCTCGCACCGGTTACCACCCTTGCTTCCCGCCAGACTCAGCCTGCGCACCAGACTCGGCCTGCTCGCCAGGCCCCGCACACCCGTGCCCACGGCGCACCAACCGCGCATCACCGCGCGTCCGCCGTGCCAGCATCCACGCAGGCACCCCTGCGGGCGCCCGCCCGAGCCCAAACCCAGCTGGGCACCACGACCGTGACGCAACCAGCGGCTCCCGCGACTCGCTCGTATCCGCAGCCACGGCCATCCACCGCCGTGCCCGCAACACCACCTCAGCCGGCACCGAGCGAAGTTCGCGGTTTTGCCCTCTACGTGGGCCTCGACGAAGCCAGCGCCGCAGAACTCGGCATCTCACTGACCGAGATCGTGACCGAACTGCGCGAACTGCTGCAGCGTCGCGCGCCGAGCGCCGAACACTACGCATCCGTGGCGCTTGCCCCCAGCGGCGCACCGGGCAAGAACCTCGACCTGGTACGCCTGGCGCTTCAGGAACCCAAGGCGGTGCACGCTCACCAGCAGGCCAGCGAGACCGAACGCAAGAAGCAAGCCGACGCCGAGGCATCGTCGCGCGTGATTATTGACACCTCGCGCAAGCGCGTGCTCGTCGACGGCGAGAACGCCGACTTCACGTTCAAGGAGTTCGAGCTGCTCCAGGCGTTGGTACTGCGCGAAGGACGGACCGTTTCGCGCGAAGAGATCATTGAAGTGCTTTGGAAGGACTCAGCCGAGCCGCAACCGCACGCCCGAACCATTGACGTGCACGTGCGACGCCTGCGCAACCGGTTGGGTGACTATGCCGACATCGTGCGCACGGTCCGCGGTAAGGGCTACCGCTTTGACCGGCATGCGGATGTGCGAGTGATCCACTCGTGTGCCCACCTGACGTAGGAACACCCTGTACCAGGGAAGCAGTTTTTCTCGAACTTGACGCCTTGTCGATGCACCGTAATTAATAGTGAGACTCTTTGTCATACCATTTGGGGATATTGCCGATATCTCAACGAAAATTGGGGGTCTTCGCATGGAAATCGGATACGCTGCCGTGGTTGCCAGCCGCTGAGAGGACCTTCAGCGCCGACGCCCACAACGAGTTACGAACTCACGCGTGCCTGCAGCTTCGCCGAGCTAGTGATCCCCGAGGCCGTGCTTTCGGCGTCCGCAACGCCGTCCTGAGTGAGGACGGCCCACTCGAGAGATATGCAGAGTCAAAACTATGAAGGCAGCAGCGAGTGACGCATGGGAGTCCATGTATCGAGCCCAAGTCTCGATCATGCGCGACCTTCGCAATGCGTTTACCAACGTCGGTATGACCATGAACGAGTATGACGTGATGAACATTGTTCATGACGCCCGCGAGCACCGCATCCGCATGCGCGAGCTCAACGCCAACGTCCTTATTACCCAATCCTCGGTGTCGCGACTTGTTGACCGATTGGTTGCCCGCGGGCTCATGTCGAAACACGAAGACGGCATGGACGCGCGCGGCACGATCGTGGCGCTCACCGACAAGGGTGTGCAGGCGTTCAACAAGGCCAACGCCATTCACGAACAGAATATTCGGCTGCGCATGGAAGGCAGCCTCACCCGCGACGACCTCAACACGCTGACGAAGCTCAGCCGCCAGTTGCTGCGTAAAGATTCCAGCAACTAACCTCGGGTCACGATGTCGAATTCGCCCGCGTTACCGTCGCCTGCCCGCCGTGGCAGCGGATTTGCGTGGCCCGGGCGCGTGGGTGACGAAGCCATCAGCGCTGACGCCGCCGCGGCTCTAGCTGACGCACTCGCCATCGTGGCCGATACCGCACGCATCCGCATCCTGTCGCTACTTGCATCACACGATCCGCGCCCGATGACCGTTACCGAACTCACCGAAGCTCTCGGTTGTTCGCAGGCAACGGTCTCGCACCACCTCAAGCTGCTGGTCGCAGCCGAAGTGGTGACGGTTGAACGCGCGGGTAATTGGCGCCTGTACCGGCCGGATGCGGATGCGCTCGGGCGCCTGATCGCGAGCGTATCGACACACGACTAACCCGGTCCACGGACAATCACGGTCGCCATGAGCAATTAACTTGCGCAAAAACGCGATCATGTTGCGCTCAGAGCCACATAAGCCCGATTTTGAGCAAGTTAGTGATCTGCTGCTTTGCTCGTGTGCTGGGTAAGAGCTTCGAGGCGATGTTCCGGTTCGACCGGATCGCGAGGAACCGCGTCCGGCGCGCTGCCGCTTCCGAACGGCTGACCGCCGAGCGCCTCGCGGCCGTGCGGCGTAAGAAATTCGGCGAGTTCCGGCCCGCGTGGCACGATACCGTGCGGATTGAGGTCGCGGTGCACTTCGTAATAGTGCCGCTTGATGTCCACGAAGTCGGTAGTGTCGCCAAAGCCCGGCGTTTGGAATAGGTCGCGCAGGTACGCCCAAAGCACCGGCATTTCGCTGAGCTTCTGGCGATTGCACTTGAAGTGCCCGTGATACACCGCGTCGAACCGAACCAGCGTCGTGAACAGACGCACATCGGCTTCGGTGATGTGGTCGCCCATGAGGTAGCGGCGAGTAGCCAGGCGTTCTGAAACCGTGTCAAGTGCGGCGAACAGGCGCGCATACGCCGAGTCGTACGCATTCTGACTACCGGCGAAACCGCAGCGATACACACCGTTGTTGATCTCGGTATAAATGTGGCGCATGACTTCGTTCATCTCGTCGCGCTGCGCTTCGGGGTACAGGTCTGGGGCACCGTCGCGGTGATACTCCCGCCATTCGGTGCTGAAGTCGAGGGTGATCCAGGGAAAGTCGTTGGTAACGACCTGACCGGATGCGGTGTCAACGATCGCGGGTACGGTGATGCCGCGCGGGTACTCGGGGTCGCGCGCGAAGTACGCCTCTTGAAGGCGGGCATACCCGAGGACTTCGTCGCGACCATCCGGGGCCTTGTCGAAGGTCCAGGAACGTTCATCGTGCACGGGCCCACACACTGCCATGGAGATGGCGTCTTCGAGCCCGAGTAGCCGGCGCACGATGATGGCTCGGTGAGCCCAGGGGCAGGCTCGCGCCACGACGAGCCGGTAACGACCAGGTTCTACCGGCCAGGTGCGGATCCCGTCGGCGACCGGGCGGGCACCGTTGGTGATGCGATCGTTGATGTAGTTCGTGTCACGCTCGTAGCCCCTGCCTGCGCTGGAGTAGACGCCGCCCTTGGCGTGTTCGGGATGCGTTTGGTTCATGCGATCACCGTAAGGATTTCGGTTGTGAGGCGGCTGCCCGCGTGAGCCTCCCCTGCACTAATGCGTGTCGTAGGCCCGAGATATGTTCAAGACATGAACTCCCCAACGCTTCAAGCTCTCCGCACGGCTGCATCCGTGAAAGTGTATGAGCGCGGACTCTTACTCATCCTTGAGGTTGACGATCTGAAGGTCAAGGACGAGAGCGCCGCTGCATCCGTGCAAGGCACATTGCGATATTTCGCCACGCTGTCGTGGGACGAACACCGGGTTTGGGGTGAATGCACCTGCCCGTACACGCAATTCTGCAAGCACTTAGTAGCCGTTGGTCTAGCCGTCCGCAATGCTGCTGGCGACCGTCTGCCTGCCACAACCACGAAGATCATCGCGCAGCATGCGACGCAGCTCCAACTCGAGCAGGAGGCAAGAGACCGTTTTGCGCAGTTCTTGCAACGAGCCAGTCATGAGACTTTGGCACAACTGTGCGGTGCTCTCTGGCAACAAGGCTCAACAACACGGTCCACGTTGCTCCTAGGCGCACTGTGCATTTCAGATCCCGCAGCAAGCATCGCCATGTTGCGCGATCAAGCTAGCCGTGCTGCTGCGCTGGTTCCAGGCGAGGACGACGATCTGTATGGCCTTGAACTTGAGGAGCGTCTGGTCTCGCTAACCAAACCTTGCCGAACCGTGATTGCGCTCGGCCGCGCTGACGCGGCACGACAAGCCATCGAGCTGTTCCTCAAGGTGGTCTGTACCAATCTCAACCGCGGTTGGTACAACGGAGGCGAGGAACGATTCGCGATACGTCAAGCGCTGGAGTTCCACCGTAAGACCGCCAAGCTCGAAGGAATCAATCAGACCGAACTCGGCCAATGGTTTGCTGAATTTCGTGGGTACGCACCGGCCTATTGCACCGTTCGCCTCAGCGACTATATCGAGGCGATGGGCGACAACGGCCTTCGCATGTGCCTAACTGCTCTGGCTGCTCCGGATACCGAGATCCCGGAATTTCGACGCCGTGAACTGTTGCTTGAAATCGCGGATATGACGAATGATACGGATGCGGCCATTGACGTGCTCGCCGAGTGTAGGCCACCAAAGTATGGCCAAATCGTCACCCGACTCCTCACCGCGGCCCGTATCGAGGAGGCACAGCACTGGATCAATCGTGCGCTCGAATCCAAGTGCGTTACTGAAGCCGCTGATAGCGACGAGTTCGTGGGCGCAGTCTCCGTTGCCACACGATTGCGCGATTTGAATGCTGCGCGCCTTGCCGATCAGCTTTTGCAAGCCGCCTTCGCGGTGCGTCCCACGTTGGCGCTATATCGGGAACTGCGTACACACACCAACGATCCGGCGACCACACGGGTACATGCACTCGAGGCTGTGCGCCGTCAACTCGACGCACAACGAGCCGAGTTGACAGATGAGGTAACCGCGAGTGGTGACGAACTGTGTCGAATCGCGCACGAACTCAATGCACCCGAATTGATCGTCGAGGTCGCCACGCTGTTCGACCACGACGAAACGGATGCGCTCGTGTGTGAGGCCTTGGCTCACCTGCATCCCGAGCAAACTCCTGAACTGTTGCACCAGTACCGCTATTGCTTCACCGAAACCTTGAACGTCAGGGAAATGAACACCGCAGTGCGTCTCATTTTGCAAGCACGTGAATTCAGTACCACGCCGGAACGTCTCCAACTGGTTAACCAGTCAATCGACATCCTGCGCAGACGACGCGGCCCAAATGACCCGCTCGTCTTGAGCCTCGACCGCAACGGACTGTTTGGAACGAGCCGCAACGCCTGATGCCTCTTCGAAACAGAGCACGAACACCAGCAAGCGTTCAGCAAGAACTATTAAGAATTCACTTATGACAACGAGTGTTTTCGATCTATTCACGATCGGTATCGGGCCATCGAGCTCGCACACGGTTGGCCCGATGAAGGCTGCGGCAATGTTTGCGCGCGAGCTGACTGCAGCGACGTCTGAGCCAATCACCCGCATCCGCATCGAACTCTTTGGATCGCTGGGGGCCACCGGTCGCGGCCACGGCTCTGAGCCAGCGGTTTTGCTCGGGCTGGAAGGTGCCGATCCCGCCACTGTCGAAACCGACCGCATTCAACCCCGGGCGAACGAGATCACCGACGGTGGTTCGCTCCGGCTGCTCGGTGACCCGGGAAGGGAAGTGCCGTTTCACCGCGAGGTTGACCTCATCTTGCATCGGAACACTCGGCTGGAGTTTCATTCCAACGCCCTGAGGTTCACGGGGTGGGCCGGTGAGCAAGTCGCCGCCGAGCGCACGTTCTATTCGGTCGGCGGCGGGTTCGTCGTGGCCGCCGATGATGACGGGCATGCCGAGATGACGCATGAACGTATTGAGGTGCCGTACCCGTTCCGGTCGGGCGCCGACCTGCTCGAGGTGTGCGAGTCCACCGGCATGCGAATCTGCGAAGTCATGTTCGCAAATGAGTGTGCTCGCCGCCCTGCGGCCCAAGTTCGCGCGCGGCTACTCGAGATTTGGCGCACGATGCAAGCTTGTGTGGATGCGGGAGTCGCAACCGTCGGCACGCTGCCGGGAGGGCTGAAGGTGAGGCGGCGAGCGGCCGCACTGTACGACCGATTGGTGTGGGATGCGGAGGCTGAGGCCGCGCGTGCCGAAGCTGCGGGCCTGGCTCGCAGCGAGGGAATGCCCGCGGACCGACACGTTGACGACCCGCTGATTGCGATGGATTGGGTGCAGCTGTGGGCGCTTGCCGTCAACGAAGAGAACGCCGCAGGTGGGCGCGTCGTGACGGCGCCAACCAATGGTGCTGCCGGCATCATTCCCGCGGTGCTGCAGTATGCCGTGCGGTTCGTGCCTAATGGTTCGAGCGAGGATGCGATTTGCAATTTCTTGCTGACCGCCGGCGCGATTGCCGCGGTCTACCACCAGACCGCATCCATTTCGGGAGCCGAAGTGGGTTGCCAGGGCGAGGTCGGCACGGCATGTTCGATGGCCGCCGCTGCGCTAACCGAGGCCATGGGCGGTTCGGCGCGACAAGCGTGCTGTGCGGCAGAGATCGGGATGGAGCACCACCTGGGGTTGACGTGCGATCCGGTTGGCGGGCTGGTGCAGATTCCGTGCATTGAACGGAACGCGATTGGCGCGACCAAGGCGATCGCATCGGCGCGACTGGCGCTCCACGGCGATGGTGACCAGATCGTGTCGCTGGACCAGGTGATTCGCACGATGATGCAAACCGGCGCAGACATGAAGGCCAAGTACAAGGAGACTGCGCTCGGCGGCCTCGCCGTCAACATCGTCGAGTGTTAGCTGCAGTTCAGCGGATTGGACCGGCAAAGGCAGGAAACGAAGAAGTCCCGGCAGGTAAACTGCCGGGACTTTCCTATCGCGCGCCCGAAGGGACTCGAACCCCTAACCTTCTGTTCTGTGGTTTCCCCCGGTGCGGAAATCATCCGATTTGCGGCGTAGTTAGCTGAAAGTTCGCTGAATGTACATGTAAAACGTCTGTATGTCTTTAGAACGGTTATCAGTACCGCCAGCATGGGCGGCTATGATTGGCGACTTCCTCGAATCACAGATTGCAGCCGGTGCACCAAGCACTACCGTTGAGACGCGTCGCCAGCACCTAAGCCACCTAGCGCGAAAGATCAAGAGGGCGCCGGGTGACATTACTGGCAATCACCTTGTTGAATGGGCAAGCTGTCAGTCATGGGCGCGCGAAACTCGGCGCGGCCGACGAACAACCTTTCGTGCGTTTTGGGGATGGGCGGTAGCTACCGGACGGCTTGAACACGATGCAGCAAAGGCGCTGCCAGTTGTGCGCCCTACGCTGCCAGCGCCGCGCCCGCTACCGACTGCAGCTCTTGACGCTGCGATTCTGCGCGCCGATGCGCGAACGCAACTGATCTTGCGCCTGGCGTGCGACCTCGGTCTACGCCGTGCCGAGATCGCAAAGATTCATCGCGACGATGTGATTGATGATCTGGTTGGTTACTCGCTTCGCGTGCGTGGCAAGGGCGAACGGGTGCGAATCCTGCCACTACCAACCAGCCTTGCCCGTGTGATTCTTGACGCCGAGGGCTTCCTATTCCCAGGACGTGATGATGGGCATTTGTCGGCACGGTGGGTTGGCAAGCTTGCCGCCAATGCCTTGCCCGGCGCGTGGTCATTGCACGCGGGGCGCCACCGGTTCGCGACGTTGGCACATCGCCAATGCGGCGATCTGCTAGTTGTGCAGGACTTACTAGGGCATGCGTCGCCAGTAACTACGCGGGTCTACATTGCACCGGACGCGACAAAGGCGCGCACCGTGATTGAGAGCCTAGCGGCTTAGCGTGCGTGCTTACCGCGCTGCGATAGCGGCGGCGCCGAGAGTCGAGCCAACCACGAAGCGACCGCCGTCAAAACGGACTTGAGCAGACTAACGCCGATCGTTTGCCAGCCGAGCGCGGTAAGTAGCGCGCTGTCATCCATGCTGCCCATGACTAGCAGAACGGTTGCGCCAATAGCTGCCAAGATGTCTACGGCTAAGCCTTGAAACAACGTACGCGTGCCACGCTCGGCGGCGTCGCGGCGGGTTGCTGGCGTGACGTCGGCTGATTGAATAAGCATCATTAGGGTGATTCCTTTCGATCACGTCGCCAATTGCGGCAAGCTCGGCAATGACGGCGGCGTGATTCGCGTCTATATCGTCTCTTAGGTTTGTCGTGTGCGTGTTCTGCACTTGCGCCAGCACTTGTTGCGTGTGCTTCTCAGTCTTGCGCACCTTTGGCAAGATCGTGCCTAGTACGGCTGCCGAAACGGTGGACGCCACAAGGCCAAGCGCGTTGACAACGGCAACGGCAACATCGCTGTTCATGGCAAGCGCACCACCTGCCCAGGGTGGATTAGATCGGGATTAGCCAAGCCGTTGAGCTTGGCGAGGTGCTGCCAGGTAGTGCCGAATCGTTCGGCAATGCCGCTGAGCGTGTCACCAGGTGCGACCGTGTACGTCTTTGTGGCTGGCGCTTGCTTCATGCCACCGGTGACGGTGAGCACCTGCCCAGGGTGGATTAGATCGGGATTAGCCAAGCCGTTGAGCTTGGCGAGGTGCTGCCAGGTAGTGCCGAATCGTTCGGCAATGCCGCTGAGCGTGTCACCAGGTGCGACCGTGTACGTCTTTGTGGCTGGCGCTTGCTTCGGCTTCGGCTTCGCGACGTTCGTCGCATTGCCGCCGGTGTATTTGTTCCATGCGGCGGCGTCGCCATAGAAAACGTTTAGGTCAAGATCGCCATCGTACCCGGCAATGCGTCCACTTGACGTGTACTGCCACATGGCCACAAATGGCCACGGCGTGCGTGGTGCGCTGCCAGGGTTCGCGAAGCCGCGCGGCGCGGCATCATAGTAGGCGGCTACCCATAGCCCGAAATCGTCAGCAATTACCGGGTGCCAGTCATATTGCCGGGTGACGCTTGCAGACATGTAGATGAGCGGCTTAACGCCGGTGCGGGCGTGAACTCGGCGCAACCATGCGTGCGCCCACGCGCTACCGCGCGGCAATGCGTCGGCTTCCCAGTCAAGTACCAGCATCGGGCGGTGCTTAAGGTGTCCAAGAATCGAATCAACGAAGTGATCGGCTTCCGCTACCGCGCCACGGTCTGCAAATCCGTCTGCGGCGAAATGATAAAGTCCAATGCGCTTGCCGCTGGCAATTGCTGCTGCGACTTGTGTGTTACATGAAGCCGATACATACCCGGTGCCGCCGGTTGCCTTGATAATCGCGAAATCGCAATTGATTTGGCGTGTGATTTCGTCCGGCTGCCATGCCGATACGTCAATGCCGAACAATGTCATGAGTCGCTCCTAAATCCTTGCGATTGTCAACGTGCAAAACTCTGGCATATCGTTAGCGTTGTGCGCTCCAACCGTTTCGATCGTGCCGCCAGATTTCATTTCAACTGCAGCGTGCAGGTTGATTAGCCCGATTTCAGCCTCGGGCGCTGATGGCGTCGTAACGCCACCTTGCATTGGCGTAGCGAATTGTGGTTGCCCGCCATTCACCTTGATTGCGTTAAATGCGAACCCTGTGACGGGCTTCGCTAACGCAACTTTGAACGTAACCAGGTAAATGCCGGGCGTAACTGTAAATACCGAACCTTTTCGAGTGATGCCGCCGCCTGCAATCTGCTCAGTCTGCCAGTCATACCCTTGGTAGATAACGGTAAACGACGTATCGCCAGTACGTTTTGCCGCGCCAGTGCGTGCGCATACCATTAGCGCCGCGTTGCTGCCACCCTTGCCCTCTAGCGCTGTAATGCGATCTTCGGCGCTCTTAACTCTAGTCGTTAGCGTGCTGAGTGATTTGGCGTTGGCGTCCGCTTTGCTTGCCGCGTTGCTTACATCGGTTTGCAGCTGGGCGACCGCTTCGGCACCGTGCGAACGTTTCACATCCTCAAGCAGCTGATCGACTCGGCTGGCCAGTTCGTAGCTTGCTGGTTGAATGTCGCTCGCGAGTGAGTTCGCGGCTAGGTATGGGATTTGGTTTGTCTGTGTATATTGGCGGGCCATTACAACTTGCTTTCGGTTACTGCAGACAAATCGCTAAGGCGTAGCGATTTGTCAAACTTCAATGGTGCTGTGGACGACGGCGGGAATAGCTGCGAAATACGCAAGTCGCGCGGCTTAGTGTCATGAATCGGCGCAAGCTGAATGTCATGGTAAGCGTGTTTACCATCTTCGCGGTATGTGCCGCCAACTGACTGCCAGAACCGGGGAATGTCCTTACGGTTATTCCACTTCGAGCCTGCCAAGTAGATCGCCTGCGTACCTGATGCGGTAAGCAATTCGCGTGGTGTAAACATTTCAGCGTTTGCCGAAACACTACCGGTTCGGGTGGAAATAGTCACAACTGGCATTCGTGGCAACGTTGAGTAGCTACTAAGCCATGTAACTAGATCATACGCGCGTCTATGGGCGCCGTTTGCACCTGAGCCAATGTTAACGGTGTTGCCAGATGGGTCGGTGTTGTTAATTGCGCCCTTTGACCAGCCGCCATTGAAAAACAATGTGCCAGCGTCATAGGTTGCCGTATTTACACTTTCCTTAAGATTCCACACTGCCGCGCCCGCATGGTTGTACGGTGTTTGCCAACCGCTTGTGGTGTGAACGTGCTCGTCGCCGGTGTAGCTAACAATTGCTGTGCCAATGCGGTTGTCGAAATCGGCTTGCGGGAACGCGCCAGGTTCAATTTCTAGTCGATCTGCTGGCCACATCACACAACCACTTGCAGCGACTTCTATCTTGCCGCGGTTTAGTCGTAGCGACAGCGTGCCGGGCGTGCCTGGCGTGCCGGTGCGTAGTCCAGTGTCGTAAAAGATCGGCCAAGCACCGTTGATTGTTGCGGCGTAGCACGAATTGAGCATGTCGAGCGCGTTAGGTGCTTCATTCGCTTTGTACGGCGGTTGCATTGTCCAGGCGAAGCCGTCGTTTTGCTTGACGTTGTTAAACGCGCTTTCGGTGAGCTTTGGCAGTTCACCAAATGGCAGTTTCTCCATTGATGCAATGCCAGCCTTGTTGCGGATGTACTCGGCGCGCACGCGCGCGAGTTGTGGTTTCCAACCTCTCGGCCAAGGCGAGTCATTCGGCGCGTCGCCAGTAATGTGCGTCGTGGCAAGCACGCCGTAGCGATCGCGCGCGACAACGCGAATAATCAGCACTTCGCGTGTGCCGGTGCTATCGGTAGGTTCGTTGAGCTTGCGCACGCTAATTGATTGCTTCGATACCTTGCCAATCAGCGTTGCACCTGACATGAACCGAATCGACACTTGCGCGCCAACGAAATCGGGAATTGCGTTACCAGGTAGCAAGGCTAGGTCAATGGTCCAGGCGTTGCCTTGCGGCTTATCGGTAAGGCGTTCACGACCCCATGGAATGGTGACGGATGCGAGCATTACGGGCGCACGCGAGCCACCGGTTAACCATTCCGGCGGTTGCAGCTCTGCGGCGCCGGTACCTAGGCGCATACCGCCAATAGCAATTGCTTCGATGCCGTAGGCGCGGTTCGTCGGCTGGTATGTGTCTACCATTGTCGGCGCCCCTCGCTTCGTTCTAAGTCGGCGATCATGTCGCGAATTTCGCGTGCTGCCGCTTCGCGATCGGTAGCACCAGTCACGTTGATGTTGTAGGTAGCGTGACGCGCCGAGGGTGCTGCGGCGTTCGCGAACGATGCCGCCAATGGACGGGGCGGTTCAAATGCGGCGAGATAGAACGTCATAGGCCGTGCAGCGTCGTAGGCTGCAGCGGTATAGGCGTGGTTTATGTTTGCCGTCGCTTCGGTAGACACGCTTAGGTTGCCAATCCAGCCGAGCGCGTCGTTCACATGCCCGGCGACGTCGTTCACCCAACCAAACATGCCGTTCCAGATGTCTGCCCAGAAACTCGCGAAATTGTTCCATGAGTCAACTAGCCAGTCGATGATGTCGCGCCACATGCCTTGCCAACCGGCAACAATGTCATTCCAGAAATTCGACCAGTTGTTGCCTACGTCGCGCCAGAATCCTGACCAGTTGTTGCCTACGTCATTCCAGAAACTTGCCCAGTTGTTACCGATGCCGTTCCATAATTCTTGCCACCACTTGCCGATGTCTTGCCACATGCCTTGCCAGCCGTTTGCCAGGTCTTGGCCCGTCTTTTGAAGCCAGGCCATGGCGGCATCCCAGTTTTGGGTCAGCCAAACAATTGCCGCAACAACAAGCCCAATCGCTGCGACGATGCCTAACGTAATCCATGTGACCGGCGACGCCAGCCAAGTAGCATTCATGATCGTGGTTACTGCAGCCACGCCCATGATCGCCAACGCGAGCGTGCCAAGCGCAACCACAATTCCGGCAACTAGCTGAGGGTTATCCTTTGCCCATGTGGCGAAGCCCTTAGCCCAGTTTGCTGCGGCTGAAACGGCTGGCAAGAATCCGGCGCCAAGGGCTGCCTTGGCGTTCTCGAACTCGGCATTAGCGCGTTGCTGCGCACCGGCTGCGGTGTCTGATTCTCGGCTAAACGCACCTTGCGCGGATGCCGTTTGCTCGGTAAGCAACGCTAGTGTTGCTTGCCGCTCGGCGGCTGTCTTGGCCGCTCCGGTGAGTCCGTCTAGTCCAAGCTCGGCAACTTTCGCGTCAATCGTCGCCTGCTTGATTGATACACCGTAGCGTTCGATCGGGTCACGTTCGCCACGAAGCAATGAGCCGAGCGCGCCTACTGCGTCGGCGGTAGTGCCACCAAACTGTGCGGCAAGATCGGCGCCGAGCCGAATTAGGTTATCGGTTTCGGCGCCGAGGTTTGCCTGATCGACGCCGAGGTTCTTGAGCTGCGACCCGATTACGGCACTCATTTGTGCGTACTCAGAACTTGCCAGTCCAACACTTTCGGCGGCGGCTTCGGCGTTCGCTTGCATTGCGGCGGTTTGATCGCCAAACGTTGCCGCCAACGCACCTTGCGCTTGCTCCGCTTCGCTTGCCGAATCAATCCAACTCAATGATGCAGCACTGATAGCGGCGAAGCCTAGCGAAGCGTAGCCCGCTGCCTTGTTGATGCCCGCTTGAAACTTCTCGGCGGCGGTTGCAGTCTGATTTAGCGCCTTGCGTGCCGATTCGGCATCGCCAACCAATCGAATCGATACGATCGCCGATTTAGCCATTGTCTACCGCTTCTCGCTGTTCATTCAGAATGTGAATTGCCGTGAGTAGATCGAGTTCGCTGCCAGCTCGCCACACATCCGGGTGCGTGTGAGTGGCGAGCGCGACGGCAACAACTAGTTCATTTGCTGAGCCTGTAGGCCATCTTTTCCCAGCGTGACGCCCTCAATCATGGCGTCATCGTCGGCTTCGTCATCGATCGCGGGCGCTTCAGTGACGTCGATTTCAACCAGCTGATTCATGAAATCGTCAAGCGTCATGTCAATATGCCCGTCGCGCTTGCCAGCCCGCCAGGTGCAAAATGCCTGCATCCGAAACACGTTCGTAGCAATGTTGCCGATATTGCGATTGGCTAGGTATTGCTCAAACGCGATCTTGTCGGCAAACTTTGGCGACACGGTGAACGTATTCCCGGTTTCGAGCTTTGCGGTGAACTGCATTAGGTTTGTGCTCCTTTGATCTTGTCGATAATTTCGTTCATACGGCGTTCATACTCGGCTACCCATTCCGGTTCGGTTTCCTTTGCCGCTTTGGTGGCAAACAAGGTTGGCCGAATACCGCGCTTATGCCATCCCCAATGGATAGGCGGCGCATACGGTACGGACTTCTTGCCGAACCGGACGATGCCGGTTTTCTTCGTAACGCCAACGCGCACGGAATCGCGAAGCTTTCCGCTTTCCACCGGGGCGCGGCGCGCGGCTTCGGTAGCGACGATTTCAGCGCTGCGACGATGTACGGCTTTCAAGTCGCTGAAATCGTCAGCGGCTTGCGATAGTTGGCGTCGTAATGCACGCGCGCCAACTACGTACATAGTCATACGGCGTTACTCATTTGCGTTGGTAGGCTTCGGGTCGCCAACGAGCGGAAACGAAACATCCGAGGTGTTTCGCTTGCCGACGTCGCCACCAATGTCGAACGGGCGCAACACAAGTTCACCCTTATACATGCGCTTCGCGCCGTTTGCTGGCGTGAACTCAAACGGGACTTGCTTGCCGGCGTGCGTCATGCAGAACTCGGCAAGGTTGCCGGTGTCGTAGTCCTGAATAATTGTTGCTTCGAGTTCCCACGTCGTAGTTTGGCTACCTGGGATTGAATCGCCCGAAAGCACAATTAGCGCGTCATCGGTCTTTGTAGATGGCTTTAGTCGCGTCTTAGTGCATTGCGTGGCGAACTCTTCCGCCTTAGTAGTAGTGGTGATGTCGCCAATCAACAACTTTCCAGGGCCTAGAACGGTGGACTTAACTGGCATGGTTATACCTCTCGGGATGTGGTTACGAATACGGGGAACACGAAGCAGGGCAAGGCGTAGCGATCGGTCTGCAATACCTCTGCGGTCTCAATTTCGCCGTCAGGCTCAATCACAGCCATCGCCGCCAGTAGCAGGGCTTCTAAGTCGCGAATGGCGCCGGTAGCTGATTGATCGCGCACCACAAGATGCACGTCAACGCGCACGCGACATGAACCGTCGAGCGTGTCGGTTCGTACTTCGCTGGCGTTTAGCCAAGCACCGGGTATCGGTACACGCTTCGGATCGGCGTGCGAGGTGATGCCAGCACGCTTGAGTGCGTCGCGAACTTCGTTGAGTGCGGCGGTAATCATGGTTAGCCAATCCGGGGCGGGGCGAAACGCCCAATGCGACATAACTGTTCAATGCGAACATCGGTAAGCCGGGCGAACACGTTTTGCGCGCTTTCCCAACCCTCTGCAATACCGGGTGTAGCGCGGTCGCGGTACAGTCCAGCGGCAAGGTGCAGCGCGCCGAGGTGACACGATTCGTCCCACTCGGTGCGATACCGGCGAACGTATGCAGTCGCGGCGGCGGCGCATTCGGCCACGCGCGCCGAGTCGCTACCGGCTTCCGCCAGGTAGTCGCTCAACTCGGCGGGCGTGACCTCTGCAGTGTTTGCGGGCATTATTCGCTAGGCTCGGCGGTGCTAGTGACGGTTCGCGACACGATCACACGCGGGTCATGGATTTCTACTAGGCCGTAACTGTAGAACCCCAGATCAATGCCAGCGTGAGCGACGTCGAATGCCTTGAGCTGAATAGGTGCCTTTTCGCGAATCGTGACGGCGCGGGCATCGGCCGCGAGCAGCTGCCCAGGCTTAAGTTCTGGCGCGCTTTCAATGCGAATGTTGCCAACGTTCGCGCTCTGGTCGCGAAGATCGACGCCGCCAACCGAATTTGCCAGCCAATGCGGTACATCGGATTGCTTGAGTGCGGCGTAAGCGTCGTAGAGATCGTCCGCCATGAACACGGTAGTCATTTCACCACCAATGCGGCGAATGTCGCGCGCCGAGTGCTTGAGTGCGGTAAGCAGCGAATCGGTTCCACCCTTGCCGGTAGTCGCGGCGGCGGCGATCTTCTTGGCAACGTCAGCGTCGGAATCTGCAGCGTACTCAACGAGTGCAGCATTCCAGAAACTTTCGAGGAATCCGGGATCGGCCAGGTCAATAAAGATTCGATCAATATCCCAGCCGCCTGCCCAACGTTCTGCCGTAACGGTGTATGACTCGGTGGTTGCTTTGCCGGTTGGCACTTCGGTCTTATTGCCGTCGTACTTGCCAGGCTTCGGGCGCTTCTTCCAACGCCAACCGGTGCGCTTCAAGCTAGTAAGCGGCTTCGTGCCGCCGAATGCGTCAATCCATTGACGACGTGCACCGGATGCCGTCCATAGTTCGCCAATCCAATCGTCGCGACCAATGAAGCCGTTTCCGGCATCGTCGCTAGGCACAATGTCCGCAAGCGCCAGCATGATTGCGTTCCGATCGCCATTGTTGATTGCGCTAGAAACGGTGGAGAGTGCGGCCTGCAGGTTGAGCGGGCGGTGAGTTACCTCAACGCGAGGTGCGACGGGCGTCGCGGCGAGCGCGGTCGTTTCCGAGGTGGTCACTTCAGGTGCTTCGGGTGCTTCGGTGGTTGTTGGCATCGGTTCAATTTCCTTGTCGGTGTTAGCGGATGCGTGGACGGTTTCAACGGTTGCGGCGGCAAAATCTGGAATAGCGACTAGCGACACTTCAAATAGTTCGGCTTCGTGGACGTGAATCACGCCATCGGCGGCAAGCTCATGCTTCGTGGCGACGAAGCCAACCGAAAGGCCATCACGAAGCCCTGCCGAAGCCGAAGCCAGCGCGGCGTCAGATTCGGCGCCCTCTGGCAACGTGAACGTTGCGCGTGTGCCATCCGGCGTGGCTTCGATCGCGGTCAGAACGCCAACCGGTTGGTCTTGCTTGTGGTCGATTAGCAGCTTGACGCGGCTAAGCGGCTGGCGCGGCTTGAGTGCATCGGCTGCAAGCTGTACGCGTTGCGTCGTGCTTGGTGTGCCGTGACTGGCGATAATGCCGGTGATCTGGCGAGATGGAACGTCAGTTACGGCCAGGGCTTCTAGCTGTAGTTTCATCGGTCTAGCCCCTCTTCTTTTCGTGCTTCTTCGGCGGTAATGATTCCTGCGTTGATTCCGATTTCTAGGGTTTTCCACCGGTTTTCGCGGCTCGGCTTAACGAGTGCGTCGGTGTCAAACGTGACATTGCGCCCGCTCGGTGTGACGTCGCCAAGTGATAGGCGTTCAGTAATCGCCGTCATGTATGGCGCAAGCGTGAAGTCGATTAATTCGGCGTTACGTGATTCGCGGTTGGTGTAGTTCAGTGAGCTACCAGAAATAACTACGTCTGCCGCCCATGCCGGTAGGCCGATTGCACGAACCAACTCAAGATCAATTTGACGACGCCCCTCAATTAGCAGGTTCTCAGTCGATGAACCAAGCGGGCGCACCTCAAGCGAACGCGAGGAATACGCGACGCCACGGCGAGCGCGCGCGCGTTCCCACGAACTCAACAATTGTTCGATTTCGGCGGCGGTAAGTTCTTCGCCGTTGTTGTGCAGATCAAGGGCTGGCACCGGATTGGATTCGGCGCGTGATGCGGCGGCGGTAATGGATAGTGACCGGCGTAGCACGTCGGCGCCAGCCGCCAGCAGTCCTTCATCTGGTGAATCAAATCGAATCAAGTTCGCGGCAGACATGCCGGGCGGTAGCGTCGGCGCGCCGGTAGTCGCGTCATAAGAAACGGCGTCATACGGTAGCAACTCAACTGCAGTGGGATAGCCACGCCCGTTGCGATCAATTACATGCCAATGTGCGTGTGGGTAAAAAATGAGTTGATCGACTAGCCAAGTAATCGAGTTCGCTCGGGTTCTGCCGGGTTCCGGCTGTGTGAGCAGCTTCGTTGGTTCGGCGTTCGGTGCAACCGTTTCAACGAGTGGTAGGCGTCCAATCGTTGACGCGATTAGGTTACGGGCGCGGCGCACCACCGGGATACTCATTGCGGCGCGGCGGTCAATGACTGGCATCGGCGGCGTTGCAAAGGCTGCAGCGTTGTTGAGCGATTCGAGATGTGTCGAATCAGCATGTGGCGACGCCGTGCCGGTAACGGCGTCCACGCCGAGTGCGTTTAGTGCCACCTGCCAAAGGTTCATGTTTCCAGCATGTGCATAATGTCAGGATTGCCGCTGTTGGCTAACCATCTTTTGCGCGTGACGGTGCTCAGGGTGATGCAGGCGTTCATGATCGTTAGCTACCTGCCAGGCTTCAGCGCGGCTGAATCTCATCGCACTCCACCAGGTGCAGGACTTGCAGCGGATAACGACGGTGTGCTTTGTTGAGTCGATTACGAACGTAGTCATGATGGTTTCCTAGAAATTAACGAGCGGTGCAGGTAGTACCGTTTGGGCATTGTCGTAGGCGTACAGTGCTGCGGTTGCGGCGAGTAGTGCACTGATCGAACCGGTGGAGCGCGAGCGAGAGAAACGAACTACGTCGCCGCGCCGCTGCAGCTGCGCTACTGCGATGGAACGGCGCATTGATTGGCTACCGTCATGGCGTAGTTGCTTGTTGGCGATCGCATCTAGCAGCTCGGCGGTGCAGGTTGCGGCGTCGCGTGCGCCGATGCTGGCAACGTCGAGTTCGTCACGAACTAGCGCGGCCGTGATTGCTCTGGATGTGCCGCCGTCATCGGCGGCGATACCTTTCGGCTTTGCTGCATGGATACGGCGAAGCAGCGGTTGCAGCCATGTAGTGCCAGGCGCGGCATGCATTAGCGCCAAGCACGGGCGCCGAGCATCGTCTCGCCAAGCAGCAAACACGGCTGATAGCGAATCAGGTGAATCGGCGGCTTCGTATCCAATGCCGATGCTATGCAGCGGCGGCGGCGTCAAGTCCGTTGCCAGGCTGTCCCAATCGTCTAGCGAAATGAGTGGTTCGGCGGCGTCAATCCAGTTGTTGCAGAATGCGCGAAGCCATGCCGCGTGCGAGCTTGGGCGAATCTTGAGCAGATCGGCGGCGGTTACTGTGTGTCCAACTGCAGGGTGGAACGCTTCGAGTGTTGCCGGTTCGTAGGGGTCGAGATCCGCAGGGCGTGACCACTCGAAATATGCGAGTCCTTGCCGTGTACCGGCCCGTGCTTCGTCAACGAGTCGGCGCATGAACGTGCTAGTCGCGTCGCCAGCGGTCGAGATCAGCCAAACTTGCGCTCGCCCGGTTAGTGTCTGTTGCGCGGGTCGAATCGCGCCGTCGAGCATTGCCGTGCCTAGTTCATCGGTAAATGCAAAAATCTCATCGAGCACCACTAATCCGGGCGTGGAGCCGTGAACGGCTGCCATGCCAGGCGAGAATGTGCGAATGACTGAGCCGTTTAGCGGCACGTCAAGCCCGGTGTCGCCTGCCGACCAGCGGGCGCGGGTAACGCTGGCAAATGGCGAAGATTCGATTAGCTTTGATGCGTCGCGAAATCGGTCGCGTGCGTCCTTGCCAGTCTGTGCGGTATAGAACACGGTTGCACGCGGGCGAGTTATCGCCCACCACAGCATGAGCGGCCAAACCAGCGTGGTCTTACCGGATTGGCGCGGCACTGTAACAAGCACGGTGTCATACACGAATCGTCCGCGTTCGTCTAGCTCGGTGGCGGTTTCGAGTACTTGCCGTTGCCATGGCATTAGTGGTTTGCCAAGTGCTGCCGATACCTTTGCGATCGGCTCGGCAAAGTTCTTGCGACTTGGGTCGCGCTCGGTGGCATGGGCTGGTTTAGCCATTCAAGCCCTCAACGAGTTTGGCGAATGCTTCGGCTTCGGTAACGCTTTCGGGCTTCGGTAACGCTTCGAGACATTCGCGAAGTTCGCGCGCTGCCATAGCTGCAGCCGATGCACGGCCAGAATGTCTACCGGATTCGGTGGCGTCGGCAAGCACACGGGCGAGGGCACACAATGCAGCGTGCGAATCGTTGATTAGTCCGTCATCGGTTAGCGACTGAATCGTTTTGTCGAGCGCTTGACGAAGTTCGCTTGGCGGTGTCGGTGGTTCCAATCCGTCTAGGGCTGGTGTGGTCTGATTTGGCATGATTCTGGTCGAGTCTTTCGGGCAGATTCCAGGTTTTTTGAGGGTGGTCGAGAGAGACGGAAAGGGCTGGCGCGAATCTTCCGAGGGCGTCAGATGTTAAAAAAATGCAGCCGTGACTCAATCTGTTTGGCGGCTGGCGTCACGTCGCGATCGCCACGCGCGATATTGCATCGTTTGTGTGCTGGCGCGAGGTTCTCCATGTCATATACCGCCCCGCCTTGACTTCGCGGCACGACGTGATCGGCTGAGTCTGCGCCAGGTAGTCCGCATAGCCAACATGTAGTGCCGTATTCGGCCAGCGTTCGTTGTACCCATTTGGCGACGCGACTGCCAGCCCATACTTCACGGCGACCGGGCGGGGCGTGCTTTCCCCTACCCCGTCGTTTTGGTGTGGGGGGTGGGGGTGCAATTTCTCTCATGGGGGTGTTCATTTGATGTCCCCAATGTGGTTGAGCAGATCGGCGAACCGCTGAAGTGACTCAAGCGCCAAGGCGCTGAAGTGTTCGTCAGGTATCGGGTCTACGCGAATGGCAAAGATGCGAGCGATCTGCGACCAAACGATTCGCGGCAAACACAACGCAATAGGTTCGGTTGCCGATTCGATTTCGGATGGCGTCAACGCGCGACCGGACTGGACTGATGCGACCATTGCGTTAAGTAGTCGTACTTCGTTCATGTCAACTGTCATTGGTTCACTCATCCGTTAGCGTTAGTAGTGGTTGCACGGCTTCGAGCAATGCGGCGGCTTCGTCATATGTGTCTGATCGGTAGATCAATCGGTGTGCCGCGCTGCCAAGATGTTCGGCGGCACGAATCATGTGCGCACGAGTGGGAAAGTCGTACTTGTCTGCCCAATCGATCAGTGCGGCGCGTGCACGCGCCAACTCGGCAAACAACGAAACTTGGCAGTGTTCGGGTCTAGCCAATTGACATGCTTTCGATTTCATGAACGGCCCATTGAGCTACTTCGATCGCGTGAGACTCGGCGGCAATGACGAACGGCTTAGGCATGGAATGCGCGCTTGCGCTGAGAGCATTAGCGATTGCTTGTTGTCCGACGCGAACCATGATCGATGCGGCTTTGCCGTTTGCAGTCATTGTGATTGCAGGACGTCCTAGGTCTAGCTCGCGGTGCAGTCGCGTTAGTTTGCGGTGTAAATCGGTGAGTTGTTGCGTTTGATCGCTCATAGTCGCGTCCTATCGGGAGTGAGGGAGTGAGGGAGTGAGGGAGCGGCGCGCCCCTAGCGAACTTTCATTCGCTAGAGACGCTGCCTATCGGTCGTTTCGGTCGGTCGGTCGATCGGTCGGGGCGCACGCGCGGTAGCGCGTCAGGAACGGGATGTAAACGCGCGGGACTTTTGCCGCTGCCCGGTTCTGCCTTAACCAGCGCCGCGCGTTTTCGGGTCGGTACATTTGCCGCTCTAACCGGTTGATGCCGCGCCGGGTAAGGGCTACGGGAGTTGTCTGGTTCTGTCTGCCAGGGTCTGCACTTCGATGCTGTGCGGGCTTTTCTCGTATTGCACGCTGTGCTGTGGTTGTCGCCACTGAGTGAGTGGCGACGGCTACGGCGGCTGTGGACGGTTCATCGGTGAACCTCTTTCGCCTTGCGCGCCAGCGCGATCTGCTCGATGTGATCGCGGTCGAACATGTACGCGCCGCGTAGTCCTGGTGCCTGGAATGCGGGTGTCAGCAGCCCATTGCGCACCATGTACGCCACGTGCTGATGCGACACGCCTAGCCGCGCTGCGGCGGCGCGGGTTGATATGAGCTGATTACTAGGCATATGCGTAACTTACATGATTGCTACACATATGCCTAGTTTTAGCTTTGCGACGCGCCGTAAGCACTTGTGCCAAGTGGGTAACGTGCGTAACGTTGCTTACATGACGATGCAACCCATGACCGGCGGCGCGATCCCAGCAATCACGCTGCGAACTCGCCTGCGCGTAGCGCGTGAATTTGCCGAATTGGAGCAGGGCGAACTGGCAGAACGCGCCGGGATTAGCCGAGCGACCATCTCAAACGCCGAACGTGGCCTAGCCAAGCCGAACCGCGCGACCCTAGCGATGTGGGCATTCGCTTGCGGTGTCGATGCGGATTGGCTGCGAACTGGGGAAACGAATAATGCCCCGTCTCCTGGTGGAGACGGGGCGGATGCCGCGCGCCCGAAGGGACTCGAACCCCTAACCTTCTGATCCGTAGTCAGATGCTCTATCCATTGAGCTACGGGCGCACATCGCGTGGCGACTGAGCAAGCTTAGCAATATCCATCCGCAAAACGCAACTCCTCCGCAACACGCCGCAATTCGACTACGGTTCAACTATGACCAACGCAGGATTTTCGCAAACGGGCACCACATGGATTGGGCACCGACGCGGAACCCGCGATTACAGCCGCATCCAACTTGCGATGCTGCTCGCCGGAATCGCCACCTTCGCGCAGCTCTACGCGCCCCAGGCGGTCCTTCCCCAGGTATCACAGGGCTTTGGCGTCACCACCGCCGAGTCCTCGCTCATGGTCTCGGCGTCGACCGTCGGCCTCGCCGTAGCCGTCGTGCCATGGACACTGGTAGCTGACCGCATCGGCCGCAAGCGATCCATCTCAATCGCGATCATTGCCGCGACCATCTTGGGCCTGTGCGCCATTCTCGCGCCGAACTTCCAGCTCGCACTACTTATCCGGCTCTTTGAAGGCTTCGCCCTCGGTGGCGTCCCCGCCGCCGCCATGGCGTACCTCAACGAAGAAGTACACAAGATCGACTCCGCGGCCGCATCCGGGATGTTCGTGGCTGGTAACACCATCGGCGGCCTTTCTGGCCGCCTGGTTTCGGGGCCAGTTGGTGAACTCACCGGGTCATGGCAGCTTGGCGTGCTGTCGGTTTCTACGTTGGCGCTCGTAGCCGCACTGCTGTTCATGTTCCTCTCCCCCACGCCACAGGGATTCACCCCACTCGGACCTACACAGTCAGTCGGCGCATCCGTGCGGCGCACGGTCCGTAACGCCTGGGAGCACCTGCACGATCGCGTGCTGCTCGCGATCTACCTGCAGCCGTTCGTGATGATGGGTGGCTTCGTGGCCATCTACAACTACCTCGGCTACTACCTGACCGCAGAACCGTATTCGCTGCCGGTCTGGCTGGCCTCGTTCGCCTTCGTGGCCTACCTCGCCGGCGCAATCAGCTCACCGATCTCCGGACGCCTGGGCGGCGAACACGGGCGCAAACGCGTCAAGCTCGCTTCGGATGCGATCTCGCTCGTCGGCCTGGGAATCATGCTGATTCCTAACCTGTGGGCGATCGTGGCCGGGCTCATCGTGTTTACCACCGGGTTCTTCGCCTCCCACGCAATCAGCATTGGCTGGGCTGCGGCGCACCCAAAGAACGGCCGCGCCCAATCGAGCGCGCTGTACAACTTCACGTACTACTTCGGGTCAAGCGTGTTCGGCTTCGTAGGCGGCCTGTTTTACCAGTCACACGGCTGGATATCGCTCATCGCCATGGTTGCGGTCATCTATTTGGTGGCCATCATCATCGCGATCATCGTGCTGCCAACGCGACCAACCGCATCCACCCGCACCTAGGTACATCGCCAAGCCACCGTTCAACCGCGGTATTGGGATTCGGAAATCCCGCGGTGCGAATGAGCACCGCGCCCAAACGCACACCTCATGGAAAAGACTAAGGGCGCCCCAGCGGGGCGCCCTATACACGCGGACACGGAGGGATTCGAACCCTCGGCCCCCTAATGGAGGCCCCACCTTAGCAGGGTGGTCTATTCGGCCGCTCTAGCACGTGTCCAGACTTGCCAATTCTACACAGACCGCACGAACTTGCCACTCGACGCGGATTCTGCGTGCGCTGCGAATCGGTTAGAACAGCGTATCGCCGTTCGAACAAGTCGTCTTATCCGCCGTTTGACCGTCAAACTCAGGCGTTTGCGGCGTGACCGTTTCTTCGTCGACAGGTGGGACCTCACCAGTTCCATCGTCGACACTGCTGTCTGCACCGGGGTCAACCACGCCAGCATCCGGCTCTGCCTGGTCCTGCAGCGGCGGCGTACCTTCGTCGCCGGGCTGCGGCTCAGGGGCAGGCGTCGGCTGCGCTGCATCGAACAGTGATTTGTCGTCACGCAGCATTTGCCACATGACCTCGGCCTTGTCGGGGTCGGGCACGACTCGGCCTGCCTCAGCGGCCTCGACCACCGGCAAGCGCACAAACGCCATCTTGTCGAGCTGAACGCTGGACAGGGCACCGGCAAGACTCACGAGCGTGTCAATGTTGTTGAGGTTGCTCGACAGCGTCATGTTCTGGGTTGCCGCACGCGCGATCGCGTACATACGACCGGGATCCGAGAACGTCTGGTCGCTCTTGACCTTGCGGAATAGCGCCGACATGAACACTTGTTGGTTGGTAATTCGGGCAAGGTCAGACCCATCGCCCACACCGTGTCGTGTACGCAAGAATTTCAGCGCATCCGCACCCTGCAACGAGTGCATGCCCGCATCAAGTTCGAGACCGATATAGCTGTCAGAAATCGGCTGCTCAACGCACACGTCTACACCGCCGACAGCATTCGACATCTCAATGACGCCCTTGAACTTGACCATCGCGGCGTACTGGATATCGAGCCCCGACATCTCTTCGACCGTGGCGACGACGCAGTTCATGCCACCCGAATCAAGAATCGAGTTAATCATCACGCCGTAGCGCTCGTACTGCGTTTCGCCCTGGTCGTTCTGGCACTGTGGCGTATCGACAAGCGTGTCGCGAGGAATCGAAATAAGGGATGCGTGCGAGTGGTCTTCCGAAAGGTGGAAGAGCATATTCACGTCGTTGAGCGTGCCGGCAGCAGCTTCTTCGCCCTCACCGAACTCAGCACCCTGGCCTTCACGAGAGTCGCTACCCACCAGCAAGATATTGACGCCGCCTTCGAACACGGCACCGCTACCCTGGGCTGCGTTCTCGTCATTGGCGGGCACAGCAAGGTCAAACGTCTCAACACCCGACTGCAGGTTCCACCAGACGATGGCCAGGAAGGTCAGTGCCGACACCAACAAGACGGCGAGCGCGCCGGAAATTCCGCGCGCCAGCGTTCCCGATGCGGTCGTGACACGAAGTCGACCGTGACGCGCAACGGTTCCCCGGGCACCATGCTGCCCACCGGATTTTCCAGCCAAAAGCGGTCTCCCTAGTTGCTACGGAAACGGGCGAAGACCCGCACGTGCTGCGGAGGGCGTGGGATTCGAACCCACGGGACATTGCTGCCCACTGGTTTTCAAGACCAGCTCCTTAGGCCGCTCGGACAGCCCTCCCTTCCACAACGATTTCGTAACGAACGATGTGGAATGTCGTCAATCGTAACCGACGTTTGCGAGTGCGTGGGCTAATCCGTCATGTTTCAGGTCCAAAGTGAGGTGGCTCGCCGCCGCAATTACTTCCTGAGGACTATTGCCCATCGCATAGCTTCGTCCGCCACCATCGCGGGCCCAGCTCAGCATTTCGATGTCGTTCCGGCCGTCGCCAGCAACCACGACATTCTCGCGAGCGATGCCGAGTTCCGCACGAACACGCTCAAGTGCGGTTGCCTTGTTCACGCCGTTCGGCGCAATGTCGAGCCATGCCGACCAACCCACCGAGTAGCTCACTGAGTGCAGGCCAGAGCCTTTCACCCGGTCAATAAATTCCTCCATCGACTGATCTGGGGAAATTACTACGAGTCGGGTGACCGGCTCGGCCATCAGCTCATCAAAGCTGACTTCCTTGCCCTGCGCCTCGAAGCTACCTTCGGGGAATCGCCCCGAGAATCGGTAGATACCGTCGCTGCCCTCAACCGCAAACCGCGCACCTTCGAGCACATCCCGCATCCGCATCAGCGCGTCGGTCGGGTCAAAAGTTTCAACCCAAAGCGGCGAGTACCCCTCGGGAGCATCCGCATCCTGCTCGAGCACCATCGCACCGTTTGCTGCAACCAAATATTTGGATGTGAGCGACAGTCGTTCTCGAATTGGCAGCATGTCTCGGGCCGAGCGCCCGGTGGCGAGCATGACTTCGTGTCCTGCTTCGCGTAGACGCGTCACCTGCTGGTGCGTGGCGTCTGAGATTTCACCGTCAATGTCGAGAATTGTGCCGTCGATGTCAAGGGCGACGAGCAGGCGTTCGGTCATGGTGTCACTGGCTCCAAAATTTCGAGTCCGCCGAGGTATGGACGAAGCGCTTCGGGAACCCAAACCGATCCGTCTGCACGCTGGTGCGTCTCCAGCAGCGCCACCAACCAGCGCGTGGTTGCGAGCGTTCCGTTGAGGGTCGCTACCGGCTTCGCCTTACCGGATTCATCGCGTGCGCGAGTCTGCAGTCGGCGCGCCTGGTAGGTGGTGCAGTTCGACGTCGATGTGAGCTCGCGGAAGGTCTCCTGCGTTGGCACCCACGCCTCAACGTCGTACTTCCGTGCCGCCGAAGAACCAAGATCGCCAGCCGCGGTGTCAATCACGCGGTAGTGAAGCCCCAGCGCCTGCATCATGTCTTCCTGCCAACCGAGCAGTCGATCGTGTTCGGCTTCGGCATCTTCGGGGCGGGTGTACACGAACATTTCAAGCTTGTTGAACTGGTGGACGCGAATGATGCCGCGCGTATCCTTACCCGCCGAACCCGCCTCGCGGCGGTAGCAGGTCGACCAACCGACATAACGCTTGGGCTCGGTAACGTCGATGATTTCGTCGGCGTGGTAACCCGCGAGCGCAACTTCACTCGTGCCGGTGAGGTACAGGTCGTCGGCTGGCAGGTAGTAGATTTCGTCGGCGTGCTCGCCGAGGAAGCCGGTGCCGCGCATGATTTCGGGCTTGACCAGCGTTGGCGGGGTGAGCATCACGAAGCCGTTTTCGACGGCCTTGTTGAGGCCGAGCTGCATGATGGCCAGTTCGAGGCGGGCGCCGATTCCCTTGAGGTAGCTGAAGCGAGCGCCAGCGACCTTGGCGCCGCGAACCATGTCGATGGCGTCGTGCATTTCGCCGAGCTCGAGGTGGTCGCGCACCTCGAAGTCGTATTGCGGCCGCTCGCCGACGGTGCGCAGCACGGTGAAGTTCTCTTCGCCACCGGCGGGAACACCGTCGAGCACGAGGTTTTCAATCGCCATCACGGCGGTCTCAAACTCGGTTTCGGCGGCATTGGCAGCAGCCTGGGCTTCCTTAACCTGCTGCGCAAGTTCCTGCACCGAAGCGAGCAGCGCTGGGCGTTCCTCGGGTGTTGCCTTGCCGATGAGCTTCGACTTGGTGTTTTGTTCGGCACGCAGCGTCTCAAACTTCATGAGCGCCTCGCGACGTGCGGAATCTGCCGCAACTGCCGCATCCACCGTTTGCGGGTCGTTACCGCGCGCGATTTGGGAGGCCTTAATCAGGTCAGGGTTGTCACGAAGAAGCTGAACGTCAATCACGCTGCCATCGTAGCCATCCAGAAGAACACAAGGCTGCAACCTACACTCGATCAGGTGACTCAATCGCACGCGGCGTGCATTTATAACCCCACAAGAATCACCATCGACAAGTTGCGCGACTGGTGCCAGCAGGCCGAGCAGCACTACGGCTTCGCGCCAACACGGTTCATCGCGACAACCGTTGACGACGATGCGCGCTGTCAGGTTCGGGATGCATTGGGGCACGGTCCCGCGGTCGTCATCGCCGCCGGTGGTGACGGCACGGTCCGCTTGGCTGCTGAAGCGTTGGCCGATACCGGTGTTCCGCTTGCGATCGTTCCGCTTGGTACTGGGAACCTGCTTGCCCGCACGCTTGAGTTATCCACTCCCGGTTTGTTGCATCCGGATGCAACGCTCGCGCAGGCTGTCGAACTCGCGTTCGCCGGTGGTGAGCGTGATATTGACCTGGTGCGGGTGGCCGTTGAGCGCCCCAGTGGTGCTCGGGATGCATTTGTGTTCGCGGTGATTGCCGGTATCGGTATTGATGCGGGCATGATTTCGAACACCAACCCGACGTTGAAGAAGCGCTTGGGCTGGCCTGCGTACGGGGTGGGTATTTTGCGTTGGCTGGTCAGTAGCGGCTCGTTTCGAGCCCGATATCGAGTTGACCAGCGGCCGACCTACGGCACTCGCGCCGCGTCGATCATGGTTGGCAATTCCGGCACGCTTACCGGTGGGCTGGTGTTGATGCGCCAGGCGCGCATTGATGACGGGGTTATTGACATGATTATGATGCGCCCGCGCGGGCCGCTGGGTTGGGTTGTTGTGGCAGTGAGGATTCTTGCGCACCGTTGGCAGCGAGGTCAGCGCGGTTCACAACGCATGCTCGGGTATCACTGTGGGCGCACGATCATGCTGCGGCTGGATTCGCGCCCGGAGGAGTTTCAGGTGGATGGGGACACTGTCGGTCCCGTCGTGGCGGCAAGGTTCACCGTCATGCCCCGTGCGCTGCGGGTGCGCATCCCGCATCGTTAACCCAAGCCGCGCACGAATCCACACCCGGCTGCCGTATCTCACACGCGGCCTCGCATCTCCTGGCCTATCTCACACGCGGGTGCGCATCCCCTGGCCTATCTCACACGCGGGCTCTCATCCCCTGGCCTATCTCGCACGCGGGTGCGCATCCCGCAACCCTTGAAAATACATGTAATTAATTTTCATTGCCAATTTACCAATTCGTTACCACCTCCCGTAACACTAATTTTGACAAGTCAAATCTATGAGTTGTGATAGATGTCACTTCTCACTTAATCGGAGTAAAACGTGCATAGAGCTTCACTCGTGGCCAAGAAACTGGCCGCAGCCACTGCCGTGGTGGCCCTTGGCCTGTTCGGTGCCATCAACGCGTCCGCAAACCCCGCCCTGGCGAACCTCGCCGAAACGCGTGACGACTCGCTGGCCGGAATCAAGGCATCCCTGGCAAACGAGACTGCCCTGACCAACGTGATCCTCGGTGTGGGCGCGGAACCAAACACCCGCAACCTCGTTTGGTACACCGACTCGGAAAACAGTGGCGCCCCGATCGTTGAGCTGATCACCGCCGACAAGCTCACCAACGGAGCATTCCCAGAACGCGGTGCCACTCGCTTCACCGGTAACGAGATTGCCACACACGTTGCCGGACAAACCCAGTCGCGCGGTTTCGAGGCGAACGTGAACAAGATCACGTTCAAGGACCTCAAGCCGGGCACCAGCTACGCCTACCGCATCGGCAATGGCGACACCTGGCTCGGACAATGGCAGTTCACCACCGAACAGGCAGGCGACAAGTGGAGCTTCTTCTTCACAGGCGACCCGCAAATTGGTGCATCAGCAGGTCACAAAGGCACCAATCCAATGGAGCGCAGCTGGCAGGCCGACACCTGGGGATGGAATGAAACCCTGAAGCTTGCCACCAAGACCTATCCGAACATCCACACGCATGTTTCTGCCGGTGACCAGGTCGAATCATCCCGCACGTCCCAGCCAAACAGCTCGCAGAACCAGACCGAACGCGAATACCTCGGATACAGCTACCCGCAGGCGCTGAAAACCCTCCAGAACGCGCCCACCCTCGGTAACCACGACTACTACACCGGCGGTCGCGCCACCTACCAAGAGCACTACAACCACCCGAACTTCGACCAGGACACCTGGAACAGCTGGTGGGCTGAAAACAACGTGCTCTTCCTGCACATGAACACGGAGTTCACCGGACCCGACGCGTTCGAAGCACACGACGCTTGGATGACCAAGGTGCTTGCCGAGCAGGGTGGCAAGTACGCCCACCACGCGGTAGTCATGCACCGCCCGCTGTACTCCACCGGCCCGCACTCAACCAGTAGCGCAACCGACGACGTGCGCACCACGTTCGTGCCGCTGCTGCACAAGCACAACATCAGCGTGCTGCTGACCGGACACGACCACTCCTACGCTCGTTCACACATTGTGAACAACTTCTACCCGGGCACCCCAGGCAACAACTGGAAGGATCAGACCGGTGAGGTCATCAACCTCGGCACCGGCGAGAATGCTCCGAAGGAAGTCTTCCTCACCGACAACCAGCTGGTATCGATCGTCGCGAACTCCGCTTCGGGCTCGAAGTTCTACGACATCAACGAGGCCGACCAGCCGTACCTTGCGGTCAAGAACCAGGAATACCTGCGCAACTACACGGTTGTGGATGTGGACGCCTGTTCGTTCACGTACCGCACCCACCGCGCCGATGGCAGCAGCGAACACGAAGTCAACAGCATCGTGGATGAGGTGCGCGTAAACGTACCCAACGCTCGCCCGACCCTGGACGCTAACCCCGAACCGCTAACGATTACGCAATCGGAAGCATCCTCAGCCGACCTGCTGCAGGGCGTTGAGCACTCGATGTGTGACGCCGACAAGTTCCCGGTAGAAATCACCGGCGACGTTGATGCCAGCAAGCTCGACACCCCGCAGACCGTGAAGTTCACGATCGCTGCCGGCACCGAGTGGGAAGTCACCGCCGAACGTGAAATCACGGTCGTCAAGGACCCTTCGATCAGCGCCGACAAGGCCTCGTACGCCCAGGGCGACACCGTTAACTTCAACATCGACGGTTTCGCACCGCAGGATGAGGTCAAGATCGAACTGCACTCGACTCCGCAAGAGGTCGCGACGGTAACCGCTGACGCTAACGGTCAGGCCAGCGGCAGCTTCGTACTGGCCGCCGACACCACCCCGGGCGAGCACCAGCTTGTCGCCATCGGTGCCTCGGGCAAGACTGCCTCGGCAGACATTGCGGTCGTCGCGAAGGCTGACGACAAGGACGGCAAGACCGACAAGGACGCGAAGGACGGCACCTCGAAGTCGATCCCACCAACCACGCCCGCACCGACAGGCAGCGCCGACGACAGCGCTAAGGGCCTGGCCACCACCGGTAGCGAAGATGTCACTGCGATAGCCGTATTCGCGGTAGCCGCGCTGCTGGGTGGTTTCACCCTGTACTCGACTCGCCGCCGCAACGCCTAGCGCACACCCATGATTCGGGGCGGAACCGGGCAACCGGCTTCCGCCCCGTTTCGCTTACTACCGTTCCAGCCCCTGCAACCATTGCGCTGCCGCCTGGTAGTTTTCATCCGAATAGGCACTGGGCACCGGTACCGTTGAGGCCACTGCCCGCGGATACGACCCGAGGAATGTCACCGCGGGCGACAGCCGCCGGATACCCAGCAGCGCGTCGCGCACACGCGCATCATGCAGGTGGCCATCCAAGTCGAGCACGAAGCGGTAGCGGCCCGGCTGCTGCGGGATCGGCCGCGAAGCGATCATCGAAAGATTGATTCCGCGCGCGGCAATCTGTTCCAGTAGCGATAGCAAGCCACCCGGACGCTCCTCTGGCAGCTCGACAATCAGCGAGGTCTTGTCACGTCCGGTGCGCTCGGGCAGCTCAGTACCCATCGTCACCAGCGCGAAGCGGGTGCGAGCGTTGCCATTGTCCTGAATGTCGCTTGCCAAAATTGCTACATCGCGGTGGTCCGTAATGAACGGCGTGGTGATCGCCGCATCCGCAAGCCGCTGCGCCCCCTCGTTTGCCAACACCAGATCAACTGAGGCGACATTGGATGCGGCCGGAACGTGCACATGGCCCGGCAACATTCGGTTCAACCACAGTCGGCACTGACCATAGGCAACCGGATGCGCCGCAACCGTGCGCACCGCATCCAACGCCGTTCCGGCAGCAGCGGCCAACGAAAACCGGATCGGGACGATGTACTCGCCAACGATCCGCAGCCCCGGCATCGTTGCCAGTGCATCCTGCGAGGCCGTCACCCCACCCTCGACCGAGTTTTCAATCGCAATCATCGCCGCGCACGAAGTGCCGGCCTGCACGTCCTGCAGCGCTTCCAGCACGTTCAACACCGGCTTCCACGTTTTCCCCACCGCCTGCGGGGCAAGTTTCAGGGCAGCCTCGGTGAACGTGCCAGCGGGGCCAAGATATGAAATCGTCTCGCGATCGTCCATGCCGTTACTGTACGTCGTTTGCGTTTGCGGGCAGGTTGGCGCCCGCGCACAGCGGGTAACGGAAGCCAACATCACGTCGGTAAGCCAGGAAAGCTGTTGCCGCTGCGGCAGTCCGTTGCGATATCCACATCGGAGTGCCCCGTGGGCAACATTTTCCCGGGAGCCATTAGTACCCGGCGGTGGTTGGGGATTTTCGTAAGCGGCTACCGCGGGTACTTGGCGGGTTTGTTCAACTGCACTTGCCAGGATGGAACCATGCATGAGCGAGCTGGCCAACGAGCCCTTCCCGAAGACCTCATTGATATTGACGACCTGATCGGTGCGTTCTATCGAAACGTTCCGAATGTCGAAGATCCAACCCAGCGCGTGGCGTTCGGCACTTCCGGCCACCGCGGTTCCAGCTACAAGTCGTCATTCAACGAAACGCATATCCTCGCCATCACGCAGGCGATCTGCGAGTACCGCGCCCAGCAGGGCTACACCGGCCCGCTGTTCATCGGTCGCGACACGCACGCACTGAGCGAACCTGCCGAGCAGGTTGCCCTGGACGTGCTGGCAGCAAACGGTGTTCGGGTGCTGGCGGATGCAGAAAACTCGTGGGTGCCCACCCCCGCGCTTTCGCGTGCAATCGTCGCGTACAACGCCAACCCGCAGCACACTGACCAGGCGGACGGCATCGTGGTGACCCCAAGCCACAACCCGCCGCAGGACGGTGGGTTCAAGTACAACCCGCCGCACGGTGGCCCGGCCGACACCGATGCCACCAAGTGGATTGAGCAGCGCGCGAACGACATCATCGCCGCCGGCATGGGCGACGTGAAGCGCATCAACTCCGACGGCCACATTGGCCGCTACGACTTCCGCGGAAACTACGTGCGCGATCTCGCCAGCATCATCGATTTCGAAGCAATTCAGCGCGCCGGTGTGCGCATCGGCGCCGACCCGCTGGGTGGCTCGAGCGTCAAGTACTGGCAGGCCATTGCCGATGAGTATGGCATCGACCTGACCGTGGTGAACCCCGAAGTGGATGCACGCTGGCCGTTCATGACGCTCGACTGGGACGGCAAGATCCGTATGGATCCGTCGTCGCCATCGGCGATGGCCTCGGTGCTCGAACACCGCGACGACTACGACGTGCTCACCGGTAACGATGCTGACGCCGACCGTCACGGCATCGTGACGCCGCACGCGGGTCTCATGAACCCGAACCACTACCTGGCCGTCTGCATCCACTACCTGGCCGGCAACCGCCCGCAGTGGTCGAAGGATGCGGGTATCGGTAAGACGCTCGTGTCGAGTTCGATGATCGACCGCGTTGTCGCGGATCTCGGGCGCAATCTGGTTGAGGTGCCAGTTGGCTTCAAGTGGTTCGTGCCGGGTCTGAGCGACGGCACCGTCGTATTCGGCGGTGAGGAGTCGGCCGGTGCGTCGTTCCTGCAGTTCGACGGCTCGACCTGGACCACCGACAAGGACGGCATCATCTTGGCGTTGCTTGCTGCCGAGATCATTGCGGTTACGGGCAAGTCGCCGTCGCACTACTACCAGGACCTCGTCGCGAAGTTCGGCGACCCCGCCTACCAGCGGGTGGATGCACCGGCGACGCCGGACCAGAAGGCCGTGTTGAAGGCGCTGTCGGGCGAGCAGATCACCGCCACCGAGCTTGCCGGTGAGCCAATCATCGCGAAGCTTTCGGAAGCACCGGGCAACGGTGCGGCGATCGGCGGCGTGAAGGTGGTCACCGAGAACGCGTGGTTCGCGGCCCGCCCGAGCGGCACCGAAGATGTCTACAAGATCTACGCTGAGTCGTTCAAGGGCACCGAGCACCTGCGCGAAGTGCAAGAGGCGGCAAAGGCAATCGTGGCGGATGCGCTGGGTCAGTAAGTAGGCATACGCTCACGCAATCCACTGAGGCCGGTCAGTTCATAGGAAACTGACCGGCCTTGAGTGTTTTGGGACCGCGCGCTAGGACGCTTCCGCGCGAGCGACGCTATCCGAGTGGTGCAACATCCGGATGCGGGTTCGGTGACGGGTTTCCGGTCACCAGGATGCCCGTTTCGTACTCGAGCACGAACTGCGAGCCCTTACCGTTGTCGCAGCGAACACCGGTTTCGAAACTGATCGCGCAGGTGTACTGCCCGGCCTTGACCTCTTGGTCGTACGGAATCGCGCTACCCTGCAGGTCGCCCTGCAGGCACGGGAACGTGGCGCCCTCCGCATCCAAGCCGACTGCGGCACCCGAGTAGTTCTGACCGCGGCATTCACCGTCGGGAAGGCTGAAGTTGCGCTCAAGAATCTGGCAGGCAACGCCCGATTCCTTCGTAATCTGGCAGCGAATGTTGCCCGATTCCGAGGTGAACGCAACCGGTTCGAAGTCCGCTGCGGGTGCTTCGGTTTCGGAGTCGCTCGGCGATGCTTCGCCGTTGCCTTCGCTGTTTGGTGCCGGTTCGCTCTGCTCCTGGTTCGAATCTGGCGCAGTTGCTTCGTCCTTGCCACCACCGAAGAGGCCGGTAATCACCAGCGTGCCCAGGATGAGCACCAGCGCGGCGGCCGCAGCGATCATGATCATCGCGACACCGCGGCGACGTTCCGGAATAGAGCTTTCTCCCCCACCCGAGCCGCCGCCACCGAAACCGCTGGCACCGCCCGTGGCGCTGCCCGAGATGAGATCGGCGTCGTTGGATGCGGACTGCTGCCAGTTCGCGCCGTCGTATGCGGGCGGGTTCTGCACCGGGGCGGTGCTCCCCATAAACGGTGAGTCAGGTGCAGCAGCCGCCGCTTCGACGGCAGCATTGGCGCTTGCCACACCGGCCGCGCCGAGCGCGCCAGCGGCAGGATCCGGGACTTCAACCTGCGTGCTGCCATTGGACTTGGCGCCGCCACGACGCTTCCAGCTACGGTTACGCGGCTTCGAGAGCCCCGCATCCGCCACTGAACCTGCGGCAAACCCGTTCGATGCCGGTGCCTCGGGTTCGTTTTCGTCATCGCCGAAACCAAGCATCCTGGCGAAGTCATCAACCTCGGGCTCGCTGCGTCCGTGCCCGGCTGACGCCGAGGCGGCGGGCTGCGACGTGGAGTCCGAAATAAACGGGCTGTCGATTGGTTCTTGGCCCGGGGTAACCGCCTTGGGCGCTACCGGTGGCTCGGCTTGCTCGCCAGTGTTGGCGGCGAATGACGGTGGTGTCGGCTGTGCCCAATTCGAGCGCGGCTGCGACGGCTGTGCGTTCGGTGGCACCTCGCCGGTGTAGAACGCGGCGGCACGGTCACGAGCGGCGCGCTGCTGCGGGTCGGCAGCCGGAAGTGCGGGCAGTGGTACAACGCCGGTTTTGTCGAATTGCGGCGCAGCAATTGGCTGGTCTGCTGGGTCTTGCGGCAACCCCTTGATGACCTGCGTGAACGAGTTGTCCATGGGCGAGCCCTGCTGCATACCGGGCTCTGGAAGTGACGGCGCGTTGCGGCGGTCGCGGGCGGCGACGTCTTTGGGCTGGTCAGCCTGAGGTGTTTCGCGCTGTGCGTCGCCAGTCTGGGTGTCACCAGTCTGGCGCTGAGGGGCCGGAGCAGCCGGCGTCTGCGGAGCCTGCGGCATCTGCACGGTCGGTGCGCCATTTTCCGCCGGCTCGGCTGCATTCGACCGCGGAGCCTGCGGCATCTGCACGGTCTTCGGCGGCTGGAACGGCGACTGTGGCGGTAGCGGGGGCATCGGTGGCATGGATGCATCACCCGAGCCTGCAGCGTCCGGCGCACTGAACGGCGACTGCTGCGGCTGTGCTGGCTGTTCCGGCATTGCTGGCTGTTCCGGCTGCTGCTGCGGGGCCTGCTGTGCTGGCTGAGCCGGTGCGGGCTTGGCCGGCGTGGCGGGCTGAGCGGATGCGGCGGGCTCGCTAGCTGCGGCAGGTGCAGGTACCGACGGCTGCGCACTCGACGCGGCCTCCGCATCCCCGCCAGACTGCGAGGACACTTCCGGAACCTGCGAAGTGTCATAGAGCTTCGGCTGAAAGCGACGGCGCGAACGACGGCTCGGGAGCTGCGGTTCACCGCTCGAACCGGCCTGTGACTCGGCGCTCGCATTCGCGACGTCCTCAGCGCTCGTCACCCGCTTGGGCGTGAACTGCGAGAAGAAGTCGTCGGCGTCATAGTCCGATGTGCCCACTGCAAAGGGATCGGGCTGGCCACCACCGGGGCGTCGCATCACGGCATTGCGGTCCGCCGCAGCGGGCGGCGTCACCAAGCGCGTTCCGCACTCCGCGCAGAACCGCTGATTCGCCGTAATTTGAGCCGTGCATCCAGGGCACCTCGAGATCGTCATAGTCGGATCCTCCTTGTGCCCAAACTTACCGCGTGTCGTCACGGAATCCCTCGGATTCATCCCGGCGTTCGATGAACGGCAATCATTCGGTTGACTTGGGCGCATACAATCCGCCGCGTGACTACCGCCAACACCACCCTGACCACGCTCGACGGCACCACGCTCAGTCATCGCGAGCAGCGCCGCCGCGCGTTCGCCTGGCAGCTCTACGACCTATCGCAATCGGCGTGGCAGGCGGTGATCGTGACCTTCGTCTTCGCCACGTACCTGTCGAGTCCGCTGTTCTTCGACCCGCAGATTGCTGCGCTGCCCAAGACCGACCCGGCGTATGTAGCGGCGCAGGCCGAGTCACAGCAGGTCATTGCTGGCTTCGACCTCATCGCCGGCATCCTGGTGGCGCTCATCGCCCCCGCATTGGGCCGCACCGCCGATGGTTCGGGCTCGCGCAAGCGCATGCTGGCGGTCTTCTCAGGACTGGTGGTTGCGGTCATGCTCGGCATGTTCTTCGTCAGGCCCGATGCCAAGTTCCTCGCGATCGGCGCCGTGCTGCTCGCGAGCGGCACCGTGCTCAGCGAGCTCGCGTTCGTGAACTACAACGCCATGCTCTCGCAGGTCGCCACGCACGAAAACGTCTCGAAGGTCTCCGGCCGCGGCTGGGGCCTGGGCTACATCTCGTCGATCGTGCTGCTCATCCTGCTGCTAGTGCTCTTTATTCAAGACGTCAACGGGGATGCACCGGGTTCCGGCATCTTCGCGCTCCCCTCGGGCGCCGACGGCGAAGCGCTCAATATCCGCCTGGCCATCGTCTTCGCCGCAATCTGGTACCTAGTGTTCCTCATCCCGATTCTGCGTCGCGTGCCCTCAGCACCGCGGAATACCAATGAACGCCGCGTCGGTTTCTTCGGCGCCTACGCCGAGTTGTGGCGCACGCTGCGCTCGCTGTGGCGCACCGACCGCAAGCTGCTGCAGTTCTTGCTCGCGAGCGCGGTGTTCCGCGACGGCCTCAACGCCGTCTTCGCGTGGGGCGCGGTGCTCGCAGGCCAGGTCTATGGGTTCAGCAACACCGCGATCATGATGTTCGCGATCGTCGCGAACCTGGTGTCGGGTATCGGTGCGTTCGTCGGCGGATCCATCGAGCACCGGGTCGGCACAAAGCCAACGATCATTTGGTCGCTCATCGGCATGCTCATCGCCGGTCTCGGCATGATGGTGCTGCCCGATGTGCAGACTTCGTTCTGGGTCGTGGCGCTGCTGCTGTGCCTGTTCATCGGGCCGGTACAGAGCGCATCCCGCAGCTACATGGCGCGGTCGATTCCGCAGGGTCGCGAGGGTGAACTCATGGGCCTCTACTCGACCACCGGGCGCGCGGCTGGCTGGCTGTCGAACCTGCTCTACTTCGCGTTCATTTCGATGCTGATGACGCCAAAGGCCGGTGTCTGGGGCATCCTGCTCACGCTGCTGATCGGTCTGCTGCTGATGTGGACGGTGCCGGCGGTACCGAAGATCGCGTCGCTTGCCTCGCGAGACGGCAGCACCGCATCCGCTGACGCGTAGCCTGCCGAGCCCCCAAGCCCCCGACCTTCGCCCGGCCCCGAGACCCAGGAAACATTTGTTGCATGACAGGCCCTACGAAGCAAATATTGCGATGTAGGCGCTGTCAGGCAACAAATTTCTTGGCGATGTCAGAGCCTAGCTGCAGCAGAGCCTAGCTACAGCAGAGCCTAGCTGCAGCAGTGAAGTTCGCGGGTGTCCGTCGATGTCGCGAGCTCCGCTTCGGCGGCCTTCACGGTCGCTTCGGCTTCAGCCACGGCGGATGCGGTCGGTTGCGCCTCCGAAGCTGTATCCGACTCGAGCGCCGGTTGTGCGTCGCGCACCAGGCGCAGGTCGCGGTGGCCGTCAGGCCAGCTGCGGAAAATCGGCTCGCCATCGCGGCGGAATCCGAGCTTCTTGTAGAACGCCTCGGCGCGGTCATTGCCCTCAAGCATCCACAGCCACGCGGCATCCTGCTCAAGCACGGCGTCGGCGAGCATGCGGCCGAGACCGGTGCCGTGCGCGATTTTCAGGGTGTAGAGCACGCGCAACTCCACATCGCGCGGTGATTCCTCGTCGGGCGTCGGGCGAGCAAACACGAACCCGGCCGGTTCACCGTCAATGAACCCCATGCGGATGCGCGCACGTTTCGTAGCGTCGGCTTCGGTAATCGCGTCCTGCCAGAACGCCAAGCGATCATCAATATTGGCGCCCATGTCGAGGTGATCCTGAGGAATCGTGCCCCCGTAGGTTTCCTGCCAGGCCTGGTTATGGATACGAACCAGGTCATCAATATCAGCGGTGGTCACGGTGCGGATGCGGAGATCTGCCATGGGAAACGAGCCTAACGACCGAGCGCGGTCGCGGCTAGGAATTTATTTGAAACGCACAAGACGCAGCGAGTTGGTGACCACGAGCACGCTCGAGAAGGCCATCGCGATGCCCGCAATCATGGGCGAGAGCAGGCCAAACGCCGCCAGTGGCAGGGCCAGTACGTTGTAGGCGAACGCCCAGAAGAGGTTCTGGCGCAGGATGCGGTTGACCGCGCGCGAGAGTCGAATCGCGTCGACTGCGGTGCGCAACCCGCCGCGAACGAGCGTGATGTCGCTCGCTGCCGCAGCCGCATCCGTACCGCCACCCATGGCGATGCCGAGGTCGGCGGTCGCGAGCGCCGGGGCGTCGTTCACGCCGTCGCCAACCATGGCAACACGGTTGCCGTCAGCCTGCAATTGACGTACCACTTCGGCCTTTTGCTCGGGCAGCACGCCAGCAATCACCCGGTCAACGCCAACTTCGGCAGCGACGGCCTGCGCCACGAGTTCGTGGTCGCCGGTGCACAGCACAGGCTGCAGGCCGAGCGCGCGCATCTGGGAAATCGCTTCGGCCGAGTCCGGCGCAACCTGGTCGGCAACCGAGATCGCGCCGAGCAACGCGTCGTCTCGCCAGACGAGCACCGGCGTCTCGCCCTGTTGCGCTAGGCGCGCGGTGAGTTCGGCGGCGAGCCCATCGGCGGCGGCGTCGCGCCCCACCCGAATTTCGTGGCCGCTGACGGATGCGCGGGCTCCGTGTCCGGGCAGGTTCTGGAATCCCTCGGGTTGCGCGAGGTCGAGCCTGCGCTCGCGGGCGGCGTGGACGATGGCGCGAGCGATGGGGTGTTCGCTGCCCTGCTCGACGGCAGCTGCGAGCGTCAAGAGTTCGTTTTCGGATGCATCCGCGACCGCAATAACCTGGCGCACGTGCATTTCGCCGCTGGTGACGGTACCGGTCTTGTCGAGTACGACAGTGGTGATGCTGCGTGCGCGTTCAAGCGCTTCGGGTCCAGACAGCAGGATGCCCATGGTCGAGCCGCGGCCGGTGCCGGCCAGGATCGCGGTGGGTACCGCAAGTCCGAGCGCGCAGGGGCAGGCGATGATCAGCACCGCGACGGCCGCGGTAATGGCCATGTCGCCGGTGGCACCAATGAGCAGCCAGGCGACGAGCGTCACGACCGAAAGCGCCAGCACGATCGGCACAAACACGCTCGAGACGCGGTCGGCGAGACGTTGCGCGGCGGCTTTACCGGCCTGCGCCTGGGCAACCATTTCGCCCATTTTCGCGAGCTGAGTTTCACGGCCAATCCGGGTGGCCTCAACCACGAGCATCCCGTGGGTATTGACGGTGGCGCCGATCACGTCGTCGCCTTCGGCAACGTCAACCGGCACCGATTCGCCGGTCAGCACCGCCGCGTCGATTGCCGAGTGGCCCTCGCGCACGATGCCGTCAGTCGCGATGCGTTCGCCCGGGCGCACCACAAATCGGTGCCCATGCCGCAGTCGGTCGATGGGGATGCGCTGGGTTTCGCGGGGCGATTCGGCCACGATCACTTCAACATCGCGAGCACCAAGCGCCAGCAGTTCGCGCAGTGCCGAACCGGCGCGACGCTTGGCTCGTGCCTCGAGAAAACGGCCGAGCAGCAAGAACGTCGTCACGCCAGCGGCAACTTCAAAGTAGATATTGCCGAGGCCCGACTGCGGCGTTGGCCGCCACTCGAAGGTGTGGGTCATGCCGATGTGGCCCGCGTGGCCAACAAACATCGCGACCAGCGACCACAGCATCGCGGCGGTAATGCCGAGCGACACGAGCGTGTCCATACTCGTGCTGCCGTGTCGCAGCCCGCGCCATGCGGCACGGTGGAACGGCCACGCACCCCACGTCACCACCGGCAGCGTGAGCGCCATCGACACCCACTGCCAGCCGGCAAATTGGGTGCTCGGGATCATTGCGGTCACGATCACCGGCGCGGTGAGTACCGCACACACCACCAAGCGCACGAGCAGCGTGCGAGCCGCATGTGCTTCGGCATCGGCGCCGTCATCGACCGCGCCGACCTCGTGCACCTGCGCGTCATAGCCAGCGGCCCGGACGGTTTCGACGAGCTGCTGCGCATCTGGCAGCGACGGCGTGCCCACATCGGCACCCGACGCCGCACCCGCCTGCTTGGGGCGCACCACCGCTTGCGCGAGCGCATAATTGACTGCCGCATCCACCCCGGGCAGCTTATTGAGCTTGCGTTCAATGCGGTTCGCGCAGCTCGCACAGGTCATGCCTTCGAGGTCAAGTACGACCTCGTCAGCAGTGGGGTTGGTGGATGCGTCGGTCAATTGGGTGCGCTCGCTTCCGTTCGCGTCGTCGAGGCTACGCCTCGAGCGTGTAGCCGGCTTCGGTCACGGCACGCTCGACGTCGTCGCGCGAAAGCTCCGCCTGCGAGGTGACTTCGACCTTGCCGCTTACGTGGTCGGCCTTGACGGCGGTAACACCGTCGATTTCAGCGAGTTCTTCTTGCACACTGAGTTCGCAGTGACCGCAGGTCATGCCGCTTACGAGGTACGTGGTGTTCATGGGATGCTCCGTTCGAGGGGTGGGGTGCAGGTCGGGATAGTCACACCGCTCATGGCGGCCACTACTAGCGATAACGAATTGCGTCGCGGCACTATTCCCGCGCCGCATCCGAAAATTACATCCAGCGCGGCACCAAGAAACCGAGCGACACAAGATCGCGCACATCGCGTGCAATCGCCGCAAGCAGCGCATCCTGATCAATTTCGAGCAGTGCCGCAATCGCAACGATGATCTGGCGACCGGTGAGGTCGCCATCGCAAACCGAAACGAACGACGCAAGCTCGGTGCTCTCGGGGAAGGTGCGGCGAAAGCCACCGCCCTGGCGCAGCAGCATGGCTGATGGGTCAGCTTCGCCGGGGATCGTCCAGCGTTCGTCGGTGACATCGCGCGCAACAACGAACGTTTCGTCAACGAGTTCGTCGTCGGTACGCTCACGCAGCCAGTCATCGGCATCGAAGGCATCGCGGATGTTCGCGCCCAGCGGCATTGCCAGCTGATGTTCGAGCGTCTCGAATCGGCGCACCGGTGCGGTGCCCTCCGGTGCAGCGTGCAGCAGCAGCATGCCCATGCCCACGTGAACGACACCGCGCGAAGCGAAGTCATCGAGGTAGCGAACGAACTGTTCGCGCCAGCTCGTCAGCTCGCGGTTCTCGGCGGCGTCCTTGAGCCACATGTCGGCGTACTCGATGGGCGTGGCGCGTTCGCGCTGCACTACCCACAGGTCGGTGTGCGCGGGCACCCACGATTCGAGTCGGGTGTGCCACGACTCATCGGTTTCGTGGACTTCCCAGTTACCGAGCATCACGGCAACACCGCGCGGCGCCAGGTGGGTACCGAGGTTGCGAACGAGTTCTTCAACCAGGCGGTCGCCCGGGCGGCCACCGTCGCGGTAGGTGTACTGGTCGGATGCGGTTTCATCGGCCGCGCGCGGCGTGATGACGAACGGTGGGTTCGAGACGATCAGGTCGAACTGCTCCCCCGCGACCGGCTGCAGCAAGTCGCCAAGACGCAGCGATACGCGTGCCTCCAGGTTCTGCGGGTCAATGCTCAGCACTTCAGCGTTGAGCAGCAGGTTGAAGCGGGCAAACTCGATCGCGCGAGCCGAGATATCGGTCGCGACCACGTGGTCGACGTGACTGAGCAGGTGCATCGTTTGCACGCCCATCCCCACACCCAAGTCGAGCGCGCGGGCGACGGGTTCGCGCGGCGTGAGCTGTGCGAGGTTTGCGGTGGCTGGGCCAATACCAACGACGTGGTCGCGGCGAAGCGGCTGGTCAGCGGGAACTTGCAGGCCACCGAGGTCGCTCGCCACCCACAGATCGAGCGCGGCGGGCTCGCCCGCATCCGCCGAATCTGCGTCGGTGCCCGGCGCAGCAACGGCGTACGGGCGAATGTCGACGCGGGCCCGCAGCCTCTCGGGCTGCGCCGGAACCGGTTCGAGCAAGCCTGCGGCCACCTGGTCTTCGGCCGCGGGCACCACTGCGGCGGGCATGGTCTCAGCCAGCAGGTACAGGCGGATGAGCGCGGCCAGCGCGTCCGTTTCGGCAACGTTCGCGAGCGCATGCTGAGCGGGAACGAGCAGGTCGCGGTGCAGCGCTTCGGCGGCGCCGGCGCCCAGGCACTCGTTCACGCCGTCAACGGTGTAGTTGGCGGCGGCGAAGGCGGCGCGGATGCGGCCGAGTCGCGCGATATCGCGGCTGTCGGGGGCGTCGCTCGGGTCGTCGAATGCGGCGGTGGCGTTGTGCGTCATGCAGTCCATTCTGGCTTGTTTTTCCGGGGTCTGGCTTGTTTTCCGGGGTCTGGCTTACCGGGGTCGGTTTTACGGGGCGCGTTTCGGAAGCTTGCGGCGTCGCTACCGGTCACCCGGTTGCTGCGCGAGCGGTGCAAGCTCAGTGAGCGTGTGCATCCGGGTGGCCAAGTCGCTGCCGCCGAGGGTCACGATCAGTTCGTCGGCGCCCGTTTGCGTCACCAGGTCGTGCAGACGGTCTCGCACCTGTTCAGCCGAGCCGAGGTACTGCGACCCCGTGGCGCGGAACCACAGCTGCGGATTCACGATGTTATCGGCGAATTCCTGCGCTTCGTCGGGTGTGAGCATGGCCCGTGGCGTGCCCGACATGAGCTGGTATCGAAACACGCGAGAGGGCAGATCGAGCCGAGTTGCCGCATCCACCGAATCGGCGATGAGCACCGAGGCGCTAATCATGGCGAGGGGTTCTGGGCACACTGCCGACGGCACGAACCCGTCGCGATAGGCAGCGAATGCCTGTCGCGGGTTCGATCCGAACGCAAAGTGGTTCGCGTAGGCGAACGGCAGGCCGAGTTCGCCCGCGAGCGCCGCCGAATAGTTGCTCGATCCCAGCAGCCACAGCTGCGGTGGATGCGGCAGGTCGGCTGCCGCGCGCACCTGCCGGAACCGTTCGCGATCGGCTTGCGGCCGCACATCGCCGAAGTACCCGGCAATTTCAAGCACGTCTTGCGGGTAACGAGCCACCGCATCCGGCAACCGACCTTCGGTGAGCGGCCGCCCGCGCACCGCCGCCACGGTGACCGGGTCGGTTCCCGGCGCCCGGCCCAGACCCAAGTCGATGCGACCGGGATACATGTGGCTGAGCAGCGCAAACTGTTCTGCGACGACCAGCGGCGTGTGGTTTGGCAGCATCACGCCGCCCGAGCCGAGGCGGATGCGTTCCGTTCCCTGCCCGAGGTACGCGAGGGTGGTTGCCGGCGACGTTGAAGCGATGGCCTCGGAGTTGTGGTGTTCGGCCACCCAATATCGCGTATAGCCAAGCCGGTCGGCGGCTTGCACCAGTTGGTGGCTGTGTTGCAGCCCGGTTGCGACGGATTCGCCGCGACGAAGCATGATGAGGTCGAGCACCGAAACATTGGTCATGTGCGTATCGAACACCAGTGGGCTGAGTGCGCGGTGGCCGCGTCGGGTGCCGCGATTACTGGATGCGCGCTATCTGTGGATTACGACCAATGCACGATAGCGCGAGCGACTAATGTTCGAGAAGCTAGTCGTTACAAGCACAACTGAGGAAGGCACAGGATGCGTTTTGCTGGCTCCCATAACCGGCGCGGGTTCGCTGCGCTGATCGCCGCTGCGGCGCTCGTGTGCACCGGTTGCACGGTAACGAACATCGAGGCTGTGCCCGCTGATGGCGGCTACGAGCTCTACCTGCCCGAGGTGACGAGCGCCGACTCTGGTCTGCGCCAGGAGTTCTCGAAGAATCCGAGCGAGTCGCACGACTATTGGTCGGATCCTGAGCGCCGTGACAACGCCGAAGGCATGGACTACAAGGCGCCCGATAATGGCCTTCCTCCCGGCCCGGGCGACCCGGCCACCGGTGCCTATGTGCCGGCGACGCAGGCGATGCCGAGTAACCCTTCGGGCTACGGCGATGTCCCCAAGGCCGAGGTCTTCGATCGACAGGGTCTAGCCGCATCCTCATTCGGGCGCTTGTACTTCACCTTTGACGGTGGCGAGACCTATGTGTGTTCGGCCACCGTAGTGAACTCGAAGTCGGGCGATATTGTCGCGACTGCCGGTCACTGTGTTGCCGAAACGAATGGTTCGGGCAAGCTCGCCGAATCGGTGGTGTTCATCCCTGGTGACAAGGACAACGGCCGCGAAACCCCATACGGAACCTGGGCTGCCGTCGAAATGGTGGTGCCGCAGCAGTTCATCGATAAGGCCCGTACGGACGATCAAGGTCAGCTGCTCAGTGATGAGGGCTGGAACTACGATTTCGCGTTCTTGCGGATGGAAGAACAAGACGGCAAGAGCATCCAGGACGTCACCGGTGCGCAGGGAATCGCGTTCGGTACGCCCGTGAACTACCTGACGCAGATCGGCTATCCCTCGGCACCACCGTTCGACGGCCGTGACGAGTTCATGTGCGCGTCGACCTCGTTCAGCTCCAACTGGCAGGGCGGCTACGCGCACCGCTGCGATATGACGCAGGGTGCATCGGGTGGCGCCTGGATGTCGGACTACGACGCCAAGACGGGAACGGGCTACCTCGTTGCGGTGACTTCAACCGTCGACGCCACCGGTATGGCGAACTCGCCAGTGCTCGGCCAAACCGCCCTCGGACTCTACAACCAACTGGATCAGGGGTAGCGCGATGACGAGTAACCGAACCGTGCGCGCGCAATTTCGTGGTGCATCCATCGCCGCACTGTCGTTGCTGACTGCAGGACTGCTCAGCGGCTGCCAACTGTTGCCCGACACCAAAATCTCGCCATGGGCGGTGGCGCACCACGATGAAAAAGTGGCGTTCCACAAGGACGCCGGTGACGAGCTCTTGAACCTGGATGCGACCGCGGGATTCGCCACGCTGAACGAGTTTCAGGCGGTTGGCTTTCACCACGTTGAGTCACCGAGCTGGCGGGTGCACCTCGAATACGAGTCGTCGGTTTCGGGCGAAGGCTTTGTCTCGAAGTTCTCGAGCAACAAGTCGGGCTTCTCGTTTGACCAATCGCACCAGGCCGGCTCGAACGAGACGTACTACCTGCTCGGCGACGAACTCAAGAACCGCGCCAGCAATGGCAAGAGCTGGGTTTCGGTGCCGGTAGGCGACCTCAACCGCATGCAGGATCCGCCGCGAGCCTGCAAGCTGTTCGCCGTGGCGTTCAGTTGCAATCTCATCGAAGCGTGGAACATTACGCGCGAACAGCACAAGTCGGTGCCGGTCAAGCTGGCACAGTCCGAAACCGGTGAGCGCCACTTCACCACCGCCGTTTCGTTGAGCGCCCTCGACGAAGCCGGGCTGACGATTCGCGCCGATGAAACCGAAGGGTTCGACGCCCAAACCGCCGATGAAACCCTGGTTCCGTTTCATATTTGGGTGGATGCGAATGGCATCGTCACCAAGATGGAAGTGAACGGTGTTGCTGTGGGCGCGAACGGCGAAGAGATGGCGCTGCAGATTGGCTTTGAGTTGACATCGACCTCCGCGTCGAGCGAACTCAAGCCGGTTGACCCCGCGCAGATTCCCCAACAAGACCTCTACCGGATTACCACCCCCGACCAGCTTGAAACGTTTGTTGAAAAGCTTGGGAGCTAGCGAGTTTGGTGAATATGAACAACGACATGAATCAGCTTCCCCCGCATGGTGCGTCGCGCCCCGGTACCGCACCGGGTGACTCGAACGGTGCGGCCCAGTCCGGTGCCGGTCAGCAGCATGCGGCCACGCCACCAGCAGCTCCCGCCGCACCGCAGACTCCGGGTGCGCCAAGCGCCCAGGGCGCTTCGAACGTTCCCGGTATGCCCAGCCGCCCGGCAGGGCCAGGCGGTCCTACCGGTGGTTTCGGTGCCTACGCCGATCGCTATGGTGTGCCTCCGGTAGGCGGCGCGCAGCAGGGTGGAGCAGCATCCGCATCCGCCGGTATGCCGCGACCTAGCGCACAGGCACAAGCACCGTCTGGTGCCCCCGGTGTTCGACCGCACCAGGCTCCAAGCTCGCAGCACCAAGCGCCACAGCGCAGCGCCGATGCGCCGACGCAGCAGCTGCCACCGCTGCGCAGCGCCCCCGGTGTGCCCGCACCGAACCCGGCCGCGCGCGTACCGAATCCGGCCACGATGGCCGGAACCAACGCATCCAAACCGGCCTGGTCGGCAACGAGTGGACAGTCACCGATCGGCGCACCGGCAAGCTCGGGTGCCCCCAGCTATGGAACAACCGGCGGTACGGCTGCTTCGAACCCCACGAAGAAGCGCGGCCGTGGTGCCATCGTGGTGCTCTCGCTGCTCTTGCCCCTGGGCATTATTGGCGGTCTGATCGGCGGTTACGCATTGGCGACGAACGTGAACTCGTTCGACAACAAGGCGGTCGAGGATGCGGTGGCTGGCGTACTTCGCGACGAGTACGGGTTCAGCGACCTGGCTTCGGTTGACTGCCCCAACTGGATCAAGGTCGACCAGGGCGAGTCTTTCCAGTGCGAGTTTGAGTACGCCGGCGGCACACAGACCGTCACCGTAACCCAGGGCTCGCAGTCGGGCCAGCTGGTCGTCGGCGCCCCAGAATAGGCGCAGTAACCGCTCACGCTGCCCTAGCTGTTGCCATATGTCGCGGCGCTGCCAAATACGCAACGCTGCCCGCATACGCAACAGGTAGGGCGGGCGTTTCCTACACTGGCGGGTCCTCAGGCTGCGGAAGTCGCAGCGTGCCGGTCCGGTTCGAGACGGCTTCCGGCGGCAGCACCGGCGCCGCGCTCGTCGGCGCCACACTCGTCGGCACAGCATTCGTCACGGTGGGCACAGTGCCGGTCGGTTGCGAACCCGCGCGACCGTGTTCCCGGTGCATCGCCGCAACCTCCGCCCGAAGCATCCGTATTTCTGAAGCAAGCAGATCAATGTGTTCGGTAGTTGCGGTGCGACGCCCCTGCCGTTCGCCGGCAACGTCGATCAGCCACGACGCCAAAATAGCGGTAATGCATCCAGCCGAGGCAACACCGGCAAGCATCAGCACCACACCGATCGTGCGTGCCGGCGAGGTAATCGGCACGATGTCGCCGTAACCTACCGTGGTGATCGTCATCACGGCCCACCACACCGCATCGCCGTACGTGACGACCTCGCTCATCGGGTTGTTTCGTTCAAGTTCCCACACCGCAAGCGACGCGAGGTAGACCAAGAGCCCGCTGGCAGCGATCACCATGATCAGCACGCGCTCGCGCAGCACCGCCGACGTCACACGGTGAATTGCCGTGAACACGGTCACGCTCCACAGCAATCGCAGCGGATGCAGCGCCGGCAAGATCACGATGAACAGCAGCAACAGGTGTCGGAAAAACCAGCGGATGCGGTTATGCGCCAGATACAGCGAAATCACGTAGTCCACCGCGAAGATCGCCCAGACCACAACCTCAACCATGCGGGTGAATAGCAGCGTCGAATATTCGGGGATGAATACCCCGAGCGAAAAGCTCGCCAAGAATGCAAGCCCAGCAAACCCGAGCGGCCAAATCGACACACGGTGCCACTGCTGCTCGGTCACACCGAAAATATGGCGCTCGGCTCGCTGCCGTTCAGTCGCGGTTCGATGCATTCGCAAGTTCCTTACTCGGCCGCTGCCACGACAGCCGCTACGGCACCCATTACGGGGCCACCACCGGCAACACCGAGTCACCCACGCGCAATTCCGCGAGCGCTTCCCGACGCAATGCTGCCGCAATCGCATCCCGGTGCACCTGCCGCATCGGTGGCATGGCGTCGCTCGGCCACCAGCGGGCATCGATCGACTCATCGTCGCCGACGCCCACACTGCCCCCGATCGCGCGGCAGCGGAAAACCAGCCCCGTGTACTGCGCCCGGTCGCCATTGGCGTGCGTGACTTCGTCAGTCACGTGCACCTGTGCCAAGCGCTCAATCTCCGCTTCGACGCGGGCTTCTTCAAACGTTTCGCGCACGGCCGCGATCGCCGGGTGCTCCCCCGGGTCGACCACGCCGGTCACCGGCGCCCAGAGGCCGTCATCGGCGCGCCGCACCAGCAGCACGTCTTCGCTGCCATCCCCCGCCTGCCAGACCGATGCATCCACCGCACCCAGGCCCACCCGCGGTGCGTTGGGGTCGGATGCGGTGCCCACAGTCTCGCAGGCCGCTTCGGCATCTGCGCGGCGCGCGGCATCGTCGGCGTGTGCACGCACGACCACCGCGGTGCATCCCACCAGCCACAGCGGATCGTGGCCAATTTTCTTGCGCAGCTCGACAATAAACTCGGGAATCGGCATGACTTGAGGCTATCGCGCGAGTCCTACGCACGACCGAATCCGGCCACCGCTGGCACTAACTGGCACGGCCATTAGCCGGCAACGACGCCGCCGAAGGCGAGACCGAGCGCGTAGGTGATACCCGCAGCCCCATAGCCGATCACCAGCTGCCGCAGCGCCCGTTTCCACGGCGTTGAGCCCGAAAGCACACCAACCACGCCGCCGGTAAATAGCAGCGCCGCGCCGACGACAACCGCAGCGGTCACGACCGCCGGAAGCCCGACCATCCCGAACAGCCACGGCAACACCGGGAACAGCGCGCCGATTGCAAAGCAGAGGAAGCTCGAAATCGCAGCACCCATGGGTGTGCCGAGCTCTTCGAGCGACTCGGTGGTATCGACCGCAGATACGGGGTCGGTCGTGAGGCCAGTTTGCAGTGCCATCGCCTCGGCGGCGCGGCTGGCAGCTTCGTCGGCGTTCATGCCGCGAGCGCGGTAGACGAGCGCCAGTTCGTTGGCGTTGACGTCGAGCGCTGGCAGTTTGCGTGCGGTTTCGGGGTTGGGGGTGGATGCGTCGAGCAGTTCCTGCTGGCTCGAAACCGATACGTACTCTCCCGCGGCCATCGACAGCGCACCGGCAAGCAACCCGGCGATGCCGGTAGCAAGTACTACGCCACCACCAACACCAGTTGCGCCCACACCGAGCACGAGCGCGAGGTTCGAGACGAGTCCGTCATTCGCGCCAAATACGGCCGCTCGGAATGACCCGCTCATGCGCGCTCGCGAGCGCTGTGCAAGTGAGCGCACGACCTCGGTGTGGACTGCCTCGTCGGCTTCCATCTGGTCGGTGGCGTCGGGGTCGGTCGAGTATGGCGAGCGGGCTTCGGCGTTCTGCATCATGGCGAGCGCGAATACGGAGCCGAAGTGGCGAGCAAATACGCCAAACAGTCGGGTGCCAAAGCTTGGGCTGACGCGTTTTGCGGCGTGCTCGGGGCCGAGCTTGTCGAGCCAGTGCTGTTCGTGGCGGCGTTCGGCTTCGGCCAGTGCCAGGAGCACTTCGCGTTCTTCGCCCTTGCGCTTCTTTGCGAGCGCGCGGTACGTTTCGGCTTCGGCTTGTTCGTCGGCCAGGTAGCGACGCCAGCGACGAATGTCGGCGGGGGTCGGGTCTTCTCGGTGCGGGATGCGCTCAGGGCGGGGCTGCGGCGCGGGCGAGCGATTTGGCACTGGAATCCTTTCGAGGGCGACCGTTCGAGTGTAGTGCGTGGTTGCAGGTTCCGACAGCCCGAGTGCACGCATACGACGGCCGGCGTTGGCGCCCCGCACCGCCTGCGATTACGGCGTTGTTGCGTCGATTGCAGCGGTTACTGCATCCGCCACCCGCATCAGGTACCGACGGTTCAGGGGAAACGGCAGGATGCGGCCGGAACAGTGCACGAAGGTGCAATCGCGGTCGAGGTCGTGCCAGGCCATCGACACGTTCGACCCGTTGTGCCCGAAGGTGCGTGCGGTGGAGCGGCGTCCGAGTGCCGAGGCACCCATCAGGCTCGGTGCGCTGTGGCCGAGCTGCACGCCGTTGCCCCACCACACGCGCGATCCCGAGTAGCGGTCGAATTCGCCGTTGTTGCTGGGGGTTAACATCGCGCGCGCCGTTTCGGGGCGCATCCGTAACCGTTCGGGATGCTTCGCCAGCGTTTCGAGCAGCATCCCGAGGTCGGTTGCGCGCGACCAGATGCCGCCGGCGGGGATGCAGGCTTCGCGCACACTGGGCCGGTTGAGTACGGCGGCGACCAGCCGGGTCGACGGCTCGGTGCCGCGGAACGGTACCGCGCGCCAGACCGCATCCGCCGGGAGCACCGCGTGCGAGTCAGCGCCAAGCGGTCGCATGATGCGATTGCGGAGCGCATCCTCGAATCGCTGCCCGGATGCACCTGCAACCACCTTGGCGAGGATGAATCCCCAGGCGAGCCACTCGTAGGCGGGGGTTGCGAGCCGATCGTTGGCAGCGGTGGCGGTGGCAATGTTGCGGCAGGCACGGTGCCAGTTCGTCATGGTGCGAACTTCGTGGAGGGAGCCGCCCACTCGTGGCAGCCCCGAGCGATGCTGCAGCACTTCGCGGATAGTGATCGTCGACTTGCCCGCAGCACCAAAGGCGGGCCAGTAGGTCGCGACCGGTGCATCCACGTCGAGCTTGCCGTCGTCGTGGAGCGCCCAGATGGCGGTGGCGACCCAGAGTTTCGAGGTGGAGTATGGCCAGAACAGCGCTTCGGCGCCGACGCCAATGCGTTCGTCAACCACCAGCGCACCCCGGTGCCACACCTGTAGCTGGGTTGGGCCGCCATATTGCCGCACGAGCTGCCGCGCTGCGGCGAATTGCGCGGTGTCGGGCAGCACGGATGCGGTCAGTCGGCGTGCGGGTCGGCGCTAGTTTCCGCGGCTGCCCGCGTCGGTGGCGCTGACGTCGACGATCGAGAAGTTCTGGAACGAGCGCGATGCGGTCGGGCCTCGCTGACCGTAGTAACGCGACTGGTATTCCTTGGAACCGTATGGCAGCTCAGATGGCGAGCTGAGCTGGAAGAAGCACAGCTGACCGATCTTCATGCCCGGCCACAACTTGATTGGCAGCGTCGCCACGTTCGACAGCTCAAGGGTGACGTGCCCCTGGAAGCCGGGGTCAATGAATCCAGCGGTCGAGTGCGTGAGCAGGCCCAGTCGACCGAGCGAGCTCTTGCCTTCGAGGCGCGCGGCGACATCAGCGGCAAGCGAAACCTGTTCGTATGTGGATGCGAGCACGAACTCGCCCGGGTGCAGGATGAACGGCTCGTCGGGTGCGATCCCAACCAGGCGGGTCAGTTCTGGCTGTTCTGCTGCCGGGTCGATCGACGGGTAGCGGTGGTTGTCGAAGAGACGGAAGTAGCGGTCGAGGCGCACGTCGACGCTCGAGGGTTGCACCATTGCGGGGTCCCACGGGTCGAGGCCGATTCGGCCCGAGTCGATTCCGGCACGGATGTCGCGATCGCTAAGCAGCATGTTCTTTAGGTTAGCGGGATGCGGTATCCTCGCGAATCCTTCTGTGGGTGGGTTGGCTGCAGACGCAACAACGCGGGGCAGCAACCACGATGGTTACTGCCCCGCAATTACGCGCGATGCGCGCGACACTGAACACCAGCAATGCTACGGGATACATAGCCCGTAGCCGCGCAAACTCGCGGAACTAGGCGGCGAGGTTTGGCTTCGCCTTCGATGACGATCTTGACGTCTTCACCAAGGGTGAGGCCACCGGCTTCGGTTGCCATGTTGAAGCTCACGCCGAACTCCTTGCGGTTAATGGTGGTGGTGGCCTCGAAGCCGAGTACCTGGGCGCCGTAGCCGTTGTTTGGCAGTACGCCGCCGATTTCAACGTCAAAGGTTACGGGCTTGGTGACGCCACGCATGGTGAAGTCGCCGGTGACCTTGAGCTCGTCGCCTTCGCCAGTGATTTCGGTCGAGGTGAAGGTAATCTCTGGGAACTCGTCGGCAGCGAAGAAGTCGCCGGTGCGCAGGTGGTTGTCGCGGTCAGCGTTGCGAGTGTTGACCGAAGCAACCTCGACGGTGCCGTTAACCTTCGAGTCGGTGATGTTTTCGGCGATCTCGATGGTGCCAGCAACGTTGTCAAACGTGCCGCGAACCTTCGAAACGGCGAGGTGACGTACCTGGAATCCCACGCTGGTGTGGGTGGCGTCGATGGTCCAAGTACCGGTGGCGATTTGGGTGGTCATTCATTCTCCTGTGTTGTGGTGGCGACCCGCGTTGCGAGCCTGCCTGCTACATAACCCGGAACACCTGGTTGTTGCACCGGAAGTAATTAGTTGTAGATACAACCTATTCGCGTTCACGCAAATGCGCAAGGGCGTTCTCGGAAACGTTTCGGAAATCCTGCGCTAGCACCCAATACGACCGCCACAGCACGCATCCGAAATCCCACCCAACGGCGGATGCCCCACCCTACGAACTATCAGATAATTGAGCACATGTTCAGGTTCCGGCGCATCCGCACGCAGCTCGACCGCCAGCGCCAGCGCCGCATCCGCTTCATGCGACGGGCCAAAATCGCCCACCAAGCCCAACAGCGCGACGGATTCGCGCCCAGCCCCCGCGCCAAACGACCCACCACGATCGCCCGCTACCTGCCGAACTGGTGGGGAGCCATCGGCGCCAATATCGCCTCGTGGATCGCCCTCGGCCCGAGCTTCTTGCCGCGCACCTGGTGGATGACCGCCGGTAGCGTCGCCCTCGCACAGATCTACGGTTACGCCGTCGGCTCCGGCGCCCGCAGCGTCCGCAGCTTGCTCCGCATCCCCGCTCGCCGCCTGCTGCACCTACCGAACAACCCGACTTTCCCCGCCACGCTGAACCGAATTTGGCGGTGGACCTCGGTGCTCACCATGTCGGCCGGCACCGTTGTCGCGCTGCTGCGCTCGATTCCCCGCCAGCGCGAAATCGCCCGCCGCATCGGCGTCGATGAACCCTCGACGCGCACCCAGATCGTCGGTATGGCCGCCGGCACGGCGTTCGCGAGCGCCATCTTCGGTTGGCTCACCGTCTTCAGGCTGCAATCACACAGCACCAAACAACTCCTGCGACGCTTTGCTCCCGCGCTCGCGGCACCGTTCTCGGGCACGCTCATTACCTTCGGGCTCACGTACTACCTCAACCGGTCAATCCTCTGGCAGCGACTCATGGAACGCCTTAAGGCGGCAGCACACGCCAAGAACCTGAGTCCGCTGCCAGGGCGCGTACCACCGGAACAATCCGAACGAAGCGGATCCGCCGCATCCCTCGAACCGTTCAACACCCTCGGCCGCCACGGCAAGGCCATCGTCAGCGACGGGCCGCGCGGCAGCGACATCGCCGCATACTGGGGCGAACCCGCGCTCGAACCGATTCGCGCGTATGTCGGCTTGCGTGCGCAGGTTTCAATTCCGGATGCGGCCAAGCGCGCGGTTGCCGAGCTCAAGCGTGCCGGTGGTTTCGATCGCGACGTTATCTGCATCAAGGTCGGCACCGGCACGGGCTGGCTCAACGACTGGTCGATGGCGGCAATCGAATACCTCACCCGCGGCAATTGCGCGGTGGTGTCGCTGCAGTACACGGTACTGACCAGCTCGCTGGCGCTGCTCGTCGACCGCAACTCTCCCAAGCTCACCGGCCAGGCGCTCTACCGCGAGGTCATGGCCGAGATCGAAACACTGCCCGCAGACCAGCGCCCGAAGATTGTCATGTCGGGTGAATCGCTCGGTGCGTTCGGCGGGCTCTCGGTGTTCGATGATGCGGCCGACATGATGGCGCGTCTCGACGGCGCGGTTTGGGCGGGGTGCCCGCAGATTGCTGCGATTTGGCAGGAGCTCACCGAGGCGCGCGAACCCGGCTCCCTCGAGATCCTGCCGCGCATCGGCGACGGCTCCCGCATCCGCTTCTCGAACCGCACCGAAGATCTACACGGTCCGGTCGAAGGCGAGCCCTATGCGGCGTGGGCCGACGACAGCCGCTTCATCTTCTTGCAACACCCGAGTGACCCGGTGGTGTGGGGCAGCACTTCGATGATCTGGCGCGAACCGCAGTGGATGCGCGAAACTCGCGGCCACGACGTCACCGCGCACTGGCGCTGGTGGCCGTGGGTGACGTTCTGGCAGATTGTCGCGGACTCGCCCATGTCGATTTCCACGCCGGGTGGGCACGCGCACCGGTACTTCGAGGAGTACGTCGGCGCCTGGGCAGAGGTCCTCGGAGTAACCGGCGTGGATGCGGATGCGCTCGCGGCCGAAATTCGCTTGTTCATCCACCCGCACTAGCGACCGCGGTTAGCTACGGCAGCTACGCCTTAGCTGCGCTGCGCGCCGCCTTCTGCGCCTGGGCGACTTCGTTCATGAACCGCAACACGTCTTGGTCAACGAAAATATCGTTCGGCTGCAGCGGCCGGTTCAGGTACAGACCCTCGAGCGAGCGGATGCGGCTGAGCGCCACGTAGGTCTGACCCGGCGAGAACGCGCGGGCACCGAGATCGACCACCGCACGGTCATAGGTCTTGCCCTGCGATTTGTGGATCGTCACGGCCCACGCCAGCCGCAGCGGGAACTGGTGGAATTCGCCGACGACTTCGCGCGAGAGTTCCTTCGTCTCGAGGTCATAGTCGTACTTGAGCTTCTCCCACACGATCGGCTCAACTTCGTGTTCTTCACCGTCGACTTCGACGTACACGGTGTTCGAAATGCGCGAGACAACGCCGACCGAGCCATTCACCCAGCGGCCGTCAGTGTCGTTGCGCAGGAACATCACCTGCGCGCCCTCCTTGAGCACGAGCTCTTCTTCAGCCGGGAACGTGCGGGCGTGTTCAAAGTCACCGTGGACTTCGGCGGTTGCTGTCATGGCGCGGCCGGGAAGCCGCTCGAGTTCGCGCGCGTTGATGCGCGAAACCGTCGCGTTTTTCGAGGCCAGCGTAATAATGCCGTCAGTCGGTGCCGGCCTGGCACCAATCTCGTTGAGCCGCGCGGCCATATCGGCCGTCACCTGTCCGTATCGCACGGCAGTCAGTAGCTGGCGAAACTCGTCATCGTGCTGGCGGTGGATTTCGCGCAGGGTGTGGATGCGCAGCTCCGTTTCGCGCCACACCCGCGCGTCGAAGAACCACATCGACTTGTAGTTATCGCGCATCCAGGCGCGCTCAGTCGGATCGCTCGGCGGCACCGGCGCCAACTGGAACGGATCACCGAACATGACCACCTGCACGCCGCCAAACGGCTCTGATGCCCGTCCTCGCGCCTGTCGCAGCGCCCGATCCATCGCATCCAGCAAATCTGCCGACACCATCGAGATCTCGTCGATCACGAGCGTGTCGATCTTCTTTAGCAGGCGCTTCACGTCGCGGGGCTGTTCCAGCGGCTGATTGCCAATAATGCCGATCGGCAATTTGAACAGCGAGTGGATCGTCTGCCCGCCCACATTGAGCGCGGCGACACCGGTAGGCGCGCAGATCACCAATTGCTTCGAGGTGTGAAACGACAGGTGATTCAGCAGCGTCGATTTACCGGTACCGGCGCGACCGGTCACAAACAGGTGCTCAGTGCTGTGCTCGATGGCATCGAACACCGCCTGCTGTTCGGGGGTGAGTTCGATCGCCATTAGCGCCCTTCGCGTTCCGCCAGCTGCTTAAGCCGTTCGTTGTAGGCGTTGAGCTCGGCATCTTGGGTGCGGCTCGCGTTACGGTCGGAGCGCTTCGCGGCACGTTCATCCGATTTCGCCCACTGCAGACCGACAAGCAGCGCCAGAATGACTGTCGGGAACTCGCCCAGACCCCAAGCCACGGCACCGCCGAGTTGTTGGTCGAGGATCGCCGAAAGCTCGCCCCAATCGCGTCCCGTCGACCCGAACCATTCGGCCACGAGCAGCGCTTCACCGGTCATCACGCCCAGCCCGAAGAACGCGTGGAAAGTCATGACCAGGATGAGCGCGATCAGTCGCATCGGGTACGAAGCGCGGGTGCGCATCGGGTCGTCACCAATGAGCGATTCCACGAACAGGAAGCCGACGATGAGGAAGTGCGCGATCATCCACATATGACCGACGTGGTCGGCGACCGACCAGCGGAACAGCGGCGTGTAGTAGAACGTCAGCAGCGCGAGCGCGAAGTTCACCGCCGCGACAATCGGGTGGCTCACAAACGCCGCCCACTTCGAGTGCACGAGCTTGAGCGCCCATTCGCGCGCGCCCATCGAGCCGTCGGTGCGAGCGTTGACGGCACGCAGCAGCAGCGTCATCGGGGCGCCGAGCACGAGGAAGATCGGGATGATCATCGACAGGATCATGTGCTCCGTCATGTGGAAGCTGAACAGGAACTTGCCGTAGACGACCATGGCGCCGTTGACGTTGTAGAGCAGAATGAGCGCACCAACGGTGATGGATGCAGTGCGCCAGATCGGCCACTTGTCACCGCGGCGACGCAGTCGCGCAACACCGAAGTAATAGAAGATCATGCCCATCACGACCAGCGAGGTCCATACCGGGTCGAGTCGCCATTCGGTGAACAGGCGCGTGAACGTGAACTCGGGTGGCAGGGCGTCGCCCGAAAGCAGCTGCGCGGGAGTCGGGTCGGCGAGCTGATCCGCGGTGATCTGTGGCTGCGGGCGCGGCGAACGGCCCAGTGCTGCGGCGGCACCCGAAACGGCACCCATGATCAGCAACTCGAGCGTGATCAGCCACACGAGCGGCCGACCGCCCGCCTGCGGTGCCGAAGCGGGCGCATCCTTCGCCGCTGCTGAAGCTGCCGCGCCACGGCCACGCTTGGTGACTACCGGCAGCTGCGCGCGCATCCGATCAATGAAGTAGCGACGCTGTGCCGCACCGAAGCATCCGAGCACCACCGTGAGCAGAATCTTGAACAGCACGATGCCGCCGTAGCCGGTGTTCGTCAGGTCTTCGAGCGCTGAGAGGTTGAGGAACGAGGCGACGACACCACTGAAGCCGGTGATGGTGAAGGCCACCAGCGCGAGTTCGGAATAGCGCTCGGTGAGCGCGAGTCGGCGTGCTGGCGCCAGGCGCGGGGTCACCATTGCGAGCACGGCAAGACCACCGATCCAAACGGCGGCACCGGTGTAGTGGAGCGTGTTCGCACCAACGGCGGTTTCGTGAGCGGCAGCACCGGCGGCGTGGCCGAGCGTGGCGACCGGCCAGAGGCAGAGCAGCCCGAACATCGTGGTGAGGAAAATGCCCCAGGGCGAGCGGCTGGCGAAGATGAACGTGGTGAGCATGGCGATCATCACGGTCGCCATCAGCCACATCTGGCCCATCTCGAGGTTTGTCAGGTAGTACCAGAGCCCCTGCCCAAATTCGGCGTCGAATGAGAACGGGATGGTCGAGACATCGAGGTAGGTGACGATCGACGCGTAGATGGTCGCGAAGGTCCAGGCGACGGATGCACCCTGAGCGATGGTGAGGCACCGTTCGAACTCGGGGAGCTTGCGGCTCGCGGCCCACATGGCGAGCACGAGCGCGCCGAGGGTGAGCGCGGCGGTGAGGTTGAACGCGAGGCGCCCCAGCGGCACACCCCAGCGCACGAGGGGGCCGGGATCGCCAACAACGAGCGGCTCCGCACCACCCGCGGTGGTGTACGCAATGAACGTAAATGCGATGGCAACGATGAGCAGCGCCAGCGGCCCCCATTGCAGGGAACGAACGGTGGTCCGCGACCAACCGGTTGCGGCAGCGTGATCGGTCAGCAACATGGTGCCTCCAGCCTAGCCCGCATCCGGTTCTAGTGCTGATGCGGTGCCATATGCACCGATCTTCGTGAAAAGGAGCAAGCACGCGCCCCTTTCACGGCACATAAGGGCGCTTTTTCACGCTTTTGGTGCGGCGGGATGCGGTGGAGGCGCGGGATGCGGCGGGATGCGGCGGGATGCGGCGTGTGCGGGAGTGCGGGGGTGCGGGGGTGCGTGGCGTGTGCGGGGGCGCGCGGCGGGCGGGCTCGGTGCGGAAACGAACGGTGGGGCCACCCAAACGGACGACCCCACCGACAGTGTTCGAGCGAATTAGCCCTTGACTGCGTTCTTGAGCTTCGAACCAGCCGAGATCTTGACACCCTTCGAAGCAGGGATCTGGATCTCTGCGCCGGTCTGCGGGTTGCGACCGGTGCGAGCTGCGCGCTGCGTCTGCTCAACCGAAAGCCAGCCAGGAATCGTTACCTTGACGCCCTTTGCAGCGTTAGCTGCGAGCTGCTGGAAGAGGCCGTCGAGAACGGCGTTTACGGTTGCCTGGCTCTGACCGGTCTCAGCGGCGATGGTCGCAACGAGTTCGGTCTTGTTCACAGTCTTGTCTGCCATGAAGTCCTCCTAAGGACACGTGACGCTCAGGGATGAGCGTTTCTTACGTTGTGGTCACCTTCACGGGGCTCTCGCCCCAAATGGCAACGTCGCCAAACTAACACCGATGCCGTGCGATCGCTGAATTTACGCGGAAGTCGGGGGTATTGTTACCAAATTTTTCCCCTGCTGGCAGACATCCACCGGCCATGCAACCCGCTCTCGGTAACTTGCAAGCAACGCAACCGCATCCACCAACCAAACAATAAAACCCCAGGTCAGCATCCACTTCGCGTAATCATTCAGGAAAATGCATAGTGGCGAGCAATTCAAAACTGCTCGCCACTATGGCAATTTGCTGTAAAGCCTCAATAAATTTGCATTACTTCGGCGTCAGCGCGCGTTTTACGCGAGATTTGGTGCTTACCAGCTCGACTTGCGGATGCCTGGAAGCTCACCGCGGTGGGCCATCTCACGGAAGCGGACACGCGAAATGCCGTACTTCGAGAGGACACCACGTGGACGACCGTCGATCGAGTCGCGTCCGCGAACTCGTACCGGCGATGCGTCGCGAGGCAGCTTCTGCAGAGCTACGCGAGCTTCTTCGCGCGACTCGTCGGTGCCGTTAGGGTCTACCAGCTGCTTCTTGAGCTGCAGACGACGCTCGGCGTAACGCGCAACGATTTCCTTGCGCTGTTCGTTCTTGGCAATCTTGCTCTTCTTCGCCATGGCTTAGCGCTCCTCACGGAATTCGACGTGCTTACGAATAACCGGGTCGTACTTCTTGAGCACGAGGCGGTCAGGGGTGTTGCGGCGGTTCTTCTTGGTCACGTACGTGAAACCGGTGCCGGCGGTGGAACGAAGCTTGATGATGGGACGTACGTCCTGCGACTTCTTAGCCATTAGAGCTTCACTCCCTTCTTAAGCAGTTCTGCAACTACCGAGTCGATACCACGAGCGTCAATAACCTTGATGCCCTTTGCCGAAAGCGTCAGCGTAACGGTGCGCTTGAGCGAAGGTACGTAGTACTTCTTCTTCTGGATGTTTGGGTCGAACCGACGCTTGGTGCGACGGTGCGAGTGTGAAATGTTGTGACCAAACTGGGGGGTGTTCCCGGTCACCTGGCACACTGCGGCCATGGTTGCTCCTTCAATACCGCAACACGCATGAACGTGTTGCCCAAGATCTCTTGTCGGCGTCCGAGCGGATAGGCCACATCGAACGCGGTTACGCCGGAGGAGTTCCCCAGGCGCACCAGCGCACAAGCTTACTTGGCCACGCGCATCCGCACAAGACGCAATAATCACCGCCGCGCATCACGCGGCGGTATCACCCGACGAATGAACCGAACTTAGGCAGTTTCGGCGGTGCACTTCGGGCAGAGCCCGAATACTTCGAGGTGGTGTGACGGCTGGGTGTAGCCGTGCGCCTCGACGAGCTGGCGCGACCAAACCTCAACGTCTGGCGTTTCAATTTCGACGGTTGCCTTGCAGTTGCGGCATACCAAGTGGTGGTGGTGCGCCTCGCTTTCACAGCTGCGGTAGCGCTCACCATCGGCAGTGTGTAGCGAGTCCGCTTCGCCGCTCTCGTGCAGCGAACCGAGCGCGCGATACACCGTTGCCAATCCCATCCGCTGCCCGCGATCCTCGAGGATGCGGTGCAGTTCCTGCGCGCTGACAAACTCGGCGGTTTCGGCGAGCGCTTCACGCACTGCGTCACGCTGCCACGTCTTGCGGCGCTGCGGGCCTGCTGATGGAATTTCATTCATGCCATCAGCCTAGCCCGAATGCCCCTATGCACGGTCGCTAATTTTTACAGGCAACGTTGCGGCAGCACCCCGCTGCGGTCCCCCAACGCCCAGGCTGCGCAGCACCGTGGCGACGACGAATACGAGCGTCGCGGTCAGCGCAATCGAGCCACCTGCAGATATCGACAGCCAGCGCGAGATCCACAGGCCACCGGTGGCGGCCAAGATTCCCAGCACCACCGCGGTCGGAATCAACCAGACCACATTGCGAACGAGCAGTTTCGCCGAAGCGGCCGGAGCGGCGATCATCGCAATCGCCAAGACCGACCCAATTGCGGGCATCGTAACCACGACGGTGCCAACGATCAGCACCAGCGAGAGCGCTTCAAATCCCCAACCGGAGTAGCCGCTGGCAACGAACCCGCGCGGGTCGAAGGTCGAAAACAGCATCGGTTTCCACCACAGCGTCATCGCGACCACCGTAATGATCAGCATCGTGGCAATGAGCAGGATGCTCTCGCGATTGATGCCGAGGATGGTTCCGGTCAGGAACGAGTCAACTTTTGACTGCAATTGCGGATTCGCGGCGTGCAGGAACGTGCCGAGGGCGTAGCCGAACGACAGCACAATGCCGGCCGCAACTTCGTTACCCTGGCGGTGCAGCTTGCCGACGAGCACCATCAGCCCGACCAGCAGCATCCCCATGACAAACCCACCGAGCGCGAGATGTACCCCGAGGATGGCCGCAATCACGCCCCCGGGGAACGTCGCGTGGGTGAGCGCCACGGTAAAGAACGCCCGCTTACGAAGCACCACCAGCGTGCCGACGATGCCGCAGAGCGCACCGACGAGCACCGCGGCGAGCATGGCGTTGCCGAAGACCGTCATGCCGCAACCGCCTCCGTGTCAGCCGCCGCATCCACCTGGCCGCGCTGGCGCTGCTGCCGAGCACGCCAGGGTGCCCGCACCAGCGTCGTTGCGATAGCGACGATGAAATACACGGCCACGAGCGCCAGCACCAGCACTGCCGACGGCGAGACACTGAGCTCGGCATCGACCGAGAGCCAGTAGCCGCCAAGCAGTCCAGCAAACGAACCCAGCAGCGCCGAGAACAGCGCAACCACCAAGATCACGCGAATATCACGGGAGATGCATCGACCGATCGCCGCAGGCACGATCAGCAGTGCGAGCACCAGCAAGTTGCCGACCGCACGCGAGGCCGCCACGACGACGATAGCGATCGCGATGTTCAAGATGAGTTCGTAGCGAAGCACCGAAACACCTGACGCAATTGCCCCCTGGCGGTCAAACGAGATAAACGTCTGCATCTTCCAGGTGGTGCCAACGAGCGCAATCGCAATCCCACCGAGCACGGCGATGTAGATGAGATCGTGCGAGTTGATGGTGAGCAGTTGCCCAAACAGCAATTGTTCGAGCCCCGTGGAGTAGCGGGTCGTGCGCGAGACGATGACGATACCCAGCGCGAACGTACCGGCGAGCATGACGGCAGTAGCCGCATCCGTACCGGTACCTTTTCTTGCGGCAAGGGTCAGCAACACGGTCGCGATGAGCGCAGCAATAGCGGCACCGATATAGATGCGCTCGCCTCCGCCGAGGATGAACCCGATCACGATGCCGGGAAAAACCGCGTGGACGAGGCCGTCACTCACAAATTCGAGCCCGCGCAGGTTGAGCGCGACGCCGACCGCGGCGACGACAACCGCGAGCATGGCGAGGGCGATCGCCGCCGTCTGAATGAACGGCGCGCCAAACACGATGGCGATCGGGGTCACAGAATGTCCCGCGATCGTGGGTCGTGCTGCACCGGGTGCGGGTGGGCAACGAGGTCGCTGTGCGTGTCGAAGTGGTCGTGCGATTCACCGAAGGCGCGCGTCACGTTTTCGGGAATGAGCGTTTCGTGAATCGGACCGAATGCGATCTGTTCGCGGTTTACGAGCAGGATGTGGGAACACACCTGGTGCGCGAGTTCGAGATCGTGGGTCGAGACGATGATGCCGACGCCTTCGCCACGCAGCTTGCGCAGTGTTGCCATGAGCGCCTTGCGGCTGGTGGTATCGAGCCCGTTGAAGGGTTCGTCGAGCAGTAGCAGATCGGGGCTGTCAACGAGCGCTCGCGCGAGCAGGCCGCGCTGGCGCTGACCGCCCGAGAGCGAGCCGAAGTGCGCGCTGGCACGATCGGCGAGGTCAACTCGTTCGAGCGCCTCGCGAACGGCTTTGCGATCGGCCTTGCCGGGCCAGCGGAAGTTGCCCAGCGTGCGGTAGCGCCCCATCATCACGACTTGCTGCAGCGATACGGGAAATTCGAGGTCGATTTCGTCGTGCTGCGGCAAGTAGCCGATGCGCCCCGCGGCGGCGCGTGGATCGCCATCGAGTACGTGAAGCTCGCCGCGCACGGTTTTCACCAGGCCGAGCAGGGCCTTGAGCAGGGTCGACTTACCCGAGCCATTGGGACCAACCAGCGCCAACGCATCCCCCGACGCAATACTGAAGTCGAGGTGGTCGAGGGCAATGGCTTGGCCGCCGTACGAGAGCCCGGCATCGTGAGCGGTAACGAGGGTGCGTTCCGGATGCAGTGGTGCGGCCGGATGCGAGGACGTCCCCGATATCGCATCGACACCGGGGACGTCACATGGTGAATTCATTGGCAAAAGCTAGGCGTCCTGGATGTCTGCAGGCGCTTCGCTCGCGGTCTTGCCCCACGAGTCGAGCAGCTGCTTAGTGTTGTGGATGGTCGCCTTGATGTAGCTCTCAGCGCCCGAGCCGTCTGCACCGAGCGAGTCGGTGTACAGACCGTCCTCGCCAGAATAAACCTTGATTCCTGCTTCGTTGGCGAGAGCTTCGGTAGTTGCCGGGTCGAGCTGCGTCTCGGTGAAGATGGCCGGAACCTTGTGTTCCTTGATCTTGGCAACGAGTTCGTCGAGTTCGGCGGCCGAAGGTTCAGCGTTGTCGTCCCAGCTCGGCATGACCGAACCAACGAAGGTGATGTGGTACTCCTCGTTGTAGTAGCCGAGAGCGTCGTGACCGGTGGCGACCACGCGCTGCTCCTCGGGTACTGCCTTGATGTTCTCGGCAATCCAGCCGTCAAGTGATTCGAGCTTGGCGATGTAGGCCTTGCTGTTTTCGTCGTACTTGCTGGCGTTGTCCTTGTCGGCTTCCGACAGGCCCTTCGATACGTTTTCGACCATCGTTACTGCGCCGTCAGGCGAGGTCCAGATGTGTGGGTTGGGACCGTCGTGGCTGTGGTCGTGACCGTCGTGGCCTTCCTCTGCGCCGTGGTCGTGACCGTCGTGGCCTTCCTCTGCGCCGTGGTCGTGGCCCTCGTGGCCCTTTTCAGCGCCGTGGTCGTGCTCTTCCGTGGTTGCAGCAGCGATCTTCTGGTCTTCAGCAGCGCCAGCGGCGTGGTCGTGACCTTCGTGGCCTTCTTCGGTGCCATGGTCGTGACCTTCTTCGGTGGCGCCGTCGGTGGCTGCACCGTGGTCGTGACCCTCGTGGCCTTCTTCGCCACCGTGGCCGTGGTCATCGTGAATCGACTCTGGGTCAAAGCCTTCCGAGGCGTCAATCTTGGTGCCCTTGAAGTCGGCCGAAGTCAGGGTTTCTTCGAGCCATGGCTCGAGTCCCATGCCGTTGTAGATCACGACATCGGCAGTGCGGAGGTCTTCGAGGTCGGCAGCGCTCGCTTCGAACGAGTGCACCGATTCGCCCGGTTCAAACAGGCTGACGATCTCTGCGTTCGTGCCTTCGGCGACGTTCGTGGCGAAGTCGGTGAGCTGAGTCGTGGTCGTGACGATCTTGAAGCCGTCAGCAGCCGGGTCATTGCTTGCTGGCGAGCACGCAGCCAGGCTGCCAGCAACCAGAATTGCGGCGGCCGAGCCAAAAAGGACGCGTTTCGTTCCGCGCATTGTGAAGTCCCCTCTATGTCAGGGCAACGGTAAGCGGATGCTCGCCCGCCCTGACGTCGGCGAGGCATCCAACCAGGTAATGATAACGGTTCTGCGGTTCAACATACGTTGCAAGCGAATAGTTGCCCAAATGTTCACTCTGAGCGCAGCCGTCATAGACCGGGCGTTGCAGCCATCTCAGCCAGGCATTTTCGGCCGGGATGCGGGGCCTCCGTGTCTTAGAGCAGTTCGTCGCGGCGCAGGTAGGGGTACCGTTCGATGGCCTGCCAGCAGGCGGCGAGCAGCGGGGTCACTGAGGCTTCTTCGCCGATGCTGATGCGGATGCCGTCGCCCGGGAACGGGCGGGCGATGATGCCGCCGGCTTGCAGAATGGCGTTAACGCCTTCGACCTGTTCGCGGCAGGGCAACCAAACGAAGTTTGCCTGCGATTCTGGCACCGGCCATCCCTGGTCGTAGAGCGCGCGTCGAATCTCATCGCGACGGGCAGTGATTTCGTTGACGCGGGCACGCACGGCATCACCGGCACGCATGACCGCGAGCGCTGCCGCCTGCGATGGTGCAGGGACAGCGAAGGGGATGGCGACAGTGTTGAATGCGGCCAGGATTGCCGGGTTGCCAAGCATGTAGCCGATGCGTAGGCCGGCCAGGCCGTAGGCCTTCGAGAACGTGCGCGCGACGACGAGGTTTGGGTGACGGTCGAGTACCCGAGCGGCGTTGAGCGCCTTCGGGTCGGTGACGAACTCGTGGTAGGCCTCGTCGGCGATGACGAGCACGTCTTCGGGGACGTTGTCCATGAACTGCTCGAACTCGCGGTGCCCGACTGCGGGGCCGGTCGGGTTGTTTGGCGTGCAGACGAGGATGCAGCGGGTGTGGCCGGTGATGGCCTCGGCCATGGCGTCGAGATCCATGCCGCCTTCGCGCGTGAGCGGCACCGTCACGCCGAGCGCGCCCGAGGGCACGAGCATGGCGGGGTACGCCTCAAAGCTGCGCCACGGGATGATGACTTCATCGCCCGGGCCTGCAGCGGTGGTGATCGCTTGCTGCAGGAGCGCGACCGAACCGGCGCCGACGAGTACGTGGTCGGACTCGAGGCCATAGTGTTCACCGAGTGCTTCACGCACGGCGGTGCAGGATGCATCCGGGTAACGGTTGTTGTCGATGACGTCACTTGCTGCCGCGACAACGTCGTCGAGCAGCGGGAACGGCAGCTCGTTTGAGGACAGTTTGAACGCATTCACGGGTGCAGGCTTGCCCTGCTTGTATGCGCGTTGCGCCATGATTTCTGGACGGAGCTGCACCGGTGACTCTGACATGTCGCCAGTCTACGCATCCACCCCGAACTGCCCGCCGCCTCGCGCCCAGCGACGGTTCGTAATGGCAAAGTGATAGCATCAGTGCAATCATTGTGGGAGGTGACCGTGATGTCGTCCATTGTTGTTCGCGGACTTGATGAGTCAGTCAAGGCGCGTTTGGCGGCTCAGGCAAAGGAGCATGGCCGCTCCATGGAAGCTGAAGTCCGTGACATCCTGACGCGGGCGGCGACCCGGCCGAACATTGGATTGGCGCTCCTGCGTGCCGGGCAGTCGGTGGGTGGAGTTGAGGATCTGCCGATTCCGGAGCGTTCTGATCGTGCTCGCACGGTGGATTTCTCGTGATCGTTCTCGATACGAATGTCGTTTCTGAGGTGCTCAGGCCTCGCCCGGATGCCAACGTTGTGAACTGGCTGGAATCGATCACTGATGACGTCGCTATCACGGCAATCACCCTGGCTGAACTCTTAGCGGGGCTGCGTCGCTTGCCGGACGGCAAACGAAAGTCCGAGCTCTCGGCTCAGGTAGAAACCGCCTTGCGACCGTATCGCGATACCGGAGCAATTCTTGCGTTTGATGCCCTAGCGGCTCCGCACTATGCCGACATCCTGGCTGAGCGCCAAGCAATAGGCCTCCCGATCTCGACCGGAGATGCGCAAATCGCGGCGATTTGTCGCGCCCGAGGAGCAGTTTGTGCGACACGCAACACCAAGGACTTCCGCAGCACTGGTATCACCTTGATTGACCCATGGGTGGGCGCATCGCCCTCCGCTTCTTGACGAACACCGTGTACCAGCATTCGCTGCATCGAACGCCCCTGGCCGTAACGCGGCCAAGTTCCGGGTAGACGTCTGGCGTTGAGGTGCTCCTGCATCGAGCTTCGTCCCCCAGGCCAGCTCCGTTGCACGGGGGCCACTCAGCGGCAATTGCGACAATGGGGCAATGCGATTCATTGGTTCTTTGGTCTTCAATGCTGTTGCGCTCTGGCTCACAACGATGATCCTTTCGGGCGGCTTGACGGTTACGGCCTACGAGAACACTGACTTGGCGTATGTCCTCACGCTGGTGCTCCTCGGCGGTGTGTGGGGACTGGTGAACTCGGTAATCGGCAAGGTCGTCAAGTTCGTCTCGCTGCCGCTGTACTGCCTGACGCTCGGACTCTTCGCGCTCATCGTCAACGGATTCCTCTTCTGGCTGGTGAGCTGGGTCAGCGAATTGCTTGGCTACGGCCTATCCATCAAGAACTTCTGGTGGGCAATCGGTGGCGCGATTCTGATGGGTCTGTTCTCGTCCATCCTGAACGGCCTGTTCAATAGCAGCCGCAAGGACCGCAAGTCGAGTAACCGCGAATCTGCTCGCGACTAACACCCGGGGCTTCCGCTACTGTTCACGCGTGAATCGGTAGTCGGTGGTTGCTACGGCGGTGGCGCCAGCCACCGGTGCGAGAATTTGGCTGCGCTGTTCGACTGATTTCTCGTCGGTAAGCGCGTCGTACTGTGCGGCCGTTTCTTGGTACGCCGCCAGTTCGTGCGGCCCGAGCACCCCAGCCTCGGCCGGCACACCCTCGGGGAACGGATTGCGGCGAATCACCGATACCTCTCCCGCGGCCGGCGCCACCCATCCCTGCAAACCGGTGATGAGGTCGCCGTCGTGCTCGAGCTGCGCAACCGGCACCTGCCCGCCAATCTCATTGCCGTGAATCGGCGTCCCCGCGGTGACCACCGCACGGGTATCCCACTCCCCCGAGGCCGCAAGCTGCGTAATCAGCAGTGCGCCCTGCGAGTACCCCGAGAACACGACCTCATCGCCTGGCTCAATACCCGCATCCTGCATGGCCTCACGCAACGCCGCGAGCGATTGCGCATCCATGTTGCCGTAGGCGGCGAGGTTCGAGAGGTTGTCCATGCCGGATTCCCCACCAAACTCGGTGGTGGAGGTGCCCGCGACCGAGACGGTGTAGACCGTGCTGCCATCGGCACGCACGTACTCGGTGATGGTCGCGTGCGGCCCGTTTTCGTCGGTGCTGGGGATGGATGCGGCCAGGTCGGCGACAGATTCGGGCGCTTTGGCCGTTTGGTCACGCGGCACTGCCTTAACCGCCATCGGCGCCGCCCCCACGGCCACACCAGCAAACCCGGCAATGGCGGCAGCGTGCTCCCGCGGTACCTGACCATCGCCGAGTGTCGGCACTGGGCCGAGACCGTTCATGATCTCGTCACCGGCAGACACGAGACCGCGTAGCAACATCACCGTGTCGGGAGTTGCCAAGACGTGCGCGTTGTCGACGAGCGTGCTGAGACCCTCCAACGGGTTAGGCAGCACGCCGGCTTCCGTCAGCGCCCACGACGTCACGCCAACGCCCGCGATTACGGCGAGGCCACCCGGCGAGCCCAGCAGTGCCACAGCCGATCCCATGGCGACGGTAGCGAGCTGTCGCAGCCCATTCACCGCAATACCAATGAGCGTGTCCGACACCGATGCCACCAGTTGCACGACCGTTTGATCGGCCAGCTCATACCACTGCTGTGCCTGGATCAAGTGATCGGAAACCATGCCGGCAAGGCCCGCCATCCCGGGCAACCCCAACGTCAGCACATCGGCTTGCAGGGAAATCGCATCAAACATGAACGCCACGGGCGTGTGCTCGGCACCCGAGGGATACCAGTTCTCGCACGAAATTCGTGCGTGCACCGTTTCGAGCTGCGTCGCAATCGCACGAAGGTGTTCGCTCGCGGTATCGAAGTGGGCCGTCTCGACTCGAATCTGTCCGTGCATTAGAACGCCTCCGCAACCGTGATCTGACCGTTGAGCATCGGAACCGTGAGGTCGAGTTGCCCCGCAATGGCGTGCATCCCGCAACAGGCAGCCTCGATCATGCCGCGCAGGGTCGATCGGGTCAGGTCATAACTCAGCCGCGCCAGCGATTGCCACTCGGAAATCTCGGCCTGGTCAACAGCGGGCAAGAGTGCTTCTTCGACGACGGCGGCACATTCGCGCAGCAGCGCAGCCAACCGCTCAGCTTCATCCCGAACCTGACGAATCAGGGTCTCGTCGAGCATGGCACCAAAATCGGGCAGGGAAAGATTGATGAATTGGGTGGCGGGTTGCATCTTCGTCCTCTCAGCAGCGGGAGCCGGTGCCGAGATTGTGTCGAAGTTGGGGAGCATCTTGGCACTCATGGCGGTCAGCTGTGCATAACTCGTTTTCCACAGCTCGAGCTCGACAATCCGGCTGCACTGCTGCCTGTCAACTCGGCCACCCACGCAATACCGAAGTGCGGCAGAATATGCCCATGGGAAATTCGCAAGAAGACTCGATGTTTCGCGTCTGTTTTGTGTGCACCGGCAATATTTGTCGGTCACCGATGGCCGAAGCAATCAGTCGCAAGCTTGCGAAAGGCCTGGGCCTGCATAAGCTCATCTCGTTTACGTCAGCCGGCACCGGCGAATGGCACGTCGGCGAACAGGCCGATCCGCGCACGCTCGCCGCACTCAAGCGCGCCGGCTATTCCGCTGACGAGCACCGGGCCAAGCAATTCGATCCCGAGTGGTTCTCGGATTTTGACCTGGTGTGCACCTTCGACCGCGGCCAATTGCGCATTCTGCGTTCTTGGGCCGAGACGGATGCGGAACGCAATTTGCTGCGACCGCTGCTCTCGTTCGATCCTGCCAGTAGCGATCGCCAAGACGTCACGGATCCCTACTATGGAGATGACGCGCTCTTTGACACGGTCCGCGACCAGATCGAAGCGGCCTGTTTGCAATTGCTCAAACAGCTGACTCCCGCACTGCGGGCCGCCAGCGAGATCGACGCCACGACCGCGACCAAACCGTAGCCCGGCGCCGACCGCACGGCCGCAATTCGCATCCGCCCACACCGCCACTACCTGCAACACCGCACCGAACGGAGAAGCCATGAGCTCGCTGCCACCGCAGCTAATCAGCCCCCTCGACAACCGCTACTACCGCGTGGTTTCGTCGATCGGCGACCACCTCAGCGAGGCCGGACTCAACCGCGCCCGCGTCCAGGTCGAGATCGAATGGTTGATCTTCCTGTGCGAACACAAGATGTTCGGCGCAGCGCCGATGACGACCCAGCAGCAGGAAGCCCTGCGCGCGGTGGTCACGAACTTTGACCAGGCCGCCATCGATGAGATTGCCGAAATCGAGGCGCGTACCCGCCACGACGTGAAGGCTGTCGAATACTTCGTGCGTGCCCGCCTGCGCGAACTCGACCTCGCCGGCATCGAAGAGCTCACGCACTTCGCTTGCACCTCTGAGGACATCAACAACACTTCGTACGCGCTCACGATCCGCGCCGCCGTTGACGAGGTCTGGCTGCCCGCAGCCAAGGCCGTCGTTGCCGCCATCACCGAGCTCGCCGGTACGTACCGCGACCAGCCGATGCTTTCGCTGACGCACGGCCAGCCCGCCACGCCAACGACGCTCGGCAAGGAACTTGCCGTGGTCGCCCACCGCATGAACCGCATCCTGCGCCGCATCGAACAGCAGCCGTACCTCGGCAAGTGGGCCGGTGCCACCGGTAACTTCGCCGCGCATCTGGCCGCCAGCCCCGAAACCGACTGGGAGCAGCTCGCAACGGACTTCATGCAGGTACTCGGCCTCGAGTGGAACCCGCTGACGACGCAGATCGAGTCGCACGACTGGCAGGCAGAGCTGTACTCGGACATCTGCCACTTCAACCGCGTACTGCACAACTTCTGCACCGACGTCTGGATGTACATTCAGCGCGGTATCTTCAAGCAGATCCCGCAGCCGGGCGCGACCGGTTCGTCCACGATGCCGCACAAAATCAACCCGATCCGCTTTGAGAACGCCGAGTCGAACCTCGAGCTTTCGTGTGCCGTGCTCGACTCGCTCGCCGCAACTCTGGTCACCTCGCGCATGCAGCGCGACCTTACCGACTCGTCGTCGCAGCGCAACATCGGCGTTGGCTTCGGCCACTCGGTGCTGGCACTCGACAACGTTCGCCGTGGTCTCGGCGAACTTGACGTCAACCCAGAACGCCTGGGAGCCGAACTCAACGAGAACTGGGAAGTCCTCGCCGAAGCGATCCAGACCGTGATTCGCGCCGAAAAGGTCGCCGGTCGCTCGTCGATCGAAGACCCCTACGCGGTGCTCAAAGACCTCACCCGCGGTCACCGCGTGGGCCGCGACGAGCTCATTGCATTCGTGGATGCACTTGAGATCGGCGACGAGGCAAAGGCACGTTTGCGTGCACTCACCCCGGAGACCTACATCGGCCGCAGCTCGCAGCTGGTTGACCGCCTGTCCTAATCACCACAACAAGAATGGGCGCCTCCTCACTTGAGGGGGCGCCCATTCTTCTTGGCAGGGTGTCAGCAGCAACGTGGCGGCCAAAACGCAACCGCCTACACGCAGTAACTAGCTGTTATCGAGCTTCTCTGCATCCGGTACCGCAACTTCACCGTCATAGGGGCGAAGCGCCGCACCGCGAGCGCCGGGCTCGTCGCTATCGTGCAGATCACGGTCGAGGTAGACCGGGACATCAGGATTGGGCTTGTAGCTCAGCAGCAGCAGACCCAGAATCAGCAGCACGACAACAATGGTGATGCCGGCGAGAATCAGGCCGAGTTTGAAGTCCTTGAGCGTGAGCAACACGATCAAGAACACGAACGCACCGGAGCCACCGGCAACGCCGAGCACCTCAAATGGCTTCATCAGCGCGCGGCGCTGGGCGCGCAAGGCTTCCTTGTCGTCGCTCATGCAGAAATTCCTACCCCTTCAAGTGCTTCGTCGCGGCGGCGCATGGCCGCGCGCAGGCTGATTCCTTCGATGACAAGCAGCACACCCAAGAGCGCGAAATAGGCGCCAACGAATCCGATGGCCTGCACATCTGCGGTGAGCGCACCCTCAACTTGCTCCATTCCACCGTAGCCCGCATTCAGTTCTGGCGGAACAAACGCCACGATCAGACCGAGTAGCAGGGTGAGCGCACCCGAAACGAGGATCTCACCGGCGTACAGCGAGTGACGGCGCACCAAGAACGAACCGATCAGCTCCAGCAGACCGGTTGCGATACCCCAGATTGCAACCGTAAGGATGAACGCGCCAACGGTCGCCCAGTCATGACCACCAGTGGCCATGAACAGGGCGAAGCCACCAGCGATGGCGCTAAAGATGGCGCGTGCGAATACGAACGGACGCAGCGGGTGCCCTTTGATGCCGACGGCTTCAAAGCCGGTGATGACACCCGAAGCGAGCACGACCGCACCAAAAACGGCAAACCCAAATCGCGCGTTGTGGTCCTGCGAAAAGGTAATGACGAAGGCGCCGACGAGCACCGGCAGCGCGCGGAAAAGCATGGACTTCCACACGGACTCGGGCAGGTTGCGAGTCGGGTTGGGGCGACGGGACTCACCTAGAACGGTCGACACATTTCCTCCAGTAGTCACTGCCCAGGCAGAATCCTGCCGAGGCTAACTCCCCAAGTCTACGCGGATTCCCGTGCGACTCGACCGACGCAAGTGTTCAGGATGCCCGCACTTGCGAATCGCGCGTGTGTGACCGTCTACTTCGTGATCGTGAGCGAGGTCTCCTGCATCCGATCCTTGAGCATCTGCAGCTCACCCTTGCCGCGAACACAGGCAAGCATCATCATGGTCGTTTCCCCGCTCTCGCCGTACACGTGAACTGCGGCATAGACCTCGCCATAGGTGCCCGCTGGGGCGCTGCTGGTGAAGTTCATGAGCGCAAACTGCACGGTGTCGTCGGACGTCGTGCCGAGCGTGTACGGCTCGACAAAGCTGCCGGTGATCTCGGTGTTCGAAGTCGCTGAAGCCTGCTCTTCAATGAGCTTGATCAGGTCTTCGTTACTGTGGCGGACACCCACAAGCGTCGGGTCGGGTGCGTGGCTCGCTTGGTACGCGCACTGCCCTTCTGGCTGCAGGTAGATGTCTTTGGTTGCGTCGTATTCCCATGACCCGGTATAGCTCACTGATGCCGACGTAATGTCTTCGTCGGTTTCGAGCGGGTACGTCGCCGTTCCCGGTGGCGGCGTCGTCGGCTCTGCCGTTGTCTCGCCGCCGCCGTCGCGGCCATCAGCTTCGTCGGATCCGCCCTTGCTAAAAAGCGCGATGCCACCCCAAACCAGCCCGCCTACGAGTGCGAGGGCCGCAACTGCGACCACGGGAATCAGCCAGGGCGCCTTCTTCTTGCGGCTCGCATCCGTGCCCGAACCTGACGTTGGTGGTTGCGGTGGATGCGGTGCAAACGCGTGATTGTTCGCTTGCGTTGGGTGCGGCCCCCGCTGTGGCGGGTACGGCGACTGCTGCTGGGCGGGATGGAACTGCTGCGGGGCACCGTACGCCGGGCCGTGCTGCCCGTACTGCTGCTGGCCTGCATCCTGCCGGCTTGGACCCTGCTGCTGGTATCCCTGCTGGTCGTGGAAGGCTTGCGAGGACTGGTGATCGTGCTGCGACGGTTCGCCGTCGTAGTCGCTGTAATAGTCATCGCCACCGAATGCGTGCGCGCCGCCGATGTAGGAGTCACCGGCGCCAAAAACTGCCTGGCGGTTCAGCTCAGACTCGTCACCATCGCGATTCTTCGAGGAATTCTCGACCATGAGGGGTCCCTTCCATGAGCAAGCAAAATGCTTGCGGTTGTCAGGGCTATTTTCCACGGTTACGCATCACGACATAACCACCTGCGGATGTATGCGCGTGCCGCCTTCAGAATGGGCGCGGAAAACGAGCGGTGGGTACCGCATCCGCAGTACCCACCAATTGTGTGCGATGAACTCGCTCGCCGAGAACCTACTCCTTGGTTGGCGTTAGCGTGAACTCAGTCGCCTCCATCTGTTCCCTGAGGTACGACTCGCCATTACTGCCACCGTCCTGGCACATGACCATGCCAGCAAGGGACTCACCCGAGTCCGAGAACGGGTGGATCGCAACGTATGCGCTACCCGACGAACCGTAGCCGCTGTCGACCTTTACCTCGTATACGAGGAATTCAACCTCGAGGCCCTCAGTGTCCTTGAGCTTCATCGAGTCGAGTTCGTTGACCTGCAGATCCATACCGGAGGTACCCACCGACTCCGCCATTGCATCGTCGATCGACGACTTCATGCTGCCGCGAACATCGTTCGGGTCGATGTCGGCCTTCAGATTGCTGGAGTACTCCATGCCGTACATGCAGCTACCGTCACCGGATTCGTAGACCTTGCTGGACGACGATGAGAAGCTGCTTTCTTTCCAAGGCCCGGTGTACTCAACCGAGACATCGTCAACGGTATCCTTCGATTCGATCGAGTAGTTCGGGCCGCCCATGCCGCCGCCACCGAAGAGCATAATGCCACCCCAGACGAGGCCACCAACCAGCGCGAGACCGAGTACGGCAACTACTGCCCATACCCATCCTGCTGGACCCTTCTTCTTAGGGGCTTCGCCCTGCGGGGCACCGTAGCCTTGCTGGCCATAACCGCCATAGCCGGCTGCCGCACCTGCGGGCTGGCCGTAGGCGTCCTGACCGTAAGCAGGCTGCTGGCCGTAGGCACCGTAACCGCTGTTTGCATCCTGACCGTAGCCCTGCGATGCGTCCTGGCCGTACCCTTGAGCGGCGTCCTGGCCGTAGCTCTGCTGACCGTAGCTCGGAGCTGCATCCTGACCGTAGGTCTGCTGCTGGTCGTAGCCCTGCGAAGCGTCCTGACCGGCCTGATCATACGACGGGGCCGACTGGTCCTGCTGGCCGTAGCTGCCGTAACCCGAGTAGTCGCTCTGCTGACCGGGGTTCTGGTCGCTGCCGTAACCCGAGTAGTTCGATTGGGCCTGGTAACCCTGGTAGTCACCGGTCGAGGACTGGTAACCACTGGAGTCCTGCGACGCACCGTAGCCACCCTCACTAGGCTGGCCCGGCTGCTGGTAGCCCTCGCCCTGGCCATAGCCGGCTGGGGGGAACTGATTCGACATTCTGTTCCTTACGTCGTGTTGTGCGGTTGCTGTTTTCGTTTATATCAAGCTATGGGGCTGCACGTAATCCCACAAGCGAGTGATTGTTGCCCCAGTCCAGTGACTGAAAATCAGACTGGACTAATTTCAAGTTGGACACCGAGCAACGCATCATTCATGAGCGCCGGCGTAACTGCTCCCTGACGGTCGCACATGATCGTGAACACAATCATGTGGTTTGAGGCCGAGAATGCCCGGACCGCATGACCGGTAGAAATCTGGTCGTCATTGCGAATACCGAAAAGCAACTCAAATCGTGTGTTATTTGTTGCTGTGAGATTGAGTGTGGTCGCTTCGTTGGGATTCAGCGAGAGCGAGCGCAGCAAGAATCGCGAGGCCTCAAAGTCGGTAGCCCCAATTCGGGTACCGATTTGCCCGCCTCCGAGGTGCCCAGTTCGCCAATGTAGGATGCAGCGGGCCTCACTGTCCTCGGCAACGTTGCCGTATTGCTCGAAGTTTGGGTCCCACCCTTCACCTTCGAGCCGGAACCAGCCGGTATCACCGGTCTGGTACGTGATTTGTGGAATCGAGTCGAGGCCGATCGCGCGGTTCAGCGGGAATTCTGGCCGGGCGCGCGAGAACCCGAGCCCAAAGGCAATCCAGACACCAATGGCGAAGATCGCGGCACCCACACCAATCGCCATGCCCGCACCGACCTTGCCTCGGTACCAGTTACGGCGGCGCGATGCGCGTGGCTTCGACGCAGCAGCATCGCGCGCAACATCGACCCTCGAGCTGTCCGGTGTTTCGGTGGACTGGCCGGGGTCGTTGGCCGCGTTGCTTTGATTGCGCACTCTGTCAGCGTAGCGAACCGAGGCGCGACCGCCATCGTTCGCGAGCCTGGGATTCTCGCGAGCGGGTGCATCCACCGCCCTGGTTACATGGACGGTGACGGCTTGCTACATCGAGGGCGACGGTGCCGTACCCGGCGCGTAGTCGACGAAGCGAGAGATATGGCCTTGGAATAGCACCGTGATGGTGTCGGTGGGGCCATTACGGTGCTTAGCGACAATAAAGTCGGCTTCGGATGCACGCGGGTGATCTTTTTCGTAGGCACCCTCGCGGTGCAGCAGAATCACCATGTCGGCATCCTGCTCGAGCGAACCCGACTCGCGGAGGTCGCTCACCGCAGGTTTCTTGTCGGCACGCTGCTCGGAGTTTCGGTTGAGCTGCGAAAGCGCAATAACCGGCACTTCGAGTTCTTTTGCGAGCAGCTTGAGGGCACGCGAGAATTCCGAAACCTCTTGCTGGCGAGATTCCACGCGCTTACCCGAGGTCATCAGCTGCAGGTAGTCAATAACCACCAGGCGCAGGCCGTGCTTCTGCTTAAGGCGACGACACTTCGCGCGGATTTCCACGAGCGTCATATTGGGCGAGTCATCGATGAATAGCGGCGCGTCGGCAATCTCACCCTGCGTGCGCGCAATCTTGGGCCAATCGTCATCAGCCACATTGCCGGTACGCATGTGCTGCAGGCGCACTCGGGACTCAGCCGAAAGTAGACGCATTGCGATTTCGGCGCGGCTCATTTCGAGCGAGAAGAAGATCGACGGCATTTTGGCGTGAACGGATGCGTGCCGGCACAAGTCAAGTGCGAGCGTCGACTTACCCAAACCCGGTCGCGCCGCGATGATGATGAGCTGACCGGCGTGCAGCCCGTTGGTGAGCTTGTCGAAGTCGCGGAATCCGGTTGGCACACCGGTGAGTTCGCCGTCACGGTTCTGCGCCGCGTCGATCTCGTTCTGCGCTTCCATGAGCGCTTCACTCAGCGGCACGAAGTCTTCGGCCTGGACACCACCGGTAACGGCATAGATTTCGGCCTGGGCATTGTTGACGAGGTCAACGACTTCACCTTCGGCGTTGTACCCCATCTGCACGATGCGGGTACCGGCCTCGACGAGGCGGCGCAGCACCGCGCGTTCAGCGACGATGGATGCGTAGTAGCCCGCGTTCGCCGCGGTTGGCACGACGCTGGCGAGGTTGTGCAGATATTCGGCACCACCGGCACGCTGCAGGTCGCCGGTCTTGGTGAGCTGGTCGGTTACCGCAATGACGTCGGTGGGTTCACCCGCGGCATACAGCGTCTGCAGCGCATCAAAAATGATCTCGTGCTTGGGGATATAGAAGTCGGAACCGTGTACCGACTCGACAACATCAGCGACCGCATCCTTAGACAGCAGCATGCCTCCGAGCGCCGACTGCTCGGCCGGAAGGTCATGCGGGGGAATGCGTGGTCCATCTTGCTGGTCGCGAGCTTCACGGCCGGGGCCACCGCCTGAGTCGCGCTGACCGCGCGAGTCATTGTTGTGCTGCGGAATTGCCATGTGCCGTGTCTTTCTTGCAAGTAGTGGGATGCGAGCCGGTTCCCTCGGCCGCAACGGTCGAACCGCGGTCGATCAGCATCGGCCGTAATCGTTCGATCGAGTCCGAGCTTAGTCGGCTCCCCGACATCGATTCGAGGATGCACACTCGTGGGCTGCCCTACAATAACGCCACCCAGAACATACCCTGTGGATAACTTGTGGGAAGTTCGTGGACGACACGCGGAATGCTTGTGGAATCTCCTGGGGAAAACTGTGGATAAGCGACCGTTATCAAAACATTACATTGCCCTGATCAGGCCTTTATGTACCCATATGGCTGTGCACAGGATCTGTGTAAAGTCCAGGTTGAAGGTTGCACTCAGCAAACACTCACCTGTGGAGAACCGATCGCGTCAAGGCCGGTTTTCACCGGAAGCGACGACAAGTTTGCCGGAAATTCAAGCGGTGTTCGCGACCCACCGCATCCGGGAAATGAAGTATCGGCACCAACCCAAACGGGTCGATGCCGATACCTACAGTTATCGCCGTGGCGATGCTCGCTGCCGCGAAGGCAACAAGCTCACGCGTTAGCGCTTTGCGATGACCTGCAGCTTCAGGGTTGCAGTTACGTCCTCGTGCAGGCGAACGGTTGCCTCGTGGGTACCGATCGTCTTGATCTGCTCGGGGAAGACAACCTTGCGCTTGTCGATTTTGCCAAGGCCCTGAGCTTCAACAGCCTCAGCGACGTCGGCGGTGCGAACCGAACCGAACAGGCGGCCTTCAGCACCCGACTTGACGGCAATCTTAACGAGCGCGCCTTCAAGCTGCTGCTTGAGCGTCTGTGCCTCTTCGACGGACTTGAGTTCGCGAGCCTCGCGAGCCTGCTTGATCTGCGCAACCTGCGATTCGCCACCGCGGGTCCAGTTCACTGCGTAGCCCTGAGGTACGAGGTAGTTACGTGCGAAGCCGTTGCGGACCTCAACAACGTCACCGGCCGAACCGAGTCCAGCTACTTCCTGAGTAAGGATGATCTTTGCCATGTGTGTCGACCTCCCTAGCGTCCCGAGCCGGCGTACGGAAGCAGTGCCATTTCACGGGCGTTCTTTACAGCGCGAGCGATGAGACGCTGCTCCTGTACCGAAACACCGGTGATGCGGCGGGCGCGGATCTTGCCGCGTTCCGAAACGAACTTACGAAGCGTGTTGACGTCCTTGTAGTCAATAACGCCTACCTTGATGTGCTTTACCGGTGCGGCAGGCTTTGCCTTACCCCGGTGTGACTTGCGGCGATCGCCGCTCGACTTACCAGCCATGCTGATGTCTTTCCTTCTGAACTAAAGAGTTAATGATCTGAGAGGGCCGCTGTTTAGAACGGCGGCTCGTCGTCGTATCCGCCAGCTCCGGCGCCGGGCGCTGCCCAGCCGCCTGCGCCGCCACCGAAGTTCGACTGTGGCTGACGACCTGCGGAGCTGCCCCACGGTTCGTCGGCCTGGGGGCGCGACTGCGGTGCAGCCTGTCCCTGAACCTCGTTATTGCGGCCCTGACCGCCACCGAAGTTGCCGCCACCCGTCGAACGGGTGACCTGCGCGGTGGCGTAACGGAGTGCGGGACCGATCTCGTCGATGTCGAGCTCAACCGAGGTGCGCTTTTCGCCCTCGCGAGTTTCGTAGGAGCGCTGCTTGAGCTTGCCCTGCGCGATGACGCGCTGGCCCTTCGTGAGGCTGGAGGCAACGTGCTCTGCGTATTCACGCCAAACGGACGCACGCAGGAACAGGGCTTCGCCATCCTTCCACTCGTTCGACTGACGGTCGTAAACGCGTGGGGTGGATGCAATCGTGAAGTTTGCAACTGCCAACCCGTTAGGGGTGTAGCGCAGTTCTGGATCTGCGGTGAGGTTACCCACCACGGTGATGATCGTGTCGCCGGCCAATTTGCGCTCCTATTTCGACGGTGTTTCGGTCTTACTTCGACTCTGCGGCAGCTTCGTCGTCCGACTTGGCTGCACCGATGCGGAACGATGCCTCGTCGGCACGCAGCACCTTGGTACGCATGATTGCTTCCGACAGACGAAGCTGACGGTCGAGTTCCTGCGCGGTTGCCGGGGTCGCAGTGAAGTTCACAACGGCGTAGATGCCTTCAGACTTCTTGTTGATCTCGTAAGCGAGCTTGCGCTTGCCCCAGATGTCGGTGTTCTCAATAGTTCCGCCATCCTTGGTGATAACGGCGAGGAACTTGTCGAGGCTTGGTGCGACGGTGCGCTCATCCACCTCGGGATCAATGATCACCATGAGTTCATACTGATGCACGTGTAACCCACCTCCTTTGGTCTCAAACGGCTACAGACGGTCTGTAGCAGGAGGGTTGTTGCATCGTGACGGCAATTGTTTGCCACCACTGCTGTGCTAATTCAGGTAGAGCCAACACAACCTGTTTAGCTTATGCCAGCCACACGCATCCCGCCACCCATTTTTCTGGCCGAACGCATAACCGAATCTCGCACCCTCCGGATGATGTTCGATTTACGGCAATCCCATAGTGTCGGAACAACACGAATGTTGCCCGAACATCGCCTGCGTATTCGGTTCAGGATGCGCGACCAGGCCCACGATTGAAGGATCAGATGAGCTCGCCCTACTCCGACGGTACGAACAAGGACGACCAGCAGCCCGCATCCACCGAAAACAGTGCCGGCACGCAACCGACCGGCTGGGCAGGTGCCGCACCACAATTGGGTGCCAGCGAGCAGCCTGGCGCGGTGATGCCACAATACGGTGCTTCAAGCCAGCCTGGCGGGGCACCGCGCTATGGCAACTCCGGGTACCCACAGGGTGGGCCACAGTACGGACAGCCGCAGTACGGTGCACCTCAGTACGGTGGCCCCCAGTACGGCCCGGGCGCGTACGGTGCCGTGCCGAATCCGGGTCAGCCGCCGTTCGGCGCACCACCGGCTACCCCCGGTAAAACCAACGTCCCCGGCATCGTCGGCTCCATCATCGCGTTCATCGGCATCGTGCTCGCGTTCTTCCCGGTTATCGGCATCTTCGGCATTCTTGCTGGGCTGGTTGCCGCAGGTCTCGGCATCGCCGGTTGCATCATGTCGCAGTATCGCGGCAAGCGAGCTTGGGCGATTGTCGCGATTATTAGCGGTGTAGTTGCGATGTTCCTCGGTTTCGTATTGCCGGTTGTCTTGTTGATCTTCGGAATCGGCTGGTTCATTTTCGAAGTCACCGACAACGTGGACTGGGACGCGCCCACTAGGACAACCGAACCAACGTCGACGCACTCGCCCTACGAAACGGACGCCACTCCCCCGGCCAACGAACCGAGGGCGACGCTCGACAACGACCCAACGTCGCCAGCAAACGTGCCCGACGAGAACGCACCCTCAACCAAGCTGCCCGAGCCGACTGGTTCGCCAAGCTTCTAATCTCGTTATCACTAACGACCGTCGATACAGGCAAACACAACACCGCCCCGTTGCCGAAGCAAACGGGGCGGTGTTGATCAGAGAATCTGCAGACTAGCCAACGCTGTCAGCTGCCTGCTGCGCCTTCTCGAGACCTTCCTTGACGGGCGTCTTACCCAGGAATACCTCGTTCAGCGCCGGCGTGAACGCCTCCATCTGCGCTGCGTAGTTGGTACCAATGACCGGTGGCGCCGGTTCGGTACCCTCAATCACGCTGTAGAACGCCGACGTGTCAACATCCTGGGACTTCCAGTACTCGTCGTACGCCTTGCGTCCTTCTTCGCTGGCTGGAGCTGCTGCGCCGGCCTCACCGAGGTACGAGACGCCTTCGGCCGAACCGAGCCACTCGAGCAGCTTCTTGGTGGCCTCGGGGTTGTCCGAGTTCTTGTTACCCGCAGCAATCAGACCCGGTGCAACGGTGACCTTGCCTTCCGGACCGGCAGCCATTTCGGTCACCGACCACTTGAACTGCGCGCCCTCGTTGACATTAGCGAGGTTGTAGGTACCCGACTGGAACACGGCGATGTTGCCCTTGAGGAACTCATCGCGGGTGTAGTCACCATTGTCGTTGGTGGCTTCAGCCGGTGGTGCAACGTGGTACTTGTTGATCAGGTCAACGATGTACTGGTACGCCTCAACCGTCTTTTCGTTCGTGAACGTCAGCTTGCCGGTTTCATCCTGGTAGGTGCCGCCGTTCGAAGCGATGAAGTTCAGCTGAATGTTCTGCAGTTCGCTGGATGCGTTAATCGCGTAGGTCTTGACGTTTGCGGCGTCGAACTCTGGCGATGCAGCGTTGTTGCCGTTCTTGTCGATGGTCAACTTCTGCAGAATCGGCAGCAGCGTGTCCTCGGACTCCTTCGGGCTCCAGGTGGCCTTCGAAAGCTCGTCTGCGGTAACACCGGCTTCCTTGAGCAGGTCTTCGTTCACGTAGTAGGCCGAACCACCGTCGTTAATCTGCGGCACACCCCAGAGCGAACCGTCCTGGGTGTACTGGTCGACGACCGACTGGTCCCACTTGCTGATGGTGTCCTTGTCGAAGGTCTCGCTGATGTTGATGAGGCTGTCGCTCTGCACGTAGTCGGTGACATTGGCGCCGTTGAGCCAGAAGACATCGTCGCCCTGGCCGCTGCCGACCTCATTGCGCAGCGAAGTGAAGTACGAGTCCCAAGGAACGACGTTGATCTCAACATCGATGCCAGGGTTCTGCTTTTCAAACTCGGCGATCGAAGACTCATACGCCTTGGCCGCGTTCTCGTCCCACAGGCGCAGCGTGACCTTGCCCGAGGCATCGCCTTCGGCCCCAGGTGCGCAGCCAACGAGTGAAACTGCAGCCAGCGCGGCCACGGCACCCGTGATAATCCGTCGAAGGTTCATGTTGCTCCGTCCCACGCGCACGTGTTCAACCCGGGCCGGGTGATACATGATGGCGCATTAACTTTGGGATAATTTTTGCAGGATGCGCCGCAAAATGCTTGATAGTTGCGATATCAACCAAAAATATGACGGCGCATGACGTGCTGTGACGCACCAGGACGCGGTTGCGCGCTAACAGCGAACAGCCCCGTGCGCGGCAGACTCGAACCGGCCAGGGCACCGCATCCGGCAGCTAGCGGAAGCTCGAAATGCGAATCGAACGCACGATCTGCTTCTGGAAGATCACGAACAGCACGATCAGCGGCAGCATCGCCAAGAGCGAGGCAGCCATGATCAGCGTGGTGTTGTTTGCGTACTGCTCCTGCAGCGATTGCGTCGCCGTCGTAATCACGAACAGGCGGTTGCGACCAATGATCAGCGGCCACATGAAGTTGTTCCAGTGCGTCACCACGGTGATGAGCATGAGCGTTACCAGAGTCGGCCGCGATAACGGAACCACGAGCCCAAAGAGGATGCGCAGGGTCCCAGCCCCGTCCATCCTCATCGCATCGAGCAGTTCCTGTGGGATCTGCCGGAACTGCTCGCGCAACAAGAACACCGCATACGGCGAACCAAGAATGAACGGCAGCACCAGGCCGGTAAACGTACCCACCTGGTTGACCTCGCTCATCATGAAGTACAGCGGCAGTACCGTCACCACCTGCGGCACCATGAGCGTGGCCAGGAACAGCCAGAACAGCAGATCACGACCGGGGAACCGCATCCGCGCAAACGCAAATGCCGCCATCACCGAAAACAGCAGCTGCCCGACCGTAATCACCAGCACGGCGGCGAGCGTTACCCATGCGGCCTCAGCGAAGTCGACGCGACGGTCACCGAGCGCAATGAAGTTATCGAGCGTCGGTGGCATCGGCACCGAAAGCCCCTGCGCGCTGAACTGCGCCTTCGAGGTAAACGCGGTGAGCAGCGCCAGGATGAACGGGGCGAGCGTGATCAGCGTCACGATCGTGAGTGCCGTGTACGTACCGACCATCTGCCAGCGGCGGGCGGCCTTCGACGGCCCACCCACGGTGGCTGCGGATTGCGTTGTAGACATTGAGTTCACCGCCTATCGGTCGTAGTTCATGCGTCGGCTGAACACGAGGTTTTGGATGACGGTGACTGCGACCAGCAGCACGAATAGCGTCAGTGCAAGAGTCGCTGCTTGGCCGATATTCGCCTGCCCAATTGCCTGCTGGTAAATGCGCGCGGCGATGAGGTCGGTGCTGCCGCCGGGGCCGCCATTGGGCGAAAGCGTATAGACCAGATCGAACGCCTGGAACGAGGCAATGACACCGGTGACCGACACAAAGAACAGCGTTGGCCGCAGCAGCGGGAACTTCACTTGCCAGAAAATCTGCCGGTCGGTTGCCCCGTCGATGCGGGCGGCTTCGACCACTTCATTCGGAATGCTTGAGAGCCCGGCCATAAAGAACAGCGAGACGTAGCCAATCTGGGTCCAGGCCTGCACAAACGCCACGGTCGGCAGCGCGAATGCCTCGTTACTCAGCAGGCCGAGGTGTTGGCCGAGCACGCTGTCGAGCACGCCACCGTAGTCGAAAATCCAGTTCCAGACGATGCCGAGTACCACCGGTGCGCTCACCCACGGCAAGACCAGCAGCGTGCGGAAAACCGTCGAGCCGGGCAGCGCTCGAGTGAGCAGCGTCGCGAGCCACAGACCCACACCGACCTGCAATGGCACCACGATCGCCACGAACAGCAGCGTGACGCCAAGGCTGTGCCACATCGTCGGCGAGGTGAGCGCCCATTCCCAGTTCGCCGTGCCGATGAACTTCATCGGCAGCAGAATGTCCCACTTCGCAAATGAGAGGTAGCAAAGCACCAGAATCGGCACGACCATGAATGCCACGACACCGATGAGTGCGGGTGCTACCAGCGCGTAAGCCGTGAGCGTCTCCCGGCGGCGGGCACGCTTGGGCGTATTGCGCGCGCTCGGTGTGCCCTCCGGCCGCGTCCGGTTTTCGGATGCGGTGGAGGTCGTCGCTGCGTCGCGCGCGAGGCTAGTCACGCGCATCCGTTCGCGAAGTCTTGCTGTTGTCGCCGCCCTGTTCACCGCGCGCCTGCCACCATTCGAGCAGTCGGGCTTCGGCAACGTCGGCACCGAGCGGGCCTTCGTCGAGACGCAGTTCCAGCAAGAAGTTTCGAGCTTCGCCCACTTCGCGCGAGGGACCGATACCGAGGATGCGCATAATGTCACTGCCGTCGAGATCGGGACGAATCGCATCCATCGCCTCTTGTTCGCGCAGCTCGTTCAACCGCTGTTCGAGCGAGTCAATGGCGAATTGCAAGCGATCCGACTTGCGCTTGTTGCGCGTGGTGATGTCGGCGCGAATGAGTAGCAGCAATTGCTGCAGCTGCGGGCCGGCATCGCGCGCAAAGCGGCGCACCGCCGAGTCGGTCCAACCGGCACCCTCGTAGTTGTAGAGGCGCATGTGCAGCTCAACCAGGCGCGAAATCTGCTTGATCGAGTCGTTGTCAAAGCGCAGCGCGGTGAGGCGCTTGCGGGTGAGTTTTGCGCCGACCCAGTCGTGCCCGTGGAAGGTCACCACACCGTTTGGTCCGAAGGCGCGCGTCTTGGGCTTGCCGATGTCGTGCAGCAGTGCGCCCAGGCGCAGCACCAGGTCGGGATGCGGCGGCAGCGCAGGTGATTCGACATCCGGCTCAGACTCTGCGTCGCTCGCCGTCGTGTCGTTCGCCGTTGCAGCACTGGCGTCGGCAACGGCCTGCTCGTACGCGGCCGTTTCAAGTTCGATGGCGTTCTCGAGCACCTTCAACGAGTGCTCGTAAACGTCCTTGTGGTGGTGCGCGCTGTCGTGTTCGAGCTGCAGCGCGGGAAGCTCCGGCAGCACCAGCTCCGCGAGTCCGGTTTCAACCAGCAGTTCGAGACCGACGCGCGGCTTGTCGGTGCACATCAGCTTGATGAGCTCGTCACGCACGCGTTCAGCCGAAATATCGAGGATGCGCTGACGCATGTCGTTAACGGCTGCAAACGCATCCGCGTCGAGATAAAACCCGAGCTGCGACGAGAACCGCAGCCCGCGCAGCATGCGCAGCGGGTCGTCGCCGAACGAAACTTCTGGTGCGATCGGGGTGCGCAGCACGCCTTCCATCAGGTCGTCGAAGCCGCCGGTCGGGTCAACCAATTGCAGTTCCGGCAGCGACAGCGCCATGGCGTTAACGGTGAAGTCGCGGCGCAGCAGGTCGCCCTCGATGTTGTCGCCGAACGCAACCACGGGCTTGCGCGAGTGGCCGTCATAGCTATCGGCGCGATAAGTCGTGATTTCGACCGTTTCGCCCTGAATCTTCGCCCCGATCGTGCCAAACTCGCGGCCGATGTCCCAGTGCGCATCCGAAATCGGTTTCACGATTTGCAGGATGCGGTCCGGCTCGACGTTCGTGGCAAAGTCCAGGTCGTGAATGGGTCGACCCAAGAATGCATCACGTACCGGTCCACCCACCAGCGCCAACTCGGCACCGGCCTGCGAAAACGCAGCAGAAAGTGTCGCCACCGGCCCGGTTTCAGCGAGTTGTTTGAGGCGATCAAGAGCGGTCTGCACGTGTTGCACCGTTCCAGTTTACGAGTCGCTCCCCGGCGAGGGGTGCCCAGATGATTTCAGGGCACTCGTAAACTGACGGTTATGTCCGATGCGAAGCAAGTGCGTGCATCCCGGCGACCCTTGCTTCGCCTGGTGCAGGCTGCGGCCGCCGCGCTGGTGTGTGTCTGCACCGCCGCGGGTGCTTCACCGTTCCCAGTTGCCAACGCAACTGCTGCCGCAAACCCACTACACGCATCCGCGCAACACGATGTGAAATCAGCGAATGCGCTGGGGGCGAACACGGGCGAGTTTGCTGCTGCCACAAACCGCGTAGCGCCCAGTTTCAACCTTGGCGACGGCATCGACGGCGAAGTCACCGTCGAGATTTCTCCCGATGCGCCCACCACCGACGGCTCCAAGCCACTGACCGGCACCATCGTGCTGCGCAACCGCAGCACGAACGCCATCGACAAGGCCGTCATCCGCCTCGAATTGAACGTGGATGCGATCACCTCGCGTTCCCAGGCGCGCTCCTGGCTCGGTGACCGCAAGTCACCGGTTGCGGTCGGGTCCACTATTTCTGAAACTGCCGCACTCGCCGAGATCAAGGTCGACTCACTCAAGGCCGATGAGCGTCGCGAAGTTTCGTTCAAGATCGAGCAAGCCGATCTCACCGAACTCGGTGTCGATACCAGCAGCATCCACAGCCTGCGCGCGCAGTTGGTGTCAAACAATCATGCCGTTGCCGAGGGGCACGGAGTCGTAAGCGGTGGCGAGATCGCCGATGGCGCCGATCTGAGCGCGCCATACCGGCTCAACGTTGTGGTGCCGGTGCTGGCGCCGAACAGCAACGACACCCTGGTCGATGCCGACACCCTGGCGGTGCTCACGACAGATGGCGGCGAACTTGACCTATTGCTCGACGCCGTCGAAGGCACCTCCGCCACGCTCGCGATTGACCCGCGCTTGCTGGTATCGATCCGTGCCCTTGGCGACACTGCTCCCGCGAGCGCGCTGACCTGGCTGATGCGTTTGCAACAGCTCGATAACCCCTCTTTCCCGCTCGAATTTGGGGATGCACACCTCACCCTGCAGCAGCAGGCAGGATTAGACGCACCCGTTCGCCCCGAGTCATTTCGCTTTGCCACCGATGGCAACACCTTCGCCAACGTGAATGCGTACGCAATTACGCCGGCGGCAACCGGTGATGGACATGCATCCCCCGCGCCCGGTGCATCCAAACCGGCAGCACCCACACCCCAGGGCGAACCGAACGATCCGAACACTCCGCCTTCGACCGCAGAGCTGCAGGGGTTTGACTACTCGAACCCAGATCTAGTCTGGCCGGTCGCCGGCACGATCAAAAACGCGCAGTCGTTCGCCATGTGGGCAAGCGATGGCAAGGGCGCGGTCCTGCTCGTCGATGGCAGCCAAGTGGTCGACGGCGCCGATGTCACCGCGGGCACGGGGTCGATGCAGCGCATCGGTTCCACGCAGGCGGTCGTGACCGATAGCCAGGTGCAGGCGCTACTCGGCGCGTATCTTTCGGCAGACTCGGATGCGGCTCGAAACTCGGTGCGCAGCGATCTGATTGCGGCAACGTCGGTCTCGGCACCCGGATTCTCAGGCACGGGCGCCGCCGACCAGGGTTCGCAGCATGCTGCGGTCACCGGACCCATCAACGTGGTGACGCTGCCGCGCACCATGGTGGCGGACCCAAAGCTCGTTGGTGCACTGCTCGACGACCTAGACGCACTTCCGGCCGTTGCGCTCGCCGGCTTACCCAACGCATCCAATGCCGAAACCGCCAGCCTTCCCGAGGTTGCCTTCGCGCCGGGCGAAGTGCCCGACTACCAGCTCAGCGATGTCGCGAAGCTCGAGGAACTCCAGACTCGCGGTGAATCGCTCACCGGCCTCTACGACGTGCCAGAACATGCCGAACAGCAATTGCACGCCGAGTTTGTGCTCGCTATGTCGGCCCAGCGCATGTCGACAACAACCCACAAGGCAACACTCGAGCACTTCGAGGCGTTTGCGACCGGAGCCTGGCGCAAGGTGCGGGTGGAGCAGGGCAGTGAGATTCAGCTCATCGGCCACGAATCTGCAATTCCGCTCTTTATTGCTAACAACACCGATCGCCGGGTCACCGTCGAAGTTCGGTTGCGCGCCACCACCGGCCATTTGAACGTCGACAAGCCGGTGACGATTTCGGTGGCACCGAACTCGGTCACGCGTGCCCAGGTGCCGGTCGAAGCGATTGCCAACGGTTCCACCACGCTCGAAGCCACGCTGTGGACGCCCGATGGCGTGCAGCTGCCGTCGAACGCGGCGTTCCCGGTCAATGTGAACACCAATTTCGAGACCATCATCATGGTCGTCATGCTCAGTGTGGTCGGGCTGCTACTCGTTGCCGGGTTCGTGCGGATGCGGCGGCGCGGGTTGGCGCGTCGGGCAGCCGCGAACGAGACGGTTGCTGCCGAGGCCGCCGAGTCAGACACCCTCGAAGCATCCGAAACCAATACCGAAACCGATAGCGACGCATCCACCGACGGAGCTGTCGTCGAATCGACCACGACCAACGACACGATTGAGGAACGTCCATAACGATGGCAACCGGCAAAAATGTCTTGATCATGGCCTCGGGAACACTCGTTTCGCGAGTGCTCGGGTTCGTCAAGGCCATCGTGCTCGCCGGCACGATCGGTCTGGTGGGTTCGGCGTCTGCCGACGCGTTCGCAAACGCTAACGCGCTCCCCGCCAACGTCTACCAACTGATTTCGAGCGGTCTGCTCAACGCTGTGCTGCTGCCCCAGATCGTGCGGGCCATGAAGCAGGTCGACGGCGGCAAGACGTACATCAACCGGCTGGTGACGCTTTCGATCGTGGTGCTCGCGGCAGTCACCGTGATTTTCACGATCGGCGCCCCGGTACTCGCCTGGTATTACGGCATGACGCTCACGAGCGAACAGCTCGGGCTCGTCACCGCCTTCGCGTTCTGGTGTGTACCGCAGATCTTCTTCTACGGGCTGTATTCGGTCGTGACCGAAATCCTCAACGCGCGCGAAATGTTCGGGCCGTTTGCCTGGGCCCCGGTGCTGAACAACGTTGTTGCGATCGCGGTACTCATTGCCTTCGGCGTCGTTTTCGGTACCGATGCAGCGGGTCTGCGACCGATTTCCGATTGGGATCCGATGATGATCGGATTCCTCGGCGGCGGCACCACGGTCGGTGTCGCGTTGCAGGCCATCGTGCTGTTCCTGTTCTTGCGCAAGGCCGGCTACGACTATCGCCCCGACTTCCACTTCCGCGGTACCGGTCTCGGCCACGCGGGCAAGCTCGCCGGTTGGTCGCTCGGCGTGCTGTTCATCACGCAAACCGTGGGCTGGATCGAAACACTCATGGTGAACCGTGCGTTCGGTGCGGCCGCGTCGCTGGCCGCAAACCAGAACGCGTGGATGATCTTCATGCTGCCGCACTCGCTGATTACCGTGTCGGTGGCGACGTCACTGTTCACCGGGCTGAGTTCAAATGCGGCCGAGCGTAATCTCACTGCCGTAACCCGCGACTTCGGCCGCGGGGCCCGCTCGATCATCATGTTCATGATCTTCTCGGCGGTGGCGCTCATGGTGATTTCGCCGGCGTTCGCGCGCATTTTTGACGCCAAAGATGCGGGTGTGGATGCGCTGGCCACGATTCTGTGTGCGGCACTTATCGGGCTGGTTTCGTTCTCGCTGCTGTTCTACACGCACCGCATTTACTACGCGTTCGAAGACACCCGCGCGGTGTTCTTCCTGTACGTCTACACCACACCGATCCAGGTCATTGCGATGCTCGTGGTCGGCTTTTTGGTGCCGGTCGATTGGATCGTGGTCGCGATCACCCTCGTGGCTACGGTCATCACCATCCTGCGCATGGGCATCCAGTTGCGTGGTGTAACGCGATACATCGGCCCCATCAACGGCGAACGCCTCGGGGCCACCACACTGAAGTACCTCGGTATCGCGCTGCCAACCGCGTGCATTGGTGGGGTCATCGTGTGGCTGCTCGGTGGGTACACCGCTGGTGGATTCGCGCGCACCGGCATCGCTCCGGCCGTGCTCACCTGTGCCGTCGCCGGTATCGCCATGGTGCTGGTCTACTTCGGACTCACGATTGCGCTGCGCTCGCCCGAAATCGAAGCGTATGCCGGGCCGCTGCTGCACAAGTTCGAGCGCCTCCGTGGCCGCCACTCCGACTCGTCGCACCGCCACGCTGCCAACACCGTGCGCCCTGATGACGACGAGCTCGGCACCCTGCTCGACAACTACACGCCACAGCCCAATGCCACCGGCGTCACCACTCCAGACATTGCCGTGGTGCAGAGCGTGTCCAACACGACGTCGTCGCTGCCCACCCGTCGCGAACTGCGCGAATACATGCGCAAGAAGCAGCGCGAAGCGTATGACCGGCAGGTGCAGCAGGACGACGAAACGCTCATCTAGACCTGCTCGATCGGCCCTGCGTAACCCGGCGCACGCATCCACCCGTTCGGCCAGAGCACAGCCGCAACCACAACAATGAAATAGATTCGCTCGGTATTCGTTGCATCGAGTACTCGGTTGGTTCGAACACTCACGTTCGGATATCCGGGCGCACCCAACGCGGGGTAGGTCACCGTCTGCCCCACTGCATCCGGCATTACCGCCATAAGGAGAGTTCATGCGAAACGTCGCCATCATCGGTTCCGGTCCGGCCGGGTACACCGCCGCAACCTATGTCGCCCGCGCCGGCCTACGTCCGGTGCTGTTTACCTCGGCAGTTGAGGTTGGTGGCGAGTTGATGAACACCACCGACGTCGAGAACTTCCCGGGCTTCCCCGAGGGCGTCATGGGCCCCGATCTGATGCAGAAGATGCAGGAACAGGCCGAGCGCTTTGGCACCGAGCTCGTCTTTGACGACGTCACCGAAGTACAGCTCGACGGTGACGTAAAGCAGATCAAGACGGCCTACTCGGGCGACTTCGAGGCACTCGCCGTCATCATTGCGACCGGTTCGGCCTACCGTCACCTCGGCGTTGCTGGCGAAGAGGCGCTCGCGGGCAAGGGCATTTCGTGGTGCGCCACCTGCGACGGCGCGTTCTTCAAGGACCAAGACATCATCGTGGTTGGCGGCGGCGACTCGGCTATGGAAGAGGCGACGTTCCTGACCCGCTTCGCCAAGCGCGTCACCGTCATCCACCGTTCCGACAACTTCCGTGCCTCGAAGATCATGCTCGAGCGCGCCCGCGCCAACGAGAAGATCGAGTGGATCACGCACGCCGAAGTTGTTGAGTTCTCGGGTGAACCCACGCTTTCGTACGTGAAACTCCGCGACACCCGCACCGGCGAAGAGCGCGTCATCGAGGCAACCGGCGCGTTTGTTGCCATCGGAAACGACCCGCGCGTTGATCTGTTCCGCGACCAGATTGCGCTCACCGAAGCCGGCGTTATTGCGGTGGATGGCCGCACGTCGCGTACCAGCGTTGCCGGTGTGTTTGCCGCCGGTGACGTGATCGACGACCACTACCGCCAAGCCATTACTGCAGCCGGTTCGGGCTGCGTTGCCGCTCTCGACGCCGAGGCGTACATCGCCGGACTGTCAGACGAGCTGCTTGCTCAGGTAGACGCCGCCGAATAGTCGCGCACAACTTACCCATTTCCCAAGCAAAGGAGTCCAAATGACTGCTGCGAAAGAAATTTCGACCGCCGAGTTCGACGCCGAAGTACTGCGTCACGCCGGTCCCGTAATCGTTGATTTCTGGGCGCCATGGTGCGGTCCCTGCCGCCAGGTTGCCCCGGTGCTCGACGCCATCGCCGAAGCGCACCCCAAGGTCAAGGTCGTGAAGGTCAACATCGACGACGAGATGGACCTCGCCATGAAGTACCGCATCACCTCGATCCCAGCGATCAAGCTGTTCAAGAACGGTGAAGTGCAGCGCGAAGTTGTGGGCGCAAAGCCACGCGCGGCACTCGAGAAGGACTTCGAAGGCTTTCTCGACTAGTCACCCTGCCAGTTCCGGTAGTGGTTCTAGCAACCGGATGCGGTCACGGCTCGTTCGTGACCGCATCCGTCGTTTTCCGCCCGGTTTGCAGGCGCTTCGCCACCAAAACGCTGTGCCAAACCGGAGGCCGGGCGTAAACTAAGGCATCGACCTTTAGCTCAAAGAGGATTTACGTGTCATCGCAGAACCATTCGAAGCCCGCAGGTGGTCGCAACCTCGACCCCTGGTACGAAACCTATGCATCCCGCACTAAGGGACTGGCGGCCAGCGAAGTTCGAGCGTTGTTCGCGGTGGCCTCGCGCCCCGAGGTCGTATCGCTGGCCGGTGGTTCGCCGTTCGTAGCGGGTCTGCCCGACGAACTCGTGCACGCCGCGTTCCAGTCGATGATGGAACACCACGGCCCCGACGCCCTGCAGTACGGTGGCGGCCAGGGCTTGCCGCAGCTGCGCGAGAAGATTCTTGACCTGATCGCCATTGAGGGCATCACCGATGCCGGTGCCGATGACATCATCACCACCACCGGTTCGCAGCACGCGATCGACCTGGTGACCAAGCTGTTCATCAACCCGGGTGATGTGATCCTGGTTGAGTCGCCGAGCTATGTCGGGGCTCTGGGAACCTTCAAGTCGTACGAGGCCGATGTTCGCCACGTCGACATGGACGACGAGGGACTCACGATCGCCGGCGTAACCGCGGCCATCCAGACCGCTCGTGCCGAAGGTAAAGAGGTCAAGTTCCTCTACACGGTGCCGAACTACAACAACCCGACCGGCGTGACCATGTCGGTTGCGCGACGTCGCGAGATTCTCGACCTGTGCATCCGCGAAAACGTGCTCATTGTCGAAGATAACCCGTACGGTCTGCTCTACTTTGACGAGCCCGCACCGGATGCGATCCGCTCGATGGACTCGGAACACGTCGTCTATCTCGGCTCGTTCTCGAAGATTCTCTCGCCGGGTGTGCGCGTCGGCTTCGTGGTTGCGCCGCACGGTATCCGCGAAAAGATGGTGCTCTCGGTCGAGTCGTCGATTCTCTCGCCCTCGATGCTGAACCAGTGGCTTGTGACCGAGTACCTGGCAAGCACCGATTGGCGCGCACAGATCGACACCTTCCGCGGCATCTACCGCGAGCGCCGCGACGCCATGCTCGAATCGCTGCAGGAACACCTGCCAATGCTCAGCTGGACCGTGCCCGAAGGCGGCTTCTTCACGTGGGTACAGCTGCCAGAGGGTCTGGATTCGAAGCAGATGCTGCCTCGTGCTGTCACCGAGCTCGTCGCGTACACGCCCGGTACCGGGTTCTATGTGGATGGCCGTGGTCGCGACAAGATCCGCCTGTCCTTCAGCCTTCCCGAGCCCGAGCGCATCCGCTTGGGTGTACGTCGCCTGGCGAATGTCATCAACGAAGAGCTCGACCTGCTCGAGACCTTTGGCGCGATGTCGGCGCCCACTGACGATGATGACCACGTCTCGGCCGCCCCGCCGGACCTCGTCTAATGCTGCTCACGTCGGCCGAGCCCCCGTGCCAGGCCTGACTCCCCCACTGTGACCGCCAACCGTTCATCAAATCTCACGCCAAGTTCCCGCGTAACTTTGGAACCCGCGTTGTTAAGGAGCCCGCGTTGCTAAAAAGTACTGGCCAAATGACTATGCAAGGTCGCCACGTTGTGATCCTCTCTGGTGGAATCTCGCATGAGCGTGACGTCTCGCTGCGTTCTGGTCGTCGTGTGGCGGATGCGCTGACTCGCGCGGGTGCCAAGGTGACGGTTCGCGAGCCCGACGGCTCGCTGCTGCCCTGGCTGATTGAGAACCGCGACGACGTTGATGTCGTGTGGCCGGTTCTGCACGGTGCCTCGGGTGAGAACGGTGCGCTGTACTCGCTGCTGCGGGCGAACGAGTTTGCCTATGTTGGTTCGCGTCCGACCGCGACGAAGCTCGCGTGGAACAAGGCAACCGCGAAGGCACTGGCCAAGCGTGCCGGTCTTGCGACCCCGCCATCAATCGTGTTGCCGAACGAGATCTTCCGTGAGCTTGGCGCCAAGACCGTTATCGACGCGGTGTCGCGCGGTATTGATTTCCCTGCCGTCGTGAAGCCTGCCGAGGGCGGTTCGGCGCAGGGTGTTACCCACGTATCGAACGTTGCCGAGCTCGGCCGCGCGCTGATGACCGCGTTCACCTACTGCGACACGGCACTCATCGAGAAGCACATCTCGGGTACCGAAGTGATGGTTGGCGTGCTCGACCTCGGCGAGGGCCCGATGACGGTCCCAGCCGTCGAGACGGTGCCGAACAACGGTGTGTTTGACTACGCTGCCCGCTACAACCCGGGCGAGACGACCTACTACGCCCCGGCACGCCTGTCGCCCGAGGTCGCGGAGTCGGTGGCACAGCAGGCGCTGCACGCCTACCGCACGATCGGCCTGGCTGACGTTGCTCGCATTGACTTCATTGTTGATGCCGAAGGCAAGGCCTGGTTCATTGAGGCCGACCCGATTCCGGGCATGACCGAGACTTCGCTGGTGCCGATGGGTATTGAGGCTGCAGGCTTGCAGCTCTCGGAGGTGTACGCAACGCTTGCGATGATCGCTGCTGAGCGTGGTCCGCGCAATACGCCAGAGCAGGTTCAGGATGCGTTCGGTTCGGCCGGTGTGTTTGCGAATTCGACGGCTGACGAGGCTGCGGACGAAGCTACGGGCGAGAACTAAACCGAACATCCGCATCCGACAACCAAACAAGAACGGTGGCGTGCCCGTAGTGGGTCGCCACCGTTCTTCGTTGTGTGGTGCGTGGTCGTGTGTTCCGCGGTTAGACCTCGGTGTCTTCGCCGAGTTCTTCGAGGATGCGGTTGAGATCGGCTACCGACGCGAAGTCGATGCGGATCGTGCCCTTGGTCTTGCGCAGCGATACCTGAACACGGGTGTTGAGGCGATCGCCCAGTCGCTCCCCCACCTCGTTGAGGTGTGCGGTGAGCGAATCTGAGTGCTGTTCTCCTCGACGAGGGTTGGCACGGCCGGCGCGAGTCGCGCTGGTGGCCGCTGCAGCTTCTGCCTGACGCACCGAAAGCTGCTCGTTGACGATCTTGTCGGCCAGCTGCGCCATTGCGATGGGCTCGCCTACCGAGAGGACGGCACGGGCATGTCCGGCGCTTAGAACGCCAGCAGCGACGCGACGCTGTACTTCTACGGGCAGGTTGAGCAGACGCAGCGTGTTCGAGATCTGCGGGCGCGAACGGCCGATGCGCTCGGCGAGTTCGTCCTGTGTGCAGCCGAAGTCATCGAGCAGCTGGCGGTAGGCCGAGGCTTCTTCAAGCGGGTTGAGTTCTGCGCGGTGCAGGTTCTCGAGCAACGCGTCACGAAGCATGTCTTCGTCGTTCGTGTCGCGGATGATTGCCGGCACTTCGGTGCGGCCAGATGCCTTGGTAGCGCGCAGGCGGCGCTCACCCATGATGAGCTCGAAGTCGCCTTCGGCACGACGGGGGTCGTCTTCGGCAAGCGGACGCACGACGATTGGCTGCAGCACACCAAACTCGCGCACCGAGATGATCAGTTCGTCGAGTGCGTCCTGATCGAATTCGTGACGCGGCTGCTTGGCATTCGGAACGATCCGGTACGGGTCGAGCTCGGCAAGACGTGCGCCGGGAACCGGCAGCAGTTCCATCTCGTCGTCGCTTGCCGCGGTGTCAGTTGCAGCACTGTCGCCAGCTGTTGCGGCGGTGGATGCGGTTTCGAGCGATGCTGTGTCGGTTACTGCCGCCGCTGTGGTCGTTTCCTCGGTACTCGTACTGTCTGTCGACTCGACTGCGTCATCAGATCGATCATTGTCGATACGCTCAATAGCTTCATCGGCCTGCATCGATGCGTTACGCAACTCTTCGATCGATGGCTCAGACGTTTTCTTCGCCGTTGCACGAGATGTTGTTGCGCTCTTTGCTGCAGATTTCGTTGATTTAGCGGTCGAGGCGGCCTTCTTGGCCGTTGATTTCGATGCGGATGCGGTTCGCGAGGACGCGGTCTTGGTCGACTTCGCCTTGGCGCCGGTCGACTTGGTGCGTGCCGGAGCTGCATTAGTTGTTGTCGATGCGGTGTCAGTCTCGGCGGTGCTTACGGTGCGACCAGTTGGCGCGGAACCATTAAAGAAGACGTCAATGTCTCGTTCGGACTGAGCCGGTGCCTGGGGAATGAGTGCGCTGAGGCCGCGGCCGAGGCCGGACCGTTTCTTCGTTGCCATGTGTGCTTAGGCTCCTCGCCGTGCGATTTCTAGTGCTGCTTCGCGATAGGCAACAGCGCCTACGCCATTGGGGTCGTACGTCATGATGGTCTGCTGGAAACTTGGCGCCTCCGAGATGCGGACCGAACGTGGGATCGTCGTTTCGAGCGTTTCCTTGGGGAAGTGCGTGCGAACGTCTTCAACGACGTCCTGGGCCAGGTTGAGACGCTTGTCAAACATCGTCAGCAGGATGGTGCTGAGTTTCGGCGGGTGCGTGAGCCGGCTCGAAAACGCATAGATCGAACGCACGAGCTGCTCAAGGCCTTCGAGGGCGTAGTACTCGGTCTGCATAGGCACGAGGATCTCTTTGGCCGCGCTGAAAGCGTTCATCGTGAGCATGCTGAGCGATGGTGGGCAGTCAATGAGGACGTAGTCGAAACCGTGACCGTTCTTCGCGCTGATGTTGAGGAACTCGTACAGGCTCTTACGCAGGCGCGTCTGGCCGTCATCGAGCGGGAAGAGTTCGATCTCAGCGCTGGCGAGGGCGAGTGTGGCCGGGCAGCAGTAGAGGTTCTCAATGCTGGTTGAGCGCACGATTGCCTCGGCCATCGGCAGGTCCTTCAGTATCGTTTCGTAGGTACCGGGGACGTCACTATTGGTGTTTACGCCGAGGGCACTGGAAGCGTTGCCCTGCGGGTCGATGTCGATGACGAGCACCCGCATCCCGTTGAGCGCGAATGCAGCGGCAAGGTTAACCGTCGAGGTGGTCTTACCTACGCCGCCCTTCTGGTTCGACACCGCAATGATGCGAGTCTCAGCGGGTGCCGGCATGGTCGCAGCCTTCAGCTTCTTGCGACGCAGGCGCAATGCTTCAAGTTGACGCGCAAGTGGTGAGTCAAACTCATCAAACACTGGTGGCGCACCTCTCTCTGGTTCCTTCGACATCGTCACAGGTCAGCGTCAATCTTCGCACCACTTCCGCACAGTATCGGGATTGGTTCCCGCACTGTGGATAACTGATGCGGTTGACCTGTTCTCCACACATTCCCCACAACAATCTGCCCCAATGTGCACAAGCTGTGGATAACTTTCCTCTGGTTCCGTTTTACGTGAAACGGAATTTCTTGGAGCTCAGTAATTGGATGCGTTAGGCAACGGTTGCGACCACCGCGCGAGTCGGCTCGGTGTCGAGATCCGTTCCGACTTCTTCAACGCGAACATCAACGAGACCGAATCGGCGAATAACCTTTGCCGCCTTCTCAATCTCAGCCTCGGCATTCTTGCCCTTCATGAGAACGAGTTCGCCCTCGTACCGAACCAGTGGGGCCGTCCATGGAATGAGCTTGCTCAGTGCCGCAACACCGCGGGCCGTAACCTGGTCGAATGTATGCGTATCGAACAATTCTTCTGCGCGTGCGCGGACCGCAGTGACGTTGGTGAGGTCAAGCGACTTGATCTGCTGTGTAAGCCAAGTGTGGCGACGTTCCATGGGATCGATAAGCGTGAACTGCACGTCCGGGCGAGCAATAGCGAGCGGGATTCCGGGGAGTCCGGCACCTGATCCGATATCACCAACGGTGCCGTTGAGGAGTGGTGCAATGAGCGCGGAGTTTACGACGTGACGCGTCCACAGGCGCGGGTATTCGAGGGGGCCGAGCAGGCCAAGGGTTTCACCGTCGCGAGCAAGTGCGTCAGCATACTGCTGAGCCACATCGACGCGGTCGCCGAAAATTGCTTCTGCTACAGCAGGGCGGGGTTCAACCGGCACGGTTTCTCCGTCGAGAACGACTTCTGTGACCGGTGATTCTTTGTTCGCGGATGCGGTGGTCAGGTCCTCGTGTTCACTCATGACACTCCTTCGTTCAGTGTCTATTGTTTCACGTGAAACGCTGCGGTTTCCGATCGTTCCGAAGTAGCCAGAACATCACCACGCGCGGGGACTGGAGCGCGTCATGTCGGCCCCACACATGCGAACCAGTGACGCCATTACAGAGACCTTTTATGCTGCTGATCTGGCCTTTTGTGGTTCCTACTTGCCGAAACACTGTTCCCACCGAGCATTTGAGCAAGTACATTGCTTGGAGTGTTCCCCTCATGGGCTGTTCTACTTCCGTACGCTGGTCGCCATGTTCCACAGTGAGCGGTACGGAGTCACTGTGCTTTGGAACCTTTTCGCCGTTGAAACATGCCAGGTTTGTTTCAACGTGAAACACGACTACCCCAAGGGTCAATGTAGGCTCACGGCAAGGCTACACAGATGGCCGCCCCCTGCTCCAGATGCGAGACGAAGCATTCATGGCAGGGACCTCATCCACAGCAACATCGGGTCCACGGGGCAACACCAAATGTCCTGAGTGCCATCAAAACAGCCGAGCCCACCGAACCCAATAGAGCTGAGTCTGGACGAAGCCGGTCTAGTTAGGTCTGGATTGGTCTGTCCCGATTCAACCCCCACTCATTCACCGAACAGGGTTCTCAGAAGTGGAATTTGTTCGATCAAGGTCTGCGATGGTTGCTCGACCAGACACGATCGGGGCCGTTTCACGTGAAACACTTTGCACATCGTCAGTCCCCATCGTTCGCCAACCATGCGGAGTGCGGGAGCTCGCCATGTCCCGGTTTGAGTCACCAATAGCCCGTCACTCCAGGCAAGGGGGCCAAACAGGAACCTCAAGGCGTCTACGTTTCACGTGAAACTCGCGTCGTTGATCTCCCAACTCGGGTAGCGAATGCCTCAAGTAGCCGCGGTGCCCGAAACAGACGCGTTCTGTACTGGCGTTCTGGGCTCGAGGGTCTGGCGTCTGACAACAGACAACAGGCAACAGGCAACAGGCAACAGGCAACAGGCAACAGGCAACAGGCAACAGGCAACAGGCAAAGCATGTCCTCGCCCCGTGGAACTAATGCTCCAGACCATGATCGGTTCCATTCGCGCGAAGCATCCACGTGGTCGCCCCGATCGAATGGATAACGTGGGGTCGTTTCACGTGAAACGAAGCTCGCACGAAAGTAGTGAAGTTGCACAGGAGGGGTGCTATCGAACGGAAAGACAGACAGAATCCCACCTCATTGGGCGATACATCACGGTCACAGTGTTCCCGTTTCACGTGAAACATGTCAATCCGCAATTTTTCTCGTCGTCAGAATGCATCCTGCACTCATTTGTTGTCGGGTTTCGAGGGAATTCCAGTTGCATTTTGTGGCTCAATTCCGCCCAGAATTTGGACGGTTGCTCTTCGTCAGAGGCCGGCATAGTGACATGTGGACCCTATGTACTCACCAGGATTGTCGCGATGCTTCGTGAGCCAAGAGTAGATCGGTAGACGCTAGCCCGGTAGCCGGATAGCCCGGTGCGTGGCTTCGCGAATCTGCTTATGACCTGTGGCCTGTGACCAGTGACCCGTGGGCGTGGGTGTAAGTGCGGGTGCGGGTGCGGGTGCGGATCCAATACATCAAGCGAAAATGCATCGTCTATTGAACGCTGTTCCCCTTGATACCGATCATTCGCCATTTCATGTGAAACACAATGTTTGGACCTTCGAGCAGGAGAGCTCCCGTGCACTGACATCATCAGGATGACTCTCAGGCACGTTGTGCGCGGTCTCGAGAGAACTACCGTTTAACGCCTACAGAAGTTGAACACCCCAGAATCGGGACGTTCGCGAGTCTCGTTTCACGTGAAACATGACGGAATCTGCGCAGCACTGTCGTCAGTGGACCGGTAGTGAGTATTCAACCCAACGCGGCTAAAGGCCCTCGAATCGATCAAATCGTGTCTGACTCACTACCTCACGAGGACGACCTCAGCCCTGCGTTCAGGCTGGATTCCAGCAGCAATCTCGCTCCGCATTCACCGGCGATCGGGGTGGTGGTTTCACGTGAAACAACAGCTTCGCGATGTTTCGGTCTGTGTTTAGGCTTCTATCAACTGACTGGTTGGCGGCCCAAGGAATGCCAACAATCACCGCTGCGCATGGACCCGACAGTGAATCCGATGCCAAATGGCCTGTCAACGGACGCCCCTGGACGGTTCACCCGCTCAAGACGGACTAGTTTCACGTGAAACATCGCGCCAAGCCAGCGCATCACACCATCCAACTGTCACCCATCGGAACCACGAAGTAGCGTCGTCAGCCAATCGGTCTGGGACTTTCGTCCATGGTGTATGCCGATCAGCTAACCACGCATGGCGAGGTACGCATCACCGGAAACATGCATTCACTGCACCCAACGCCTGTTTTCAGCTACCAGGCTCGAATGGTTTCACGTGAAACGCTTCCTTCGCTCGCGGTCTAGAGCGGGCCGAATTCATTAGACGGGCAAGTCCTAGGGTTCATCCGTTGAGATTCTCCACCCCTCGCACCCCACTTGTTGTGCAATTCACCCCAAGCTTGAGGCAGTAACCAGCAGCGCGAAGGCCTCCCAACGCTGCTCGTTTCACGTGAAACTCTAGGCGACAACACACAAGAGAAGTCGCATCCCGTTCTTCAGCAGCAACAGGTGGGGCGCCTTGGCATAAGTAAGACACCTCATCCAGGTGGCACCGACGACACACTCACGGACTGCTGCAGGGAAGTGAGGCAGTGTGGAGCGGGAGATTTTAACCTGGCGTGCAGCAACGCATCCCCTCTGTCATAAAGAAATGGAACTACGACTGGAGCAACCCCAGGGATTCAAAGTACCGTTTCACGTGAAACCAGATAGCCACAAGGGGCCGCAACCAAGGCCGAGTGTCTCACCGATCAGAGGTAGTACCCTTCCGGAATCGGAATCCAGGCAGCCAATGCATCAAACAAGACGCAGAGCACTCAGCAGTGAGCTCACACGATACATTAGCGAACACACCATATAACTAGTTCTTGCATGTTTGAGCGGCCGCAAGCCTCAAACCCCACCCCAGGTGATAGTCGACCACCCACACATTTATGCCGATTCAATGTATCTAAAGGCACTGTTAATACTTCACTGATTTGCGTACCAACATCAAGCCGGTCGATGCCCCAGCGATCCGATCAACCACCGACCGCGCCACGGTCCTCGAGTCAGCCAAAATTGCCGACGTCACGAACAGCCATCCAGATTGGACGAACTACCTACGATAGTGGTCAGTCTCATCATCGCCAGAACTACACCATTCTGGTTTAGACGGATGGATCTACACCTTGGACATGGTCAAGATACGCCTCAGCAAACAATTTCCCAGATGAGAGGCAGTTTTCTCGAAATCAACTGTATACCGATGAGCTCAATCGTGTGAAAGCGAATGCGTTTGAGCGAAGCTAACAATCTATATCGACACACATCGTTTTAGATCGTCACCCGGATGCATCCTCACGAATACAAACGCGCCCATTGCTTGCTCACGGGAAAACGCCATCGTTGCAGCACGCCCAATGAACAACGCATCGAAACCAATCAATATGTTGAGCGGCCCTATTCGTTCGACAGAGCAGCGTCAACCGGCCACGAACAATCCTCCAGGTAATCACCGACCGCGATGAGTCGAGAGCGAGCCGAGATCGGGGCGACATCCGACACATCCAACCGACCGCATGCATCCACCAACAAACAACAATGCCGCCGCTCACACAAACGGTGAGCAGCGGCATCTGCGCAACAAAACCTACTGCGAGTCAGCTTCCTTGCGAAGCACGGTGTGCCGGCCTGCGCCCTCACCCTCGGACTCCGACGAGTACCCGAGTTCACCGGCAATGTCGTGAACGAGCTTGCGTTCATACGAAGTCATTGGTGGCAGCGCAGCCGAAGCAGCGCCCTCCTCGATGCGTGCGATCGCACGGTCAACGAGTTCCTTCAGCTCAACCTTGCGTGCTTCACGCGAACCCGCAATATCAAGAATCAACCGTGCCGGTTCAGCGGTCTCGGCCTGCACCGCCAGGCGCGTGAGCTGCTGCAACGCATCAACAACCTTGCGCTCCGAAAGCACCTTGAGGTTGCTATCAGCGTCGTCACTCTCGACCGAAACGTAGGTGCGATCCTTGCGGATCTCAATCTCAAGGTCTCCGTCGATATCGGCGATGTCGAGCAGCTCTTCAAGAAAATCAGCAGCGATGTCGCCTTCGTCGCGATCATCGTCGTCGGCAGCATCCTCGCCATCGACCGGAGTCGAAGCAGCCGCATCATCAGCACCGAGCTGTGTGTCGGCACCGGCATCAGCATCGAGACCAGACACGGTCTCCAGCTGCTCCTCGGCGGTGCCTTCAGGCTTGGTGGATTCTTCGGCAGGCAGGTTGCTGTTCATAAGTACTAACTCTCTCATAATGGCGCGCCCTTGTGCGAAACTCGCGGAAACTGATCGTGCCCCGGATGCGGTGACTACCTGCATCCGGGGCACGATCGTGGGTTCGCATCCGACTGGATGCATACCGCCACTAGCTACTAGCGCTTACCCTTCTTTTTCTTAGCGCGCTGCTTACCAATTGGCTGCTGACGCTGACCGGTCTGCACGATCGGCTTGCCGGTTTCTTCGTCGAACTTCTTCTTCTTGTTTGCGGGGTTGTCCGGGTGGTCATCCCACTTGCCGGCAGCGCGCAGGCGCTCTTCACGCTTCTTAGCTGCATCCGAACCAGGAGTCGGCATATTGCGGATCGTCCACCACTGCTGACCAGTGGTCCAGAGGTTCGTAAGTGCCCAGTAGACCATTAGACCGATCGGGAACATGACACCCGAAACGACCATCAGCAGCGGGAACAGGTACATCATGATGCGCTGCTGGCGGTACATCGGCGATTCCTTCGCCGCCTGCGAAACGTTCTGCGCCGTGATCTGGAACTGGGTGAAGAACTGCGTACCGACCATCAGGACAATGAGTACAACCGCCACCGTGATGATGGTGGAATTACCGTTCGCGTGCGAAAGCACGGCGCTCATCGGGGCACCGAAGATGGTGGATTCCGAGAACGACTTCGCGAGGTCAAGGCTCATCATGCCCACACCGGCACGGTTCTGGTTAGCTGCCTGCAGCACCTGGAACAGCGCGAAGAAGATCGGCATCTGGATCAGCATCGGCCAGCAACCCGACAGTGGGCTCGAGCCGTGACGCTTGTAGAGCGCCATCATCTCTTGCTGCATGGCCTGCTGCGAGAACTGGTCGCGCTTGCCCTTGTACTTGTCCCGGATCTTCTGCATCTCCGGCTGCATTTCCATCATGCCGCGCATCGAACGGATCTGCTTGAGCATCAGCGGGATCATTGCCGAGCGAACGATCAGCACCAGCACGAGGATCGCGAGAACCCACGACCATCCGCTGTTAAATGGCATGCCCAGGGACGTCACGAATGCGTGACCCGAGACGAGCACAACCTCAATCACCCAGCGCAATGGCCACAGGATGATGTCAAAGAAATTCATTGCAGGCTAGCCTTTCGCTTGCAGATCAGACACGACGAAACCGAGTTTGGTTCGCCGCAGTGCATACGGACGTTTAGGTTCGGGAACGTGATCGAAATCCGGCTTCGCCCACGGATGGCAACGCGTAATTCGTCGCAACGCCATCCATCCACCGCGTACCAATCCGTACACCTGTACCGCCTCTAAACCATACGCGGAACAAGTGGGGTAGTAGCGGCACACGTCGCCATAAATCGGAGAAATCACTTTGCGGTAGAGCAACAAGAACGCAACGCCCAAGTTGCGCGGTACGAGCGCGACATTGTGCACCGTGCGGCGAACATTAGTCGACAACATCGCTGCAGCTGCATTCTTCTGGGATGGCCAGTAGTCCAGCCTGCTCTGCTGCCTTGACCAGCGCCGCACGTACTTCGGCGCGCAATTGGGCATAGGGGATGGATGCGGATTCCGGAAACACGCGAATCACGATCGAGAGACCCGTAGGAAGCAACGGCAATGCCTCGAAGCAGATCGCCTTAAGTCGCCGCCGCATCCGATTTCGGACAACAGCAACGCCCACCCGCTTGGTAATGATGAAACCAAACCGGGTGGGCGAAGCCGCGTCCCTGCTGCATTCAGCAAGGACGATAAAACCTGGTGCGCCAACTCGACGGCCTCGACGGGAAATACGGCGGTAATCCGCGCCGCTAGTCACCCGATGGTGCCGAGCTAGCACGTGCAGTACTTAGGCCGAGAGGACCTTGCGACCCTTGGCGCGACGCGAGGCGAGGATGCCACGGCCTGCGCGGGTGCGCATACGTGCACGGAAGCCGTGCTTCTTGGCACGACGACGGTTGTTTGGCTGGAAGGTGCGCTTCGACATGTAAAAATCTCCGGATCGTGGCCCTGCGAGGGGCATCGACTCAATTGCCCGTTACGGGCACAACTGCACCAGAATACGCCCAAGGGCAGTGACAGTCAAGCATTGGTTGAAGCTTGAGGTAACACATACCAAACACTTCTCGAATCCGACTCACCGAGATTCTCAGATTTTTGATTGGCGTCGAAGTACGATCCATGCATATAGTTGCAGTCTGTTGCTTCGAGTTGTTCACAGGCTACATACTTATCCACAGGACATGTGCATAAGTCATGCTTAGGCGTGTTTTCGGTGCGCGGCCTGCGGTTACTCGAAGCATTTCTGATCGAACGCGGTGCCGTTCAGTCGAACACGATGCACGGTATGCGTTGGTAAGAAAACAGGAGGTTTGTTCATGAGCCAGGATGTCGCGGAAATTTGGGACGCCCTGTTCAACAAGCTCCTGCAAGATCACGATCTCCCCGCATCGATGCGCGGTTTTTTCGCTCTGGTCAGGCCAAAAGGCGTGATGGACGGCACGATCTACCTCGAAGTTCCCAACGACGTCACCCGGTCGATGATCGAGCAAAAGGGTCGACAACCACTACTGGATGCGATCCGCACCGCTCCCGTTGACCACGAGATTTCGACATTTGCCGTGTTCGTCAACCCGGATATCGCTCCGGAACCCGTGCTCGACGAACGCGAGCTGCAACCACTCAATTCACCCGAGGCATCCGTCGCTGATCAGGTGAAAGTGCTGCACGAATCGGTACAACCGACCAACTTATCCACGAGTTATCCACAGGGTGGACAGTTGCATACCCAGGTCGACGAACCTCGCGGCGCAACCGGCACGCATCCCGAACGATCGTCGGTGACCACCGCAGACGCACACGTATCGGTCACAGCGACAACGGGCAGTCGACTTAACCCGAAGTACACCTTCGAAAACTTCATCATCGGTGGCTCGAACCGGTTTGCGCACGCAGCCGCCGTCGCGGTGGCCGAAGCTCCGGCCCGAAGCTACAACCCGCTGTTCATTTACGGCGACTCCGGACTCGGCAAGACACACCTCTTGCACGCCATCGGTCTCTACGCTGAGCACATCTATGCCGGCATCAAGGTTCGGTACGTCTCGAGTGAAGAATTCACGAACGACTTCATTAACTCGATCGCGCAGAACAGCGTGGCGCAATTCCACGAGCGCTACCGCAACAACGACATCCTGCTGATCGACGACATTCAGTTCTTGCAAGGCAAGGCCGAGACGATGGAAGCGTTCTTCCACACGTTCAACACCTTGCACGAGCACAACAAGCAGGTCGTCATCACCTCAGATGTGCCGCCAAAGCAGCTCACCGGATTTGAAGACCGGATGCGCTCTCGCTTTGAGTGGGGACTCATCACGGATGTGCAGTCTCCCGACCTCGAAACGCGTATCGCGATTCTGCGCAAGAAGGCCCAGGCTGATCAATTGGTGCTGCCTGACGATGTTCTCGAGTTCATCGCCGTGCACGTGGACAGCTCCGTACGTGAACTCGAAGGCACGCTGATTCGCATTAGCGCCTACGCGAACCTGAACCAGCAGGCGATTGATTTGAGCATGGTGACCACCGTGCTCAAGGACATCATTACGACCGACGAGCCGAACGTCATTGCGCCTGGCGACATCATTCGTCAGACGGCCGACTATTTTCACCTCACGGTCGATGACCTTTATGGTTCAAGCCGTTCGCAAGCGATCGCAACGAGTCGACAGATTGCGATGTACCTCTGCCGCGAGATGACCAACCTCTCGTTGCCGAAGATCGGCCAGCTGTTTGGCAACCGCGACCACACGACAGTGATGTACGCCCACCGCAAGATCACCAAGCTCATGACCAGTGACCGTTCGGTGTTCAACCAGGTCACCGAACTCACCTCCCGCATCCGTCAGCCCAACGTTCGCTAGCCATAGCGAATGGATTTGCGCATCCATGACCAGGATGCGGCTAACGAACGAGCCTGATTCGGGTAGCACCGACCCCACCCAATCGCCATTGACATGGATCGAGTCGCGTTAGGCCACAGCTCGGGCACGTTCTGGACGTCAGTCAGCGCCCTTGGTTTCGGCTACTGGTTCGCCTCATCGCATCGGTAGCAACGCTGCTCAGCCGGTGCTGCCAGACACCATTTCGACCGGATGCCGGTAATCACGCGAGCAGAAATCGACCGATTCTGCCTCCACTGGCAGCACCACGGTCACGCTGAGAACCGGCTATGAAACCGACCGAAGCACGCAGCTGATCGGCCACTTTCCCGAGTTATCCACAGGCAATGTGGATAAGTCTGCGGAAACTCCGGTGGACAACAGGTGAACAAGAGGTGGATAACTGCAATGACAACGATTGTGGATAACTTGTGGAGAAACTGCGGGAAAACGGTCAAAAAAGTGGGTTTTCCCAGTTTCTAATGTGGATAGCGAACGGCAACGTCAAATTTCTGTCGAATGTCGGTCACATTTGGTTCACCAACGAACCACATCTTTCACGGTTGTAGTTCCCTACTCGCGTCTACTCACCACAGACTTATCCACAGTCTCCACAAGGGTTATTACGAAGATGACTCTTATTGCAATTACAAAACATCAAGCTCGTGACATTTACCGACTTGACTCGACTGGGTTCGCCGACCACAACACTTGCGTCTTGTACGACTCAAGAAATTCATCCAATGCAAAATCAACAATGAGGTGGTGCGACACATCGTCACGCATCCGGGTACGAACGAAGGTCAGACAAGACAAACCGCTAGTGGATCTCCACGATGGGATCAGCCAAGCCCACACAAGAAACGCTCGATCAGCAGCAACTTGTTATTCGTTGTCACCGATCTGGATGAAGACAACAACAATTAACGGCTAGCATGGGTAGCCCTACCAACCGAGAGGACGCACCGTGAAGTTTGAAGTCAACCGCGACGTGTTTAGCGACGCAGTCTCGTTTGTTGTCAAGCTCCTGCCACAACGTCCAACGCTGCCGATCTTGAGCGGTGTTGTGCTCGAAGCCAACGAAGGCCAGCTGTCGCTGTCGACGTTTGACTACGAAGTTTCGTCGCGCACCAGCGTCGAAGCGAATGTCGAAACCCCAGGTGCGGTACTCGTTCAAGGGCGTCTGCTCGCTGAGATTGCCAACCGTTTGCCGGTTGCCCCGGTTGAGGTGTCACAGGATGAACGCGGCGTCACGATCACCTGTGGTCGCGCCAGCTTCTCGCTGCCCGTCATGCCGATCGAAGAATTCCCGGCACTGCCAATGATCGAAGGCACCTCGGGTGTCGTTTCGGGCGCTGACTTTTCGGAGGCCATCGGCCAGGTTGTCGTTGCGGCATCTCGCGAAGATGTTGCGCCGGTCATCACCGGTGTGCACCTGACCCTGTCGCCAACCACCCTCGGACTGGTTGCTACCGACCGTTATCGCGTTGCCGTTCGTGAAATCGAATGGCAGAGCAACTTCAACGAGGGAGACCAGGCCCTCGTGCCTTCGCGCACGCTTGGCGAAGTGGGTAAGTCGTTCGCGCACGCCGACGAAGTGGTCATCACCCTCGTTACCGAAGGCGATCGCCAGCTCATTGCATTCACTGCCGAGGGCCGTACGGTTACCTCGCTGCTCATCAAGGGCAACTTCCCGGCCGTTTCGCGACTGTTCCCGAAGGAAACCCCGCACTTTGCCGTAATGCAGGGCAGCGAAGTTGTCGACGCAGTTCGTCGTATGCAGCTCGTGCTCGAGCGCGAACAGGCACTGCGCTTTTCGTTCACCGCCGAGGGCCTTAAGCTCGACGCTGTCGGTGCCGAAAAGGCTGCCGGCTCGGAAGAGCTCGGCGTCAATCTCGTCGGCGACGACATGGTGGTTTCGCTCAAGCCGCAGTTCTTGCTCGAGGGCGTGGGTGCAATCCACAACCCGTTCGTTCGCATTGCGTTCACCGCAACCGACAACCCGAACAAGCCAGGGCCTGTGCTGCTCAGCGGCCAGACTTCGCTCGATGAGCCAGCAGCAAACGACACGTTCCGCTACCTGCTGCAGCCAAACCTGCTCATGCGCTAACAGTGCACGTCACTCGGCTGGTCATTAAGGACTTCCGCAACTATCACGCGGCAGACCTGCAGCTTGACTCGGGCATCCACGTCTTCGAGGGTGCCAACGGGCAGGGGAAAACCAACCTCGTTGAAGCCATCGCCTACTTGGGGAGTTTGAAGTCTCACCGGGTATCGAAGGATGCGGCGCTGGTCCGGTTTGGTGCGCAGCAAGCGGTGGTTCGCGCCGAACTTGCGCACGGCATGCGCCGGTTAAGCATCGATGTTGAGATCAACAAATCGGGTGCCAACCGTGCCCGCGTGCACAACTCGCAGGTGAAGGCCCGCGAACTCTCGCGCTTTTTCACCACGGTGGTGTTCGCACCCGAAGACTTGGCACTTGTTCGTGACGATCCGAGCGGGCGACGCGAGTTCTTGGATGCGCTGCTCGTTATCCATTCGCCGCGATTTGCCGAGACGATTGCGAACTACGAGCGCGTGCTGAAACAGCGAAACACGCTCTTGCGATCGGCAAAATCGCAGCGCATCCCTGCCGACAAACTTGGCACCCTCGAAATTTGGAACGACCAGCTCATCGAGCTCGGCACCAAGATCATCGTCGGGCGCCTCGACCTGGTGCAACGCCTGCGCCCGCATCTGGCCGCGGCCTATCGCGCGCTTGCCGATGCCGATCACGGTGCCGACATCACCATGCGTGTTTCGGCATTGGCGGATGCGGCGACGCTGATGGATGAGGACGATGACGGTGGCGAGCGTGGTGGCGACATCACGGTCGACGAAATTCGTGAACGTTTCCGTACGAGACTGCTGCAGGCACAGCCACGAGAACTTGACCGCGGTCTGACACTTGTCGGTCCCCACCGTGACGATGCCACCTTCTGGCTGAACGGCCTGCCCGCGCGCATCACCGCAAGCCACGGGGAATCGTGGTCGTTCGCACTTTCGCTGAAACTCGCATCCGCCCAACTCATTCGCGCCGAATCGCGAACGGGCGACCCGGTACTCATCCTCGACGACGTGTTCGCTGAGCTTGACGGCGGTCGACGCGAACGATTGAGCCGCGCGATTGGTGATTTTGAGCAGGTGCTCATTACCTGCGCCGTGCTTGCGGACATTCCCGAACCACTGCGACAGCACCGCATCCGCATCCAATCGGGGACGATCCTCGAGCGCGTTGCAGCCGCAACTGACGGCATCGAGTCAAATACCGGCATCGAGTCGGATACCGAGGGCGAGCACGATGAATCTCAGTGAGTCGTCGCTCGTTTGGCTGCACTTCAAAGAGGTCTTTGCCGGTGTGAAGACCTCGTACCGCCGCAAGCACACGATGCAGATTCCCGAGAACGCTTCGGCAGACGAACTGCCGTTTGGTCCGCATCGCGACCCGGTCACCTCGGCATCGGCAATGTCGCAGCTCTTGCAGCAATACGGCTGGCAGACCCCACTCGCGCAGGCAAGTGTCGTGAACGCTTGGGCCGAGTTGGTGGGAGAACAGACTGCGCGGCACACGAATCCGCAATTTGTTGATGATGCGGGCGTACTGCAGGTGCAGTGCGACTCAACTGCGTGGGCAACGCAGTTGCGTTCGATTCGCGGCACCGTACTTGGCACGATCAATCAGCGCTTTCCAGACGCCGAAATTCGAGACATCAAATTCCTCAATCCGGGAGCCCCTTCGTGGCGTCACGGAATTCGATCGGTACCTGGACGCGGGCCTCGAGACACGTACGGCTGATCATGTGGGAACCTACTTGCACGCGGGGTAATCGCGTTTAGCGGCCATTTGACGCCCGTTTCTGGGGTTTCGCTTGGTAAGATGGGTTGTCTTTGACTATCCGAACGGACGAGTCAGCCCATTGAACCGGATGCGCGGGGTATCGAACGTGCCCCCAGGCATCCCACTAGGAGTTCGAAACGATGAGTGAAACTGGCGAACCGAATACCGAAACAACCGGCACTGGCCGCGTTGAGAACCAATACGGCGCCAACCAGATTCAGGTGCTTGAGGGCCTCGAAGCAGTTCGAAAGCGTCCCGGTATGTACATCGGTTCGACCGGACCGGAAGGTCTGCACCACCTGGTGTATGAAATTGTGGACAACTCGGTCGATGAGGCACTGGCCGGTTATGCCGACGACATCGTGGTGCGCTTGCGCCAGGATGGCTCGGTTCAGGTAGACGACAACGGTCGCGGTATTCCGGTTGCCGAACACCCGGCAGAGGGCATCTCGACGCTCGAAGTGGTACTGACCAAGCTGCACGCCGGCGGTAAGTTCGGCGGCGGCGGATACGCGGTCTCCGGTGGTCTGCACGGTGTGGGTTCGTCGGTCGTGAACGCGCTGTCATTCCGCATGATCGCCGAAGTACGCCGCGACGGCTACAACTGGCGCATGTCGTTCCAGAACGGTGTGCCGGATGCACCGATCGAACGCGGCGAGGCAACCGACGAAACCGGTACCCGCATCACGTTCTACCCGAACTCCGACATCTTCGAGACCGTTGAGTTCGACTGGGACACGCTGCGCACGCGCTTCCAGCAGATGGCGTTCCTCAACAAGGGCCTGAGCATCAAGCTCATCGATGAGCGCAACCCAGCAACCCTGAGTAAGACCATCACCTCGGTTGCCGAGGTGCTCGAGACTGACGTCGCGAACGACCTCGAGACCGCCGAGAGGGCCGAGGATGCGGATGCCACCGCATCCGAAACCGCTGCCGACACTGAATTTGAACCGCGCGAAGTCGTGTTCAAGTACGACCGCGGTCTCGTTGACTACGTGGAACACCTGGTTCGCCGCAAGAAGGTCGACGTGGTGCACCCAGAGGTCATCGGCATGACCGAAGAGAACACCGACGCGATGATTTCGGTCGAGATCGCCATGCAGTGGACCGAGTCGTACAACGAGTCGGTGCACTCGTTCGCGAACACGATCAACACCAAGGAGGGCGGTACGCACCTCGAAGGTTTCCGTGCCGCACTCACCAGCGCGATGAACCGCTACGCCCGCGAAAAGGGTCTGCTGAAAGAAAAAGACGAAAACCTTTCGGGTGAAGACGTGCGCGAAGGTCTCGCCGCGATTATTTCGGTGAAGCTCGGCGAACCGCAGTTCGAGGGCCAGACCAAGATGAAGCTTGGTAACACCGAGGCAAAGACCTACGTGCAGCGCGTCACCAACCAGGCCCTGCAGGACTGGCTCGACCGCAACCCGGTGCAGGCGAAGGAAATTATTCGCAAGGCCACCCAGGCATCGGCAGCGCGTCTTGCGGCTCGCCGGGCTCGTGAACAGACCCGTCGAAAGGGCCTGCTCGAGTCGAGCGGTATGCCCGGCAAGCTGCGGGACTGTGGTTCGCGCAACCCCTTCGAATCCGAGATCTTCCTCGTTGAGGGTGACTCCGCTGGAGGTTCCGCGGTTAAGGGACGTAACCCGCGCACGCAGGCGATTCTGCCGCTGCGAGGCAAGGTGCTGAACGTCGAGAAGGCGCGCATCGACCGCGCCCTGCAGAACGCCGAAATCCAGGCCATGATCACCGCATTCGGTGCCGGCATCGGCGACGACTTCAGCGTCGAGAAGGCCCGCTATCACAAGGTGATTCTGATGGCCGACGCCGACGTTGACGGTCAGCACATCACCACACTGCTGCTGACCATGCTCTTCCGCTTCATGCGTCCGCTGATCGATGCCGGGTACGTGTACCTCGCCTCGCCACCGCTGTACCGCATCAAGTGGACGAACGCTGCCCACGAATACGCATTCTCGGATGCGGAACGTGACGCACTGCTCGCCGCCGGTAAAGCTGCCGGTCGCCGCATCCCCAAGGACAACGCAATCCAGCGTTACAAGGGTCTTGGTGAGATGAACTACAACGAGCTTTGGGACACCACCATGAACCCCGAAACTCGCACCCTCCGTCAGGTGACGATGGCCGATGCCGAAGCCGCCGACGAAGTGTTCGCAACGCTCATGGGCGAAGACGTTGAGTCGCGCCGTGCGTTCATCCAGTCGAACGCGCACGACGTGCGCTTCCTCGACATCTAGTCCGCGCATCCGAGCACCACACGAACGTTTTCGAAAAGAGTTAGTGAACACCAATGGCTGACGAAACTAATCCAACTCCCGAGTCAAACGAACCCGTAGTGAATACGGATGCGGGCGGTCACGTTGTTGCCGTAGACCTGCAGCTCGAGATGCAGCGCTCGTACCTCGACTACGCCATGAGCGTGATCGTGGGTCGTGCGCTGCCCGAGGTACGTGACGGCCTGAAGCCGGTACACCGCCGCGTGATCTACGGCATGTACGACGGCGGATACCGCCCCGACAAGTCATTCTCGAAGTGTGCCCGCGTGGTCGGTGACGTGATGGGTCAGTACCACCCGCACGGTGACTCTGCGATCTATGACACCCTCGTTCGCCTGGTGCAGGACTGGGCGATGCGCTACCCGCTGGCGCTCGGACAGGGCAACTTCGGTTCGGCCGGTAACGACGGTGCTGCTGCCCCCCGTTACACCGAGACGAAGATGGCGCCGCTCGCACTCGAAATGGTGCGTGACATTGAAGAAGACACCGTCGACTTCATGGACAACTACGACGGTCAGACGCAAGAGCCGACCGTTCTGCCAGCACGATTCCCGAACCTGCTCGTTAACGGTTCCGAGGGTATTGCCGTTGGTATGGCCACCAAGATCCCACCGCACAACCTGCGCGAAGTTGCCGAAGGTGCGCTGTGGTCGCTCGAACACCCGGATGCGAGCCGCGAGGAGCTGCTCGAAGCGCTCATGGAACGCATCCCCGGTCCGGACTTTCCAACTGGCGCGAAGATCCTCGGCACCCGCGGCGTGCAGGAGGCGTACCGCACCGGTCGCGGCTCGATCATCATGCGTGCCGTGGTCAACGTCGAAGAAATCGAAGGCCGCACCTGCCTGGTAGCCACCGAGCTGCCGTACCAGGTCAACCCCGACAACCTCGCCAACCGCATCGCCGAAATGGTGCGCGAAGGCAAGCTCGCCGGCATCGCCGACATCCGTGACGAAACCTCGGGTCACACCGGTCAGCGACTGGTCATCGTGCTCAAGCGGGATGCGGTTGCCAAGGTGGTCTTGAACAACCTGTACAAGCACACGCAGCTGCAGGAAACGTTCGGCGCGAACATGCTCGCGATCGTCGACGGTGCCCCGCGCACGCTCTCGCTTGACGGGTTCATCTACCACTGGGTGAACCACCAGATCGAGGTCATCGTTCGCCGTACCGAGTACCGCCTGCGCAAGACCGAAGAAGAAGTCCACATCCTGCGTGGTTACCTCAAGGCGCTTGACGCGCTGGATGAGGTCATCGCGTTGATTCGCGCATCGGCCACGGTCGAGGTGGCCCGCGAAGGCCTGATGGAACTGCTGGGCGTTGACGAAATCCAAGCCTCGGCCATCCTGAACCTGCAGCTGCGCCGCCTGGCCGCGCTCGAACGACAGAAGATCACCGACGAAGCCGAGAAGCTCGAGAACCTCATCCTTGAATACAAGGCGATCCTGGCTTCGGAGTTGCGCCAGCGCGAAATCATCTCGGAAGAACTTACCGAGATCGTGCGCCGCTTCGGCGACGACCGCCGCACCGAGATCATTCGTGGTTTCGACGGTGATGTTAGTGATGAAGACCTGATTCCGGTCGAAGAGATGGTGGTCACCGTTACGCGCGATGGCTACATCAAGCGCACACGCAGCGACAACTACCGCTCGCAGCGCCGTGGTGGCAAGGGCGTGCGCGGTGCGCAGCTTCGCGCCGACGACGTGGTGGAGCACTTCTTGGTCACGACCACGCACCACTGGCTGCTGTTCTTCACGAACTACGGTCGCGTCTACCGCACCAAGTGCTACGAGCTGATCGAAGCCGGTCGTGACTCAAAGGGTCAGCACATCGCCAACCTGCTGCCACTGCAGCCGGATGAGCAGGTTGCGCAGGTGCTCGAGCTCGACAACTACGAAGAGCACGACTACCTGGTGCTTGCTACCCGCAAGGGCCTGGTCAAGAAGACCCGCCTGAGCCTGTACGACACCAACCGTCAGGCCGGCATCATCGCGATCAAGCTGCGGGAAGACGACGAACTCGTTTCGGCCATGGCCGTGAGCGAGGGCGACCACATCTTCATGTTCTCGCACGCCGGTCAGTCGCTGCACTTCATTGCCGATGATGAGCAGCTGCGTCCGATGGGGCGCGACACCTCGGGTGTGAAGGGTATGTCGTTCCGCAAGGACGACTACCTGATCAACGCGGCGGTGGCGACCTCTGACGACCTCTACGTGTTCACCATCACCGAGGGTGGTTACGCCAAGCGCACCTCGATTAGCGACTACCGCATCCAGGGCCGTGGCGGTCTTGGTATCAAGGTGATGAAGCAGTCCGAAGAACGCGGCCAGATTGCTGGCGCCATGCTCGTAGACGAGCGCGACGAAGTCCTTGTCATCCTCAATTCGGGCAAGGTCGTGCGTTCTGACGTTGCCGAAGTTCCGGCCAAGGGCCGCGACACCATGGGTGTGGTCTTTGCTCGTCACGCGGATTCCGACTTCATTATTGGTATGGCGCGCAACACCGAGCGCGACCTGGGTACCGATGGCGAAGACGAAGAGGGTGCCGAGAACGAGGCGGAGAACACGGAAACGGAAACCGCTGCTGCGGCCGAAGGTACCGCATCCACCGAAGCCGCTGCTGATGATCAACAACCATCGGCGGATGCTGAAGACGCCGACGACCAGTAAGATCAACAGTCATGACTTCAGTCGCAGATAAGCTCGCGCAAAAAACCGAGCGTCGTACCCGTGGCAAGCAGGTTCGCCTGCGCTTGGTACAGGTCGACGTATGGTCGGTTGTGAAGATGGCCTTCTGGATCGCACTCTTTTGCGGTCTGGCGACGATCGTTGCCTTCATCCTTGGTTGGGTAGTGCTGGCAAACACCGGTGTCCTCGACTCGATCAACGCGCTCTTGAACGACGTCACCGGTGGTGGCGAGAACAAGAAGAACTCCGTTTCGGTTGAGCAGTTCATCAACTTTGGTTCGGTAGCGCTCTTTGGCGCGGTCTGCGGTGTGCTGCAGATCATCGTCTACACGGCACTCGCAGCTGTTGGCGCGTTTGTCTACAACTTGCTTGTCCGCGTGACCGGCGGTTTGGTCTTCGGATTCACCAATAACTAGGTGAAATTCGGGGCTGGAAAAACATTTCCGCTGCTCGAGTTGCACAAACAACGAAACGTGCGGTAATCTCGTTTCTTGTGCTGAACAGCTCCCGCAAGGGAAATGTTTACGGGTCTATAGCTCAGGCGGTTAGAGCGCTTCGCTGATAACGAAGAGGTCCCAGGTTCAAGTCCTGGTAGACCCACTGGTACAGAAATGTACTGCACGGGGCCTTAGCTCAATTGGTAGAGCGCCTGCTTTGCAAGCAGGAGGTCGCGGGTTCGATTCCCGCAGGCTCCACGGGTGGTGAATCCCTCACGACAATTCGTGAGGGATTCAAACTTTTCCGGCAGATTCACACCGTCAGCTTGCTGCGCTGCGTGGATCGAGCGCGATTCAACGATGGCAAGGTCGAACGCGGTGTCTTGACGCAGAACTAATCTGCAACGTCGTAAACTCAACTGTCGTGTGCCATTGCATCGAACACGTCGGTGCATGGCGAAGGTATTTCGCAGCAGTCAGATGACTGCACCTCAACCGATCCAACGAAAGGAGTCTGAATGCGATTCCGAGTTGGTGCGTACGGCGTTATCGTGCGCGACGGTCAGGTGTTGCTGGCGCATTGGAATTCCCGAGGACGTTCGGGCTGGACCCTTCCGGGCGGCGGTGTTGAAGCCGGAGAAGATCCGCACGATGCAGCCATCCGCGAGATCTGGGAAGAAACCGGCTACCACGCGCAGCTCGACCAGCTCTTGGGCGTGGACTCCATCGTCGTCAACGGACGCAACCGTCGCCGCAAGGGACGCCCGCAAGAAGCGCCGTTGCAGAACGTTCGCGTCGTTTACCAGGCAACCGTCATCGGCGGCGATCTGCGTGCCGAAGAAAATGGCACGACGGATGAGGCACGCTGGTTCGATCTGCGGGAGGTCAAAAAGCTGCAAACCGTGTCACTCGTACGCGTTGCCATGCGGCTGTACCACGAACGTCCCCGTAACGGGCATCTGGAGGGACTTGGCGGCCCCAAGCGTCGCCCGGCGGTACGGCTACCGGGTAGCGAGCCCAGCAAGCTTGACGAGGCTGAGGCGAGCTAACCGAAAGGTGCGCTCGTGCGTTACGGCACGCATCCGGTACCAACAGCAACGGGCTCCGCAATTGCGGAGCCCGTTGCTGATTGTGTTAGTAACGCTTGGCGCGACTAGTTGTTGGTAACAACCTTGGCAACCGGAGCGTCGAGTTCTTCGTCGGCGATCCAGAGGTCGTCGTCAGCGCGGAAGGTCTGCCAGAGGGCGTAGCCCACGGCCGAGATCGCAGCGACACCGGCACCGATGAGGAACCAGCCACCGACACCAGGGCCCGACTTCTTCTTCTTGACAGGCTTCTGCTTGGCAACCTGCGCCTGTACGCGCTCGAGGTTTGCGGCGGCCTGCTTGCTGAACTGCTCTGCCTTGTTCTGCACGTTCTTGACCTGCTCCGAGTCGAGCAGTTCGCGCACGGCACCGGTGACATTGCCACCGACCTGAGCGACGGCAGGAAGAACGTTCTTCTGCAGCGTCTGCTCTGCCGAAGCAAGGGCGCGACGGCCGCTTTCAACACCGCGCTCGAATGCGGGGCGAATATCGTTGTCAACGCGCTTGCGAACGACAGGGGTGATTTCGCTGTCTGCGTACGTCTTTGCGGTGCCGCCGGCACGACCGACGAGCTCACGAGCCTTGTCGAATACGACCTGCTGTTCCGACCAGAGGCGGTCGGCGTCGCGGCGCAGTCGGTTGAGCTTGCGCTTGTTCTTCCTTGACAGTGCCATTTCTACCTCCGAGGTAAATACCCAATAGTGGATTGGAACACCACTCATCTTGACACGACGAAATTGGCTAATCCTGAACCTGCGTGGTGCATGAATGACAAGCGCATGCATTGTGTAAGGATGTGTTCATGACCAACGCAACCGCAGTCATGACGCTGCACACCAATCACGGAGACATCAAGCTGAACCTGTTTGGCAACCACGCGCCAAACACGGTCAAGGTCATTACTGGCCTGGCTACCGGTGAACTCGAATGGGTTGACCCAGTAACCGGTGAATCCAAGCAGGAACCGTTCTACTCGGGTGTGATCTTCCACCGCATTATTCGCGAGTTCATGCTGCAGGGTGGCGACCGTACCGGTACGGGTACCGGCGGCCCCGGCTTCAACTTCGACGACGAGATTCACCCAGAACTCGACTTCACCAAGCCGTACATGCTCGCCATGGCCAACGCTGGCCGTATCGCTGGCCGCGGCACCAACGGTTCGCAGTTCTTCATCACCACCGCACCAACCACCTGGCTGCAGGGCAAGCACACGATCTTCGGTGAAGTTGCCGATGACGCGTCGAAGAAGGTTGTCGACGAGCTCGACGCCATTGCCACCAACGCCAGCGACCGCCCACTCGAAGACGTTGTCATCGAGTCGGTCGACGTTGTTGCGCTGTAACGCAAACATTTGATTCCACTGCCGCAGGCGGTGTTCGGTAGCGAGCGGAACCACCCGCTCGACACACCGACACCGCCTGCGCGCGTTTCCGCACCCGCACAACCGAGAATATGAGCATGAGTGAACCCACCGACCCGCAGCTGAACTCCGATAACTTCTGTTACCGGCACCCGGATCGGATGAGTTTCATCCTCTGTCAGCGCTGCACGCGCACGGTGTGTGTCGATTGCCAAACCGAGGCACCAGTCGGCGTCATTTGCCCCGAGTGCCTGCGCGGCGGGGCAGCAGCCGGCGGCGCTGGGTCGGTTCGTGACTTCAAACTCATTCCTGGCGGCAAATCTGCGCGACGCGGCCGAACCGCATCCGGCAGTTGGCTGCGTTCGAGACGTGGCAACGAGACCTGGCGCAACCTGACCGGTAGCGGTAGCCCAGCCACGTACATCCTGATCGGAATCACCGCAATTGCTGGTCTGATTCAGTGGTTGACCGGACTCAACGGCACGAGTGTGGTCACGGCGATTGGTTCGTACTCGCCGCAGTTCACCGACCTGCAGCACATCTACCCCGATGGCCGCACGGTGTTTGAGCCGTGGCGCATGCTCACCTCGGCGTTCTTGCACATGGGGGCGTTGCACTTTGCGTTCAACATGCTGTCGCTGTGGATCTTTGGCCGCGCGTTGGAGCCGGTGATTGGCACGCTGCGATTTGCGGTGCTGTACCTGGTCTCGGCGCTCGGCGGTTCGCTCGCGGTGGCGATGGTGGCCCCGAACGCTTGGGTCGTAGGCGCGTCGGGCGCAATTTTCGGTCTCTTTGCCGCGTGGTTCGTGGTTCTGCGTACGAGCGGTCAGGATGTGACTTCGATGCTCGTGCTGATCGGGTTGAACGTCGCCGTATCGTTCATGAACCCGGGTATCTCGTGGGAGGCCCACCTGGGTGGTCTCGCCATCGGTCTGCTGTGCGGTTGGCTGACGATGGTTGATCTGCGCCGCGCAAAGCAACCCGCGCGTTTGGGCCTGTGGCTGCAACTTGTGGTCGCGGTCGTTTGTGTGGCGGCGCCGCCGATCATGGGCTCGCTGCTGCCCTAGTTCGGCTGACCCGAGCCGGCTGACCCGCGACGCAGGACCACGGTCGGTGAACCCGTTTCGGTGGATGCGCGCCGGTCACCTTCGTCGCCTTGCGGTACCAGGTTATCCACAGACTTATTCACACCTGGGGAGAACTACACACGTGTAACTCCACCTGTGTAATACTCCCAGAAATCGCTACTGATCAGGTGTTTCTCTATAAACAACGGTGCCCACTGCCTGTGGATAACTTGGCAATGGGCACCGGATGGGTGATGAACCGTGAAATCTTGTTAGCGGAAGGCTATTTCCAATTCGACATCATCAAGAAGCCGACGAGTGCGATTCCAAAGCCAACCAGGATGTTCCAGTCGGCAATCGAGGCGATCGGCATGCGTCCCTGGGACAGGTAGTACACGATGATCCAGAGGAATCCGAGGATCAAGAAGCCGAACATGATCGGCTTGAACCACACCGGGTTCTCGTCTTCAGCAACTTCGGTACGGCCAGACGCACGCAGCTGTTCCCTGGTGAGGGATGCGTCATCGCGCGTCGACTTCTTGCCGCGGCGAGCGGTCGGTCCCTTCTTCGAACGAGCCTCAGCGGCGATCTGCTTCGAGCGTTCGATGCGCTTGCGCTCGGCTTCCTTGCGGGCCTTGGCGTCGAGCGGCTTCTTGGCCGCAGAGTCGCTCTTGGAGGTCGATTCCACGACTTCCTCGGCGTCCTTCTTGGGGTCAGTTTCTGGCATATCAGCATTCTAACTGCCTAGACTGTCTGCTATGAGTGATGACCTGCCGCTTTCGTCCTCGCGCCGTGAAGAGCGCGGTTCAAAGCGACCTCGAAAGCGCGCACCACGGGTCACCGTCTCTGGCGTCCTTGGCGAACTCCTGCTGACCGCCGGCTTCGTGATGATGCTCTTCCTTGGCTGGAAGTTCTGGCTGAACGACATCATCGTGGGAAACGCGCAGAACCAAGAGGGCGCGGCGCTCAGCGAGCAATTCGACCGCGAGTACGAAACAGTCAAGCCGCCCGAGGTCGATGAGAGCGGTATTCCCATCCGCAAGGCTCCGACCGAAGAAGCCACGCCATTCGCGGTGCTGTACGTACCGGCCTGGGGTGAAGACTACTCACGCACAATTGCCACCGGTATCACCCGCTACGGCGTGCTCGACTACTACGTCGGCTACTACCCAGACTCTGACCCGGTCGGCTCTGTCGGCAACTTTGCCATCGCCGGCCACCGCTTGGCCTACGGCGCATCGATGCAGAAGATCCCCGACCTGCAGCTCGGTGACAACGTTTACGTTGAGACGGTTGACGGTTGGTACGAGTACACCTTCCGAGCCGGTGAGTATGTTGGTCCATCAGAAATTTCGATTCTTTCGGATGTGCCGCGTCACCCAGAGCTCAAGGGCGAAGACCGCATCATGCTGCTGATGACGTGCAACCCATTCCACTCGACCGAAGAACGCGTGGTTTCGTACACGACGTTTGTTGACTTCATCCCGCGTTCTGAGGGACCACCGGAAGAGATCGCCGGAGCGGTCAACGCACGCACGAACAACAACGGTGGCGACACCGGGGGCGGAGCTGAACACTAATGTACGGAGCACTCTGGCGCGTCATTCCCGGCCCCTGGCCGGTCAAGCTCATTGTCTTCTTGGCACTCATTGCGGTCGCACTTTGGGCGCTGGTGACCTACGCCTTCCCCTGGTTTGACGAGACGTACCTCAAGACCGGCGATGACATTACCGTCGGGATGCAGGCCGTCACGTAGGTTGCGTTCTTGAAGTAGCGATTATCCCTCGTAGCGAAACGGCAGGGATCGCAGGGAAACGAATGAGGGTGCTACATCCATTGCGCTGGATGCAGCACCCTCATTCGTTCGGGGACTAGCCGTTCGGGAGGCGGTCGCCGGGGAGACCGCTGTCGCTGTCGTCATCGTCATCGTCGTCTTGTCCGGGTGGGTTACCACCGTTTCCGGGATTTGTGCCGCCTTGACCTGGTGGGGTGTTGTTGCCGGGTTGCTGCTGCCCGCCATTACCGTCCTGGTTCGAACCGGAGCAGTACGTGACCTGGATCTCGGTTCCCTGTGCCACTTTGCCCGTTGGCGAGACGCCAGTCACGGTCTTCTCTGGAGTTGCGGGGCAGGATGGGTTTTCGATCGGCGTGTAGGGCAGGTCGAGCTCGCCGAGTGCGGATTCGACGTCGGCATAGGGCTTACCGACGAGGTCGTCTGGCACGGTGACTTTACCGTTTGAGGTGAAGATGTTGATCGTTTCGCCGGACTTGGCCTGTTCACCAGGTCCCGGCTCGCTGCGAATCACATCGCCTTCGGCGACGGTGGCGGAGTCTTCGCTCGTGATCGACCCCGGCTTGAACCCGATCTCCGCGAGCTTCGCCTTGGCCTCATCCACCGACATGCCTGAAATATCGGGCACGGTGAGGGCGCCCTTACCCGTAGAAATGGTGAGCGTCACGGTGGTGCCAGGTGCGACGGATGAGTCGGCCGGTGGCGATTGCGACATGATGTGGTCGGCTTCGACCGTGTCACTCGCCTCGTTCTTCTCTCGAATCTTCAAGCCCTCGGCTTCGAGCACGGACTTCGCTTCTTCAAGCGTCATGCCTTCAACGTTGGGTACGCTGACACTCGCGTCGGGAAGTTGCCCTTCCTTGGGCAGCATGAGCGTGAAGATCAGTGCACCGATAACAACGGCGGCAACGACACCGATCGCCGCCCAGATCCACATTGCCGGTGGGCGGCGCTGTACGTCGGGGGCGCGGTCATCGTCGTGCTGAATGGAGTTCAGTGCGGATTCGGTGGCGTCGATGGCAGTGGGGCCTGGACCAAACAGTTCGGTCGGGTTGGCATCGGCCATGGCCGCGGCGTGGGCGGGGGCGATGCCTTTGAACGCGTTCTGCAATTCGGTGCGGAACTCGGCGGCCGTCTGGTACCGGTCATCGGCACGCTTTGCCAGTGCTTTCATGACCACGGCGTCGAGTTCGGGGGAGACCCGCGGGTTGAATTCGCTCGGTCGACGCGGTGGTTCGGTGACGTGCTGGTAGGCGACGGCCACGGCCGAGTCGCCCTGGAAAGGCACGCGACCGGTCAGCATTTCGTAGAGCACAATGCCGGCCGAATAGAGGTCGCTGCGGCCGTCAACCTGTTCGCCGCGGGCCTGTTCGGGCGAGAAATAGGATGCGGTGCCCAGAATTGCGGTGGTCTGTGCAATGGTGCCGGTGGTGTCCGAGATCGCTCGCGCGATACCGAAGTCGGTGACCTTGACCTCATCGGCAGTGCTGATCATGACGTTGCCGGGCTTGATGTCGCGGTGCACAACGCCGGCGCGGTGTGAGTACTCGAGCGAGGTGAGGATCTCTGTCATGTACTTTTCGATCTTCTCGTTCGAGAGCTGCCCCTCGGCGATGTGATCGCTCAGCTGCTGACCATCGACGTATTCCATGACAATGTACGGCACGACAATTTCAAAGCCGTCACCGCGAACGAAGGTGTCTTCGCCGGCATCAAATACGCGCACGATTGACGGATGCGTCATTCGGGCGGCGGCCTGCGCTTCTTGGCGGAAGCGTGAGCGGAAGCTCGACTCGGTGGCGAGGTTGGTGTGCAGCAGCTTTACCGCGACGTGACGACCGAGTCGCTCATCGGTTGCTGCATACACTTCAGCCATGCCACCGCGGCCGATGCGACGGCCGATGTGATAGCGCCCGGCAAGAATGCGTTCTGCCTGGATCAAGTCGTATGCTCCCTAGTTGCTTCGTGGATGTCTGTGCGATGGTCGCCATTGCTGCCACCGACTCAGAATTGTCAGCCTACCTATCAGGTCGAATGTCCGGAACGTATAGTTCCGAGCGCATCCGAATTGTTATGTACCCGCGGGTTAGATGCGGCCGGTGGCGAGAAAGTTCCCGCTACTGGTTTGGCTTGGCGTTGTTGCCCCCACCGTTTTGTGCTGGGGTTGACGGCGGGGTGATCGTAAAGGTCGTGACCGGTGAGCTCTTCTCCTGCGGCGTGCCGCCGCAGACCTGCACGTACGTCACGGACGCGCTCTTCGCATCGCTAGGAATGGTGAATGGTGCTCGCTGTCCGGCACCTACTTCGACCTCATCGGCGGCGCCGGTGTCCCAGGTCACGCTCACCTTGAAGTTCGGTGCGTCGGATCCGCCCGGGCAAGTGCCCTGGAAGCCCGACACAACGAGCTGCGTCGCGTTAACCTGCTCGACCTTCGGAGCTGCAGTCGGTGCATCCGCGGCTTCAACGGCGCCATAGACGGTGACGTTCACTTCGCTACCCAACGGCAGGGTGCCAGTTGGGTTCACTTCGATGACGGTGTTGACGTCGTCTGTGGTCTTTGCCGCTTCGCCATCAACCTTGACCGGCTTGAGGCCGAGTTCGAACAGCTTGGCCTGTGCCTCTTCGTAGCTCAGGCCTTCGAAATCGGCACCATCGATTTCAACCGTTTCGGCTTCGGTTTCGGTCGGCGTCGGCTGGCTCGTTTCCGTGGCGGATGCGGTCGGCGTCGCGGTGGGTGCCGGTGCATCGCCGTTTTGCAGCATCGCGAACCCGAGCAGCCCCAGAGCCAGTGCCAACAGCACAATCGCGCCCACGAGGATCCACCGCCAATTGTTATTGGCGTCGTCGGATTTCTTGTCGGGGTTGAGGGACTCGTCGTTTGCCCGTTGGGCGAACATCCGATCGAACTCTTCGCGCGGTTGCGGTTTCGTCGCGTTCATCGCGATCGTCGGGTCATCCCCGAGCATCTGCGTCTGCACCAGCTGTGCCGTGTCGGTACCGATGCCGCCCGAAAGCACTGCCGGTACGGCCTGTGCGGCACGCTGAATCTGGCCGTCACGCAGGGCCGCAGCCGCGCGCGAGAATGCGGCGGCCGACTCCGGACGGTCCTTCGGTTCCTTCGCCAGCGCCGACATCACCAGGTTGCGCACCGGGGTCGCCACGGTCACCGGAAGTGCCGGTGGCTCGTCGTTAATGTGCGCCATGGCGATCGCGACCTGCGATTCACCGGTGAACGGACGGCGACCTGCCAAGCACTCGTAGGCCACGATGCCCAGCGAGTAGATGTCGGTGCCGGGCGTTGCCGGGTGGCCAGATGCCTGCTCGGGCGACAGGTACTGCACCGTACCCATCACCTGACCGGTTGCCGTCAGTGGCACCTGGTCGGCGATGCGGGCAATACCGAAGTCGGTGATCTTCACCCGGTGGTCCGGCGTAATCAGCAGGTTTCCGGGCTTGATGTCGCGGTGCACGAGTCCCGCACGGTGAGCGGCACCGAGTGCGGCCGCGGTCTGCGAGACGATATCCATGACCTGATCGCTTGGCAACACGCGTTCGCGTTCAAGGATGGTGGAGAGCGCCTCACCGGGCACGAGCTCCATCACCAGGTAGGCGGAGCCGTTCTCTTCACCGTAGTCATAGACATTGGCGATGCCTTCGTGGTTGACGAGGGCAGCGTGACGGGCCTCGGCGCGGAAGCGCTCGAGGAACCCGGGATCACCCATGTACTCGTCTTTAAGGATCTTGATGGCAACCTGGCGACCGATCACGAGGTCGGTGGCTTCCCAGACCTCGCCCATACCGCCAATGGCAATACGGCTTCCGAGCTGGTAGCGATTACCAAACGTCACACCCTGTGCTGGCCTCATACCTCAAGCACCGCCTTCATCACTTCTGCTCCAACTGCTGCCGCAAGCCCGTTACCGGTGCCGCTTTGTCCTTGTCCGCCGCCGTCTTCAATCACAACCGCAACTGCGACCTTCTTGCCGTTGGCTTCCGCGTATCCCGTAAACCACAGTGAATACGGTTCGTCGGCGCCGTTTTCGGCCGTTCCGGTCTTTCCTGCGACGTCGACTCCGGGGATTGCCGCGTTGGTTGCGGCACCGCGTTGAACGCTGCCCTTCATCATGTCGCCGACCACCGCTGCCGTTTCTTTCGAAATGGGTCGGCCGTAACTGCTGATCTTGGGACCCTGCAGTTCGTTCAGGTCGGGGGTCAGGACTTGTTCGACGACGGTCGGGTTCATGACCTCGCCCTCGTTTGCCAGCGCGGCCGAGACCATCGCCATCTGCAATGGCGTGGTGCGGACATCGAACTGTCCGAACCCGGTTAGCGCGGTCTGCGCGTCGTCGAGTGCTTCACGAGGGTACGTGCTCTCGGTTGACGGCATGGGCAGGTCAAAACTGTCGTTAAAGCCGAATCCCTGGGCAGTTTCGCGGATTCGTTCATCGCCAAGTTTTACGGCCAGCTGCGCAAACGGAATATTGCACGAAAGCTCGAGGGCTTCGCGCAGCGTGGTCTTTTCGCCATTGCCGCACTTCGCCCCGTGGTTTGGGTTGTAAACGACCGAATTGGTGCCCGGCAGCTTCCATTCGTTCGGATTATCGAGCGGAGTGTCGGCCTTCACAATGCCGTGCTCGATGGCGGCGGCCGCTACGACAACCTTGAATACTGAGCCCGGTGGGTTGAGATTACCCCCGATGGCACGGTTGAAGAGCGGTCCGTCTTCGCGGTTGAGCAGTTCGTTGTAGTTCGCGATGACCTGATCGTCATCGTGCATGGCGAGCTGGTTCGGGTCGAAGGATGGTGTCGACACCATGGCGAGTACCGCGCCGGTTTCGGGGTCGAGCGCGACGACCGCACCCTTCATGTCACCCATTGCATCCCGAGCCGCTTGCTGCGCGTCGGGGTCGATTGAGACCTCGACGGCCGCACCGGCGGGCTGTTCGCCGGTGAACTTGCGCTGCAGGCTGTCGAAGAACTGCGAGTCGGAGCGACCCGAAAGTTCTTGATCCATCGACGCTTCAAGACCCGTGCGGCCCTGGTTCGTGGAGTAGTAGCCGGTAATCGGGGCGTAGAGCTCGCCGTTGTTGTACTTGCGCTGGAACTTGAACTCGCTGTCGATCGGCTCGGAGTAGGCAATCGGCGAGCCGTTGATGAGGATCGGTCCGCGCTCAACGTCGTAGCTTGCCAGGACGGCACGGCGATTGCGCGGGTCGTCGGCAAGGTTTGGCGATTCGATCATCTGGATGACGGTCGAAGATGCGAACAGCGCCAAGAACATCGCCAGCAGGATGATGCTGATCGAGCGGATATTGCGGCTCACGTTGTCACCTCCAAGCGCGTCGTTGCCTGATTCGGAATCGTGTCGCTCAATCGCAAGAGCAACGCGATGATGATCCAGTTTGCAACCAAACTCGAACCACCAGCCGCCAAGAACGGTGTGGTCAGACCGGTCAGCGGAATCACGCGGGTGACGCCACCGACAACAATGAACACCTGCAGACCAATGACAAAGCCAAGACCCGTAGCGAGCAGGCGACCAAAGTCGTCACCGCCCAGGTGACCGATGCGCAGTGCTCGCGATACGAGGATGAAGTACATCGCGAGGATCGCAAACAGGCCGGCAAGTCCGAGCTCCTCACCGAGCGCCGAAATAATGAAGTCACTTTCGGCAAGCGGGGTGATGTCGGGACGGCCCTGGCCGAGACCGGTGCCCACCAGGCCACCGTTCGACATGCCGAACAGGCCCTGCACCAGCTGGTAGCTACCGCCGCTGGCTTCGTAGAAATCGGGATCGAACGGGTTGATCCAGCCTTCGATGCGCTTACGCACGTACTCCATGTTCAGCGCCGCCACGGTACCACCGGCAACGAACAGCGCCAGACCGATCAGCACCCACGAGAGGCGACCGGTGGCGACGAAGATCATCACCAAGAACAGGCCGAAGTACAGCAGCGAGGTACCGAGGTCGCGCTGGAACACCAGCACGCCCATGCAGAATGCCCAAACGATCAGAATCGGACCGAGGTCACGCATCCGGGGCAGTCGAAGCCCGAGGAACTTACGGCTCACTACCGAGAGCGACTCACGGGCAGTCACGAGATAGCCGGCGAAGAAGATCGCGAGGGTGATCTTGGCGATTTCACCGGGCTGGAAGTTGAACGGACCAACCGAGATCCACACGCGCGCATTCGCTTCGCTGACACCGAGTCCGGGCACCAGCGGCAGCACCAACAGCACGAGCGATACGGCGCCAAAAATGTAGGTGTAACGCTGCAGGATGCGGTGGTTGCGCAGCGCGATCAGCACCGCGATACCGACACCAATACCGAGGCCTGTGAACACCATCTGCGCGGTCGCATTCGGTACTGAACCGTCGGTGATGTCGGGATTTACCAGGTCTAGGCGGTAAATCATCGAGATACCGAGACCGTTAATGGCCGTGGCGATCGGCAGCAGGAACGGATCAGCCTGCGGGGCCCGGAAGCGCAGCACCAGATGCATGGCCACCGTGAGCGCCACGAGGAACCCGAACACGGTAATGAGCTGGAAGTCGAACTCGCCCATGACGCCAAGCTGCACCTGCAGCAGGGCCGCAAGCACAATGACGTACGCGAACACCAGGAATGCGAGTTCCATGTTCCGCAGACCCTGCGTGCGCGGCTTGCGCCCGGGGATCGAAACCGGCCGGGTCGAAGTCGGGTAGGCAGCTACCGGTGCGCTACTTGGCATTGGTGGCCCCCTCTAGTCGTTCGATGAGTTCTTGTGCGGCCTTGAGATTGTCGAACGAAATCGTGTTCGTCACCTGATTGCGTTGGTAGTCGGGCAGGTCATCAACGTGTACCGAGCTCTTCTCGACCACTTCGGAAAGCGGGATCGGGCCGAGCGTCGCCTGGACTCCCTGGTAAATGACCACGTTGCCGTTGTCGACGCCGACGTAGTAACGCGTTTGGGTCCAGTTGTAGGCAAGCACGCTGGAGCCGGTAATGACACCGAGCAGCAGCAGCGAGGCCGCCAGCCAGGTGATGCGGCGCCAGCGCTTGCGGCGACGCTCCGACTCGAGAATCTCTTGGAAGACATCGTCGGTAGGAACGACGAACTCTTCGTTCTCGGGACGCTGCGCGAGGCGGCGGCTGGGCTGCAGCACATCTGGCAGCAGGCGCTTCTTCATCCGCTGTGGCGGGCGAGCCGCGTAACGCAGTGGGTTTACCGCCGAGCCCACGACCTTCGGGGGCATGTTTTCGAGCTCGGATGCACCGAGTTCGAGCACCACAACCGTCACGTTGTCGGGTGCGCCGTTATCGAGCGCCAACTGCACGAGGTCGTCGCCAACTTCGCGTGACGACTCACCCATGCGCGAGAGCACGGCAGCGATCTCCGCGTCGCTGACATAGCTCGACAAGCCGTCCGAGCACAGCAGCCAACGGTCACCGTCAACCGCGGGCACAACATAGGTTTCGACGTCCGGGCTGGTCTCAACGTCACCGAGTACGCGCATCAGCACCGAGCGGCGCGGGTGAATCAGCGCTTCTTCGGGAGTGATGCGACCCGCATCCACCAACCGCTGCACGAAGGTGTGGTCGGTGGTGATCTGCGTGAGCTTGCCGTGGTGCAGTCGATACACGCGCGAGTCGCCGATGTGCGCGATGACCATCTGGTCGCCAACCTGCGTGATGAGGTCGGCGGTGGTACCCATGCCCTTGAGCTCGGCATGTTCGGCAACGGCCGAGGCAATCATCTCGTTGGCGTCGAGCAAGAGTTCGGTCAGACCGGTTTCGGCCGTTTCGACGGAATCGAAGCCGGATTCGTGCTCGGCGAGGAACTTGACGGTAATCGACGACGCGACGTCACCACCGGCGTGGCCACCCATGCCGTCGGCAACACCGTAAATGTGCGCGCCAATAAAGCCCGAGTCCTGGTTATTTGACCGGACTCGGCCTACGTGCGAAACCGCACCGGCGCGAACAATTTGTGTCATTAGCGGAGCTCGAAGGTGGTGGTTCCGATGCGGACAGAGCTACCGGCACGAATTTCTGTGGGCTGACCGATGCGCTCGTCGTTGACGAACGTGCCGTTTGTCGAGTCGAGGTCCTGCACCATCCAGCGGCCGTTCCAGTTGAGCAGGCGTGCGTGGCGGGTCGACGAATAGTCGTCCTGCACCACCAGATCAGAGTCGGGTGCGCGACCGATCGACACCGGCTGCTGGCCGAGGTCGATCTCGGTGCCGCGCTTGGGTCCCGAAGTAATCACCAATCGGGTGAATCCGGCCGGCCGTGGTTGCGAGCCGGGTTGCGGCGGGGTGGATGCGCTCGCGGCAGTTGGACGCGAACGCGCCGCGGCACCTGCCGGAACCGGGGCTGGGGCGGGAGCCGGTGCATCCTGTGCCGAAGCCGGGGTTGCGGCGCCGCCACCGAAGGTTTGCTGGCGCGACTGCTCCATGGCCTTCTGATAGTCGCGGGATGCGCTGCCGAACAGATCGCTGCGCAGTGAGTAGATGATCGAAAACACGAAAATCCACATGACTGCGAGGAAGATCAGGCGCAGAACGAGCAGAGTGAGTTCACCGGTCATCGCAGCCCTCCTGGTCGTTGCAGGTATCCGGTGTCGTCACTCGGAGCTGCTTCGGGGACGACACGGAATGTGAGCTGCGTGCGTCCGATTTCAATGAGCGAGTCGGATTCGAGCGAGGCCTGTGCCACGCGACGGCCGTTGCATTTGGTGCCGTTCGTGGAACCGAGGTCGCGGATGCCCGCGCGCTGCCCATCCCAAATAATTTCGGCGTGGCGACGCGAAGCGCCACCATCGTCGATCGTGATCTGGGCCTCGGAGCCGCGGCCAATCACGTTCGAGCCGTGCTGCAGGTGGAAACGCTGACCGTTCACGTCGACGACCGGCGTCCAATTGACCTTGCCCTCGACCGCGCGCGAATCGACGCGCAGCTGGCCTTCGCTGAGGGCCTCATCGTGGAGCAGCTTGATCGATAGACCACCAGGGAATTGGTAGCGGTGCTTGACCGCGTGCGCTTCGATCTCGTGCATGAGCGTGTCGCGGAGCGAGTCGCCCATGCCGGCGAGGCGGTCGTAGTCGGTGGGGGAGACGATGATGTGGAATCGGTTGGGGACGAGGATGCGCTCGCGCGAAACGATGGACGTGTTGGTGTCCATCTCGCGCTTGAGGACTGCAACAATCTCGACCGGCTGCAAGCCTGATTTGAACGTCTTCGCGAACGCGCCATTGAAGACACGTTCGAGTCCGCGCTCGAAGTTGTCGAGAATTCCCAAAACGTCTCCTTGGTGGTTGTTCACTCGGTTTCCCGGGTGACGGCCCTGCCGGTATTCCTTGGTTGTACGCGCCGAAGTTTGCACACGCCAACGGACTCCGCACGCGCGGGCCACGGTTGGCATAGTAGTGCGCAATGGTGAGCGAGCGAAATGCTTCTACGGTGGGTGTCGTAAATTGGTTTAAGTTGTGGTAGCGTTGTCGTTTGCGCGCGAGTGGCGGAATAGGCAGACGCGCACGGTTCAGGTCCGTGTGCCCGAAAGGGCGTGGGGGTTCAACTCCCCCCTCGCGCACCAGCTCAAACAGAGCGAGAAACCCCCGAACTTCGGTTCGGGGGTTTTGGTCTTTCCTGCTTCGTACTGTTATGGCCGTGCCCGCCTGAGATTTGACCCGTGTGGTGAGGTCGGAGGCATATGTTGCTTCCGAGGCTCCCGGTGGGGTCAAATTTCTTGGCTGGTGGTTGCCCTGGAAGGAGGCGGCTAAGCGCGCAAGAGATCGGTTGGCCGCAGTTTCCGCACCCGCTGCGCCGTCAGCAGGCAAATGACGAGCCCGAGCAGGGTCAAACCAACGACGACGAGGACCGCCATCGTGATCGGATCGTCGATTGACACCCGGGACACCCCAATTGCTTGCATCATCTCGGCGACGATCGGCTCAATGCCGACCACTGCGAGCCCTGCTCCGAGAACCGCACTCAGGAAGATCGTTGGCAAGAACGCCCAAACGACCTGACGAGTTAACTGGTTCGTCGTATACCCAATTGCCTTGAACACCCCAAACTGCGTTCGATTATTCGCGATCAGAGTCACTACAACCAGGGACAGCATCAGCGTGACGATCGATCCGGTAATCACTCCGATGACGAGACTCAGCACGCTCCCCATCTGTAAGAACCCGTCCACCTGGGAACCAATGACGTCATGAATGTTCGAAACGGTCGCATCCGTGTCTGCAAACTCTGCCTGCAAATCAGTGACCACATCTGCAACTTCCACATCTTCGTGCACCAGGATCGTCAAGTCGCTCGGTGCATATGAGGGATTGACGCGCAGCGCACCCTCGGTCGTGATGAACATGTTGAGCCCGATGCCGTTCACCGTCGAAACGATGCCGGTGACGAGGTACTCCTTTTCGCCACCTTCCCAATGCAGGGTGTAGTTATCGCCAACTTCGAGTCCGAACCGTTTCGCCAACGGCCCACCAAACGCAATCTCGTTGTCATTCACCGGCAGGCGGCCCTGGTGCGCGATCGGACCACGCCACGCTTCAATGTCGTCGGCAACGGTGAGCAGGGCTGCGGCACCGTCGATTCGAGTGTTTTCGACGTGCGTGGCGACTGCCGTTTCGATTCCGTCGAACCCGTCGACGCGCTCAGCGATCTCTGCAACCGTCGTTTCTTGACCTGCAGAAACCGCGATATCCCCAATCTGTCCGAGCAGCATGTCACTAGCCTTATCGGCAGAACCGAGCAGCTGGGTGGATGCGGTGAATGTAAAGCAGGAGGCGAACGCGACCGCAAGCACACACCCCGCAAGAGCAAACTGTTGGCCGATCTGTCGCAGCGATAACTTCACGCCGAGCACCTCGGAAAGCGGGAGCCGCGCGCGATCGAGGGGGAGCGAATCCACACCTCCGCGAGTTGCGCGACCGCCCTCGAGAGCATCCAACACCGAGAGTGTTCGGATGCGGCGGGCAACGAGTGCGGTCACGACTGACACAATTGCCACCACAGGCACCACCGCAATTGCAGCGGTCACCCAGCTGAATTCGGGCGTCCACGAAATTCCCGACTGTTGCATGAGCGCATCGGAAATCCCCGGCAACAGCAGATAGGAAACCGCGACACCGACAGCGGCCCCGGTGAAGGCAGCAACCGTGAACGCAAGGACGAACGGGCGCAGCGCGTCCGAGGTTCGATACCCACCCGCGCGCAATGCGCCCAGCGCCGGCAGGTCGCGACGTAGCAAGTTGCCTAGAACGAACCACAGCACGATCACCAGCGCCAGCGCGAGAATGATCGAGAACGCTGTGAAGATCACCGCAAACACGCTCGCGCCAATACCCGTGATGCTGACGACGAGATCGAGTGCATCCTGATACTTCTCGGCCGCACGGCCATCGAGCGCTTCCGTAATTGCCGCGGAGGCATCAGCAGGGTCATCGCCGGTAACGCTGATGAGGCTGGTCGGAATCGCGTCGGGAATTTCATCGCCGCGATTGATCTCGACGAAGAACGTACCCATGCCAGGGGTACCGCCGTAGATTGTCTCGACAAACCCCTGCACCTGGTACGTCGTAGTCGAGGCCGCGGTTCGAACAACGAAATCATCGCCGAGCGCATAGTCGCTCTGCAGTACCGCTGGCAGCCAGATCGGCCGGTCGTGCTGCGTTGGATCTTCGCGCAGCAAACGCCTTCCACTGAACTGCAAGTCATTGGCGTGATCGCGCATAACCAACGTGAGGGAGTTGTCCTGGTCCGCAAAGCGGATTTTCGCGAGCGCGGAGAACACATCCTCAATCTCAACCTCGTCGATATCGGCGTGCGTGAGTTTTGTGTCGGTTGGAATGCGTTCGGTGACCGAGATCGCATCCGGAGCGTTGTACTCGTCAGTCTTGTTGTGGATGTTGTTCGGGTACACCAGCACCAGGGTCGCGGCGATGCTTAGCAGCATGCCAATAACGAGCGCGAGCCCGGTGAGCGAGAACGAGGCGCCGTTTCGCAGATAGCGTCGCAACAGCATCGTTACCACCCACATTCTGCGAGGAAGGACGTCACAGACTCAGTGCGTTCGCGACTCGTTTCAGTAAACGGTTCAAGCTGCAGCTCCGAGCGGATGTGCCCGTCTCGCAAGAAACAAATGCGGTCCGCGCGCTCAGCCGAATGGATGTCATGGGTCACCATCACGACCGTCTGGCCCTCGCGATTCACCTCGTTCAACAGATCGAGCACCTTTTGTGAGTTGCTCGAGTTCAGCTGGCCGGTTGGTTCGTCAGCAAACACGATTGTTGGGGTGTTCATCAGCGCCCGCGCGATTCCAACGCGCTGCGCCTCACCACCGGAGAGCATCGACGGGTGTTTCGCAGCATCCCGTTCTGGTAGCCCCACGCGCTCCAATAGCGACAGCGCGCGGTGGCGAACTTCCCGGCGGTCGCCGTTCGTGAGCAGCCCGAGCACCATGAGGTTCTCGAGTACGTTCAGGCCATCAATGAGGTGCATCTGCTGGAACACGAACCCGCAGTGATTGCGGCGAAACTTCGCCTGCGCATCGGCCGAGAGCCCAGAAATCTCGATACCGTCGACGACCACCGAACCGAGGGTCGGTGCATCCATGCCGCTGAGTGCGTACAGCAGCGTCGACTTACCCGAGCCTGAGGGACCCATGATGACAGTGAAGCTGCCGCGCTCGATTTCGAGATCGATATTGCGCAGCACATGATGCTGGCGGCCGCCCTGCGTGAATGTGGTCGATAGTTTGTCGGTAACGATGACTGGAGAGCTTGAATCAGCGGAAGTCATAGCAGCGTCCTTTGTTCATCTGGGGAGTTCCGTTGATTTCAAGCTATGTCGGTGATGGGTACGAGATCGTTCCACGATTCTTACCGGATACTTACCGCGGAGTCCCGGCCATGAAACCGCTCACGAATCGGCAAGGGTGAGCGCGAGCGTCACGGTGAACCCGGATGGTGCATCCTGCGAATCTGGTGCGGTGAGCCACATCGCCCCACCCATGCGCTCCATGAGGTGGGCGCTTGTGTACAGGCCGAGGCCCTGGCCGACGACGCCGGTACTGTTCGAACCTCGAACCCCACGACCGAGCAGCGTGCCGCGTTCGGCTGCGGGAACGCCCAGGCCGGTATCGGCAATGTGGATGCACAGCTGGTCGTCTTCGAGCTCGGAGGTGACAGTGATCGGGGTGCCCGCGTACTTGACCGAGTTCTCGATGATGTTGTCAATCACCTGTTGCAGGCGCATCGGGTCGCCGAGGACGATGCACGGCGGGATGGGGTCGACGCGGACCTCGACATCCGTCGAACGGAACATCGGGGGCAGCTGCGGGCTACCGATCGCGACGGGGTCAACGCGCAGTTTCACGAGGTTTGGATCGAGATCGTGCGTGAACGCGGCAAGCTGTTGTGCTTTCGCGGCGATTGTGTGGACGCGTTCGCGCTGCGAGCTGGAGAGGTTCTCGAGCTCCAGCAGCTCTGCGTTCGCGGCGATCGACGCAATCGGGGTGCGAATATCGTGGCTGATCTGCTCAATCAACTGCTTGTGCGCGAGCTTCGCCGTATCCTCATTCGCCCGGGCTTCAAGGAGCTCGCTGCGCAAGATATCGAGGCTCGACTGCCACGCACCAAACCTTGTGTTTGTGCCGGCCAGTAGCGGTGCATCCAGATTGCCCGCCGCGACATCGCTCGCAAACTGCTCCAGCCTGCGGAAAGGGCGAATCACACGCGCGTACTCGACTGCGACCCAAGCGATGGCGAGCAGGGTGAGGATGCCGATGGTCGCGGTCGCGACCCGCAACGCCGAGTGCAGGTGTGCGTTCAGTACTGGTTCGCGCCCAGCATCCGCCGAGATTGCCAACACACCAACCGTGTCACCGTCGACGACAATTGGCAGCAGCTGGGCATCGTCGCTGGCAGCAGCCAGCGGCGACGGCCACGAGACCTCCCGGCTGGTGATAGGTGTTTCGCCTTCGAACACCGCGCCGGGAGTTGTGAGCGTTGGAGTCGGCCACTGCTGCTCCACCTGCTTGGCGATAGCGTTCAGCTGCGAAATATCGACGCGGGTCGCCGGTCGGGTACCGAACTGCCAAACGAGCAGGATGCCGATGCACGCGAGTCCCGCAAGCGCGAGGGCGCGGAGTGTGAGCTTCATGATCGCGACGCGTGTGGTGCGGGAGCGTTCAAGGGGCCGGGAGCCGATGCATCCGGGGATTCAAAGAGGTAGCCGCGTCCCCAAACTGTGCGGATATACCGGGGAGCGTTCGGGTCGCGTTCGATGCGCATGCGCAGGCGGCGGATGAGCACATTGACCGAGCCGTCGGACGTGAACGGGTCGCCCCAAACCTCTTCGGCGAGATCCTGTTTGGTGATGAGCCGGCCGCGCTCGCGAACGAATAGCTGCAGCAGCCGGTCCTCCAAGGTTTGTAACTGCGCTTCGGTGCCGTTGATCCAGGTGCGGCCAGATGCGGGATCGACCCGTAACCAACCGTCGTCGAACGCGGCTGTCGGTGGCTGCTCACGGTCAAGCATCCGCTTGACCTTCGCCGTGAGCAGCCCGAGCGAGAACGGCTTCACGAGGTAGTCGTCGGCGCCGATGGTGAGCCCGAGAATCTGGTCGTCGTCGCTGCCGCGGGCGCTAATGAAGATGATGGGGATATCGGCTTGCTCGCGAATTTCACGGCAGAGGGTAAAGCCGGTGCCGTCGGGGAGGTTGATGTCGAGCAGCACGAGGCGAGCGTGCTGGATGAGTGGGCGAGCGTCGTCGATGGTGGTGACGTGTGTCGCGCCGATGCCGGATGCGGCGAGGTACTCGACGATCGCGGCGCCGAGTTCGAGCTCGTCGTCGATGCAGAGCACTGCGAAATCTTGCGCCATCATTCCTCCCGATGCCAGTTTCGCAGTCCTGGGTTTCGCGCTGCTTGGCGCGAAAATTGCCCCGTGTGGTGAGGTCGGAGGCATATATTGCTTCCGAGGCTCCCTGTGGGGTCAAATTTCTACGCGGGTGGTTCGTTAGGCGCGGGTGGTTGGTTAGGGTCGACGGCGAGCGACCCCAACACCGCCCGTGCATTACAAGAAGTAACAAACGTTCTCGAACCCCCGATACATCCGGCACAATTGGGAGACGTGCCACATTCAGACACTGCTCAACCTGCCGATCTGGCACAGGTGCACCGCGAAGAGATCAAAGCCGGTCTCAAGGACGGCCTGACCATCGCCTGGGCCTACCTGCCATTCGGCATGAGCTACGGCATGTATGCGCACTCGCAGGGACTGCCCTGGTGGCTTGCGGCAATCACCGCGCTACTCATTTTCGCGGGCTCGGTCGAGTTCCTTGTCGCCGGGATGCTTGCAGCGGCCGCGCCGATCGCCACCATCGCCACCACCACGTTTCTCGTCAATTCGCGCCACCTGGTGTACGGCCTGAGTGTGCCCATCGAGCGAATCAAGAATCCATGGCTGCGTGCCTACGGCATCCACTGCCTCACCGATGAAATGTATGCGGTGTGCACGTCGCTGCCGCGCTCGGTGCTGACGCCGCGACGCATGCTTGCCATCGGCGCATCCGGGCACTTCTATTGGGTGTCTGGAACCACGATCGGCTCGATCATTGCGCTGTTCTTGCCGTTCGATCTTTCGTTCATGTCGTTCGCGGTCGTCGCACTGTTTGTGGTGCTCGCGCTCGAGGCTGCTCGGGTGAGCGGTGAGTGGTGGATGCTGGCGGCAGGCTTGGCAATCGCCACCGCCGCAGCACTTGTCGTTCCGCAACTGACCATGCTGGTTGGCCTCGTCGGGTACTGCACGCTCGCCACCGTGGTGATCGCCCGCCGACGTTTCCGCAACGTAACCGGCGGGGGTGCGTAATGGAGCCTTGGTACGTGACTGGAGCCATCCTGGCCGCCTGGGGTGTGACGTTCGCGTTGCGGGCCGCGCCGTTTGTCGCCTCGCGCTGGTTGCGTGACAACGAGCTCGTTGAAGAGTTTGGGCTACTGCTGCCCGTTGGCGTGATGGCGACGCTGGTTGTGGCGATGCTGCAGGACACCCCGATCGTGAACTACGCCTGGGTGCCGACGGTGATCGCCACGGCCGCGACCATCGGCATCCACCTGTTGCGAAAGAGTGTGCTGCTGAGCATTGTGACCGGCGTTGCGGTGTACGGCCTGTCGCTGGCGTTGCTGTAGACAAACGTCCGAACTGTCACCAATCTTGCCGATTTCGGTCGAACATGACCGATTGTGGGTGGTTTGGTGACAATTCGGACGTCTGCTGTCGGTACTGACCTACTTGTCGTTCCAGTCGATGTGCGGACGCGGGGTGACCTCTGGGTCGGCGGCCGGGTCAGGAATCGCGTTCGGGTCTGGCGCGAACACGCCGTCGTCCTCACCGCGGAAGAAGTCCTTGGTGTAGATCAGCGCGACCAGCAAGATACCGGCGACGAAGCCCCAGGTGGCGCCCTTAATTGCGAGCACTGCCGCGACAACACCGGCGATACCGAGGTCGGTCTTCGAGCGAGCCTCAGTGATACCCACGCGGATGGACACGAAGCCCTGTACGAGCAGCGTCAGCGCCAGCGCGACACCGAGGATCGGCTCCATGATCGACACGATCGGCAGCAGCCACAGACCGGTGTTCGTGCCCCAACGGAACGAACCGGCACCCGAGAAGATCGACTGCATCGCCTTCGGGCCCTTCTTGTAACGCTCCGAAGTGGTGACGTGCATGGCCGCCCAGAGCGGGCCGCACATTGCGGTGTCGGGACCGAAGAAACTCATCAGGGCGTTGCGGCCACCGAAGATCATGTGCGCGCGGTTCGGGTTGTACTGCACGTTCTCGTCGGTGCGAACAGCGTTCGCCTCATCGAGTACGGCCTTCGACTGGAGCACGTCGCCGAACACGACGATGTACGCCGCGAGCACGGTGGGAATTGCGGTCACGAACATTTCGATCGGAGGCAGACCGACACCGAAAACGGTGTACTGCGACCACATGGTGATGAAGTCAGGCGTCGACAGGCCCCACTCGATCTCTGGCCATGGCGTTTCGCCAGCCAGCGGTGCCACGAGTACGGCGAGCAGCATGGCGGGCAGGATGCCGAGGCCACCGATGAAGCCGAGCAGGCGGTTACCGATTTGCGCGTGCTGGAACCACTTCGAGTAGAGCAGGAAGAACGCGATACCGACGCAGACCGAGATCGTGATCGGGAACGAATCGAACTTGCCACCGGCAGCAAAAATGCTCTGGATGGCCGCGAGACCGGCGCCGACGACGATGCCCGCGCGCAGTGCATTCGGAATGATGTTGACGATCTTGGACGCCAGCCCGCTCACCCCGAGCGCGATCGAGAAGATTCCCAAAATGAGCTGGAAGGCAATGAGTGCGTGCACGCGCTGTTCCATCGGAAACTCTTCGAGGTACAGCTGCAGCAGCGGGATGGCCGGGGTGATCCAGCCGGGGATCACCGGGTCGCCGAGCAGGTGGTGAGTCAGGTAGAGCAGACCGTTGAGGATAACGATCGCGAGGGCAGCCTCGAACGGCATGCCCAGCAGCTCGGTCATCAGCGGAATTGCCGCCAGGTCGACCGCACACATGACGAGGCCCTGGGTGTAGTCCTGCCATTCGAGGCGGTAGTGCAGGAACGGAAGTCGGATATCAAACGGTCCGGCTTTCCACGGTTTCGCGTAGGAATGCGTCATGAATCGTCTTTCAGTTGTGAGCGTCACCGGCGCTGGTGACGGGGCGGTACGCGGCAGTGCGTAGTGGTCACCCTAGGACACTGAAAGTTAGCTGGGAAATGGAAATGAGCACGAACCTGCTGGTGGGTGATGGAGATTTTCACATAGGGATGCGGGTGGTTTTGGCGCGTTTCCGGTGGCTGTCGGTGCGGCTCGGTGTGCTGCGACTCATCATTTTGGGTGTTTTTGGCCGGTTTCGCTGTGATTTTGGCGGAATTGATGAGTGGGAGCACGCAGAGTGCGGGTGCGTGCGATGCGGGACGTTGCGGCTGCGTGCGTTACGGTGCGGCTGCGGTGGGACGTAAACGGGGGTGGTGTGCCTGTGGCACACCACCCCCGTTTGGTTCGCGGCTCCCCGTTGGGAGGCAGGAACGTTGGATTAGCGGTCGGTGGGTTGATCGTCGACAGCGCCGCCTTGCGGTGGGGACTGCGTATACGGCGACGATGACAAACCTTCGGGTGCCTGCGGGGCGTGACCGGGTGCATCCTGAACCGCAGTCGACTCAGCAGCCGTGCTGTTCCAGTCGATTGCTGGACGCGCGGTGACCTCGGGGTCGTTGGCGGGGTCGGGGATCTTGTTCGGGTCGGGCGCGAACAGGCCGTCGTCTTCACCGCGGAAGAAGTCCTTGGTGTAGATCAGCAGCGTCAGCAGCACACCCGCCGCGAAACCGGTCGTCGCACCATCGATCGCGATGATGGCGGCAACCACACCCGCAATGCCCAGGTCGGTCTTCGACCGTGCCTCGGTGACACCAACGCGCACCGACACGAATCCCTGAATCAGCAGCGTCAATGCCAAGCCGACATCGAGCGTCGGCTGCATCATCATCACGATCGGCAGCAGCCACAATCCCGTATTCGTACCCAAGCGCACGGCGGCGGCACCCGAGAAGATTGACTGCATCGCCTTCGGGCCCTTCTTGTAGCGCTCCGAGGTCGCCACGTGCATCGCCGCCCACAGGGGACCACACATGGCGCAGTCGGGACCGGCCACACCCATCACCATGTTGCGGCCACCGAAGATCAGGTGGGCGCGGTTCGGGTTGTACTTGACGTTCTCGTCCTTACGCACCGCGTTCGCTTCATCGAGCACGGCCTCGGCTTGAATCACGTCACCAAACACCACGATGTAGGCCGCGAGCACGATCGGAATCGCGGTAATGAACATCTCAATCGGCGGGAATCCCACGCCAAACACGGTGTATTCGGTGAATACCGTCATGAAGTCCGGCTGGGTAATTCCCCATTCGATAGTCGGCCACGCGGCTTCGCCAACCAGCGGCGCCACGATCACGGCAAGCAGCATTGCCGGCAAGATGCCGAAGTTACCGATTGTCGACAGCACCGCGTTATTGCGCTGCGCATTCTGGAACCACTTCGAATACATAAAGAAGATCGCAACGGCCACGCAAATACTGATGGATGCGGGGAACTGGTCGAATTCGCCACCGTCAGCAAATACGCGCTGCACGGCCGCAATACCGGCGCCGATCACGATTCCGGCGCGAAGGGCATTAGGAATGAGCTTGACGACTCTCGACGCGAGTTTGGTTATACCCAGCGTCAGTGAAAAGAGCCCCAGCAATAACTGGAACGCCACCAGCGCATGAACCTTTTGCTCCTGCGGGAACTCCTCGAGGTACATCAACAGCAGCGGGATGGCCGGGGTAATCCAGCCGGGGATCACCGGGTCGCCAAACGTCGAGTGCAGCAGATACAGCAATCCGTTCATGATGACGATTGCCAAGGCAGCCTCAAACGGCATCCCGAGTGCTTGTGTGATCAGCGGAATTGCCGCCATATCGACGGCACAGATGACCAGACCCTGCGTGTAGTCCTGCCATTCAAATCGGTAGTGAAGGAAAGGCAGCCGAATATCAAATGGGCCGGCCTTCCACGGTTTCGCGTACGAATGCGTCATGGTCGTTGTCATCTTTCATTGCAGGCATCCGGGGATGCGGGAATGAGTGCACGGTTGCGCGGGAAGAGCGTAACGACCGAAATCGAAAGGCATCGCTGGGAATTAACGGCAGATTCGGAGCCTTGAATGCCGAAGGCCGATATACACGCGCGAATAACTGAGTGTGTTTCGGTGGCGCGTTGATGTCATTCAACGACGGCAAGATTGGTGAGCTCGACGTGTCGGCGACGAGCTGGTTGCCGAGCCTGGTGCTTGAAGCCGGGTCGAGGTGCGGAGTCGGCGGGCCAGGTGCTGGCCTAGTTTTGGCCGCGGTGGTTCAGCGTCTTGATCGCGGCTGTGGTCGCCGGCAGTGCCGGGCAGACCGATTCGCTGCCAAAGAGCAGGTCGAGTGCGGCCTCGGCTTCTTCGGCCCGGCCCTCGCGCGCAAGCTGTTTGGCACGCATCGTCGGCCCGTGCATCAGCGCACCACCGAGCTTGCGCATCGCAATCGCCGTCTCTTCACTCTTGGCATAGCGCGCGATTTCGGCCTCAAGCTGCGACGAAACGTGCTTGCGGAACCGAATGATCGCATCCGAAACCCGCTGTTCGGCACGCGACTGGTCAAACTCGAGTGCGGCGCGAGCAACGATGCAGCGCGCGAGCTCAGCGGTACCGAGTTCTTCGAGCGGGGCGTGCAGGCGCAGGGCCTCGAGGTCGAGCACATCGACGCCGTCGAGCTTGCCGACCATCGGGTCGACGTTGCGGGGCAAGCCCAGGTCGATGATGAGCTTCTTGGCCGACGACCCTGCAGTTAGGCGGGTGTTGCGCAGCAGATCGAAGTCGATGACGTAGTTGTCACTGTACGTGCAGGTGATGACGACATCGGCAGTTGCGAGCACTTCGTTGAACTCGGGGCGCGTGACCGGGGTGATGCGGTAACGCTCGCCGAGCGTGTGCTCGCGCTGCGAGGGGGAGTAGACCGAGACGTTGCCGACGCCGCGGGCTTCGAGGGCTTTGAGGGATGCGCCGGCGTACGCACCGGTGCCGATGAGCAGCACGCGTGCGGTCGACCAATCGGCGACCTGCGATGCCGCGAGATCGAGGGCCAGGCTTACTAGCGAGCGGCCCGAGTTCGTGAGCGTGGTCTTGGCGCGCACGCCCTTTGAAGTTTCTGCTGCCGAGCGGAAGAGGTCGTCGAGCACGCTGGTGGTGAGCTTCGCTTCGAGCGCCTGCTGGTAGGCGCGGCGCACCTGGCCGCCGATCTCGGCTTCGCCCACAACCACCGATTCCAAACCAGAAGAGACAGCAAAGAGGTAGGCCGGGACTTCTTCGTTGCCGACGACGCGTACGCCGTCGCGGAGCTCTGATTCGGCGATGCCGACCACGGCGGCGAGGGGCGCAAAGAGGGCATCGACTGCGTCGGTGTCGTCGACGTGCAAGTAGATCTCGATGCGGTTGCAGGTAGAGAGGACCACCGAACCGAGCACGCTGTCAGCGTCGCGAAGCACCGCCTCCAGGGCGGGAACCGGAGTCGACGAGAGTCGTTCCAGAAGCGAAAAACCAGCGCTGCGGTGGTTGGCACTCAGACACACGAGCATGATCGCCCCAGTCTAGCCCGCTTGCGAGCGCTTTTGTGGGTCGCTCGCGGATGGCGTGCTGCAACTGCGGTGCTGCGGTGCTGCGGTGATTGGCGTGCTGCGGTGCATCAAAATGCGCGATTTCTTGAGCGTGCTGGGCGATTTATTGGCGTTTGATGAGTCGCAGCACACGAACGCGGGTGGCTCGGCGTCGTTTCGCTCATCATTTTGAGTGTGTTGGCGCGAATCGGTGTGGATGCGGCCGGTTTTGATGAGTCAGACGACGCCGTGCCTAGGCGGCATAAGGAACGACCATCGATACGTCGCGGCGACAGGCAGGCAGCGCCCGGATGCAGGAAGCGGTCGAGTGTAGGAAGATTGGCCCATGACTGTTCTGCCAGCCGACCATCCGCTCTGTACTCGCACCGCTAACTCACCGCTGGTGCAAGCATCCCGCGGAAACCGCACCGACACGCTGCCCGTGTGGTTCATGCGCCAAGCCGGTCGGTCGCTGCCCGAATACCGCGAACTGCGCGAAGGTATCGACATGCTCGACAGCTGCCTGCGCCCAGAACTCGCCAGCGAAATCACGCTGCAGCCGGTACGCCGCCACGGCGTCGACGGTGCCGTGTTCTTCAGCGACATCGTGGTACCGCTCAAACTGCTCGGCGTTGATGTCGACATCGTTCCCGGCCGCGGTCCCGTATTTGCTGCACCAATGCGCGATGCGGATGCGGTGCGCGAGTTTGCTGCCAAGGTGCGCGGCGAGATCACGCCCGAGATTTTTGCCCCCATCACCGAAGCGGTCAAGCTCACCGTGGCCGAGCTCGGCGACACCCCACTGATCGGCTTCGCCGGCGCACCCTTTACGCTCGCGGCCTACATGGTCGAGGGCGGTCCGTCGAAGGATCACCTGCGTGCTCGCGCACTCATGCGCGCCGAGCCGGATGCGTGGCTCGAGTTGGCTGCAGCAATCGGCGAGCTTTCAGCTGCGTTCCTGGAAGCACAAATCCTTGCCGGTGCCTCGGTCGTGCAGCTGTTCGACTCGTGGGCCGGATCGCTTTCGCGCGCAACCTACGCGTCTGCCGTCGCCCCATCCAGCGCAATTCCGCTGAAGCGCGCGGCACAGTTCACCACGCCCGATGGCGAGCGGATGCGGTCGATTCACTTTGGTGTGGGTACCGCCGAACTGCTCACTGCCATGCACGAAACCGGCGGTGACGTGCAGGGCGTTGACGACCGCATCCCGCTCGACGAAGCCATCGCACGCCTCGGCAGCAACGTGCCGGTGCAGGGCAATATCGACCCGGCCGCGCTCTTTGCCGGCGACGACCACCTGCACGCACACGTTCGCGACGTCGTGCGCCGCGGCTACTCGGCCCCAGCGCACATCGTGAACCTCGGCCACGGCGTGCCACCGCAGGCCGACCCGACCGTGCTAACGCGCCTGGTCGAGTTCATCCACACCCTGCCCGCAACGGCAGGCGCCGCGGTTCACACCGGGGAGTTCTAATGCGTCGCGTCGACGTGATCGGTGCCGGGCCTGCGGGACTGGTCGCGGCTCGGTGCGCAGCGCAACTCGGTGCGCGCGTGCGCGTGTTCGAAGCGGGGCAGATTGGCGGGATGATTCAGCCCGCGACGCTGCGTGCGGGCGGCGATACTGACGGTGCCGTCACGATCGACATCGGCGCCGAAGCCTTCGCCGTGCGCGGCGGTGCGGTCGCGACGCTGATTGACGAGCTCGGCCTGAGCGGCGACGTCGTCGCACCGCGCGCGCTCGGTTCCTGGGGCTACGCCGACGGCCGCGCCTACCCGATGCCCAAGGGAGGCCTCATCGGCATCCCGAGCGACCCCGACGACGTGCGCCACGTGCTTACCGCCGCGGGAACCGCATCCGTCGCCGCTGAATCGACGCTCGACGCCACCGTCGGTGCCGACGCCACGACCCTCGCGGAGTTTGTGCGCGCGCGCTTCGGTGACGAAGTGCTCGAGCGGCTCGTCGCGCCGGTGAGCCGCGGTGTCTACTCGATCGATCCCGAAGATGTCGACCTCAACGCGGTGCTGCCTGGTATCGCCGAGCAGGTGCGCGAACACGGATCGGTCGCCGCAGTGATTCGTCACCGCCGTGCGCAGGCAACACCCGGCGCGCTCGTCAACACCGTGCGCGGCGGCATGAACCGCGTCATCGCTGCGTTGGCGGCGCAGTGCCGCGAACTCGGCGTCGAGATCTGCGAAGGGCGTGCCGCGACCTCGCTTGCGGGTGATGGCAGCGCGGATGCGGTGATCGTGACCGTGGCCCCGTCGCCGTCGTTCCCGTGGTTGCGAGAGCTGCAGATCGCATCCGGCATCGCTGCCTCGACCGACGCTATCGACGCCGCGCAACTCGCCGCATCCGACACCGTTGCTGCCGAAGTGGTGGCGCTGCTGCTGGATGCGCCAGAACTTGACGCGTATCCGCGCGGTACTGGCCTGCTGGTGGCGTCCGGCACAGGCACCGACCGCCAGGTGCGCGCGAAAGCGTTGACCCATGCGAGCGCGAAGTGGGAGTGGCTGCAGGACGCGGCCGCTGGTCGCCACGTGGTGCGGCTCTCGTACGGCCCGCAGCCGGGGCAGAGCACCGCCGCCGAACCGCAGACCACGTCGATGTCGGACGCCGATGTGGCGCGCCTGGCGCTCGCGGATGCCTCGGAGCTGCTTGGCGTGCGGCTTTCGGATGCACACCTGCTCGACCTTGGTCGTCGCGTGTGGCGCATGCCCGCGCCGCCGACGCGACTCGGGCGGGCCGCGCTGCTCGAGCAGGTGCGGCGTGCGGTTGGCGGGCAGGGTGCGGCAGCTCACCCGCGCGTGCACGTTTGCGGCACGTGGATTGACGGCACCGGCCTGGCGACGGTCGTGCCTGCGGCGATCGCGGCCGCCGAAGCCGCGCTGCGCTAGACGCACTGGGTGCCCGGCGCATCAAACATCGTCGGGTGGAGCCACCGCGCGTGCTCCGGCTCATCGTTTCGGTGGTTCTTGGCGTGAAAATGCCCGATTTGTTGCGTTTTGATGAGTCACAGCCCGCCGGAGTGCGAGCTGTTATCCGGCATCCGCAGCGCCGTGTGCGTTGGCTCGACTGTCAGGTGTCGTTTGACTCATCATTTCGGTGGTTTTTGGCGTGAAAACCCCCGATTCGCAGCATTTTGATGAGTCAAACGACGCCGACGGATGGTGCCGGGTAGTTGCCTTGCGAAGTAGTTGCGTAGAAAAGCGGGGTCAAGGCGGGTTCCGGGCGCGAGATGCGCGTCGGACGTGTGCGGGCAGTTGCGCCGGATGCGGGAATTGTTCGGGATGCGCGGCGCACGTTCGGCTGCGCGGCGCACGTTCGGCTGCGCGAGCCCCGCCGCTACGCGCAGCGCGCCGGACTAGACTGCCGCCTATGGACACTTCGCAGACCGCTGAATCTCGTTCGCTCACGCAATACACCCTGTATTCGGTGTTCCGTCGCCCGACCACGACTGGCGTGCCCACCAACATCGCCCAGTCGCGCGCCGACCTCGAGGCCACCGTCGCAACCTTCGCCGATCGTGGCGTCACCCTGCGCGGTTTCTACGACGTCTCGGGCTTCCGCTACGACGGTGACGTGCTCGTTTGGGTACACGGTGAAGACCCCGAGGCGTTGCAGGCTGCCGTGCGCGACATCCGCCGCACCGGCCTGTTCGCTGAACTCGAACTCGTTTGGCAGGTCGCTGGCGTACATGTCGCCGCCGAGTTCAACGACCGCCACATGCCCGCCTTCATGATGGGCAAGGCCCCCGAGAAGTGGATCACCATCTACCCATTCGTGCGCTCCTACGAGTGGTACCTGCTGCCAGAAGAAGAGCGCAGCGTCATGCTCCGCGACCACGGCATGCTCGGCGCCCAGTTCAAGCAGGTGCTCGCAAACACCGTCGCGTCGTTCGGCATTAGCGACTACGAGTGGATGCTCTCGTTCGAGGCTCCGGAACTCATTCAGCTCGTCGACATGATGCGCGCGCTTCGCTACACCGAGGCTCGTCTGCACGTGCGCGAAGAGGTACCGTTCTACACCGGCCGCCGCATCGAAGCCGCCGAGATCGCGAGCGTGCTCCGCTACGAAGCCGCTACCAACGAGGCCGGCAACTAGTGCCCGCCGAGAACTTGGGACGCAAACCCGCACCGGCCAAAGACGCACCGCTCGCCCCCGGTGCCATCGTTTCGGCCGCATCGTCGGCCTGCGCCGCCGGTGACCCGTGGGTATCCGAACCTACGCAGTACGACGGCATCCTGCTCGCATCCTTCGGTGGCCCCGAAGGCCAGGATGAGGTCATCCCGTTCCTGCGCAACGTCACTGGCGGTCGCGGCATCCCCGACGAACGTCTCGAAGAAGTTGCCGTGCACTACCGCCACTACGGCGGCGTCAGCCCGATCAACGCCCAGAACCGCCAGCTGCGCGCGGCCCTCGAAGCCGAACTGCAGCGCCGCGGGCTGAACCTGCCGGTGTACTGGGGTAACCGAAACTCCGAGCCGTACATGAACCAGGCGGTGCGCGAGGCAGCGGATGCGGGTGCCAAGCGGCTGCTCGCCCTCGCGACGAGCGCGTACTCGTCGTACTCGTCGTGCCGCCAGTACCGCGAAGACTTCGCCGATGCGCTCGAAGACCAGGGCCTGTTCGGCGAACTCGAAATCGACAAGGTGCGTCAGTTCTTCGACCACCCCGGTTTCGTCGATACCTTTGTTGAGGGCGTGCGCGACGCACTCGACTCGCTCAAGGAAGCCGACGCATCCCTCAACCTCGCCACCGACGTCGAAGTGCTGTTCACCACGCACTCGGTACCGGTCGACGACGCCAACCGTTCCGGCCCCGACACTCGCAACTTCCCCGAGGGCGGCGCCTACAAGGCACAGCACCTCGCAGTGAGCGAAGCGGTCGTGCGCGATGTGCTCGCGCAGCTGCAGGAGCGCGGCGACGGACTCTCGCAGCTCAACTGGCAGCTCGTGTTCCAGTCACGTTCGGGCCCACCATCGCAGCCATGGCTCGAGCCAGACATCAACGACGTCATCGAGACGCTGCCCGAACAGGGCCGTCGCGCGGTAATCGTGGTGCCGATCGGTTTCGTCAGCGACCACATGGAAGTGCTCTGGGACCTCGACAACGAGGCGAAGGATTCGGCCGCGGCCGCGAACCTCGCGTTCCGTCGCACGCCGACTCCCGGATCGCATCCCACCTACGTCGCCGGACTTGCCGACCTGATTGCAGAACGCATCCAGGGCACCCCGAAGGATGCGCGCCCCGCACGTACCGAGATCGGCCCCTGGTACGACGTTTGCCGCGCCGGCTGCTGCGAGAACGTGCGCCTCGGGTTCCGCCCTGCGGTTGCGGGACTGCAGCCATGACGCCCGCGCCGCTTCGAATCGGCACGCGCGGGTCGAAGCTCGCGGTGGCGCAGACCACGCAGATCGCCGAACGTATTGCGGATGCGGCCGGTCGCGAGTTCGAGATCGCGCGCGTTTCGACGCACGGCGATGTGAACCGCGCCTCGCTGAAAGAAATCGGCGGTCAGGGCGTATTTGCGACCGAACTGCGCGAGGCGCTCGCGGCCGGTGAGGTCGATATCGCCGTGCACTCGCTGAAGGATCTGCCGACGGTACCGGCCCCAGGGCTCGTGCTGGCCGCGCATCCTGAACGCGCCGATGCGCGCGATGTGCTCGTCGCTCGCGACGGGCTCGGGCTTGCCGATCTACCGGCGGGCGCGCGTGTGGGCACCGGTTCGCCGCGCCGTATCGCGCAGCTGCGGCGGGCACGTCCCGACGTCACTCCGGTCGACATTCGCGGCAACATCGACACCCGCATCGGCTTCGTCACTTCGGGCGAGCTGGATGCGGTCGTGCTCGCCGCGGCGGGACTCGTGCGGTTCGACCGCGAACGGGTCATCACCGAGATGCTGCCGCTGGATGTCTTCCCGACCGCTCCCGGTCAGGGTGCGCTCGCGGTTGAGGTGCGCGAAGGGTTTGAACTGGATGCGCTGGGCGCGGTCGATTGCGCCGCGACCCGTACCGCAGTCGAGGCCGAACGCGCCGTGCTGAACGGGCTTGACGCGGGCTGTCAGGCACCGGTTGGCGTGCACGCCGAAGTTGTCGACGGCGTGCTGTCGATTCACGGCGTCGTGTACGGCTTGGATGCGGGCCAGTCGACGCGCTGCGAGGCTCGGGCGACCGGGCCGGTCACGTTGCCGGCACCTGCGACCGGTGCGCTGACCGCGCGACCCATGGCATCCGACGATGTGCTCGCGGTGGCGCGACTCGTGGTCGAGGATTTGCTGCAGCAGGGCGCGGGCCGGCTGATTGCCGAACCGTACGCCTAAGCGACCGCGATGAACGAGTCAGGATTGGCCGGGCGCCGGGTGGCGCTGCTGAGCGATGGCGATTGGGTGGGGCCCACGCGCGAATTGCTTGCGGCGGCGGGTTGCGCGGTCGAGGTCGCGCCACTGATCGGTGTTGCGCCGGGCGACCTGAACGAGGTATTCGACGCTGCCGAGAAGCTGCGCCGGGGCGCGTTCCAGTGGCTGGTGGTTACCAGTCCGCGGGCAATCCACGCGCTGGTGGCCGCTGCCGGTTCGGCGCGCATTCCCGAGCACACGAAGGTGGCGGCGGTCGGTGACGGTACCGCCGCGGCGCTGGCCGAATACGGCATCGAAACCCACTTCATCCCGACCGAACACACGGCGCGAGCGCTGATCGCCCAGTGGCCCGACCACCGCGACGAATTGCGCGTGCTCTGGCCGCATTCCGCGATTGCGCGCACGACGATCGCCGACGGGTTCGCTGAGTTTGGCGCCGCGTTCACCGATGTGGTGGCGTATCGCCCGGTTGCACGCACGCTACCGGTCCCGCTGCGCTCGCGGCTACTTGCGGGCGAGGTGGATGCGGTCGTCGTGTCCTCGGGTTCCATCGCGCGGGAGCTTGCGGCGCAGGTTCCAGAACTCGCCACTGCCGAGGGCGCTGCCCTGACAAAGGTCGTGTCGTTTGGTCCGATCACCACCTCGGATGCCGAAGATGCTGGGCTCCGCGTGGATGCTGAGGCCGCGTCGAAGCACCCGCAAGCGGTTGTCGACGCGGTGGGCGCGGCGTTGCAGGCGGATGATCTGCGTTCGTGACTCGTCTGGTGCGTTTCGCGACGCATACGTTCTTTAGACCGAGTAACCGAGTCACGAAAGCCGGTGGTTTCGCAACATCGCCGATCGGCCGCCGCCTGTAACGGGCCAGGGAATAGACTGGCCACATGCTCGAACCCACAATTCGTCCGCGCCGTTTGCGCGCCACGCCCGCCATTCGTCGCCAGGTTTGCGAGACTCGCGTTCACCCAAATGCACTGATTCTGCCCGTATTCGTGCGCGAAGGCATCGACGCACCGGTCGACATCACCTCGCTTCCGGGGGTGCAGCAGCACACCATGGACTCGCTGCGCAAGCTCGCCAACGACTCGGCCGAAGCGGGTCTTGGCGGCATCATGCTCTTCGGTATTCCTGCCGAGCGCGACGCCTGCGGTAGCGGCGCCACCGACCCCGAGGGCATTCTCAACCGCGCGATTACCGCGGTTGCCGAAGAGGTCGGCGACGCCCTCACGGTTCAGGCCGACCTCTGCCTCGACGAGTTCACCGACCACGGGCACTGCGGTGTACTCGACGCCGACGGCCGCGTCGACAACGACGCCACCCTCGCCCGCTACGCGGAAATGGCGGTCGTGCAGGCGCAGGCCGGCGCGCAGATCATTGGCATGTCGGGCATGATGGACGGCCAGATCACGGTGGCGCGCGAGGCGCTGGATGCAGCCGGTCACCAGGATGCGATCTTGCTCGCGTACTCGGCCAAGTACGCATCTGCCTTCTACGGTCCCTTCCGCGAAGCCGTTGACTCGCAGCTTTCGGGCGACCGCCGCAGCTACCAGATGGATCCGGGCAACCGTCGCGAGGGTCTGCACGAGGTATTGCTGGACATCGAAGAGGGTGCCGACATCGTGATGGTCAAGCCGGCGATGAGCTACCTCGATGTGCTCGCCGATGCCGCAGCCGAGTCGATCGTGCCGGTTTGGGCGTACCAAGTCTCGGGCGAATTCGCGATGATCGAGGCTGCTGCGCAGAACGGTTGGATTGACCGTGAGCGCGCGATCGACGAGTCGATCGTGTCGATCAAGCGTGCCGGTGCGGATGCGGTGCTCACGTATTTCGCGCTCGAGTACGCGCGTACGCTGCGCTAACCGTCAGGCGGCACACTAACTTGCACAAAAACGCGTTCATATTGCTGTCACAGCAACATGAACGCGATTTTGTGCAACTTAATCCGTTATTCATCGGCAAAGAGTTTGGAATCCGCCGCGTTGGCCCGCCGCCTAGGCGACGCCCGCAGGCCTTGACCGCCCCGCAGATCGACACTGCCTAGACTGTTGGGGTCTGAACATCTTCCAAGGAGAATTCATGAGCGCATCCGCTGATTGGTTTGACCGTGCCCGCAAGGTGACTCCCGGAGGGGTGAACTCCCCGGTTCGCGCATTCGGCTCGGTTGGCGGCACCCCGCCGTTCACCCACTCGGCTGAAGGCGCCTGGATCACCGACATCGACGGCAACCGGCGCGTCGACCTCGTCTGCGGTTGGGGGCCGCTGCTGCTGGGCCACTCGCACCCCGAGGTTGTTGAAGCAGTTCGCGAGACCTCGGCGCGCATGATGTGTCCTGGAGGCTCCACGGTTGGCGAAGTTGAGCTCGCCGAAGAGATCGCCAAGCGCGTGCCGGCACTTGACGAGGTGCGCCTGGTGTCGACCGGTACCGAAGCGACCATGACTGCGATTCGTCTGGCGCGCGGCGTTACCGGCCGCAATCTCATCATCAAGTTCGCCGGTTGCTACCACGGTCACTCCGACGGTCTGCTCGCCGCAGCCGGTTCGGGTCTGGCAACGCTGGCACTGCCCGGTTCGGCGGGTGTGCCCGAAGCCATCACCTCACAGACCATCGTGGTGCCCTACAACGACCTCGAGGCCGTTCGCGCCGCGTTCGCCGAGCACGAGGGCCAGATCGCGGCGGTTATTACCGAAGCATCGCCCGCCAACATGGGTGTCGTGCCACCGGCTGCCGGGTTCAACCGCGAGCTCGCCGAGATCTGCCACAGCAACGGCGCACTGATGATCTGCGACGAAGTACTCACCGGTTTCCGCACGGGACCTGCCGGTTGGTGGGGTCGCGAGCAGCAGGACTCGACCCGCGGCGGCTGGGAACCCGACATCTTCACGTTCGGCAAGGTCATCGGCGGCGGTCTACCGGTTGCCGCGCTCGGTGCGCGCCGCGAAATCATGGAACACCTCTCGCCAAACGGTGGCGTCTACCAGGCCGGTACGCTCTCGGGTAACCCGGTTGCGGTTGCCGCGGGTGTGACCACGCTGCGCTTGGCGGATGCGGCGGCATACGCAGCCGTCGATGCTGCGGCCGACCGTGTGGTCGAGCTTGTGGCCACCGAATTCCAGCGTGTGGGCCAGCCGTTCGCCGTGCAGCGGGTGCGCAACCTGTTCTCGTTCGCGTTCGGTGACGGCGCTGCGCTCGGATGGTCGGGCAAGGATGAGTTCGGCAACGCTTCGCCGATCAACGAGGCTGAGGTTAAGCGTCAGGAATCGTTCCGCTACCCGGCGTTCTTCCACGCCATGCTCGACGGCGGCGTGAACATGCCACCGAGCGTGTTCGAGGCTTGGTTCCTTTCGGCGGCCCATGACGACGCGGCGCTTGAGCAGATCGCGAAGGCCCTGCCGAAGGCCGCCGAAGCTGCTGCGGCGGCAACCGCCTAGGCCAGCAGCAGGCTAGTCAGCGGCAGACTCAGCAAGCGGCAACTACAAGCACGCCGCGCGCGACACGCACTCGTCCCGCGCGCATCCGCACCAACACCGCAAACTGAGCGACGCTCAATAACGCGAATTGTCGGGGCTATACCCTCGGGTAGACGGGCAACACCGTGAACCGTCATGCATCCCCACCAGGATGCAAACAGCAGGGTATGGCCCCGTTTTCGCGCGCAAAGGACCCGAAGTTGACCCCACTCGACGCCCTCGAAACCCGCACCCCACAAGAGATCGCCGAGCACTTCGGCGTCGACGCCGAACAGGGCCTCAGCGCTGCCGAGGCGGAGCGTCGCCTCAACGAATACGGCCCGAACGAACTGCGCACCACCGAGCGCGAGTCGGCGTTCGTGCGATTCCTGCGGCAGTTCGCCGATCCGCTCGTGTACCTGCTGCTCGTGGCCATCGGGATCTCGGTGGTTGCGTGGGCCGCCGAAGGGGCCGAGGGCCTGCCGATCGACGGCATCGTGGTCGCGGTGATCGTGCTCGCGAACGCCGTGCTCGGGTTCGTGCAAGAGAACAAGGCTGCCGATGCCGTTGCCGCGCTTTCGGCGATGACCGCGACGCGCGCCACGGTGCTGCGCGACGGACTCATGGTGAGCGTGCCCGCATCCGAAATCGTTGTGGGCGATGTGCTGGTGCTCGGTGAGGGGGATGCGGTCGGTGCCGACGCGCGCCTCGTTTCGGCAACTTCGCTGCAGGTGCAAGAAGCCTCGCTCACGGGCGAATCAACCGGCGTCACCAAGTCGGTCGACACCCTTGATGCCCCACAGCAGATCGGCGACCGCGTCAACCTGGTGTTTAAAGGCACGGCGGTTGCGCGCGGCGTGGGTCGCGCGATCGTTACCCGCACCGGCATGGACACCGAGATGGGTCGAGTGGCGACACTACTGGATGCGACCGAGTCGGAGCCGTCGCCGCTGGAACGCGAGATTGCGCGCGTTTCGCGCACCCTGGGCATCCTGGTGATTGCGATCGCCGTCGTGGTGATGCTGGCGCTGGTGCTGGTCAACGGCGTGCACTCGGTGGCCGAGGCGATTCAGGTGCTGTTGCTGGGCGTATCGCTCGCGGTCGCGGCCGTACCCGAGGGCTTGCCTGCGATCTTGTCACTGGTGTTGGCGATCGGGGTGCGGGTGCTCGCGCAGCGCAACGCCGTCATGAAAGACCTGCACTCGGCCGAGACGCTCGGTTCGGTGTCGGTGATTGCCTCTGACAAGACCGGCACACTCACGAAAAACGAGATGACGGTGCGCGAAGTGGTGACCGCATCCGGTCGCGTCACGCTCGAGGGCGTGGGCTACACGCCCAAGGGCAAGCTACTGGCGCCGTCACTGGCGGTGCTCGCCGAAGCCGCACTCGTGCTCAACGGCGGGGCGCGCGCAAACAACGCGCAGCTCGCCAAGGTGGATGGCAGCTGGCAGATTCAGGGCGACCCGACCGAAGCCGCGTTCCTCGTCGCTGAGCGCAAACTCGAGGCGGCGGGCCCGATTCCGGCGCTGGAACGCTTGGGCGAAGTGCCGTTCTCGTCAGAACGCAAGATGATGTCGGTCATCGGCCGACGTGAGGACGGAACCGCGAGCATCCTGGCCAAGGGTGCCCCCGACGTCCTGCTCGACCGCTGCGCATCCGAATACGTCGACGGCAGTGAAGTGCCACTCACGGCAGAGCGACGTGACTATTGGCAGGCGCAGATTCGTGACCTCGCCGAGCAGGGATACCGCACCCTCGGTGTGGCGTTGCGCGACGCCGACGAGTGCGAGTGCGACGCGTTCGACGACTCCTGCGAACGCGACCTGGTGTTTGTCGGTGTCGCGAGCATCATCGACCCGGCGCGCGATGAGTCGGTGCAGGCCATTGCCGAAGCGCACGGTGCCGGCATCAAGGTCGTGATGATCACCGGCGACCACCCGATCACCGCGGCACGTATCGCGCAAGATCTCGGCATCGTTGGTGCGGGGGAGCAGGCACGCACGCTCACCGGCGCGCAGTTAGATGCGATGGATGCGGCCGCGCTCGTCGAAGCGGCCCGCGACGTTTCGGTCTATGCTCGCGTTTCTCCCGAACACAAGCTCCGCATCATCGCGGCACTGCGTGAGGGTGGCGCGATCGTATCGATGACCGGCGACGGTGTGAACGATGCCCCGGCGCTGAAATCGGCCGACATTGGCATCGCGATGGGCATCACCGGTACCGAGGTGACCAAGCAGGCCTCGCACATGATTTTGGGCGATGACAACTACGCCACGATCGTTGCGGCAGTGCGCCAGGGCCGCGTGATCTTCGACAACATCAAGAAGTTCATGCGCTACCTATTGAGCTCGAATATGGGCGAGGTCGCGACGATCTTCTTGGGCGTCGTGTTCGGTGGCCTGATTGGCCTGGCCGACCCTGCGAACCCGGCGGCGACCGTGGTCCCGCTGCTCGCGACACAGATTCTTTGGGTGAATCTGGTGACCGACTCGGGTCCGGCGCTCGCGATGGGTGTTGATCCCGAAGTTGACGATGTGATGGCGCGGGCGCCACGTCGTCCGGATGCACGCGTGATTGACGGTCACATGTGGTCACGAATGATCAGCATCGGCCTGGTGATGGGCGTTGTGAACCTGGTGATCTATGACCTGATGCTGCCCGGCGGCTTCCTTGCGGGCATGACCGAAGGCGTGCCCGAGTCCGAGCAGCTCGCGGTGGCGCGCACGACGGTGTTCACTTCGCTCGTGATGATGCAGCTCTTCAACGCGCTGAACAGTCGCTCGGATATGTCGAGCGCCTTCACGCACCTGTTCTCGAACCGCTGGCTGTGGATTTCGTTTGCGGTGGCGATCGTGGCGCAGATCGCGGTGGTTGAGGTGCCGCTGCTGCAATCGGCCTTCGGCACGGTCGGGCTGGATGCGGTGCACTGGTTGATTGCGGTGGCTGCGGGCGCTTTCGTGCTCGCCTTCGAAGAAGTCGTCAAGGTCATTCGTCGCAGAGTTATCCACAGGTAGCAGTGGTAGCACTTTTCGTGTTTTACAGTGTTTTATTGAAAGCTAATAAAGTTAGGTAATCGTAGAAAACTGAGGCGGCGCACGTGGACCCCAAGCTGAACCCGTACACCCCTAATGCGGGTGCAGCACCCGAGGTGTTAATCGGTCGTGACGATCAATTGGAATCGTTTGAGACGTTGCTCGCACGCCTTGCCCGGGGACGTACCGAGCAGTCCATGATCATCACGGGGCTCCGCGGAGTGGGCAAGACTGTCCTGCTGAACAAGTTCGAACACTTGGCCACCGACGCGAACTGGGAAGTCGTGTCCTTTGAAGCAAGCAAAGGCGACGACGAAGAATTTCGTCGCAAGATGTTCACGCAGCTCAAGGGTGCGCTGTTGCGATTGTCGCCCCGCGCGCGCTGGGACTCGTTCGCTAGGGATGCAGCCGCTGCGCTGAGTTCTTTCGCACTGGTGATTGACCACGATGCGCGGTTGACCGCATCCTGGGGTGTTGACCCGAGTGAAGGCGTTGCCGACCACGGAGACATCGGACTCGACTTGACCGATACGCTTGTTGCCGTCGGTAAAGCCGCGCAAGCCCGCAAGCGTGGAGTGGCGATCCTCATCGATGAGGTGCAATTCTTGCAACCTGCCCAGCTCGAGGCGCTAATTCAATCGGTTCATCGTACGGTGCAACTGAAGCTTCCGGTGACCTTCGTAGGTGCTGGTCTGCCGCAAATTGCTGAGCTTGCGGGGGACGCAAAATCCTATGCGGAGCGCCTATTTAAGTTTCCGGTGATCGGTGAACTCTCGTACGAGGAAGCCATTCGAGCGCTGCGAGATCCAGCCGCCGCCGAGGGTGTTGAGTTTGAAACGGATGCGGCAGAACTCGCTGTCGACTTCACTCGCGGCTACCCCTACTTCATTCAAGAGCTCGGGTATCAGGCGTGGATAATCGCTGAGGGGCCGACAATTACTGCCCGGGACGTGGAAGAAGCACGAGAAGCCTATGAAGAGAAGCTTGACAGCTCATTTTTTCGAGTCCGTCTCGACCGGGCAACGCCACTGCAAGCGGCCTACATGCGGGCGATGGCAGAACTTGGCCCGGCTCCGCAGAAAGCTGCGGACGTTGCCAAGCTGTTGCAACGAGATTCGAGTCAGCTTGGCCCTGCACGAGCACAGCTGATTGAGATGGGACTTCTCTACACGCCAGCTCACGGGTATGCCGCGTTTACGGTTCCTGATTTCGACCGCTTCATGCTCAGAGCGATGCCCGAGCTGGAAATCCCCAATATCGCTCGCCGCAAGCGGCGAGGCTAGCGGGTGCGCCGTGCAGGTGCCCGTCGAACGTCACGTGTTGTTCAGCCCGCAGTGGCACGATAGCAACATGAGCGATTACGACGATGTAATGATGATCCCAACCGAGGCCGAAGCCCGCCAACTGCTTGCATCGCAAACGGTGGGGCGACTCGTCGAGCGAATCGGCGAACATGTGGAGATCTTCCCGATCAACTACGCCATCGAGGGTGACCTGCTGATCTTCCGCACCGCTCCCGGCACGAAGCTTGCCGCCGCAGTGGCCGCTGACGAGGTGTTTCTGCAGACCGACTACGTGTCCGAAACCGAAGCGTGGAGTGTGATCGTTACCGGTGCCGCCCGCATCCTTGACCGCGATGACGAAATCGAGCGTGCCGAACAACTCGACCTGCGCCCGCTGGTACCGAGCGTCAAGCGCGTGTTCGTAGCGATCGATATCGAGAGCATTAGCGCGCGTCGTTTTGAACTCGGTCCCGAGCCCGAAGCAGAACCTGAGACGATCGCCTAAGCACCGCTGACGCGATTGTTCTTGGTGAGATCTTGCTGGCTCGCAAGCGCACCGTGGTTTAACGCACGTGCGCGATGAGGTTCGTAGGAAATGCGCAGCAGCTCCATCGCATAGATGGAGCTGCTGCGCGTATCCAACGGTGAGGTTCTTGCCGTTAGGCTGCGAGTGCTTCGGTCGGTGCAACTTTCGCCGCTTTCATAGCCGGAAGCATGCCGGAGATCGCGCCGATCGCGATGGTTGAAATTAACGCAAGTGCAGAAATGAGCGGGGGTGTCACGAGCGGCCATCCGTTGGCCAATGAGACCAGAGCGGTTGTGGTTACGCCAAGCACAACTCCAGCTACGCCACCGTAGGTCGCCAGCAGTATCGCCTCGACTAGGAACTGCATGCGGACATGGGCACGAGTTGCGCCGAGCGCTCGTCGTAGGCCAATCTCACGTCGACGTTCGAGCACCGTGATGACCATGGTGTTCGCGACACCAACGCCACCAACCAGCAGGGCGATCGAGCCCATTCCTACGAGCAGGCCGGTAAACGCGGTGTCGATTGCGTGTTGTGCGGCGAGGGTGTCGGAAGGACGGCTAACACTTACCTCGTTTGGGGATTTCGGATTGATCGTTGCCGGGATGAGCTGTCGAACGGACTCCACTGTGGAATCCGTAGACCGCTCAAACAGGGTCGTGGGGGACGAGGTAAATCCGAGGTGCGCTTCCGCGTGCGTGCTTCCTACTAAGACCGAGGTGTCAAGTTGGGGGGCGAGCGCCGAAGGCTTGAGGATGCCGAGCACGGTATGGTTCTGGCCGCCGATCGTAATCAACCCACCAGGACTAACGATGCCCAGGCGTTGTGCCGCGGTTGCGCCAAGCACCGTGGTTGGAAACTGCTTGGTGGAGTCATTGAACCAGCTTCCGCTTTGCAGTTCGGTTGAGGTTGCCGAAAGTAGGCCGGTATCCGTTGCTGCGACGGTCAGACCGTTGGTGGCACTTGGCTCAATATATTGGTTGCGATACGCCGCCACGTTGGGCATGTTGCCTACCCAACCAACTTGTTCAACTCCCTCGATGCGTTTGAGGCGTTCAGCAGCGTCGGCTGGCAGCACGGCATCTTCGTTGTTGAATGACTTTCCTGCGGAGACGGTAAGTAGGTTGGTGCCGAGTGACGCTAGCCGCTCCTGGACCCTTGCTTGACTCGATAGTGAGATGCCGATGACTGCGACCATTGCGGCGATTCCGATGGCGATTCCCAATGCAGAAAGCGTGGCACGCAGCGGATGCGCGTGGATCCCTTGCCAGCCCAGTCGCAGGAGATCCTTTCGGCGCAGCCGAGAAGGGGATACAGAAATATCTGCTGTCATATTGGTTGGTTGTGTCATGCGCGTTGGCTATCGCGTTCAATTACGCCGTCGCGGATACTGATTTGTCTGGGAAACCCAGCAGCAACGTCACGGTCGTGGGTGATGACGAGCACGGTGGTTCCCGTGGAATTGAGGTCTCGGAGGATTTCGAGAACCTGCTCACCGGAGCGCGTGTCGAGTGCACCAGTTGGCTCGTCAGCAAGCAATAGTGGCGGGTCGCCGACAACTGCCCTGGCGATGGCGACGCGTTGTCGCTGTCCGCCCGAAAGCTGCCGAGGTGTGTGGTTAAGTCTGTCGCTGAGTCCTACACGGCTCAGCGCTGCACGAGCATGTTCCCGTCGATTCTTGAGGGGCATGCCGGTGTAGAGGAGTCCCGTGGCGACGTTGTCGACGGCGGTTTGTGACTCTTCCAGGTGATATTGCTGGAACACAAATCCGATGAGGTGCGCTCGTAGCGCCGACAGGTCAGCATCACGGGCTTCGGACAGTTGGTAACCGGCGATGGTGATTTCGCCGCTGCTTGCGCGGTCGAGCGCACCGATCAAGTTGAGCAGCGTCGACTTGCCGGAGCCGCTGGGGCCGGTGATCGCCACCATCTCGCCGGAATTCACGGTGAAACTGACGTCGTTGAGGGCCGTTGTTGGCGGCGAGCCGTAGGTTCGTGACACGCTTTCAAGTGTCAGTAGTGGTGATTGCGTCATCATTCGCCGACTACCACCTTGTCGCCTGCGTGAACGTTGCCGCCCTTGATTTCAACCATCGAGTCACCAAACGCACCGATTTCTACCGGAACGCGTTTTGACACGTTGTTGTTGACGACTTCAACGGCGTGTTTGCCACCAGGTTCCGCAAGCAGGGCCTGTACCGGAACAACCAGTACATCCTTGGCGATGGTCCGAGTAGCGACGACACTGACGGTCACATCGGTGTACGCATCGGCGGATGCCGGGTCAACAAGTGACAACCGTACTGGCACTTTGACCGTTTTTTGGCCAGACTTGTCTTCTTTTTCGACCGGAGGGTCGACGGCTTCTACGACACCCTTGATGCTGCTCCCATCGGGTAGCGTGATGTCGGCTTTGGCGCCAACCTGCAACAGCGACCGCATGCTCGGCTGAACTTCGGCCGTAACTGCCTTGGCAGTACCCGTGACGTCAAGCACGGACGTGCTTGCGGCATCCCCGACCTTGGCCTTGTGTGCGCTAACGCGGACATCTGTTGGGATGAACACGACGCGACCCAGCTCAAGCGTGGTATTCCAGCCAAATCCATGGTCTTTGTTCCACTGGGCGACAGCGGAGGCAGTTGCCCAGCCGTAGTGTTCGTCTGGTTCGTCGGAAAAATATCCGAGTGCGTTCAGATTCTGCTCGAGCTGCATGACGTCTTTGCCGTTCGTCATACCCTCTTCAAAACTTCGCCAGGCAGGGACTTCACCGCGCATGGCAAAGACTGGCCGTTCGTCCACGCGCAGCATCTCGGTACCGGGCGCAAGGTTGGTGTCGATGGGAGCTAATGCCGTAATGGTGCCGCTTAGCTGCGTCCCGTAGGTCATGGTCTTGCCATGATTGAGGGTGCCCTTGGCTTCTACCCGTTCTACGAGATCTGTTTTCGTTACCGTCGCGGTTTCGGTCGAAGGTGCCACAGTCTGAGCAGCTTGTGGCGCGGCGGCACCGTTGGCGAGTGATATTCCGGTTACCCCGATCGCGATAGCAACGAGCAGTCCGCCGGTAATAGCGACAATGCGTTTCTTCTGCATCGATGGAACCTACTCGCCCTGGTTTTCTAAGCCTGCTTCCTCGCTGCATCGCTTGACATCTGCAGGATCAGCATCGGGGCCACCATTCTGTTGCACGGTGATTCCGCCAGCGTTCGGGTTTGGGTCAGCGACGTCGTAGCCAGCTTCACGCATGCATTTCGCAAACGTCAGCAGCTGTTCATTGAGTTGTTCGTCAGTTGCCACGCCTGCTCCCTGGGGTGCCGGGCCAACTTTCTCAGTGCAGGTCTGCAGTGCTGCATCGAGTGCGGCGCTGTCGGCATTCGCTTCAACAGGCGAGCCATCAGGATTCACTGGAATCCCGGCATTTTCGGGCTCGATGCCTTCGTCTCGCAGGCAGCGGTCAAAGTCGTGCTGCCACTGTTCGACGCTCGATGCGTGATCCTTCTTAAGCTCAGGCTGTTCGTTTGTTGCACAACCAGCCAACGACAGCAGGGCGCCGCCGCCCAGTAGTAGGGCCGTAGCGAATCGAGCAGCTCGTGAATTCAACATGGAAGTCTCCTGATGTTCTTGAAACTGAGTCAGCACAGCTGCGGCTGCGTGACCGGGACAAATCCAGTTGACAGGTGAAGCGGTTGCGAAAGGGTAAAGAAATTTGCTTACGTTTCTTTTACCGGCTGCGTGCAACACTGGTCCAGGCCAGTAATCAGCGAGGAGCCGTGCAATTATCATGTGCTGACCTTTTGCTTAGGAGGAGTCATGCGCGTTCTGATAGTTGAAGACGAGCCGTACTTGGCAGAAGCCATTCAAGATGGACTTTCGTTACATTCCATCGCGGCCGATATCGTCACTAATGGTGTGGACGCGCTGAACAGCATCGACGTCAACGATTACGAGGTGGTGCTGCTTGATCGGGATATCCCCGGGATTCACGGTGATGAGGTGTGCCGGAGGCTGAACCTCCGAGCCGAGCGTCCGGCAATTCTCATGGTGACGGCAGCACGTCGCACCGAAGAAAAAGTTGAAGGATTCCGGCTTGGAGCAGATGACTATCTAGCTAAGCCGTTTGAATTTGCAGAACTTTTGGCAAGAGTCCGAGCACTTGGCAGACGTCAATTCACGGCTCGTCCCACCAACTACGAGGCGGCCGGGGTGACGCTTGACCCTTTCCGGCACGAGGTTACTCGTGACGGGCGTTTCATCCGTCTAAGTCGTAAGGAGTTTGCGGTGTTGGAATCGCTGATGCGCGATCCAGGTCGCGTCATTAGCGCGGAAACGCTGTTAGAAGAAGCCTGGGATGAAAACGCCAACCCGTTCACGCAATCGGTGAAGGTGACGATTAGCTCGCTTCGCCGCAAGCTCGGTGAGCCATGGGTTATTCGTACGGAACCTGGCGTTGGGTACAGAATTGACCGGACTGTGGATGAGTAGGCCACAGCGGACCAAGCGTTGGAAACGCCGTCGTTTCACCGCTCGCACACAGCTCGCATTCTCGTATGCACTGCTCATGATTCTCTGCGGCGGGGTGCTGCTGGCGCTGATGGCGCTGTTCATCGGCTATGTTCCGGATTACGGATTTGCTTCGCCAACAGGCAGTTCTGAACACGGACCGCTCGTCATTGCCGTTGATGACCCGGAGAATTTCCCCGAAGATTTCGCGATTTCCGTCAAGACTGAGGGCGATTTCCTCACGCTCTTGTTACAGGTTTCGCTCATCGCGCTGCTCGTGTTGGTCGTGCTGAGTTCAGTAGCCGCTTGGCTGTTAGCCGGGCGGATGCTGAAACCACTTGCGGCGGTTAATAATGCTGCGCGACTTGCTGCCGACGGACGGTTTGATCACCGAATCGGATATCAGGGTCCCAAGGACGAAATCACAGAGCTTGCGCAAACATTTGACCAGATGCTCGACAACCTCGAGCGGTTTACTGTCGCTCAGCGACGATTTACGGCAAACGCTTCGCACGAACTTCGCACCCCGTTAGCAACTACTCGCACGATCCTCGAAGTGGCACTCATGAAGCCAGACATGGTTGACCGTGATGTCTTGCTCAAGTTGAAAGAAGTCAATGCCCGCAGCACGCGAACGGTTGAGGCGTTGCTTGATCTTGCCGAACTCGAAGCCGGGAAAGTTTCGCAAACTGAATGCGATTTGAGCCAAACAGTTCGTAGTGTGCTGCAAGATTTCGAGGCAGAAATCGAGCGGCGTGGTCTCACCGTAACGACACAACTCGCACAATCAACGGCGTACGGGGACGAACAGTTGTTTCGCCAGCTCGTGCAGAACCTCGTGCAAAACGCGATTCAACACAATGTTGATGGCGGTGATCTCACGGTGTCCACCACAATGGATCGAGCAGGGGATACGCCGCCCATTGCAGTCGTAATGGTTCGCAACTCTGGAGAGATCGTGGATTCGAGCGAATTGGGTCGGCTGTTGGAACCGTTTGAAACGAAAGCGGGACGCACAGGTCGTGGCAACCGGGGGCTCGGACTATCGATCGTTTCTGCCATCGTTGATCGAGCTTGCGGCAAACTTGACATTGCTGCGAATGAAGATGGCGGACTGTGCGTAACAGTGATATTGCCAGCATGCCCAGAGCAGCTGTCAGCGCATCCGGATGCGGTGAAATCTTGACTGTGCAATGCCTCGACGCGAGCTGATCAGTTAGACAAACTCCGTAGTGTGCGTTTTACGGTGAAACTACGATGAACCGCTCCCGGCACCAAGCTTGCCGCTGCGGTCACCGCCGACGAAGTCTTCCTGCAGACCGACTACGTGTCCGAAACCGAAGCCTGGAGCGTGCTCGTAACCGGTGCCGCCCGCATCCTTGACCGCGATGACGAAATCGAGCGTGCCGAACAGCTCGACCTGCGCCCGCTGGTACCGAGTATTAAGCGCGTCTTTGTGGCTATCGACATTGAACGCATCACTGCTCGTCGCTTTGCACTCGGCCCCGAGCCCGAAGCAGACCCCGAGACGATCGCGTAGCGCATCCGGATCCGCATCCGCTTGCCGCTAGTTGCGACTCAATCGCAGTAGCGCAAGCATTTTGGTGATCGTTCTTGCAGACGACCGTGTTTAGTGTGGATGCACTGATTATGGCACTGGCTACCTGCGCGTGAGTCGGTTGGTGCAGTCGCTGGAAACCTTCCAACGTATTGGAGTCATTGTTGCGACCATCGCTCGCAGATTCGCTGCCCATCACCAAGTCGCGTTCTTGGCTGACCACTGCTGCCGCGATGATTCTCGCGGTCGTGCTCGCCCTGGCTGGTGTCCTGGTCGGACCGAAGTCGGCCGATGCTGCTCAGCTCGACATCATCGTGCCCGGTTCAATTACGCTCACGAACGAGTCGCGGGGCCAGGGTGAGACCACGGTGCAGTACGACGTGCTGAAGGTCGAGTTTGGGTTTGACACGAATGGCCGGGTTAAGGCGGGCGACTCCTTTGGAGTCAAGGTGCCTGCTGGTTTTCAGCTGCTTGACCCCACGTGGGACCTGACCGATGACGACGGCAACGTCACCGCAAGTTGTGGTGCGGATGGCGCCACTGGCGAGGTCACCTGCACCTTCACGGATTTCGCGCAGCAGCACTTCAGCAAGCTCGAGGGCAAGGTGTTCTTTTATGTGCAGGCTGACGAGGTGACCGATACCACCACCGTCGAATTTGGTCGGGTAACCGGCGAGACTGAAGCTGTTGAAATTCCCGGTGGCGGCGGCATTATTGGCGAACAAACTGAGTTTCCAAGTGAAATCGAAAAGTGGGGCTGGTTTGCCTTGGGTTCGCAAGACGCGATCCGCTGGATGGTTTGGATTCCTGAAGGCACTGTTGACACGACCACCGAGCTGAAGATCACGGACTCCCTCGGGTCGGGCCAGACCTATAACGGTGTGGTCATGGTCGAAGAAGTCACGAAGAGTCCAGAGACGTACACGGAACTGCCAACAGATGCGTACACCGAAGACGTGTCAGCCGGCGGTACGGAATTCACGATCACAATCAAGCCGAACACGCTTGATCCCAACAAGCTGTATCGGATCTACTACGAAGCCAAGATTGACGATGTCAGCGATCCAGGACCGTACACGAACACGGCCGTTGTAGCTGGTACCGAGGTGACCGACGACGCGACACGTCACTGGGAGGCCGGCGGTAAGGTCATTCCGACCGGATTTGGTCGCGTTGGCATCCAGAAGCTGGTGAGCGGTGACGGTGCCGAATCGGTACCGGCCGACACGGTGTTCACCGCCCGCGCGCAGTGGGATAGCACGGTCAGTGGCGAAGTCGTGCACAACGACGAACAGGTGCAGATCAAGGCTGATGGCACGCTCGTGCCCCTGAAGAACTCGCTGGACTCGGAAGACCTCACCACGGGTGTGGTCATCACATTGAGTGAGCTGACGCCTCCTGCGGTTGCCGGCATAACCTGGGGTACCCCGAAGTTCACGGAGCTCCCTGGCGTGAAGGTTTCGGCCGATGGCCAGAGCGCCGAGGTCACCGTGCTTGAAGGGCAGCGTGTGAAGGTACAGATCGAGAACACTGCCACTAAGGTTCCCGTTGCAACGCCACCGGTGACGCCTACACCGTCAGCTACGCCGACGCCGACGGTTCCGGAAACCACCCCTGAAACGACGGCACCGGAGACCGTCCCGCCGACGACGCCCGAAACGACGGCACCGGCCGCATCCGAGAGCGAAGCACCGGGCAAGACCGCTTCGAACGAGCCCAGCCAGTCTGACCAGCCACCGGTGCTTGATGCCGCAAACACTCCTGAAGCACTTGCCGAAACCGGTAACAACGTCAATGGCTGGCTGCTTGGTGGCGCTGCTGCCGTGCTGATCCTAGGTGGTGCGCTGCTGGCGCTGCGTCGCAAGCGCAACAACGACGAAATCTAGTGCGCCTCGCGCGTAGTTGAAACGCGCATCCCGGTGCAAGATTTGTTGCCCTAGGAGACCTTCGAGGCAAATATGTCGATGAAGGTGCTGTGCTGCAACAATTTTTTCGAGACATCGGGTTGCGGCGGCCGGAACCTGCACTGAGGGCGACGAAACCTGCACTCCCTCGTGAGTACCGCATCCGCAATTGTGCAGAACAACAACGTCGTCAGCACTGGATGTGCAGTCCGGACTGTTGGGGTTACGGGAGCGATCTACAATGGCAAGGGTGAAAGCGCTGCTCCTTGAATCCATTCATCCCGAAGCCGAACTTCTTCTTGCCAGCCAGGGCATCGAGGTTGAAACCCGCAAGGGTGCCCTCGACGAAGACGAACTGATCGCCGCCGCCCAGGGCGTGCAGCTGCTCGGTATCCGCTCGAAGACGCAGGCCACCCGCCGTGTCATCGAGTCGTGCCCCGACCTGCTCGCAATTGGTGCGTTCAGCATCGGTACGAACCAGATCGACCTTGACGCTGCCGCAGAGCATTCGGTCGTCGCGTTCAATGCGCCGTACTCGAACACGCGCTCGGTCGTTGAGCTCGCTATCGGTGAGATCATCAACCTGGCTCGCCACATCGGCGACCACAGCGCCAATATGCACAAGGGTGTTTGGAGCAAGACCGCGAAGGGCTCGCACGAGGTTCGCGGCCGCACGCTCGGAATCGTCGGCTACGGCAACATCGGTTCGCAGCTTTCGGTGCTTGCCGAATCGCTCGGTATGCACGTTTATTTCTACGACGTCGTCGACCGCCTCGCACTTGGTAACGCCACTCGCTGCAACTCGCTCGAAGAGTTGCTCAGCAAGGTCGAAACCGTTTCGATCCACGTTGACGGTCGCCCCGAGAACACCAACCTTTTCAACGCCGACACGTTCGCGCAGATGCGCCCACGTTCGCTGTTCCTCAACCTTTCGCGCGGCCACGTTGTTGACATCGATGCGCTGCGTGACAACCTGCTCTCGGGCCATATTGCCGGTGCCGGTCTTGACGTGTACCCCAAGGAGCCGAAGAAGCAGGGCGACGAATTCGTGTCGCCGCTGCAGGGCATCCCAAACGTGATTCTGACCCCGCATATCGGTGGTTCGACCGCCGAGGCGCAGGAGGACATCGGTCGCTTCGTTGCCGGCAAGTTCCGTGACTACGTGCAGACTGGTTCGACCTACATGTCGGTCAACCTGCCCGAAGTTAGCCTTGAACGCTTCACCCAGGGTTCGCGTCTGCTGCACCTACACCGAAACGTTCCGGGCGTCATGGCGACCGTCAACTCGGTGCTCGGCGAGCACGGTGTCAACATCGACAGCCAGCAGCTCTCGACCCGCGGTGGCTACGGCTACGTGGTTACCGACTGCAGCAATGGTGTTCCCGAGGCTGCGCTCGAGCAGATCCGTGGCCTTGAGGCAACGACGCGCCTGACGGTACTGAACGCCTAGTACACCGCAGCTTCACACGAAAACGGGGCACTCGCCAGTTGGTGAGGCCCCGTTTTTGGTTGGCCTGTATTGGTTGGCTTGGTTTGCTGTGTTGGACTTCGCAGGGATGCGGTCCCGGTTTGGCACGACCACCGCGTGGCGGTTCGGCGGTGGGATGCGGCTAGTTACCGGCTGCGTTGTCCACGTCCACGCCGCAGGTCGCGGTCGAGTTGGTGATGACTTGCTCGATCTTCTCGATGGTCTCGGGGTGACCGCCCGCGGCATCCGCGACGATCTGCGGTACCTGGTCGATCGAAATGCCGCTGCGTTCGAGTTCGCCGAGCAAGCAGCTGGCCTGTTCGCGGGTGACGTCAACCGAAACGCCAAAGTTGTGGAGTTCCTGCTGCAGGGTGTCGAGCGCGACATCGCGCAGTACTTCATCGGGGGCGAACGCGCAGGAGGTGAGTGCGAGCAGCCCGGTAATTGCGGGCACGAGTGCATACAGACGGAACCGCATCATGAGTCCTTCCAAAATCCGGTAAACGCCGGCGACCGTGTCGCTTGCATACAGCCTATTTCAAGCATTCAAATGCAAGTGACATTCTGGTGTCTGATTGTTGAATGCTCCTGCGAGTGTTAATGAGTGCGGCCGATATTTGCGGGCTGGGGGTGCTCGGCGGATGCGGTGCGGCAGTTCGCGGGAAACGCGAACGTTGCCGGGTCGTTCAGTCGACGACCCGGCAACGTGGATAGCGTACCCGTGAATTAGGCTGCGCGCTATGCGTTAGTTCGAAGGAGGAGCGATTTCGCCAGCGCCGCCAGCTCCGCCGCCCATTTCTTCCATGATCTGGTCCTGCAGGTCGTCACCGCACTGCTTGCTGACGTCGGTGATGATGTCTTCGGTCTTCTTCTTCTCGGCCTCGTCCTTGTACTCGACCTGGTCTTCGCCGTTCTTGGCAGCTTCAACCATCTTCGAGAGGGACTCGTCCGAGATGTCCGATTCGTGCAACTTGGTAGCCATGCAGTCGGTCATCTTGTTGACGAGGTCTTCGCTGAGCATGGTCGTCATGCCCTGCTTCTCGAGGCCGGACTTCATTGCGTCCTGAAGGTCGCTAGCCGAAGGGCGGCCGCCACCAGCGCAGGCGGCGAGGGTCAGCGTTGCAGCGAGTGCTGGGATAACGGCAAGCTTGCGGAGAGTCTTCATAATCTGGGCTCCAAAAATTGAGTGCGGATCGATGGTCCTGGGTACACGGTAAGGGTTTGATGTAACGGGAAGTAACGTTTGTTCCCGATTAATGGAAAATCCAAACCACGTGATGAATGAACATACATCTGTAGGTGGTTGTTTCACACCTGGCATGCCGTGACTAGTCGGCAGTGCGGGACATTTGATTTACGCGCGGTAGTCATTCCAGTGGGTCAGGGCCGGTGGCAGGTCGCGCGGGCGGGGGAGCGGGCGGCCAAAGAGGCGCATTGGCAGCGAATACGAATGCAGGTTGTTGGCGCGGCGCCAGTGCCGGTCAATCGCGAGTTCGTAGCACTCGACCAGGCGTTCGGTCGCCGACCGCCACGAACTCTCGAGCGCTTCTTCGCGACCGGCTGCGCCCATCCGCATCCGCAATTCGTCGTCAAAAAGCAGGCGTTCTAGCTGGGCGATGAAGTCGTCCAAGGATGCTGGGTTGAACAGCAGCCCAGAGCGTCCTTCGGATACGGCGAATGGGATGCCGCCGGCTCGCGCGCCTACGACTGGCACACCCGAGGCCATGGATTCGAGCGCTACAAAGCCGAGCGTTTCGGTGGTGGAGGGGAACGCGAATACGTCTGCCGATGCGAACGCGGCCGCGAGGGCGTCGCCCGACATATAGCCGGTAAAGATGGTGTTGGTGTCGGCGAATTCGCGTTCGAGTTCGGCGCGGTCTGGACCCGAACCCACCATTGCGAGGCGCACGCCACGGTCTTGCAGGGCGCGGATCGCCGGCAGCAGGGCGCGCAGGTTCTTTTCTTTCGACATGCGGCCGATGTAGATCATCAGCTTGTCGCCGGGGTTGCCGTCAGTGAGCCGGGCGCGCATTGGGTCATCAGCGCGATCGGGCCGGTAGTTGCCGGTGTCGATCGCCTTGGGCCAGAGGTCGACGCGTTCAAAGCCGAGGTGTTCGGCACGTTCCACCATTTGTGGTGAGGTACAGAGGTTTACTTCGGCGAGGTTGTGAATGCGGCGCAGGTACTCGGTACCGGCTTTGCGAATGGATGCGAGCCCGAGGGCATCGGCATATTGGGGGGTGTCGGTGTGGAAGCTCGCGAGCATTGGCAGGTCGCGGCGCGAGGCCGAGAGTGCGCCGTATGCGGCGAGCACGACCGGATTCACCAGGTGCACGACGTGCGGCGCGAACTGTTCCATTTCGCGCGCGATCTTTGGGGTCGCGAGGCCAACCTGTAGCTCGGGGTACCAGGGCTTCATCGGTACCGAGTTCACCCGCACCACGCGCTGCCCGCAGTAGTGGCTGGGTGGGTTGCCCGGGGCAAACACCAGTACTTCGTGGCCGAGTGCGGTGAGTTCTTCGATAGTGCGCAGCACGCGGGTAACCACGCCGTCAATTTTTGGCAGAAACACCTCGGTAAACATGGCGATGCGCATGCGAATGACCTCGAATCTGCGTGACGACGTGGTTACGTCCGGTGGTACTACTTGTTGCCTGCGACCGATGCGGGCACGCCGGCCTGCTGGTTCGATGTCCACAGCGACGTGGCTGGGATCTTCGAACGGTCGGCGCGGTCGGCGTACTTGCGGGCGATGTCGGTGACTTCCAGCAGCAGGCCTTCGGCGAGCTTGGTCGGGTTGAGGCCGAGGTCGAGGAAGGTGTCGTTACGCACGTGCAGCTCGTTTTCGGCCGCTTCGTTGCGCGGGTTTGGCACGTTTTCGACCTTGGCGTCGGCGATCTTGGCAATGAGTGCCGCGAGGTCGCGCACTCGGTGCGTTTCGGTCATCTGGTTGAAGATCATGACGCGGTCGCCGCGTGTTGGCGGGTTATTGAGCGCGATTTCGATGCAGCGCACGGTGTCCTGAATGTGGATGAATGCGCGGGTCTGGCCGCCGGTTCCGTGCACGGTGAGCGGGTAGCCGACTGCCGCCTGCATGAGGAAACGGTTGAGTACGGTGCCGTAGTCGCCGTCGTAGTCGAAGCGGTTGACCAAGCGCTCATCCATCGCGGTTTCGCGAGTGTTCGTGCCCCAAACGATGCCCTGGTGCAGGTCGGTGATGCGCAGCTGGTCGTTCTTCGCGAAGTACGCGAACATGTTCTGGTCGAGCACCTTGGTGAGGTGGTAGACCGAGCCCGGGTTGGTTGGGTAGAGGATCTGCTGCTGAACGCGGTGCGGTTCGGCGGGGTTGCCATTCTTGTCTTCGTCGGCGACGACTTCGATATCGAGGTAGCCTTCGGGAATCTTCATGCCGGCGGTGCCGTAGCCGTAGACGCCCATGGTGCCCAGGTGTACGAGGTGCACGTTGCGGCCAGATTCGACGATGGCGGTGAGTACGTTGTTGGTGGCGTTGACGTTGTTGTCAACGGTGTACCGCTTGTTCTTGGGCGACTTCATCGAGTAGGGGGCGGCACGCTGTTCGGCGAAGTGCACGATGGCGTCGACCTGGTCGTCAACAATGAGGCTGAGCAGGGCGTCGTAGTCCTGGGCGACGTCGATGTTCTTGAATTCGACGGTCTTACCGCTGACTTCGTGCCAGGCGGCGATGCGGTCCTCGATCGACTGGATGGGGGTGAGTGAGTTCGCGCCAAGTTCTTCGTCGATTCGGCGGCGTGAGAGGTTGTCGACAATGACAACGTCGTGGCCGAGGTTCGAAAGGTGCAGCGAGGTGGGCCAGCCGCAGAAGCCGTCGCCTCCGAGGATTGCGATCTTCACGTGGGTCTCCAGTTGAGTTTGTCGGTGGATGCGCCTGGTTTCGCGGGCGCGCATTCCATCCATGCTAAGGCCCCGAGTTAACGGGAGATGACCGCGGCCGCTCGCGTGGGCATGATAACCCTCGAATACCGACACGCCGAGGCACTCGCTGAAAGTTATATCTGGATTCGTTCGATAGTTGTACTTTCGTGTTCTGTTATGGGCTCGTCATTTAGGCTGCATGAGGAATGTATGCACCTTTATATAATGTGACCCTCTGGGAGTCTAGATTTCGTCGGGTTCGCAGGTGTACGCGGGTGCTGCATTTCGCACAACAGCTAGCAACTACTCAGCGCTAATTGGAGCACTAACCCATGAACAAAACGATCATGAAGCTTGCGGTTGCGGCCGTAATGGCTCTCGCCATGACCGTTGGTGTCCTGTTCTTCCCGAACATTCAAGGGGCCCAGGCACAGACGGATCAGACCCTGTACAAGGCCATCATCGACCGTGAAACCGCCATGGAAGACCCGTACCCCTCGGCCACCTCGACGCGCTCGATGGCTCCGATGGTGGTTTTCCCGGAAACCAGCGACATTAACCAGAACGGCCAGTACCTGCCCGCTGACGCCGAAGTGGTCTACTGCTTCAACTTCAAGCGCGGCTTCCCGAACATCCGTGAAACCGACCGTCTCGGCGGCGTGCGCTACCAGAAGACCTACGGCGAGCCGCTGGCGAACTACGCCGACAACCCGATCACGTCGGTTGACGCCGAGCAGGGTGTGCTCGACGTGCTCAAGAACGGCTACCCGGTTAACACCGCCGGTCTCCAGCAGAAGCTCGGCCTCACCGATGCGCAGTTCCGCGCCGCGACCCAGCTCGCGATCTGGTACTACACCGACACGCTGAGCACCTACGAGGTGCCGGCCACGATTAAGCCCGCGTACGAGATCCTGACCAAGCAGGCACAGTCCCCGGTTGAGCTGGCCACGGCTGACAAGACCAAGGAAACCCTCGCCATCTTCACGATCGCTCAGGGTGCCGACCCGAACCAGTACCAGAACCTGATCACCGCTAAGTTCATCAGCCCTGAAACCGGTGAAGAAATCATCAAGATCGGTACCACCGCCTCGGACAAGGCTGACGGCGACCAGCAGCTCGCCACCACCGGTGGCACCATCAAGGATGTTGTTAAGCACGAGGGCCTGACCCCCGGCAAGGAATACACCGTTGAGGGTGAGCTCATGGTGAACAACAACGGCCAGGCTGAGGCCACCGGCATCACCGCCAAGGCGACCTTCACCCCGACCACGGCAACCGGTACCGTCGAGGTAGAGTTCACCGTTCCTGAAGGCTACGAGGGCAAGACCCTCGTGGTATTCGAGACCCTGTACGACGCGAACGGCAAGGCTATCGCGGAGCACAAAGACATCAATGACAAGGGGCAGACCGTCAAGGTGGAGAGCGCTCCGACCCCGACCCCGACCCCGACCCCGACCCCGACCCCAACCCCGACTCCGTCATCCCCGGCCGAGTCGACCCCGCCGGCTCCGGCTCCGTCGACTCCGACCGAGACTGTTCCGGTAGAAACCACTCCGGCGCAGAGTGCCCCGGCAACCACCCCGGCCTCGGGTGGTCAGGGCGGCGGCCTTGCTGAAACCGGTGCGGAGAACGTGCTTGGTATTGTCGCGATAGCGCTGGTTGCGCTGGCCGGTGGTAGCGCGCTCGTACTTCGTCGCCGCAACGCCTAATTCCGACGGGTAATGTCAGCATTCCGGTGCTGACGGCATCCCACCGCTGAGCAATCGGACCCGGCCATAGTGGTCGGGTCCGATTGCGGTTTCCTGGTGACCTAGCGGGTGAGTAGGCCGTCATGGCGCAGCATGGCGGCCGTTCGATACGACCGCGAGGCGCGGGTGTGCGAAGCTCGAACCATGAGCGACCAATCCGACCACGCGCATCCCGAACCCGTCATCGACGTGATTCTGCGGGAAATCGCCGATACCGACGCACCCATTAGCCGCGCCGCAGTAGTGGATGCCGCTGACGGCCACCTCACCAGCGCAATGGCAACGCTGGCAAGCGAAAGCCCACGCACCACCTGCGATACCGGCTTCGACACGAACATGACGGGCATCGTCGTCGACCTACCTGAACTCGTCACTCCAGCGACCTCCCTCGTCGTCGGCTATCTGCCCAAATCACTCGCCGAACTCGACGAGATCGCCGCCACCGTCGCCGCCGGTGCCGCATCCGACTGCATCCTCATGCTCGGTGGGCGGGAAAAGCACCTCGTGCGCGCCATGAACGACGTGCTTGGCCGCTACTTCGAGAGCGTTCGCGCCTCACGCGGCGCTCGTAAATCGCGGGTGCTTGTCGCCAGCGCGCCCAGGCAGGGCAGCAGCGTTCCCTACCCGGTGGCCAACACGCATCCCGAACTCGGCCTGACCGTCTGCGCCCACGGTGGCACCTTCGCCGCGAATACCCTCGACATCGGCACCCGTGCCCTGCTTGAAACCCTCGGCGCACTGCCGGGTGGCCGCCTACAACACCCCGACCTCCCGAGGGCACCCGAATGTGCCGTTGACCTCGGTTGCGGCAGCGGGATTCTCGCTGCCGTACTCGCCCAGAGCTACCCCGATGCCGACGTGATCGCGACCGACCGCTCCTGGTCGGCTTGCGCCTCGGCCACCGCCACCGCAAACGCTAATGGCCTTACAAACCTGCGAGTGCTTCGCGCTGACGCAGGACGGGGCATCGACCGGGACAGCGTTGACCTCGTGCTGTGCAACCCACCATTCCACGAAGGCCGCGACGTCGACAACGGCATGTCAAACGCCATGTTTGCGGCAGCCGGGCGGATGCTGCGGCCCGGCGGTATTTGCATCACCGTGTTCAACTCACACCTGCGCCACCGCAAGTACCTCGAGCACTACATTGGCGAAACCACGCAGCTCGCGCGGAATGACAAGTTCACGGTGACGCTCTCGCGGCGCTAGTGCAGCGGGGGGATTGCTGCGGTGCGGCGGCGGTGATGCTAGCTCGGCGAATCGAGCGAACCGGCAGGCGGCATCGGCGGTAGACCTACGTCTGGATCGTCGCTGGCGACCGCAGTCTCGAGATCGCCACCAAAAATAAAGCTCTTGCGCACGAACGAACCCTGCAGTGCCCCCGGAAGCCAATACTGCGCATCCGACCACATCTGTGACAGCGGCAACTCATCAACGAGGAACCACTCCGGAATCAGTTCCACGGACTCCTCGGGCTCGCCAACCCAATCGCGGCACAGATACACCCACGACTCCTGCGACCACTCAATACGAGTCGGGAACAAGTACGTGAGCAACCCCGCATGACGCAACTCGCCAGGTGCCACAAACACGCCCGACTCTTCTTCGATCTCGCGCACCGCCGCCATCCGCGGATGCTCGCCCGCATGCAGCTTGCCGCCCAAGCCCACCAGCTTGCCCGCGCCGAGGCCATATTTCTTGCGGCCAAGCAGCACCTCAGTACCCTCCGCACCATCGCGAAGCAAATACGTCACACAAACCTGTTTGAGCGCCATGAACCAACACTAGCCCGCAGGCCGCGCATCTGACTGCATCCGCACCAACAACTCGGTGCCCACGTACACGTGCAGCCAAGCCAGCGGCGCATATTCTTTACGAGCGAAGGTCGCGCGGAAGGAGCCCCACAAATGTCGAACGTCATGTCGCTGCTCGCGCAGTGGTTGCCGCAGCAACGGTGGTTCGCGGGCGATCAAACGCCACAACAGCTCGAACTCGTCGGCAGCTACGAGCTCCCCGCACCCGACGATGACACCAGCGTGCGCCTCATCACCGTCGCCCTCGTGCGCGACGCCGCGCGCCCCGAAACTCCCACGTACCAAGTGCCCATGGTGATCCGAGACGTCGATGCACACCTCGACACCCGCGGCTACATCGGCGCTGCCACCGAGCACGGCGACCGTGCTGCCCTCGTCGACGGCGCTCACGATCCAGCCTTTGCCCGCGCCATCATCGCGCTCATCGGCGATGAAGGGCAGATTATTGGTGCGGATGCCCCCGGTGCCCCCGGCGTTGACGTCTACGGTCAGCCAATGCCCGGCGCGCGCGTGGCCGAGTTCGCGAGCTCACGCATCCTGCAGGGGGAACAGTCGAACACGTCGATCATCTGTGAACTGCAGCATGAAAACGGCGACCCGGCCGTGCCGCTGATCGTCAAGGTATTCCGCGCCATTCACCCCGGTGACAACCCCGACGTTACGCTGCAAACCGCACTGGCTGCATCCGGATCGCTGCGTGTACCGCCCACCTTCGGGCAGGTAACCGGCGTGTGGCAGGACCCCGAACGCGGGCAGGTTTCGGGACACTTCGTGTTCGCACAGGAATTCTTTAGCGGTGTGCAGGACGCGTGGCGCGTGGCGCTGCGCTGCGCCGAAAGTGGCGAAGACTTCGGCGAGCTCGCACGCCTGCTGGGCGAGGCCACCGCCGAGGTGCACGCCACCCTCGCGCGCGTGATGCCAACGGTGGATGCGAGCAGCGACGAAATCGAAACTGCCGTTGCGCAGATGCACCGCCGCTTTGACCTGGCCGTTGAAGCCGTACCCGAACTCGAAGCGATGCGCGACGACGTCACCGAGGTGTACGCCCATGCCGGCACCGTGCAGTGGCCGCGAATGCAGCGGATTCACGGTGACTACCACCTGGGACAGGTGCTCGCGGTGCCCGACCGCGGCTGGGTGCTGCTCGACTTTGAGGGGGAACCATTGCGGTCGCTCGACGAGCGCAACCTGCCCGATCTGCCGCAGCGCGACCTCGCCGGCATGCTGCGCTCATTCGACTACGTATCGGGCGCGCTTTCGGTGCGTGCCGGGCGCGAAGTCGGCCGTGAATGGGCGGATGCGGCGCGGGATGCGTTCCTCGCCGGGTACCTGAGCAATCTTGCGGCCCAGGATGTGGTCGAGGCCGTTGGACGCGACGATCTCGCGGCGCTATTGCGGGCGTATGAGCTCGACAAGGCCGTGTACGAGACGCTGTATGAGGCGCAGCACCGGCCCGAGTGGCTGCCGATTCCGGTGATGGCCGTGCAGCGGCTTTCGGCGCCGGATGCGGCGCACGCTGCCGCTTCCGTCGAGCGTTCGCGGTAGGCGCCGCCCCCGCATCCTGCCCGCCCCGCCCGGCACCCCGCATCCCGCCCCGCATCCCGCCCC
>NZ_BCSP01000005.1 GCF_001570925.1 [Zimmermannella] bifida NBRC 103089
CGAATTCTGCTTGTGCAGATTGCTGGGATTCGAGGATAGTGGCCTTCCTTCGCTATGTGTTGGCAACTCTGTTCGAGGAATCGTGCCACTTCAGCACCAAGGGTATGAGGTTTGTGAAGTCATTCAATGGGGAACGGGTGCACTCAGAACGTATGATGTTCTCAAACGAATTTCACCGGGCACGTGTTTTCAAATGTCACAGAGTTGCCACTCAGACAATGGCTAGGGTTGGGTAATGCCAGACTTGCAGCCCGCTTCGCTCACGCTTGAAGGACTACTTGCAACCCTCCGAGGGCACTTACTGAGCCCACAACATGTCCTAGAACTCACCGTTCGTGAGATCGTTCTCGAGCGCGTTGAACTGCTCGGAGGAGAACCTGGCGAAGCGCAAGAGGGCGTCATCTATCTCGCTCCGATCCTGCCTGGATCACCAACTCCAGTGGCCGCTGCCGGTTTGCCTACAGTCGTGGTAGTCAGCGAGAAGGATCTGTCACAGGCTGAGGAAGATTTCCAAGATTCGATCGTCTTGGCAAAAGCTCCGTGGGTTAGCTGGAGCGAGCTCTTTCTCACGACAAGTCAACTGGTTGAGGTTGGTGCGTCACATCGAGCGGGTCAACCAGGTGCAGACTCGCTCATGGCATTAGCCGCTTCATTGGCTGAGATCTCGGGAAGCTCAATCACTATCGAAGACGCGCAAGGAAAACTCCTAGCATATTCAGCCACATCGCACACGACTGATGACATTCGTCGGCAAACCATTCTCAGTCGCGGGGTGCCTGAATGGCGAATCATGGAGCTTGAAGAAACTGGATTTCTTGCTCGTCTGAGAACAGCAGAGGACCTCGTGATTCGTCCGGCGACTGAATCTGCGCCAGCCCGTGTCGTGATGCCAGTTCGTGCACAGTCTCACTTGATCGGGTCGATTTGGGCTACGGAAGTGGCCGAATCTCGAATGACAGAGATACAACAAGTCTTTCGGGACGCATCACGAATCGCAGCACAACTCATGATCCGTGATGCTTGGTCGGCAGATCTCGAGCATGGCCGGCAACAGCAAATCATCGCCGAACTCTTTACTGGGACTGAGGAAATCGGCTCGGCAATGCGAGCATTGCGGGTGCCCGGTGATGGATTGTTTTGTGCTGTCAAATGGCCACGTTTGGAACAAGAACACCGACAAGCAAAGGCCCGGTTTTCAGTACGTGGACTGGCCGAAAATGCTTGGTTTCTTGCGGATGCATCAACGGAAGTGGCGTTGTTACAAGTTAAGAGTTCTGGAGGGCGCGAAGAACCCGAGGTTCAGGAGCTTCTGGATCAAACTGCGGTTGGGCTAGCGCGACTGCACCTTGACGGTCCCATCGCAGTAAGTCGCATGGGCGAGGCTAATGAGATCCGTACCTTGGTGCGGGAAGCTGCAGACATTTTTGCGGTGAGCAGTGTTTCGCGAGGAGGCAGACTCAACGATGTCGTTATGGCCTCGGACTATCGCTTTGGCTTGGCTCTGGCGAGGATGTTGCGAAGTGCTGACCGAGAGACATGGGGTGATATCACTCGGTTGATGCAGCCTCTTCGCGACAACGATGCAAAGAAACAAACCCAACTTGTTGAGACGCTTCGCGCCTACTGTCAGCATGACGGCAAGTTGACGGACACCGCACGTGACCTAGACATCCACAGCAATAGTTTGCGGTACCGACTTGCCCGAATTGAAGAACTTATCGGCGGCTCACTTCATGACCGCAACACGTTAACTGCGTTAAACCTGGGGCTGCTGCTCCAAGAGCTGGAGCTTGTCTAATTTTCCACCAATGAATCGTCGATACCTTGGGCAAACGTACGAAGCCGGTTCTTTAGTTGAGCCGTTCCCTAGGAAAGCACTGTTGAACTCGTTGAAGTTCTTGGAATTTGAGACGATGAGCGTGCATCGCGTCCGTAGGCTCTAACCAACTGCAACGACGCGAGGGAGCGAACGACATGGGCATGGCGCAACGACGGGCCAGCGCGATCAGTGAGATTGCGGCAATGGGGCTTATCGATGACGAGCAACCACTTGTGGGAATTGTCGACCTGGATACGATTCAAGAACGCGTGCAGGAGCTTAATCACGCCTTCTCGGGAACGAGCAAGACGCTACACACCATCGCCACCAAGTCGGCAACGCTGATCCCGCTACTCAAGGTGTTGCACGGTACCGGGCTCGGGTGTGAAGTTGCCAGTCCGGGCGAGCTTGCTATGGCCCAGGCTGCGGGATTTCAGCCACAACAGATGGTATTTGATTCGCCTGCAAAGACCATCGCAGAGTTGCGCAACGCCCTGCAACTCGGAATTGCCATCAACGTTGATAACTTTCAAGAGCTCGAACGTCTGGACGAACTGACAGCGGAATATTCACCAAAGGCTCGAATCGGGTTTCGTATTAACCCCCAGTCAGGTGCGGGGCGAATTGGGCCAATGAGTACTGCGACGTCAACGTCAAAGTTTGGTGTCGGCATTGAAGATGCGGGCATGTATTCCCAAATTGTGGAGGCGTACGTGCAGCGTCCCTGGCTCACCCAGTTGCACGTCCATAGCGGTTCACAAGGAATCTCCCTGGAGCAGATGGCGCAGGGGATCAAGAAACTTGTTGAGCTGGCTGACGCAATCGATGAGGCATGCGGTCGTCCGCGCATCACCCATATCGATATCGGTGGCGGATTGCCCGTGAACTTCGATGGCGATGAAGTATCACCAAACTTCTATGAATACCGGACGGTGCTCGATCATGTTGTACCAGATCTGTTTGATGGCCGACGAACGATCGTGACGGAATTCGGTCGCGCAATTCTCGCTAAGAGTGGATGCTTGATCTCGCGAGTTGAATACACGAAGACCACCGGTGGTCGGCCGATTGCAATTTCGCACGTGGGTGCTCAAATTGCTACCCGAACCGTTTTCATGCCAGAATCTTGGCCTCTGAGAGTGAGCGCTCATGACCCGACGGGCGCACTAAAGACCGACCAAGTCATCACCCAAGACATTGGCGGCCCATGCTGTTTTGCCGGTGACATGATCGCGCGTGAACGGTCGCTACCGCGACTAAAACAGGGTGACCTAATCGCGGTCCACGACACCGGCGCCTACTACTTTTCCAATCACTACAGCTATAACGCGTTACCTCGGCCCGCGGTGCTTATGCATTCACTTGCAGGTGATGCATTGCAGTGGAGGACCCTGAGAACCCCCGAAACCCTGGAGCAACTGCTTCATGCTGCTGGGGCAGCCCAGTAGCGAAACTCGTTAAGGAGACGGCAATGGTGCCGAAAAACGAAGCTTCACAGACCCCTCAATACGTAAGTGACACGACCCGGCCAAATGAGATTCTGCCGCAGGTCGACGAAGAAACTCAAAGCTCAAGCAACGCTTATGAACAGGAAGTAAGCAAAGGCCGTAAGCAGATCATCATAGGTCTTGCCATAACCGGAATCGTCTCGGCAATTGTTGGTGCGTTCGTTACCGACGGACCAAGCCTCTGGGGATTGCTGCCGATCTTGCTGTATTCCGCGCTTGCTTTGCTCGGAATGGACATCGTGATCGCAACAGTAGTAGCGATCACGGCCGGAGCGATCCTTGGCAAGGTGGGCGTCACTGACATCACCACACTTCTGGGTGAGTCGCTCGGTGACCAAATTACGATGATCGGTTTGATCATCATGCTGGGGTCCGGAGTCGGGGAGGTGCTCAAAACGACTGGAGCCGCGGAACGAATCGTTTCTGGCGTCATGCGTGTATTCGGTTCGCGAGGCAAAGTGACGCTCATCCTCGGCATCATGATGGCTTGCCTCGTCTTGGTAGCGAGTCTCGGAACGTTGGTCGGTGCGATTGCTATTGCGGCACCAATTCTTATTCCAGTCGCTGGGCGTGCGGGCTACACTCGCTCTGCAACCGCCGCGATGATGTTTGTTGGTGGTTGTGCTGGGCTTGCGTTGGCGCCATTTGCCGGTTCGAATATCGCGATCATGGAAGCAGCCGAGGTTTCGTACCTCGAATACTTGCTCTATGGGGCCGGGCCAATTGCCATTATCTCCATCGTGGTGGGCGTCCCGGTCGTACTGTGGATGCAAAAATGGACTAAATTCAAGAATGATTTCTACAGCGAATCTGAACTTGGTTATGTGGAAACGAGTGAGTTTCGCAACGCTGGGCGCGCAACGACATTCTTCTTGCTCGCGCTCCTGATCTCGGTTGTTTATGCGACAATCGCTTCGGCGGGAACGGCATTCCCTCTGCTCGCACTACCTGCCTTGGCAGTAGTTACCGGAATCGCTGGCGGCAAGCCGGTCCGAGAACTGCTGCAGGCCATTTACCGTGGCTGCTCGTCAATGGTGAGTATCTTCATTTTCTTCTGGATGCTTGGCGCGCTCTTCAAGATCATTGATTTGCTCGCGCCGTTTGACTACATCCTTGATACTTACGGAAAACAGCTGGAAAGCACGAGCCCGTTCGTGTTCACGATCATTATCGCGCTGCTCGGATGGGTCGGTGTGCCAGGCGCTACCGCGGCACAGGTGGTCTTGCTCGACAAAGTCTTCGGCAGTCTCGGATCAGCGATGGGAGTTTCAGCGGCATCCTGGACGGTCGTTCTGCTGTTTGCTTCGAAGGCTGACACATACGGGCCATTCCCGAACGGCAACATGATGGGTGTCATGGGGCTGGCACGATCAAAACAACTGAAGAACATGATGATTACCGGATGGCTGGTGCTCATTCCGGTAACGGTCACCTACTTCACGATGCTGTTCTTCCAAACGAGGTGATGAGACATGGCAACGACACTCATTGACAACGCGACAATTATTGATGGCACGGGAAGCTCGCGATTCCATGGCGCGATTGAAATTGATGGCAACCGTATCAAGAACGTTTGGCGCGGCCAGCCCGACGGTCGCAACGCTGCACAAGCTGATCAACGAATTGATGCGCAAGGGTATGTCTTGGCCCCTGGGTTTATCGACCTGCATTCACACGCCGATTTCACCATTCACGGCGGCCCAGCGGCTGAAACACAACTTGTACAAGGCGTGACAACAGCCCTCGTAGGAAACTGTGGCTCTTCACCGTTCCCGATCGATTCGATCGCACAAATCAAGCGAGACAAGTCCCATTTCGACCCGGAGTTTATCGGAGACTGGGTCGATGCTGCCGGATACGTTCAAGCAACCGATGAGGTTCATCCCGGAATCAACCTGGTGCTCCAACTCGGGTTGTCCTCGCTCAGGCATTTCGTGGTGGGCGACGAAGAACGCGCCGCAACAGATGCCGAGATTCTAGAAATGCAGCAAGAAATTCGGCGCGCTGCAGAAGCTGGGGTGCGTGGATTCTCTAGCGGATTGATCTACGCACCCGGATCATTCGCTTCGAAAGAAGAAATGATCGCGTTGGTGTCGACTGCGGCGGAGTGCGGATTGCTCTATTCGACGCACATGCGCAACGAGTCCGGGAAACTGTTGGAAGCAGTCGCTGAAGCGATTGACACAGCAGAACGGGCGGGCGCTCGACTCGAAATCTCACACCTGAAGGCAATGGGGCCAGAGAATCACGGCAAGCCGCGTGATGCCCTGCAGCTGGTGGAAGAAGCTCGCGACCGCAACGTAGATGTCACCGTTGACGTCTACCCGTACACCGCGTCCAGCACGACGCTAACTTCGAGGTTGCCGAGTTTTGCACTTGACGGGGGCAAGGCCGGTTTATTGGCTCAACTTGCCGATGAAGAATCTCGAGCCGCAATTGCCAGCGGACTGCGTGCCCGATTCGGCCGGGATGTCGACCCCGATGGAGTGTTGATTGCGAGCCTGGCACCAGCAGCCGGCGACCGCGATTACATCTCGTCTATCGGACTTTCGCTGACACAAATTGGTGCGAATGAAGGATGTAGCGCTGAAGAAGCTGCCATGCGTGTTCTGGAAGCCCACCAAGCAGGCGTTGCGATCGTGAATCACGCGATGGCCGATTCTGATGTCGAGTTCATCCTCAAACACCCATTGGTCGCTGTGGCGAGCGATGGGTGGAAGATGAAACGTCAGGGCGACGGGCGACCTCACCCGCGATCATTCGGAACATTCGTGCGCGTGCTCGGGCACTATAGTCGCGACCTGGGCATCATCAGCCTGGAAACGGCAGTCAAGAAGATGACACTGCAGCCAGCAGAGCGAATCGGACTGTCAGACCGCGGACAAATCCGCCCCGGCAATATCGCTGACCTTGTCTTGTTCGATCCGGAACGCGTTACTGACACCTCAACCTTCGACGACCCGTGGCAGTTGGCGGTTGGCATCGACCGTGTCTGGATCGCAGGTAAGGAAGCCGTCGTCGACGGAAAAATCACCGGTGAGCGCCATGGGCGGATTCTCTAGCAGCCCTAGTGCTCGCGGGGTTCGTCGTCTTCGTAGTTGCCGACGTCGGTTGAGCTCGAGGACATCATCACTGCCGGCACCATGGCCGTGATGCCCGGGCCAAATACCAAACCGAACGCCACCGCGAGATTGCGGGGAACGACGTTTACCGCATCCAACGAGTGCGTCATCGCGTCGATCGTGGTCCACACGACATAAACCACGATCCACGCAACGGCGAAACAAACGAGCATCCACCCAAACGCGGGCACGGTGCGTTTTGACCAGCCGCGGGGGAGTTGCCGAGCCAATTGCCGGTCGCGGCAGCGGCGCACCACAACAATGCTCGACGCCACACCTGCGACCAGCCAAGTGACCACCGGTACGAACCCCGCAAGCAGAGGAATGAACAGTGCGCCTGAAGCATGCGGATCGGTACCGAACAGTCGAGAGCAAGCGATTGCGGTTGCCGACACGACCGCCGCAATCAGCACAATCAACCAGGTCTTCGCCGGAACCGGGCGCAGCGTACGTTCATTCATGGCTTCAGGCTAACCTCCATCCATGCAGGAATCGCAGCAGTGGCAAGCCCTCACCCAAACCGTCGACGCACTATTCGGCGATACCGGATGCGCGTGGTGCGAAGAGCAGACCCACGAAACGCTGCTGCCGTACCTCATTGAAGAATCGGCTGAGCTGGTCGACGCGATTGAGACCGGCAGGACGGCAGACCTACGCGAAGAGCTCGGAGACGTGCTGTTTCAGGTCTGTTTTCACGCGAAGCTCGCCGAACGCGCTGGCGAATTCACGCTCGATGACGTGCTGCAGGAGCTTCGCGACAAGATCGTGCGGCGAAACCCCCACGTCTTCGGGCCCAACCCGACTCGCGAAATTTCCGAGATTCTCGAGCTGTGGCACGCAGCCAAAGCCGAAGAGAAACAGCACCGAACCTCGGTGCTCGACGGCGTCGCGTTCGGCATGCCCGCACTCGCACTTGCCGACAAAGTCATCGGCAAGGGCGAGCAAGTCGGGGTGAGCGCGCCGAACGACGAAATTGTCGAAGCCGATGACGCCGAGACCGCCTATGGTGAGGCGCTGCTCAACTCGGTGAGCGCCGCGCGGGCCGCCGGCATCGACCCTGAAGCGGCACTGCGCCGAGCAGTCCGCCGCCACGCCGAACGCATCCGCGAAGCCGAACAGGCTGCCGGCAACTAGTTGGTCGACTCCTGCAGCGACTTGGCGTACGCAACCACGTAAACCGCTCGGTCATCGAACCGGGAACGAGCTTGGCCACAGCGGCACGTCGCTGGGCCTGGGCTCCGTCGGTGGTCGTGTCGAATGCGCCCACGGTGATGCCCAACACGTGTTCGTCATGAGCGTGACCGGCTTCCATCGCAGTCACGGCTGGGTGACGTAGTTAGTGCAAATACATCTGGGCTCAGATTAATGAACGCGAATGACCTGCGGCCGTCGGTTTCATGAATTCCCGTTTGTTAGCGTGAATCTCGTTCCCCGCCGTGGCGCTCACGGCGACGACCCAGAGGCAGGACCCAAATGTCGACCGTTCTCGCACTGCACGCATCCACCATCGGTATTCCATTGCTCACGGGCGGCACGCTCGCACGACTTGCCGAGGCAGGCCAGCGAGTCGTGATCGTAACGCTGACCGGCGATCCGGCAGCCGAAATTGGCGAGCACCTGGGTGCAGCGCGAGTCGAGTCGCTCGGTTATGCCTTCTCACCGGGCGGGGCCTGCAACGTTCCCGAATCTGCTCTTGACGAGCTCGAAACACTATTGGCCGACGAAACGGACATTTCGCTCGTGCTCGGTTACGACAAGGGCGGGTTCGACCTCGAGCCCACGCACGCACTTGCGCACCGAATCGCAACGGAATTTGCCGCATCCCGCGGTGCCGCCCTGGTGAACGCGGCGATCCCGCGCGAAATGCTCAGCAAGGCGCACACCCTCGCGAAGATGCTCGGCCGCTCGACGCCGATTGACAACGAAGTACTCGACTCGTTGCCCACCAAATCGACAGTCGACTACCGCATCAACCCGCTCACTCACGTGCCCAAGAAATGGGATGCGGTCGCGGAACTTTCGCGAGGTACCGACCGGCTCTCGCAGATTCTCGCGAAGGTCATGCAACTGCCACGCATCATGATCGCGCCGATGTTCAAGACCGAATACTTCGTGAACGCGCCCGAATCACCCGCGCCGGTACCGGAGTACTTCACGGCGCTCTAGCAAACACGGCCAACATCACCGCGCTGCCTGCATGGTTCGAGGCGGGGCGGACGGCGCGAGGCTGCCTGGATGGTTCGAGGTGGCTGCGACAGCGGCCATAATGGAAGGCATGGCTACTCAGATCAATCCGCCGCGCGGTATGCGCGATTTCCTGCCAGCCGACAAACGCCGTCGCGAACGAGTGCTTGCCACCATCCGCGAGGCCTATGCGGCGCATGGATTCGATGAGATCGAAACGCCCGTCGTTGAAGACTCGGCCCGCTTGCACTCGGGCCTCGGCGGCGACAACGAAAAGCTGTCGTTCGCGGTCATGCGCCGCGGCCTCGACCAGGCGGTGCTGCAGGCTGCGGCCGACGCATCCGACCCGCTCGCGCTCAGCGACCTCGGGATGCGGTTCGACCTGACGGTGCCGCTGGCTCGGTTTATGGCGACCCACCGCGGAGAACTGCCGAGCGTGTTCCGCTCGCTGCAAATCGGCCCGGTTTGGCGTGCCGAACGCCCGCAGAAGGGGCGCTTCCGTCAGTTCGTGCAGTGCGATATCGACATCCTGGGGGAGTCCACGAACATCGCCGAAGCCGAGCTGCTGGTTGCCGCGTCGGACGCACTCAACCGCCTCGGGCTCAACAACTGCACGATCCGCGTCAACGACCGCCGCATCCTGAACGAACTGCTCGACTGGGCCGGGTTTAGCGCCGACGAGTGTGCGCAAGCACTCATCACCATCGACAAGCTCGACAAGATCGGTGTCGACGGCGTGGTCGCCGAACTTGCTGAAACAAATGCGGATGCGGCCGCTCGCGTTCGCGAGGCGCTCGAAGGTTGGGCGCCGGCCCTCGAAAACGGCATCGCGCTCGGCGACGTGCTCGAGTCGCTACCCGAAGGACTGCGTGAGTGCGAAGGCACTCGCGAAGCCGCCGCATCCCTCGCCGAAATTGCCGAAGCCGCCGCTGCCGGTGGCATGGTGACGCCAATGGTCTTTGACCCGTCGCTCGTGCGCGGTATGGGGTACTACACCGGCACGATTTTCGAAGCCGCACACCCCGAGTCTGGCTCGTCGGTCGGGGGCGGCGGTCGCTACGACGGCATGATCGGGCGCTTCCTCGGACAAGAAGTGCCCGCTTGCGGGTTCTCGATTGGGTTTGAACGAATCGTCGACCTCGTTGCCGAATCCGAAGACGCCGCTGGCGAAGCGGTGATCGTGCTCGTCGACAAGAAGATGCCCGTGGCCGATGTCATGGCGATCAAGCAGCGCCTGCTCGCTGACGGCCGTCGCGTGCGCGTTGAAAAGCGACCAAAGAACGTCCGTAACGTGCTGCAACGCGCGGTGGATGAGGGCTTCACGCACGTCGTGCACGCGCGCGACGCTGCCGGTGATCTCACACTCGAGCCGCTCACGCTCGAATCGCCCGCATAGGCCGCGCATCCAAACCACGAAACACCCACGCCCGAAACACGTAACCCTGACGGGGCAAAATACCCGGGAGTTCCGAAACTTTTTTCACCCGGTCGGTCGTTAGACTGACCATGCACAACGCAGTTGCCTACCTAAAGAGGAGCCCATGGTGCCGTTCATTACCGACGTATACGCCCGCGAAATTCTTGACTCGCGCGGAAACCCAACCGTTGAGGTTGAGGTAACCCTCGAAGACGGCACGATGGCTCGTGCTGCTGTGCCATCGGGCGCATCGACCGGTGCGTTCGAAGCGTACGAACTCCGCGACGGCGACGCTGACCGTTACCTCGGTAAGGGTGTCGAGAAGGCCGTTCAGGGCATCGCTGACGAGATCAGCCCAGCGCTCGAACTCTTCGACGCAACCGATCAGCGTGAGCTCGACGCCGAACTCATCGAACTCGACGGCACCCCGAACAAGGCACGCCTCGGTGCGAACGCTATCCTCGGTGTCTCGCTGGCAACCGCCAAGGCTGCTGCAGAGTCGATGGACATCTCGCTGTTCCGTTACGTCGGTGGCGTGAACGCACACATCCTGCCGGTGCCAATGATGAACATCATCAACGGTGGTGCACACGCTGACTCGGGCGTTGACGTACAGGAATTCATGATCCTGCCGATCGGTGCCGAAACCTTCCGCGAAGCCCTCCAGTGGGGTGCCGAGGTTTACCACCAGCTCAAGAAGACGATCTCGTCGAAGGGCCTGTCGACCGGTCTTGGCGACGAGGGTGGCTTCGCCCCGCACGTTGACTCGACCCGTGAGGCACTTGACCTGATCAAGGAAGCCATCGGCGAGACTCGCTTTGACTTCGGCCGCGACATCGTGCTCGGCCTCGACGTTGCCTCGACCGAGTTCTTCGAAAACGGTGTCTACAAGTTCGAAGGCAAGGAACTTTCGGGCGCCGAGATGACCGACTTCTACGAAGAGCTCATCAACGACTACCCGATCGTGACCATTGAAGACCCACTGGCCGAAGAAGACTGGGACGCCTACGCCGAGCTCACCGACCGCATCGGTGACCGCGTGCAGATCGTTGGTGACGACCTGTTCGTAACCAACCCAGAGCGCCTCGCCAAGGGCCTGGAAATCGGCGTTGCTAACTCGATCCTCGTGAAGGTCAACCAGATCGGTACCCTCACCGAGACGCTGGATGCAGTGTCGCTCGCCCAGCGCAACGGCTACACCGCAGTGCTCTCGCACCGCTCGGGCGAGACCGAAGACACCACGATCGCGCACCTGGCTGTTGCCACCAACTGCGGCCAGATCAAGACCGGTGCACCTGCACGTACCGACCGCGTCGCCAAGTACAACGAGCTCCTTCGCATCGAAGAAGAGCTCGGTTCGATAGCTCGCTACGCCGGTGCCGAGGCTTTCCCTCGCTACGAGCTGCCAGAGGCCTAAGCCTTAGCGCACTCACGGATGCGGCGGGTTGAGCAATTGCGCTCGGCCCGCCGTTTTCGACGTGTCGGGTTCGGTCACGCCACCTCCCAATTGCCACAACCTCGTGCGTGATGTGCGCAATCCCGACAAAACGCGCGACAATAGACAGAATGAAGCGGCCAACAGCAGAGCAGCCAACCGGTACCGAAACGGGACCGGTCGCATCCGTGCGCCCAAAACGCCGCATCGTCGCAAAGCGCCCAACCGGCGGATCGATGCTCATGCTCATCGCACTCATTGTGGGCGTCATGATCCTGGCACCAACCGTGCAACGAGTCATCAGCCAGCGGCAAGAGATCGCGCAAATTGAGCGCGATATTCAACAGGCCAACGAAGACATCAATCGCATCAAGGCCGACAACGCCCGCTGGAATGACCCCGCCTATGTGCGCGCAGAAGCCCGCGGACGCCTGCTGTTCGTGCAGCCGGGCGACACGACCTATGTCGTAATCGACTCGAGCCGCTCGAAACAGGTCGATGTACCCGCAGATCTCTCGGCCGAAGTGCACGAGACAAAGGCCGACCCGGTCGCGCTGTACGTTGACTCGCTTATCGGTGCGGATACCGCTGGCGCACCACACGAACCAATCGACGGTAAGACCGACCCAAACGCATCCACCGCGCCGCAAGGAGACCAATGAATCAGCCCATCCCCGGCACAATGACGCATGATGCTGCAACCGAACGCGACCTCGAGGTCATCACGCAGCAGCTTGGCCGCCCGGTTCGCGGTGTGCTCGGCATTGGCGCGCGCTGCATCTGCGGTAACCCGGTCGTGGTGGTGACCGCGCCGCGCCTTGAAGACGGCACGCCGTTCCCGACCATGTACTACCTGACGCATCCCGAAGCCACCGCAGAAATGTCGCGGCTCGAAGGCGCGCACCTCATGGTTGAAATGCAGGATGCATTGGCCAGCGACGAAGAGCTCAAAGCACAGTATCTGCGTGCTCACGAAACGTACCTGGCACAGCGCGAAGCGATCGCCCACGTCGAAGAGATCGCGCACGTAACCGCAGGCGGCATGCCCACTCGCGTGAAGTGCCTGCACGCGCTGGCAGGCCACGCGCTCGCCGCTGGTCCCGGTATCAACCCGATCGGTGACTGGGCACTTCGCGTTTCGGCGTGGAGCCCAAACGTCTGCAAGTGCCAGGATCCGGGCCCCGGCGCGACCCCGTAACCCCATACCGCGGGTGGAAAGTTCACCGACCATGAGGTTCGGTTCAACGCCCGGGTTTAAGCTAATTCAGATTGCTACAGCACGACTTGTATCAAGTAAGAGGAGTAAACGCGTGACGAAAATTCTGATCGTTGGCGGTGGATACGCGGGATTCGAGACCGCACGACGCCTTGAGCGCAAGCTCAACCCGGGCGAGGCGCAGGTAACCCTGGTTGACCCGCTGCCGTACATGACCTACCAGCCATTCCTGCCGGAGGTTGCGTCGGGCTCGATTGAGCCGCGTCACGCAGTCGTGTCGCACCGTCGTCACCTCAAGCGCACTCGCGTCATCACGGCCGAGGTCAGCAAGGTTGACCACGCGTCGAAGACCGCGACGATTACGCCAGCAACCGGCGACGCCTACACCCTCAAGTACGACGTTGTCGTGGTGACTGCCGGTGCCGTTTCGCGCACCTTCCCGATCCCCGGTATCGCCGAGAACGCAGTCGGTCTCAAGCACATCGAAGAGGCCGTTTGGGTACGCGACACCATGATCGACAACTTCAACCGTGCCTCGACCATGGCACCGGGCGCTGAGCGCAGCCGACTGCTGACCTTCGTTGTTGTTGGTGGCGGTTTCGCCGGTATCGAAGCGTTCGCCGAAATGCGTTCGCTCGCCACCTCGCTGCTGGCCGACTACCCGTCGCTGCAGTTCGACGACGTGCAGTTCCACCTCATCGAGGCAGCTCCGCGCATCATGCCTGAGGTTTCGGAAGACACCGCGCTGTGGGTCATCAAGCACCTCGCAGAGCGCGGCGCGACGGTGCACCTCAACACCCAGTGCACCTCGGCTGTTGACGGTGTTGTTGAGACCTCGAACGGTGACAAGTTCCCGACCGACGTCATCGTCTGGACTGCCGGCATGATGGCCAACCCGCTGGTTAAGGGCTTCACCGACCTGCCCGTCAACGAGCGCGGCAACGTACGCGCCCGCGCCGACCTGCGCATCGAAGGCGACAACGGCATCGTTGAAGACGCCTGGGCCGCCGGTGACGTGGCTGCAGTGCCCGACCTTTCGGGCGGTGGCGTCAACGGCTACTGCGTTCCAAACGCACAGCACGCCGTTCGCCAGGCACGCGTACTTGCCGACAACATCATCGCGACGCTTCGCGGCGACGCACCGACCGACTACTACCACGAGAACGCCGGCGCGGTTGCCGGTCTCGGCATGTGGTCGGGTGCGTTCCAGTCGGGCAAGACCGGTATCACCGGCCTGCTTGCTTGGCTCATGCACCGCGGCTACCACGGCGCCGCAATCCCAACCTACGAGCGCAAGATTCGTGTGTTCGGCGGCTGGGCTGGTCAGCTCGTACTCGGCCGCGACTTCGTGTCGATGAGCAAGGTGCGCGAGCCTAAGGCGTTCTTCGAGCGCTTTGCGGCACGTCCAAAGGCAGCACCTGCTGCAAAGGACGCGCCAGCAGCCAAGGCTGCACCGGCCGCTAAGGCTGCCTCAGCGAAGCCGGCTGCAGACAAGCCTGCGGCCGAGTCGAAGTAGTTCTAGCCGCGTCGTAGCGTAAGGACCTCATTGTTGCCGCCGTATCATTGGATGCGGCGGCAACACTTTCCCCTGATGGCCCAATTGGCAGAGGCACGCGACTTAAAATCGCGCAGTTGCGGGTTCGAGTCCCGCTCGGGGGACCACAACCACTGATGGGCTGGACGAATACATCGTCCAGCCCATCAGCGAGTTTCCGGGATGCAGTACCTCGGTTAACTAGCCGGCAAACGGTCCGTAGGTGGCGAGAATGTTGCCCCTCTGGGTGCGCTGCACATCGACCAGCGACAACCGAGTGGGAGCGATGCCGTCAAAGAGGCGACCACCGGACCCCGCGAGCGCCGGATGAATAATCAGCGTCAGCGCATCCATGAGCCCCGCTTCAACGCATTGGCGCACGATTGACATTGAACCCTGTACGGCAATGTCGCCGCCGGGCCGTGACTTGAGCTCGCGCACGAAATCCAGCAGGTCACCTCGGATGGCCGTGCGCGCTGGGCTAGTCGTCGGTCGCGGCCGCGAGCTGCGCAAAGAGTTCGTCGGTCGTGTCAAAGCGCAGCGCTTCGATCACGGTCGCGTGATTGCCCGACGCCTCCGAGCTCGTGTCGATGGCGTCAATCGGATCGACCTCGGGCGCCCCTGCGTCGGCGTCGTTATTCGCGGTACGCGCAACGGCATCGCCGAGGGCTTCATTGAGCGCCATGTCGAGCGAATCCAGGGCATCTTCACCGGCACTCACGACATCGAATGCGTCATCGCCGACCGGGCGAATGAACGCGCCGCCGATCAGCACGGCATCCGATCCCATCGGCCAGGCATTCGTCAACGCCGTCCAGACGTCCGCGGCGTGACTGACGCGCATCCGCACTCGATAGGCGCAATCGCTGCTGCGGTGCTGTGCATGCCAATCGGCCGGAATTTCCCAAAGTTGCATACCGCAAGCGTATGGCGTGCTGCCGTGCATTAGCTGTCGAGAGCGGGCTGCCAGGGCCAGCCGGGGCACCGCAGCTAGCCTGAACCCATGAGCGAACCCGTGCTGCAGCCCACCTCTGTACCGGTTGCCGAATTCCTGGCGACGGTACCCGAACGCCGCCAACCCGAAGCCGACGTACTGATCGACATGATGCGCCAGATTTCGGGCGAAGCACCACAAATGTGGGGACCGAGCATTATCGGTTTTGGCGAATACCACTACCGCTACGCCAACGGTCGCACCGGCACGACCGGGCGCATCGGCTTTAGCCCGCGCAAAGCGAAACTCAGCATCTATTTCATCGACGGGCTGGCGAACTACACCGACCTGCTCGAGCGGCTCGGCAAACACACCACGGCCGTCTCGTGCCTGTACGTAAACAAGCTCGCCGATATCGACCTCGACGTGCTGCGCGAGATGCTCGTTCGCTGCTGGCAGCGGGCAGGGGAGTTGGATGCACGCGGTCACGCCGACCCCACCCCGCGCGCCGACCGCATGGATCGTTCCGGCACCGCATCCACCAAACCGGCTGCTTCCGCAAACCCACCCCGCGCCGAGTCGTCGCGCCGCGACACCACGTACGAACCCGCCCCGGCAAACAATCAAGCCGCCGAGGCCGCTACGGGCATCAGCTGGCCGAACTGGCTGGCATTCTTTGCACAAATCGGTGCCAGCGAACTCGATCACACACAGATCGCGCAGCACGCGGCCGCTCACATTCGTGAGCACGGCGAATGCAGCAATCCCGACTGGTGGGCGCAGCACGTGACGATCGCCTACGAGCAGCAGACCGGTCGACGCAAGCCCGGTCAGCGCTGCGATGGCAACTTCTCGGTGTCGGCGTCGAAGACGCTGCCGGGGGAGTTCGATGCGCTGTGGCAGCGCTGGCAGGAGTTCATGCGCGACGCTGACAGCGACTCGGTGTCAGCGCGTGAGGGTGACCCAACGGTGAGCGCGACCGACACGTGGCGGTATTGGCGTGCATCCTTCGCCGATGGGTCGCGCACGGTCGTGAATTTTCGTGCCAAATCCGCCGAGTCGCCGCGCACCGTCATGCAGGTGCAGCAGGACAAGATCGTCCAAGAGCATGAGGTTGTTGCGTGGCGGTCCTACTGGAAAGGCAAACTGGCCGAGTTCGCCGCATTCGATAGTTAGACTGCCGCTATGGAACCGGCACAAATCGCAATTCTCGTCGCTATCGCTGTTGTTATTGTTGCGCTCATCGCGTGGGTTTTTGTTACGCGGGGAATCCTCAGCAAGAAACGCAACCGTGTTGATGAAGACTGGGATGCAATTCAGGTGCAGTTGAAGCGCCGTGCCGATCTGATTCCGGGGCTTGCCGAGGCGGTGCGCGAGTACGCCGATGGCAACAACCGTGCCTTCGCCGATGCCGACCAGGCTCGTGCCGCAACGCTGAGCGCTTCGTCACCGACGCAGATGTCCGAGGCCGAGAACCGCCTGCAGGGTTCGATGCGCGCGCTCTTTGGCGTGGCCCAGGCCTACCCGCAGCTCACCAGTGCCTCGCACTTTGTGCACCTGCAGAGTGACCTGGTGCAGACCGAAGACAAAATTCAGGCCGCTCGTCGCCGCTACAACGGCAGCGTGCGCGACTACAACGCGTCGGTCAAGCGCTTCCCAAACAAGATGCTGGCGGGCATGTTTAACCACTCGCAGCGCGAATTCTTTGAGGTCGCCGACCGTGCCGCCATCGCTGAGCCGCCGCGGGTGCAGTTCTAATGGCATCAACGCAATCCTCACCAGCACGTCACGAAACCGAAGCCGACCTCGTTTCGCGCCCGGTGCGCATTGCCGCCGCCTGGTCGTGGCGCTGGATCGTCATCGTCATCGGCGCCCTGCCGATCATTTGGCTGCTGAGCCACACCTCGATCATCGTGATCCCGCTGGCCGTGGCGCTGCTGATCACGGCGCTGCTGGTACCGCTGACGAACTTCTTGCGCAACCGCTGGAAGTGGCCGAAGGGCTTGGCGCTCGTTGCCGCACTCATCGCACTGTTCGCCAGTGTGGGGCTGCTCATCAACTTGGCGCTGGTCGCTTTCCGCACCGGCCACCAGCTCGATTTCACCATGCTGCGGGCCCGCTACGACGAGTTCATCGGCTGGGTCAACACCACCCCGCTGAAGGTCTCAGAAGACCAGCTGAACCAGTGGTTCAGTAAGGGCATTGAGTGGCTCGAAACAAACAGCGGCACGCTGCTGCAATCCGCGCTCTCGGCCGGTAGCACGGTCGCATCGATCCTCACCGGCTCGGTCGTGGTGCTGTTCGCCGTGATCTTCTATCTGCTCGACGGTCGCCGTATCTGGCTGTTCGTCGTCTCATTCTTCCCGCAGGCTGCCCGTGCTGCGGTGGATGGGGCTGGCGAGCGTGCTTGGATCTCCACCGGTCAGTACGTGCGCGTGCAGGTTGTTGTGGCACTGATTGACGCGATCGGTATCTTCATCGGTGCGGTAATCCTGAACGTGCCCTACGCGCTCGCGATCGGCATTATCGTGTTCCTGGCCGCGTTCGTGCCGCTGATCGGTGCGTTCTTGTCGGGTGCGCTCGCCGTGGTGATCGCTCTGGTTGCAAACGGTCTGGTGAACGCGCTCATCATGCTGGTGATCGTGGTCGCGGTAATGGCGATCGAAGCGAACATCTTGCAGCCGCTCATCATGGGGCAGGCCGTGCAGCTGCACCCTCTGGCTGTGCTGCTCTCGGTGAGTGCCGGTTCGATCTTTGCCGGCATCGCCGGTGCCGTGGTTGCCGTACCGCTGGTTGCCGCCATCAAGGTGATGGTCAAGTACATCAACTCGGGCAAGTGGCGAGACGATCCCGACCCCACAATCGGGCTGAGCGATGACGAAGATCGGTACCGGGTTCCCGTTCGGTCACCGATTCGTGCCAAAATTGAAGCGATCGCCGAACACATTGAGGCGAAACACACAGCAGATCCCGATACGCCAGCACCCCGGGCCTAGCGAGACCGCGCAGCACATCCCGCTGCCCGTGCATCCCCGCCAACCTGCCGTGCCCCCTGCCGTAGCCGGCATCGCAAATCACGGTCAGTACGCGGCCACCATCGTCTTCCTGGCGATCTCCACACACTGGTCGGCGCATCCGCCCCGCGTAGCCGCACCGACCGCCCCTGACTTCAACGCAATGAATTGAGCAATCGCAAGTGACTGAAACTCCCGACCTGACGTTCGTTCCCACGCTGCAGCATGTCCGTGAGGCGCGTGCGATTGTGCGCCAGACGACGACGACAACGCCACTGGATTCGGCCAGGTTCCTGCGCGAATACATCGGCAGCCCCGTGTTCTTGAAGGCCGAAAACATGCAGCGCACCGGTTCGTACAAGATTCGTGGTGCCACGTACCGTTTGTCGCAGTTGAGCGAGGATGAACGTGCTCGCGGTGTCGTTGCGGCCTCGGCTGGTAACCACGCGCAGGGTGTGGCGTTTGCGGCGCGCGAACTCGGCATCCCGGCAACGATCTTCATGCCCGTTGGCGTGCCGATTCCAAAGCTTGAAGCCACGAAGTCATACGGCGCGAATATCGAACTGGTAGGCAACAACGTCGCCGAAGCGCTCGAAGGCGCAAAGAAGTTTGCCGCCGAAACCGGCGCCGTATTCATCCACCCCTACGACCACCCGGATGTCATCACCGGTCAGGGCACGCTCGCACTCGACTTGGTCGACCAACTGCCCGAAATCGACACGGTGATCGTGCCGATCGGTGGCGGTGGGCTCGCCGCAGGTGTGTCGTCGACATTGAAGCAGCTTGCAGCGGATGCGGGTCGAAACGTTCGCGTCATCGGCGTGCAGGCCGCGAATTCGGCGCCGTTCCCGGTGTCGTTGCGTGAAGGACGACGCCAAAAGATTGAAGCGCGCGCAACGATTGCCGACGGTATTGCCGTTGCCGAACCGGGCGAACTCACCTTCGAGCTCGTGAAGAACTACGTTGACGAGATCGTCACGGTCACCGAGGGCGAGATCGCGCGCGCAATTCTGCTGCTGCTCGAGCGCGGCAAGCTTGTCGTTGAAGCTGCTGGCGCGACCACCGTCGCGGCGATCATTGCCGGCCACGTCAAGGACTCGGGCAACACGGTTGCCGTGCTCAGCGGCGGCAATATCGACCCGATGATGCTCGAAAAGGTCATCGCTCAGGGTCTGACCGCATCGGATCGCTACCTCAAGCTCAACATCGCCCTGCACGACGTGCCGGGCCACCTGGCGCGAATCTCAACGATCCTCGCCGACATTAACGCCAACGTCATCGAAGTGCTGCACACTCGCCACAACAAGGCGCTGCAGCTTACGCATGTCGAGCTCGACATCTCGGTCGAAACTCGCGGCACCGAGCACGCCCAAGAAGTGCTCGCCGCGTTGCGAGCGGCCGGATACGACCCGCGGGTGGACCGGAACGCGACGCCGTAACCTGGCGCGGGCATCCGCATCCGGGCCGCAAGTTTGCGTTAAGAAACCCTGCGCCAATACGAAACTGGCGCCGCACCCAACGGGGGAGCGGCGCCAGTTTTCGTTCTGGTTATTACCGGTCTGCGGATGCAGTGCCTCGTTAGGCGCGGAAGGTTTCGACGCCGGTGATGGTCACTTCGATCTCATTGCCGTTCGGAGCCGGGTACGTGGCGCTTTCGCCAATCTTGAGGCCTTCAATGGCCTTACCGACCGGGCTTTCTGGCGAGAACACGCGCAGGTCCGTTTCGCTCGCGAGCTCGGTGCTGGCGAACAGGAACTTCTGTGGGCGGCCGGCGATCGTTGCTTCGACGACGGTGCCGAGTTCGACGACGCCCTTAGCCTCGGGCGCTTCGCGGACCTCAGCGGTCTTCAGGAGTGCCTCGAGCTCGACGATGCGCGATTCAATCTGACCCTGCTCATCCTTCGCAGCGTGGTAACCGGCGTTCTCTTTCAGGTCGCCGTCCTCGCGTGCCTCCTGGATCTCCTTGGCGATCTCGACGCGACGCGTCGTGGTCAGCCATTCGAGTTCCTCAGCGAAGCGGTCGTAGGCAGCCTGCGTCAGCCACACGGGTTCGGAAGTGGTCATGGTAATTGCTCCTTATATACAGCAAAGCCCCGACCACCGTCAGGGCTTAATACTGCGATTATAGCGGGTTGTACCGATTACGACGGTTAACGAACCCAACATTCTTCAATAATCGCGGTGTCGGCCGCCTGCGTGGTTTGCAATACTACGGTGACGGTTTGGTGCTGGTGATCCACCGGCTCGAGCTCGACGACCTTGTAGCCAACCGTGGTCGAGACGCGGTTTTCGGCTTCGGCGACACACGCGAGTGCCGTGCCCGGCTGTGCTGAGACGCGGGCAGTGACTTCGACCTCAGCATCAGAGATGACGTTGAAGCGCCCGGTCTGGGTTTCGATGGATGCACCTGGCGAGAGCATGGTGCTGAACCAGAAATACAGCACGCCCAGCGTCATGATGCCGACGACCACCCATACCAGCCACTGCGGCAAATGTGTCGAACGGTTACGCCCGTAGCGGTTATCAAGGTCAGACACTGAACCATCCCTCTAAGCTCAATAGGTACTGCCCTCAGCCTAGCCGTACCCGACCTGGCTGGATGCATCGCTCACCGTTAAGGAGACCACAGTGGCGCTACGCCTGCTCGCGATCCACGCGCATCCCGATGACGAATCGTCGAAGGGAGCCGGAACCTATGCGTCGTATGTTGACGCCGGGGCCGAGGTGATGATCGTGAGCTGTACCGGCGGTGAAGCCGGCGACGTGCTCAACTCTGCGGTGCATGCGCGTGCTCACGCCGAGCGTGACATTGCCGGGCTGCGACGCTTGGAGATGGCTGCGGCGCAGGAAATTCTTGGCGTGCAGCACCGGTGGCTGGGGTTCGCTGACTCGGGGATGCCCGAAGACGGTGTGTTGCACCCGAACTGCTTTGCGCGCATCCCGCTCGAAATGAGCGTGCGTCCGCTGCTGCGGTTGATTCGTAAATTCAAGCCACACGTGCTGGTGACATATGACGAAAACGGGGGATACCCGCATCCAGACCACATTCGCACCCACGAGGTGTCGATGCTCGCCTGGCAGCTTGCCGGGAACACGAATTACCCCGAACTCGGCGAGCCCTGGGAACCGCAGAAGTTGTACTACGACCGCACGATGAACCAGGTGCGGGCGAAGTCGCTGCTCGAACACATTGCGCAGCACCCCGAAGAACACCTTGCCGAGCGCATGGAAGCGGCGCTGAACTTCATGATGGAACGCGAATCGACGCCGACCACGCAGATCTCTATCGCGAACTACCTGGAACGCCGCGACGCGGCACTGCTTGCCCACGCCAGCCAGGTTGCACCCGACCACGAATTTTTCTTCGCCTACCCGCGAGAACTCGAAGCGGTGGCGTATCCGTATGATGACTATGAACTCGTGGCCTCACGAGTCAAGTGTGAATTGCCCGAGACCGACCTGTTCAATGGCGTTCTCGAGGAGGGACTGCAGTAATGGGATTCGTTGATGCCCTGTACCTGGCCGCTAGCGCGACACCGTCACCAACGCCGGCCTTTGACCCGGTTGACGTTACGCCGGGCCCAGCGGGGTTCTTCGCAACCATCGGTCTGATGCTCGCCGTGGGTCTGATCGCCATGGGCCTCATGCGCCAGTCGACTCGCGCTAACGCCCGTTATGACGTGCGTGAACGTGTTGAGCGCGAAGCCGAAGCTGAAGCTGCTGCCGCTGGGGATGCTGCTGCCGACACGACTGCGGAAACCGACTCCGACGCATCCCGCTAGACCGGACCAGGCGTGAGCCGGCAAGCCTAGCCAGAAACGTGCGCTCTGCGTCTCTCGTCTGGGCTGGCTAGCCGACTGGGCTGGCTAGCTGTCTGGGCTTGCAAGCTGTCTGGGCTTGCTAGCTGTTGCACGCGGTCGTTGCCGTTGCATGGTTGGACCGTCTGGGCCGGGGAACTAGCCGCCCACGACCGGGTTCAGCACGATCAGCAGGATCGCGACCCAGTGGCACACCCACGCGGCCACCGTCGCGAAGTGGAAGATCTCGTGAAAGCCGAAGTGGTTCGGCCAAGGGTTTGGGCGCTTCATGCCGTAGACGACGGCGCCAGCCGTGTAGATCAGGCCGCCAACAAGAATCAGCACCATCATCGCCACGGATGCATCAAGAAGGTCACCGAGGTACATGACCGCGATCCAGCCAGTGCCGAGATACAGCGCCAGATAGATCGGCCGCGGCGCGCTAATCCACAGCACGTTGAACACGATGCCAACGAGCGCGACCGCCCATACCAACCAGAACAGCACCCAACCCTTCTCGGGCGGCAGCGCCAGCAACGCCAACGGCGTGTAGGTGCCGGCAATCAGCAAGAAAATATTTGCGTGGTCGAAGCGGCGCAGCATCGCCTTGGTGTGCGGCTTCCAATCGAAGCGGTGATACAGCGCAGACATGCCAAACAGCACCACCGAGCAGAGCGTGTACAGCGTGACCGCGAACAGCGCTCGTGACGTGTGCACGAACGGCAAGAGCAGCGATCCCATGATCACCGCGATCGGGGTGGCACCCAAGTGCAGCCAACCGCGCAGCAGCGGCTTGGCTACGGCAAGAAATTTTTCACCGCGATGCGCCGCATGCTCCGCCGCAGCGTCGGGCAGGCGAGTTGATTGCGCATCTGATGATTTCGAAGCAGTCACAGCGCTGAGCATACGTCGTGCACTAGATTTGCGGATGTGAAACCCAAGTTTGCCGTTCGTATTCCCCGTGTCGTGTACCGGGTGTATTCGCGACGACTCTGGGACTCGTTGCAACGCACCCAGGCACGGCCCACGCACGTTGCCATGATCATTGATGGCAACCGTCGGTGGGCACGGCAGCTCGGGCTGCAGGATGCGGCTGCCGGTCACCGTGCCGGTGCCGCCAAGATGATCGAGTTCTTGCGCTGGTGCGATCGCGCACGCATTGGCACCGTGACGCTGTACTTGCTGTCGCGCGATAACCTCGTTGGCCGCGACTCCGAAGAACTGCACCAGCTGCAGCGCATCATCGCGGGTCTCGCGAGCGACATTGCGGCGGCCGGTCGCTTCCAGATCCAGCACGTGGGCTCGTGCGACGGGCTCGACCCAGAGCTTGCCGCAACTCTTGGCCGCGTAACCGAAGCCACCGCATCCGCCCGAGGACCGCATGTGAACCTTGCCATCGGCTACGGCGGGCGCAATGAAATCGTCGATGCCATGCGCGCCATCGTGCGCTCGCACGCTGACGGCGGCGGCTCGATTGATGAGCTGGCCGACACCCTCACCCCGGAACTCATCGGTGAGCACCTGTACACCGGCGGGCAACCCGACCCTGATCTCGTGATCCGTACCTCGGGGGAGCAGCGGTTGAGCGACTTCATGCTCTGGCAATCGGCGCACTCCGAGTTTTACTTCGTTGAGGCGCTCGGCCCGGACCTGCGCGAAGTGGACTTTTTGCGAGCGCTGCGCGACTTCGACCGTCGCGAGCGCCGCTACGGCAAGTAGACCGGGGCGTTCGCGTCAACTATTGCCAGTTGCGGCGGCAACGCGATATGCGCATCGCTGCCTCGCATCGCAACAATTAGGGCGATGGATACGGCCGGATGTTGGCGGCATGTTGGTGGGATGTGGCCGCCAGCGGTTTGCGGCAGGTCACGGCGCGACACGCGGCAGGTTAGCGAACGGTAAACTCACCGCCAAAATCGCGTCACTTTAGTCACATTAGTAACACCAGCAACACTGCTTTCGGGCCAAGTGAACGTTACGTAAATGCATCCGCGTACCGACCGGAATTGCACCGACCTTTCTGGTCACTCGCGATAGCTTGCAGGTATCAGGTTCCGAACCTGATCGAAACGGCCACATAAGTTCGTTTCGACGCCCCCCAATGTGGCCGTTTTGCACACCAGCTACGAACAGCGTTCGCTGTTCGGCGAGGAGCAAATTGTGACCACCACCCAGTTCGAAACCGCGAACATCTCACCGGACAACCGCCCCGAGTTCACGCCCGACGACCAGATCAACGTCGATCAGCAAACGGGCGCCGACACAAAGGTCCGCACCTACGTGCTCGATACTTCGGTGCTCTTGAGCGACCCGCGCGCGATGTTCCGCTTTGACGAGCACGAAGTCGTCATCCCCGTCATCGTCGTCACCGAACTCGAAAAGAAGCGTCACGACCCAGAGATCGGGTACTTCGCACGCCAGTCATTGCGCTTCCTCGACCAGCTCCGCATCAAGTACGGCCGTCTCGACCTGCCCGTTCCCGTAGGTGAACTCGGCGGCACCATCCGCGTCGAACTCAACCACTCGAACCAGCAGATCCTGCCAAGCGGGATGCAGCTGGCCGACAACGACTCCCGCATCCTCGCCGTTGCCGCAAACCTCGCCGACGAAGGCTGCGACATCACCGTCGTCTCCAAAGACATGCCAATGCGCGTCAAGGCCTCAGCGATTGGTCTGAGTGCCGATGAGTACCGCCACGAGCTCGCTCGCGACACCGGCTACACCGGCACCGCGCAGCTCGACCTCGGCGCCGAAGCCATGTCGGCGCTCTACGAAACCGAAACCCTCACCACCGACGAGGTGGCCGAGCTGCCGGTTAATACCTCGCTCATCATCAACTCCGAGCGCGGTTCGGCACTCGGCCGCGTATCCGGCCGCAACACCGTGCAACTCGTGCGCGGCGACCGCGACGTATTCGGTGTCCACGGACGCTCAGCCGAACAGCGCCTCGCCATCGACCTGCTCATGGACCCGACCGTCGGCATCGTCTCGATCGGAGGTCGCGCCGGAACCGGTAAGTCCGCCCTCGCGCTCGCAGCCGGACTCGAAAACGTGCTCGAACGCGGCCTGCAGCGCAAGATCATGATCTTCCGCCCGCTCTACGCCGTCGGTGGCCAAGAACTCGGATACCTGCCCGGCGACCAGGAAGAGAAGATGGGCCCATGGGGCCAGGCCGTCTACGATGCGCTCTCGTCGATCGTCTCCGACAACGTCATCGACGAAATCACCGACCGCGGGCTCATCGAAATCCTGCCACTCACGCACATTCGCGGCCGCTCGCTCCACGACGCCTACGTGATCGTCGACGAAGCACAGTCGCTCGAACGCAATGTGCTGCTCACGATGCTCTCGCGCGTCGGCCAGAACTCGAAGGTCGTGCTCACCCACGACGTTGCCCAGCGTGACAACCTGCGCGTGGGCCGCCACGACGGCATCGCCTCGGTCATCGAGACGCTCAAGGGGCACAAGCTCTTCGGCCACATCACGCTCACCCGCTCGGAGCGCAGTGCCATCGCCGCGCTCGTGACCGAACTCTTGGAAGATTACGAGGTTGCGTAACGCGGCCTGATCGGCGGTGGCGACGCGGGGCAGCGAGGCAATCGTTCGCCCCGCGTTCGCGTATCTGCGGGCGATGTACGCGAACCCGCGCCGGTAGGGAACGGGACTGTGGATAACTTGCGTGCGGGGATGCATCCACTCGCTATCTTGCCCACATGACCCCCGGAGCCTGGTGCCTCGTCGCCTACACCGCCATTGCCACCGTGCCGCTGGTGCGCACCGACCTGCGCGAACACCGGCTGCCGAACCGGTGGACGCTTGCCGGATGGCTGGTGGCGCTAGGCGCAATCGGTATTGACTGGATGTGGTTGGGTGCGTTTCCGGTGACCATGGCCGTTGCCGGGGGAGTCGCGCTCGCGGTGTTCGGGCTGCTGGCTGCGGTTGCGGGGCTTGGGATGGGTGACGTCAAGCTCGCGGTTCCGCTGGCGGTGGGCCTGGGCAGTTTCAGCATGGATGCGGTGCTCGCTGCAGGGCTCCTGGCATTCGTACTCGGTGGGCTGGCCGCGATCGTGCTGCTCTGCCGGGGCCGAAATCGCGATACCGAGATTGCATTCGGGCCATTCTTGCTTGCTGGGTATTGGATTTGTATTGCCGGGGTGTTGCTGGGTGCAGCGGTGCCAGCCGGTCAGTTGGCTGGCTTAGACTGAAATGAGGTAATCCTGCCCCAAGAAAGGTGATCCACGTGGATAACAACGAGTACCGCATTGAGCACGACACGATGGGTGAAGTGCGCGTTCCGAAGAACGCACTGTACGCCGCTCAGACGCAGCGCGCGGTAGAAAACTTCCCGATCTCCGGCCAGCGACTCGAAGACCGTCAGATCATCGCGATGGCCCAGGTGAAGCGCGCCGCGGCAATCGTGAACCAGAAGCTCGGCATCCTTGACGAAGGCCGTGCAAACGCGATTGTTTCGGCTGCCGAAGCCATCATCGGTGGCGCACACCTCGACCAGTTCCCGATCGACATCTACCAGACCGGTTCGGGTACCTCGTCGAACATGAACATGAACGAGGTGCTTTCGAAGCTCGCCACCGACGCATTCGGTGACAAGGTGCACCCGAACGACCACGTCAACGCCTCGCAGTCGTCGAACGACACGTTCCCGACCGCCGTACACGTTGCCGCAACCGGTGCGCTCATCGAAGACCTCATCCCTGCTCTTGAAGAGCTCGCCGTTTCGCTCGAAGAAAAGGCAGCAGCTTGGAAGGACGTCGTGAAGTCGGGTCGTACCCACCTCATGGACGCCACCCCGGTCACCCTCGGCCAGGAATTCGCCGGTTACGCACGCCAGATCCGCCTGGGTATTGACCGCGTAAACGCCACTATCGAGCGCGTTGCTGAAGTACCGCTCGGCGGCACCGCCGTTGGTACCGGTATCAACACCCCGCAGGGCTTCGCCGAGCAGGTAATCGCCGAGCTCGCTGCGAACACCAAGCTGCCAATCACCGAAGCTAAGGACCACTTCGAGGCACAGGGTGCCCGCGACGGTCTCGTTGAGGCATCGGGCGCGCTGCGCACCATCGCCGTATCGCTCATCAAGATCAACAACGACCTGCGCTGGATGGGTTCGGGCCCGAACACCGGTCTTGGCGAACTCCACATCCCAGACCTGCAGCCTGGCTCGTCGATCATGCCCGGTAAGGTCAACCCGGTTGTTCCTGAAGCCGTGCTCATGGTTGCTTCGCGCGTCATCGGTAACGACGCCGCGATCGTCTTCGGTGGCGCATCGGGCTCGTTCGAGCTCAACGTGCAGATCCCGATGATGGGCACCGTGCTGCTCGAGTCGGTTCGCCTGCTCGCCAACTCGTCGCGCGTACTGGCCGAGAAGACCATCAAGGGTCTCGAGCCAAACATCGAGCGCGCTCGCGAACTCGCCGAGTCGTCGCCTTCGATCGTTACCCCGCTTAACCGCGTTATTGGTTACGAAGCTGCCGCAAAGGTTGCTAAGCACGCCGTTGCCAACAAGGTCACGGTTCGCCAGGCAGTTATCGACCTCGGTTTCGTCGAGCGCGGCGAGATCACCGAAGCTGAGCTCGACGCCAAGCTCGACACGCTCAAGATGACCTCGCCGAACCTCTAAGGTTTCGCGCGGCACTTGCTGCCAGGTGGCCCCACCGATTCGTGGGGCCACCTTCGTTTTCCGTAGCGTTCGATGTTCGTACCGGTTCAACCGAGCTCGTCCTCGCTCGATTCGGCGCGCTGAGTCACACCTTGAGGCGCGGTGTCGTTTCGCTCATCATTTTGGGTTGAATCGTGTGAAATCTGACTGATTGTTGGCGTTTTGATGAGTCAAACGACGCGGGTGTTCGGATGGCTGCGAGGGTCCTGGTGTTACCCGGCTACGTCACGGGTTGGTTGGGGTTGGGTCGCACCTTGGGGTGCGGTGTCGTTTCGCTCATCATTTTGGGTTGAATCGTGTGAAATCTGACTGATTGTTGGCGTTTTGATGAGTCAAACGACGCGCGAGTGCTCTACGTGTCACTGTTTCGGCGTGTGGAACTGCGCAAAGTGGCGGATTTTGCGCGAAACAGTGACAGTTGGTGCTGCTCGCAGATGCATTCGGTGGAGCAGAGCTACTGAGGGCACCCGACGGCGCGCAAGCGCGACGTCGGAAACGAATATTGGGGTCCGCATCCGCGAACCCCAATTCGAAAACCAGGCGACTACAACTCGGCAGTAACCGCCTCGGCAACTTCGTGCACGAGCTCCGGCCCGTGCGAGCTAAAGATGATGTATACCGAGCCGTTCTGCTCGAGCGACAGTACGTAGCCGTTGTTGCCCACCTCGTCGCGTTCCAGCGTCGAGTAGTCGTACACGGTCCAGGTCTTGCCACCGATCTCTTCGGTGCCGGTGGGCGGACGCTGGCCGACCTTCGTGTAGGTCCACGTCTCGTTGGCAGCGATACCCTGGCGCACACCGACCATGGCATCCGCACGATCACCCTCAACCTTGAGCAGGCCGATGTACCACTCGGCAACCTTGTCGGCGCCACGGCGCAATTCCGCCTGGTTGGACTTCCACTGCTCACCGAGCTTCGGCACCACCAGCGTCTGCGCTGCGCCGGGTTGCGCCTCAGCAGCAACATTGGCGTAGTCGACGTAGTCCTGTCGCGGGTTGTCATTGCGCGGCACGATCAACACCAGCACGAGCACCGTAAGCACGGTGACGCCGAGCGCTGCGATCAAGTTTTGAATCGTCTTACGTGCGCGGTACTTTCGCGAGTTCTCGGCCAAGCGCTCCGCGGTTTCTTCGGGAGTCTCGGGTCGCCCAAGTTCGGCGACAATCGGCCGTTCGTTCTTGGCCATTACGCCTGCGCCTCGTCGACGCGCTGTTCGCGAGCCTGCTCAAGGCGTTCACGGGCGCCCTTGAGCCACTCTTCGCAGCGGGCCGCGAGGGCTTCACCGCGTTCCCAGAGCTTCAGCGAGTCTTCGAGGGGCAGTTCGCCCTGCTCGAGTTGTTGCACGACGAGAGCAAGTTCGTCGCGGGCAGCTTCAAAGCTCAGGTCAGCAACCGGGGTTTCGCTGACTGCGGCGCTCGTTGATTCGTTGGCAGACATGGTGTTCATTCTAGGTCTCGTTCGTTCGGGCGGCGAGGTGCGTCGCGCGCGTTCGGCGGGGCGGGATGCGTGCAGTTCGGGTCAGGGATGCCGTCGGGGCCAGTCGCAGCGTCGGGTTAGTTGGCCGTGGCGTCGATCCGGCCGTCGGTCACGCGGATGCTCAGTGCGGTACCGGTGGCGACCTGACCGGTCTCGGTCACGACGGCGGAACCCGATGCATCCACTCGCTCGACAATCGCGTAGCCGCGCTTGAGCGTGCCCAACGGCGAGAGCGCCGCGAGTCGATGCGAGAGCCCTCGAACATTGTCTTCGCCGTAGCGCAGGTGGCGATCCACGAGTTCTGCGCCGCGGGCAGCGAGCCGTCCGAGTTCGTCGCCGTGCTGATCCACAATCCAAACGGGATTCGCGAGCACCGGCCGGCTGCGCAATTGTTCGATGCCGCGCTGCTCGTGCATGATGCGTTCGGTAATACGGCGGCGGATGCGGGACCGTGCCTGGTCGACGATATCGAGCTGCTCGGCGACATCGGGCACGACGCGTTTCGCGGCGTCGGTTGGGGTGGATGCGCGCAGGTCAGCGACCTCGTCAAGAATTGGGCGGTCGGCTTCGTGGCCGATGGCGCTCACCAAAGGAGTGCGGCAGGCCGCCGCGGCGCGCACCAGGGTTTCATCGCTGAACGGCAACAGGTGCAAGAAATCGCCGCCGCCTCGCGCGACGATGATCACATCAACTTGCGGGTCCGCATCCAACTCTTGGATAGCCGCAGTGACTTCAGCCGCGGCCGAGTCGCCCTGCACGCGCGTATAGATTGTGCGGAACTGCACAGCCGGCCAGCGGAGTTCGGCGTTGCGACGCACGTCTTTCTCGGCATCCGACTCGCGGCCGGTAATGAGGCCGATGCAGCCAGGCAAAAACGGCAGACGCTGCTTGCGATCGGCATTAAACAGTCCTTCTTCGGCGAGTTGTCGGCGCAGGCGCTCGAGCTGCTCGAGCAAGTTGCCGATGCCCGCGTGGCGCATGTCATACACCTGCAGCGAGAGCGATCCACCCTTGACCCAAACATTCGGCTTGGCCTGGATGATGACGCGGTCACCCTTGGCGAACTTCTGGGTGAGCTTCTCGCGAACCGAACGCCAAATGACGATCGACATCGACGCATCCACATTGAGGTCACGAATCTTCGCGTAGGCGTGGCCGCCGCGGACGTCGTAGCTGGTCAGTTCGCCTTCGATCCACGCAGTGCCCAGCTGGTCGACCCAGTCGCTGATTGATTTCGCGATGAAGTGCACCTGAAACGGTTGCTCGGGTGAAGATACGGAACGTCCCATGGGTGGCGCCTTTTCATCGTTGATTTCGTACACTGGAGGGGTGACTGGCCCAGCTGTGAATTTGTCCATGCCCCGTGTTCCTCGCGTAGCGGCGGTTCTTGAAGACCGACCAGTGGAGGGACCGAAGCGCGTGCTGTTGGCCGCACCTCGAGGATACTGTGCCGGCGTTGACCGGGCCGTTGTGGCTGTGGAAAAGGCGCTCGAGCGCTACGGCGCACCGGTGTACGTGCGCAAGCAGATCGTGCACAACAAGCACGTGGTGTCAGAGCTCGAAGCGCGCGGCGCGATCTTTGTTGAAGAAGTCGACGAGGTGCCCGAGGGATCGCACCTGGTGTTCTCGGCGCACGGCGTCTCGCCAATGGTGAAAGAGGCGGCGGCCGAACGTCAGCTGCAGGCCATCGACGCGACCTGTCCGCTGGTGACCAAGGTGCACCGCGAAGCGACGCGGTTTGCCAAGCAGAACCGCGAAATCCTGCTGATCGGGCACAGCGGTCACGAAGAAGTTGAAGGTACCGCCGGACACGGTGGCGACCGCGTGACCGTGGTGAACTCACCCGAAGAAGCCGACACCGTGGTCGTCGAAGACCCAGACAACGTCGTGTGGCTCTCGCAGACCACGCTTTCGGTCGACGAAACGATGGAGACGGTTAACCGTTTGCGTTCGCGGTTCCCGAACCTGCAGAATCCGCCGTCAGATGACATTTGCTACGCGACCCAGAACCGTCAGGTGGCGATCAAGAAGGTTGCAGCGGATGCGGATCTCGTGATCGTTGTGGGCTCGGCGAACTCGTCGAACTCGGTTCGCCTGGTTGAGGTTGCGCTGCAGCACGGCGCGAAGGCGGCCTACCGCATCGACTACACCGACGAGATCAAGCAGGAATGGCTCGATGGCGTTCAGACCGTCGGCGTCACCTCGGGTGCGTCGGTGCCAGAGGTGCTCGTGCGCCAGACCCTCGAAACGCTGGCGAGCGCGGGATACACGGACGTGTCTGAGGTCGAGACCGCGACGGAAGACCTGATGTTCTCGCTGCCGAAGGAGCTGCGCCGTGACCTAGGCGACTGCGACACCGGTGGTGTCCGCGGCGGACGCGGCAAGGGCGTGCGCGACCGCGACTAGCGGCATCGTCGATCTGGCAGTCGACTCGAGTGGGCGGATACGGTGAACATGAAGGATGAACGTACCGCCATGAACGCCACGCCCAGGTGGTCGGCTGAGCAGGTGCGTGCAGCGATGTTGCCCGACTGTGCTCGTAAACTCATCGAGTCGGTCTTGCGCTCCGGATTTGATCCGGCGACCGACCCTGCCCGCATGAACACGCAGGCGGGTGCCGGTGTGCTGCTGTTGATGCCGTCAACGATCGGGGACTGGACCGGCATCAAGGTCGCGTCGGTGAGCTCGGCAAACCCCGACCGCGGTCTGCCCCGCATCCAGGGCCCTTATCTGCTGTTGGATTCGACGACGCTCTCGTTGCGGCTGATTGCGGATACGGTGAGCTTGACCGAGCTGCGCACGCCCGCGGTTTCTGCGGTTGCGATCGATCGGCTGGCGGCTACCGATGCGCAGCGGCTGGTGGTGTTTGGCACGGGTCCGCAGGCCATTGGACACGTGATTGTGGCAGCACTGTTGCGCCCATTCGACGAGATTCTGATTGTTGGTCGCCGTACCGAGAAGGTTGCGGATGCGGTCGAGCAGCTCGCGCAGGCAGGTGTTACGGCGAGTGCGGGGCAGGTAGATGACGTGGCAACCGCCGACGTTGTCATTTGCGCTACCTCGGCACCGACCCCGCTCTTTGACGGCGGCCTGGTGCGCGACGGCACCGTAGTTATCGCGATTGGTTCGCACGAACCTGACAAGCGTGAGCTGGATTCAGCGCTGATGTCACGCGCGCTGGTCGTTGTTGAAGATGCGCAGACGGCGGTTCGTGAGGCTGGTGACGTCGCGATTCCGGTTAACGGGCTCACTTGCGGCCAATTCGCTCGTGGGGCTTGCTGATCTGGTGCGCGGCGGTGCGCAGCGAGCCAAGGACCGACCGAACGTCTTTAAAGGCGTTGGTATGTCGTGGCAAGATCTCGCCGTCGCGACCGGACTCGTCGCATAGCTCTAGTTCGGTGAAATGAACCCATGTGCCATCTTGTCACAGATGGCGGTGCCTTATGCATGTAGCCGTTAATGAAGGCTGCTTAGGCACGCCTCGTTCTACTTCCTTGTTCCACGGATTCAATAGAGTTTCGATGAACCAATCCAAGGCTTGACTCTGACACGATGTCGAGCGGATCCGCTGCATGGCCCACCGAGGGATCAACTACGGAAAGGTAAGACCGGTGACCTCACTATTACAGTCGAGCTCACCGGTCTTCGGCCCCTACAATCTGCCTGCTTCCACCACCTGCTTGAGAAATGCTTTCGTGCGCTCTTCTTTCGGGTTTTCGAAGAGCTGCGATGGAGGACCAGACTCGAGAATTCGTCCTTGCTCAAGAAAGACAATCTTGTCTGAAACTTCGCGTGCAAAGGTCATCTCATGGGTAGCCAGCAGCATGGTCATCCCATCTGCTGCGAGTTCACGCACGATGTTGAGGACTTCTGCAACCAGCTCGGGATCCAATGCGGAAGTGATTTCATCGAGGAGTAGAACCTCTGGCTTCATTGCTAATGCCCGAACGATGGCTACACGCTGTTGCTGTCCACCTGAGAGCTGGTCTGGGTAATAATCCGCACGATGTGACAGATTTACTCGCTCGAGCAGTTCCATCGCGTGTTGTTGTGCTTCTTTGGGTCGTACGCCAAGGAGTTTGATCGGACCAATTGCGATGTTCTGAGCCACAGTCATGTGTGGGAACAGGTTGAACGATTGAAACACCATGCCAACCTTGCGACGCAAGCGGTCGACATCCACGCCAGGGCCAGACACCACGTCGCGGTCGACGAGAATCTTGCCCTCCTGGATCGGTTCGAGTGCGTTGACGCATCGCAATAGCGTTGACTTGCCGGAACCGGAAGCGCCGATAAGGCACACAACTTCATGCTTTTCGACTGAGAAATCGATGCCCTTTAGGACTTCGTTCTCTCCATAGCGTTTATGAACATTATCAAATTGAATGAAGCTCATTAGCGACCTCCTCGCCGCTTGTCGCCGCGCTCGAGCCACCAGTCCACAAGGCGTGTTTGGGGGATAGTAACAAGCACGAATAGGAATGCGACCACGGTTACAGACGAAAGATTGAAGTTGGTTGCTGAAATGTACTTAGCCTGATTGAAAGAATCCATCGCGCCAATGACGTTAACGAGCGACGTGTCTTTCTGTAGGCCAATGAACATTGTTAGCAGTGGTGGAATTACGTTCCTAATGGACTGCGGCAGGATTACGAATCGCATTGTCTGTGCAAACGAGAATCCGAGAGAGCGGGAAGCTGAGAATTGCGACGGGTGGATTGACTCGATACCAGACCTGTATGTCTCTGCGACATAGGCACTGTAGGTGAGCGCAAGCGCGATGATAGCAAACCAGGCAGGTGATAGATCCTTCAGCACCGGGATCCCTGCAAGCGGAAGTCCGAAACCAATTAGATAGATCACAATGATTGCTGGAACAGCTCGCATGACATCGATATAAGCAATTGCAAGCCAGCGGACTGGTGCCCCTGCCTTACCAGGAAGCATTCGACAAATTGCCAGGACCAAGCCGAATACCAGCACGATGACTTCAGCGATTACCGCGATAAGGATGTTCAGTCCAAAAGCGGAGGTGACGGAGCCCAGGCTGTTTGCCATGACATCCCAGTTGAGAAAGGTCCGTTGCACACTTGCGTCATTCCCAACAATTAGAAGGACGAACCCGACAACCAGCAGTAGGGCAGCTGATATCCCAACGGCGGTTAGGCCAAGCTCTCGGGCTCGGCTGGCGGTCGCACGTGCGTGGAGAACCTTGGCTCGTCGAACTTCGTCCCTTGTCCGTGCCGTTGCGCGAAGGGAGTTGATCGACATGATGAAGGGGATAGCACCAAGGACTAGTCCTACTGTGAGGAAGATCCAACCCAAGCTTGCTGCTGGTGAGCCGGCGTCCGCATTGCTGATGCCAGCCGAAGCAAATACGCCAATAGTTAGCAGCGTCAGTGATGAAACAACCAGTCCGGCGATCCCCACACCAAGTGATTTTGGAGGAGGGCTGAGGTGCAGGTCCGGACGGGTCTCAAGCGTTGTCGTGTTCAGAGCGGCGTCTGTCATTAGCCCTTCAACTCCCAGTGGGGGATCGAGTTAGGGTCCACGCCAAAGAGAGGCTTCAAGTAAGTCTCGGAGAGCTTGTCAAGCGTCCCGTCTTCAGTCATTTGCTCGATTGCTTGATTAACTGGGTCGACGTTTGGCGAGCCTTTCTTGAAGGTGATCCCGTAGCCCTGATCTACCTTGAACTGAGCAATCACTTCAAGTTCACCATTTGACGCATGTGTGTTAGTCAGTGCAAGCGTGGTGTCCGTGACAACGGCGTCGATTTGTCCTGCTTTCAAAGCTGTGAACATTTCTGTCTCGGTCTGGAACAGCTGTGGTCCGCCCTTTGGTTTGATCTTATCCGTGGTGAACTGGGCTCCCATGTTCCCCTGAAGTACGCCGATACGGTGCTGTGAAATATTGTCCTCGGTTACCTTGCTGTCTTTCTTGACCGCAACACCAAGGTTTGATTGGAAATATGGGTTAGAGAAGTCAAAGACTTGCTTTCGTTCGTCCGTGATAGTGGTACTCGCGAGTGAAAGGTCGTAATCCTGATTGCTCGCAGAAATGTACTGATCCCAAGACTGATGGGTAATTGTTACGGACTTCAGTCCTGCTCGGTGAGCAATATTTGCAACCATGCAGTATTCGAACCCGCTCTTGACGGTTTCCGGAGACTCGCCGTTCCACCAGCCGTTGCTTGGCAACACTGTCGCAATGCTAAGAGTTTCAGGGTTCTTTGTTTCGAGCTTTATCGATCCGGCTTCGCCAGTGACTTCGCAATCACCGAATCCGCCTGCTGTATTTGAGGTTCCGCCAAGCGCATTACAGCCGGAAAGTAGTCCAGTGGTCAGCGCAGCGATGGCGAGAATGGAAAGGGGTCGTTTGGTGTGCATCGTGGAAGGCTCCTTTGTCTTCTATGCGGTTAAGTATTGAATTGTGAGTCTTAGTCTGGCTGGCGGCCATGCCTCCGATGGCGCGAGGCTTGAACGAAAGCGACATTGAGGGCCATGAAGTCGTCCGTGTGGGCCCCCTCATCTTCTGGGTGCCATTGGACTGCAACTGTCCAGTAATCCTCGGGTGCTTCGACAGCCTCAATGATGCCGTCGTCGGACCATGCGGTGGCGACGAGGCCACGACCAGCTTGGTCAATTGCTTGATGATGCGCTGACCTAATGTGGATTCGCGTTTTGTTAAGAGACGTGGAAAGTCGTGAAGCCTCATCGATAGAGACCTCGTGGTCCGTCATTTCGTCATTCTCGGGATGATTGTTGTGGACTGTGCCTTCGCCTAGGTCGCTGATCAATGTTCCACCAAATGCAACATTGATCACTTGGAGGCCGCGGCAGATTCCCAGTAGCGGGACCTGGGCGTCCCGGGCCGCGCGGGCGAGTGAAATTTCGAATTCGTCTGCAACTCGGTCGACCCCCTTGGCTGCGGCAATATCCGAGGGGTTGTCACTATAGAGGGTAGGGTCAACGTCAGCGCCGCCGAGGATCAGTACACCATCACTGCTCTCTACGAGTTCTGAAGCAGACTGTCGAGGGTTAGTGGCATCGACGAAAATAACTTGAACATCATCTGCTGCTTGTGTCAGGGCGCGGCCTGCGCGTTGAGCAAGTGTGTGGAGTTCATTTGCGTACTTTTGCCCGACGGCCTTGCTGTCCATGCTGTAGGAAGCGAGGATTCTGATTGGTCGGGCGGCTCCAGCAGTTTCTGCTGAATTTGTTTCGGACAACTGCAAACCCTTTCGCGTGGCGCCTCATTGCGTCAAAGTAGTGCTCGTGGGAGATTGCTTAGAAGTCTAACCTATAGGGGATAGAGGTCAAGTGTGGTTACTGACGTATTTTCTACCATTGGTGGTCGGCAAAGTACCGAGCTGATCGTGCGTCGAATCGTGGACGCTGCAGCAGCGGGGGAACTCGCACCGGGTGAGAGACTGCCGACAGAAGTCGAAATGGCTGAAGCCTTCTCCGTTGCACCGATGACCCTACGCAAGGGGCTCGAAGTCCTACGTGACTTGGGCGTGATCGTGACTCGCCGAGGTCGGGGTGGTGGCACGTTCATTCATGAGTCCGCGCCGCTGCGTATCCAGAAGAATATGCAAGGCATGGCAGTCACCCAGCGAGAGTTGCGTGACCTGGCAGATTTCAGGAACGCAATCAGCGGGGAAGCAAGTTCTCTTGCCGCTGAACGCGCGACTGACGATGCGCTTCGCGAGTTTCGTCAGCTCACGAGGCAATACGATGACGGAACTCACCGACGCGATGAGTTGCGAGTGATTGATGTTCGATTGCATTCACAGATTGCATTGCAGAGCGGCTCGGAGCGCCTATACGAAGCTGAGATGCGAATCCAGGAGGATGTGTCGCGGATACTCGCTTCGCTACCGGACATTCCGCTAATGCATGAGCACACTGGCGGCGACCATGAGGCAATTGTTACTGCGTTGGAGAACCGAGATTCGGAAGCCAGTCGATCTGCGATGAACGCCCACATCGAAGAATCATTCGAGTGGTGCGTTGCGTTGCTTTCCGCTAATACAGCGGAGTGAAAGTTGGCCGCGAACAACGTGCGGTTTATGGCGCAGGCGTCGGCACGGCGCTATTGAACACGAAGTCCCAGATCTCGGGGTGCAGTGCGTGTGCGCCGGAGCTCAGCATGCCGCCAAATACGATCGCGATGATCGCGCCGGTGAACGCGCACCAAGCCACGCGCTTACCCGCCTTGTAACGGCGCAGCGCAATGTAGAGCCAGATGGCGTAGTTGAGCGGGTGGCCGATGATTCCCGCGCAGCTGAGGACGTCGAGTCCCTCAGGACGGTGATACTCACCGAGGTTGTTCATCCGGAAAATTTCAGCAGCGTTGTTCACGAACGCCTGCTCGGTAGCGGCGTTCATGTTCATGATCGTGCCGACGATGCCCAGCGCAAAGAGCACGATCGCCATGGAACGATCGCTCTTGCGCTGAAGCTGCTTGAGCTCTTCCGGCGTTGGAATGGGGCCGGGCCCCGGAGCGTTGCCCCGAGGCCCGGTTTTCGAGGAATTTGCCACTAGATCGACTGGGACTTTCCGTACGAGCCGAGCTGCTTGGTTGCTTCGATGACGCGGGCCGCCATGGCCGATTCGGCCTTCTTGCCCCACGAACGTGGGTCGTACACCTTCTTGTTGCCGACTTCGCCGTCAATCTTGAGGAAGCCGTCGTAGTTCTTGAGCACCGTGTCGGCGACCGAACGCGAATAGGCGTACTGGGTGTCGGTGTCGATGTTCATCTTGATGACACCGTTGGCAACGGCGGTTGCGATCTCTTCGTCGCTCGAGCCCGAGCCACCGTGGAAGACGAGGTCGAGTGGCTTGGGGGCGGTGCCGTACTTGTCGGCGAGACCCTGCTGGATGTCAGCGAGGATTTCTGGACGCAGCTTGACGTTGCCCGGCTTGTAGACGCCGTGCACGTTGCCGAAGGTGAGGGCAGCCATGTAGCGGCCCTGTTCGCCGAGTCCGAGGGCTTCGGCGGTCGCGATGGCGTCGTCGAGGTCGGTGTAGAGCTTGTCGTTGATTTCGGCAGCGACGCCGTCTTCTTCGCCACCAACAACACCGATCTCTACTTCGAGGATCTGGCCGTTGTTCTTGATGCGTGGCAGCAGTTCCTTGGCGATCTGCAGGTTCTCTTCGAGCGGTACTGCCGAGCCGTCCCACATGTGCGACTGGAAGATCGGTTCGCGGCCGGCCTTCACGGCTTCTTCCGAGGCCTCAAGCAGCGGGAGCAAGAACGAGTCGAGTGCGTTCTTGGGGCAGTGGTCGGTGTGCAGCGCAACGGTGATCGGGTAGTTCTTTGCTACCTCGGTTACGAATGCCGCCATGGCGAGGGCGCCGGATGCGCGTGCGGTGCGGGTCTGGCCGGCAAAGTAGTCAGCACCACCGGTAGTGACCTGGATGATGCCGTCCGAACCAGCTTCGGTCAGGCCCTGCAGCACTGCGTTGATGGTCTGCGAGCTGGACACGTTGATCGCGGGGTAGGCGAAGCCGCCTTCCTTCGCGCGGTTGAGCATTTCGGCGTACTGGTCGGGTGATGCTACCGGCATGAAGACTCCTTGGTTGTGTGACGAGACGAGTGCATCCTATCGGCATGAGTTGACCGCAACACGAGCGTGTTGCACAGCTAAACATTCTGGTGCGGCTGTGCGAGGTGATCAGGAATTAGCTGGATGCGTTTCGACCGTTCTCGCGGGTGCGGTTCACCGAATATCGAGTGAGCGTGACTAGGCTGAATACAGTTGGTACAACGTCGAAAGGGTTCATCGTGACCGAATCTCAGTCTGCCGCGAGTCACCGCGAAGCGGAACTCATGGATCATCCTGACCGTAACCTCGCCATGGAGCTCGTTCGCGCCACCGAGGCTGCCGCGATTCGCGCAGTGCCGTGGATTGGTCGAGGCAACAAGAACGCTGCCGACGGTGCGGCAGTGGATGCGATGCGCAAGTTCCTCGCGACCGTTGAGTTCCAGGGCGAAGTCGTTATCGGTGAGGGCGAGAAGGATGAGGCGCCCATGCTGTTCAACGGCGAAATCGTGGGTAACGGCACCGGCCCGCTCTGCGACATTGCTGTTGACCCGATCGACGGTACGAGCCTGACCGCTGCCGGCCGCCAGAACGCGCTCAGCGTGATTGCCGTGGCCGACCGCGGCACCATGTACAACCCCAAAGAGGTTTTCTACATGGAGAAGATCGTTACCGGTCCTGCCGGTAAGGATGTCATCGACCTCGAACGCCCGATCGGCGACAACATCCGCGGTCTCGCGAAGGCGCTTGGCAAGGGCGTCGAAGACATGAACATCGCCGTGCTTGACCGTCCGCGTCACGAGCAGCTGATTCACGACATCCGTGAATCTGGTGCCGGTACCGAGCTGCTGCTCGACGGTGACGTTGCCGGTGGTATTAACGCTGCGCTGCAGACCGGTCGCATCGATATGTGTGTTGGTATTGGCGGCACGCCTGAGGGCATCATCACTGCCTGCGCCATTAAGGGTCTTGACGGTGTCATGCAGACGCGCCTGTTCCCGCGCAACGACGAAGAGCGTTCGAACGCCATCAATGCCGGTCACGATCTCGACCGAGTGCTGACCGCTGACGACCTGGTTCGCACCGACAACACGTTCTTCGTGTGCACCGGCGTTACCGACGGTGGTTTGGTTAAGGGTGTCAACCGCGAACGTGACCAGATCACGACCGACTCGGTTGTGCTGCGCGCCCGTTCGGGTACGTTCCGCCGCGTAACCGCTGTACACCGCGTATCGAAGTGGCTGGACGAAGACTAACGATCGGCTGATCGCTAGCAGCGACGTTGTTATGAATCGGCTGTCCCTTTAGGGGGCAGCCGATTCATTGTTTGTCTTACGTTTCTGCTCCTGCCGCATGATCAAACTCGGGTGCGGTGAGCGACCGAGGGGTTCGCTCGACAGGCTTCAGTGTCTCGAGTGACTTCGCCGACGGATCGAACTCGGCGAGTTTGCGGGCAGTGGGGAACAGGCGCGTCTCGACGGACCCGACCAACTTGTCGTACGCATCCACCGAGCCGCGCAGACGCTTGCCGAGGGTGCTGAGATGTTCACTGGTGGTGGCGAACCGGTGGTACAGCTCTTGTGAGAGCTGCAGCACTTCGGCTGCCGACTCGCTGACGCGTTCTTGCTGCCAGGCTGCTGCCACCGAACGCAGAATCGACCACAGCGTGACCGGTGAGGCGATTGCGACGCCGCGGGCGAACGCGTAGTCAAGGAGTTCCGCGTCGTGGTTGAGTGCTGCTGATACCGCGGCTTCGCTTGGGATGTAGGCGATCACAAACCTGGCCGACCCGGAAACTGCAGCGGGGTAGTCGCGTGCGCGAAGCGCATCCACATGCCCGCGAACGGCACCTGCATGCTTACGCATGAGGTCGGTGCGGCGGCGCGCAGACTCATCATCGTGATCACGCAACCGCATTGCGTCTAAGAAGTACGACATTGGCGCCTTGGCATCGATGATGAGGTGGTGGTCACCGGGCAGATGCACGATAGCGTCCGGCCGCTGCTTGCCGTCGTCTGTGCTGACGGTTACCTGCGTATCGAAATCAACGTGGTGGATCATGCCCGCTGATTCGAGCAGATTGCGCAATTGCGCCTCGCCCCAGTTGCCGCGGGTCGTGTTGGCGCGCATCGCCGATGCGAGCTGATGCGTGGCCTCGCGCAGCTCGCGGTCGGACGTCGCCTGCAGACGCAATTGCTCCGAGAGCCGGCCATGAAGTTCAATGCGCTCTTGCTCGAGCTCGGCGACGGTTTCGCGCATGGTTGTGAGTTCGCTGCGCATCGGCTGCAGCTCCCGTAGCAGCTGGGATTGTGCGAGTTGCTGTCGCTGAGCGGACTGTTCAGTGAACGCCGAGTTGTTGCGCAGTTCATCGAGCCGCGCTTCGGCAACTGCCGCGCGAGATTCTGCGGCCACGCTGCGCCCGCGCACCGCATACAGGCCGAGCACGATACCGAGCGCAGCGCCCAAAATGAGGCCAATGGCCAACCACAAGATCTCCATGCCGACATGCTCGCACGAGCCCCCGACATGGCCTGTTACACGGTGCCGACTTCGCTAGCCAAACAATCCGAAACCGCGGCGGCGGCGCTTCTGTGCCTGCGCTGGCGGCACTGGTGACGCATCCGGAATCGTCGCAGTGTCGAGCCAATCCGCAAACGATTGCCACGATGAACCCGCATCCTGAGGCGTGCCAAACGCATCCGCGATCGCTGCTGCTGCAGACAACAGGCTCTCGTCTGCATTTCGTTGCTTGGCGAGCGCTTCGCGGGCCAGACGCCCCGGCACTTCGTGCAGCAGCTCGTGCTCACGCAGTCCGTCGACCAACGCGTTGACGCGGTCAAGGTAGGCCGGATGCGATTCGGCCAGTCGGCGTCGCCGTGCCGCGAGTTCGCGCACTGCTACACCGGCAGCCGGGTTCTCAGACTTCGCGAACTCGAGCAGGCGCGCATCCGCATCCGCAAACGAACTGCCGCTAAGTGCCGCGAGATAGTCTGCCGCCTCGCTGCCACCGCGCTCGACCTCTTCGACATCGCCGATGAGGTCTGCGAAGCGTTCGGCGACGGTCTGCGAATCGGTGCGTTCAAGAATCGCGCAGCTCGCCTGCCACGATGCGGGCATGGCGCCGGGCAGCGGCTCAGCCGTCGGGACGGTGTCGAGCGGCTGTGCCTCGCCCCAGTACGAGAGCAGCGTCTGCTGCACCTCGGGGGAGTTCGGTGTTGCAATAGCGGCAGCAATGAGCAGGTCGTCAGCCACGCGCTCGGCGGCATCGGTGTCGCCCTTGCCATCGCGCACAATCGCCGCCTGCGCGCGTTCGAGCAGCAGTCGGCGCGCCATCAAGTACGTGGTGCCGTGGTCGTTCGGGGCGAGGATGCGGCAGGCACGCGCGGCTTTCGCCGGCAGTTCGGCGTCGCTGCCGGATTCGACCCAGTCATTGAGCGCGGCGAGTGCCTTCGCTCCAAACACGCGCTTGAGCTGACGCGAGGGTTTGCGAACGGCGCAGCGCCACGCAATTTCTTCGGGGAAGACTTCGTCCCACTCGGTGGCAATGCGTGCGAGTGCGCGGTCGTCGTCGAACGCATCGCCCAAGATCACTGCGATGCCCGCGTGCGCGTCGCGTCGATCCGTCTCGCGCAACTCGTGCCAGCGGCTCAGGGCCTTGCGGTACGCGGCTTCGCCACCGTCGGCGATGATGTCAATGCCGATGCTGGCGGCTTCGAGCGAGTCGGGCTCGTTGAGCAGTTGTTGCCAGCGGGTGGTTGATGCGTTGGGAGTCACGTCGGTGTCCTGCGGTGTCGGTTGGGTGTGGTCGTGCGTGGTGTTGGTGCGCGTTGGCGCAGTGTCGATGGCGCGCAGGCTGCCGTGCTTAGAACGTTGCGTTCTTCACCAGCGTGCGCTGCGAGTCTTCGTCGTCGGGAGTCAGCGTGCGAATCTGCACGGCAGTCTCGCGGCTCAATGCCTCGATCGTAAGCAGATTCTTGGTGCGAGCAACGTCAATGACGATGGCGGCGCAGGCTTCGGCGTCTTCGAGGGGGTCGTGGTGGTGCTCGAGTTCGTATCCTGCGGCGCTCGCCGCGGCAGGGAGTCGGTACGACGGAAGGTCGTAGTGTTTGCGTGCCAATCGCAGGCTGCAGAAGTACTTGAGCGCGGGGAACGGCAGTGACATGGCGCGACTTGCGGCAACGAACACCCCGATGTCGAACGGTGCGTTGTGAGCGACGATGACGTCGTTACCAATGAACTCGAGCATCCTCGCCGCAGCAATATCCCAACCGGGTTCATCCGCCACGAGTTCAGGGCTCACGCCATGTAATTGGATATTGAACGGCTCGAAGTGGTCGTGACCTGCGGGCGGGTGGATTAAGAATGACTCGCGCGCGACCATTTCGCCGCCACGAACCCGAACCATCCCAATTGCGCAGGCAGATGCGGGGGAGCGGTTGGCGGTTTCGAAGTCAATCGCGACGAAATCAATCATTCATCTAGTGTGGCAGCCGCTTCCGACACCGTTCGCAGGATGGTCCGTTGGAAATTTGTTGTAAATACGGGGCGGCAGCCTCTATATGAGGTTGCCGGTCCGTATTTGCAACAGATATCCGGAGGTGTCCTGGCAAGATTTGTTGCCTCACAGCGGGTTCATCCACATATATGCTTCGGAGGCCCTGTCAGGCAACAAATTTTGCGGCGACGCGGCTGACTTAGCGGTTGTGTTTGCGGACCGCGTTCGCGACCTGATCAAACGTCGCACGATCCAACACGGCGCCTTCACGACGCACCGCATCCGGAGCCACACGAATAATGCGGTTCACGCGCACCTCGCTCGGACGGCCCTGCTTGTCCCACGGGCCGGTACCGATGTCTTGCCAGTAGCGACCGGCGCGGGCCTCCTGCTTGGCATCAACGTCGTGATCCTTGCTGGTGAGCTGCAGTGCAAGGAACCAGCGGGCATCACGGCCGATAATCAGCACCGGTCGGTCTTTGCCCTGCGAGTGGTCTTCTTCGTACGGCACCCAGGTCCACACGATTTCGCCGGGATTGGCTTCACCGTTCGGGTTTGGTGCGTACTCAAACTGTGGGGTGCCGCGAAAGTCGCCCGGATAGGCGCTGGTTGGGCCCGGGTGTTGTGGGGCGGATGCACCGGGTCGCGCCGGCCGCGAGGCGTCGCTTCGGTTGCCTGGTCGCGCCGCGGGCCGGTCGCGCTGTGAGCGGGTCGGTGTCCCCGAGAGCTTGTCGCTAATTGCGCGAGTGAGGTGGGGGATGAGGGCGCGTCCGACGCGGCGGGCGAGTGTTGACCAAAACGACATGACTTGAGCCTAACGATCGATGCATGCGAATCTGCCGCGCCGTTCGCATCCGCGCCGAATCGCCATCAATTGCTACAGCGCCGAGTGTTGCGTGCGATACCCGGACGCGCGGGTAGACTTGGCGACCGTGGCTCTAACTATTGGAATCGTCGGTCTCCCAAATGTCGGTAAGTCAACGCTGTTCAACGCGTTGACCAAGAACACCGTGCTCGCAGCGAACTACCCGTTCGCCACGATCGAGCCGAACGTGGGTGTTGTTGAACTGCCCGACGCTCGTCTCGGCAAGCTCGCTGAGGTGTTCGGATCGGAGCGGATCCTGCCGGCGACCGTATCGTTCGTTGACATTGCGGGCATTGTGAAGGGTGCGTCTGAGGGTGAGGGTCTGGGTAACCAGTTCCTTGCGAACATTCGTGAGGCGGATGCGATTGCGCAGGTCGTGCGCGGATTCAGCGACCCCGACGTGGTGCACGTTGATGGCAAGGTGTCGCCGTCGAGCGACATGGAGACCATCAACACCGAGCTGATTTTGGCCGACATGCAGACGCTTGAAAAGGCACTGCCGCGGTTCGAAAAAGAGGTCAAGCACAAGAAGATGGATGCTTCGGTGCTGTCGACCGCGCAGGCTGCGAAGGCGGCGCTGGATGAGGGCAAGCTGCTTTCGTCGACCGATATTGATCTTGAGCCGGTTCGTGAGCTTGGGCTCCTGAGTGCGAAGCCGTTTATCTATGTCTTCAACGTCGACGAAGACGTGCTTGGCGACGAGGCGAAGCTCGCGGAGCTCGCGGCACTGGTTGCTCCGGCGAAGGCCGTGTTCTTGGACGCGAAGACCGAGTCGGAGCTCATTGATCTGCCCGCTGACGAGGCCGCTGAACTGCTGGCGTCGTTGGGTCAGGATGAGTCGGGTCTCGACCAGCTTGCTCGTGTCGGTTTCGACACCCTCGGCTTGCAGACGTATCTGACGGCTGGTCCGAAGGAAGCGCGTGCGTGGACGATCCGTAAGGGCGACAAGGCGCCGCAGGCTGCTGGTGTGATTCACACCGACTTCGAGCGCGGCTTCATTAAGGCTGAGATCGTTTCGTTCGACGACCTGGTTGCGGCCGGTTCGATGGCGGATGCGAAGGCAGCCGGCAAGGTGCGCATGGAAGGCAAGGACTACGTCATGCAAGACGGCGACGTGGTCGAATTCCGGTTTAACGTGTAGCGCCGCTCGGAAGACATGAGGGGTGAGGTTTACTAGTTCGGCCCCTTGCCGGATTCCGCGGACCTGGTAACGATGGGGCAAACTTTCACCCGCTACGACGTGACAGGACTTGAATCTCTCACGCCGATCATGAGAGGCACCGGCGGGGGAATCTACGTTCTAGAGTTTGCAGATGGGGCTCAGTACGTTGGCCAGACCGTCGACTTCGTGGTCCGGATGAGAACACATATTCGCGGCGGAGGCCGTCATCATGACCCCTGGCGCGACGTGGTTGCCGTCTCTGTAATGAACGTTCCACTCGATGAGCTAGATGTTTGGGAACGACGCGTGATCGCCGAACGCAGAGCTGCTGGCATCCAATTGCGCAACAAGGTCTACAACTTTGGATTCCTTGGTCCATCTGCGCTCGACTGTGTCGTCCCCGTCAGCCGGCAACAACATTGGGCTACAGGCGGCGGGGACTTCGGAAATGAACAGTATTCTCAGGCTGCGCAGCGAGAACCCGGTCCTTTGCCTCGTCTCTTAGCGGCAGAGGAAGCACTCGGCATCCGAGATTTTGGTGGGGGCTGGACAGCTACCGGGGTGGATCTGGTTATCGAAGCGTTGGCTCTGATCATTTCGCAGGTAGTCCCGGATGCTCCCGCGCTAGAAGGCGAATATTGGACTCTGTCTGATTTTCCCGCCACGAGCGGTGGGCGTTTCGCAACACTCAACGTCGGCGGGCTTGAACTCGCTTACTTCCCACGTCAGTCGGGATTCGAGAATGGGTTGGACACTGTGATCTTGAACCTGCCTGTCGGGACGGTCCTCAAAGGACCGATCCCTGACGTGAAGAGGGGTATGAGGACGGAATTCGAGCAAGCTGAGTTGCCAAGCGGCGATCCATGTTGGGCCGCAACCACTCACTACGGGTTGACCGTCACAGACACCGTCATGGTTTCGACAGCTGGTCTGGTGTCGGCCGACTTTGGGATCAAAGCACCCCTGCGAGCCTTCGCCCTCGACCTTATGCGAGCAGGCAACTCTAGCCGCTTTGCCCGCTGGCACAGCCCAGAACTCGCACGGCGTGTTTATGAGCGGGTAGTCGATATCGCCGGAGAACAACGATGTGTTTGAGTTGGGCTTCAGCGTCGAGCGTTATTGATGTGTTGCGCCAAATGCGGTGCCAAGGTCACTGATGCCCCACACGGCTACCGGTATGCTCAGCGCGTCGGGCGCGACGACGAGGGCAAGACCGTCGTCACGAGCCTCATGCGTAGCGGTGCCGACATCGACGCCTTCGTCATGGCCCTCATCGCCGAACGTCTCAGAAGGCCGGACGCCCTGCGCAAGGAAGCCTCGACCGGTACCGGCGCGGCAATCTCCGAGCAGCGCGCACGCATCCTGCGAGCCCAGCGCAACTACGACCAGGAGATCATCGAAGGCTGTGACCTCAAACGCATCCGTGACGCGCAGAGGCCCGCACGCCCAGTTCAAGGCCGAGCGGCTCCTGCACGGGCAGGCTGCCGGACTTGCCCCGTCCTTGGAGTAAACGACCCGTCGGAGGCGTTCTTCGACGCTTCGCTTGGAGTCAGCGGCAGGTTATCGAGGTCCTTGCGACCGTAACCCTCCTGCCTCAGCCCCGCGGCAGGAAGACGTTCAACCCAGACAGCGTGGTCTGGTCATCGAGTGGCGGTGAGAACGCAGCGCAGCCGCGCCGGGTGTCTCTGTGAGAGTCTGACCTGACGTAAGCGCTGATTCTCCGAGCACAGCCGGTCAGGTCCGTTCTCGCCCAAATGCTTGGAGGAGATCACCATGACTATCACCATCACCGACACCACACCTCGCGTCTGGCCTACCTGTCTCAACTGCTACAGCAACGGTCGTTTTGTCGGCCAATGGGTTGACTGCAGCGATGCCGCCGACGTGGCCCTGGAACAGCCCCACGAGGGCACAGGATGCTCGTACGTAGGCGGCGAGGTTTGGTGCTCTCGACCATGAGAACCTGCCAGTCAGCGATGAGATGGCCTTCACCGAGGCTGCACGCTGGGGTGAGTGCTGCCAGGAAGCTGGGCTTGACCAACGGCCCGCCGTCTGCGCACGGGTCTCCACCGGTTGCTACACCGCAGAGGGCGCCGGCGATATACCTAGCCTGTCCGACTTCGAGGACGCCTACCAAGGTCAGTGGGGCTCCTTCCGGGACTACGCCGAACAGCCCGCTGATGACATCGGCCTGACTGACGGCTGGCCCGAAGAGGCCGAGCGCTACTTCGACTGGGGTGCCTGGACCCACAACCTGCGCTTCGACTACGCCGTCCCCGACGCCCCCCCGACGGAGGGGTGTCCCTGTTCCGCCACTTCTGAACTCGCCTGAATCCCGTGGAGGTCCACCCGACCTTTGAGGGATTCGTCTTTTAGTCGAAATCGACCTACCGAGGCCCCTTCTTGCCGGGCTCAATGCCATATAACTGATACAATTTGAGGTAGACGGTAGCCGTGAGACGAAGGGTTGGACATGGCGAACGAGAAGTCGACGGACCAGATCGTCCGTGACATGCTGCGCGAGATCGGCGTCATCCGCCCTTGGGAGCAGGACGGTGGTCCGCAGTGGAAGCGCGACGCCCTCAGGGGTGGCTCGAAGTCCGCGACAGGCACCGCTGAGGGCAAGCCCGAGTTCGTCTTTCTCTCCGACGGATTCGTCGTGGTTGTCGAAGACAAGAAGGATGTGCAGCGCACTCGGCACCTCGTCGATCGCGACCCGACGACCGAGTTCCCGTACCGAGCCGACTATGCGCTCAACGGTGCCATCCACTACGCCCAGACGATGCTCGCAAACGGGATCCCCTACGACAAGGGCATCTTCGCCGTCGGCGTCGGTGGTGGTGAGGTCCACCATGGATCGCCGTCTCCTACCTCGCACCAGGCAATGTCAAGCACCTCGATGACCTCGACAACCTCGACGTGTTCGCCGAGGATCAGATCGGCGAATACTACGCTGTCCAAGTTCTCGGACGGCGTCCGCGTGCTGAGGTCCAGCTCGACGACGTGCGGGCCGCTGCCGCGCGGCTCCATGAGGGGATGCGCAACTACGGCTCGGTGGAGAACGACCGCAAGGCGCCACTGGTCTCTGCGATCCTGCTGGCGCTCCGGAACCCGTACTTTGACCCGGGGCGGCTCACCAGCATCTCGCCGGGCAACAACTACCAGGTCTGGGATGGGCGCATCATCTACGACGCAGCCGAGCAGTACATGAAGTCCGAGGCGTTCATGCCGCAGGCCAAGATCGGAACCCTTCTCGACCAGTTCTCCTTCATCAAGACCGCACCCCAGCTCAACCGTGCCCACCGCGACCTGGGCGAGTCACCGCTGAAGTGGATGGTGCGCATCCTGGCCAACGACGTCTACCACGTCGTTACCGACCCCTCCATGACCGCCTTCGACGTGCTCGGCAACTTCTACCACGAGTTCATCTCGTACGGTGGAGGCGACGGATCGGGTCTGGGTATCGTCCTCACCCCTGAGCACGTCACCACGCTCATGGCAGAGCTGATCGACGTCAACGCGACCGACTACGTGCTCGACCCCACCGCGGGCACCGCGTCCTTCCTCATCGCTGCCATGCAACGCATGTTCGACGACGCGGGCGACAACGCGGCCATGCGTGAGGACATCCGCAAGAACAGGCTCTACGGCATCGAGCTGCAAGACAAGCTGTTCGCCATAGGCACTACGAACATGATCCTGCGCGGGGATGGCAAGGCGAACTTCCGCCGCGACTCCATCTTCGAGGCACCCATGGCAGAGATGCGCGGGGACGTGAAGCTACCCGACGGCAGCATCGCCCTTGGCCACGGCTTCACCAAGGTACTGCTCAACCCGCCGTACTCCCAGGCCAAGGATAAGAGCACACGCAACCTCTCCGAGCTGGCCTTCATCGAGCGTGCGCTGGAGTTCCTCAACCCCGGCGGAAAGCTCGCTGTCATCGTTCCCCAGTCCGCCATGGTTGGCAAGACCAAGGAGGACAAGGCTCGCAAGCGCTACATCCTGGAGCGCAACACGCTAGAGACCGTCATCACGATGAACCCGATGACCTTTGCTAACTCAGGGCATACTCCACATACGGTCATCGCTATCTTCACTGCAGGACGCAAGCACCCTGTCGATCACGTGGTCCGCTTTGTGAACTTTGAGAAAGATGGATGGGTTGTCGCTCCGCACCGCGGCCTTGTGGATGACGGCACGGTCGCCTCGCGCCGCAAGCACCTCCTGGAGGTTCTGCGCGGTGACGCCCAAGATGACACCAGCTTCATCGTCCGATCCGAGGTCAGCGCCGAGGACGAGTGGCAGCACAGCTACTTCTACTTCAACGACGTGCCACCGACCTACGAGGACTTCATGAAGACGGTCGCCGACTACGTGACCTGGCAGGTTGACATGCACGCCCACGGGCTCGGCGACCTCATTACGCCGGTAACTGCCGCTGTGTGTGACGAGGAGGTGTAACCATGAGTGTTCTCGAAACCCTCGACTTTCAGCCGATGCTCATCACTGATGTATTCGAGTCCGTGACAGCCTCGAAAGCTTGGTATGACAAGAACAAGATTCAACCGGGTCCTGGCTCTTACCCGTACGTAAGCCGTTCTCGGCTCTCTAACGGCAATGAGAGCGTTGTAGGGTTTCAGGATCTGCCGCCCAATGCAGGAAACGCAATCACGATAGGTGTAGACACGCAGAGCGTCTTCTACCAACCTGCCCCCTTCTACACATCCGTCAAGATCCAAGTACTTCGTCATTCGCGTATGACCACAGCAAGTGCGCTCGTGCTAGTTGCCGTCCTTCGTGGTCAAATGATGAAATTTCAGTGGGGGAACGGTGTATCACTCGACCGGCTTCGCGTCAGTCAAATTATGGTTCCCTCCATCACCAACGCGGACGGCACCGTCGAGCCCGACTGGGGCGGTATGGACCGTCTGGGCGCAGAACTCCTTGACCAGGTCATCACACACACACACAGCGCTCGCGCGACTCGCGTCGCTGGCGACGACACGCTCCCGGAACTGAGGTTCGAGCCCATGTTCATCACGGATGTGTTCGAGGGCTATCGTCAAGCCCCAGCATGGCTTAATACCAATCAAGTCAGCGGAGGAGCACCCCACTACCCGCACGTGACCAACACTGCACGTGGAAACAGCGTCGCCAGCTTCATCGCACGACAGGAACAAGCACCTAACAAAGGCAATGCAATCACCATTGGCATCGACACCCAAGTCGTTGCCTACCAGCCTGTTCCTTTCTACGGCGCGACCAAAGTCTTCGAGCTGCGCAATCCAAGCCTCAATGAGGACAATGCGTTCGTTCTGATGGCAAGTCTGCGCCAGGCCATAACGAAGTTCTCATGGGGTCACAAGGCCAGCTCTGCCCGTCTCCAGGCGACCCGAATCATGGTTCCCGTCGTCGCCGACGCCTCGGGCGAGGACGTCGTCGACTGGGACGGCATGAGCGCCTACGGACACGCCCTCCGAGTCCGCGCAGAGCGATCCCTGACCCCCGTCCTCGGAGACCTCTCGTGAGCCGCATACCCAACCCGGCGCGTGGCGTCGGCCAAGACGTCCGCGACGCCAGGCGCGCCCTGGGTTGGAGCCAGATGGAGCTGGCCACCCGCGCCCAGGTCTCGCGTCCCACCATCGCCCGCGTCGAGACGGGAGCGAACATCTCCACCGGGACGTTGGAGAAGGTCGCCAGGGCCCTCGGCAAACGCCTACGAGTCACCGACCAGCCTTGACAAACAGAACCCCGCATCCTTGACGGTGGCGGTGTTCTCGTTTCCTCATGGCTCACCAGTGGCGAAAGTCCTCGTCGAGTCGCTTGGCCAGCCACCACACAAACGCCACGAACCCAGCCACGCCGCCCAGCGTGCCCAGCGCAATGAGCGCCTTGGCCCACCACGTGCTCGCTGCTGCGAACGACGACCACGCCCAGCCGAGGAGGGGCTCGAACTCGGCAGCGTGGGCCACACCACCGAGCAACCCACCGATCACCAACAACACGGCGGACACCGGCAGCAGGGCGTGGCAGAGCCTCCAGACGGGCTTCTGCGCCCCGCACCGCGGCCACCGCAGCGTCGCCCCTGCTGGTTACCTTCTCGACCTCCGGGGATGCCTCAGCGACACGCTGCGCGATCTCCGGCGTTACCATGGACTCAGCAATCAGACTATTGAGCAAGCGCTTCACGGCAGCATCCGCACGCGCTATTGCCGGGGAACGCCCCGCTGCCCTGCGCGCATCCACGAGCTGTTCCCAGTGGTGTTCACACAGCTGCTCGGCACGTTTGGCAAGCGTCACCGCGTTCTGGGCGGCGATCGTGCTTGCACGAGCAAACCCAGTGACCCACTGATCAAGCCCATCCGGCTCGAACCGGAACGCCGACAAGCCGGCAATGTACGCGTCTTTCATGCTGGCGAACACTGTGCTGATCGGGATTACTGTGTGCTGGCAGGCGCCACTGCGCCGTAACACCGTCTGGATCAACGCCCGACCCGTGCGACCGTTGTCGTCGACGAACGGGTGGATCGTCTCGAACTGTGCGTGTGCAATCACGGCACGCACGATCGGGTTACCCGCCGTGGTCGAGATGAACTCACACAGGTTCTCGACCAAGGCCGGCACATGGTGCTCTGGCGGTGGCACGAACTCCGCGCGCAGGGGACCGTACCCGGTGCCACCGACCCAGTTCTGTTCCGTGCGGAGTCCTGGCGCAAGTGACGGGTCAATCACGTACTGGAGTTCGGTGAGGTCCCGGAGGTAACAGTGCGCTCAGGATCAGCGAGCTCGTTGATCGCTTGCTCTGTGGCTCGCACGTTGGCAATTACATCAAGGGCAGTCTTCGTGCCGCCACCGATGCGTTCTGCCAGGGTGAGCTTCTTCGGCGTGACCCGATTGCCCTCGATCCATGGTGACGAGAAGCGTTCGGAGCGCACCAGCAAATGCTGCAGGAACCGTGCACGCTGACCAACCCACTCGTCAGCGCGAACCACGTCAACCAGCGCCCCGCTCGCCTCGGCTTCGGTGAACGCGGACAGTGCTGGGAGCTCGTTCGAGAGCAGCTCCGGGATGTAGGCGCGTTACGTGCCGGGTGTGAGGTCGTTTCTGCTCAGGCCGAATGTCTGCCCACGGGGGTCCACTGGCGTTCTTCGTAGCGCATCGACTGCACTCACCACTTGTTTCCACCTATCGAGATCAGTGGAAGAGTGGCAGTTAGTGCTTCCACTTAGCTGGTCGCTGTGCTCGAGCACTGCGCAGGCAAATAGCTTCAATGCCTCTAGCACAATCAACTACAGTATCCAGGCAGGAGAACCCCTATGTCAGACAACGCAGTCCAAACGCCGTCATCAGATGATGAGGTTCAGCGGATGCTGGATTCAGTCCACGGCATCCTCGGTGCCGCTGGTCACGCCATCACTGACACTGCGGTGCTCAATCTGCTCGAGCGCTATGCACGCGGCGAGATCAGCGGTGATGAGTGTCGCGACCGGATGAAACAACACATTCTCAACCCATGACCACGCACAAGTTCAGCGCTTGGGATGACTACTACATTCCACACAGCACCGTGCTGCGCAATAAGTTCACTTCCCCGAGCCAGCCGTACGGGGTCAGCGATCCACAGTTGCTAGAGCGTTTGGAACTAGGTTTCGCGGGAACGCGCTTGATTGAGCTGAAACAACGACCAATCGCAGGGAACTTCGACTACGCGCACATGCAAGCGATTCACCGCTATCTCTTCCAAGATGTTTATGAATGGGCAGGGGAGCCGCGTCGAGGCCCGGACACGTCGATGGTGAAACAAGGTCCTAATGTGCTTGACCCGGCCGACCCTACACCGCGAACATACGCCTACTATCCAGGCAACGACGAAATGAACAGAGCCGCTGAAGCACGCTACACAGAGCTTGCAAACGAACACTATCTTCATGGGCTGGATCGAGACACGTTTATTACTCGCTTAGCTGAATACTGGGGTGAGTTGAACGTAATCCACGCGTTCAGGGAAGGGAACACCCGCTCTCAGATGGTGTTCTTCGCTCAACTGGCCCACGAGGCCGGCTACGAACTCGATCAGAGTCGATTCCGCATCGTTGATGCGGCCACCCAGCGCGAACTAACTCGAGCTGGCCGACCCAACCTCCGAGAAGCATTCGTGAACGCCCGATTCTATAGCCAAGCGACCGGCCAAAATGATCGCTTGGCTCGAGTTCTTGCCGCAGCTGTGCAACGGCGCTACTAGTATTCGGGTAGGAGCGTACCCCTGACGCACACATTCACGTCTGCTCTCGACCGCGTTCGGATCCAATGGTCTTCCACGCAGGACATCGGTTGTACCCTTTTGGTTCCACCTAGCTGGTCAAAGGCCGGTGGGCGCATCGCGTCAGCCATGACTCATGGCCGCCCTATGCGAAGCGATGCAACGCTTTAGATGACAGCACTTCATCCCGGCCCCTGATGGAGTCATGCGGTTGCCAACTGTCGCTCGGGAAGTGATCAATCGGGTGGCACGGCGCTCCACTTCATTCCGCTTGCGTGGGTTTCCCTTGAATGGCTGACTCTCTCGGGGTAGACGGCGAAATGCGCAAGAGTTAGCGGCCGCTGGGCGCGGAAACACTAGGGGGGTGATGCCGAAAGGCATCACCCCCTAGACGCATTAGCGCGGCATTAGCTCAGCGAGCGCTTGCGTCGCAGCACCAGCAGGGCGCCAGCACCTACGAAACCGACACCGAGCAGCATCAGACCCCACGCATCCTCAGCACCGGTCTGCGCCAGTGGCGAATCCGGACCTTCTGCAGCAACCGGGGTGGTCGCTGGAATGGTCTCGGGAACCGACTCAACAGGCGGCGTCGTGCCAGGCGTTTCAGGCGGCGTCGTGCCAGGTGTTTCTGGCGGGGTAGTTCCAGGCGTCGTAGGCGGCGTCGTTGCAACCGGCTTCTGCTTGTTCGTCAGCGTGATCGGCAGCTTCGGGTGATTCGAGTCTGACGCATCAGTCTCGCCAACCACCGACGCCGCATCAAAGCCTTCGACTGTCGTCTCAACAACGTCGTAGACAGCAGGCTGGCCGTTAACAGTAGCGGGGAGGTCGAGGAACGTGTACGACCAATTGCCATCCGCATCCGGCGTAACCGTGCGCTTGATGCCGATCGGTTCGGTCACCGGCTTGCCATCCGCATCCGTACCGGTCACCTGCACGAGCTGCAGCACGATCGACTCTGGCATCTGGTCGGCTGGCAGCTCGTCGCCAGCAGCGTCCTTCCAGACCTTCTGAACGGACACATCGATCTCGTCCGGAACACCGATGGTTACGCCACCATTCGAACCAATACCGCCGCCGCGAGGCGACGAGTTGTTCGTAATCGTCAATGCGGCCTCGGCAGCAGCCTGGGCCTTCGAGTTGGCGATTTCTTCGGCGGTACCGGGTACGACCGACTTCAGGCCCTTGCTCTGCAGTTGCTCACCGCGGAAGATCTGTGGGTCGCCGGGGTTCACGGGATCGAAGCGGGCGTCCTTGTTGTCCCAGTAGTACTCGACGTCGCCGCCGCCAATCATGCGCTGGGCAAGGTGCAGCGAAAGCGCACCGGCCGAACCGAGATTGTCGTGCGCGATATCGTCGCCGTAGGTCTCGGCGGTGTTGTCGAGAATGGCGCCACCGCGCGTGACGTACATGTCGAGCGACCCAGTTGGGCACAGCCACAGACCGCCACCGATGTAGCTCGCATCGTTGTCGGCAACCATCACGTTTTCAACGTGCAAGTTGTAGCTAATCGTGGAGACGTAGACACCGCCGCCCTGCTGGCGTGCGTAGTTACCGTCGATGAGGCCACCGGTCAGGTTGACCGCGTTCGAAACAACGTTGACGCCGCCACCGGTACGGCTGGCGCGGTTGTTGATGATTTCGCCACCGCTCATGTTGAACGCGGCGGGGGAGAGCTCACTCCATGCTTCGGGCGAGAGTCCCGACTGCTTTCCGGTTGAAGGCTGCTCGTGCCACGTGCCGTCAGCACCCGAAACGTAGTCGTCGTAGGTTCCGACGCCGCCACCGTTTGGTGCCGAGTTGTTCGAGATCGTGCCGCCGGTCATATTGACCACCGTGTTGCCGAGGCTCATCACACCCCCACCCGAGAACGTTGCCGTGTTGCCATCGATCAGACCGCCATTGATGTCGATGGTGTTTCGGTGGATGTCCTTGTTGCGCTGCGCTTCTTCGAGCGACCACGGCCAGCTGAACCCGAAAATGCCGCCAACGAAACCGGTATTCTTCGAGATTTCGCCGCCGTTGATGACGGCGTGGCCACCGTTTCGTACCAGCAGGCCACCTGCGTCGTAGTACTGGCCCGAGGTGTTGTTCGTGATCGCGCCACCGTTCATCGTGAACTGTGCGCCATCAAGAATCGCGACACCGCCGGCTCCGTACTGCTCGTTCTTGCCACGGGTGTTGTCGGTCACCTGACCGCCGTTGAGCGTGAACGATGCATCCTTGCCGACTACCGAAATGGCAGCGTTACCCGACATGTTTCGAGCACCGTGTACGTCGCCGCCGTCCATGACGAGAGTGCCGCGCACGCTGATGATCTCGGTTGTGGCAGGGGCTTCGGTACCGCGTGCGTTCACGTCGGCGTTCAACGTGAGCGAGCCACCGGCATCGACCTGGACAAGTACACCGCGGAAACCGTCGGCGCGTGCGAGCTCTGAAGCGTCACCGTTTGCGACGATCTCGATGTCAGCGCCGGCCGGGATGCGCAGGGTTTGCGTGAGTGCGGTGCGGTCGGTTCCCAGCGTGATGGTCGTTGGAGTGGACCCCGCCTGCGTAATCGCATCGCGAAGCGCAGCGTCGGTGCAGGGCGTGCCGCAGTCAACCTGGGCGCGGGCGGCACCCTGTGCCGATGGCACCGCGCCGGTAACGACACCCGCAATTGCGAGCAAGAAGATAGATGCGATCGCGAGCAATCGGAAATAAACCGACCGCAACGAGGTACTACTCATTACCTAATAATCCTTCGCTAGGCGGTGAATTCGTGACGGGTGGTGCTCCTGGCATCAGCCGACGAAATTCAAAAGCAATTACCAGCTTAGCCAACCGCGTGTAGGAAGTCATGGGGTTCATTTGCAGTATCTGAACTGGCAATGAGCACTAGATCGATTCAGGATGCGATCGCTCGATCTGCGTAGGAATGCGAGGAGATTGCGTGCCAGCGATGATCGCCCTAACCTTGCTCTCCCTGGTGCCGCTGGTCTGGGTGCTGCGTCATCAAGAACAAGTGCCCGAGAAAACTCCGGGGCGGTGCAGCCAAGAAAATGCACGACGACGAAACCAACACGTGCCGCGAATGCAGCACAATGAATGGCATGAATCGCAGTGACAACGTTGTGCTCATCGGCGAGCTCGTCTGCCGCAATCCCGACGAACTGCGAACTGTGCAACAACACGTTGCCGAACACATCCGGCTGTCACGGGCAGAGCCCGGATGCACTCGGTTCAGCGTCGAGCAATCGCGTGAGCCGCTCGTCTGGTCGGTCAGTGAAATCTTCACCGACAGCGCTGCATTCGACGTACACCAGCAGCGGGTCCGAAACAGTGATTGGGGTCGGGCGACAGTAGCCATCACACGGCATTTCGTTGTGCGGCAAGGGGAACACTGCTGGGTGAAAAGCACGGATGTGCTCGGCACCGAATTTCACACGGCACAGCTAGGGGCATACGCATTTCCAGGACCGCTACGTGATCAGCTCGTCGACGCGATCCGTTGCGGTAAGAAAACCGCAACCGCATCCCTGTTCGAGGAACATCACCGATTCGAGGTGCCGTTACCTCAAGTGGGCGATCTTGAAGTGGTTATTGATTCTTATGGCAAGCCTGCGTGCATAACCCGAGTTACTGAGGTCCGTACCGTGCGGTTTGTCGATGTTTCCGATGCGCATGCGGTCGCTGAGGGCGAGGACTACGACACTGCCGAGGGGTGGCAGGATGCGCATCGAGGGTTCTGGACCGATCCAGAATTTCTCGATTACATGGGCCAGCCCACCGTTGAGATCAACGACGACACTGCCGTAGTGCTCGTGCAAACTGAGCTGCTTGCCAAGTTCTAGATCCCTAAACGCGTAACGGCCCGGCAGCTCGTGTGAACTGCCGGGCCGTTACAGGATTCGGAGCGGGATTACCGCATCCGCAGCGCGTTCATCGCCGCAAGTCCGAGGCTCATCACCGTACGGAACCGCTCCGGCGGCAGCAGTGGCGACGGTGCCAACGGCATACCGCGCTGCTGCGCAATTGTGCGGGTGTGCGTAAACGTGCGCAGCCCGGCAACTCCATGCCGGTGCCCAACACCCGAGTGCTTGATCCCGCCACTGGGCGCGGCAACCGAACCGTACGCCGCCGCGATCGCCTCATTGATGTTCACCATGCCCGCCTCCAACTGACGCGCGACCGCCCACGCATGGCGCGCATCCGCCGACCACACGCTTGCGTTCAACCCGTACGGCAGTGCGTTCGCCGCGGCAATCGCCTCGGCATCGCTCGCCACCCGGTAGATCGACACCACCGGTCCAAATGTCTCTTCGGCCGCCAAGGATGCGGTCGGCGGCACATCAACAAGCACGGTCGGTTCGTAGAACAACGGTCCAAGATCTGGTCGCGCACGGCCACCTGCCAGCACTCGCGCCCCCTGCGCCACCGCATCCGCCACGTGTGCCTGCACGCGTTCGAGTTGCCGAACCGAGGTGAGCGAGCCCATGTCGTAATCATCGCCAAACCCGACGCCCAAACGCACCGCCGTCGCAGCCGCCGCGAACGCCGAAATGAGGTCATCGGCGACCGCCTCATGCACGTAAATCCGCTCGAAGCTCAAGCACAATTGCCCGGCCGACGAGAAGCACCCGCGCACCAGCCCCTCGACCGCGCGATCGATATCGGCATCGGCGCAGACAACGGCGGCGTTCTTGCCGCCAAGCTCCAAGCCAAACGGCATCAACCGCTCTGCCGCACGGCGGGCAATACCAATACCGGCGCGCGTCGACCCGGTGAAATGCACGCCGTCGGCGTGATCGAGCAGTGCATCACCAACTTCGGCCGCGGGCCCAGGCACCAACTGCCACACGTCGTCAGGAAGACCGGAAGCCAACGCAAAGCGCCGCAGCACGATCGTCGTCAACGTGGTTTGTGTATCGGGCTTGTGCACCACCGCGTTACCGGCAACAAGCGCGGCCAGCACATCGGTGGCGAGGGCGGCCGGGTAATTCCACGGCGTGATGATCGACACCACGCCAACGGGCGAGTGCACCACGCGTGTCTTCGTCAGCACCGGCAACGCACCCGTCGTTGTCTCGTCGCGCAACGCTTGCTGGGCTGCGTTGGCGTAGAACCGGGAGCAGTTGTAGACCTCCATGACCTCGTCATAGGCATGGGCTCGCGACTTACCCGTCTCGAGCTGCACGATATCGAGCAGTAGCTGCTCGTTACGCGAAATGAGTCGATGCATCCGTCGCAGCACCTGTGCCCGCGCGGCAATCGAGCGCTGCGACCATTCGCGTTGCGCGATTCGGGCGCGCGAAAATGCGGCCGCGACATCGTCGGCGCCAGCCTGGGGGAGCGAGACGAGTTCCGTACCGGTCCACGGCACAATCGTTGCTTGTGCAGGGCCCGTCCCACGCACATCCAATTGCGGTACGGAGCCGAGCAGCTCGGTGAGCGCGTCGGTAGTTGCGGCGCGCGCGGCGGGTTCGGTTGTTGGCGACTGCGTTGACGTCATGGATGCATCGTGCCAGGTTGCGCTGGCAGCGAGCCAAATTCACCGCCGGAATCATTGATATTGGCGTGCACACTGGCCGTTCGTCGTAAACTCATCGGCATGCAATTCCCAAAGGCAATGACGCCGACCACGGGGCAGCGCGCGAAATCGGCCACGCCCGATGCTTGGGCTGCAGGAATCCGTCGCACTCGATCCGACGATGTGCCGCGCGAATTGCGTGCGGCGATCGCCAAGTTCGCGCGTGACCGTGTTGTCGCTGGCGAATCGGCGCAGCGATCAGCGCCGCTTAGTAGCACGGGACCGCTCGGCGTGCTCAACCTGGATGCATTGCGCACCAACGTCGCGGCGTTGCGCGAGCGCGCGTGCGGGCTACCGATCCGCGTGGCCTCCAAGTCGATTCGCTGCGTCGAAGCGCTGCGCTGGGTGCTTGATCAGGACGGCTATCGCGGCGTGCTCGGGTTCAGCGCTGCCGAAGCGATTTCGTTGGTCCGCGCCGGATTCCGCGACGTTGTCGTTGCCTACCCGAGCGTCGACCGGTTCGCGTTGCAGACCCTGTTGCAGGATGCACAGCTGCTGCAAGAAATCACGCTGATGGTCGATTCGACCGCGCACCTCGACCTGCTCGCATCCCTGCAGCGCGAAACTACCCAGGCAGCCGCCGACCTGCGCCTGTGCATTGACGTCGACGCCTCGCTGCGCGTGGCGGAACGCGCCCTTGGTGACCGCCTGCATGTGGGCTCGCGCCGGTCTCCAATTCGAACAGCCCCGCAAGCAGTTGCCCTTGCCGAAGCGATTGCCTTGCAACCCGGGATGCGTTTGGTCGGGTTGATGGCGTACGAAGGGCAGATCGCGGGCGTCGGTAACCGTCGTGACAGCGCGATGGGCCTGGTCATGTCGGCCCTGCAGCCCTGGTCGGCACGCGAGCTAGCGCAGCGACGCGGCGAGATCGTGGCTGCGGTGCGTGGCATCGCCGACTTGGAGTTCGTGAACGGCGGCGGCACCGGGTCACTTGAATCCTCGGCCGCCGACAGCTCCCTTACCGAACTCGCCGCCGGATCAGGCCTGTATTCACCCGGACTCTTCGATGGCTACGCCCACTTTCGCCATCGTCCGGCGGCCTTCGCTGCGTTGCCGGTGGTCCGCATCCCCGGCCCCGGTTGGGTCACCGTGTTTCAGGGCGGATGGGTTGCGTCGGGTCCCGCGGGTACGGACCGTTTGCCGGTGATCGCGTGGCCACCGGGCGCGCGATACGGTGCGAGCGAAGGTCCAGGCGAGGTGCAGACGCCGCTTACGGGGCCGGGCGTTTCGCAATTGCGTCTTGGCGACCATGTGTTTATCCGTCATGCGAAAGCGGGTGAGCTTGCCGAACATCTCGCGAGTTTCGCCATCGTCGACGGCGATCAGGTCACCACGTTGTGGCCAACCTATCGAGGAGAGGGCTGGGTGTTCTGATGCCGGGAACGTACCAATTTCAGAACTGGTCGGGTGCCGTAACCGTGGCGCCGAAACGTTACGTGCAGCCAGCAACGCAGGATGAACTTGATTTCGTGCTCGCTGCGGCCACGTCGGCGCACCTGCCGGTTCGCGTGGTCGGTGCCGGGCACTCCTTCACCCCGGTTGCCGCAACCGACGGGGTGCTGATCAACCTCGATCGGCTCTCGGGCATCATCTCGGTCGATCGCGCGCAGCAGCGCGTTCGGTTCCACGCCGGCACGCGATTGCGCGATGTGCCGGATCTCCTGGCACCATACGGCTTGGCGCTGGCGAACCAGGGCGATGTGAATCCGCAGTCGATTGCCGGGGCCGTTTCGACCGGAACGCACGGTACCGGACTCGGCTACACCGGGTTTGCCGGGATGGTGACGGGCCTCACGCTGCTGCTCGCCAACGGTACCCTGCGTCGATTGAGTGCGACCGAGCATCCGGAACAGTTTAACTTGGCACGGCTCTCACTCGGTGCCGTCGGTATCATCACCGAAGTCGAGCTGCAGTGCACTTCGGCATTCGATCTCATTGCCCAAGAATCGGTCGAAGACTTTTGGGAAATGGTGACGACGTTCGCCGAACGTAGCCGCCGGCACGACCACGTCGAGTTCTTCTGGTTTCCGTACACCTCGCAGGTCATGGCGAAGACGAATACGCGAATTGCACCGGATGCGCGGGCAGACTGGTCGGGCACGCGCGAGCCTGCTCCGCGGTCACATGCCGGCCGCTTCATCAGCGAAGAGCTACTCGACAACGGCGTTTTCCACCTGAGCTGCAGACTCAGCACCGCAGCCCCACGACTCACTCGGGCACTTAACCGCGCGGCAACGACCCTCGGATCCCAGCGTTGCTATCGCGGTCGGGCGCACGAAGTGTTCGTGTCACCCCGGCGCGTGCGATTCAACGAAATGGAATACGCGGTGCCGCTCGAGGCACTCGTCGACGTCATGCAAGACATTAAACGAGCATTCAAGCGACACGGCTGGCCGATTGGCTTCCCAATCGAGGTGCGTGCAACCGCGGCGGATGATGTGCCGCTGTCGACCGCATACGGTCGCGAATCGGCGTATATCGCGGTACACCGCTACATCCGGCAGGACTACGAGTCGTACTTCGCCGCGATGGAGTCGATCTTCGTGGCACACGGCGGGCGTCCGCACTGGGGCAAGATGCACACGCGCACGGCAACCGAACTTACCGAACTGTATCCACGATTCACCGACTTCACCGAACTGCGTCGCGAACTCGACCCGCAAGGAGTGTTTGCGACCCCGTACCTCGACGACCTATTCGGGGGTCGCTAATTCGCTGCACGCTAGTTCGGTGCACGCTAGTTCGGTGCACGCTAGTTCGGTCGGGTGGCTGATCACGACGCTAGTCGGGTTCGCTGCTTAGCGGCACAGCCTAGGCAGCGAGTAGTTCGTCTGCCGACTCGACCGGGAGCCCGAGCGTAATTTCGGTGCCCCACGGGTCGCGGGTGGTGACCGAGCGGCCGTCGTCTTCGGCAACGGCACCCCGAGCGCGCAACCGCGACACGGCCGCATCCAAATCGGCACGGGTCGGCACCGTGATCGCGACGTTGCCGAGACCGAGGCTTGCGGCACGAGGGCCGGCACCCTGGCTGTTCCACGTGTTCATGGCCATGTGGTGGTGGTAGCCGCCGGCCGACACGAACAAGGCGCTCGAGATCTGGTCAAAGGTCACGTCGAACCCGATCGCGTTGACGTAGAAATCGCGAGCCCGGGCGATGTCACCAACCTGCAGGTGAACGTGACCAACGACGCCCGGCTGTACTTCGGCGCGGTCAACGTCGGCCTCGACCAGGTGGCGGGTCAGGTAGGCCTTCGGGTCGAGGTAGAGCGTGTCCATCTGCGTTTGCCCATTGATGATGGTCCAGGATGCGCGGGGTCGGTCGCGGTAGAGCTCGATACCGTTTCCCTCAGGGTCAGTGAAATAGAAGGCTTCGCTCACGAGGTGGTCGCTGGCACCAGCAAATAGACTGCGCGGGTCGCGAGCTGCGCGGTACGCGGTTGCGGCGAGGCTCGCTTCGTTGTCAAACAGGAAAGCGCTGTGAAAGAGCCCTGCTGCCCGGCGGTTGGCAAGTGGTAGATCGCGCTGTTCAATCAGGCGCACCATCGGCACATTGCCGCGTCCGAGGACGCGACGTAGCGAGCCGGATGCGGTGGATTCTTCGAGCGGCTCGAGTGCGAGTGCCTGTTCGTAGTACGAGCTCATGTTCTCGAGGTTGCCGACGAGCAGCGTGACCGTGTCCATGTGCGTGTCAGCGGCAATTCGCTCGGGTGCAGCGGCGGAAGTCATGAGGAGCCTTTCATCGAATCGTCTGCGTGCAGCAAGGCACATTCCAGGATTCGACCAGGCTTTGAGCGGGGCATTCGGGTCATTCTCTGGGTGGATTCCGCTTCGAAACTGTCGATTCGCCTCGCGGATGAAACATGCAGTTTTTACACTTCCGGGGTGACTTCTGCAGATAACCAATTGTTCAACGATCCCGAAGCAATGCGTCGCCGCGTCGCCGAGCAAATCGAACAGGCGCAGCAGCGTGCCGAGAAAATGACTGATTTCACCGACCGGCTCAAGGCGCTCGAAGCGGAAGCGACGACCCCTCACGATGATGTTTGGGTGCGCGTAAATTCCGCCGGGCTGTTGCTGGATATTGCGTTCTCTGACCGGGCCCTCGAAGGTACTGCCGATCAGCTTTCGGCAATGGTGAAGCAGGTTTACCAGGATGCACAGCGCAAGGTCGCGCAGGCAGCCGTGGAATTTGCACAGCAGGAGATGGGTGACGACATCGCTGGGCGTATGCGCGGCGATTATGAATCGCGCCTAGGCGAACTAGACGAGGACGACGACACTGACGACTACCGTGACGGACTGCGAGGAATGCAATGGAACCGCTAAACGTAAGCCCTGACCGACTACGAACTCAAGCAACTCACGCGCGAACCGGATCCGCTGCGATTGGTGAAGCCCAGTCAGCGATCGGCTCGATGAACCTCACCGGCGGGGCCTTCGGCATCATGTGTTCATTCCTCGTCCCACCAGCCATGCTCGTCACCGGCGCCGCGTCGCTCATGCTTGCAAGCGCCAAGGGCATGCTCGATCGCGAAGCGACTGCACTCGACGAGACTGCAGGCGACTTCGAATCCACCGACTCGAACCGCGAAGGTCACTTCAACTCAGCCGACACGGGTGAGAACACCTCGGGAGCGTACCGCTGATGACTTCAGACCTCGTTGCTGCCCCGGTTGATGTGTCTTCGCCATTTGGCGGTCTGCTGGTAATTGAATCTGGTGCTGATCTTGCCGAAGCAATCGGCAATGGTGACTGGGCGATGGGTGTGCTTGCCGGTGCCGGTTTTGCCTTGGACGCAGTTGCGACCGTGATCGACCCACTCGGTTCGGTTATCGCGATGGGGATTGGTTGGGTGCTCGAACATGTCGAGCCACTCAAGTCGTGGTTTAACGAACTCACCGGTGATGCCGGCGAAGTTGCCGGGTTCGCACAGACGTGGGCGAACATCGGAACCCACCTGCAGACTGCCGGTCAAGAACTCTTGAACTCGCTCAATGAGGTGCAGGACCTCACCGGCGAGACCATGAACGCGTACCGTCAGCTTCATACGGACGCGGCAAATCACGTGATCGCGGCTGGTGGCTGGTCGAACGGAATTAGTGGCGGCATGCAGGCCGCGTCGACAATTGTGCAGATTGTGCACGAAGTGACCCGTGATGCACTGTCCGAGGTTGTGGGCACCGCAATTTCAGCTGCGATTGAAACGGCTTGCACATTTGGACTGGCAACGCCGCTGGCGATTTCGCAGGTTACGACCAAAGTTGCGGCGTTGTCGGCCAAGGTTGGCCGCTATGTTGACGATCTCTTGGCCTCGATTCGCAAGCTTTCGAAGCACCTGGATGAGCTCATGGCGCTTATTGAGAAGGCTGCGGGTGCGTTCCAGTCGGCAGTTCGCGGCGGCAACGGGGGCCCAATTCCTGCGACTGCAGGTGGTCCAAACGCTCCGGGGTCGACGTCAAATCCGAATGCACCCTCGACGCCCGGCGGCTCGTCAAGTGGACCATCGACTCCGGGCGGGGCACCAAGCGGTCCAGCAACGCCAGGCGGATCAACATCCCCGAGCTCGCAAGATTCGCCAACACCAGACCAGCCGGCGAACCCTGACGGGCCATCATCGACTGACGCAGCGGGTAGCTCGAATGCGCCAGACTCAACGCACCCCTCCGACGCGAAACCGGACGCTGCAGAGGGGGTGGAGTCGCCAAACTCATCCGAGGCGGCTTCGACGCCTCCGGAAACGACCCCTAATCGGGGAGACCGAGAACGGCTTTACGATGACGGCAACATTCCTGAGGATTTGAAGGAGCATGCGAATGCACGTCAAGAAGCTGTCGATACCGCAACCGAGACACAACAACGGTTTGACGAAGACCTAGGTGCGTTCAACAAGAGCCTCAACGAAGCAGGGTTGGGGGATATCGAAGCGAACCCTAAGGATTTCACCCAAAGAAACATTGATCGTACGGTAACGAAATACCAAGACCAGCTCGAAGACTATCCAGAGCTTCAAGAACAGTTCGATGACCTTCGGGACCTGCAGGCCGAAAGGCGCGAGGCGTTGGCAAATCAGCGCGACGCAGGTGAGGCGTTTGGTGAAGCAGCAGGTGAGGTAGCCGCTCGAGAGCACGGATTGGAGCCGGTCCTGACAGATCGCAATGCAGGGACTGGAACATTTGATCAGGTTTATAAGAGCCCGGATAATAGCTCTCTGGTCATTCAAGAGGCTAAGGGGCCATCAGCAAGCCTCGGTCCTCGAGACGCTGTCATCGACGGGGTGAAGGTTGAAACTAGGCAAGGGTCTGAGGCGTATCTCTACGATGTATTACGTCACGATGAGGGGCTCCGGCAGGCGGTTCTGAACGATGAAAAGTTGGCTCAGGGTCTGCTTGACGGCTCTACGAAGCTTGAGTATCGGATGGTGAAGCCAAATGCAGATGGCGTAGTGACGATCACGAACTTCGAGATTGACACAAATAAAATGGACATTGAGGGATGGCTGACCGGTAAATAAGTCTGCGTGACGGATATAAATGAACATGAGGTGGTAGGAAATGTCGAATATTAACGTGGTATCTGTAACTGAGCTCAGGCCAGTCCTTGAAGCACTGGACGAATACGAATGGCCGGTACCCTTTGACTCCGCGGACGGCCTGTTTCAGCGTCTCGGGTGGGAAAGGCAGCGTAAAAAGGGTGGTAGGACAAACTTCGCGGTGTCAAAACCATTTGTTGCTATCGGTGATCTTCACGGTGAACTTTCGCGAATCGAGTTTCGTGTATCCGACACCTATCCGGAGGCGACTGCCGAGGTAAAAGCGTCAATGCTGACGAAAGTTGAAGAACTCCGAGGTGTAGTTACGGAGGTGGTCGGTTTTGGTCCAACTGGCGCTCCTTGGACAGTTCCCGGGTATGTCTGGGACTTTGCTGATGGGCGTCAGATTCAGCTGAAAGCAATTGATCGCCTCATCGAGCTTCAGTACTGGTCGAAACGGTACGCAGATATTGAGCGTGCTGAACGGCGACAGCATGTCGACCCGGATAAGAACCTTGAACCGTAAATAACCGAGACAGGGAATGAACGAGTTCAAGCCCTATTCGAGTTGTTGCTTCGCCGACGGTTCAGGGGATTCCGCGCGAGAAGCGGTATGAGCCGTATTGGAAGCGCTCGGCTGGACGAAAGAACGGCGACGGGGCGGAAAGACCTCTTTCCCGATCAACTTGCCGATGGTGTCGGTAGGTGAACTCCGTGGCAACGTTTCCAAGATTCGATTCCGGATCTCGGACACGATCGCCAAACGTGGTGAGGCAACGAGCGAGGCGGTTCGGCAAGCATTTCCTGAAGCCGTCTCACGCATTGCCAGCTGTCTAGGGTTCGAGCCAACGGGTAAGCCCTGGGTGGATGAAGGTGCTGATTGGGACTTCGAGAACGGCAGCCAAGTGCGACTGTTGATCGGTGAAAACATGCTTGAGATCCAAGTTCGTTCAAAAGAAATCGCTGACAACGAGCGTTGGGAGCGCAGCCGAGGCATCGATCCTTCGGACAACCTTGCCAACCGTCCCGAGTAGAAGCGTCCAAGTTTGCGAATAGGTAGCCGCTAGTAAACAGCGGGGATGCATCTCATATCGGAGTTTCGATAAATCTCCACACTCAAACTCAAATCCGTGCTCGACGCACGGCATGAATTTGCCCGACCAATTCCATCCGCAACTGCAGAAGAAATTACTGGAAGCTCGGATGGACTCGACAGCGCAATACAGGTTGCGGCCAGATGCCGTTGAAAGCGAGGACTCCGTGAACGCTTGGGACCCGACACACTGTCTCGAGGTTAATGGCTCATCCATTAATGAGATCTCGCCATTGCTTGGGGCCGAACGTGTAGTTCGCCGTGCACCGACGTTGCTCGATGGACGGTCGCAGTTTGCGATCTCGCTGTGGCGTTTGCCTGAAGGTAAGCGGCTTTGGGATGAACGCCCAGGCGGTTGGCCTGTTCATTTTGTGCAAGCCGCTGGTAGTGCTGAACGCATGATGATTGAGGTGGCGCTCGACGATGTCAGCGGAGATTGGCACCTGTACCGATTGGGGCATGCGGAAAGCGGTGAGGGTGAAATCGAAGTCGCCGAAATTGAATGGGGAGAGCGAACAGATCACGTAGCAGCGAACGAAATGTTTGACGCAACTGAAGCGGGCGACATCTTCTGGCACTATTACGAAAACGGCAATGTGCCTTCCAAATTTCAGCTAAACGAGATCGAGTAATCGCGTTTATCCGTAAAGGCCGCTAACCGTTTCGAGCGCATTTGGACAAGTGCAGACTTCGAAGTAATGAATTGATGTCATCCGGGCGGCCCATTTACCCGGCCGCACGTTGACGGCGAGGATACGCTGGCTGCAACGGAACCTACGCAGCAGTTGGAGTGCATCCATGAACCGACGAACACTACTCGGCGCAGCGCTATTGGTGCCGCTCATCGCATCAGGATGCGCGCCCACAGCACCTGCGCGGCCCGAGTATGAACTCGTCATCAGCGCCACGTCGTGGGGATACGGGGAAGACGGATTGCACACCACCGACCGGAAGTATGCCTTCGACGTTTCGCCAAACTCGAGTTTTTCCATCCCCGGGTTCATCGAAGACCAGCTCACCTTTACCGTTACCGAGATCCGCGACGGCGAAGTGAAATTCACGACGAGCGAACCACTGGCGCCTGGAGGGGACGCCAGTGGGCACGACTACCGAAACACGCGTACTCACTGGCGCGCGACACTGAGCACGCCGGCATCATTCGCGACGCCCAGCCTAGACGCGGGCGTGAACTACGAAGTGCACCTCGAACGAACCGGTGGCTAATCCCGATCGGTGCGGAATCGTGCCGTCAGCCCTGCTCCTCGTAGTTGGCGTGGATGCGAGCAGATCGTGCCGCAGTGCACGCGAACCCGCTTGGTACCGGGATTGGCCGCCGGAACGGTGAAAATCGTTCCGTCTGCTGATTGCTTGGGGCGGTCCCGTGCGCGAAAATGAACGCGATACCACCGAGAACACTGAAAGGCAGTCGAACCATGGAAGACATCATCACGCAAAGCATGGGGCTGATCGTCGCCGCCCTCGTGGTGCTGCTGCTCATCCCGCAGACGTTTGTGACCACTCGATCGGCAACGAACAAGATCATCGAACGATTTGGAAAGTTCGTGCGTGTCACCCAGCCGGGTCTCACCGTCAAGATCCCGTTCATTGACCGCATTGCCGTGGTGATGGACCTTCGCCTGAAGCAGCTCAACGTCATGGTCGAGAGCAAGACCAAGGACAACGTCTTCGTCAACATTCCCGTGGCCGTGCAGTACCGCCCGCTGTTCGACCGCGTGCCCGAGGCGTATTACTCGCTGTCGGCACCCGAAGACCAGATTCGCTCGTACGTTTTCGACACCATCCGCACCACGCTCGCCGCGCTGACGCTCGACGAGGCCTACTCGAACAAGGACGCCATCGCGAACGACATTGAAAGCCGCCTGCAGCAGCAAATGGCCCAGTACGGCTACCAGATCGCGAACACGCTCGTCACTGACATTTCGCCGACCGACCCGCGCGTGCGCGAATCCATGAACCGCATTAACGCCGCACAGCGTGAACGCGAAGCCGCAAGCGCCGAGGGTGAGGCCGTCAAGATTCGCTCGATCAAGGCTGCCGAGGCCGAGGCCGAAACGAAGCGCCTGCAGGGTGTGGGTGTTGCCAGCCAGCGCAAGGCCATCGTTGAAGGTCTGGCTGAGCAGTACGAGGTGCTCCGCAAAATCGGCATCGAAGAGTCGCCCGAGCAGCTGCTTATGATGACGCAGTACTTCGACACGCTCCGTGACATCGGTACCCAATCGCGCACCAACACGATTTTCGTACCGTCGAACGCCGGCGGGCTGTCGAGCTCGCAGGAAGAAATTCGCAATACGCTGCTTGCGGTCGCCGCGCAGAATCAGCCGACGCCGCCGCGCCGCCGCGCCGAGTCACACACCCAGGAGTCCTTCGATGACACCGAACTCGGCGAGTAGGTTTTCGCAACCGTAATTCTCGCAATCGCGATGCCGCGGGCGCACACCGAATCAGTTGACATCGACTCACTGATCGGCTGGCGCTCGCGGCATTTGCGTTGACGGTCGCGCCGTTGCACGCAGGCTCGGCTAGCTACGGGGTGCGCGCATGATCGAGGCAATCTTCTTGCCGCGCGCGAGTTCATCCACGACCTTGTCCATGTAGCGGATCTCGCGCATCAGGGTGTCGTCGATGTCTTCGACGCGCACACCACAAATCACACCGGTAATCAGTTCACGATTCGGGTTGAGCGCAGGAGCCTGCGTGAAAAATTCGCGCAGTGTCAGCGCGGCCGTTGCGTCGTCGGCCAGCTCGGATGCGGTGTACCCGGTCAGCCAGGAAAGTACCGTGTCGAGTTCGTCGCGCGTGTGCCCCTTGCGCTCAACTTTGGCGAGGTAGAGGCGGTAGATGTCGCCGAAGGGATACTCGAATACACGATCGGAATTCATGCGCTAAGTTTGGCATAGCGGCGTATCCCGGCACCGCAAACGCTGCTAAGTTAGGGGAACCTAACTTAAGGAGATTCATGGTTCAGCTCACGTCACCCGCCACTGAAACCCAGCGCTTCGCACTTCGTCGCCGGTTGGTCAGTGTGGATGCGGTCGAATCGCGCGGTGCGGGAATGGTGCGCTGCTGGTTCCGTGGCGATCTTGCGGACTTTGTCTCACCGAACGCGACCGACCACGTGAAGCTGCAGGTGCCGAACGCGAGTGGAGCACTCGTGGAACCGGTCCGCGATCCGGAAACCGGCAACATCCTGAACCGTGCCGAGCTTGGCCTGCGCGACATGACGCCGCGCATCGTCGTCGACGGCCGCGTCGCCATCGACTTCGTGCGACACGAAGGTGGCGCCATTGGTTCCTGGCTGCAGCGCGTCAATGTGGGCGATCCGTGCGCGTTCTTGGGTCCGCGGGGGAGTAAGTCAATTGTTGAGTCGCTCGATTCGTTCGTTGCCGTTGTCGACCTGAGTGCGCTTCCGGCTGCCGAGCGTCGAATTGCCGACCTCGATCTTCCTGGGGTGCTGCACCTGGTTGGCAATGGTGTGGATGCGGTCGCCGTGCCGGATGCGGTCACCGTGGTGCACCATGCCGAAGTCCAAGGTTGGGGTGAAGTCGTGGCAGCGGCAACCGCGTCCATTCCCGAAACTGGTCGGGTTCTGGTTTGGGGTGCCGGTGAAGCGGCCGGTGTATCGAACCTGCGAGCGGCAGTGCGGGAATGCAATCGCGACGGGCTGTTTGCGCAGTTCAATGGCTATTGGCAGCGCGGGGTAGATGAATACGACCACCACGCTGAGCTACCGGCGCCATCGCTCTAGGGATGTTTGCCGAGGGGGAGCACGCTCGTTCGTGACCCGGGTGTTGTGCTTGCTCGCGCACAAGGTATGCGCAAAACATTAATGTGTTGCTGTCCAGGGGTTATTTATCCAAATTGGGCAATCTGGTCGTGCCATCACTGGTCGCAGGAATGCTGAACAAAGGAGCACGACATGAAGGCGCTTGTTTACAAAGGTCCAGGCAAGAAGGCCTGGGAAGAAGTCCCAAACCCCGAGATTCTTCACCCGACCGATGCCATCGTCAAGATTGACACCACCACGATCTGCGGCACCGACCTGCACATCCTCGGCGGCGACGTTCCTGCCGTAACCGAGGGCCGCATCCTCGGACACGAAGGTGTTGGACACGTCATTGCTGTGGGCGACAGCGTCACCAACTTCAAGGTTGGCGATCGCGTCATCGTGTCGTGCATCTCGAAGTGCGGCGTTTGCGAATTTTGCCAGAAGGGTTTCCCTGACCACTGCCAGTCAAACGAAGCCGGCGTTGGCTGGATCCTCGGCCACATGATCGACGGTACGCTCGCCGAGCAGGTTCGTGTTCCATTCGCTGACGGTTCGCTGCACCACTTGCCTGACCACGTCACCGACGAGCAGGCCGTGTTCCTCTCGGACTCGCTGCCAACCGGTTACGAAGTTGGTGTGCTTGCCGGTCAGGTTCGGCCCGGTGACACCGTTGCCGTTGTCGGTGCGGGTGCCGTTGGTCTGTCGTCGATCCTCACCACCTCGCTCTGGGGTGCGTCGAAGGTGATCGCGATCGACACCAACGAGTTCCGTCTCGAAAAGGCACTCGAGTTCGGTGCAACCGACGCCATCCTCTCCGACGAGAACACCCGCGAAAAGGTGCTCGCCCTCACCGACGGCCTGGGCGTCGACGTGGCCATGGAAGCGGTGGGCTACCCCGAAACCCTGCAGCTGGCCGCATCCCTCGTGCGCCCACGCGGCCACATCGCGAACCTCGGCGTGCACGGCAAGCCGGTGGAACTGCCGCTGGACACCATGTGGATCGGTAACTACACCCTCACCATGGGTCTCGTGGACGCTACCTCGACGGCGACGCTGCTGAAGATGGTTGCCTCGGGCAAGCTGCCGAGCGAGAAGATGGGTACGCACGAGTTCAAGCTCGACGAGATCGAGAAGGCCTGGGACGTCTTCGAGAACTCGGCCAAGGAGCGTGCGCTGAAGGTCGTGCTCAAGGCCTAACCTGCCCACGGTCAAGCGGGCGCGGTGTATCGAATGTGGATGCACCGCGCCCGTTTGCGTGGCGGCGGCGAACGGTTGCAGAACGGGATGCACGTAAGCTGGGATACATGACTACGGTGCGCGTGAAATCGGTGCGTGACGAACCCGCATCGACCGACGGGTACCGCATCCTCGTCAATCGGCTTTGGCCGCGCGGTATCAGTAGAGAACGGGCCGCGATCGATACCTGGTGCAAGGACATCACGCCCAGTACCGAGTTGCGCAAGGACTACCATGCCGAACGCATTGACTTCGAGGTGTTTCGCGAGCGCTACCTCGACGAAATTACCGAGAACGCGGCAGCCGCGGCCGAGTTTCGCGCGCTCGTTGCCGAACAGGGCACGGTCACGCTTGTCTACGACTCCAAGCTCGAAAACAACCACGCCACCGTGCTGCGCGAATGGCTGGCGAACGAATGACGGCATGCAACGCGACCGGCGGTGCGATGTCGCTACCCGCACCGATTTTTGAGTCGTTTCTCGTGCTCGACGGGCGCGTGACGGCATTTGACCTGCACGTTGCGCGATTTACCGCAGCGGTCACCGATGCGTTTGGTGCCAACGTCGCCGCGCAGATTCCCGCGGTCGTGGCCGAGCTTCGTGCCGGATGCGGTGCGGGCGCGCGGTTTCCGAAACTTGTCGCGACACCCGACGGCGTGCACTGGCAAGACCGCCCGGCACCACCCCGCACCGCGACGCTAACGGTCGCACCGCATCCGGTAACCGACACCAGAATGCATCCCCAATTCAAGGGACCAGAGCTTGCCTGGCTGCAGGAACAGATGGCCGCAGCAGGCAACGATGTTGTGCTCGTCCGCGACGGCGTCGTTGCCGAAACCGCGACCGCGGCCATCCTCGTTACAGAGGACTCACACGGCGGGGCGGGCACGCGCATCCTGACCCCAAACGCGCCCGCACTCGCCTCGACCACGCTTGCCTGGTTCGCCGCGACCATTGCCAAACCCGAACGCGCCGCGATCACCTGGCACGAGCTATCTGCTGCCGCGGCGGAAGGCCGCGCCGTTGCGCTGAACGCGTTGCACGGCCCGCGCACGCTGCAGATTCGCGGCATCGAACCACCGGCATTGCTCGCGCGCGCAGCCCAGCAGCGCGCCGATGCTTGGCGTGAGCGCTGGTACTCCGACGGGCAGCCATGCACATGACCCGGTTACTGTGCATCGACTTTCACGACTCGTTCACCTACAACCTGCGCGACCTCGTCGTGCAAGCCAGCGGTATCTTGCCCGAGGTCGTGCCCTTCGATGATCCGCGACTTACTGCGGCCTTCCTCGCTGAATTCGACGCGATCATCCTCTCACCTGGACCGGGCGACCCGAACAATCCTGCCGATACCGGCCGCATCCCGCAGCTCATTAGGGCCTATCAGGGGCCGGTGCTCGGAGTCTGCTTCGGCCACCAAATTCTCGCGCTCTTGAGCGGCGCTACCGTCGGCCGCATTACGCCGCAGCACGGCTACTGCTCGACCCTGCGCGTTCCCGAAGCCACGAACCCCGGTGCGGTGATCGTGCGCGACGGTCAGCAGGTCGTTCGCTACCACTCGCTCGCCATCACCGGTGGTACGCAGCGCCTCATCGTTGACGCGGTGGCCGAAGACGGCAGCATCCAGGCCATCCGGGTACCCGACCGACGCTGGTGGGGCGTGCAATTCCATCCCGAATCGGTGAAATCCCAAGACGGTATCGCGCTCATCAAGCGGTGGATGCACGCCGCCGCGCTCACCCAATCGGTCACGTCCCAAACGCCATCGGTTACGGCCACCGCACCACAGCCCGTCGCTTCCGATCAACCCGCGCCACCAGCAGGTCGCAACGTCCCGCTCCACTGGCGCGAAATCCCCAGCCCGCGCCGCACCGCGCCCGAAGCGTTCACGGCCATTGCTAACGGTGCCAGTGCCGCTTTCTGGCTCGACAGCGCCGCACTAACGGCCGGCGCTCGGTGGTCGTTCCTCGGTCTGGCGGGCGAAGTGCTCACCGCCGACGCACACGAAGTGACGGTGCGGGATGCCGACGGCCGCGTCACTGCCCGCGAACCGGGCGGCGCGATCGCAGCGCTACGACGCCGGGACATTACGGGAGTAGGTGGGCCCGACGGTGTGCCGCTACTCGGTGGCTGGGTCGGCGCGCTCGGCTACGAGGCCCGGCGTGAATTCGGGTTTGCAACCACCAAGACACCCAACGAGCCCGAGGCAATGTGGCTGCGTGCTTCGCGCTACCTGGCATTCGATCACGAGTGCGGGCGCGTGTGGGCGATTGCGGAGGTGCAGGGACCGGCGGCAGAAACGTGGCGACCCGCTGCGGCATGGGTTGACGCCATTACGCAGTGGATGCAGACGCCGGAAACGGAAACCGAAGCGGCGCCGCGGCTGCCTGCGGGGCAGCTTGACCGCATCCGCCAACTGCCAGAGCACCGCGCCGCCGATGACGCCCGCTACCGTGCACTCGTTGCGCGAGCGCAGGAATCGCTGCACGCCGGCGACTCATACGAGGTCTGCCTGACGACGACGGCCGAGCTCGACATCGACCTGACGCCCACCGAAACGCTGGCCCTGTACCTGCAGCAGCGGGCCGCGAACGCCGCACCGTACGCCGCGTACTTGCGGGCATTCGACACGGCCATTATGTGCTCGTCACCGGAACGCTTTCTGCAGATTCGCGACGGCTTCGTCGAAACGAAACCAATCAAGGGCACCGTTGCGCGCAGCGAGGATGCAGCAACCGACGCGCAGCTTCGCGAGTGGCTGCAGCACGACGCCAAGACCGGTGCCGAACTGCTGATGATCGTCGACCTCTTGCGCAACGACCTCTCACGCGTGTGCGTACCGGGCAGCGTCGTGACGCCGGATGCGGCAATCGTTGAAACGTACGCCACCGTTCATCAGCTACTCGGACGCGTCTGCGGCCAACTGCCTCCGGAGGCGAACCCCTGGGATGCGATCGCCGCGGCATTCCCGGGTGGATCAATGACCGGCGCACCCAAAGAACGAACCTGCGACATCATCGACGAACTCGAATCGCGCGCTCGCGGGTTCTATGCCGGCACGCTCGGCTACGTGAGCGGCAAGACCGCCGACCTGAACATCATCATTCGTTCATTGACGTACCACGCGGGGACGCTGCGTGCCGGTGCCGGGGGAGCCGTGGTGCTCGCATCCACACCCGAAGGCGAACTCGACGAGATGCTCGTTAAGCTCCGCGCCGCGATTCCCTAATGCGGTAGTTGCCAGAACAACGGCAGCGCCAGTGCTTAGAAGTCGAAGATCTCGACGCCCGCGGCAGCCAGTGGTTCGCGTACCGAGGCGTCGGGCTCATCGCAAGCACCGTAGCCGAGCTGCTGCAGGTTCGGGAAGTTGGCCACGGTGACCTCGGCCCACGACTTGACGGTAAACAGCTCGGTTTCACCATCCCACGATGGGCACGCGATGCCGTACAACTCGTTGCCGCCGTCCCAAATGAGTTCGGTGATGGCGGCGAGCTGCTCGGGTGTGAAGTCGACGTCCTTGATCCACGCTTCGGCAGCGGGGAGCAGCTTGTCGTATAGCTCTTCGCCGTAGATCAGGTCTTCGGCGCCGTCCCAATCAACGTTGTACGCGGCCTCAACCCAGTCGTGACCGTGGTCGTACGGGGGAGCGATCTGTTCAAGCTCCATCAGCGCATTTACCACGAGCGCTTGAACGCCAAAGTCTGCAAACTTCACGGTTACTCCAATTGGTTCGGCACCAAGTCGGTGGCTGCAATGTTGCGAGGCCCATGGCCCGGAAACCCAGGCGGCCACGTTTCACCAGGAGCGTAGGTGCTCGCGGTGAAACGTGGCCGAGAATCCCGCCGTGTCAGAGCAGATTCAGTCCAAGAGCGTGGTCGATATCAGTTTCGGGTCGGATGCAGTTCGGCGCGTTCGTCATCCGTGGGTTCGATGACGTCATGGTCGCTGGTCGACGGCGCGAGGTTGCCGCTGAATGCGTCCGGAGCGTTGTACACGTCGAGGTCGAGCGTGCCGTCGCGCTTTGCGACGATTACGGGTACCAGCGCCTGGCCCGCCACGTTCAGGGCCGTGCGGAACATGTCGACGATCGGGTCCACGGCCAGGAGCAGTCCGAGGCCTTCGAGCGGCAGCCCGAGGGTGGAGAGCATCAGTGTGGTGATGACCGTGGCGCCGGTCAGCCCGGTAGTTGCAGCAGAGCCGAGCACGGACACGGTGATGATGAGGAGGTAGTGGTAGGCCTCGAGCGGAATGCCGTAGAAGTTCGCCACAAAGATCGTGGCAATTGCCGGGTAGATTGCGGCGCAACCGTCCATCTTGGTGGTCGCTCCGAGCGGAACGGCGAACGACGCGTAGGCCTTGGGCACACCGAAGTTCTCGATGGCGACGGCGCGGGTGACGGGCATGGTGCCAAGCGAAGAGCGCGAGGCGAACGCAAGCGCCACGGCCGGCCAAACTCCCGAGAAGTAGCGGCGCACCGACAATCCGTTGAGCTTAACGATTACCGGATAGACGATGAACCCGACCGCGAAAATTCCGATAAGCAGGGCCGTGATGAAGGTGCCGAGGCTGCCGAGTGTGGTCCAACCGTAGGCAACTACGGCGTAACCGAGCAGTGCAGCCGTACCGATCGGTGCGAGTCGAATGACCCACCACAGGGCCTTTTGCACGATTTCGAGCAGCGAATCAACGACCTTCAGGAACGGAGCCGCCGCATCCCCAACACGCAGCGCAGCCACGCCGGTGGCGATCGAGATCACCAGGATCTGCAACACATTGAATCCGACCCTGGCGCCGTCTTCAGATACGGAGACCGTCAGTCCAAGGAAATTCTGTGGAATGAGCCCCTGCAAGAAGTCGAACCAGCCACCGGTCTTGCTCGGCGCCTGTGCTTCGCTCACGACGAGGTTCTCACCGGTACCCGGGTGGAACAGCAACCCCAGGCCGATGCCGATCACCACGGCAATGAGCGAGGTGATTGCAAACCACAGCAGCGTGCGCCAGGCGAGGGACGCGGCGTTGGTGACGCCACGGAGCTTCGCGATCGATGACACAACGGCCAAGAAGATGATCGGTGGCACCAGGAGCTTCAGCAGCGTAATGAAGCTCGAGCCGACGGTGTCGAGCGTGGTAGTGAGCCAGTTGGGAGCTTCGACTGCGTCAGTGCCGGCAGTTGGCCCGATCTGCGCAGCCAATAATCCGAGACATACGCCAACCACCAGGCCGATGATGATTTGGGCACCAAACGGCACGCGGAATCGACGGATGCGGCCGGTATCGCCGCCTGCTGGATTAGTTGTAGTTGAAACAGTCACCCGTGAAGCGTACGACCAATACGTGTGCGCGCATACGTTTGTTACTTCAGATGACGATCTGTGACGTCACATTGCAGCGGTTGCGCGAGGTTGGAATCGACAGGTTGAATGCTGTGTCGACACTGTTTATTTGTTACCTCGGGTCAATCCGGTGAATGCCGGTCGCCACTGGTGAAGGATGCGGTCTGGCTGGTGAGCTACATAGTCGGCCCGCTCGGCCTTGCTATTGGCTGAGCTAGCCCCGAAAACCATGGCGTACAGTCATAGCTGTGACTCGCATTGCCTCATCCACCGTCGGATCCGGCCCGCAGCGAGTGGTGTTCATCCACGGTCTGCTTGGGCGCGGAAAAAACTTCAACGCAATCGCGCGGGCGCTTGGCGATCGCTGTACCAGTCTGCTGATTGACTTGCCGAACCACGGTGAGTCTGAGTGGACTGAGCGCTTCGATTACACCGAGCAAGTCGACATTGTGGCCGACTTTCTGCGCGCCGACTTTGCCAGCGCTGGTCCCGTTGCGGTTGTTGGGCATTCGATGGGTGGCAAAGTGTCGATGCTGCTGGCGTTGCGCTATCCAGAGCTCGTCGAACGGCTAGTCGTTGTCGACATGGCGCCGAAAGACACCGGCGAAGCCTCGGATGCCATCAAGGGCATCATCACGGCCATGCGCGACCTCGACCTCAAATCGCTGAAATCTCGCGTCGAAGCCGATGAGATCCTGCAAGCCTCGATCGAATCGCCTGCGGTCCGAGCATTCGCGTTGCAAAACCTGCGCCGCGTCGACCTCGGATTCGGCTGGCAGCCCAATCTAGAGGTGCTCTACCACTCGCTCGCGATCATTCGGGACTGGCCAGACATGTCGTCGTATACCTACGACGGCAAGGTGCTGTGGATCGCCGGCGGTCGCTCGGCGTACACCAGCGAAGAAGACGCGCAGGCGATGCGGCGCCTGTTCCCGAACGAACGTCGATTCGTCATCAAAGATGCTGGTCACTGGGTGCACTCCGAAGAACCGGCGATCTTCACGCAGGGGCTGCGGCGCTTCCTCGAACGCGTGTAACCGCTCGCCGCGAGATTCCGGCGTATTCGGGTGCCATGCATCCGGATTCGCGTAGGCTCCCAGCAGACCATTCCCGGTAACAAAGGAGTTCCTATGGACACGCAGCAACCAGTCGACCCGCAGCTTGCCGCGCTGCAGGGCAGCGTTGTTGTGGTGCGGGTTGGCAAAGTAGCACCACGGTCGTGGAGCGGGCGTTCGTTTGATTCGGCTGCCGTTAAAACGCCGCAAGCGGATGCGGTGGCGATTGGCACGCTCGGATTGGCCGGTGACGAACAAGCCGAGAAGATTCACGGCGGCCCCGAGAAGGCCGTACTCATGTACGCGCAGCATCACTATCCGGCATGGCAGTCCGAAGGATATGACCTGCCCGAGGGCGCGCTGTTCGAAAACATTACGATGACCGGTCTCGACGAGACGTTGATCCACCTCGGGGACACCGTGCGTGTTGGTACTGCGTTGCTCCAGGCCACGCAGCCGCGACGCCCCTGCTACAAGATTGCCGCGCGTTGGGGCATCAAGAATCTGCCGCGATTGGTGCAGGGTAAAGGGCGAACTGGCATCTACTTTCGGGTGCTCGAACCGGGCGAAGTGCGCGCGGGGGACCGCATCCAAGTGCTCGAACGACTCGAGAACTCGGTGCCTGCCGCAGAGGTTAATCGCATCATGAACGTCGACCGCGACGATGTCGCCGGCATCCAGGCGCTGCTCGCAAGCCCCGAGCTGCCGCCGCGGTGGCGCCAGCAGCTCGAGCGCAGGCTCGAGGGGCACTTCGAAAGCGACGCAGCGCGCCTGGGCGAAGACGACTAGTTCGGTTGCCTATTGCGTGGGATTTGCGCAGCAGGCAACCGAAGTCAGCAGCTCGTTAGTGCTGCGTGAGCTCTTCAATCAGCGCGAGCACACGACGGTCAATGTCGTCGCGCACCAGTCGCATCCGTTCTTCGCCATCGATACCGCGTAGCGACGGCTCGTCGATCTCCCAAACCACGGCTGGGTGGCGCAGCTCGAGCGCCGGGTCGAGCTGCGCTTCAGTACCAACGAGCACGATGCGATCCATGCGTGCCGTCAGCGCCGGGTCCATGGGCTTCGGGATTTCGCCGGCCATGGATGCACCGAGTTCAGCAACGCTTTCGGCCGACAGCGCGTTGATGGTGCCGCCAGGTGTTGGCGCAGTACCGGCCGAGTGAATCTCTAAGGTATCGCCCGCGTGCAGCCGTGCCAGGGCGGCGGCCATCTGCGATTTGCCACCGTTCTTGACGCAGACAAACATGACTGCGGGTTTCGCGGCTGGGGTGTTGTTCATGGTGAAGTCCTTTGATCGTGAGTGCTGGGCTGATGGTGAATTTTGGATACGTGGTCGGCGTTAACCACGCGGGGCACGGTCGGGGAGCGCGGCCTTGGCATCAGCTGGTTGCGGATGCGGGAAGTTGCGTCGCAGTGCAAGCGATACGTAGACGAGCGCCACGAGAATCGGCACTTCGATGAGCGGACCGACAACGCCGGCAAGCGCTTCACCCGAAGTGACACCGAACGTGCCGATAGCGACGGCTATGGCGAGCTCAAAGTTATTGCCCGCCGCGGTGAATGCGAGGGTGGTCGTGCGCGCGTACGACATGTGCAGCAGGCGTCCAGTCAAGTAGCCGGCTCCCCACATGATGGCGAAGTAGCACAGCAGCGGCAGCGCAATTCGCACCACGTCGAGTGGGCGACTGGTGATCTCGCCACCTTGCAGCGCGAACAGAATCACAATCGTGAACAGCAAACCGATCAGCGCGAACGGCGAAATCACCGGCAAGAAGCGCGACTCATACGCTTCGCGGCCAGCGCGGGCCTCGCCGATTCGGCGCGAGAGGTAACCAGCCAACAGCGGAATGCCTAAAAAGATCAGCACCGACTTGGCAATTTGCAAGGGCGAGGCGTCAAGGCCCTGAGTTGGCAAGCCCAGCCACGAGGGCAGGACATCGAGATAGAACCAGCCGAGCACAGCAAACATCAGCACCTGGAATACCGAGTTGATCGCGACGAGCACCGCGGCAGCTTCGCGATCACCGCAGGCCAGGTCATTCCAGATAATCACCATGGCGATGCAGCGGGCGAGGCCAACGATGATGACGCCGGTGCGGAACTCGGGAAGATCCGGCAGGAACAGCCATGCCAGCGCAAACATGATCGCGGGGCCGAGTACCCAGTTGAGCACGAGCGAGGATGCGAGCAGCTTGCGGTCGTGCGTGACGGTGTCGAGTTCGTTGTATCGCACCTTCGCAAGCACCGGGTACATCATCACGAGCAACCCGATCGCGATTGGCAATGAGACGCCGTCGATCTCGATTGCGGCGAGCGCGTCATTGAGCCCCGGAATAAACCGGCCCAGTGCGAGCCCAGCGAGCATGGCCAGCAAGATCCAGACCGGTAGGAATCGGTCAAGTGCCGAGAGTTTTGGGGTTTCGCTGGATGCGGTGCTCGAGGCAGCCGCGGACGTCGCGCAGCTTGTGGCCGACGATGGCGATTCAGGCATAGGGCAATTCTCGCGTTCGGCATCCGGCATCACAATGGCGAATCGCCGCCATTATTCCGCTATTGGCGTTTGCTCGGGCAGCACGTCAAGTTAGTGAGAATGATTCACAACAGGTACCCTGACGGCACCGTCGTGTCACACCGTGCTCGTGCAGCGTGTCGATGCGGCAAACCCCGAATCACGGAGCCACATCAACAACACGCGAGGAGCTTGCATGAACGAGATGCTGTCAACGATCTGGTGCGCGAGTGACTACACCCCGACCGCACACCGGCTCGAACGGGTGGTGCCGCAACTTGCCGACCGCATCCGCAGCTTGGTGCCCGCAAGCGGCACGCCACACCTCGTTGACATTGGTGCGGGACATGGCGAGCTCGCACAGCTACTCTGCGACAGCGGATATCAGGTCACCGCCATCGAGCCGGCGTTCCGGATGCGCGAAACCGCAGCCGCACGAGGTATCGCCCGGCAGGCAACGTGGTCGGATGCAGTTGGCGAGGCGACCGGCTTGGAAACCGGCAGCGTCGAAGGGATCGTCAGTAATTTCGGGGCATTCATGTGCCGAGTGCCGGAAGGCCCCGCCGAATGGGCTCGCATCCTGAAACCTGGCGCGCCACTCGTATTTTCTGCCTGGGACAACACCGGATTTCTGTCGGACATGACCGACCGCATGCTCGCGGTGTCTGGTGGCGAGGCACCCCACCTGCACTGGCGTGAACACGTGCACGAACGATTGGGCGAGGCCTTCACCCAAGTCCAGGTCGACCGATACGAAATGCCGTGGGAATTCGATTCGGTCGAGGCGGCCATCGAAGAAAACGAAACCGGTAGCCCCGTGCACGCATTCATGATGTTGGCGCTGGGGGAGCGTGCCGGTGAACTGCGCGAAGCGCTGCGCACCTGCTTTAGCGAATACGTTGACCCGTCAACCGGCCGAGTACGTGGCACTGCCGCCTACCTGATCGTGCAGGCACTGCGCGCGGCTGCCTAACCACACGCAAAACAAACGGTGGGCTGGATGCGAATACCTGCATCCAGCCCACCGTTATCTTGGGTGCGCCCCGCGTTACAGCGTTGACGCTACGAGGTCATCAAGCGACTTCGGCGAGAGGAGGTATGGTGCCACCTCAAATGGCGTGATTGCACCGACGGTGCCCTGCGCCCGCAGACGAGCTGCGGCACGGCCGTAGGCGACCATGACGGCACCGGTGAAGTCAGGGTTGCGGCCGAGCTCGAGCTCGAACGAAACAGCGTTGTGCGAGTCAACGAGCTGACCGGCGGTAATAACCTGGCCACCGTGCGGCATGCCGGTGTGGTTGGCTTCGAACTCTGCTTCGCTCACGAATTCAACCGTGGTGTCGTAACCGACGAAGTAGTCGGGCATGGTCACGATGGTTTCGCGGATGCGGTCGTGGTCGGCGGCGTCGGCCACGATGACACACTGACGCTTGTGCGCCGCCTTCGGGTCAACCGGCTGGCCGGCCTTAGCGGCTGCGACGGCGTCTTCGCTCGGCACGGTGTACTGCACGCCGCGCTTGACGCCTTCAATGCGGCGGATGGCATCGGAGTGGCCCTGCGATACGCCAAGGCCCCAGAACGTCGCCTGCTGCGGCTGTGGGAACAGCGATGCGGCGAGCACGCGGTTGAGCGAGAACAGGCCCGGGTCCCAACCGGTGGAGATCAGCGCGAGGTTGTCGCCTTCCCGTGCAGCCGCATCCATCTTGGCGCGGTGCTCAGGAATGAGGTTGTGGTTGTCGTAGGTGTCGACGGTGGTGAACTGCTTCGCAAACGAAGCGGCCTGTGCTGGCATGTCCGTGGCGCTACCGAGGCAGAGGAAGAGCACATCGACTTGGTCGCGATGTGCGGCAATGTCATCTACCGAAAACACCGGGGTCTGGGTGTCGAGCGAGTCGCGGCGCGAGAAAATACCGTGCAGGTCCATGTCGGGCTGCTGGGCGATCAGTGCTTCGACACTGCGGCCGAGGTTGCCGTAGCCGACAATGCCGGCGCGGATATTGGTGGTCATGGAAGTCCTTAGGTAATTCGAGTTAGACCCGGCCGTTAACTGCGGCGGGCTGCGAGTCGTTCGGCAACAAAGTCAACGTCTTTGTCGCCGCGGCCCGAGAGGTTGGCGATGACGATGTCATCGCTCGAGAGCGTCGGCGCAAGCTTGCAGGTGTAAGCAATGGCGTGCGACGACTCGAGGGCAGGAATAATGCCTTCGGTGCGCGAGAGCGTGCTGAACGCATCGAGGGTTTCGTTGTCATCAACCGAGACGTAGGTGACTCGGCCGAGGGTCTTGAGGTGCGAGTGCTGCGGGCCAACACCCGGGTAGTCGAGGCCAGACGCGATCGAGTGCACTGGCGAAGGCTCACCCTGTTCGTCTTGCAGCACGATGGTCTTCATGCCGTGCAGGGTGCCGGGGGTACCAAGGGTCATGGTTGCGGCGTGACGGGTGCCTTCGAGGCCTTCGCCGGCTGGCTCGACACCGAAGATTTCGACCTCGCGGTCATTGAGGAAAGCGTCGAACAGTCCCATGGCGTTTGAGCCACCGCCAACGGCAGCGACCAGGGCATTCGGCAGTCGACCTTCTGCTTCGAGAATCTGCGCACGGGCTTCGCGACCGATGATTGACTGGAAATCCCGAACCATCGACGGGTAGGGGTGTGGGCCCACAACGGAGCCGATCGCAAAGAAATACTCGTGGTACTTGGCGGCATAGGTTGCAAACGCCGAGTCAACGGCCTCCTTGAGCGAACGGCCGCCTTCTTCCACGGCGACGACCTTCGCGCCGAGCAGCTCCATGCGCACAACATTGGGGTGCTGCTTGGCAACGTCAATGGCGCCCATGTGAATTTCACATTCGAGGCCGGTCAGCGCGGCCGCGGTGGCGAGCGCAACACCGTGCTGACCCGCGCCAGTTTCGGCAATGAGCTTCGTCTTGCCCATGCGCTTGGCGAGGAGTGCTTCACCGAGGCAGTGGTTGATCTTGTGCGCACCGGTGTGGTTCAGGTCTTCGCGCTTGAGGTACACCTTGGCACCGCCGAGCTTGGCGGTGAGGTTCTCGGCAAAGTACAGCAGCGATGGGCGGCCAACGTACGTGCGCAGCAATCGCTCGTACTCGCCCATGAACGTCGGATCCTGGCGGGCTTCCGCATACGCATCCCGAACCTCAGCAATCGGCTCGACCAAGAACGGCGGCAGCTCGGCGCCACCGAATTCGCCGAAGTATCCGTCGTCGTTGGCGCGATACTGCGGGTTCGGCACGTGCTGCGTTGCGGCGGCGTCGGCGGATGCGTCGTGTTGGGTATCAGTCAATTTGGGCTCCTTGCCTCGTCACGGTGCCACCTCCCGGAAACCAAACGAATCGCCTCCGAAAAGGGGCGATTCGAACAGATTGCAATGTTGAAGAACCGCCTCTCAGGCGGCCCACCAATTCCGTGCAATTTGCATGCTGAAAAGCGTAGCACCAGACACCCCGAAAACCGCGGCATATCGCGATTCACGCACACGAACGTGATTGCCGGTGCACTGTTCGAGCGCCGCAACTGTGGGTGCAGCGCTCGAACACTGTCGCTTAGGACTCTTGGTCGGAGGCAGGCGTACCTGCCGCCGAAGTGGTTGCCTCGGGCGTTTCCGCGTCGGCTGCGGCGTGCCCCTCGTGCTTGCCGTGGTGGTTACCAAACGGCAACACGTGCAGCACACCGACGATGATCGAACCGAGAATGAGGCCGAATACGAGCGAGCAGCCGGTGTTAATCAGCCAGCCGAGCAGTCCGCCGATGGTGGGTACTGCCGCGCCCATCAACTCCAATTGGTGCACGAGCGAATACGGTGCCGAAACACCCAGCGAGTCGAGCCCGACCAAGAACAGGTGGCCACCGACCCAGAGCATGGCCACGGTGCCAACGATGGAGATGACGTCGAAGACCCGCGGCATGATTTGTACGAGCCACAGACCAAACTTGCGCTTGCCTGCACGGCCGCTTTCGGCCATCCGCAGACCGATGTCGTCAACCTTCACCAAGAACGCGACCGCACCGTAGACGGCAGCGGTGATCACGATGGCAACGACCACCAAGATTGCCAAACGCTGCCAGAACGGCTGGTTCGACACCTCGTTGAGCGCGATCACCATGATTTCGGCGCTCAGGATCAGGTCGGTGCGAATGGCGCCCGAGGTAATCGCCTTTTCGTCTTGCGGATTGTTGTCGGCAACCGCGGGCGTTTCTTGTTCGGCGTGGTGTCCCGAGAACTTTTCGATGACCTTTTCGGCGCCTTCGAAACACAGGAACGCGCCACCGAGCATGAGCAGCGGCTGCAACAGCCACGGGATGAACTGGCTCAGCAGTAGCGCCACCGGCAGGATGATGAAGAGCTTGTTGATGATCGAACCGCGGGCGATCTTCCAAATGATCGGCAACTCGCGGCTCGGTTCGATTCCCTGCACGTACTGCGGCGTCACCGCCGCATCGTCGACGACGACACCGGCAGCCTTGGCCGAGGCCTTGACCGCGGCGGCGGCAACATCGTCGATGCTGGCCGCGGCAGCGCGTGCCAGGGCCGCAATATCGTCAAGGAGCGCAACAAGACCCACAGACATCTGCGTGGTTCCTTTCGTATGTCTCGAATACTGTGTGCAGTGACCGAGACGGTGCGAGAAATGAACCACTTACTTTACGCGGTAATGGTGTCGTTACGACGATGAATTTCGAGTGGCGGCGCCGGTCTGCGCTAGGGAAGCCGACCGAGTGAGCGCGCTAATTGCCGGAGCCGTTCGCCGGCTTCGCGCAGCACCTGCGGCTGCTTACTAAACGCAAATCGCACCAGTGTGGGTGCAGCGGCCGCATCACGGTAGAAGGGCGACATCGGAATGGCCGCCACACCGATCTGTCGGGGCAATTCCTCGCAGAATGCGCGGCTATCGGTGAATCCGAGCGACGCAATATCGGCAACGACGAAATAGCCGCCCTCGGGAACGAACGGCTGCAGGCCCGCGCGAGTCAACGCATCCAACAGCAGGTCTCGCTGCGCTTGCAGACCATCGCGAATTGCGGCGATGCGGTCGGCGGGCAGGGCTAACCCAGCGGCAATGCCGCGTTGCATTGGGGCGGGGCTCACAAAGGTCAGGTGTTGCTTCACCGTGGCGATCGCGGCAATCAGGTTCGCGGGGGCCGTGATCCAACCGACCTTCCAGCCGGTGGTCGCAAACGTCTTGCCGCCAGAGCCGACCGAAACGGTGCGTTCGCGCATCCCGGGCAGGGATGCGATCGGCAGGTGCTGCCGCCCGTCAAACGTCAGGTGCTCGTACACCTCGTCGGTGAGCACAACCAGGTCGTGCGCGCGGGCAAGCTCCGCAATGTGTTCGAGCTCCTCGCGGCGGAACACGCGTCCGGTCGGGTTATGCGGTGAATTGCACAAGATCATGCGCGTGCGCGGGGTCACGGCTGCCGCGAGTTCATCGGCATCGAACCGAAACTCTGGGGCGTGCAAGCGAACTGGCACGAGCGTCGCACCGGCGAGTGTGGCGCCCGCGTCGTATGAGTCATAGAACGGCTCGAAGGCAATGACCTCATCACCCGGTTCTAATAGCGCCAATTGTGTTGCCGCCAGGGCTTCGGTGGCGCCGACGGTCACCAGGATTTCGGAATCGGGGTCATAGCGCAGCCCGAAGAAGCGGGATCGGTGCTCGGCGATCGCCTCGCGCAGCGCGGGAATACCTCGTGCGGGGGGATACTGATTTTCACCGGCAAGGATGCTGCGGCTTGCGGCTTCGAGTACCTCACGCGGGCCATCGCCGTCGGGAAAGCCCTGGCCGAGGTTGATGGCACCGTACTCGGCCGCCAATGCCGACATCTCGGCAAAGATCGTGGTCGTAAAGCGTTGCATGCGTTCGTTCAAGCCAGCCATTGCGACAGCCTAGCGAGGCGCACCTTGGTCGATCCGCGGCGCACGTAACCCAAGGTCATGTTCAGCCTGGCTTGCCAAACTCTGCGCATGGCTACTACTGCATATCAAGGAACCACCATCAATCTCGTCGGCATGCTCCCGAACGTGGGTGATGCCGCCCCCGACTTCACCCTCACTGGCGAAGAGCTCAACGACGTCACGCTGCAGGACTTCGCGGGTAAGCGCGTCGTGCTCAACGTGTTCCCTTCGATCGACACCCCGACCTGTGCTGCATCGGTTCGCCGCTTCAACGAAGAAGCCGCATCGCTCGATAACACCGTCGTCATCACCGCTTCTAAAGACCTGCCGTTCGCGCTCTCGCGTTTCTGCGGTGCCGAAGGCATCGAGAATGTTGTCGCCACCAGCGCTTTCCGTTCGACGTTTGGTGTGGACTACGGCGTCGAACAGGGCGACGGCGACATGCACGGGTTGTTCGCGCGCGCGGTGATCGTGGTGGATGAGTCGGGCAAGGTCGCGTACACCCAGATCGTTCCCGAGATCGCCGATGAACCGGACTACGAACCGGTACTCGCAGCACTCAAGTAGAACAACGAGACGACGACCCAGCACGGTGGTGCTGGGTCGTCGTTGTCTAGAGCTCGGTGGCGAAATGCTGCGAGGCGAGTGGTCAGCCGTTGTTACTCACCCGCGTGGATGAAGTCGAGCATGGCCGCCTGCTCGCGCGCGGTTTGGATCTCGCCGAGTCGGTACTGGTGCTCAAGCTTGGCGACATTGGTTTCGCTATTTGAGATCGTCAGGTTCTCGGGGCAGAAGAGATAGGCGCGGCCTTCCTTCTCCAAATCAAAGAGTTCCGCCCGCGTGTGGTTGTAGCGTGCCGGACGCTGCAAGATGCCGTTAATGACAGCGGGATGCTTGCGGAACACCTGGCGAATCAGGGTCGATACGCGTGCCGGTGGTTTGTAGTAGTCGCGCGACCGAGTCATCACCACCAGGAACCGTTCGTACCCAGCCCGCTTTGCCGCATCCAGCGCAAACCCGCCGGTCGGACCGAGCGCACCGTCGACGAACACATTGTCGCCAATTGTGACCGGCGGCATCAGAATCGGCAGCGATGACGAAGCTCGCACCCGAACCAACAAGTCTCGCATCACCGATACATCGCTGCGTGACCAGTAGTGCATCTTGCCCGTGCGCATTTCAAACGCACCGATGCCGAAGTCGGTCTGGTTCGCCTGATACGTCGCCCAGTCATAGGGGAATGCCTGGTGCGGTTCGGCTGTTTGCTCGTAAATGTATTCCGCCGAGAACCGGCCCTTGCCTTCGAGCCAGGTGCGCCACGACCCGAAGTTTGGGTCGGCCGCGAAATCAACAAACGATTCTTTGGCACGCTTCGCGTCACGCGCCAGGTAGCTCGCCGAAAGGCTCGAGCCAGCTGAGATGCCACCGACCCAGTCAAACCAGACGCCCTCGTTGATGAGCATGGCGCAAACTGCCGAGGTGTACGCCGCACGCATGCCACCGCCTTCAAAAATCAGTGCGGTGTTGTGCACATTCGTGGGCAATACGGTTGCCGGCACGATCGACTCGGATGCGGGCGACTGCGGGTTCGGTGAATCGTTCACGTGCACCAGTGTGACAGCACCACATGACCACCGCCGCCGACCGACATGCTGTTACCGTGCATCCATGCCCGCAAATGCTTTGCCACGCAACGACGACGCCAACGCGCTCGACGACCTATTACAGCGCGTCGCACGTGATGCGCGCGACCGCTGCGTCGCAGCCGGTATTCCGCTCGAGCATTTGGCCGAGTACGTGCCACCAACCAGACGGTTGTTCGGGATGCGCCCGGCACGGTTCGCGTCGATCGGTCGCGGCTGGCGATTGGGCGTCGTGGTCATCGATGAACACGGACAGCTCTGGCGCGCCGGTGCGACGCTTCGCGCTCACGAGCCACCACCGCACAAGGGGTACACCGCAGAAAGCGCTCGCGCCCGAGACGAGATGCGCCACGCAGCGATTCGCGGCGGATATGCCGAGGGAACGGTCGTGCATTACGACTGCCGCGAGATCACGGCGGCGTCACTGCAACAAGCTAGCGCAGCCGGTGACGCGTCGCCCGCCGACGGAGACCAGCCCGTAGTGCTGCGCGGCCAGGCAATCTACGTTCGTTGGTCGGCACACTGCGCCATCGAGAATGCTGTTCCGCTGGAGCAGTACCTCGCTGAACGGCTCGAACTCATCGGTGCTTAGCACGCGCCTGATGGTTTGTGCTTGTGCCGAGCCACCAAGAAACTGGCTAATCACACGGAAAGGTGCCACCATAGGGCACCGTGCCTAACGGAACCGCGCAATTGACGAACCTAGTCGGTAGTGTCCTGAAGCCCGGGGAGACCCCTCTGGTGATGCAACCGGCTCGCTTTGTCGAATGCGAATTTGAGCTCACCGACCACCGCTTTGCTGACGAAGACGAACACGCTGGTGAAGACACGGCAACCGACCGCGCCGCCGCATTGCAGCAGCCCGGCGAATCGGATGCACAGTGGCAGAAGCGCGTCGTGGCACTGCTTGAGGATGGCTCGTACTACGGCTGGTCGGGATGCGAAGCCCTCGCGTTGCGCAAGGCGCTCGACGCACCAACCACCAACATCCTGGTCACCGATGACCGCGTGCTCGTCATCGACGTCAACAATGTGGACGAACCAGAAATTGAGTGGGAGCAGTCCCGGACCGCAATGCACCGCGTGTGGAAGCACTCGCGGTTCATGGAACCCGGCCGCGTCATTATGGTCTTGAGTGATGGGTCGGTGCTGGTTGTGCACGTCGGCGTTCTTGGCGGCAAGCGGGCTGAGAGCTTGGTCACGGCCTGCACCGAAGCTCGCTAGCGAGACGGATCCAGCGAGGACGGTACCTATGCGCCGTCAACGACTGCGCGGTTTCGGCCTAGCATTGATGCATGGCTGACCCCGCAACACCGGTCACCGCAAGTGACCTCACCCGTAATGAACGTCTAGACCGACTGCCCTACGGCAAGCGTCACAACCGCATGCTCTTCGGGTCGGGAATTGGCTGGGCGCTCGACGCCATGGACGTCGGGCTGATTTCGTTTGTCATCGCCTCGCTCATCAGTCAGGGCCTCATTACCAAGGGCGAGGGTGCGCTGCTGGCGTCGATCGGTTTCGCGGGCATGGCCGTTGGCGCCACTCTCGGTGGGCTGTTCGCTGACCGAATAGGTCGCCGCCAGGTATTCGCGCTGACGCTGGTTATCTACGGTGTCGCAACTGGTATCTCGGCGCTTGCCGCCGGCGCCTGGATGCTGACGCTGCTACTCGTGCTGCGGTTCTTTGTAGGGCTCGGACTCGGTGCGGAACTTCCCGTTGCGGCAACGCTGGTCTCGGAGTTCGCACCTGCTCGCATTCGCGGTCGCGTGGTCGTGTGGCTCGAATCGTTTTGGGCGGTCGGATGGATTCTGGCGGCAGTTATCGGCACGTACGTGATCGCCCCGCACGCCGACGGCTGGCGCTGGGCACTCCTGCTCGGCGCGGTTCCGGCTGCCTACGCACTCGTCGTGCGCATGGGATTGCCTGAATCGGTTCGATTCCTCGAGTCCAAATCACGCCACGACGAAGCCGAGCGCATCGTACGCGACTGGGAACGCGCCAGCAGGATCACCGCGACGATCGAGCAGGCCGAGCTCGATCGCATCCGCAGCCAGCGTGAGCGCGAGCAACGCGAACTCGAGCAGCTCGGTCGTGACGTTAACGACGCCTCACGCACCACGATCTGGTCGCCCAGGTATCGACGCCGCACGCTCGGGCTTTGGATCATCTGGTTCTGCATCAACCTCAGCTACTACGGTGCGTTCATCTGGATTCCAAACCTGCTGGCTGGCGCTGGGATGTCGCTGGTGAAGTCGTTCACCTTCACCCTCATCATGACGCTCGCGCAGCTTCCCGGCTATGCGGTGTCCGCAGGGCTCGTGGAACGCTGGTGCCGCCGTAGCACGCTGGCGACGTTCCTCGCCGGTTCGGCGCTTGCCGCGGCATTCTTCGGTTGGTCCGGGCTCGAAGGCAACACCGGTTTCGTGATCGCGGCCGGATGCTTGCTTTCATTCTTTAACCTCGGTGCCTGGGGTGCGCTCTACGCCATTGGGCCGGAGCTCTACCCGACGGCGATTCGTGGCACCGGCTCGGGCGCGGCCGCTGGCTTCGGGCGCATTGCCTCGATCATCGCGCCGTTGCTGGTGCCGTTCGTGTTGGATAAGACCGGCGGCGCGACGATCGTCGTGTTCATCGTGTTTGCGATCGCCTTTGGCATTGCCGCGGGTGCGGCATTCCTGCTGCCCGAGCAGCGCGGCAAGCAGCTTGCCGACTAGCGCGGCGCCTGCTGGCAGACGCAACGTGCGCTGGCTAGTCTCGAAGCATGACTGATTCAGCTGCTGCCGCATCCTCGCAACCGACTCCGCGCATCCCGAACGTGCCGCTCACGCGCCGCGCGCTCGTGCGCAACACCGCACTCGTCGGTGGCGGTACCGCCGCAGCCATGCTGCTCAGCGGCTGCAGCGAACAGGGTGGCGGTAGCCAGAAGGCCGCCGAACCGTTCGAAATTGCTGCAAGTGAGGTGCCGGTTGGTGCCGGCATCGTGCTGGCGCAGTACCGCGCCGTGGTGACGCAGCCACAGGAAGGCACGTTTAAGGCGTTCAACGCCGAGTGCACCCACAAAGGCTGCCTCGTTTCGGAGATTCGCGAAAAGGGTGCGTTCTGCGGCTGCCACTCGAGCTACTTCGACATCAACACCGGTGAGGCCGTGTCGGGCCCGGCCCAGCTGCCGCTGCCAGAACTCACCGTGACGAAGAACGGCGACATGCTCTCGGTAACGCCGTAATCACGGGCGTCGCAACCGCACCAGCCAATAGCAGCGTCGTCACCTGGCGACCCATGACGTCCTGACCGTCGAGCGATACGTGCTCGGCGGTCAGATTTCGTTCGAGCACGCTGCCTACACTCGCGAGTGTGACTGAAACGGTAACGCAACAGGTCTTGGTCGAACTCGCTCAGCAGTACGGCATTGCCACTCGCTATTTCGATTGGCGCGGCAATGAAGTCACGGTGAGCGATGCCACGCTCAGCGCCGTGCTCCGCGCGCTGGATATCGATACGTCATCGCAGGCGGCGGCCGAACAGGCGCTCGACTTCGCTCGCTCCCGTCACTGGCGACAGGTACTGCCACCAACTGTGGTTATGCGAGCCGGATGCGACCACGACGTACTCGTACACGTTCCGGCAGGTGCCCCGGTCACCGTCGAGGCCGTGTGCGAAACCGGTGACCGCATCCAGCTCGAACAGCTCGAGCACCTGGTCGCCAACGGCAATGTTGAAGGCGTCGAGATCGGTGAAGCCAAGTTCCGGCTGCCGGGGCAGATCGCCGCTGGCTGGCACGAACTCGAAGCCCGCATCCCGGCCGCTGCCGTGAACGACCACACCGCTGGTGTCATGCTGCTGGCCGAACAAGACGGCGAAGAGGTGATTGCGCGCAGCACACTGATTTGTGCGCCGCAGCGCAGCTCGTTTGCCGTTGACGAACCGGCCTGGGGCATCATGGCGCAGCTATACCAGGCGCGCAGCGAATCATCGTGGGGGATGGGCGACCTCAGCGACCTGCGAACCCTCGGTACCTGGGGCGCCGAGCGCGGCGCGGATTTCGTGCTCGTCAACCCATTCCACGCGCCATCGCCGGTGACACCGCTGGAGCCGTCGCCCTATCTGCCGACTTCGCGGCGGTTCGTCGACCCATCACTCATTAACGTCGATGATGTGACCGGCCAGATCGACCTTCGCGACACCGCGGCCACGCGCATTGCAGAACTCGCTGAGATCGCGCGTGCCACCGCATCCCGCGACGAAATCGACCGCGACACCGTATGGACCGCCAAGCGCGAAGCGCTCGGCCTGTGCTTTGCGGCAGCGCACGAAAACGCGGATCATTGGCACGACTTCGGCGCGTTCTGCGAAACCGAGGGGCAGGGACTCATTGACTTTGCGACCTGGTGCGCGCTATGCGAAACCCACGGCTGGAACTGGCGCGACTGGCCCGAGCCGATGCACTCGCCGCGCACCCACGCCGTTGACGAGTTCCGACAGGCCAATGCCGACCGCATCCAGTTCTACTGCTGGTTGCAATTCGTTGTTCGCGAGCAGGCGCTCGCGACACAGCAGGCGGTGCGCGACGCCGGCATGCGCATTGGCGTGATGCATGACCTCGCCGTGGGTGTTCACCCGTCGGGCGCCGATGCTTGGTCGCTCGATGATTCGCTCGCGCGCGGAGTTTCGGTGGGCGCACCGCCAGACGCATTCAACCAGCTGGGCCAGGACTGGTCGCAGCCACCGCTTCGCCCGGACGCCCTCGAACGTACCGGCTATGCGCCGCTTCGAGACATGCTTCGCGCGGCATTCACCGGTTCGGGAGCGCTGCGTATCGACCATATCCTCGGCATGTTCCGGCTGTGGTGGGTACCGACCGGGATGCACGCCGGTGCCGGTACCTATGTCACCTACAACCACGAAGCCATGATTGGTGTGCTGCTGCTCGAAGCTGACCGCGCCGGTGCGCTGGTGATCGGTGAAGACCTTGGCGTCGTGAGTGATCTGACGCGATCGGTCATGACGGAACGTCACGTGTTTGGCACACAGATCATGTGGTTTGAGCGCGACGAACACGATGCACCGATCGCGCCGAGCGAGTACCGCACCGAATGCCTCGCCACGGTCACGACGCACGACCTGCCGCCAACGGCGGGATACCTCGAACTCGCACATGTGCGCATCCGACACGAACTCGGGCTGCTCTCTCGAACGCTCGATGACGAACTTGCCGCCGAGCGCGACGTGGTCGCCGCGTTTGTGCAGCAGGTAGTGGATGCGGGGCTTGTGGCTCCGAATGCTTCGACCGATGACCAGGTGGTCGCGTTGCACGAATACTTGGCCAAGGGTGCGTCGAAGCTGTTCGGTGTGTCACTCGCTGACCTTGCGGGAGACCGCCGGCCGATTAATCAGCCGGGAACGTTCCGCGAATACCCAAACTGGACGCTGCCTTTGGCCGGAGCTGACGGCACACCGCTCATGCTGGAAGCCGTGCTGGCTACGCCCCAGGCAGAGCGGATCGCTGCCGCATCCCGTCGTCGATGAGCGCCGGCCCCGAGTCGCCGACGCCTGCACCACACGCGGCACCCGCATCCGTCGACGCGACACCCGTTGTATCGACGGTGCATCGAGGGGTGCGGCCGTGGCTGCGGGCCACCCGTCAGCGTGTTCGTGCCGAGATTTGGATCGTGCTCGCGTGTTCGCTGATTCCCTCGGCATTGCTGGCCGTACTGCGGCTTGTCGAGTACCTGCTCGCACCGGAACCAATTGGCCAGCAGCAGGTGGCGCTGAACGACCCGACGTCGCAGGCGATCGTGTTCGACCTCATCCGTCGCACCATTTACGTTGCCGCGAGTCTTGCTCCCGTAGCGTTGGCAATGCTGCTGCTGAGCAATCGGTTTCAACACGGGTTCACCCGGCTCGGTATGAACCTTGGTGCCGGGGTTCGCGTCGACGCTAGTGATCGTGCGCAGGTTCGGCGGATGCGCGTGTTCGGTCGCGATTTCGGTCGCGGTGCGCTTCTGGCCGCTGCGATTGGGATCCCTGGCCTTGCGCTCTATGTGATCTCGCGTGCTGCCGGGCTCACGGTGCAAGTTGCGGCGGGTGATGTGACGTTCCGATGGTCGACGCTCATCGCGTTGGTGCTGGCGGCACTTGAAGCCGCGCTGCTCGAAGAAATCATCGTTGTCGGGTACCTCTCGCTGCGGCTACGCACGCTGGGGTGGTCGGTGTGGGCGATCATTCTCGTGTCATCGTTGCTGCGCGGAAGCTACCACCTGTACCAGGGCGTGCCGATGGCGTTGGGCAACGTCGTCATGGGGCTGGTGTTTGCGAGTGCGTATTGGTTCTGGCGTGCTTCGGACGGTCAGCGGCGCGTGCTTCCGCTGATCATCGCGCACGCGATTTTGGATGCGGTGGCCTTTATTGGCTACCCGTTCGCGAAGCAGATTTGGCCCGGCGTCTTCTAGATTCAGCAAAAATGCACACAAGTTTGCCCGAATACATATCGCTAACCCGGGGTACTCACCTAGACTTGACGGTCTAACCGCATATAAGAAAGCACAAGAAACGCGTATGACTTCATCGCTTACCCACCGTAACGACCTCCGAAACGTGGCCATCGTCGCCCACGTTGACCACGGCAAGACCACCCTGGTGGATGCGATGCTCAAGCAGACGCACACATTCGGTGACCACTCCGTTCACACCGACGAAGACCGCGTCATGGACTCGAACGACCTCGAGCGCGAAAAGGGCATTACGATCCTCGCGAAGAACACGGCCATTCGCTACGAAGGCGAACACGCGAGCGATGGTCCGATCACCATCAACGTGGTCGACACCCCGGGTCACGCCGACTTCGGTGGCGAGGTTGAGCGTGCGCTCTCGATGGTTGACGGTGTGGTTCTGCTCGTTGACTCTTCGGAGGGCCCGCTGCCGCAGACTCGCTTCGTGCTTCGCAAGGCACTCGAAGCGCTGCTGCCGGTCATCCTGCTTGTAAACAAGACCGACCGCCCTGACGCTCGCATCGACGAGGTCGTTGGTGAAGCCCACGACCTGCTGCTCGGCCTGGCAAGTGACCTGTCGGATGACGTTCCTGACCTCGACGTCGACTCGATCCTCGACCTGCCGGTGCTGTACGCATCCGGTCGTGCCGGTGCCGCGTCGACCAACAAGCCTGCCAACGGCGAGCTGCCCGACAATGACAACCTCGAGCCGCTGTTCCAGGCCATCCTCGAGAACATCCCGGCGCCCAAGTACGAGGCCGACGCTCCGCTGCAGGCGCACGTCACCAACCTTGACTCGTCGCCGTTCCTCGGTCGTCTCGCGCTGCTGCGCGTCCACAACGGCGTTCTGAAGAAGGGTGAAACGGTTGCTTGGGTACACGAAGGTGAAACCCGCACCGTGCGTATTACCGAGCTGCTCGAAACGAAGGGTCTCGAACGCGTACCGACCGACTCGGCCGGCCCCGGTGACATCGTGGCAATTGCCGGTATCGAAGACATCACCATTGGTGACACGATTGCCGACCTTAACGACGTGCGCCCACTGCCACAGATCAAGATTGATGACCCGGCCATCTCGATGACCATCGGTACCAACACTTCGCCGCTCGTGGGCAAGGTCAAGGGCCACAAGCTCACCGCACGCATGCTGAAGGATCGTCTCGACCGCGAACTGGTCGGTAACGTGTCGATTCGCGTACTCGACATCGGCCGCCCAGACGCCTGGGAAGTACAAGGCCGTGGTGAGCTGCAGCTCGCAATTCTGATTGAGAACATGCGCCGCGAGGGCTTCGAGCTCACCGCCGGTAAGCCGCAGGTGGTTACCAAGGAAATCGACGGCAAGAAGCACGAGCCGTTCGAGCACGCCACGATTGACGTGCCCGAGGAATTCCTTGGCGCGATTACGCAGCTGATGGCGAACCGCAAGGGACGCATGGACAGCATGGAAAACCACGGCTCCGGCTGGGTTCGCATGGAGTTCACTATTCCGGCCCGAGGCCTGATTGGTTTCCGCAGCGAGTTCATGACCCTCACCCGCGGTACCGGTATCGTCAACTCGATTGCGGCTGGCTACCAGCCGTGGGCCGGCATGATCACGACTCGTACGAACGGCTCGATTGTGGCCGACCGTGCCGGTGTGGCAACGCCGTACGCCATGATGGCGCTGCAGGAACGCATGACGTTCTTCGTCGACCCAACCGATGAGGTCTACGAGGGCATGGTCGTTGGCGAGAACTCGCGTGCCGATGACATGGACGTGAACATCACCAAGGAAAAGAAGCTCACCAACATGCGTTCGGCAAGTGCCGACGAGCTTGAGCGACTTACGCCACCGCGTCAGCTCACGCTGGAAGAATCACTCGAATTTGCCCGCGACGACGAGTGCGTTGAGGTTACGCCCGAGAAGATCCGCATCCGCAAGATCGAACTCGACTCGAACCTGCGCGCCCGCGCAACCGCTCGCGCAAAGCGTGGCGAATAGGCGGTTTCTTGCGAACGCAACACCACAACAGCGATGGTCAGGTAGTGAACCGGATGCGGATGCATCGGTTCGGTGAACGCCTGGCCGTCGCCGTGTCGTACGGTGCCTTCGGTGTGCTCGCCGGTTCGTTGGGAACGGCGATGCACCGAGCACGCGTGCTTGCGGGGGAGACGTACCTCTGGTTTGGCGTCATTGCGGCGCTGCTTGCCGTGACGCTCACGGCTTTTGGCCTGCGCTGGTACCTGCGCGATCGCCTGACGAACGTGGCATTTGCTGCCGGTGTGTTGATTGCGGTGCAGCTTCTGGCGATGCCAGGAATCGGCGCATCGATCGTGATTCCCGCCGACCCAGCCGGTGGCCTTGGTGTCGGTGAAGTCTGGAGTTTCGCCGCCCCGGTTATCGCCTTCCTGCCAGCAATTTGGCCGGATTTGCGTGCGGCTCGCGCGGAGGGCGAAGCAAGAGCGGCACGTGCGCGGTACGCTATCCATCAGCAGGAGGCACAGACCTCTACTGGTGCTGCCGCTGCATCCCCGCAGCCGCAGACGGCACCAGACCCCGTTTTGTCAACGATCCCTGAGGAGGACCGCTCATGACCTACGTCATCGCTCTGCCTTGCGTCGACCTTAAGGACCGCGCGTGCGTAGACGAGTGCCCCGTGGACTGCATCTACGAGGGTGAGCGGATGCTCTACATCCACCCCGACGAGTGCGTCGACTGCGGTGCGTGTGAACCGGTTTGCCCCGTCGAAGCGATCTACTACGAAGACGACCTGCCCGAAGAGTGGGCCGACTATTACCAGGCCAACGTCGATTTCTTCGAAGAAATTGGTTCACCTGGCGGTGCCGCAAAGCTCGGTGTGCAGCCATTCGACCACCCGCTTATTAGCGCACTTCCGCCACAGGGCGAATAGGCAGAGAAATGCAATAAACGGCTGCAGCGAATTCTGCGGCCGTTTATTGGTTGTGCGGTAATGAACGCGTTGCCGCGATTGTAGTGAACGTCAATCACTCGGTGAATGCATTGTGGTTCACCGGTACACCAGGAATCAGGGGTTAGGCTTGGTGAGGTTGTTCGGGCATTGAGGCCCGTCCAAACTCGAGTCCATGGCTTGCCAAAAGGAGGATCAGTGAGCGAATCAACTCACTCACACAAGGACGCACCGCCAGTTGCGACGCTGACCTACCCGGAGATGGATGGACATGCAGGCGGCTCCGTAGATCTGCCGATCTTGTCGTCGACCGAAGGCAAGCGTGCCATTGACACCTCTGGCCTGCTCAAGCAGACCGGCCTGACCGCGCTCGACTACGGCTACGTCAACACGTCATCGACCCAATCGTGGATTACCTACATCAACGGTGATGAGGGCATTCTGCGGTACCGCGGTTACCCGATCGAAGAACTCGCCGCACGCTCGACGTTCCTTGAAGTAGCGTTCTTGCTCATTTACGGTGAGCTGCCAACAAAGGAACAGTACGAAGCATTTGAGCAGCGCGTCACCCGGCACACGCTGCTGCACGAAGACATTAAGCTGCTGTTTGAGGCGCTGCCGTTCACGGCGCACCCAATGTCGGTGCTGTCGAGTGCCGTCGCGGCGCTGGCAACGTACTATGAAGACTCGCTTGATGTCCACGATCCCGAATCGGTAGAAATCAACACGATTCGCCTGCTCGCGAAGATTCCGGTCATCGCCGCCTATGCGCACAAGAAGTCGATTGGCCAGGCCTTCCTATACCCCGACAACTCGCTGAGCTTCGTCGACAACTTCCTTAAGCTCAACTTCGGCAACTACGCCGAGCCGTACGAGGTTAACCCGGTGCTCTCGCGCGCCCTGGACCGCCTGCTGATTCTGCACGCTGACCACGAACAGAACGCATCCACCTCAACGGTGCGTTTGGTTGGTTCGACCGAAGCGAACATTTACGCATCGATCTCGGCCGGTATCTCGGCGCTCTACGGTCCGCTGCACGGTGGTGCTAACGAGGCCGTGCTCACGATGCTTGCCGACATCCGTGACTCTGGTGACGGTGTGGCCCGCTTTGTTGAGCGTGTCAAGAACAAGGAAGACGGCGTACGCCTGATGGGCTTCGGCCACCGCGTGTACAAGAGCTACGACCCACGCGCGAAAATCGTCAAGCAGTCGGCAGATGAGGTACTCGGCGCCCTCGGCGTGCACGACCCGCTGCTCGAGATCGCCCTCGAACTCGAACAGACGGCGCTGAACGACGAATACTTCCAATCGCGTCGCCTGTACCCGAACGTCGATTTCTACACCGGCATCATCTATAAGGCCATGGGCTTCCCAACCCGCATGTTCACCCCGCTCTTTGCAATTGGGCGACTGCCGGGCTGGATTGCGCAGTGGCGGGAACAGAACATCGACCCTCGCTCGAAGCTCGGACGTCCGCAGCAACTGTACCGGGGTAGTGGGGAACGTCACTATCCGGACGGCCGCGAGTTCATTACGAACGTCCGCTAGTCAGTGGTGCCAAGGGATGCAGCGTTACGTCGCTGCATCCCTTTAGACTTGCACCCATGTGCCAATTCTTGTTCAGCGGATTGACGACATCCATCGACCGCGGCAATCGCGTTACGGGATTGTTCGGGTCCACGCGTACCCAGCCTGGCGAACGGCGGAACGCACCGTTGCCGAACGAGGGGACGGTCGCGTGATCAGCAAACTGATCAAGAAGCCCATGCCGCAGGGACTGCCGGAGCGCTACGAGCATCCATCGGTCAACCGCGGCGAGGTACACATCACGCGCAACGTCGCATCCAATTGGTTCTCGCAACGCTGGCTGCGATTGCACCCAATGGTGCAGGTGTTCCTGATCTACCTGATCAGCCGCGTTGTCACCTCGTTGATCATGCTGACGTACGCGTCGAAGCAAGAAGTCACGTGGCAGACGCCGACGGCGCAGCCCGGATTCTTCGAGTTCGCCAACCTGTGGGATGCTGCCTGGTATCGGCACATTGCTAATGACCTGTATCCGACGCAGTTGCCGGAACAACAGGGACTCGTCACCGAGAATGCTTGGGCCTTTATGCCGCTGTTCCCGCTCATGGTGCGCGGGATCATGGCGATTTCCGGCCTGCCATTTGAAGTCATCACCGTTTGCATTTCGCTCATCGCCGGATTCGGCTGTGCATACGGGCTGTACCAACTGCTGATCAAGTTCACCAACCACAACACGGCGATGTTCTCGGTCGTGCTGCTGTGTGTTGGGCCCATCTCTCCGATCTTCCAAGTTGGCTACGCCGAAGCGCTGCACTTCTGGATGCTGACGGCACTGCTGCGGCTCATGGTCGCCCGTCAGTGGTACACGATGCTGCCGTTGATTTTCATCGCCTCGTTCACCAGACCTACGGGCCTCGCGTGGGCATTCACGCTGGCGCTCTATATCGGCTACCGGTACTGGAACTGCTACTGGAAGGAACGCGAAGCGTTCCACATGCGTGAGCAACGGGCCGTGTGGGTGGCGGCGATCTTCTCCGGCATCATGGGGCTCGCCTGGCTCATCATCGCGGGAATCGTCACTGGACACCCGCGCGCGTACCTCGAGACCGAGTATGCGTGGCGTCGCCATTACACCGGTGACAAAGAGACGCTGCCCTTTACCCCGTGGTTCCACGGCGCAGACTTTTGGTTTGGGCAACCGGTCGGCACCATCGTGGTGCTGGTTATCCTGGTTGGCGTCGCGCTCTGGTTGAGCTCGCGCGTGCTGCACCGGTTCGGCATTGAAATTCGGCTGTGGGCCATCGCCTATTTCTCCTACATCTTCGCGGTGTTCTTCCCGCAATCGTCTACCTTCCGCATGATCATGCCCATGTTCCCGGCCATTGTGGCGCCGCTCGCGCTACCACGGTCGCCCGTCTATCGCGTCTGCGCAATAATCTGTTCAGTGCTCGCGCAGGTCGTTTGGATTCACTGGATGTGGTTCGTGATCGGCCGCGACTGGACCCCGCCGTAAACCGAACCCAGTTCACCTGGCAGCACCACTGCATCCGAGCCTCGTACTCAGGCGGTTGTCTGACGCAACCGTCACGACGCAATTGTCGAAATTGCACAAGAAACCTCGGAAACACGCAGCGGTGCTGCGTCTTTTTCCAACGGACCGCGAACTACGCTTGCAGAATGAATGACGACAATGCGGTAGGCACTGACGGTCAGCTGGCCGGTAACGGTGTTGAGCAGGATGCAGCAGGTTCGGATACGGCGCGCTATCGACAGGCGCGTGATCTGCTTCAGGCATGTTCGCACGACACCGAAACCGCGCATCGCACGTTCACCTGGCCCGTGGTGAGTGACCAGTTCAACTGGGCACACGACTGGTTTGACGCGATTGCCGAAGGCAATGACCGCACGGCGCTGTGGATCGTCGAAGATGACGGTAGCGAGGCGAAGTACAGCTTTGATGCGCTTCGTCGACGCTCGAACCAGGTGGGCCGCTGGCTGCAAGAACTCGGGGTGAAACCCGGGGATGGCGTCATGCTGATGCTCGCAAACCGCGTCGAGCTCTGGGAGAGCATGCTCGCGGTGATGAAAATCGGTGCGGTGATGCTGCCAACAGCCGTGGTGCTCGGCGCTGCTGAGCTTGAAGATCGAATCGAGCGCGGTGGCGTCAACTGGGTCATTACCGACGAAGCCGATGCCGAAAAATTTGACTGGTTCCCGGGCGACTTTCGCGTCATTTCGGTCAGCGGTGCTCGCGGCGCCGAGCGCGTCGCCATCGGTATCGCCAACGACTACGACCTGAACCGGCCGCGCATCGATTACCGCGACGCACGTGAACAGAGCGATGCCCCAGTTGCACGTAGCCGGGGTGGAGACGATCCCGCAATTGCGTACTTCACCTCGGGTACGACTTCGAAACCAAAGATTGTCATCCACTCCCACCGTTCGTACCCGGTCGGACACCTCTCGACCATGTACTGGATTGGGGTCAAACCGGGGGACACGCACATGGTGATCTCATCGCCCGGATGGGGAAAGCACGCCTGGAGCGCGTTCTTTGCGCCCTGGATCGCCGAAGCGACCGTATTCGTCGACAACTACGCCAAGTTTGATCCAGAGCGCCTGGTCGACCGTCTCACAACGGCCGGAGTAACAACGTTCTGCGCGCCGCCGACTGTTTGGCGCATGCTCATCAAGCACCGGCCAACAGCGCGTCCGAGCAAGCTGCGCGAGATTCTATCGGCAGGTGAGCCGCTGAATCCCGAAGTTATTGCGCGCATCCGCGAATGGTGGGGACTGGAAATTCGCGACGGTTACGGCCAGACCGAACTCACCGCCAGCATCGCGAATGCCCCCGGTGACCGGGTCGTACCGGGTTCGATGGGGCGAGCCCTGCCGGGTATTCGGGTGGTGCTGGTCGATCAGCACTCCGGCGAGCGGATTGGCGATGATGTACCGCGTGCCGAAGGCGAAGTGTGTATCGACCTCAGTGATGGTGGGCCGGTCTCGATCATGTCCGGCTATGCCGACAACGAGGCCGCAACTGCCGAACGTATGGCCGGGGGAGTCTTCCATACTGGCGACGTGGCACAGCGTGATCCGTCTGGTCGCCTGACCTTTGTGGGTCGCGTTGATGACGTGTTCAAAGCCAGTGACTACAAAGTGTCGCCCTTCGAGGTCGAATCGGCGTTGGTCGAACATCCGGCCGTGGCCGAAGCTGCGGTCGTGGGTGCGCCGGATGCGACGCGACTCAACATCACGAAGGCCTACGTGCAACTGGCTAGTGGGTACGAGCCAACCGAAGAAGTTGCCTTTGACATTCTGCTGCACGCGCGAACAGCACTGCCACCCTATATGCGGGTGCGTCGACTCGAATTCCGAGAGCTGCCAAAGACGATCTCGGGCAAGATTCGACGCGTTGAATTGCGTGACCGCGAGCAGCAATTCGCGCGCCGTGGCGAGCGTCTCCCGCTGGAATTCCGCGAAGAGGACTTCCCTGACTTGAAGAAGCGCCGTTAGCGATCTGGCGTTCGTGAACGCACATTGGGGCCGTACCAAGAAGTTTGGTACGGCCCCAATGCAATAGTTCGGAGGCATTAATGCGGCGCGGTTCGTTGCCGACCTACCTGCAGCGAATGCAATTCCGAGAGCCGGTTGATTCGAATTCGTGCTATTGAGCATTGCACCAAGAACAGTTCAATCTGGCATCGCAGAGGCGGTTGGAACAATGTTCAACCAAATGGTCGGGAAATTTTGCAGTGCGGTCGGTAATTAGGTAGTCCGGTGTCAGGGGCTGGCGGGCACGGAAACGAAACGTGCGGACGACCGAAACCCCGGCCATCCGCACGAAACGGTACTGCGCGCGACTACTTGGCAGCTACCGCTGCGTCGAGACGCTCGCCAACATTCTTCCAGTTGACGATGTTCCAGAAGGCCTTGACGTAGTCAGGCTTGACGTTCTGGTAGTCGAGGTAGAAGGCGTGCTCCCACATGTCGAGCATGAGTAGCGGGGTGACGCCGAACGGCACGTTGCCCTGCTGGTCGAAGAGCTGGAAAGTCGAAACGTTGCCGGTCACGTTGTCGCGACCGAGCACTGCCCAGCCCGAGCCCTGGATGCCCAGAGCCGCTGCGGTGAACTGTGCCTGGAACTTGTCGAGGCCACCGAACTCGTTGTCGAGCAGGTCCTTGATCGAACCGGTTGGCTCCTCGAAGTCAGGGGTGAGGTTGGTCCAGAAGATCGAGTGGTTGTTGACACCACCGGCGTTGAACGCGAGGTCCTTCTCGAGGCGGTTGATGTTGCTGAAGTCGCCGGCCTCGCGAGCTGCAGCGAGCTGCTCAAGGGCAGCGTTTGCGCCCTTAACGTAGGTTGCGTGGTGCTTCGAGTGGTGAAGCTCCATGATCTTGGCCGAAATGTGCGGCTCAAGAGCGCTGTAGTCGTAGGGAAGATCAGGAAGGCTGAACTCTGCCATGAGTGTTGGTCCTTTCATCGTGCGCGGTGACGGGGAGTGTCACAAACTGCAAACGCAGCCGAGGTCGAGCCTAACCAACCCGGTTGAGCGTTTGGGCAATGTTGTGCTGACAGTGAACCGCTGCGCGTGCTAGTCGAACGGCATACGCCTGCTGCACCGTTCACCAGACAATACGCCTGCTGCACCATTCACCAGACAATCTGTATTGCCCGGGGTGCGGTAGGTGTCGGCCAACCCGCAGATGCCGTAACCCGGCATGAAAACATGCGCAAAATGCAATGCAACTTCCGGGGCATTGGCAGCGCATTGTCGCAAGTGCGATAATGGTTTGCAAGTATTGACCACAGGAAGGCAGAAACTCATGGCTGCAATGAAGCCACGCACCGGTGACGGTCCGATGGAAGCAGTTCGCGAAGGACGACTCATCATCGTTCGTGTACCGCTTGAAGGTGGTGGACGCCTGGTCGTGTCGGTTAACGACGCCGAGGCTAAGGAGCTTGCCGATGCACTGAACGGTGCCGTAGCTAGCTAGACAAATGACGATCCGCCGAGAAGGTTGTGGCGGATGCAGTGAGCGGGTGTGTTACACCCGCTCACGTTGTTTTTCCGGTTCGCGGGTGTGTCGTGGCTCGAGCCACCTAGCTACCGGCTCGGCAACGAGATCTGCAGCAGGCCACCGTCGATCGGTAGCGTCGCCACAATGAAGTCCGGGTGACGTGAGAATTCGCGGATCAGCGACCGCAAGGACTGTGTCACCGGATCACGACGAGCGGGATCGGCAACTCGTCCGTGGTTCAACGCGTTGCAGACGAGGATGGTGCCGCCGGGGCGAACCAGTCGCAGCGCGTGCTGAATGTGCGCGGCGACGTGGTCGAGCGTTGCGGAGATGAGCACAAGGTCATAGGACGACTCGCTCATTCGGGGGAGTACCTGCAGCGGATCGCCGCTGATATTGCGGATCCAAGCCGGTGCGTGTCCCATGCGGAGCAAGCTGCGACGTTCACGGTCGAGCGCTTCACTGTCGTGATCAATGGTGGTGATGATTGCCTTGGGTGCACCCCGGTGTATGGCGGCACCGGCGACGCCGGCAGTGGCACCGATCTGGATGATCTGGTCGGGAGCTGACACGCTGGCAACGAACGCCAGGTGCGCAGCCAGTGCGGTGCTGACCACCGGAAGCGAATTGGCAAGGGCTTCGACACGAATTCCGTGCTGCAGCGACGTTTCGACGGCTTGTTCGTCGACGTAGCGTCTGCTCAATTCGTATTCGGCCATTGCACTAGGTTAGCGTGTGCCTCTCTTGAGTAAGAATTGGATGCGTTCGGTTTCGGCGCGCTGGCAACGTCGCAATTCCCGGCGTCGGCGGTAAACTGGCGCAATGGCCGGATTGACGTTTGAGAAGCTGCTGCTGATCGGTGTCATTGCCATGTTCATTTTCGGGCCTGAACGACTGCCCGAACTCGCCTCCCAATTCGCGGGGTGGATCAAGCGCGCTCGGTCCTGGGCCGATGGTGCCAAGGACCGTGCTCAGGCTGAGCTCGGCGACGAATTCGATATCGACGAATGGCGCAAGCTTGACCCCCGCCAATACGATCCGCGTCGAATTATTCGCGACGCGTGGAACGAAGCGGGTAACGAAACGGCTGCTGCCGCGGTAGCTGGAGCGACCGCATCCGCCGCCGTTGCCGCAACGCCTGCGGCAAGGCAAGTCGACGGCATGAGCTCGGCACCTGCCTGGGCGCTGGGCGCTCGTGGCGCCGACACGCTCGTGCCGGGCAGGGCGCCATTCGATAGCGAGGCTACCTAGGTCGAATCGCGTCGCTGATGGCCATGAGCTAGCGGGCCTTCAGCCGGCCTCGTGAAGCGGCCCCTTGCTAGCGCGTCGAAATGCCGAGCGATCGTCCGCTCAGGCCTCGCGGTTTGTGCATGATCGCGCGTGCGGCTTCGGTGAGGGAAACGGCCGCAGGGTCATCGGGATGGGACGTCACGATCGGGGTGCCCGCATCGCCGGCGGCGCGCAGCGTCTCGCTCACCGGTACTTGCGCGAGCAGCGGCACCCCCAAACGGTTGGCAACCTGCGCGCCGCCGCCAGCGCCAAAGAGTGCGAATTCGGTGCCGTCGGGCAGACGCGTGGGCGAAAGCGTTTCAACGACGCCAATAAGCCGCTGCCCAGTCTTCGCTGCCAATGCGCCGGAACGCCACGCCACATCGGCCGCCGCGGGCTGCGGTGTGGTGACGACGAGCACCTCGCTGTGCGGCAGCAATTGCGCCAGGGAGATGGCGATGTCGCCAGTTCCCGGCGGTAAATCAAGCAGCAGGATGTCGAGGTCGCCGAAAAATACGTCGCGCAAGAACTGCTCCAGGGTGCGGTGTAGCATCGGGCCGCGCCAGGCCACTACCTCTTCGGCATCGCGCAGGAACATGCCGATCGATACGGCTTTAACGTCGTGCGCCACCGGCGGCAGCATGAGCTCGCCCACCTGTGTGGGCTGGGCGCCCGGGGGCATGCCGAGTAAGCCCGGTACCGAGAAGCCATAGACGTCCGCATCCACGATGCCTACGCGAAGCCCCTGACTGGCCAGCGCGACCGCCAGGTTCACGGTCACCGTCGACTTACCGACACCGCCCTTGCCGCTGGTTACCGCAATAACCCGCGTGAGTGAGTCTGGGGTAAACGGATGCGCATCGCGGCGACCACCGCGCAGGCGTTCGGTGAGTGCGGTGCGCTGGGCGGCGGTCATGACGCCAACCTGCAGGGTGTAGGCGCGGTCGCCGATTGCGCGTTCGATGGCGGCGCGCACTTCGGTTTCAATCTGCGAGGCGGCCGGGCACCCAACGATGGTCAGCCGCATCGACACGGTGATCGGCCCGGATTCGGGTACGTCGATGTCACCGATCATGTCGAGTTCGGTGAGCGGTCGGCGAAGCTCCGGGTCGAGAACGGTCGCGAGTTCGCGGTGGATGCGGTCAGCCAGCGGTTGGGTCATCGGGGAGCGGGGCAGCGTTAGCGTGTTGGTGGGGTTTGATCGTTGTTCGGTGCGCCATGGGGCGAGTCGAGGCGAGCCGCTTCCTGCGCGGCGATCTGTTCTCGCTCGATCTGCCGCTGCTCAAGTTCTTCGGCAATGGAACGCACCTCGGCACGAACGAAATCCTTCGAGGCCAGCTCGCTGGCGAGCATCCGCAGCGCCACCATTTCGCGCGTCAGGTATTCGAGATCGGCGACTTGGCGTTCGGCGCGCTGACGGTCCTGTTCGATCTGCACGCGGTCACGGTCGTCCTGACGATTCTGCGCGAGCAGCAGCATTGGTGCGGCGTACGAAGCCTGCAACGAAAGCGCGAGGGTGAGTGCAATGAACCCGAGGTCGGCCGAGTCGAAACGCCATTCCTTCGGTGCCATCGAGTTCCACATCATCCATGCGGCGACAAACACCGAAAGGATAATGAGGAACGCTGGCGTACCCATGCCGCGGGCAATGGCCTCCATGGAACGGCCAAGTAGATCACCGCTAGTGCGTTCCTTGCGTTCCTTGCGCTCGCCGCGTTCGTTCCGGTCGCTACGGTCTCCTCGCTCGTTGCGGTCGCTCGAGGCGTTACGCGAGGTGCTACGGTCACGCGATGAGGTGCGTTCGCGAGGTGGGCGAGCCTTGGCTTTTGTTGCTGACTTTGGAACAGACAGCAGCTCGTCGTTCTGATCGATTTCAGCCATGAACACCTCCACGGTTTTGCTGGGCACCCGACTGCGAGGCCGAGTCGCCCGTGGCGACCGACTGTGTCAGCGGGGGCAGATCGATCGCAGCCGTAAACGTGCCAGGTTCGCTACGGTCGTCGGCCGCGGCCTTGGCACGCCAGTCATCGGGCAGGATGTGGTCGAGCACGTCGTCAACGGTGATGACGCCGACAAGGCAGTCATCGTCGTCGACAACGGGGAGGACGACCAAGTCATATCGTGCCAGGGCTCGCACGACGTCAATGTCGGGGCTCGACGTGTGTACCGGCTCGACACGCTTGTCGAGGATCGTGCCAACGCGTTCGTGGGGCGGGTAGCGCAACAGGCGCTGGAAGTGCACGAGACCGAGGTAGCGGCCCGTTGGCGGTTCGTAGGGGGATGCGGTGACGAACACGGCCGTGGCGAGTGCAGGCGCGATTTCGCCGCGGCGAATAAGCACGAGGGCTTCGGCAACGGACGTATCGGCCGAGACGATGATCGGGTCGGTGGTCATCAAACCACCGGCGGTGTTCGGCTCGAATTCGAGCAGCATACGCACGTCTTCGGCCTCTTCGGGCTCCATGAGCTCGAGGAGTGCGTGCGACTTTGCTTCATCGAGGCGGCCGATGAGATCGGCAGCATCGTCGGGCTGCATCTGGTCGAGGACGTCAGCGGCGCGTTCTTGATCGAAGTGCTCGATGATGACCAGCTGGTCGTTTTCGTGCATCTCTTCGAGCACGTCGGCCAGACGCTCGTCTTCCATTTCTTCGACGACCTCAAGCCGACGGCTTACCGGCAGCTCGAGCAGCGCATCCGCGAGGTCGCTCGGTTCCATTTCGGAGTGCGCGGTGAGGAACTGCGTGGCGGGTGTGTCGACTTCGGGGTTGAGATCGAGTTCGATCTGTTCCCATTCGATATAGCGGGTCGGTGCTTTACCGAACAGTGTCTTGGTGGTGCGGGGGAGCCGCACGTAGAGCTGCCCGACCGACCAGTCGCCGGCGTCGTCTTCTTCGATCGACAGGTCTTCGATGGTGCCGCGCACCTGTTGCTTCTCGCGCAGCGTGCCGGAGTGGTCGAGGATGTCGGTGAACACGCGAACTTCTTCGCCGCGCTGTTCGAACGGACGATCGTCGACCTCATCCCAGTCAACGATGAGCTGCGAGGAACCGATAGCGAGCACGTGTCGCATCGGCACGAACATGCCGCGGCGGAAGCCTTGCGGTTCGACGAGGATGCCGTTGACCGATGGCGCGCCTTCAGAGCGGTAGGTGACGATGACGTCGCGGAACTTGCCAACGCGGTCTCCGCCGGGGTCAAACACGGCGGTGTTGGCAAGACGGGCTACAAATACCTTGGCTGCGGACACGCCCCCAATGCTACTTGCGGGTGGATGCGTTGGGGCTGTGCCAAGCCGAGCGGCGCGGTGGTCGCCCGGGTCGCGGCGTGATGTTCGCTGCCAGCATGTGCGCCATTCGAGCGGAATCCAGCACTCGGGCAGCGATGGCGGCAACAATGGGAACATGAGTACTCCGCGCGCCAACTTTGGTAACCAGCTCCCCAAACTTCCTGAGGGAGTTGTTGTCGCGTCGTATCAGAGCTACGACGAAGCCAGGGCTGCGGTCGATACCCTCGCACGCCGCGACGGTTTCTCGCTGCAACAGATCTCCATTGTCGGTAGTGACCTCAAGTCGGTTGAGCGGGTCATGGGTCGGATGAGTGCGGGTCGAGCTGCTGCCAGCGGTGCCGTGACCGGTGTAATGATGGGGCTGTTCGTCTCGCTGATGTGGCTGCTGATTTACCCGCAAGCGCAATTCAGCTCGATCATCGGCGTGTTCTTGCTGGCGATTGCCTTTGGCGTGATTTGGAGCCTGCTGGCATACCTCGTATCGCCGCGAAAGCGGGAGTTCACCTCGATGATGCAGCTCACTGCCGCGAAGTTCGACTTGCTCGTGCCCGCATCGCTCGCAGCTGAAGCGGGGCAGGTGCTCGGTGTCGGGCGCAATGCGGGTGCTGGGCGTTTGGCATCGGCACCGGATGCGCACGGTCAGTCGCAGGCAGTGCCCGGTTTGCCGTCGTGGCCCGACGTAAACCGAACGCTGCAGCAAGAACCGGTGCCGGGCGCATCCACGCAGCCGCCGAGTATGGCCGACCAATCGAACGCTTCGTCATCGAGCGCCGATACTGACGCCAACACCCCACCACAGCGGCCGCGTACCTACGGCGAGATGCAGGATGAACTGCGCCGGCAGGCGGCAGCTGAAGCCGCTCGAAACGCGGAAAGAAACGAGGGTAGCTAGTTGCAGTTGTGCCGCTGAGTACGCACGCCGGTCATGACGGGGAGTCATGGCCGGCGTTTTGCATTTGTGAAGATTGCGTCTGCTGGTGTTGCTGGTGTGTCGAGCGGTAGTACGTTGCGGTGTGCCGCGAATACTCGGTGACACGTACTGCGCGTTGCACACTGTGTGTTGCATACTGTGCGTGACGTAGTTATGGTGGACGTGTTCAAACGCAATGAAAGGCAGCAGCGATGATCAGCCCTGAGGTGATTCGCGGATACATCGACCTGATCGTGCTCGAGTCGTTGCTTGACGAACCCTCGTACGGCTACGCGATTTCTCGACGCGTTGAGTCGCTTACCGCAGGGGAGTACGAAATCAAAGAGACCACCCTGTATTCGGCGCTCCGTCGCCTCGAAAAATCAGATTTCGTCAGCTCGTACAAGGCCAAAGCCGAAACCGGCCGCATCCGCACCTACTACGAACTCACGGCTACCGGGCGCGAACACTATGCCAACCGCGTCGCCGAATGGGTGAGCACCGGAGCACTCGTGCGCCGATTCATCCGCGATGAGCACCTTGCCAGCGTCGGCACCACACCCAAGTCCACCCAATAGTGCTAGGACCCATCATGGAAACCCTCACCAGCTATGTAGATCACATGTTTCGTGCGCTGCCAGCCAATGACGAAGTTCGTCGGGCCCGCGCGGAACTCGAGCAAATGGCACTCGACCGCTACCACGAACTGCGCGATGAAGGCTGCAGCGAAAACGAAGCCGTAGGTCGCGTAATTACCCAGTTCGGTAACCTCGACGAACTTGCCGATGATTTGGGCATCCGCAGCGAATACGATCGTTCGCAGCAAGACCGGCCGGTATTTATCCAGCGTGCTGAAGCCGATGGATTCCTCAAGGCCAACGGACTGGTTTCGCGGTTGATTGCGAGTGGTGTTGCGACGGTGCTCACCGGTGTAGCGGCGTTCATGCTGATCGGTGGCACGACTGACCCAACTATGACCGGGGGCGACAAGCTCATACCGCGCGAAATTCTCGCACTTACCGTGATGTTCCTCATGATCGGGCTTGGCGTCATGCAGTTCATCTTCGCTGGTGTCAAAAACGAGAAGTTTGAACGACTCGGCGAAACGGGTGCGGAACTCGACCCAGCATCTCGGGCGCACTTCAGCAGCCTGCGAGAACGCGAAGGAACGCCATTCGCGCTGGGCATCGGAGCCGGCGTCCTTGCAATCATGCTCGGTATCAGCACGATGCTCATGCTGCTCTCGATCCGTGGCGAAAACGACATCCTCGGCCCGGCAGTGTTCCTGCTGTTCGTCGCCGCTGGTGTGGCGCTGCTCGTAATCTGCGGTATGCGACGCTCTGCCATTAGCCTGCTCGCAGGCGAGGGCGACTACACCCCTGAGAAGCGCAACACCAACGAACTGCTCGACAGCATCGCAGGCATCTACTGGCTCCTCGTTGTCGGGATCTTCCTTGTGTGGGGACTCGCCTTTGACGGTTGGGAGCGCAGCTGGGTCATCTGGCCGATCGCCGGTGTGCTCTTCGGCGTGATCGCGATTGTCTCGGAGATGGTTGCCAAGAACCGCGAACGCAAGTAGTGCATCGCGACGTGTAACTATCGAGGGGCCTGCCGAACTGTGACGTTCAGGAGGCCCCTCGTCTTTGCTGCTGCGCGACTAACGCTGGCCGGACTCGGTTCGTACGGTATGCATCCACGCCTCAACATCGTCGGCGGTACGCGGGATGTGGCGCGACAGGTTTTCGGCACCCGTTTCGGTGACGAGAATGTCGTCTTCGATGCGCACACCGATGCCGCGATACTCGGCAGGGACGGTCAGATCATCGGGCTGGAAGTACAAACCCGGCTCGATGGTGAAGACCATGCCCGCCTCCACCGTGCCGTCCATGTACATTTCGCGACGCGCCTGGGCGCAGTCGTGCACATCAATGCCAAGGTGGTGGCTGGTGCCATGCACCATGTATCGACGGTGCGGCACCTGATCCGGCTTCAGCGCGTCTTCGAGTGGCATCGGCAGTAGTCCGAACTCGTCGAGCGATTCAGCGATCGAACGCATTGCCGTGTCATGCACATCGCGGAAAGTGATACCCGGACGAACGATCGCGAACGCGGCGTCGGCGGCTTTACGAACTGCTTCGTAGACGCGGCGTTGCACCTCGGTGAACGTGCCATTCACAGGCAGCGTGCGCGTGATGTCGGCGGTGTAGTACGCGTCGCCCTCGACACCGGCATCAATCAGAATCAGATCACCATCGCGAACCGCACCGTCGTTGTCGGTCCAGTGCAGGATGCACGCATGCGCACCGGATGCCGCGATAGTGCCGTAACCGACGTCATTGCCCTCGAGGCGTGCGCGCGAAAAGAACGAGGTCTCGACGATGCGCTCGCCGCGTTCGTGGCCGATCGCGCTGTCGAGGTTCCGAATGATGTCGTCAAAACCGCGAGCCGTCGCATCAACGACCGATCGCATCTGCGCGATTTCCCACGCATCCTTAACCAGCCGCTGCTCGCTGATGACCTGGGCGAGTTGCGGGTTCGTGCCGGTGCGGTCGCCGCGATGCGGGGCGAAGTCGGCAATCGGCGCCGTTGCGATTCCGAGCATGGTCGCAACTTCGTCGAGCGAGGGGCGAGGACCCGTCCAGAATTCGCCAATGGCCGCATTGGCATAGAACTCGTCGGTGTCGCGGCCAGCTGCCTCACGGAAGTACAGCGTGGCTTCGTGCCCATCGGCGGACGGATCGAGCACAAGTACAGCTCCCGGTACCGTGGCCGAGCCCCAGCCGGTGAGGTAGGTGAAGGCGGTGTCCGCGCGGTACGGGTAGTCGGTGTCGTTCGAGCGAACCTTCGGGTCGCCAGCTTCGATGACGAGCCGTTCGCCACGGAATGCCTGCGAGACTCGCTCGCGGCGTGCCGCAGCGAAGTCGGCGACTTCGGCACGTACCGGCATCGGGCGCTCGCGGTCGGCCCAACCCGACATGATGAAGTTGCGGAAGGAATCGGAATCGGGCGTCGAGCTGCGATTCTCGTCCTGACCTTCAGGGACCGATTTCGTCGATTCGACGTTGTCAGTGAGGTTGATCTTGTCGGAATCTGTCATATGCCAAGTGTTTCATATTGCCGGCTTTGCGGCGGCAAATGGATTAGGGGTCGATCCCGTGCAATGACAGTCGACAGTGCAGCAACCGGTACCGAGTTTGGTAGCTGTCTAGCCTGCTGGCGAGAGCTCGGCAAACACCGGACGGTGGTCAGAACCCGAACGGTCTTCGCGGGTGATCACCTCAAAGCCGGTGACGTCCCACTGATCGGTCGTCATCACGTGGTCAATTGCCGCGACAAGTAGCGGGGGCTTGCCGCTGGTCCAGGTGCCCGCAGCACCGGCACCTGCCGCAACTGCCGCATCCCGGCAGTCACCAAGGTGTGCGCCCGAACCGTTACCGAGCCCCGACAGGTGATCGATCGTGGCGTTCATGTCACCGGCGAGGATCGTGTTGCCGGTACAGATTGACGCCACCCACTCGAGGTCAGATTTCCAGGTGTCCATGCGCTCGGGCACGGGCGCGAGTGGATGCGCGGCCACGAGACGGGGTCCGTCACCGTCTGCAGGCTCCGCGATTACCGTCGCTAGCGCGCTGGTGTCGCCGAGATCATCGATCTTCACGTAGGTACCGAGCTCCTCCGACACCAACAGCGTCGTCTCGGCCGCACGGAAACCGGGGGCACCGGTGCCAGAAATCACCTGCATCGGCTTGCCGAGGTCTGCAAGCTGCGCGGCGATCTCGATGCCCATATCTTCGGTGGTTTCGGGCAACATGAGGACGTCGACGTCGTAGTCGGCTGCCAATTGGGCGATCTTGGGGGAGCCCGGTTCGTTGCCGAGCGTGTTCCAGGCGAGCACGCGAATCGCATCATCGGCACCGGTAGGGGGCTTCACGAGTGCTACACCACGACCGAATAGGTCGAGCGTGCCGAAAGCCAGGACTACGGCAACGGCAAGTGAAACCACGCTGAACACGGCGCGCCCGCCGTGCCGGAGCGCGAACGCCAGCGCGACACAGATGAGCAGCACACCGGCACCGACCAACAGGTGAATCAACCTAAACGGCACCGCCTGCGCAAACGGCACCGTGTGGTGGAGGCCAAGCAGCTGCGGCCACATAGCCAACACACCTACGCCCACCGCGATGGCGGTGAGCACACTGGCGACCAAAGTCACCAGAACGGGTGAGGTGCGGCGTTGATTCATAACCGCCTGAGCTTAGCGCGGTTGGCTGTCGGCACTATCAGCAAACAAGATGACCTTGCCATGACACAACGCATCACTGCGCTGGCATCGACGCCAACGCGTTCGGGTCGGTAACGTGAATGTACCCGCATCAACGGAAGGCGCACGTTTTGCACAACGAACACGGCATCGACCTGCACACGCATTCGAATGCCTCAGACGGCACCGAATCGCCTGCCGATGTGGTGCGTGCTGCTGCAGCAAGCGGTCTACACACGATTGCTCTCACCGATCACGACACGGTTTCGGGGTGGGATGCGGCCAGTCGCGCGGCGCTGGAATGCGACATCACGCTCCTGCCCGGTATCGAAGTGTCTAGCAAGTTCGGTGGCGCCTCGGTACACGTGCTGGCCTACCTGCCCGACCCATCGCATCCCGCGCTCAACGAATCGATGGCGCGCGTACGCTACGACCGCATCCACCGAGCCGAACGCATCGTGGCCGCGATCGGTGCCGATTACGAACTGACCTGGGCCGACGTTCAGGCAGTTAGCGAACCGGGGGCGACCATCGGCCGCCCCCACATTGCCGATGCCCTCATTTCGCTGGGAATCGTTGGCGACCGAGGCGAAGCATTTGCGGGAATCCTGCATCACCGCAGCAAGTATTACGTGCCGCACGAATCGCCGTCGCCGGCCGACGTTGTGTCGCAGATCGTCGCTGCCGGGGGAGTCCCCGTACTCGCGCATGGTGGCAGCCGAGGCGCGGCGTTGCTCACCGAAGCGCCCTTTGCCGCGCTCGTCGAGGCCGGGCTTGCCGGTGTTGAGGTTGGACACCGTGAGAATGATGCGGCGGCCCAGCAGACGCTCCTTGGCTACGCTGAGCGGTACGACCTCATCGTCACCGGCTCGAGCGACTATCACGGCGATGGCAAGCCAAATCGTCTGGGCGAACACACAACGGCGCCGGACCAGCTGGCTCGAATTATCGAGCAGGCAGCTGGCACGGCGCCGGTGAATTTGCGCTAATACCTACCGTTTGGGGCACGGTACGCGTCCGTCCCGAACGCAACTACTCCGTAGCGGCGTCGGATGCGGTCGGTGCCGATCCGCCATCTGTACCGTTGGCGCCGCTCGGCTTGCGGCGACGGCGGCGACGTGGCTTGCGCGGGGATTCGCCATTCGCATCGCCAGCAGTCGGAGCCGGCGAGGATTCGGCGTTGTCGCTGGCCTGGGTCGAAGCATCTGCCGGGGTCGAACCATCAGCCTCAACCTTGCGGCGAGTGCGGCGACGTGGGCGCGACGACTTGCGTGCCGAGCTGCCGCCCGACTTGCCGTCGGAATTGCGCGACGACTTGCGTGCATTCACTGCGGGAGCGGCCGAAGCCAGACGACCCTTGGTGCCCTCAGGAATATTGAGTTCTTCGTAGAAGTGCGGGCTCGACGAGTACGTCTCCAGCGGCTCATCGTCACCGAGCTCCAGCGCCTTCGCAATCAGGCCCCAGCGGCGCAGGTCATCCCAATCGATAAGCGTGACGGCAATACCGGTGCGGCCAGCGCGGCCGGTGCGGCCAACGCGGTGCAGGTACGTTTCTTCGTCGTCGGGAATCGTGTAGTTAATGACGTGGGTGACATCATCGACGTCGATACCGCGAGCAGCGACGTCGGTAGCGATCAAGACGTCTTTCTTGCCAGCCTTGAACGCCGCCATGGAACGCTCACGCTGTTCCTGGTTCATGTCGCCGTGAACCGCAGCCACCTGGAAACCACGATCGCGCAGCTCATCGAGCAGCTTCGACGCGGAACGCTTCGTGCGCATGAAGATTACGGCCTTTTCGCGTCCTTCAGCCTGCAGCATGCGGGCAATCATCTCGTCCTTGTCGAGCGGGTGCGCGCGGTAGACCAGGTGGCGAATGTTCTTCTGCGTAATGCCCTCATCTGGGTCAGTAACGCGGATGTGCACCGGGTTCGACATGAATCGACGGGCGAGATTCAGGATGGGGCCCGGCATCGTTGCCGAGAACAGCATCGTGTGGCGCACGGCAGGGAGGCGGTCGAAGATGCGCTCAATGTCGGGTAGGAACCCGAGGTCGAGCATCTTGTCGGCCTCGTCGAGCACGATTTCGGTGACGTTGCTCAGCGAAATGATGCGCTGGTTCATCAGGTCGATCAGTCGGCCCGGCGTCGCAACCAGAACCTGTGCGCCGTCCTTAATTTGCTTGATCTGTTCCTCGTACCCCTTGCCACCGTAGATCGGCACAACAACCGTTTCACGATCGCGTACGGCCAGCTCGAGATCTTCATATACCTGGGTCGCAAGTTCGCGGGTCGGCGTCACCACCAAAGCCTTGACACCCGGGGTCGGTGCGGTACCGATGCGCTGCAGCAGCGGCAAACCAAAACCGAGCGTCTTACCGGTTCCGGTCTTAGCCTGGCCAATGATGTCCTGGCCACTCAGTGCCAGCGGAATGGTCTGTTCTTGAATGGGGAAGGCATCAATAATGCCCTTTTCGGCGAGTACGCCGGTGATGTCGGAATCAATTCCGAGTTCAGTGAAATTCACGAATTATTGCCCTTACACAGGTTGCGGTGCGAGCGCCCACTTACCCAGGGCGCGCAGGTGCGGTCGACAGCACCGTTCTTTAGCCTAGTCGCCCGACATCGGATGCCGCCGGATTCACAGATTGTGCGCAATTCGCTCGGCCCTAATTGGTGGCCTTGAAACCAACCTTTATGTCGGGCGTCATTTGGGTCGATAGGATGGCGAAGTGACCGACGCAACTGCCGAAACGAATCCGCAAACCGCACCCTTCGCATCCCTCGTACTTGACGAACAGCGATTGCACGCACTTGCTGATGCGCTCGTTGCGCGGCAGCGACGAGAACTCACCGCCGTCGCAGAATCGACCGAGTTCAGTGACGACGCCCGTGCATCGCTTGCCGATGCGATTGCCGCGCTGCCTGCAGCTACCGGTGCTCAGGACGAAGCTGCCGTGGCACTGCTCGAAGTGCTCTGGGCCCGAGTCACCGGCCGCGACACGGCGGAACACGTCTGCTCGCTCGTTATCGCCAGCGGCATCGCGATGGACGCAATTGCCGAACTCGCGAAGCTGTCGGGCACATCGATCGAAGCACACGAAGCCTTCACCGCCAGCACTGCGGCCATCATTTCGGCGTTGGAAATCTGCTTTGCCGCTGACACCAAACTCGATGACCGCCTGGCCATGTGGGGACGCCGCGTAGCTGGTGACACCGTGGTCTGGTCGCGAGAAATCGTTGGTATTGAACCGGGAATGAGCGCCGACGAGCTCACAGCCGGTGCCGAGGCCGGTGCCGAACGCTTTGCCAAGGCGCTGTTCGCGGAGCACTCGCGTCGCATGAACCTACTGAAGCTCGCAGCGTAAACCTGCGCTAACGATTCGAGGCCCGTCGCACCAGGTGCGCGGGCCTCGAATCGTCTGGTCGACAGCGGGCGAGTATCCCCTGCCGCTGAGTATCCCCTGCCGCCGTGACCTAACGGCGCTTGAGCAGGCTGCCGAACACCGTGCGAACAACCTCACGAATCACGGTCTTGCCGGTGCGTGACGAAGCAATCTCTTCGATGATTGACTTTTCCCGGCGCACGGACGTGCGGCTGCGCGTCGAACGTGACGTGTCGCGTTCGCGGATTTCGCGTTCGATGCGCGCAGCTTCGTTTTCGGCAGCCTTGGCTTGAGCTTCGGCTTCGGCTGCGGCGGTTTCCTCGGCGCGTGCCGCGGCGGCGGCATTGTTGATCTTCTTGGCCAGAATCTCGGCGGCCGACTCAGGGTCGACCGGCGTGCCATACTTCGCCAACAGCGGGGATGCTTGTACCGCGGCCTGAATCTGTGCCATCGGTGTCGGGTCCATCGACCCCTGCGGTGCCCGCATGCGCGTCCAGGCCACCGGTGACGGTGCACCCTTTTCGTTCATGACCGTGACGATTGCCTCACCCGTGGCGAGCTGCGTCAGCACCTGTTCGAGGTCGTAGCCCGAATTCGGGTAGGTGCGGACAGTGGCGCGCAGGGCTTTTGCGTCGTTCGGGGTATGGGCACGCAATTGGTGCTGGACTCGCGAACCGAGCTGCGCTAAGACATCCTCTGGCACGTCCTTCGGCGTTTGCGTGACGAAGAAAATACCGACACCCTTCGAACGGATCAGCCGCACCGTCTGCACGATCTGCGCAACGAAGTCCTTCGAGGCGTCCTTGAACAGCAGGTGGGCTTCATCAAAGAAGAACACCAGCTTGGGTTTGTCGAGGTCACCGACCTCGGGTAGCGAACCGAATAGATCCGCCAACAACCACATCAAGAATGTCGAGAACACCTGCGGCTGCTGCGCGACACCGGGGATCTCGAGCAGCGACACGATGCCGCGGCCATCGGCAGCCGTACGCATGAACTCGGTCGTATCGATCTCGGGTTCGCCGAAGAACACATCGGCGCCTGCGGCCGCAAAATTCGTGAGTTCTCGCAAAATCACCCCGGCGGTCTGCTTGGATACTCCGCCGATGCCGTCGAGTTCTGGCTTGCCCGCATCACTTGTCAGGTACTGCAGCACCGCACGCAAATCTTCGAGGTCAACGAGTGCCAAACCGTTCGCATCCGCGTAGTGGAAGACAAGGCCGAGGCACGATTCTTGCGTTTCGTTCAGACCGAGTACCTTTGCGAGCAAGAGCGGGCCGAAGCTCGAGACCGTTGCACGAATGGGGACGCCTTCGCCGCGGCCGCCGAGCGAGAAGTACTCGACCGGAGCGGCAACCGGCTGCCAGTCTTGACCGATGCTCTTGGTGCGGGCCAGCAGCTTTTCGCTGCCAACGCCGGCCGTGGCGACGCCCGAGAGGTCACCCTTGATGTCGGCGGCAAAAACGGGGACGCCTGCGGCCGAGAGCTGTTCGAGCATGACCTGCAGGGTCTTCGTCTTACCGGTACCCGTCGCTCCGGCGACCAAGCCGTGACGGTTGGTCATCGCGATCGGGATGCGTACTGGTACGTCGGCGAGCGGGGCACCGTTGACGAGCGCGCCGAGTTCGAGAGCTGGTGCGTCGAAACCGTAACCGTCGCGGATCGCGGTTACTGCATCCGGATCGAGCGGGCCATTGGTTTCAGGTGTCGTCGCGGTGGATGTGGCGGCGGGGGTTTCCGATGCAGGTACCGCGGCTGCGTCCGCCGCAGTCTCGGCTGATGTCGACGCTGATGCCTGCGCGGCTGCCTGCTCTGCCGCGGCAAGATCGGCCTGCGCCTTGGCGAGGGCCTCGCGGGCCGCCTCGAGATCGGGAGTTGCTTGCGTTGCGTCTTCAGCCATAGGTTCAGCCTACGCAATCTCGACCAACGGGCGCCTGCGAAAACCGATTCGGGGCGAACCGGAAGTACCGATTCGCCCCGAATGCGCCGTCTGGCGATGAACGCCAGAACGACCTACGAAATTGAGCTGCGGTGGCTCAAACGCTCGAGCAGGTCTTCGTCTGCTTCGGCGCGGCGCTTGGGCAGCATCAGCGCGATGCTGAAGCAGACGGCAGCCACGATGACCACGAGGTACAGCCAGATGTTGCCGGCGTCGTAGCGCAAGAACGTCAGATTAAACAGGCGCATCGCCCAGCTGGCGGCAACCCAGTAGATCAGTGCGGTTGCGCCACCGATTCCGGGGAGCAACGCCAGACCGATCGTGGAAAGTGGCTTGGCAAACGGAATTGCTGCGGCTCCGATCAGGATGCCGAACAGACCGGCAAAAATGAGTTCAAGATCCATGACTATGCGGTGAATCCGACGCGACGAACGGTTTCTTCACCGATTTCGACGAACGCGATCTGCGCTGCGTTGACGAGGATGACGCGGTCACGTTCGTCAGTGAAACGGGCAACGCCAGCGTCGGCGGCAATCGCCTCGGCGACGAGCTTCTCAATTTCGGCAGCCGATTGATTGGTCTCAAAAGCGAGTTCACGCGGCGAGTGGAGGATGCCAATGCGCAGTTCCATGAGCTTGTCCTTTCTAAGGGAAGACAACGCGACCACAATACCCGCAGCTCGCCGCATCCTTTGGGAATACCGCGTCAAGCGAACTGATTCCCGTCTCGAGGTGGATGCGGCTGGTCACGGCCACATCTGTGCGTCAGTCGGATGTCGGAGGGTGTGGATACAGTGTCGATATCGGGAACTTCCGCATGGATTCGCACGAAGGGCAGCACGATGGCACCGGACTCAACAACATCAGGCGCAGCCGCGTCGCAGGCGACGTCGCACGCAACGCCAGCGACTCATTCACTGCCTGGCGCGATCGTTCTGGATGCATCACAGCAGGCAGTTGTCGATGCTTCGGCGACCTCGTCGCTCGCGGTGCTCGGCGCGCCGGGTAGTGGCCGCACCACGACGCTGATCGAGCTGGTCGCTGCCGAAGTTGAGCAGCGGGGGACTGACCCCGAACGCATCCTTGCTATTGGTGCAAACCGTCGCACGGCCGCGATGCTTCGCGACCGCTTGCAAGCACGACTCAATCGTGCGGTGCGCGGTCAACGACTCGGGCGCACGCTGCCGTCGATTGCCATGGAAATCCTTGCCGAAGACAGCATCCGTACGGGGGCACGCGAACCCCGCTTGCTGACCGGTGCGCAACAAGACGCCATCTTGCGGGACCTGCTCGAAGGCGATGTTGTTGATTATGAAACGCACGGTGTTTGGCGTTGGGGCGCAATTGATCCCGAAACCCTGCGATTGAACGGGTTCCGAGACGAGGTGCGCGCGCTCCTGGCCGCAATGGTTGAACAGGGAGTTACCCCGAGGCAGCTACGGGAGCTCGGTACCGCCGACGACACGGATCCTGATTGGCTCGCGAAGAACCGTTTCCGCATTCACTGGCCGGAAGCCGCGGACTTTGCCGATCGGTACTTTGATGTGCTCGAGTCCGGTTACGAGGGCGTCCTCGACACGCCGATGGCGGCTCGCGATGCCGCGCGAGTGCTGGCCAGCCGTGTACCGGGCACAGAACGGCTCTATGACGATCTCGCACTCATCGTGGTTGATGACGCGCAAGAACTCACGGCTTCGGCACGTGCGCTCATGCTGGCACTCCACGCACGGGGAGCGCGATTGGTCACATTCGGTGACCCCGATGCGGCGACCGGAGCCTTCCACGGTGGCGAAGCCACGTTCGCGTCGGGATGGACCGACGCGGCAACCGGACGAGTGGTATCGCAGCACGTCTTGCACACCGTGTACCGGCACCCGCAGTCGATTCGAGACGTTGTTCGTGCGCTAACGAATGGACTTGGTGCGGCCGGTGCTGGTGAACAGCGTCAGGCAAATGCCGCGTCGGCCCCGTCACCAACCGCAGCAGCCACGACCGCTGATGTCGCCGGCGCGTTCACGGTTTTGGGCGACTCAGACGTCGACGAAGCAGCCCAAATCGTGCAGTACCTGCGTTGGAACCACTTGATGAACGGCATCGCGTGGCGCGACATGGCCGTGATTGCCCGTAGCGGCGGGGCACTGCCTGCACTCGCGCGAGTGCTCGAACGCGACGGAGTTCCGGTGACACAGTCGACACCGAACGATCCGGCGAACGACGCTACGGTACGGGCGATTCTCAATATGGGCACGATGATCGCCAGCAATGAGATTGCTGCGCCGATGCTCGAATCCGTCTTGCAATCGCCACTTGTTGGCATTGATCCCCTGCAGATGCGCGCGCTTCGACGCCTGGCCTACTTCGCGCACGACGAATTGCGCCTTCGCACGACGGACGCAACGCAGACTCCGCAATCGCAAAGCGGAACCGACGCGGAATCGCTTCGAGACGTTGCCGATGCTGCAGGCGCTCGATCACATTCGTCTGGAGCCGCCGTGCTTGCCCGAGCAATTGCAACGGAAATCGGCCAGCGCACTCCGCAAACCAGCACACTGACACTGCAAGCGATCATTGACGCGAATCGTCGCGGATCTGTCTGGCCCGACACGATCGCCAAGCTGCGTTCGCTCGTGGACGCACTATCACGGATGCAGACCCGCTTCGTGCGGCAGGAACCGATTGATTCCGTGCTCTTTGAAGCTTGGGCCGACGAAAAACGCGCCGAACGCTGGCAGGAGATCGCGCTCTCGAATGAGCCGGGTGCATCCGAGTTGAACCGTCGACTCGATGCAGTTGTCACGCTTTTTGAACGTGCAAAACGCCTTGTCGAACGTGAACCTGGCACGGCACTGGAGTCGTTTATTGCACGATGGCAGGCCGGAGGCGTGCAAGAAGACACGCTGATCGCGCGCAGTTGTCCCGACGCGGTCACCCTGACCACACCCGCGGGCAGTGCCGGGCAGCAGTGGCCGGTCGTCGTCGTGGCCGGGGTCACCGACGGTGTCTGGCCAAATCTGCGCCTGCGTGACTCGCTCTTGGGCGCGACCCGCTTGGCTGAGGCACGGGACAATTCGACGGCCATCTCGTTAGTTGACCGACGCAAGGCCGTCTTGTTCGATGAGACAAGAATGTTGGTCTCGGCCGTGTCTCGAGCCCAACAGCAACTGCTCGTCACGGCAGTTGCGAGCGCCGACCAACAACCCTCGTCGCTCTGGCAACGGATGCCGCTGGCATCGGTGCCGGATGACATTGCTGCGCCTTTCGCGGCGCTAGCAACGATCGATGCTGTTCGAACGGAACACGAATCTGCGGTAGACGATGAGCAAGGCGCAACGCAGCGACAGCGAGCTCGACGACTCGACCTCGATGGCCTTGCTGCCTACCTGCGTCGAGTACTGATTCACGAGCGCTTACTTGCGTCCAAACAACTCATTAATCACGAAGAGGCCATTCAAGCGCTGGCGCAGCTCGCTCACGCCGACGTTCCAGCTGCCGACCCAAAGACCTGGTTTGGCATTCGGGAGATGAGTACGACGGCTCCGCTGGTCGAGGTGCGTGACGGTCAGGCGACACTTTCGCTATCGCCGTCGGCAATTGGCAAGCTTCGAGACTGCCCGGTCGAAGCATTCCTCGACCAACACGCATCCAGCATGGCGACAGAAGCACAGTGGCTCGGGACCATGATTCACGACTTGGCCGAGCACGAAGACGACTATCCGAGTCACGAGTCGATGCTTAATGAAGCCCTCGCTCGAGTTGATGCGTATCCGGTCCAGGCGGAGTGGATGCGCGAGGTTAACCGAACGACCGTGCGCACACTGGTCACCGGTTTATGGGACTACCTGAAGGAGGCGGGCGACGCCATTGGGCACGAGCAGTCGTTTGTGTCGCCGCACACGGTGTCTGCCATCGACAAGTCAGGCGAACTTGTTGACGTCGAGGTTCGAATGCGAGGCAAGATCGACCGCACCGAATTGACCCAAGACGGCGTGCGCATCGTTGACTTCAAGACGAGCAAGCAGGCCGACACGAAAGCGAATGACAACGCACAGTTGCAGTCCTATCAACTCGCCTGTGTGCGTGGCGACATTGCCGATGTACCGGCCAACACCGCATTTGCCTCAGCCGCATTGGTGTACCCGCGAATCACTAACGGAAAGGGCGCAAAACAGAAGTCCTGGAAAGAAACGGTGCAGAAGAAATTTGATGATTCGCAGCTGGCCGAGATTGTGACGGAGTTCACCCGGTTAGCGTTCGCCCGAGTGGGCATCAACCTGCAGGACGTGCCACCACCGCAAGAACACGGCGAATTTGAATCGCCGCACCAGGCAGCAAAATCCACCGGTGAGCTGCCAAACCTTGCAAATCCGCCTGCCTTTCAACGAGACGTCGAACATCACTGTGCCAAGGAATCACACGGTGGTTTCACCCACAGCTGCCGACTCCACACGATTGCCGAGGTTTGCGACTAATGACCAACGTCACCGTCACCCACGAACAGATTGCACAGGCGCTCGCCGGTCCCGGCAACAAGTTCTACCCACCCACAGCCGAACAAGAAGCCATCATTGAAGCTCCGCTAACACCATTGTTGGTAACCGCTGGTGCGGGTAGCGGTAAGACCCAGACCATGATGAATCGAGTGCTTTGGCAGGTCGCTAACGGTCGCGTCGCGCCGAGCGAGATCATCGGACTCACGTTTACCCGAAAGGCCACGGGGGAATTGCGGGAGCGCCTGTATGCCGGATTGGACCGGTTGCGTAAGGCCGGTCTCGCCGACATCGACGAATTCGACCTACCCGAGGTCAGCACCTACAACTCGTTTGCCGACACGCTGTATCGACAGAATGCGTTGCTCATTGGCTATGAGCCCGACGCGCAATTGCTTGATGCACCCGCGGCAATTTCGCTGATGCGTGAGGTCGTCCTTGACTCGAGGATTCCTGAACTCGAGATGCTTGAAAGCCCGAGCGTGGCAACGCTGGTCAAGGACTCGCTCAAGTTGGCGAACGAGATGCGTGACAACCAAGTCAGCGCTGCAGATATCCGTGCCTATGGTGAGCAGCTGCGGCAACAGCTTGCAACCGCAACCGGCGGGGACAAACTCGATCAGAACTCCGAAGACAATCTCATTTGGCAACTTGACGAGTTGAACATCCATGCGCAGCTTGCTGAGTCATACCAGCGCGTTAAACGCGAACGCGGTCTGATCGAGTTTGCCGACCAAGTGGTGCTCGCTCGCCAAGTCATTGCCAATGAACCGGCGGTCGCACAAGAACTCTGCGATCGATTCAAGCTCATTATTTTTGACGAGTACCAGGACACCTCGGTATCGCAGGTCAAAATGCTCTCCGAGATTTTCCGAGGTCGAGGGGTCGTCGCCGTTGGTGACCCGAAGCAATCGATCTACGGCTGGCGTGGGGCCAGCAGCGAGAACATGTCGAAGTTCTATCGAGATTTCGGCAACAGCGCCCAAACTCCACTGAGTCTGTCGACATCATTCCGAAACGACCGACAAGTGCTCGAAGCCGCGAACATCATCGCTGGAAAACTGCCGGAATCTGCGGATCTGTACGCCAAGCCGCTCGAGGCGAAGCCGGGCGCAGGCCAAGGATCTGTTGAGTTGCAGTTCTTCGCGCGCGACGAAGACGAAGCCGAGTCGGTGGCGAATTGGATGCGGTCACAGCTGAATTGCGATCCGAACCGCACCGCGGCCGTTCTCGTGCGCAGCCACCGGCAGATCACGCCCATTGCCGAAGCGCTCGCCGCTAAGGGGATCCCGTTCAACCGAGTCGGACGCGGCGGGCTGCTCGAAACTCCAGAAATCACCCACATCACCTGCTTGATCCGTGCGGCCGCAAATCCGTACGCGGGCAACGAACTCATCCGCATCCTTACCGGCGCTCAGTATGCAATCGGCTTGGCAGATGTTGTCGGTCTGAACCGACTGGCAACACAGCTTCACCGACAAGACCCGCGTGGCTATTCGGTCCTTGATGATGACGCTCGCTCACGCGAAGAACTCGACCCGGGCGCCATCGATAGCAACGCTTCGCTCGCGGAAGCGCTTGAGTACTTGCGCACGCATCCGAACGCGAACGTGCAGGTAAGCGAGACCGGACGCGAACGCATGGTCGCCGCAGCGGAACTCCTGCACCAGATCCGGCAGCGGCTGCAACTGCCGCTGCCGCAGGTGGTCGACTTCTGCATCACGGCATCCGGAGTGCGCTTGGAAGCGATTGCGAACCCCAGCCTGGCCATGGCCGATGCCAACCTCGACGCATTCGTTGACGCGGTCAGTCAGTTCACGATGTCGGCGCCAGGCGCTGACTTCAATGAGTTTCTTGACTGGCTCGATGTTGCCGAACAGCAGAACGAGCTAGAAGAAGTCGTTGAAGTGACTCCGGAACACGGCGTCGTACAGCTCATGACCATTCACGCGGCGAAGGGACTCGAATGGGATGCGGTCGCGATCCCCGGGTTCCTCCAAGGAACGCTGCCGAATTACAACGGTGCTCGGCGGTGGCTGTCAAAGTCGGCGTTGCCGTACCCGCTACGGGCCGACCACGAAAGTCTGCCGTCCTTAGACCTGACCGAATGTGCAACGAAGAAGGACGTCCAGCAGCAGGTACACGGCGGTAAAGCACTCGATATCTTGGATGATGTCGAATTGTCGGACACATTCATTGTTCAGAACCTGCAGCACAAGCTTCATGAAGCCCGACGGCTAACGTACGTCGCGATGACTCGTGCTCGCGAAGACCTGCTCATCACCGCTGCGGCAACTCGTCGCCAAACTACGACCGTCAGTCTTCCCTCGGAGTTCTGGTTTGAACTGCAGCCGAAGGTGCCGGTCCTCGCTGGCACCGACATGACAGCCGTGCAACAAGACGGTCAGCTGTGTGATGAACACGGTGAACCAATGCACGTCATGGCCGAGCACCTTTGGCAGGCGGCGAAACGAGATCACTCGGGCGACGCACTTGTTGACCAGCTTTACCGCGTGGTGAAAGGTAATGAAACCGTTCGTCAAACGACCGACACCTGGCCGCGTCTGCCGATGGGCGAGCAAAAGCGAGCGCAGGTACTGTCGCTCGCAACCGAAGTGCGCGAGGCCATGGACGCATCGGCAACACCCACCACGTCGGGTGGTGCCACCGGCGCATTGGCCGGGTTGGTCGACCTCTTGCTGGCCGAGCGTGACGATACGAGTGGCCCGGTCCTGGCACTGCCCGAACGATTCGGTGCATCCAAACTGAGCGATATCGTGACCGATCCGGTTGGTGTTGCCAAACAGCTCGCGCGGCCAATACCGCAGCGACCGTTCGCCGCCACGTTGCTCGGAAACCTCTTTCACAACTGGGTCGAGTCGCTCTACGGCGACGCAGTTGTCGGCGGTGCGCTCTTTGCAGAAGGCGAAACCCTCGACGAAGACCGTGTCGAAGCTTCGCTGCAGCTCGCCAGCGAAGCCGAACGAGAAAAACTCGCGTCGCTGCAAGCAACGTTCCTCGCCAGCCGGTTTGCAGTGCAGGGCAACACACCCAAGGCCGTTGAGCTGCCGATCCACATGCCGCTTGGCGACTTCGCACTCGTCGGCAAGATCGACGCCGTCTACGAATTCGAAGACGGCACCATCGAGATTGTGGACTGGAAAACCGGTCGTGCACCGACGACCCCCAAAGAAATTGAACAGCGCGAGCTGCAGCTCATGTGTTACGCCCACGCCTACGCGGCGGGCTACGAGGTGCCGATCGAACGCATCCGCGCGACGCTCTACTACGTCGCCGATGATCGAGAAATCAGCATCGATCGCATTGAGTCACTCGAACGACTCGAAAGGCGCTTGCACGAGGCTGAGCAACAGCTCCGAGACGCAGCAGCTTCGTCAGCGCGGTCGGAGCAGGCCCAGAACTAGTTACGGTCGCCGAGCGGGTCGAAGGATGCGGTGGCATCGTCGACCCGTTCGGCGTCGGACGCCGACAGCTCGGTATCAGAAGCGTCGTTTTCATCAGCATCGGATGCGTCAGCGGCAGCATTGATGGCAGCGCGTTCCGCGTCAGTCAGGTCGTCGCCCAGGTCTTCCGGGGCCTCCATGTCGGAGTGCATTGGTCGTGAGGGCAAGCCAGTGCGGGCCCGGGTGCCCGCGTCGGCAAGCAGCGCCTGGACTTGTTCGAGGTCGAGTACCGGCAACGTCTCGTGACGGATCGTGGACTCGTCGAGGGCGCGCACCCGCGTGACCAAACCATCGAGCAGCTGCTCCGCATCCGCAATAATTGCCGGATCTTGCGTGGTGACGCCGTGAATCAGCCAACGAGCAAGCTCGAGCTCGGCATACAGCAACGAACGCTGGCGAATCTGTCGATCGACCGAAGCCCCGCGGGCATCTGTGTACTCATCGAGCAACGCGCGAACGACCGCACCGTCAAGCGTGTGGATCCAGCGCATGTCCAGAGCCGGGTCGCCGATCTGCAAGTCGCTCCAGCCCAAGACACCCGTGATACCGGCGCCGTTCGTTACAAACGAGTAGCGCTCGAGCGAGCCGTGAATGACCGACGGCACAAAATCCCAAAGCTGCGGGTCATCAATCGCCGCGCCCCAACGATCAGCCAATGCCGCTGGCAATCGGTTCGTCGTGTCGGCACGATCCAAGAGCTGCTCCACCTGTTGGCGCGACTGGCTCGCGGTGCGCTCGGGTAGACCAGCCGCGGCAACAAACTGGCGAGGCAGCGCGTGAATAGCCGCAAGCGCACGGCCAAGATCAGGCACGATCATCGAATCGAAATCAAGCTGCACGCGGTCCAGGGTCGTGCCCGGAATGAACCCGTAGACGCCGACGCTTCCGGCGCGGTCACGCAGCACACCGAACTCGTGCGGTACCGCGAACGCGAGTCGCGCACGAATACCCTGCGTCATGACCGCCAGGGCCCGGCTACGAGCAACAAGCTCGTTCTCGGCGTCCTCGGTTACGGCGCGGCGAACCAACAGCGTGACACCATCTTCGGTGCGCACAACCGCCGAGTCGTAGTTTCCGCCAGAATCGGTAGTCCATTCGGCAGCGCCGCTAATTCGCAGATCCGGCACTGCCGCGGTCGCGAGACCGGCAAGTTCAAAGCAAAGACCACTCATGCGGGCTAGCCTACGGCGAATGTTGCCCAGAATCATGGCGCCACACGCATCCCGACGGGTAGTCCACAAATGCGCAGACTGTGCGCTCGAAACTGGACAACGGTCGGGCATGCGGGCACACCGGCGTGCAGGTGCCAGCGGCTGCCGAAATCTAGACTGGTGACCAACATGAATGACAACGGGATGCAGGACTTCAGGCAGCGCCTCGCACTGGCGCGAACGGCACACGACCGGAACGATGCCCGGCGGCGCACCGTCGAGTTCGCCGTGGGCAGCAGCCGTCAACGAGTCCTGTATCTCAATAATCTTCGCGCGCTGTGCCTGCCAGAGCGGGCTGCGGTCGCGCGCGACGGGCAGCAAGATACCTGCCGCACTGTGGCACTCGACCTGCGCACGGCTGACCACAACACGGCACGAATGCTGCCACCGATCTACCTCGGCACGATCCTCGACAACGAATACGCCGGCGAAGTGACCAATGCAGCTGTAGCTGGCGGTCAGCACATCGACGTCTTCGCGGTTACGGTCGACGACGTAACGGCGCAAGAAATCGAACCGGATGCATCCCGGTGGCAGAGTCTGCGAACGATTGCGGCCAAGCTCAGCGATCGCGATGTCGGGCTGCTGAGCCAGGCTGTCGCCATGACGAACTTTCACCAACACCACCGGCATTCGCCGGCCGACGGCGCGCCAGTGCGTGCCGAGCGCAATGGCTGGGTGTTGCGAAGTCGCGACTCGGATGCGGTGACGTTTCCGCGCACCGACCCAGCGGTCATCGTTGGCGTCGTCGACCGTGACGGTCGCATCCTGCTCGGCGCGAACGCACGCTGGCAGCCCAAGCGGTACTCCGCATTCGCTGGATTTGTGGAGCCGGGGGAGTCGCTGGAAGCGGCAGCAGCCCGCGAGGTTTGGGAAGAAGCCGGCGCCCGCATTACCAACCTGCGTTATCTCGGATCACAGCCCTGGCCGTTCCCCGCGAGCCTCATGGTGGCGTATCTGGCCGAACTCGCGCCCGACCAAGACCCGGAATCCGTGCGTGCCGACGGCGAAGAAATCATCGAAGTTCGATGGTTTGACCGCAACGACATCCGTGACGTTGTCGACCTGCTGCCTGACGAAGTCGCCATAGCTCGCGTCATTATCGAGGAATGGTTTGGCGGGCCGCTACAGGTAACACACGAATCAGACCGGCCCGGAAATGCATCGGCGGCCCAACGATGAACCAACCCGATATCGCACCCGACTTGCCGAGAGCTTCGTCGCCCGGCGCGAGCCTGCTCGCCGATCTCAACCCGCAGCAGCGGGAAGCTGCCATGGCACTCGTTGGCCCAGTTTGCATCCTTGCGGGTCCCGGTACCGGCAAGACCCACACGATCACCCGGCGCATCGCCTACGGTGTGCAGACCGGGGCTTACGCACCCGACCGCGTGCTGGCCTTGACCTTCACAACCCGCGCGGCAGGCCAGCTTCGTGGTCGCTTGCAGCAGCTCGGTATCGAAGGCGTACAAGCGCGCACGTTCCACGCTGCGGCACTGCGCCAGCTCGGTTACTTCTGGCCGCAGGTGATTGGCGATTCGATGCCGAACATCGTGTCTGCAAAATCGGCAATTGTTGCCGAGGCTGGCGAGCGAATTGGTAGCCGAATCCAGCCCGCCCAGGTGCGCGCAATTGCCGAGGAAATTGAATGGCGCAAGATCAGCGAGCTTGACTTCGAAACGTACGAGCAAGCGCTGCGCAGTGGTGAGCGGCACATTCCTACGGGACTGAGCCTGGCGCAAACGAGCGCATTGGTACAGGCATACGAGCGGGTCAAAGATGAGCGTCGTCAGCTCGACTTCGAAGACATTCTGTTGGCCACTGCCGGCATGATCGAGGTCGAACCCTGGATTGCGGGCCAAATCCGTGAGCAGTACCGGTTCTTTGTGGTTGACGAGTATCAGGACATTTCGCCGCTGCAGCACAAGCTCCTGCGGCTGTGGATGGGGAAGCGCCGCGAACTGTGCGTGGTCGGTGACCCTGCCCAGACGATTTACTCGTTCGCCGGCGCTCGCGCGTCGTTCCTTACCGACTTTCAACGCGAGTTTCCCGAAGCTCGCGAAATCGCGATCACCGGTTCCTACCGATCCTCACTGCCGATCATCGCCGCCGCTAACGCGCTGGCAACGCAGATTCCACACGCCCTGCAACTGGAACGCCAGGGCGATCAGGCCACGAACCATGCGCCGCGGCCGACCTACACGGAGTTCTCGCGTGACATCGACGAAGCCGCAGATATCGCATCCCGCATTCGCGAAGCGATCGGCAACGGTGAACGGCCATCGACCATCGCCGTGCTCGTGCGTACGAATGCGCAGACCGCGGTAATCGAACAAGAACTTCAACGCCTCGGTGTGCCATTCCGTGTGCCCACCGGCAAGCCGTTCTTTCAGCGGCCCGAAGTTCGTCAGATCATCGCCGGTCTCCATGCCGCCGTGGTTGCGGGACAAGACCACGGTCCGCTGTTTCAGCGCGTAAGTGACGTTCTTCGATCGCGCGGCTGGACGCAAGAACCGCCAAAGGAACAGGGCCCGGTACGCGAAGCTTGGAACGCCATGGACGCGATCATGCGGCTGGCAGATGACCAACCAGCCGGCACCACTCTGGCGCAGTTTGCCCGCGATATGCAGCGTCGGGCACAGCAGCAGCACGAACCGCAGATTGAAGCCGTGACGCTCTCGACGATGCACGCGGCCAAGGGTCTGGAATGGGACCGGGTGTTCGTCGCCGGGCTCAGTGAAGGGCGGATGCCGGTGGTGCAGGCCGATTCCGAAACGCTAATTGGCGAGGAACGACGGTTGTTGTACGTTGCCGTTACCCGCGCACGAGCACACCTTCGCTGCTCGTCGGCGCGACAATCTGGTGCACCGTCGCGGTTTCTGCCGGAATTCGGCAACCGCATCCGGCATGAAACGCCAACTGCAACGAATCGCGCCGACCCGGCTGAATAATCTCGCGTCGTCCCGCGTACCAGTGTGTTGTCGGTTCCGTCGTGTCGGGTGCCGAACTCGGTGCGCGGCTGGTGATGGACTCGCGGGGCGACGATCGCGCAAGCGCATCCACCGCCATACCGCATTCGAGCGCAGCTATGAGCTCCACGTCGAGTGGCACGGATGGCGGCGGCAGGTCGAGTAGCTGCGTCGCGGTGACCAGCCAGCCGGGTTCGTGATCGAGTCGCTCAAGGTCACTGCACCGGATGCAGGGCGATAGCCCGGGCACAACCAGCGGGCCAATCACCACCGCGCGCACATCCCGAATCATCAGCAGATGCGGCACATCACGCGACATCAACGGCAAGTATCGAGTTGGTGCGACGACTCGATCACCAATATCCACCACCAGATCGGTCGAGTCCGGCACTGCCACATCTGCGCCACCCACCCGCACGGTGACCCCGCGTCTGGCGATCTCCGACGCAACTAACTGGGTAAATGCATCCGCCGATGCCGGTGCCCGCACAACGACCCGCAACCGTGACGCGCCACCGGTGATGGGCTCGCACTGCGTCAACAGCAGGTTCAGGATGCGGTTCCCCTCGAGCGCAGACTCGGTACTTGCGCGCACGGTCCCTTGAAGTAGTTGCAGCTCGGCGGTCTGGCGCAGCAGGTCGATCAGGTCATGCGTGAGTTGCGAATCGGGAACAATGACCGCATCTAGTGCGGTACCGACACGTAAGTGCGTACCGCTGACCCACGTGATCGCAACGTCATGGTGTAACTGGTAGCGCATGCCAGGCATTGTGCAGATTGGCGTTAACACCGGTGGTGACTTGTCCACAGGTCGGGCGCACACCGGCGAACGACACCGCGGATGCGTGCGGTCAGTTTCTTGCCGCAGCGCACTACGGCAGCTGGTCTCGCGCTAGACCAAATGAGACTAGGCCGTCGGGGGAGTCGAACCATCCCGACCGGTCGAATCACCGGGCGCGGTGTCGCCGCCGGCCGGGGCGTCACCAAACGACGATGGGTCGCCCAACAATCGCTCAAGGTCGCTATCGAGTTCGTCCTTGGCATCGCTGCCGCCGCCCGAAAGGCGCTCGAGCAGCGCGAACGGGTCGTCGATGTCGTCCGAGGTGGGAACCGCATCACGGTGTTCCCAGAGCTGGTCGCGGGCTGCGTTACCGAGCTTGTCGCTCACCAAACGCCACATGTTCGCGGCATCTCGCTGACGACGAGGACGGATCTCCAAACCAACAAGTGAGCCGAACGCGTGCTCGGCAGGCGAGCCGGTGGCGCGACGACGGCGCACCATTTCGGCAAGCGCCCCCGCGTTGGGCAAACGGAACGTTGCCGCTTCGGTGACCACGTCAACCCAGCCTTCAATGAGCGCGAGCACGGTTTCGAGACGTGCCAGCGCGAGTTCCTGTTCGGGGGTGCGCGGCGGGATGAGCTTGCCGGACTTCAGCACCGACTTGAGATCTTCGGGGGAGTTCATATCGATCTCACGCACCAGGCCTTCGACCTGATCGACGTCAATGTTGATGCCGCGAGCGAACTCGGTGATCGACGAGACCAGGTGTAGTCGCAGCCAACGCGCATGTTCGAAGAGCTGCGCATAGGCGAGCTCGCGAACGGCGAAGAACAGCAGGACTTCGTTGCGGTCGTTCTCGAGGTCTTTCGACCAGGTATCCAGATTCTGCGGTACCAGCGATGCCTTGCCCGGAGGCAGCACGGGCATGCCGATGTCGCCGCCAGAAAGCACTTCCTTCGCGAGCTGACCGAGTACCTGACCGAGCTGCATCGCGAACATCGAGTGTCCAACCGAACGCAACATCTGCCCCTGCTGGCCAATGGCCATGCGGAATTCTTCGGGTACATTCTCGGTGAGCATCGTCATCAATGCGTTCGAGATGCTCGTGGCAACCGGCTCGCTCACCTCGGCCCAACCGTCGAGCGATTGATTCAGCCACTCATAACGGGTGATCGTCGTTGGCGTCACGCCGACGCTGTTCAGGGTTTCGCCGGTGACCTCGCCGAGCCACATCTCCGCAAGCGTGAACGCCCGGGCGTACTCGTCAGCGAGCTCCTGCGGAATTTCTTCGTTTGGCGTGGCCGCCGAACGACCCGAATCCCGCACGATTTCCCAATTGAATTCATCCGAGGGAGCCATGAGCGACTGCTGCAATTGCTGCAGCATCTTCGCGAGCGCTGCCGCATCGCCAGGGAGTCCCGCTACACCCGCCAATTGATCGGGGTTAATCGTGCCGCCGGTACCGCCGCCACGAAGCATCTGCTCAATGAGGCGACGCAGCTCGTCTTCGGGCGAGTTGTCGTTGTCGGCGTTATTGCGCTCGGCCATGGTGGAACTCCTCTCAGCGCGTGGTCTTACAGTATCGACAGTCACTCAGCGGTTGCCGGAATCCGGGCCTTGGTTCACTCACAGCGAAGCGTCAGTGGTCTGCCCGATCGTGACGCGACTACACTCGCACTGCAGCGAACGCAGCATCCGCTTGCGCGCATCCACTCGGAAACCTGACGAAAGACCACATGCACGTCGACGACGCATCGAGCCCAGCTAACGCCACCGGACACACCGAAGCTGGCGTCGACCACGACGCGCACGCCGAGCAGACCGCGCAGGCCGAACAGGCTGCGGCGTCACAAACGCGCGACAAGGGCGGATGGCGAGCTGCATTTGATAAGGAACGCGCCGGCAAATGGATGCTCACGCTCGGTGTGCTCATGTTCGCGTTCTTTGCGTTTTTGCCAGCGCCCTATGTGATCAGTTCGCCAGGTCCCGCCTTCAACGCGGTCGGCAACGCGAAAATCACCGTCGACGGCCAAGAACACGAGCAGGACGTCATCTCGATTTCGGGCGCCGAAGAATATGAGCCGGATGCGGGTCAGATTTTTGTCATGACGGTGAACGTTGCCGGCAACCCGGAATCGCAGCCGCGATGGTTCGAAGTGATGTCGGCGTGGTTGGACCCGAGCCGCGACGTGAAACCGGTGGAACTGTACTATCCGGAAGGTGTGACGACCGAGCAGCGAAACCAGCGCACCACGCAGATGATGCTGGAAGCGCAGGACACGGCGATTGCTGCCGCGCTGAGTGAACTCGGCTACGACATCGAAGAAGAGATCGTTGTGGGCGAGGTACTCGACTCGAGCGCGGCGAAGGGGATCCTGCAGCCGGGTGACAAAATCATCGCCGTCGGTGACGAGCAGGTTGCCACGATGGAGACGCCCGGCAAGTTCCATCTCGAAGCCAAGCCGACCGTCGTGGAGTTTGAGCGCGACGGCAAGCGACAGCGCGAAACCATCACGCCAACGCTCATGGAAACCAGCGAAGGACAGCGGCCCATGCTCGGCATCACCCTGCAGTATTCGTTGAAGTTTCCGGTCGACATCAATATTGAACTTGGTGAAGTAGGCGGCCCCTCAGCTGGCCTTGCCTTCGCGCTGTCGATTTATGACCTGATGACACCCGACAACCTCACGAAGGGCAAGAACGTTGCTGCCACCGGCACCATCACGCCCGACGGTGAGGTTGGCGGCATCGGAGGGGTGCGCCAGAAGTTCCACGCCGCGGTCGAAGTTGGGGCGGATTACTTCCTCGTTCCCGAAAGTAACTGTGCCGAGGCGATCGGTAGTGGGGCACCGACGGACATTCCCGTGTACGCCATCCGCGATCTCGACGAAGCGTTGCAGACCGTCAAGTCACTGGGCGAGGACAGCGAGACTGGCGTGCGCACGTGTAAACAAGCGGTGGATGCGGGCATTCCGCAGGAATAGCCGTCGCGAGGCTGCCCACAACTAGCACTGTCGGAGCACGCGCTCGCCATGCGGTCTTGGGTACCATGGTCGCAACATACGGCGGGTTCACGAACGACGCTCGAGCCCGTAGTACCAAGTATTGAAACTCCGATGACAGGGTCCTAGTGAGCTCAACTACTCCAAACTCCCGCCCGCAAGCCGCCACGGGAGGCCAAACGGCGCGCCCGATGATGCCGCTGATCATCACTCTCGCTGTTGTGGGTGTACTGATCGCGGCGTTCTTCTGGTTTGCCGGGGTGTACACCGACATTCTGTGGTTCGACCAGCTCGGTTACTCGAGCGTGCTGTTCACCCGTTGGATCGCCACCGGCAGCATGTTCGCTGTCGGACTGCTCGCGATCGCGGTGCCGGCGTTCTTGATGATTTGGCTGGCGTACCGCAACCGTCCGACCTACGCCAAGCTCTCGCAGCAACTCAACGAATACCAGCGCATGCTCGAGCCGATGCGCCGACTCGTCTTCATCGGCGTGCCACTGCTGTTCGGTATGTATGGTGCGTTCGCGCTCGCGACCTCGTGGCCGACGGTGCTGACCTACTTGAACCGCACTCCGTTCGGCGTCACCGACCCAACATTCGGCCACGACATCGGGTTCTACGTATTTGAGCTGCCATTCCTTCGCGGCCTCGTGGTGTTCCTGAGCTCGCTGGCGCTGCTGTGCTTTGTGCTCAGCATCGGCGTGAACTACCTCTACGGCGGCGTCCGCGTCACCGGCTCTGAAATGGTGATTTCGAAGTCGGCACGCATTCAGATCGCCGTGACCGGTGCGCTGTTTATTGCCGCGCAGGGTGCCTCGTTCTGGCTCGACCGCTACAACCCGCTAACTGCCAGCAACGGCCGCTGGACCGGTGCCCTGCACACCGACGTGCACGCCCGCATCCCTGGCATGACGATTTTGGCCGGTGCCGCGGTGATCGTGGCATTGCTGTTCGTCTTCGCCGCAGTGGCCGGTCGCTGGCGTCTGCCGTTCATCGGTGTTGGTGGTCTGCTCATTGTCGGGCTCGTGACCGGTGTCGCGTACCCGTGGTTCGTGCAGAACTTGCAGGTTGGCCCGAACGAACAGCAGCTCGAAACCGAGTACATCCAGCACAACATCGACTCGACCCGAGCCGCGTATGGGCTCGACAAGGTCGAAGAGACTGACTACGAGGGTGTCACTACGGCCGAGCCTGGCCAGCTGCGTAAGGACGCCGAAACGACGGCAAACATTCGTCTGCTCGACCCCGACCCCGTGTCCGATACGTTCAAGCAGTTTGAGCAGGAGCGCGCCTACTACAGCTTCTCGGATGACCTCGACGTTGATCGCTACCAGATCGATGGCAAGACCCAGGATGCGGTCATGGCCGTCCGTGAGATCAATGTCGACGGTCTCGGCGGCGACTCGAAGTCGTGGGTGAACCGAACGATCGTGTACACCCACGGTTATGGCCTGGTTTCGGCCTACGGTTCGCAGCGTGGGCCTGACGGTCAGCCAGTGTTCTTCGGCTCCGGTATGCCGCAGGACGGTGCACTCAAGGACTTCGCACCGCAGGTGTACTTCGGTGAGCGCTCGCCGGAATACTCCATCGTTGGTGCGCCTGAGGGCAGCAAGCCGGTCGAGTTCGACCACGTTTCGGGTAAGGATGGCGCAAACCAGACCTACACGACGTTCAAGGGTGAGGGTGGCCCGTCACTGGGCAGCTGGTTCAACCGCCTCGCCTACTCGATCAAGTTCCAGTCCGAGCAGATTCTGCTCTCGGACCAGATCCACGATGAGTCGCAGATTCTCTACAACCGCAACCCGGTTGATCGTGTGCAGGCAGCAGCACCGTACCTGCAGATCGACAGCGACCCGTATGCATCCGTCGTTGACGGTGAACTCGTGTGGATTCTCGACGGCTACACGACTTCGGCAAACTACCCGTACGCCACGCGCACGTCGGTAGAGGGTGCGAGCAGTGGCCGTACCGACCTCGTGGGCGTTAACGAGTTCAACTACATGCGGAACTCGGTCAAGGCGACCGTCAGTGCATACGACGGCAGCGTCAAGCTCTACGCCTGGGACACGGAAGACCCGATTCTGCAGACCTGGCAGAAGGTTTACCCGAACACGCTCAAGCCGATCGACGAGATGTCGGGCGAACTGCTGAGCCACGTTCGATACCCGGAAGACCAGTTCCAGGTACAGCGTCAGATGCTGGCGACCTACCACGTCACCAGCGCCGACGAGTACTACAACCAGACGAACGCTTGGCAGCTGCCAAACGACCCGGTGGGTGGCGGAAAGGGACCGCAGAAGCCGTACTACCTGACCATGCAGATGCCGGGGCAAGAGCCCGCGTTCTCGCTGTACTCGACGTTTATTCCGAAGGTTTCGGGTGACGGCACGCGTAACGTGCTGACCGGCTACCTGGCGGCAAATGCGAATGCTGGGGCAGAGAAGGGCAAGGTTGCCGAGGACTACGGCAAGCTGACGCTGCTGCGAGTGAAGAATGACTCGGTTAACGGCCCCGGTCAGGTGCAAAACATCTTTACCTCGAACGAGAAGGTCGCCAACCAATTGGCGCTGCTCGAGCGCGGGCAGACCAAGGTGGAGCGAGGAAATCTGCTGACCGTGCCGGTCGGTGACGGATTCCTCTACGTACAGCCGGTGTTCGTGCGCTCGACGGGTGAGACGAGCTACCCGCTGCTGCGTCGCGTGTTGGTGGCGTTCGGTGACGAGATCGCGTTCGAAGACACGCTGGATGCGGCACTCGACGAGATCTTCGCCGGTGACGCGGGTGCGTCGGCCGGTGATGAGAACGTTGATGCGACGCCGAAGGATCCGAACGCCAAGGTGCCGGATGCCGGCGACGACGTGCCAGACACGGGTGACCTGCCAGAGGACGGCGGCAAGGACGAGACGGCGAAACCAACGCCAGCTCCGTCGGCACCGACTGACGGTGGCACGGGCTCCGAGGTGCAGAAGGCGCTGGATGAAGCGGCGCAGGCCCTTGAAGAGCGTACGAAGGCCTATGAAGAAGGTGACCTCGTGAAGGCTGCAGAAGCGGACAAGCGCATGACGGATGCGTTGAAGCGAGCAGCTGAAGCTGACAAGTAGGCCAGCTGGGCCAACCCAGTGAGCGGGATGCGTAACTACGGTTGCGCATCCCGCTGTTCGTTTGGCCGCGGGGAGTGGTCAAGCGTACGCGAGTAGACATCTGCGTAAACAGGTGGTAACGTTATCTCTTGTGCCGCGGGGTGGAGCAGTTCGGTAGCTCGCCGGGCTCATAACCCGGAGGTCGTAGGTTCAAATCCTGCCCCCGCAACCACATAAGGCCCTGACCAGGGAAAACTTGGTCAGGGCCTAGACCTTTTCCGGGGTGCTCGAGAGTGTCAGCCTGGTGTGCGTATCGCCTGTGCTCAAGTCGAGTTGTGGTCTGCATTGCACAGATCATTTGCTTGATACTGTGCGATGTCGGCCGGAACTTGGGCGGTGCTGTGAAGTTGTGGCCGAATTTGGCGGTATCGCTTGCGGTTGGGTTGGTGGCGGCGATTATTAGGCTGTCGTGTTGGCGCTGGGTGTGCTTGTGACATGCGCACGGCGCAGCCTGCACCCGGTGCATCCGGGTCGCAACCGGTATCGCCAGGCAAACCTGCAGCCGAGACGCTGATCGAAGCCGACAAGGTGCTGCAATACGTGATCGAAGCAGAGAAGCTCGCGCACGATGTGTATGCGGCGCTATACGCGCAGTACAACCGCGAGAACCACTTGGCCGCGTTCGAGCGCCAACAATAGGACCAGCAACTCACCGCACTGAAATCGCGTAAGGCATCTGGAAACGCGGGGTGGAGTCCACAGTAGTGAACTCCACCCGGCGCCTGCGGTTCCGTGACTGCCCCTGAATCTAGTTCAGCATGGCAACCGGGCTACCTTCGCGGATGCGTCGT
>NZ_BCSP01000006.1 GCF_001570925.1 [Zimmermannella] bifida NBRC 103089
CCGTCATTGATTCGAGTAGCGAGTCTCTACCAAAGATTGGGGACTTGCAGAACACGCTGTTGACATGTCAACCCATGTTCCCTGGGGCTCAAGCTGAGGTGAATGATGAATCCGTCTACTATGACGGAGGGTTTGCTGTGTTTATAAAACCCGATACCGATGTAGAACAGTTGAAGGAAGAGCTGGCGTCTGCGCTTTCGAATGAACAGGGGTGGACAGCCCAGGAAGGACATGAAGGCGACCCCTCAAGTCGTAGGCGTTGGTTTGCTCAGGACAACTTCACAGTTTCAGTTGGCGTTAATGAGAGCGCAGATACGGGCGAAATCACACTTAACGTTTCTGCCGTTAGTCCTTGCTTCATGCCAGAACCTCCCTACGAGCGCGGCGACAAGCTCTAGCTCACCAATTGGCGCCAACTGCTAGGCAGGCAGCCCCAGCAGTTCGCGCAGCTCAGCCGCGGTCGTCGCAACCGCAACGGCGCCTTCATCCTCGCCAACCTTGCCGTAGCCCCAGGTCACGTAGATCGCGGGCACGCCGTTGGCAGCCGACCCGGTGACGTCATAGTGGCGGTCACCGATCATGATCGTGCGTGACAAATCCGCATACGCACTGCGCAAACGCGCCAACGCCTCAGCGACCACATCCGCCTTTGCCGACCGCGATTCATCCGCACTCGCACCAGTAATGAAGTCAAAATACTGTGCCAAGCCATAGTGCTCGAGCACCTTCGACGCCGCGGTCTCGGGCTTGCTCGTCGCGGTCGATTGGTGCACACCACGCGCATGCAGCTCGGCGATGATCTCGCCAACGCCCTCAAACGCGGGGGACTGCAGCAGTCCGTGCTCTTCGTAGATCTCGCGGTAGGTTTGCAGCGCGTGCGTGATCTCAATCGCGTCATCCAAGCCCTGCTCGCGGAACGAATCAATAATCGGCGGGCCCACATAGCTCAGCAGCGTCGCGTCATCCGGAATCGGCATCCGGAACGTATCAAACGTCGCCCGCATGGCCGCCACAATTCCCGCGGCCGAATCACTAATCGTGCCGTCCAAATCCCACAGCACCGTCGTGAACGGCGGTAGCCCGTCGCCGAGCGGCATCGGTCGCGCAGTTGCCGTGCGAGCCGGTGGCTGCGTGGGGTGGGGAGGTTCGGTAATCACCACGTCGACCGACGGGGTGTCATCAATATTGGTCATAGTGTTCAAAGCAATCTCGGGCATGTGCCCGCGGACAAGTACGAATACGGGACGGGTTATCCCATCTGGTTGAGGGCCGCATCCCACAGCGTCGCCGCGGAACGCTCCCAGCTAAATCGGCCGATGTGCGCCAAACCTGCAGCACGCACCGCAGCACGTTCGGCATCGTCGTCGAGCGCCATCACGCCCTCGGCAAAGTCGCGCGGATTGTGCGGGTCGAAATATTTCGCGCCAGCACCGGCAACTTCGTGGAAGATCGGCATATCGCTAATCACCGCCGGCACACCGAGCGCAAGCGACTCGGCCACGGGTAGACCATACCCCTCATCGAGCGAAGCGGTCGCGAGCACCGCATCCCTTGCCAACAATCGCGCATATTCGGCATCGCTCACGCCCTCGTGGAACACCACCTGCGCGCCAGCGGGAACCAGCGCCTCAAGCTCACGCTTGCGGGCGGGCTGGATGCGGCTGAGCAGGTGCAGCGTGCGCCCCGGCAGAAACCCCATGCCGCGGATCAGCGTCTCGACATTCTTGTAAGGCAAGAACGCGCCCATGTAGACGATGTTCTTCGGGGCGGATGCACCGGGTGTCGCGTTCGCGTCGAGATGCTCGGCCAGGTTGTTCGGCGCGTTCGGCACCACCACGATGTCGTTGCGCGTGAGGTTGTGCTCGATGATCTGCTGCTTGGTGGTTTCGGAGACCGTGGCGATCAGATCGGCGCCGTTGAGCGCCATACGCTGCGGCACGTAGGTGAGGTGGTAGGCGCGCCAGCCAAGGCGCAGCAGCGGGTTGAGGTGACCCGGCGGCTTGGGGTGACGGTGGTAGATGAGATCGTGGAGCGTGTTGATCGCGATGTAGTTGCGGCCGGTAGTGCCGATGGTCTGCAACGGCGAGAACACGACATCAGGGCGGTACTTGTTGAGGCGCAGCGCCGCGATCGGCTCGAGCGGAGACTCGTTCGAGTGCAGCAGCAGCCAGCGCGCATCTTCGGGCAGGTGCGCGAGCTGGGCGCGGTCGTGGATGAGGAAGGTCACCTCATCGGGGTGCTGCGCGTGGATTGCCTGGGCAAGTTGCGCCGAATAGCGGCTGATGCCGTCGTGAAAGTCGGTGCGGATGTACCGCGCGTCAAAGAAGAATCGCACGGGCACACCCTACCGAACCGGGCCGTGCATCCGGCGTACCGAACCGGGGAGTAGCGCCGAGCCCGAGCCCGAGCCCGGGCGCAGCGAGCATTCGCCGTGACTTGGGTTGTCGCCGGCTTTCGTGACTCGTTTTGTCCGTTTGGAGGACGTATTGCCCGTTCAATCGAGTAAACGAGTCATCAAGGCGGATGCGGTTGGCTGCGGCCAAGCCGGACGAGCCGGGATGCGGTTGGCAGCGGCTGGGCCGGGCTGCGATGGGGTCCGAGGTGCGGACGGGGCTAGAAGAGGCGAAGTTCGCCGGATTCTTCGCCGCGCATGTCGTCGTAGTCGAGCACCAGGCAGCGGATGCCGCGGTCTTCGGCGAGCGTCCGAGCCTGTGGCTTGATCTCCTGTGCCGCGAACACACCCTGCACGGGGGCCAGCAGCGGGTCGCGGTTCATCAGCTCGAGGTAGCGGGTGAGCTGTTCCACACCGTCGATCTCGCCACGACGCTTGATCTCAACGGCAACGGCGGCACCCTCCGCATCCCGTGCCAGAATGTCAACCGGGCCGATTGCGGTCATGTGCTCGCGGCGCACCAGCGTGTGGCCATCGCCGAGGCGCTCGATCTGCGCGGCGAGCAGCTCTTGCAGGTGGGCTTCGACGCCGTCCTTCGTGAGCCCGGGGTCGACGCCGAGTTCGTGGTGCGAGTCCGAAACGAACTCGAAGATGTTGACGCGCAGGGTGTCGCCCGACTTGCGGTGCTTGACCTCCCAGCACTCGACAACGCCGGCCAGCTGCTGTTCTTCGCTCAGCTCAGCGACTTCGAATGTCGCCGGCGGGCTCATCCAGTTGAGTGGCTTGTAGCTGCCGCCGTCGCTGTGCACGAGCAGCGAGCCATCGGCCTTGTGGATCAGCAGGCGGGTGGCTTCGGGCAGGTGGGCGGTGAGACGGCCGACGTAGTCGACCGAGCAACGAGCAATGACAAGACGCACCCCCAAAGGGTACCGGGATGCATCCGGCCAGCTGTGCGCCGCGCCAAGAATGCGGTGCAGCGAAGGCAGTCGGATGCGGTCGGCAGTTCCGCAGGGATGCGGTCGCTCGCGCAGCTGCCGCTAGCGGCTGGCGTCGACGCGGCGCGGTGCGGCGGGGGAGTCCTGGGCTGCCTCGCGGGGCGGCTGGGCGACGGATGCGCGAGCCGACGCAATAGCGACCGGCGCACTTACCGGGGCAAGCTGCATCCACCGCGAACCCAGTGCCCGAACCCCGAGCGTGATCGCGCGCGAGCACATCATTGCGCCACCAAACGCGAGCCAAACCAGCGGTGCTTTGCTGTCTTGCTCCATGTCCATCGACATGGCCAGCGCCAGCGCACCGCCGAACACGGCAAGGTTGACCACGCCGCTCAGCGCCAGGTAAGCGTTGTCGGCTGCGCCAATCAGCACGCCGTCAAGCACGAACACCAGGCCGGCAATCGGCATCGGCAGCGCCACCACGAAGAGCACGATTCCCGAGAGTGCCTGCACCTTCGGGTCGTTGGTAAACCACGATCCGAGCCACGGCGAAACCGCGAGCAGCAGCGCACCGAGCGCCAAGCCGAACCCGAGACCCCAAACGCTGAGCTGCATAACGAGCGAGCGCACTCGTCGTTCGGCTTCGTCAACCGCAGCGGTGCTGTCAGTTGCGGCGCCGACGCCATCCCGTTCGCCGAGGTCGTGCCCGATCATTGCCTGCGCGGCGATCGCCAGCGCATCGAGGGCAAATGCGAGCAGGTTAAAGATGGTGAACGCGATTTGGAAGGTCGCGAGCGTGGTGGTGCCGAGCTGTCCGGCAGCCCACACGGTCGCCACGAGGGCGATGCGCAGGGTCAGTGTGCGCAGCAGCATGTAGGTGGATGCGCGCAGCTGCTCGGTTGGGTTGCCGATGCCGGGGGAGAGCGAGACGTGTTCTTCGCCCGCGGCCTTGAGGGCGATCGCGGCGTAGACGCAGGCCATCAGTGTTTCGACGACCGCGGTGCCGAGCGCGGATCCGGCGATGCCGAGCTGCAGTCCGAAGATAAAGACGTAGTTGAAACCGATGTTCGCCACGGCGCCGCAGAGCGAGACGACCAGCGGCGTGCGGGTGTCTTGCAGGCCGCGCAGCAGTCCGGTGGCCGCGATCGAGACGAGCATGCCCGGCAGTCCCCACAGCGAGATCGTGAGGTAGCTCATGGCGGCGGATGCGACGAACGGGTCGTCGGTCATGGTTGAGATCACGGGGCCGGCGGCGACCAGGCCAACCAGCAGCAGTGCCACGGCGCAGTACAGTGCCAGCCACATCCCGTCGATACCGGCGCGGATGGCGTCGGCACGGTTACCGGCACCCAGACGGCGGGCGACGACCGGGGTCGTGGTGTAGGCCAAGAAGATCATCAGCCCGACGAGCGTCGTGATGCACATCGACCCAATCGACAGGCCGGCGAGGACCGTCTCACCGAGGTGTCCGACCATGGCGGTGTCAGTGGCCACGAAAATCGGTTGCGCAACCAGTGCCCCGAGGGCGGGAATGGCGAGGGCCAGGATGCGTCGGGAGGTACTGCGGGTGGCGACACCTTGGTCTGTGGTCACGTGGCAATTGTCGCACGCTGTGAGTCTGCTGGGAAAGTGCCGGCCTGTTGTTGACGTAACGTTGCGCCCCGCACTGCCGCACGCCCGGCCCGGCCGCCACGCTGCCCGGCCGCCCCGCAGACTTCGCGTTGTGGCCTACTTTGCCCACTTCGGGACGCGTTTACTGTGCAAAGTCGGCCACAAGCGTGTGGTGGGGTGCATGTTGAGGCCGACTTGAGTGGGCTGCCAGTGGGCTGCCGATGGGCGCAGGATGCACAGGGCACGTTTCCGATGCCCGGTTCGTCTGCAGCGCAGGTTCCACGTGATCGGCGGGCATCCGGATATTGCGGCGCTGTCGGTCGAGGACCGGCCACAGGTTCCCTGTGATCGGCGGGCATCCACGCGCATGTGGTTACGCTGGTGCGCATGACTTCTGACGCATCGTTGCCCGCAGGAATCGACTACGAGTCCTTTGACCAGCAGATTCGACCGCAAGACGACCTCTTTCGTCACGTCAACGGTCCCTGGATTGCGAACACCGAGATCCCGGCCGACAAGAGCAGCTATGGCTCGTTCCATATGCTCGTCGACGAGGCCGAACTCGCCGTGCGCGAGATTCTCGAGCACGAAGCTCCCGAAGGTTCCCCGCTGCGCAAGGCCAATGATGCCTACGCCGCATTCATGAACGAAGACCGCCTGCGCGAACTCGGTACCACCCCGATCGACGCTGACGTACAAGCGGCCCTGAGCGCCGCATCCATCGACGACCTGCTCGAACTGCTCGGCCAGCACGAGCAGCGCGGTGGCGGCGGATTCCTGGGCATGTACGTCAGCCCAGACGCTGGCAACCCCGCAATCAACGCGCTCTACGTCACCCAATCGGGTCTGAGCCTGCCCGACGAGTCGTACTACCGCGAGGAACAGTACGCGCCGATCCGCGAACAGTTCGTGGCCCACCTCGAGCGGATGCTCACGCTCGTCGGCCTCGACGACGTTGCCACCCGCGCGGCGGCGATCATGGCGCTCGAAACGGCGATCGCATCCCACCACTGGGATGTCGTGAAGACCCGCGAGGCCGACCTCACCTACAACCCGATGTCGCTGGATGCGTTCCTCGAGCCGTTCGGCGACCGCAATATGCGCGGGTGGCTGGCCGCACAGCAGGCACCCGAGGGCGTGTTCGAGCGCCTCGTGGTCTGCGAGCCGAGCTACATCACCGGTGTGGCGTCGATGCTCAACGACGAACACCTCGACCAGTGGCGCAACTGGTTGGCCTGGCGCATCATCGTCGGCAACGCGGCGCTGCTGACCCCCGAGATTTCGGCGGCGAATTTTGCGTTCTTCGGCACTGTTCTTACCGGCGTGCCAGAACAGCGCGCTCGCTGGAAGCGCGCCATCGGCTACGTCGAAGGCATGCTCGGTGAGGTCGTGGGCGAGGCGTACGTCGCCAAGCACTTCAAGCCCGAGGCCAAGGCGAAGATGGATGCGCTGGTCGCGGATCTCGTGGCGGCATACCGCGAGTCGATCACCCAGCTTTCGTGGATGGGTGAGGACACCAAGAAGCGCGCGCTCGCGAAGCTCGAGAAGTTCTACCCAAAGATCGGTTACCCCGAGAAGTGGCTCGACTACTCGGCACTCGAGGTGTCGCGCGATGACGTCGTGGGCAACGCTCGCCGCTCGGCCAAGGTCGAAGCCGACCGCCACTATGCGCGCGTCGGCCAGCCGGTCGACAAAGACCTGTGGCTGATGACGCCGCAGACCGTGAACGCCTACTACATGCCGACCACGAACGAGATCGCGTTCCCCGCGGCCATCCTGCAACTGCCGTTCTTTGATGAAAACCGGGATGCGGCGGCAAACTACGGTGCGATCGGTGCCGTTATCGGCCACGAAATCGGACACGGCTTTGACGACCAGGGCTCGAAGTACGACGGCGACGGCCTGCTCGAAGACTGGTGGACCGAAGCTGACCGCGCCGCGTTCGAGAAGCACACGAAGTCGCTCATCGACCAATACAGTGCACTGTCGCCCGAGGGTGTCGACGGCGAGAAGGTGAACGGCGAGCTCACCATTGGCGAGAACATCGGTGACCTCGGCGGGCTCGGGATTGCGTGGAAGGCATACCTGCTGCACATCGGCGGTGCCGACCAGCTCGCGGCGCATGAAATCGACGGTGTCAGCGCCGCGAAGCGGTTCTTTCTCTCGTGGGCGCAGGCTTGGCGCGAACAGCGTCGCCCCGAATACATGAAGATGCTGCTTGCGGTTGACCCGCACAGCCCGTCCGAGTTCCGCTGCAACCAGATCGTGCGCAACCTCGAGCCGTTCTACGAGGCGTTTGACGTCACCGAATCGGATGCGCTGTGGCTCGACGAGAGCGCGCGTGTTGAGATTTGGTAACAACTAGCTGAGTGGATGGGCGTGATCCCAAGGGTTGCGCCCATCTGCGGCCGTTAGCCTAGAGGCGAATCACCTAGGCAACGACATACATATTCCGCAACGGAAAGGTACGCCATGAAGACCGCAAACAAGTTCGCACTGCTCGTTGGTGCTGCTGCTGGTTACGTCCTTGGTGCTCGCGCCGGACGCGAGCGTTACGAACAGATCGCCGCGCAGGCCAGCAAGGTTTGGGAATCCAAGCCGGTACAGCAGCAGGTCAACAAGGCGCAGGGGCTTGTTGATCGCTACGTACCCAAGGCTGTTGAGGGCACATTCCGCGGCGCCGGTACCGTCGCTTCGGGACTGGTGAGCCAGGTCATGGGCGCAAACAAGCGCAAGCGTGCGGCAGCCTCGCAGCCGAGCGGCACCGTCGAGCGCCCGGCCAACTAATTCCTGTTCGCCGACCGCGGTAGCCGCCTGACGCCCAGGCGCGCCTGACACGTAGGCGCCAGGCCGACTAGGCTCGAACTGCGGGCACGATTTCGCTATTGCGACCAATCGGCAACGAACATGCGGCGCGCATCCGCGCGAATCGCCACCGAATTCATCCGCCTCGAAGGGACCATTCACGTGAGTGCGTACGACAAACCAGACCCCAAGCGCGGTCCGTTTCCGAACGCTGAAGAACCGATGCGGTTCGGCAAATTCAACCCGAAGTCGCGCAAGCCGCTCGCCAAGCTCGTCAGCAGCGTGCCGCAGCTGGCAATGAAGCTCGCGCAAGACGAGATGGAGCAGGCCAAGCAGGAGCTCACCTCCAAGGCCATCAAGGGCGGCACCGGCGCCGCGCTGTTCGGCGTCGTGGCGTTCTTTGGCCTGACGCTGTGGGCCGTGCTGATCACCTTTGCCATTCTCGGCTTGAACTCGTGGTTCGCACCCTGGCTCTCGGCGCTCATCGTCGCCGGCGCCTTGCTGGTGCTGATGATTATTGCGGCGATCGTCGCCATCGTTATGTTTAAGAAGATGCAGGGCATCAAGCCCGAACGCACGCTGGAATCGGTGCGTCAGGATCTGAACGCTGTAAAGGGGCTCGGTCGTTATGAGTAACGAAGCACAAGCAAAGCGCAGCTCGGCTGAACTGCGCCGCGACATTCAGGTAACCCGTCGCGAACTTGCCGAAACACTCAATGCCCTCGAGTACAAGCTCGATGTTCCAGCTCGCTTTGGTGAATGGAGCAGCGAACGCAAGCAGCAGTTCGTGGCTGCAAAAGAAGAGAACCCAACCAAGGTTTACGGCCTGCTTGGCGCTGCCGCGGCCGGAGTTGTGGGCATCGTGGCCGGCATGATCATGCTCGGTCGCCGCGGTCGCTAGGGCATCTCGTGTCATCCAACGCCCCGTTGCGTGGATGGAAGATCCTCGTGCCGCGCGGGGGTTCATTCGGCAACGACGTTGCCGAAGCCGTTCGCGCGCGCGGGGCGTTTCCAATCATCGCGCCGCTCATCAACTTCGCGAGCCCGGCACCGCAAGACGCGCCGCTGCTCATGGATTCGCTCGCGCGCTTGGCCCACGGTGAATACGACTGGCTCGCGGTCACGAGCGCCACTGCGGTCGACGTCATGCACTCAATGAACGTGCAGGTACCGCCGACCACCCGTATCGTCGCCGCCGGCGAAACCACCGCATCCGCCCTCATTGCCGCTGGCTACCGCGTGGACTTTGCGCCTTCGCACGACAACTCGGCCAAGGGTCTGCTCGTGGAATGGCCCGAAAGCGGTCGCCGTATGCCGAAGATTCGTGTGCTCTGGCTACGCTCTGAGGCCTCGAAACCCGACTTCGCGCGTGGCCTCTGGCGCCGCGGGCACAAGGTCGATTCGGTAGTTGCGTATCGCAGCGTTGGCGTGCCAGCGGCCGAGTCGATTCGCTACGACATGCACCACAGTCGCATCAAGGCGGCGCTGGTGACTTCGGGTTCGGTCGCTGAACAGCTGATGAAGCAGTTCGCGCCGATTCCAGATGACATTCTCTTGGCCGCAATCGGGCCGCGGACCACGAAAGATGCGCGCGCCCAGGGGCTGCGGATCGACGTGGTTGCGCGCCAGCGTTCGGTCGCGTCGCTGCTCGACGGGCTCGAGTGGGCGGCAGCCGGTGAACCGCTGGCCGAAACCTCCGCCATTGACCTGCGCGAGCTGATGGAACTTGAGGCCGAGGAACGCGGGCTAGAAGTGCGCCGCGAGGACATTCCCGCAGTCGACGAAGAACGACCGAACACCGGGCTGATCGACCTGCCGTAAGGCGATGCGGCGCGTTCGCACCCGATTTGCGTTCGCATCCACAGAAATGATCGAGATTCTGGCGGTGACATCGGCACCCGCCGAGTCGATCACCTGCTGGTAGGTGCCCCGGCGCTACACTCGCGACATGGCACCACAGCTTCCCCCGATGCAACCGGGTAACGCCGCCGATTCTGCCGGTCCCGCGGACCGCCGATTCGCACGCGCCGATCACGAATCGCAGCCTGGCGGACGGGAAATCGAGCAGGTTCGGGCACGCCGCGTTGAGCGTGCCGACCTGGTTCGTTCTATCCTGCAGCGCAAGCGCGCGCAGCCGGATGCGGACGTTGCGGCTGGCAGCGATCTGGCGGTTACTGGCCCGGATGCGGTACCCGCACAGCAGGCAGGCATGGTCGCGGTGAGTGCCGAGGACCTGCAGTGGCGCGTGCCCCAGTGGGATGACGCGCTCGCGACTCGGAATGTGGCCGGTGAGGATGCCGGTGCCGGAGTTGTTGCGGCATCGCCCGCGGTTGACGCTCACCAGCAGGGCCCCGGCGCCCAGCCGAGCCCTGGTGTGAATGCCAACGATTGGGGAATGCCGGCGGCCGGGACTGGGCCCGACGGCCAGCGTGACGAACTCGGTGCAGTTGGGGTCGCATCCGGCGAACCAATCGCCATTGACCACGCCGCATCGCCCGCGCTCGAGATGCTCGGCAAGTGGTGGCGCGAAGACTGCGCCGCGCGCTACGAAATCGAACGTGCCAAGCAAGCCGAACCTAACGCGCGCCGCCGCGCGAAGCTCGACGCCGACAGCGAGCTCAACCTCGCCATGCGCAGCGAGGGCGGCGAGGCGTTCATGCTCGGCCTTGTCGATGACGTGCTGCGCCCCGACGATCTGCTCGCCTCTGGATTCGGTCTCAGCGACCTTGCCGACCGCATCCCCGAAACCCTGAGTTCGCGTGCCCGACGGGGCTTCCAGATCGGCGCATTTGCCGGTCCCGGCGTGCCGTTTGTTGCGGTACCTGCTGTGCGCCGGGCGGCGCGCCGACTCTTCGGCAGCGCCATCATCACCGGCGGTGACGAGGCACTGACGAAGGCCGCTGCCGCCGCGACCGAACTTGGCGCATCGGTCCGTGTCACCCCGCTCACCGATGCCGTACTTGGCGACCACGGCGTGCACCAATTGCGCGAACGGATGCGGACGCTCGTGTCGCGCGCAGACGTGCACGAAGTCGAACTCACCTGGCGCGACCTGGTGCCCAACGGCAGCGCCTGGGACTTTATTGGCGCCTGTGAACGCACCGCGATGCAGCTCGCCGAACTCGCCATGGTCGCCCGCCAAGCGCGGCCACCGCAGGCCGGAGCGCCGGTGCGCCTGATGGTGCGCGCCACCTGCTCGCGCGATGCCGAAGCTGTGGTCGAAACCTGCATGCGGGCCATGAAGATCGACGGGATGCATGGCTCGCTACTCGGAGTCGCCCTGCCGGTTGACCTGCCCGAATGTTCGTCGCTCATTCGCCGAGTGGCCGGTAGCGCCCACATGCACCGCGAAGAGGGCGGACAGCCGCTGCGCATCAGCCTCTTTCGCATGACCGATCGCGGTGTCGAACGCGTGGATGCGCGCCGGCACGAATGGAAGATTGCCACGTTCGTTGACGACGCCGACGTCGACGCGAACATGGTGCGCTGCATCGACACGGTGCTCGGCACCGAGCACCACGGCGTGCTCGAACTCGAACTCGACTTTGCGCCAGCGATGGATGCGGTGCTCGCGGCCAGTCTCGCGGCGCAGCGTCGCGCACTTGTTCCGGTCTCGGTCATCGTGCCCAACGGCGTCGATGACGCAACGCTGCGCCGCATCGGTGAGATCGGCGCGCAGCCGAGCGTGCGCATCGCGCAACTGCCCGGTGATGACTTCCGCCCCGCCGTCGGCTACGCGCGCACGCTTATTCAACGAGCCGCTTGGGGCGAACAGGAACGCCTTGCGCAGCTTGCTGAAGTGACCGCGATCGCGCGGGCACAGGGTACGGCCATTGCGGGAATTACTCCTGGAACCCCCGCCGGCCCCGGAACTGCCGCCGACCCAGCCGGTGCCGATGCGGTACTGCAGCCCGTTGCCGCCCACGACGGGTACGGCCCACAGCAAGAACGTCTGCTCAGCGCAATTTCGCGGATGCACCAGCTCCCGGCAGGCAAGATGCGCACGCAGTCTCGAGTCGCGCCCGAGGACGCCCCCGGCATTACCGCGGCGATCGAGCTCGAACTCTTTCCAGACGGACTCTTTGACGACGAGGCCGCAAACGACGCGAGCCGCGAGGGCACGAACGGTGCAAGACGTGCCGAATCGGCCGCATCCGGCACTGAACTCAGTGCGGCTGACGCCGCACGCGCGAACGCGAACACGACCGTCCTCGGAAAACGCGACGGCGGTGCATCCGGTTTCGAACTGGCTGGTGAAACTGACACGGTAGACGAAACTAGCGGGCATCCCGAACCCGGCGCTGCACCTCGCGCCTACGACACGCAAGCGCAGCGCGAAAACCCGGCCGACACCGGCGCTGCACCAAACCTGACGGAAGTCGTATTGGGACTTCGCCGCGGGCGAATCCTGCGCAACACCTTCCGCAACACGCCCGATAGCGACCCAACACTGCCGGAGATTCGTGACTGGGCGCGCGCGATTCAGCGCCGCAGTGCTCGCAGCCAGCTTGGCATCGACGAAGCTGCATCACACCACCTGCAGTCCATCGAACAGGTCACCGAAATCATCGAGCGTGCCAACGCCGCCGGCACCTCGTGGCGCGAAACCTCGGGTTGGGAACGTGCCGCGCAGCTCGAACAGCTGGCCAAGGCGATCGACGCGAACCGTGCGCGACTCATCGAAGTTGCCATGAGCGAAACCTGCCTGACGTTCGCCGAAGTCGACAGCGATGTAAGCCGCTGCGTCGACCTCGCCAACTATTACGCGCACCTCGCCCGGCAGCTTGACCGCATGCAGGGCGCCTCGTTCGACCCGGTGCGCATCACGCTGGTGATTCCCGGTTGGGTGCCGCCGGTTTCGTCGGTCGCCAACGGGCTGCTTTCGGCGCTCGCGGCCGGTAGCGCGGCGATCTTGGTGCCGGCCCCGCGCAGCGAACGCACGGCGGCGATCTTCGCGCGCGTGCTGTGGGCAACCGACCTGCCGGGCGACCTCGTGCAGCTCGCCGGTAATGACCACCAGCGTTTGAGCGAAGACCAGCTTGCGCGCGAGCTCATCGTCGATGAGCGCGTCGAGCGTGTGCTCATGCAGGGCCACTATGACACCGCCGCGCACTTTCTCGCGTGGCGCAGCGATCTACCGATGATCGGTGCATCCGGTGGCAAGTCATCGGCCATCGTGACCCCGGCTGCCGACTACGACCTGGCCGCGCGCGATATCGCCACCAGCGTGATCTCGTCGGGCGGGCAGAACCCATTGCGGCCGTCGGTGGTCATCCTCGTGGGCGCCGCGGGACGCAGCGAACGATTCACCGAACAGCTTGCCGATGCCCTCGCATCCAAGCGCGTCGGTTACCCGTCTGACCCGGTGGTGGATGCGGGACCGCTCGTTTCGCGCGCCGACCCCAAGGCGATGGAACAGCTCACCTCGCTTGCCGAGGGGGAGCGGTGGATTCTCGAACCCCGAAGTGTCGACGACACCGGACGCCTGTGGACCGCCGGTATTCGCGTTGGCCTGACCCGCGAATCGACGGTGCTTACCAACGACGCCATGGTGCCGGTCGTGAACCTCATTACGGTGCGCACCCTGCGCGAGGCGATCGAGTTGCAGAACGACCTTGACTGCGGGCTCGGCGCCAGCCTGTTCTCACTCGACCGCGCCGAAATCGCCGAGTGGGTGCAGGGCGTTGAAGCCGGCAACCTGTACGTCAACCGCGACGTAATCGGCATGCGCGTCCAGCAGCAGCCGATCGGCGGCTGGAACCGCTCGATGATCGGCACGAAGCTCAAGACCGGTGGTCCGAACTCGCTCATGCACCTGGGGCGCTGGCGTGCCGACGAGCACGAACAGTCGAACACGTTGCACCTGCGGGGGCTTGAGACACCGATCTCGCGCCTGATTGAGGCGCTGCAAGGTGGGCTGAAGTTTGAAGAGTTCGAGCGGGTGCGTCGCACCGCGCTCAGCTGCCAGATCGCCTGGAACGAGACGTTCGGTGAGGTCACCGACATCAGTAACCTGCGCATCGAACGCAACCTGTTCCGCTATCGACCCGCGCCCTGCCTCATCCGCTTCTCATCGGATGCGAAGGCCGACGAACTCGGCCAGGTGCTGGTGGCTGCGGTGGCGGCCCGCGCGCCGATCATGATCTCGAGCGCTTGGGAACTGCCGACCGGTTTGGCTCGCGAGCTCGAGCAGCGTCAGGCATCGGTACGGATCGAGTCGGATGACGAGTTCTTGGCACGGCTGCGGAGCGAGGGACTGCGTGAGGCGCCGCGGATGCGGTTGCTCGGTGGTTCGCGCAAGGCGGTGCAGAGCGCGCTCAAGAACGCGGTCGACATCGCGCTGTTCTCGGATGACGTGACGCTTGCGGGGCTGGTGGAGATGTTGCCGTTCCTGCGCGAGCAGTCGATCTCGATTACCGCGCACCGCCACGGCAACGTCGATGAGCGCGTGTTCTCGCTGTTCCCGCACGAGACGATTGTCGACCCGGATGCGAGCCTGCTCGGCAAGTAGTCGCTGCGTTGGGTGAGCTGCGCACTTGTGTGCTCCGGGGCCTCGGGAAATTTGTTGCATATACGGGGCAGCAAGCCCATATACGGGCCGCCTACCCGTATATGCAACAGGATTCCAACGGGGTCGCGGTGACTGGCTGCGTTTGTTGGACTGACCGTGGCAAGAATTGTTGCCACATAGCGCCTTCATCGAAATAGTTGCTTCGGAGGCGCCCACAGGCAACAAATCTTGCCGGGCAAAGTCGAGCACAAGCAGGCCGAAGTATGCGCGCATTACACATATTTATGCGTAGCTTCTAATTGTTTCACTACCAACATGTGTGCCCGTTGATCTTGATTGCCGAGACTTGAGGGAGTTATTCCACCACTAGGTATTGGAGATGGGTATGAAGGCTGCACGCTATTACGACAACAAGGACATCCGCATCGAAGAGGTGGATGCCCCTACCGTGGTTCCCGGCACCGTCGGCATTGACGTTGCCTGGTGCGGCATCTGCGGCACCGACTTGCACGAATACCTTGAGGGTCCGTTGTTCATCCCGCCGCACAACCATCCACACCCGATTTCGGGTGAGTCGGCACCGCTGACGCTCGGCCACGAAATGTCGGGTGTCGTGTATGAAGTCGGCGAAGGCGTCGAAGGACTCGCCGTTGGTGACCACGTGGTCGTTGAGCCGTACATCATCTCGGACGACGTCGACACTGGCGCCGACAGCAAGGACTACCACCTCTCGAAGGACATGAACTTCATCGGCCTCGGTGGTGGCGGCGGTGGCCTTGGTGAAAAGATCGTGGTGAAGGCTCGCTGGGCACACAAGATCGACAAGAAGGTGCCGCTCGACCAGGCCGCACTTATTGAGCCGTTGACGGTTGGTGCACACGCTGTCGAGCGTTCGGACGTCAAGGAAGGCGACCTTGCGATTATCGGTGGCGCTGGTCCGATCGGCCTGCTTACTGCTGCCGTGTTGAAGGCGAAGGGCGTTACTGTGGTGATGTCAGAGCTCAGCCCGTTGCGTCGCGAGAAGGCACTCGAAACCGGTGTCGCCGACTACGCGTTTGACCCCCGCGAGACGGATGTCGTCGCTGAGGTTCGCAAGCTCAGCCGCGACGGCAAGGGTGCGGATGTCGCATTTGAGGCAACGTCGGTGCAGGTTGTACTCGACACGCTGATGGATGCAGTGCGCCCGACCGGCGTGATCGTCGTGATCTCGATTTGGAGCAAGCGCTCGGACTTCGACATGCACAAGCTCGTGATGAAGGAAATCGACCTGCGCGGCACAATCGCGTATGTAAACAACCACCCAGAGACCATCAAGATGGTCGAAGAGGGCAAGGTGAACCTCGAGCCGTTCATCACTGGCAAGATCGGCCTCGACGGGCTGGTAGACGAAGGCTTTGACACCTTGATCAATCGCAACGAAACCGCGGTGAAGATCCTGGTTTCGCCTTCGGGCGCCGGGCTCTAGGCTCGCTGCGGCATTGATGCCGCCAACTCTCGCGCCGTCGTTCCCGTTTTGGGTGCGGCGGCGCGCTTGTCGTCCGGTAAACCAAGAAATTTGCCCCCTGCCAGCACTGATGGGCCAAATATGCGTTCTGACCCCCTGTGCGGGGCAGATTTCAGCAGCGACGAGTGTGCCGCAGCACAATCAGCCTGCCAAACCGACGCGAACTAAGATCGAATGCATGACTGCATCCGAGATCTCACCGAACGCCCAACTCGAAATCGACAAGGTCAACCGCTACACGGCGCATAACTACGCGCCGCTCGACCTGGTACTGACTTCGGGCGAAGGCGTGTGGGTCACGGATGTAGACGGCAACCGCTACCTCGACTGCCTCACCGCCTACTCGGCTGCAACCTTCGGCCACGGCTACGGCAAGTTCATCGACGTCATGCGCGACCAGATGAGCAAGCTGTCGCTCACCTCGCGCGCGGTTTATGCCGAAGGCATCGGTGACTTCGCCGAGGCGCTCACCAAGCTCGCCGGCAAGGACATGGCGCTGTTCATGAACACCGGTGCCGAAGCCAACGAAACCGCGCTCAAGATCGCCCGCAAGTGGGGCGTGCGCGTCAAGGGTCTGCCGCAGGGCGCGGGCAAGATCATCGGCATGGAGGGCAACTTCCACGGCCGCACCACCACGCTCATCTCGCTGAGTGACGACCCGGTCGCAACCGCCGACTACGGTCCCTTCACTCCCGGATTCTCGCTGGTGCCGTTCAACGACATTGACGCCCTGCGCGACGCCATCGACGACGAAACCGTTGCCGTCATCCTCGAACCGATCCAGGGCGAGGCCGGCATTATTGTTCCGGATGCGGGCTACCTCAAGCAGGTGCGCGAGCTCACGGCAGAGCGCAACGTGTTGATGATCTGCGATGAGGTCCAGACCGGTATGGGCCGCACGGGTACCACGTTCCGCTTCCAGGCCGAGGGCATCGAGCCCGACCTCATCGTGACCGCGAAGGCGCTTGGCGGGGGCATCCTGCCGGTATCGGCCGTCATTGGTAACGAGGACGTGTTGGGCGTGCTCGAGCCGGGAACCCACGGCTCGACGTTCGGCGGTAACCCGCTCGCCGCTGCCGTCGGTACGGCAGTGTGCGAGGAACTCGCCACCGGAAAGCTGCAGGAAAACTGCCAGCAGCTGCATCCGGTGCTTCGCGAAGGTCTTGAGGCGCTGATCGGCCGCGGTGTGACCGCAGTGCGCGGCGCCGGCGTCTGGATGGGTGTCGACATCGACCCGAAGATCGGTACAGCTAAGGACGTTTGCGTCGACCTGCTCGCGAAGGGCGTGCTCGCCAAGGACACGCACGGCGTGACCGTGCGCCTTGCCCCGGCCATGATCATCGGCCGCGAAGAGATCGACATGCTGCTGCGCGCGTTCACCGAGGTCATCAACGCCCGTTGGGAGGCGGCAGCGTAACCATGGGTGTCGCGGACCGCTTCTACACGCCCGGCCAAGATACGACCGTTGACGGCATCGAGGTCGACTACACCGAACACATCCTGCAGCTGCACGGTGATTACGTGCACGTGTACGAGTGGTTGCCGCAGCTTGCCCCGGGGCAGCGCGCGAATGCGCTCGTGCACATTTCGCACGGTGTCGGTGAGCACGTGCGGCGGTATCAGCGGTTCATTCGCGAGCTGACCGCGGCCGGGTATGTGGTGATCGGTCACGATCAGCTCGGCCACGGGCGCACTGGTGTGCGCAACTATGGACTGGGGCAGCTTGGTCCGGTGGGGATGCCGGGCGCGCGTCGGGTGGTGCACGATGTGATTTCGTGGGCGAAGGAGCGTCACCCGCAGCTGCCGTTTGTCGAGTTTTCGCACTCGTGGGGCTCGCTGATGGCGCAGCAGTTGTTTGCGTGGCGTCCGCGGTTTGCGGATGCGATCGTGTTTTCGGGTTCGTCGCTCGCGTTCCCGGGGTTCATCAACGTGGGCGAGTACAACGATCACTGGAATGATCTGGGGATTGCGAAGCCGCACCGCATGGACTGGATCTCGCGCGACGAGACCGAGATCAAGCGCTTGAACGATGACCTGTACGGCTTTGACGTGACGAAGTCGGTGGTGTTCCAGCCTCGGCACGCAATTCACCTAGCGACCCGCCTGCCGCTGCCTCGCTGCGGTCGCGCGGCCGAGGTACCCGTCTACATTCTTGTGGGCGACGAAGACCCGATGGGCTACTGGGGTAGGGGTGCGCGGGCGCTCGACTGGGTGATGCGCAAGCTGTACCGGATGCGGAACGTCACGCTGCGTATCATGCCCGGTTCGCGTCACGAAGTGTTGAACGACCTCGACCGCGATCGGGCGACGGCCGAGCTGATCGATTGGTTGAACTGGCGGTTTGTGTCCCCCGAGGCCGGGAATGCGGCGGCCCCGAATGCGGTGGCCGAGACTGCCGCGGCACCTGCCGAAACACGCGCAAAGTAGAAAGGGGCCGCATCCGATGCACGGTGAATACAAGGTGCCCGGCGGCAAGCTGGTCGTCGTCGATTTCGAGGCGGATGCGGATGCGCGGTGCTCGCAGGTGCGCGTCGCTGGCGACTTCTTCTTGGAACCTGACGACGCGCTCGAAGCGATCAATGCCGCACTCAACGGGATGCCCCTCGCATCCACCCACGACGAACTTGCCGAAGCGGTGCGCCGCGCGCTGCCCGCGGATGCGCAACTGCTCGGGTTTTCGCCCGAGGCGGTCGCGGTGGCGGTGCGCCGCGCGATTACCGGCGCGCGTGACTGGCGCGAATACGATTGGCAGATTATTCGCCACGAGCCGCTGCCCGCGGCGATGCAGGTGGCGCTCGACCAGGTGCTGACCGAAGAGGTCGCGGCGGGGCGGCGTGCGCCGACGTTGCGGTTCTGGGAGTGGAACGAGTCGGCGGCGATTATCGGCTCGTTTCAGTCGGTGAAGAACGAGGTCGATGTGGATGCGGCGGCTCGCTATGGCGTGCAGGTGTTGCGTCGGATTTCGGGTGGCGGTGCCATGTTTATGGAGGCCGGCTCGATCGTGACGTACTCGCTGTATTTGCCGGGTGAGTTGGTGGCGGGCATGTCGTTTGCTGAGTCGTATGCGTTTTTGGACGCGTGGGTGCTCGATGCGCTGCAGGGGATTGGCATTAATGCGCGGTATGAGCCGTTGAACGACATCACTTCGCCCGAGGGCAAGATCGGTGGGGCCGCGCAAAAGCGGCTCGGTTCGGGTGCGGTGCTGCATCACGCGACATTGTCGTATGACATTGATGCCGACCGGATGCTCGAGGTGCTGCGCATTGGGCGCGAGAAGATGAGCGATAAGGGGCACCGTTCGGCGAAGAAGCGGGTGTCGCCGTTGAAATCACAGACGGGTTTGCCACGTGCAGAGATTCTTGATGCGCTCGAGGCGAAGTTTGTTGAGTTACACGGTGGCGAGCGGGATGCATTGACCCCGGCTGAGCTTGAGCGTGCGGCTGAGCTTGTGAAATCGAAGTTCACGAACCCGGAGTGGGTGTATCGGGTGCCGTAGGTTTGCTTTCTCACAAGGCAGTTTGATCTAGGGTTAATTCCATTGAATATCTATAACTGGCCAATAGGTAGTAAATGGTATGTGCGCAATCATTATGAGTTGTCATATGCCTAGCCTCAAATGTGGGATTTCTGTTCAACTCTCCCAACTAAGCTTCAGCAAGCTCAACCAATCAGTTGCCCACTGGGCACACTAACCCGCCACGACCGAGGATGATGCATTTAAGCTCATAGGCTGCGCATAGAAAAATGGCGGCCCATTAACGGTCGTTTTTGACCAGATAACCAAGAACCAGGAATCCCCGGCGTATGACTGTTAGTTTCAATTGGCGGTTTATCACCGTTAAAAATGGCGCATCGCACAGCACCACCCACTTTGGTTTTAGATGGTTGAAGGCGGGGCGCTAATTTCCCGGTGGAAATAGTGCCCCGCCTTCAACGGCAACGAAGCCAGCGCTAGTGCAGGACGTTGCCCGGCTGCTGGGTGAGCTGCTTGCGGTGGATACGGGCAGCACGAAGGCCGTTGGCAATCACGATGACTTCTGCGACCTCGTGGACCAGCACTACCGCGGCTAATCCAAGCACTCCGGTAATAGCCAAGGGCAGCAGGACAACGATGATCGCCATTGACAGGACGATGTTCTGATTCATGATCGCTCGGCCCCGTCGGGCATGGGACAAGGCTTGCGGGATCAGTCTCAAGTCATGGCCGGTGAAGGCTACGTCGGCTGATTCTATGGCGGCATCGGCACCGGTAGCGCCCATCGCAATTCCCACGGTAGCGCTAGCCAAGGCAGGGGCATCGTTGATCCCGTCACCGATCATCCCTGTAGGAACCTGTTGCACCGACGAAGCGATTTCACGGGCCTTGTCTTCAGGTCGCAGTTCGGCATGAACGGTGTCTATACCGGCGATTGAAGCCAGCGCGTGGGCAGTACGGGAGTTATCGCCGGTGAGCATCACCACGTCGATTCCCTGGTTATGCAGGTCTCGAATTGCCTCGGCGGCTTCAGGGCGTAGTTCATCGCGCACGCCGATGACGCCAATGACCTGCTCTGCACGGGTGACCATGACGCAGGTTTGCCCGGAGGCCTCCATGGATTCAACAGCGGAAGCAAGCGATCCTGGGGCAATCCATCGAGGACTGCCGACCCCGACCTGAACACCATCCAGGACGCCGGTAATGCCGTGTCCTGGCTCTTCGTTAACCGCCGATGCCTCCGGGATCGCGGGTACTGCTGCGGTGATGGCCGTAGCTAGAGGGTGGGTGCTGTGCTGTTCCAGGGCGGCAGCAACGGCGAGCACCTCTTCGCGAGTCGAATCATAAACGGTCTGGACTTGCGTGACCATTGGCTGATTGCGTGTGAGTGTTCCAGTTTTATCTACCGCGATGCGGCGCAGGGAACCAAGCCGTTCGAAGGCTGCTCCGCTTTTGATGATGACACCGAACTTGCTGGCAGCTCCGATGGCGGAAACAACGGTGACAGGAACGGCGATGGCCATCGCGCAAGGCGAGGCTGCGACCAGCACGATCAGTGCGCGGGTGATCCAGGTTACGGGATCGCCGAAGATCGCTCCAAGCACAGCAACCAGTACGGCCAGGACGATGACACCGGGAACCAGCGGGCGGGCAATGCGGTCAGCGAGCCGTGCCCGTTCGCCACGTTCCGACTGGGCTTGCTCGACCAGGCTCACCAACGTGGTCAGGGAGTTGTCCGTGCCGTTTGCCGTTGCAGTGACCACTAGCGCGCCGGATGAATTGATGGAACCAGCAGCAACCTGGTCACCTACGGTTACTTCGACGGGGATTGATTCCCCCGTGATAGCGGAGGTGTCCAAGCTGCTTGATCCTTGGCTGACCACGCCATCGGTTGCCAAGCGTTCACCAGGCTTCACGCGCAGGGCATCGCCAATCTTGATCTCTGCTGCACTGACCACGACCGGTGCGTCGTCACGGATGACGGTGGCCGTTTCCGGGACGAGCTTCAACAAAGAGCGCAGGCCCGAGCGTGCCCTGTCCATGGCTTTGTCTTCCAGGGCTTCGGCAATGGAATACAGGAATGCCAGGGCTGCGGCTTCTTCGATATATCCGAGGATGACCGCACCGGTGGCGCTGATGGTCATCAGCAGCCCAATGCCGAGTTTCCGTTTCGTGAACAGGTTTCGCAGGGCGCCGGGAGCAAAGGTAAAAGCGCCCAGCAGCAGGCCGATCCAAAACAGCGCCAAGGTCACGATGGCGGCGCTTTCGCCGTGGGTGCTCCATTCAAGGACGAGCCCGGCGAGGAAGAAAACGCCTGAGGCTATGGGGACGAGCACGTGCCAATCCCGCCACCAGGGCAGTTCCTCTTCGAATTCTTCGGTGGGTTCCGGTGAATCGCAACCGCAGGCGGAACTCATGCTTGCTCCTCGTGTTCTCGATCGGCGCTGGTGGCGCAGTCAGGGCAGGAAGGGTCCAGGCAAGGTACTTCATCATCGACGGCCAACGTCACGTCAACCAGGGCGCTCAGGGCGGTGGTGAGGTGAGGATCGGTGATTTCGTACCGGGTTTTGCGGCCTTCCATTTTCGCCACGACAATTCCGCAGCCGCGCAGGCAGGTCAAATGGTTGGAAACGTTGGCGCGGCTCAATCCCAGGGCCTGGGCAAGTTCCGCTGGGTATCCGGGTTCGTGCAGCAAGGACAGGAGGATGCGTGACCGGGTGGGGTCGGCCATGGCGCGGCCAAGCCGGTTCATCGCATCGATCCGTGATTCAATGTTCATCATACGATGTACTGTACAGCACTTGATGTATTAGTGGCACCGCTCAAAATCGGTCGTTTCTGAACCGCATCGAGTGCGCTGCACCCCGACCGCTGTGACTCGCGCCAGTAAATGTCGTGATTCTCAGATCGTTTCTTGTCGTAGCCAACGTCTGCCGGCATTGCTTGGAATCGAATGAAGACCTGGCATAGCCTCGTTCTGTGCAGTTCTCTCATATCCCTAGTGGTCTGGTTTGTCTCGCAGACGCTCGACGAGGGACCGAGAGGCACGTCGCCCTCGTCTCTTTCTGGTTGAGCACCGTTGCTGTTAGCGCGACCGATTTCTTGGCTGGGCGGATCACAGAAACCACTCCAGACGGTCACTCTTTTCCCGCGACCGGTGTGACCTGGCGAGAGGCTATTGCGTGGTGCAATAGTGCGTCTGAGCATGAGGGGTTACAGCCTGCATACCTCATCGACAGCGACACTGTCCATTGGAATCCGCAGTCCGAAGGTTATCGACTACCCACCGAAGCAGAGTGGGTTCACGGCAGCATGGGTGGTTCTGCAGGGCCCCGCTACGGTCCGCTGAACCAGATTGCTTGGACAGAAGAGGACGGCACGACTGGTCCACAGCCCTCTGGAAGCAAAGACGCGAACGCCTATGGACTATTCGACACGCTCGGCAACGTTTGGGAGTGGTGCTGGGACCGTCTAGACCCTGCACGGTACGGCGACTACAGACTCCTCAAAGGTGGCGGCTGGGCAGACCCACAGTGGAGTTGCCGGGTGGGTGTCCGCCGAGGAAATGCCCCCGACGCCATCGTGGACGATGTTGGCTTTCGTGTTGCTCGCGGAGCTGTGTCTCGGAGCGAGGCCGCCGATGGCGGGCAGGGGTGGTCGGAGCGTGACGACCGTCAGCGTGCGATGCTCGGCGGCCCGCTACCCGTGGGGTGGACGCCGCTGAATTAGACACATCACAAACGACCGTTCATGAGTCAGTCGATTCACTCCTCGGCTAGTGTGACTGTCTGCGCCGTTTGGCGGATAAATTGCAGAAGTAGGTGGCGGTTTCATGCGCCGATCACGAGCGTGCTGGCAGCGGCTTCGATGACGTCATCAGTGATGGTTTCAAGGTCGTTGATCCTTAGCACTCGCCCGATCTGAGGGAAGAGCCGTTCGAGAAGGCGAAAGTTGCCTCGGGTGATGCGCTCGATACAAGCGATTGCTTGGGCGTCCGTAAACTCCTCGGGGTCGAGCGTGCGTCCCAACACCTTCCATTGACGGGTGAGAACGAACAGGAGCTCGTCGCGGGCAAGGTTGCGGTAGCGATGAGAGAATCCGATTCGGCTGTAGAGCTGCGGATAGTGCCGAAATCGCTTGTCGATGCCGGGCATCCCTATGAAAACAACTGCGATCTGCTGGCGGTCATGGCGGTCGCGAAGTATCTCGAGTGCGGTTGAGTTGAGTCGTTCTGCCTCGTCAACGATGAGCAGTTCCACCAAGTCTCGTGGGTTGCCCCGCATTAACGGGCTCGTGATCTTGCCAATTTCTCGGAGGTGCTCGTCGATGCAAATGCCGAGCCGCCCCTGCAGGTGGTCAATCTCCTGGATGAGTTGGGCTGGCTTTGGAAGTACGGAGGGTGTGTAGAACAGTGTGCGGGAACGAGATGCTGCTGCGTAGCGCGCAGCATCTCCGTCGGTGCGCGGTCCCCACTCAACCAGGAATGGTTCGAGCAAGTCCCACCGGGCGTAGCGCCGACCAGACTGAGTTTTCCCCACTCCGGCATCTCCTTGACAGATTCCAATAGTGCGTTCTTTGCGGACGGCGTTCGCAAACTCTTTGAAGCGGCGGTGTTCTTTTGTGATGATGAAGTCGCGGCTCATGATTCGTCCTCTTCGTATGTCCGAAGTTTGACTCGGCGGGTTCCGGGAGGCTCTGCAGGGATTTCGTCGCGAGGGGCCGCACGGGGAACTCGTTCGTTTATCTCTTTGCGGAGCTGTCGGCGGCGTGCCCGGCGAGCTGTCTCGATGTCTCGGAGGCTGAGCCTTTGATTGGGGTGACTTTCGTCGACGGCGACGCAAATGTAGGTGTCGTGGTCGTACACGCGAATTTCGGAGAGATCTCTGGGGTCGTATCTGATTGTGATGCTGCGTCCCACGAAGGGTGCGAGCGTCGGTGCGACGTAGCGCTGGCCTTGGAAGTGGATTCCGTCTCGCTGAACTACTCGGCTTTTCGGCACGGTGAGTAGAAGCCCGTCCAGTTGTTCGAGGTTGTCGGGGAGGCGGGGCATCCAACCGTTGCCGATCCATGCGGACTTGGGGCTGGTGCCAAGTTCGCTGTGCACTCGGTCGTTGTATGCTGCAACGAAATTGCCAATCGCATGATCGAGCTCTGCGAACGTGAGTGCTGGTTTTGGTGCGGGTGAGCCCTTTGTGAGCTTGCCGGGTAGATGCGGGAGGAGTTCGGTGTTAATCGTGCCGAAGAACCGCTCCACCTTTCCACGCCCTTGCGGCCTGCCAACGCTTGAGTAGATCACTCGGATCTTGAGCGCAATAGATGTGTGTTCCAGATGGAGGCTCGTGAAGTCGCTGCCGTGATCGACGTGGAGGACTTCCGGAATTCCGCACATGGCCCAAGTGGGGTCACTTTTGCGCCAGATCGCTTGCCGTAGCGCAAGGGCGGTGTTGATTGCAGACGGGGAGCCCACAAACACTGTGTACCCACAGATCGCTCGTGAGTAGTCATCGAGGATGATCGTCAACCAGGGTCGTTCAGGGCGCCCATGAGCCCCTCGTATGAGAATGTCGAGTTGAGTGTGGTCGGCCTGCCAGGTCGCGTTGGGGTGTTCGGCTCGTCGCCGGAACACGAGCTCGTACTTGTCGCGGTACGAGGCCGGCCCTTCGAGCGCGAGTGTGACGAGTCCGGGATCAAGGCTCTGCACGATCGAACGAATCGTGGAATAACTCGGACGCGCGAAGCTGTTGCGTCCGGCCTCGGCGCACGCAAGCCGATGTAGCGTCGCGATCGACGGCCTCGGGCGAGTGAGTGCTAGTCGCTCGACAAGGGTGATGAGTTCCTGCTGTGTTCGCCGCGTTCCGCGATCGCTTCTGGGCTCATCATGTAGTGCATCGATGCCCCCGTCGAGGTAGAGACGTTTCCATCGCTGAAGAGTTCTTTCGCCGACGTTGGTCTCTCGTGCCAGCGTGGTGAGCGGGATTGCGTCCTCAACATGGAGCCGCAGAATTCGCCACCGCGCTAGCGCATCCATGTCACACCCGGTGAGCTGCTACTTTCGCTTCCGCAGCGCGTTGGTGTCGATACAGGGTGGCTCTCGACCATCCCACAAGTCGTGCCGCTTCTTCTGCCGTACGACCCTTTGCACGCGCTTCTTGCACGATCCCGAGTTTCTCTTTGATCATGGATGGATTCACGGGAGGTCGGCCGAACTTCGTTCCCGACTGCTTGGCCGCGGCTATCCCCGCATTCACCCGTTCAGTGATGAGTTCCCGCTCGTACTCAGCCAAAGTCGCGAGCATTCCAAGCATCATTCGACCTGAGGACGTTTCCGGGTCTATCCCGTCAGAAATGGAGCGCACCTTCACTCCGCGCTCCCGCAAAAGGTTCACTGTACTCAGCACGTCGATCAAGGATCGGCCGAGTCTGTCGATGCGCCACACCACTACGGTGTCGCCTTCTGCCGCATACTCGAGAAGCTTCTTCATCCCGGGTCGTTGGATTGCCGTACGGGAGCCTGATGTCACATCGGAGAACACGTCACGTGCCTCCACTCCTGCCCCGGTGAGCGCATCATGTTGAAGCCGAGCATCCTGACTATTCGTGCTCACCCGCGTGTACCCCAACGACCTCATGTCACCAGTATGACTCGTAAACCCCGTGCCTGGTTACTGGCAAGACAATTTCTGGCGAGATGAGTTATTGAGACAATACGGGTCGCGAATTCGTGAGCTTGGCCGGATGTGCCAAAAGACAGAGTCAGGTGTCTTGTTTAGCTATAGAATTTCGACACGACTGGCGTTGCTGAGGAGATGGCGCAGGGCGTGCCGCTCGTGTTCGTACTCGCACATGTCGATGGCTCGTCCGAGGAGATCGTCGGCACCCGGATCATCGCCTTCTTGGCGGAGTATATGGGCTCCGAGAACCAGTACACGGTGATGGTTCGGCAGCTCGCTGCGCAACCTGTCTACTTCGGCGATGGCGACGGACCGCCCGGCAGCTGCCCGCCCCGCGGCCTCTTCCAGTCGGTCCAGCGGCGAATCGCCCAACTGGGCGAGGCGATCGTGTGCAGCTTCGATGAGGCCCCAGTTCGTGCGTTCAATATCGGGGGCTAATGAGTGTGCCGCCTCGATCGTGGCGTACGCTCGAAGTTCCTCCGCATACCCTGCGCTGGGAGCCAATGCTGTGTAGCGGCGTAGCGCCGCTGTCGTCTCGTCCGAGCGCCAGAGGGAACGGTCCTGTTCGGCCAGGGTGAGTAGACGCCCGCTGGTATCGATGCGGGCTGCGCGACGAGCATGGGTCAGTGAAACAAGTACATCGAGTGCACTGAGCGCGGGCTGCGGGTAGTTCCAGGCCGTCTGCTGCACCAGCGATACAAGGTCGCCGGTCGCCTTGTCGTTGGCAAAGTAGGCTGCCGTGTACGCAACTGAGAGTGCGCGAGCGACGTCGTCGGACCTTTCTGGGTAGTCACGTGAAGACGTCAGGGCGAACCCCGCCAGTGTTGCACGCTTCTTGGCGCGGGTGATGCGCGCCGCCATGGTCGATGTGCTCACGAGAAACATACGTGCGATCCGCTCGGTAGACAGGCCCAGCACGAAACGCAGCGCCAAAATTGGTCGAGATTCGCTCCCCAACGCGGGGTGGCAGGCAAGCCAGAGCATTTCAACTCGATCGTCAATCATGCTGGGCGCTTTCTCGGCGGCCTCGATTGATTCCTCGGCCACGACCAAGTGCCGCCGTCGTGCCAACGCTTGTTCACGACGCAACTCATCGATCAGCACGCGCTGCGCAGTGCGACGAATCCAGGCGACAGGATGGGCTGGCATCTGTTTCTTCCACGCACCCAGTGCGCGCTCGCAAGCATTGGAAAGCGCGTCCTCCGCGAGATCCACCCGCCCGGAGAACACGATGAGGGAGCGCAGTAGCGACGCCCAGTGCTCACGTACCAGCGCCGCTACCGCGTCGTCCGGGTTATGCAACCTCATCCCATCGAGTCGACAGGCCGCATCTCCATGTCATACGGCGGCAGAACGTCCGATACTTCGAGCAACAAGTCCAGGTTCGGAGTTTCAACGAGGTAGAAGCCGCCTAACCCCTCGTACGCGGTAGCATATGGTCCTTCAGAGATCACCCGTTTGCCCCCCGATCTGCGCACAGTGGTGGCTGCTTCCCCGTTCTGGAGAGCTTCGCCTGCGAGGATCTCGACGCCACGCGCGGCGCACTCACTCCCGAACTGCTCGAATCGTTCCATGAGCGCAACCTGTTCAGCCTCGTTCAGCCCGTCCCAGGCCGGAACATCGCCATCGCCCGTCAGTAGCAGCATGTACTTCATGTTTGTCTCCTCTCGATGGCGTACGCACGCCATCACCATAGTGACGTAGGAGCATCAACGAAATCGACACCACTCCAAGAACAACTCAGACATCTTTCAGTCGTACCCCCGAACTGCAACCTTCATAGATGCCATTGAGCGCAGAACAATAACCGCCAAACACCACCAACATTCACACCGTCGGTGCTCGTGCCGGAATCGATCGTTTTCGGCCTACTCGGCTCGCGGTGATGAACCTATGCGCCGGCAATCTGCTGGATGGCCTGGTTACCTTCCGGATGGTAACCTACACTCATGCGCACCGATCCTCGCCCCGCGATCCTGGCGGCCGCCTTCTCTCAGCTCGACGAGGGGCGGGCGGTGTCTCTGGATTCCGTGGCCCGGAGTGTGGGGCTGACCAAGCCGGGGGTGATGTATCACTTCCCCACGAAGGAAGCCCTCATGCTCGCCCTGGTGGACTCCGTTTTGGACCGCTGGGAAGAGGCGCTGGTCGCACGCCTCGGGTCGTCACCGGAGGGCGCGGCGCCGGCCGCGCGCATCGGCGCGTACGTCGACTGGTCACTGTCCGGGGGGTTCGATGAAACCGACCTGATGGCGATGAGTGATCCGAAGCTGCGCCGCTCGCTCACGCAACGCTGGGCCGAACGTCTCGCGCCCTGGCTTGTCGTGCCTGATGACGTCGCCCCGGCCGAACGCACCCGGTTGCTCGCCGCCCGCCTTCTGGCCGACGGCGGGTGGCTTGCCGAAGCCGCCAACGTCTCCCCCCCTACCCCCGGCGACCTGGCGCAGCTCCGCGCCTTCGCCCACAACCTCCTGAAGGACTGACTATGAAGAAATGGCTCCTGCTTGCCGGCGCGATCATCAGTGAAGTCGCCGGCTCTCTCGCCCTCCAAGCCGGCCAGGACCACCCGGCCTGGTACATCCTGGTCGCGATCGGCTACGTCGGCGCGTTCACGCTTCTCGCGCTCGTTCTACGCGAGGGGATGGCCCTCGGGGTTGCATACGGGATCTGGGGCGCGATGGGCGTCGCGTTGACCGCACTGCTGGCCGCACTCCTGTTTGGACAGCCCTTGACCGGCGTGATGATCCTCGGCCTGGCGTTGATCATCGGCGGTGTTCTCACCGTCGAACTCGGATCGCAAGCGGCGCAGCGCAAGAGGGAGGCGAGCATCTGATGGTCTGGCTCTTCCTCATCCTCGCGATCGTCCTCGAAGTCGGCGCGGCACTCTCCCTGCGCCTCGCAACCGACGGCCGGAAACTGTTCTACATCGCCGTCGTCGTGGGCTACCTCGGCGCGTTCTTCTTCCTCACCCAAGTCCTTGCCCTCGGGCTCGGCATCGGTGTTGCCTACGGCATCTGGGCCGCCTCCGGCGTCGCCCTCACCGCCGTGGCCAGCAAGTTCCTGTTCAAAGAGCCCTTCACCTGGGTCATGGCGCTCGGCATCGCCCTCATCATCGGCGGCGTCCTCCTCGTCGAACTCGGCGCGGCCCACTAGCCTGCCGACACGGCCATGACCGTCGCTCGCACCCTCGCGGCAATTCGCCGCGCCCTCCTGGAAGATCCTGCCGTCGACATCCGATTCGTGGACGCAATCACCGTCGACAGTCATCTTCTGAGCACGCACGGCCAGGCCCTCATCCTGTTCGTACACCCACAGCATCGCGAAGTCGTCGACGAGCTGCGCAACGCCTCCCGCCCATTGGACTAGTGCGGTCGGCCGGGGTCATCACCGCGGCCGCCTATGTAAAACAAGCGGCGTTCACGTTACACTGAGGCATGGCCACGATCGGTTACGCCCGAGTCTCAACCCGAGACCAGAATCCCGACGGCCAAACGGATGCGCTCAATGCGGCGGGCTGCGACAAGATTTTCGTCGAGCACGCATCCGGCACCCTGGCGAAACGGCCGGCACTGACGGAAGCCCTCGGATATCTGCGCGAGGGGGACTCGCTCGTCGTGACGAAACTTGACCGGCTCGGCCGGTCGGTGAGAAACCTCAAACAGGTCGCGGACGAATTGCAACAGCGCGGGGTCGGTTTGAAGGCACTCTCGCAGGGCATCGACACGACGACGCCGGGAGGTCGCCTGTTCTTCCACATGCTCGCTGCGATCGCGGAGTTCGAACACGACCTCATCGTCGAACGCACCCACGACGGCCTCGCGGCCGCCCGCGCCCGGGGCCGGAAGGGCGGCCCGAAGTTCAAGATGACGCCGACGAAGATCCGGCAGGCCCGGGCGATGTACGACGAGGGCGGCCACACCGTCCAAGAGATTGCCGACACGTTCGGAGTGTCCCGGCCCACGATCTACCGGCACTTGGCCGAGCACGTCGAGCGGGCCTAACGAGGAATCATGGCGCACCTCAGCGACCGGCAGAAAGCCGAGCTTGTGCGCCAACACCAGGACGGGGTGCCGTGGACGCGCATTGCGGAACACTCCGGCGTTGCCGTACGGACCCTGCAACGCTGGGCAGCCCGGATGGAAACGGGACAGCTCTCACGGGCACCTCGCAGCGATAAGGGTTCGAGGCGCATCGACGCCGAGCTGGTGAAGGCGATTGAGGCGCTTGCTGTGCGGCGACCCGCGCCGACGATCGCGTATATCCACCGCCGCATCGGTGATATCGCCAGGGGCCGAGGACTATCCGTCCCGGGGTACACCACGGTCCGCGAAATCGTGCACGCGCTCGACCCGGGCCTGACCGCTCTCGCGGACGGCGGGGACGCGGCCTATCGAGACAAGTTCGAGCTGGTCTACCGCCGCACAACCTCTGCGCCGAATGAACAGTGGCAGATGGACCACACTCTGCTCGATGTGATGATCCTAGATGACCGGCAACAGCCTGTCCGTCCCTGGCTCACGATCGTGCTCGACGACTACTCACGAGCGATCGCGGGCTACGCGGTCAGCGTCTCAGCACCCACGGCCGAGCATTCCGCATTGGCTTTCCACCAGGCCATTACTCGGAAACGAAACCCGAAGTGGGTGGTGTCGGGCCTCCCGGACATCCTCTACAGCGACCACGGATCCGACTTCACCTCGACCAGAATCGAACACGTCTGTCTCGACGTGCACGTGCGGTTGATTCACTCACGGATCGGCGTCCCGCAGGGGCGCGGCAAGATCGAACGGTTCTACCGAACGATCACGACCGAGCTGCTGCCGCACCTGCCCGGCTTCATCCCGCACGGCACCGGTGGATCGCCCATCACCGAGCCAACGTGGACCTTGCACCAGCTCGATGACGTTCTCGAGCGATTCATCGTCGACGAATACAACGAACGCATCCACTCATCGACGGGTGCTGCCCCGCACGAGCGATGGCGCAGCGACAGTTTCATCCCTCGAACACCCGCCCGCCCGGAAGACATCGATCTGCTTCTACTCACCGCAGCGACAACCCGCCGTGTGCAACGTGACGGGATCCGTTTCGCATCCACCCGATACTTCTCCCCAGTCCTCGCCGCGTACGTCGGGGAAGACGTCACGGTGCGGTACGACCCACGTGACCTCGGGGAAGTACGAATCTTCCACGACAACGCATTCCTCTGCCGCGCAATTGCCCCCGAACGCTCCTCGGAGACTGTTTCCTTCGCGGATCTACAAACTGCGAGGAACACGCGACGTCGCACCCTGAAACAGCAACTCCGGGAGCTCACGACTCACGCAGACTCCCTCCCCGAAGACACTCGCCACCAACCTGATATTGCAACGGCCTTCGGCAACCCACCTGTCCAGGCCGCGATACCTCGCGCACGACACGGATTGAGGACCTACGCCAGTGACTGACGCAGACAGCAAACCCCGGTCTCTTCTCTTCACGCCTGACGATGACGGACGCCGATTCCTCAACGGCCATTTCGACGAGTTCACCGATGCACCCCCGCCCCACGCGGACAGCTTGGCCGCATTCGTGACTACCCGTGAGTACCGACGGTTCACAGAGTTTGCGGACACCGTCCGATCACACCGCTACATCGGCCTCTGCTACGGACCGCCCGGCGTTGGGAAGACACGCTCCGCCCGCAACTACGCAGGCACTGACGAGTGGGAGCAGTGGTACCCGCTTTCCCGCGGCGAAGGCGCACTGCCACCTGTGCCCGAAGCGGTGCAACGAAGTCGCACGGCGTTCTTCACGCCCACCGTCGCCGCGACCATCAAGCAGATCGATCAAGGCTTGCCCCGGGCATGCCAGCAGATCTCCTGGGCCATCGACTATACCCAGCACGGGCACGTTGATCCTTTCGTGCACGTGGAGTCTCAACACAGTGGGAACACCGAACTGCTCATCATCGACGAAGCCGACCGACTCAAAACCGCTGGCCTCGAACAAGTCCGCGACTTTTACGACCGCCACCGGATGGGCGTCATCCTCATCGGCATGCCCGGCATCGAGAAACGGCTCGCCCGATACCCCCAGCTCTACAGCCGCATTGGCTTCGCTCACGAGTACCGGGCGCTACGCAGTGACGAGCTCACGGCCGTTGTCGCGCAGCGTCTCCCGGACCCCGACCCAGACGACTCCGGTCTCGCGCACACCGCTGCTCTCGCCGCGATCGTCCGCGCCACCAATGGAAACTTCCGTCTCGCCGACCGGCTCGTCACCCAGATCAACCGCATACTCGAGATCAACAAGCAGACGCGCCTCATCCCTGAGGCCGTCGACGCCGCCCAGGAAGCACTCCTCATCGGACGATAAGCGACGCGGGAAACACGACATTTACCGGCGCAAGTCACACCCGACCGCAATTTGAGCCGGGTAGCCCGGCTCAAAACCCCGGCTCAAAACCCCGGCTCAAAACCCCGGCTCAAAACCCCGGCTCAAAACCCCGGCTCAAAACCTAATCGGTTCAAAACTGAACCTCGATCGTTTATGCACCGCCAAGTAAATTGGAGCTAACACGAGACAAGGAGGCCATGATGCCTAAAGCGCAAGTGAAGCCGGATACGGCGCCGCCGGACACCCAGCGCACCCTTGATTTTGTTCATGGTGTACTTGGTGCGGCCGGTCAGACGATGACCGATCCAGTGCTGGTTGATCTGTTGGAGCGCTACGTACGGGGCGAGATTAGCGAAGCTGAGTATGACCGCGCCACAGTCGAGCACGTGTTGCGTTCATGAGGGCACACCAGTTCGGTGCCTGGGATGATTACTTCATCCCGTTGGGATTTCTGTTCAACTCTCCCAACTAAGCTTCCGACGTACGTTGTACTCACGCTTGGCACGTTGGGATTTCTGTTCGGGTGTAAGCCTCGCAGGCCTGAGCGTGGGTTTCATTACTCCCGCGCGGAACGACTATTCTCCCTGCAGTGGTGGCTGTGTTGCTGGCGTTGATAGTGACCCAGCGGCTGTCATGGGTGCGAACCCACGGAAAACCACGTGTGGCCCGCACAATCGCGGGCCACACAGCGAACTCAATAACTGATAACTGCCGGGCTCAGTGAGCCGTGGGCAACACCGAACTAGTCGAGCTTGCCCGAATCGCGCACCAACTCACCGAATCGCTTCGGCAGCGTCTCTGCGCGAGCAGCGGCAAGCTCCGAAACCGGCACCGCAAACTGTCCCTGCACGTCCAGCACATCACCGTCGGTCACGCCGATGCGCAACACCGGGAAGTTTCGGGCCTCGCACATGTACGTGAACTTCACGTCTTCTTCGCGCGGTACCGCGACCAGGATGCGAGCGGTCGATTCCGAGAACAGTGCGGTAGCGGCATCCACACCGTCACGCTCGCACAGCTCATCAAGCACGATGCGCGCACCGATGCCGTAACGCGACATCTCGGCCAGCGCCAGCGCCAGACCACCCTCAGAAAGGTCGTGGGCAGCGTTCAGCAGACCCTGCTGCGAAGCACCGAGCATCAGACCAGCCAGCGCAGCTTCACCAGCGAGGTCAACCTTCGGCGGCAGACCACCGAGGTGACCGTGAATCACATCAGCCCACATCGAGCCCGAAAGCTCTTCGGCGGTGGTGCCGAGCAGGTAGAGGTTGTCGCCCTCGTCTTGCCACGCACCGGCCACGCGGCGTGCAACATTGTCGAAACGACCGAGCACGGCAACCACTGGCGACGGGTGAATCGGCACATCACCGGTCTGGTTGTAGAACGACACGTTACCGCCGGTCACCGGCACCTTCAGCTCGAGGCAAGCGTCAGCGAGACCCTCAACGGCCTCCTTGAACTGCCACATCACCTCGGGGTTCTCTGGCGAACCAAAGTTCAGGCAGTCCGAAACCGCCATCGGCACGGCACCGGTCGTAGCGACGTTACGGAATGCTTCGGCCAGCGCGAGCTGCGCACCCGCACGCGGGTCGAGCTGCGAGTAGCGACCATTCGCATCCAGCGACACCGCCACACCCATGCCGGTAGCTTCATCCACACGAATCACGCCCGAGTCTTCGGGGTATGCAAACGCGGTGTTACCGAGCACGTAGCGGTCGTACTGGTCGGTGATCCACGACGGGTCGGCCGCATTCGGCGACGACAGGATGCGCATGAACTGGTCGCGCAGTTCGTCACCGGTCTGCGGGCGGGCAAGCGCCTCGGCACGGTCAGCCTGCAGCGCGTCGAGCCAAGCCGGGTACGCAACCGGGCGGTCGTAAACGGGCGAGTCAACGGCGACGGTGCGTGGGTCAACATCAACGATGCGGCCACCGCGCCAGTCAATCGTCAGGCGACCCGAGTCGTTCACTTCGCCGAGCACCGAGGTCTCAACCTGCCACTTTTCGGTGACCGCGAGGAACGCTTCGAGCTTCTCAGGGCGAACAATCGCCATCATGCGTTCCTGCGATTCCGACATCAGAATCTCTTCGGCAGTCAGCGTCGAGTCGCGCAGCAGCACCGAGTCGAGGTCGATGTGCATACCCCCGTCACCGGCCGCCGCGAGCTCCGAGGTGGCGCACGAAATACCGGCGGCACCGAGGTCCTGAATACCCTCAACGGCGTCGTTCGCGAACAGCTCGAGGCAGCACTCGATCAGTACCTTCTCGGCGAACGGGTCGCCAACCTGCACGGCAGGACGCTTGGTTGGGCCGCCCTCATCGAACGTGTCCGACGCAAGAATCGAGGCGCCACCAATCCCGTCACCACCGGTGCGCGCACCAAAGAGCACAACCTTGTTGCCGGCACCGCGAGCGTTCGCCAGGTGCAGGTCGTCGTGCTTCAGCACACCAACAGCCAGCGCGTTCACGAGCGGGTTCACCTGGTAGGTCTTGTCGAACCAGGTCTCGCCACCGATGTTCGGCAGGCCAAGGCAGTTGCCGTAGAACGAGATACCGCCGACAACGCCGTTCACGACGCGCGAGGTGTCGGCCTCGTCGATGTCACCGAAACGCAGCGCATCCATGACCGCAACGGGGCGGGCACCCATCGAAATAATGTCGCGAACGATACCGCCAACGCCGGTCGCGGCGCCCTGGAACGGCTCGATGTAGCTCGGGTGGTTGTGCGACTCAACCTTGAAGGTCACGGCCCAGTTGTCACCGAGGTCGATCACACCGGCGTTCTCGCCCATGCCCACGAGCAGGTGCTCGCGCATGTCATCGGTAACCTTCTTGCCGAATTCGCGCAGGTACTTCTTCGACGACTTGTACGAACAGTGCTCCGACCACATCACCGAGTACATGGCGAGCTCACCCGACGTTGGGCGGCGGCCCAGAATCTCGCGGATCTTGGCATACTCGTCGGCTTTCAGACCGAGCGCCTCGAACGGCTGCGACTTCTCGGGGGTTTGCTCAGCGTGTTCGACGGTGTCGAGAATGTCGTGCAACTCGGGCTCCTGACTTGAGGGGGCACATCGGAAGGTCTGCGGTCAGTCTACCGGGATGCGCGGGGTACCGGGGATGCGCGGGGTACACGTTCGCCGTGTTCGGTACCGGATGCATCCGGTCACGTGCACGTGCATCCGCTACGGGATGCGACCGGCCGCGACTAGCCGCGGGTGAGCGCGGGCACAAAGATCACGACGAACACCACGAACGCGATCACACTCAGCGTGATTGGGTGGCGGCGCGCCCAGGGGACGACTCCGCCCATGCGCGCGACCAGCGGAGCGGGAGTCCAGGTCACGGTGACCTCGTCGTCCCAGCCACCGGCGAGCATCCCCTTCTTGTGCATCCACCAGTCATAGGCGAGCGTCATGAACGGCGGAATCGACGCCAAGCCACCGCACACTACGGCCCATAGCGGCCAGCGGTAGTGCGCCGAAATCACGACACCCGAAAACAGGTACGAGAGGAATACGGTTCCGTGCGCGGCTCCGGCAAACGCCACCAGCGGCGTACCGATCTCGGGCGCCCAGAGGTACTTGAACCCCATCGCCACCAGCAACAGCGCCCAGGTAATGGCTTCGGCAATCGAGGCGGTACGGAGCAGGCGCGCGGGAGTCATGTCTTCCAGGATACCGCTGGGGTATTCACCGCGGGGTGCTCGGCCCCGGCCGTGCCTAGCTCGGTTTGCGGCCGGATGCGGAGGGCCCGCTCGACGTGCGGATCGTGCGGTTCGCGTGTGCCCGCATCCGCTTGAACCGCCGCCGCTTGCGCCGCTCACCCGAAGTGCTCGCCAACGAAATGAACATCACCGTCGCGATGATTGCGATGACGCCCACCCACTGCAAGAGCGAAATCTGCTCGTTCAACAGGATCAGACCGGCCATGATCGCAATCAGCGGCTGCATCAGCAGCAGCATCGAGCCGGTAGCCGAATCAAGTCGGGCCAGGGCATTCGAAGTCGCAATCCAGCCAATAACCTGACCGAGCAAGGCCGTCGCCGCGAGAATCAACACCGCCGTCATCGGTGGCGTCAGGTTCGGCGCACCGAACGCGGTTGAGACGCTCGTGCCCACAATCGTGGTCGACAGCGTCGCCAAGAACACCTGCGTCGACGCGTGTCCGGCAGCCCGCGCACGGCCAAGAATCAGGATGTACACCGAGTACGCAAATCCGCCGGCAACCGCCAGCAGCACCCCGATAAACACATCGCCGGTCAGGTCGCCGCTCTCGATAATGCCGCTGAGCAGCAGCACCCCCGTGAGCATGATCGGGATCGCCGCAATGAACGCCACCGAGAGCTTCTCGCGGAAAATCACCAGCGCAATCAGCGGCACGATAATCACCTGCAAATTACCGGCGACCGTCGCAATACCCGCGCCCGCGAGCATCACGCCCTGCGTCCACAGGCCCACATCCAGGCCAAAGAACACGCCACCGAGCAGGTGCAGCAGCAGCGTCCGGCGCGGCATTGGACCGTTCAGGCGCCGCTCCCAGATCGCCAAGAACAGCAGCGGAACCAGCGCGAGCCCAAAGCGGAACAGCACCGAGGTCGCGGTATTTTCCCCGGCCATCCGAATAAATACCGGGCTAAACCCAACCGTGAACGACCCGATCAACGCGACCAGGCGCGCATCCACCTTATTTAGGAACCCGAAAATGTCTTTCGGAACCGGCCGCCCCGCCTCGCGCAGCTGATGCGCTTCTTCGGCAGTGAGCGACGTCGTAATCAGCGTCGTGGTGGATGCGATGGGCGGGATCGCGCGCAGCAGCTCGCCGGCGTCGGGTGCCGGTTCGATCGGCATGCCAATGGCGGTGGTGTTGATGCGCTCAACGTGGTCGCGCTGACGCTCGCGAGGTTTTGCCCAGTGTGAGCGATCGGGCTCGTCCCACTCGCGCATGCGACCTCCTGCGACGAATTAAGCGGCTGAACGTTGGCAGGCACCGCGGCGCTGGCCGCAAGGTGATGCCTGCAAACCTATCGAACGAATATGACCGCCAGGGGAGTACCCACTGGCGGTCATATGTCGCAATGTCAAACGCTCGGCGACGTGGCCGAACGAATTACGAAACGAGCTGCTGAATGAGTCCCGCGAACATTGGCAGACCGTCGATACCCGAACGCATCCGCTCGTCGTTGTCGGGGCCGTAGCCGCGCTCAACGGCGTGCTCAGGGTGCGGCATGAGACCAACAACATTGCCAGCTTCGTTGCGCAGACCCGCAATGTCGTTCATCGAACCGTTCGGGTTGACGTCGAGGTAGCGGAAGGTGACGAGGCCTTCGCCTTCGATGCGCTTGAGCGTCTCGTCGTCGGCGATGAAGCCGCCCTCACCGTTCTTGAGCGGGATGATGATTTCTTCGTTGGTTTCGTAGCCGCGGGTCCACGGGGTGTCAGTGTTTTCGACGCGCAGACGCTGGTCGCGGCAGATGAAACGGCCGTGGTCGTTGCGAATCAGACCACCTGGCAGCAGGTGGGATTCGACGAGCATCTGGAAACCGTTGCAGATACCGAGCACGGGCAGACCCTTGCCAGCAGCTGCTTTGATTTCGGCCATGATCGGTGCGTGAGAGGCGATGGCACCGCAGCGCAGGTAGTCGCCGTAGCTAAAGCCGCCGGGCAGCACTACCGCGTCGACGCCCTGCAGGTCGTGGTCGGCGTGCCAAAGGGCAACCGCTTCGCCACCCGCGAGCGTGATCGCGCGCTGTGCGTCACGGTCGTCGAGCGAACCGGGGAAAGTAACAACTCCAACGCGCACGGCTATGCCTGCTCGCCTGCGTTGGCTGTTTCGTTGGCGACGGCCTGTGCGTCGTTAGCGGCGCCGGTGGGCAGGAAGCCGTCGTCGGTAACCGTTTCGGTGTCGGCCGGGTCGATCTCGACCTCGTCAACGACCTCGATCGAGATGACGTCTTCGATCACGCCGTTCGAGAGCAGGTCGTCGGCGATGGCGGCAATTTCTTCCATTAGCTCGGCGGTGACTTCGGCCTCGCTGGTGATCTCGAATCGCTTGCCGATGCGAACATCGGTGATGTGAGGGTTTCCGGCGGCAGCGAGCGAGCGCTGAACAGCCTTACCTGCTGGGTCGAGTAGTTCGCGCTTGGGCATTACCTCGACGACGATTTTCGGCATCCGAGACTCCTGTCACTGAAACGTAGACGTACGCAGTCAATCCTAACGGTCACCGCAGGGCAGCGGTGCCACCGTGTTTGCCGCCGATGTTTGCTGCCCGGTTTCGCGTTGCAATTCGCGGCGCAATTCGGTGTTCCGGATGCGGTGTGCTCGTTCGCGTTCAGGGCAACCGGTTACGTTTAGCGCCAGAACTGCGCGCCACCAGGTGCGCCCCAGCCCGACCGACCGCTGTATCCGCGGACATTAATGAGGACTGCATGACGCACGCATCCGAATCCACCAGAACCAACGCAACGACCGACGCTGCGGTACCCACCGCATCCACCGAACGCCCGCCGAGCCACGCAGAACTGCAACGGGACGCCGAAGTGCAAGGCCGCATCCCGCTGCCGAACCGCCTCGGTGAGCTGTGGACCGATGCGTTTGGCGTCGCCGCAACCCGGGCGCTGCAGGCCGTGATCTTGCTGCTGCTCGGTGGCCTGGTGATTTGGGGTCTGCTGCAGGTGTCGATCATCGTGATCCCGGTGCTGCTGGCGCTGATTATCGCCTCGGCCATCGCACCCGTGATCGCGTGGCTTGGGCGCCGGGGACTGCCGCGCACGCTGTCGACCGTGATCGTGTTTGTTGGCGCAGTCGTCGTGTTCGGCGGGTTGATTTGGCTGGTTGTCGAGCAGGTGCGGATGCAGTGGGATGAGCTCGTGCGCACCACGACCGAGGGCGTCGGGCAGCTCGTGGCCGGTTGGAACAAGACCTTTCCGCAATTCCCGATCAACGACGAAGCCATGGGACAGGCGTTGACCGCGATTCAGGATGGCGCGAAGAACATCAGCTTCGGTTCGGTGAGCTCGGGCATCGCCTCGGGGCTGAGCGCGTTCGGCTCGTTCGTTACCAGCCTGGTGTTGTTCTTGGTGGTGCTGTTCTTCTTTACGAAGGACGGTCCGACGCTGTGGTCGTTTGTGATTCGCCCGCTTCGTGCCGCCCAGCACCGCCGCGCTGAGCTCATGGGTGTGCGAGCCGTGGCCGTGATGGGTGGCTACGTGCGTGGCACCGTGATCGTGGCGCTCGTGGATGCGGTGTTCATCGGCATCGGCCTGTTCATCGTTGGGGTGCCGCTGGCGCTGCCGCTGTCGGTCGTGGTGTTTATCTTGGCGTTCATCCCGGTGGTGGGCGCAACGCTTGCGGGCGTGATCGCGGCGGCGGTGACGCTGGTCACGAACGGCCCGACCGAGGCGGTCATCGTGGCGGTCATCGTGCTGGTGGTGAACCAGCTTGAGGGCAACCTGCTGCAGCCGGTGGTGCTTGGGCGCTCGCTGAAGCTGCACGAGCTGGTGGTGCTGCTCGCGCTGATGACCGGAACCGTGCTCGGCGGCATTATCGGCACGCTGCTTTCGGTGCCGCTGATGGCGATCGTCTGGGCGCTGGTGAAGGCATGGAACGAGACGCTGCCGGAACTTGAGCGTGATGCTGACGGCGACGGGGTTGCCGATGCTGATCGGGATGCGGGTGGTGACACAACGGTTGGCGCCGAGTCGGGCGCGAAGACTGCCGACGCTTAGCCAGACGCTGCTAGCTAGGCCGACGCCGCAAACGCTTAGGTGCGTGCTGCCGCTCATCAAATTGCGGTGAATCGGCGCGGATGCGGCGGTTTTCGCCCCAAATGATGAGTCGCGGCACGTTCGGGCGCGGGTCAGCCGGGAAAACGAAGGGCGGGGACATCAAGTGATGTCCCCGCCCTAGGTTTATTTGGCCCGCTGCGTGTTTGGCGTGCGGCTTGGCGCGTGGTGTTCCAGCCCGCCAGGCTCAGCGAACTAGCGCGTCAGGCGATCGATGAGCTCGCGGTAGCGAGCCTGCGTCTGCGCCACGATCGATGCTGGCAGTACCGGTGGCACACCCTCACCGTTCCAGTTGGCCTTGAGCCAGTTACGCACGATCTGCTTGTCAAACGACGCCAGGCGCTCGTTCAGTGGCAGCGATTCGTCGCGGTAGCTGGCCGCATCCCAGAAGCGCGACGAGTCCGAGGTGAGCACCTCATCGGCGAGCACAACCTCGTCGCTGCCCAGCTCGTGACCGAACTCAAACTTCGTGTCGGCGAGCACCAGGCCGCGCTCGGCAGCAATCGTGCTGGCCGCGGTGAACAGGCGCAGCGAGACGTCGCGCAGGCGAGCGGCAACCTGCTCGCCAACCAGTTCAACGGTCTGCTCATAGGTGATGTTCTCGTCGTGCTCACCTTGCGGCGCCTTGTATGCAGGCGTGTAGATCGGTGCCGGCAGGCGGTCGCCGTCCTGCATTCCGGCAGGCAGCGGCACACCGCAGATCGCGCCGGTGCGCTCGTACTCGGCGAAGCCCGAACCGGTCAGGTAGCCGCGCACCACGCACTCAATCGGGTACATCTCGAGCTTGGCCACGCGCATGGCGCGAGCCGCAAGCTCAGGCGAGAGCGCCGCATCCCAGCCCGCGTCTTCGCGCAGGTGGTTGGCAACCGGAAGCTGGCTGAACCAGAACCGGCTGAGTTCGTTCAGCATGGCCCCCTTGCCGGGAATCTCCGGCTCGAGCAGGTGGTCAAAGGCCGAAACACGGTTGCTGGCCACTACGAGCAGCGCCGATGCGTCGGCATCCGACTCGTAAATCTCGCGAACCTTGCCCGAGTACACGTGACGCCAACCGTCAAGCTGCGCCGGTGCATCCTGAACTACCGCCGGAGCCGGGGCAGCCTCGGCAACTGCAGCCATGGCACCCGTGCGGGCACGGATGACGTCCTGCAGTGCGGCACCGGCCTGGGCGATGTCGGTGCGGAACTGGCCGCCTTCGAGACGGATGCGGTCCATCGCGGTGTACGCGTTGCGTCGCGCTTCCTGCAGCGATTCGGCACCGGCCACCACGTTGAGTACGCGGCCACCGGTTGCGGTCACCACACCGTCGTTCTCGGCTGTCGCGGCGTGCAGCACCAGCGCGCCAGTAGCTTCAGCATCCTCGAGCCCGGTGATTTCACGGCCCGAACGCACCTGCTCGGGGTAGCCCTCCGAAGCGAGCACAACCGTGACGAACGACTTGTCGTTGAGCGACAGTTCGGGTGCGTGCTGGTCGAGGGTGCCGTTGGCGGATGCGAGCAGCAGTTCCGAGAGCGGCTCGGTCAGGCGCTGCAGCACGACCTGGGTTTCGGGGTCGCCGAAACGGGCGTTGAATTCGATGACGCGAATGGCGCTGTGGTTCACGATCAGGCCGCAGTAGAGCAGACCCTGGAACGGGACGCCGTCGGCACGCATGGTGTCGACGATCGGTTGCGCAACCTCGCGCTCAATGGTGCGCATGAACTCGCGCTCGCCACCGAACTGGTCGATCAGGAACGGAACCGGGGTGTACGCGCCCATGCCGCCGGTGTTGGGGCCGGCGTCGTTGTTGTTGAGTCGCTTGAAGTCCTGTGCCGGTGGCAGTGCGCGAACGGTCTCGCCGTCGGTGATGCAGAACAGCGATACCTCTTGGCCATCGAGGAACTCCTCAACCAGCACGGGACCGTGTGGCAGCCACACTTCGGCGTGACGCAGGGCGGCGTCGCGTTCTTCGGTAACGATGACACCCTTGCCGGATGCGAGTCCGTCGGCCTTGATGACGTACGGCGCACCGTACTGGTCGAGGGTCGCGGCAACTTCGGCGAGGTCGGTGAGGCGCACGGCACGACCGGTTGGCACACCAGCACGCTGCATGACATCCTTCGCGAACGTCTTCGAGCCTTCGAGCTGCGCAGCGGCCTTCGACGGGCCGAATACCGGCATACCGAGCTCGCGCACGGCGTCGGCAACGCCCGCAACGAGCGGCGCCTCCGGGCCGATCACGACCAAGTCGATAGCCTCATCCTTAACGAACTCGGCAATGAGATCGGGGTTGGATTGATCGATGCGAATCCGTTCGGCTTCGCGCGCAATGCCGGTGTTACCCGGGGCGACGACGAGCTGATGTGCATTCTCTTGAGCGAGCGAGTGCACGATGGCGTGTTCGCGCGCGCCTGAACCAAGTACCAGAATCTTCACCAGGACAGGTTACCGAACCGAGGAGGTAAACATGCGAGTCCGGATCGACGATGCCGCAGGAATCGCCGCGCTTTCGGCATGGTGGCAGGCGACGCGCGAATTCGAATCCGATGAACTCCGTACCGCCGAAACGGGTGCGGCTGCCGCATCGCCGACCGCGCGCTTGCCACGAGCAACCCTCGCCACCGCAGTTCGGTACACGCTGCAGCGGCTTACCGACCTTGCCCCGGGTAAGTCGGTTGAGGTGCGAGTGCCGCCGTTTGGCGCGGTGCAGTGCGTCGAAGGGCCAGGGCACACGCGCGGTACGCCGCCGAACGTTATTGAGATGGATGCGGCGACCTGGCTCGCGCTTGCCGTTGGCGAGATGTCGTGGGATGCGGCACGCAGCGCGGGCGACGGGCGCGTGCAGGCTTCGGGCGTGCGCGCTGATCTGACCGGGCTGGTGCCGGTGCTCGGCCTAGCTGAGCGCGACCGGCTTCGCTAGGCGAGACTCGCTCGCCTGACTTGGTGGCATCGGCGTTGCCGCAAAATTTGTTGCCCCACAGCGGCTTCGAAGCAATATTTGTCGTGAAGGTCGTCAGAGGCAACAGATGTTGACGGTTAGGTAGCAGCAGTTGGTCGCGAGGCGCCCGGGATGCGGGTGCGATGTTCGAAAACGCGACCGGATGCGAGAATGGGCGGTATGGAAAACGCGCAAGGGGCCGCATCCGGCCAATCTGACCCCCAGGCCTCGCCATATGTAGCGGACAACGCGGCAGCCGCATCCGAGTCGGCCGCAACGGAATCCGCCAACGAGACCGCAACCGCACCGGCACCGGTGGCATTCCCCGAACACGCCACCGCCACGGTTCGCCGCGGCGTGAACATGCGCGGATTCTTGGCGCTCGGTGTGGTCGTGGGCGTGGTGCTCGCGATCGTGCTCACCTACGCATTCCCGCCGCACCCGGACTTCAGTCGCGGCCAGGTGCTCGGCTTTTTGCTGGTGTTCGTCACGGCAGTGTCGGCGATCGTGTTCATCGGCATCGGCGCGATTATCGAGTTTGTGATCGGCCGCAACAAGCGCGAAATCGAGCTGCAGAAAGCCGACCGCTAAGGGACGTTCAGAATGCTGTTGCAAATAGGCACCGGCACACCGTATATCAGCGTGCCGGTCCCTATTCGCAACAAATTTCCAACGGGGCGTCTCACCCCTCGGGAGTTCTAGCTCGTGTGGTTCGTCTCGAGCCACGCCAGATATTCGGGCGTCACCGTGCCGGTGACGCACTCACCGGTGAAGCAGGACATGTCGAGCTGCGTGATGTCCGAGCCCGCCGTAATCGACTCGAAGAGGTCCTCGACCGTCGAGAAAATCACCTTGTCGGCACCGATCACCGAGCTCACCTCTTCGATCGTGCGGCCGGATGCGATCAGCTCGCCGCGCGTAGGCATGTTGATGCCGTAGACGTGCGGGTACCGAACCGGGGGAGCGGCCGAAGCGAAGAACACCTTCTTGGCACCGGCGGCGCGGGCCATCTCGACGATCTCCTTCGAGGTCGTGCCGCGCACGATCGAGTCGTCGATCAGCAGCACGTTCTTGCCCGCAAACTCACGCGGCAGCGCGTTGAGCTTCTGGCGCACCGACTTCTTGCGCACCTTCTGGCCGGGCATGATGAACGTGCGGCCGATGTAGCGGTTCTTGTAGAAGCCCTCGCGGTACGGCGCGTTGAGCACCTGCGCGAGTTGCATCGCGGCCGGACGTGCCGAGTCTGGAATCGGCATCACGACGTCAATCTCGTCCAGCGAGATTTCTTCGACGACGCGGCGCGCGAGCTTCTCGCCCATGCGCAGACGGGTGTCGTACACCGAAATACCATCAAGCACCGAGTCGGGTCGGGCGAGGTAGACGTACTCGAATGAGCACGGTGCCAGCGCCTTGGTCTCCACAACCTGCTTCGACGACATCTCGCCGGCATACGAAATGAAGATCGCTTCACCCGGGCGCACGTCACGCACGATGTCGTATCCGCCCGAATCGAGCACGAGCGATTCCGAAGCCACGACCCACTCTTCGCGACCGTTCTCATCCACGCGGCGGCCGAGCACCAGCGGACGGATACCGTACGGGTCGCGGAAAGCGAGCAACCCGTATCCGGCAATCAGCGTGATCGCCGCGTACGAGCCCTCAACGCGGTTGTGCAGCGTGGCAACAGCGTCAAAAATCTCGTCGGTGGTGAGTTCGCTGCCGTGGATCGAGTCCTGCAGCGCGTTGGCGAGCACGTTGAGCAGAATCTCGGTGTCGCTCGACGAGTTCAGGTGTCGGCGGTCGATGCGGAAGAGCTCGTCGGTGAGCTCGCGCGTGTTCGTGAGGTTACCGTTGTGCACCAGCACGAGACCGTACGGGGCGTTCACGTAGAACGGCTGCACCTCGTCTTCGCGCTTGGCCGAGCCGCTCGTGGCGTAACGCACGTGGCCGAGGCCGACGTTACCGGCGAGCGAGCGCATGTCGCGGGTGCGGTACGCCTCGCGCACCTGGCCCTTGGCCTTCACCATGTGCAGGAACTTGCCCTCGGCGGTGGCGATACCGGTCGAGTCCTGACCGCGGTGCTGCAGCAGAAGCAGCGAGTCGTACACCTGCTGGTTAACGGGAGAAGTTGAGACGTGACCGACGATGCCGCACAAAGTGGGGTGCTTCCTTACGTAGAGGCGCGGGCGCAGCAGAACGAGCTGCGCAGTACATCCCTCTATTCTGCCACCGCGCGGGCCGCTTGCCGAGACGTATTTTCGATTTGCTGCTGGATGGACGGGGTGGCGTGCGCGAGGCTGAGCGCGCGGGGCCGGGCTGCGCGCGTTGGTGGCTGCAGCGCGCACCGCTCGTCTTGCCGTAACCCGTTCGCGCCACCATGGAACGCATGGTTGATTTCGAGTCGAATGGCACAGCACCAGGCGCACCTGCGGCCCCGGATGCGCACGGTACACGTCGCGTGCTGTGGCACGGTTTCTACAACGCGCGCGATCTCGGCGGGCTGCCGCTGACGGGCGGTGGCACCACCCGATTCGGTGGCTACGTGCGCTCGGCCGATCTGCGCTTCGCCACACCAGCAGGCCTGCGCGACATGGCGCAGGCGGGCGTGGGGACCGTCGTCGACCTACGAAACGATTTTGAAACGCATCCCGTACCCCGCAGCCCCGAAGACGAAGCGGCCAACGCGCATCGTGTGCCACCCACCCGCGAAGCCGACCTACCCGAGGGCGTATTTGGCGTGCGCGTGCCGCTCGACAACCCCGACCGCGTCGAGTTCTGGCAGCGGATGCGCGCCGAAGGCCGCTTGGGCACCCCGCGTTTTTTCGCTCCCGTGCTGCGCGAACACCCCGAACGCGTGGTCGCCGCACTGCGCGTCATCGCCGCGGCACCGGGCGGTGTGCTCTACCACTGCGCCGTCGGCCGCGACCGCACCGGCCTGGTCACCTTTGCGCTGCTGGCGCTCGCGGGTGTGCGCGCCGATGCCATCGCATCCGACTATGCCCTGAGTGCGGGGGAGCTCGCACCGTTCTTTGCGCGGCTCGACTATCCGAATCAGGCGGCGAACATCGACGCGATTCTCGCCGAACAGGGACACACGCTCGAGTCGGCGGTTGCCGAACAGCTCGACGCGGTTGATGTGGCGCAGGTGTTGCGGGATGCGGGGCTCAGCGACGGCGAGATTCGCACGTTGCGTGCGCGGCTCGTGCCGTAGTGCTGCGGAGCGATCACGCGCATCCTGCTCGACGCAGCAGAACCCGATACGCTTGACGGCATGAGCGACGATCTTTACGCATCGGCCGGTGTAGACACGCGCGCGGGTGACCGCGCCGTCGAGCTGATGAAGCAGGCGGTACAGGCAACGCACGGCCCCGAGGTTCTTGGTGGCGTGGGCGGATTCGCGGGCATGTTCGATGCCTCGAAGATGCTGAAGATGCGTCGTCCGCTGCTGGCAACCTCGACCGACGGTGTCGGCACCAAGGTGGCTATCGCCCAGGCAATCGACAAGCACGACACTATCGGCCAGGACCTCGTGGGCATGGTCGTTGACGACATCGTCGTGGTCGGCGCCGAACCGATGTTCATGACCGACTACATCGCCTGCGGCCGCGTGGTGCCCGAGCGCATCGCCGCAATCGTCGAAGGTATCGCCCGCGCCTGCGCCGCAACCGGCACCGCACTCACCGGTGGCGAAACCGCGGAACACCCGGGTCTGCTCGGACCAGACGACTACGACGTCGCCGGTGCCGCAACCGGTGTTGTCGAAGCCGATCGCGTGCTGGGCGCCGACCGCGTCAAGGACGGCGACGCCATCATCGCGCTGGCCGCATCCGGTCTGCACTCGAACGGTTACTCGCTCGTGCGCCGCATCCTGGCCGACAAGGGCATCGACTACGCACAGTTCGCCGACGACTTCGGCACCAGCTGGGGCGAAGCGCTGCTCGAACCAACCCGTCTCTACACCGGCGAGCTCGTTCGCGTGCTGAACCTGCCCGAACTCGACGGCAAGATCCACGCCATGTCGCACGTCACTGGTGGCGGTATCGCCGCGAACCTCGCGCGCGTACTGCCAAAGGGCGCCTGGGTTGAGCTCGACCGCGCGCTGTGGTCGCCATTGCCCGTCTTCCGCGTACTCACCGACCTCGCGGGCGCATCGCTCGAATCGGTTGAGGGCACTTGGAACCTTGGCATCGGCATGTTCGTTGTCGTGGATGCGGCAGCTGCAGATGCCGTGATGGCTGCCTGCCGCGCAGAGGGTCACGACGCCTGGCTCGCCGGTTCGGTATCGATGGCCGAGCGCGACTTCGCTGGCTTCGAGCAGGGCGCTAAGGGCGTTGACGGCGGTGCCGTGCGCCTGGTTGGCAGCTACGCGAACTAGCGAACTAGCGACCTGGCGACCTGGCGACCTCACGCACCCAACGCGCGAATCGCGCATCCGGTAACAACGACGAAGCGGCCCGCATCTGCGAGCCGCTTCGTTCGGGTTTGGGCGGGTGTTTGCCCGTGCGTTGGATGCGCGGTGCCGGTTATTCGGCAGCTGGCAGTTCGCCGCCCGGACGCGAGCCGAGTTCTTGGTCGAGCTTGAGCAGGCCGGTGCCGTCTTCGCCAATGAGCTTGACGCGGCCGATGATCTCGCCCACGGTGGCTTCTTCTTCGAGCTGCTCGCTGATGAACCAGTGCAGCAGCGGCAGCGAATCAATGTCGCCTTCAGCTTGCGCGATCTTGTAGAGACCGCGGATAGCTTCGGATACCTTCTGTTCGTGTGCGAGCGAGGCTTCGAATGCGGCGAGCACGGTCGTAACCGTCTCGGCCTCGACGGTCATATTGCCGTAGCGAGGGTGCGCATCCCGATCGAGCATGTGCGCGATGAACTTGCCAGCGTGCACGCGCTCTTCGTCGGCCTGGGCGCGGAACCACGAGGCGATACCGGGCAGGTCGATGGCCTCCATATCGATGGCGAGCTGCTCATAGGTGAGCGCCGCGACCGTTTCGAGGGTGACCTGGTCGTTGAATGCGGATTCGAGTTTTCCAGTGAGCTTCATGCCCTCACGCTAGCGAGCGCGGTTGTGAGGGTGCTCAGTGCTTGTGGATGCGGTGCTTGTGGATGCGGTGCTCGCGGTGCGGTGCGACTACTGCGCTTGTTCGGCGACGCGGGATGCGGCGCGCTCACCGACGACAAGCTGGGCGATGGCCCCGGCGGCCGTGCAAGCGACTGAAATGCCGCAGCTGATGAGGAACGGCATGACGGTGAGGCCGAGGCACATGGTGGCGACGCCGCCGACGGCGCCGATGCCGTTGAGGACGTAGACCCAGGGGAGTGCGGCGCGGTGGGCGGCTTCCCAGGTGGCGTCGGAGAGTCGGGTGGATGAGGTGCGAATGCCGCCCATGCTGGCGCGGTCCATGCGCCCGGTTGCGGCCATTCGGGTTGCGAATATGGCAAGCAAATTGCCCACGAGCAGCAAGAGGCCGAGCACGATTGCGATGGCGATTCCGGGTGGGTTGAGTGCCACGGGTCCTCGTTCCTCGCGATGCTCGTGCTCAGCAGTGTGGCTCGCGGGCAGATTGCTGCTCGCGGATGCGGTTAGTTACGCGCGTCGGAGCTGGTAGTCGTCGTTGTCGTCGTCCGACCCGTTATACGGGTCGTCGAGGTATTCCGACCACTTCGAAATTTCGTCAGCTTCCGCAGCGGCATCGCGCTTGCTTTGGAGCTCGCGCTGCAGCTTCTCGTAGTCAGTCTCGGGGATGTTGTACTTCAACTCCCGAGCGACCTTGGTGTGCTTCGCCTTCTGACGGCCACGCCCCATATTGCGTAACCCCCTCAATAGCTAAGGTGCCGGTCGAATGCTCAACCGCGCACCAGATGTCCAAGATTAAATCAGTGGCAATCACTTTACCACGCGCTGGCGCGTGGTAATTATTGGCACAGCACCACGCGCTCGCGCGTGGGAAATATTGGCGCTGCACCACGCGTGTGCGCGTGGTAATCATCGGCGCAGCACCACGCGCATCCAGGCCGTTGGAAATTTGTTGCATATATGGGCAAGCAAGCCGTATATGCACGTGCCGGGGCGTATTTGCAACAAATTTCTGGGCGCCCTGTGGCGAAACCCAGTCGTTCCGGTACCAAACCCAGCAACCCCGCATCCGCATCCCCGAAAATGAATGCCGGTGCGCGACGGATAATGGATCGAGCGCCCAGCAACGCCGCTATCGCCGACGCACGAAAGGACTGTCAATGCTCACGACCACGCAGCCAATTGACATCGCGGTGATCGGCGCCGGTGGTTCCGGCCTCACCGCCGCCTATTCGCTGCGCGCGCTCGGCCTCACCCCGCTCAAAGACTTCGTGGTCATCGACAGTCACCGCGGTCCCGGCGGCTATTGGCAGCAGGGATGGGAGTTCCTCACGCTCGGTCGCGCGCTCAAGCAGGGCGAGTTGATCGATCTTCCCGGTCAGGATGAACTGGGCGTCAGTTTCCATTCGCTCGACCAGAACCAGCCCGCGCGCGACGCCGTTCCCTATGCCTGGCGCATGTACGAAAACGCGTACGACCTCTTTGTTGCGCACGGTGTTCGCGGCACCGCAGTGCGCACGAGCCGTCGCAACAACCTGTTCCGCATCGAGTACAACAACCGGCTCAGCCACACTTCGGGTGCGCTCACCGCGCGGGTGCTCATTAATGCCACGACGACCTGGTCGCGGCCGTTTATTCCGGCCTATGCGGGCCTCGGTGAGTTCACCGGCACGACGCACCACGCTTACCGGCTCAACACCCTTGATGAGCTCGCGGGCAAGCGCGTGCTCGTGGTCGGCGGCGGTCGGGTTGCGGTCGAGTTGCTGCTGCAGCTTGAACGCGTTGGCATCGACACGCTGTGGTCGACCCGTCGCGAACCCGACTTTCACGAGCTGCCGAAGCTTTCGCTGGCACCGCGCCCGCGGCTCACGGTCGGTGAGGTGTCGGATGCGAAGCTTCGTCGCGTGCAGCGCATGGCGTCGCGCGGCAAGTACCTGCCGAGCGATGTCTCGGTGCGCGGCATTCCGGTCACGCGCGAGATTTTCGAGGCGCGGCGGCGCGGACTGCTGCACTCGCTCGGGGCGATCAGCCGGTTCACCGCGCACGGTGTCGAGTTTGCCTCGGGTCAGCGCGAGCCGGTCGATGCCGTGATTTGGGCAACCGGCGGTCGCCACGCATCCCGCCATCTCGCACCGTTGAAACTGCGCGATCCGGGTAGCGCGCTCAAGGTGGATGCGGCCGGTTGGTCGCGCCGGAACGAGCGCGTGGCGTTCCTCGGGTACTCGCCCGGCATGCACGTGGCCGACGCGCTCAACGAGGCGATGAACATCGGCGAGGATGCGATCGAGCTGCTCGAGTCCGACCACTAGGTCGGGCTGGATGTGCGGTGCAGTTTGGGCGGCTACCGTCAGGTACCGTGACTGAACCGCTGACTGGACCTGACGCATCCGCTGCCACTGCGCCTGAGGCGACTGAACCTGCCGCGAGCGACCCGCGCACGATCGTGGTTGCCGCCATCGTGTTTCGCGACGCCGAAGGCCGCGTGCTGACCGTGCGTAAGCGCGGCACCGACCGCTTCATGCTGCCCGGTGGCAAGCCCGAAGCCGGCGAGACACCAATCGAGACCGCCGTGCGCGAAGTCGAAGAAGAGCTGCGGATGCGGGTGGATGCGGCGCAGTTGTGGCAACTCGGCGTGTTTCATGCGGCGGCCGCGAACGAGGCCGGGCACCGCGTGACGAGCACGGTGTTCGTGCACTCGGCGGATCCGAAATGCTTGCGGGAAGGGTTGCCGGAACCTGCCGCCGAGATCGCTGAAGTTCGGTGGACCGATCCGAGCCAGGAGCATGCAGACATTGCGCCGCTGCTGGCGACGCAGGTTTTCCCGGCGCTGCTTGCGCGGTAGCTAGTCGCGGCTAATTCGTGAGCGCGCCGGTGACCGCGAACGCCGCCAGCGCGAGGGCGAAGCATCCCACAAATTGGCCGAGCGTGTTGCCGATTGCGGCCGCGCGACGCCCGCGCTGCCAGAGCTGCAGGGTGTCGACCATGGCGGTGCTGTACGTGGTGAATCCGCCGAGGAAGCCGAGGGTGAAGGCGTTTGGGCCGATCTGCACGCCCTGCTGGAACGCGAACTGGCTGAAAATGCCGATACCGATCGCACCGAGCGCGTTGATGCTGGCGGTGGCGAGCGCCGGCGGAGTGCTTGCGCGTTCGCGCAGCAGTGTGTCGACGATGTAGCGGCTTGCGGCGCCGAGACCGCCAAGCGCCACGATGAGCGCCCACCAAGCAATGCTGTACGGGATCACTGTTGCGGCTCCGTTGTGGTGCCGGTTGCTGTGCTCGAACCCGTGCCGGTTCCGGTGGCGGATGCGGTGGTGCCAGTTGCGGGGTTGTCGGCCGCTGCCGCGGTGGTTCCGGTGTCGAGCGCGCCCAGCCGCCAGCCGAAGTAGGCGAAGAACGGGCCGGTGGCGACGGACACGATGGCAATCACCAGCCAGGTGAGTGGGAGCTCCTGCGTGCGCCACCAGACATCGGCGTAGAGCGCCGAATAGCTGGTGAAACCGCCGATGGCGCCGGTACCGATCAGCAGTCGCAGTTCGGGCGCGATGAGATTGCGCAGCGCCATGGCGACGACCGCGCCGAGGGCAAAGGCACCGATGGCGTTCATGATGAGCGTGGCGCTGAGCCACGTCGTGTCGTTGAACGGGATCAATCCCACGCGCATCCCAACCCCGAACATCCCGCCCAAAAACACGAGCCCGGCATTGCGCAGCAGGCGCGGCAGCGGGGTGCGCGCCGTGGGGGCGGTCGGGTTGTGGGTCACGTTCGCAGTCTAGCTAGTGCGGCCGCACGCGGCCTTTGGCGTGCGTTGGAAATTTGTTGCATATGCAGGCAGGCAAGCCGTATATGGGGTTGCCGAGGCATATGTGCAACAAATTTCTGGTGCTGGGGCGGCGCTGGGCCTGGAACTGGGGCAGGCTTAGGCGAGGCGGGTGGTGTTTGGCCGGGCCGGGGTGCTGGGTTCGGGCTGCGTGCCGCGCTCGGATGCAGGGCGGTCGGCAGGATCGGCGGCCGGCACGGCGGCTTCGGTAGCGTCATCCGCGGTCTCGAGCCGCCGCAGCTTCGGGGTAGCGGTCCAGTCCAAATGCTCGGGCCGCTCGACCTGCCAGGCCGCAGGGCCACCACGACCGGCACGGAACCGCGCGCGAACCATGCGCACTCGCGATTCGCGACCGGATGCATCCGGTACCGAAACTGAGAATTCTGCACCTGGCATAGTGGCTCCGTTCTGTGGTGGCGAGCGCGTCCGCCCGCTGCCTGGCCAATCTATCGCGCTGGCGGAACGCCTGGCTGGTTACTTCTGGATGGCAGGATTGCTTGTATGGGCAAGCTTGCAAACCTCAGTCTCGGCAACCGCGCACTCATCGCGCTGGTGACTCTTACCATCGCGCTCTTTGGTGCTCTGACAATGGCGGGGATGAAGCAAGAACTGCTGCCCTCGATCTCACTGCCGCGGGTTTCGGTCATCACCACGTACCCGGGTGCATCGCCCGAGATTGTCGACAAGGATGTGTCGTCGAAGGTTGAGAGCGCGCTGCAGGGACTGCAGGGGCTCGAGGCGACGACAACGACCTCGAGTGCGAGCAGCTCGATCGTGGTGGCCGAGTTCGAGTTCGGTACCGACCTCGTCTACGCCGAGCAGCGGATGCAGCAGGCCATTAACCGCATCGACGCGCAGCTGCCAGATGACGCCGAGTGGAATGTGCTTTCGGGGTCGATCGATGATTTCCCGGTGCTGCAGCTTGCGGTGACCGGTGGTGATCCGACCGAGAACGCGACGCGCCTGCGCGAACAAACGCTCGGTGATCTGCGTGCGCTCGACGGTGTTCGCAGCGCCGATGTCTTCGGTGACCGCAAGGAGCGCATTGCGATCACGCTGCGTAACGATGATCTGCTCGCTAAGGGTGTCTCGCCGCAGGATGTGACGGACACGCTTGAGAACGCGGGTGTGCTGATCCCCGCGGGCCAGCTCAAAGAAGGCAAGGATGCGCTGACGGTCGAGACCGGCCAGGTGCTGAACTCGGCTGAGGACCTGGCGAAGTTGCCGATCGTCGGTGGCGGTTCGGCTGGCCAGGGTGGCGGCGCCCAGGGTGGCGCGACCCAAGACCCAGCAGCCCAAGACCCAGCAGCGCAGGACCCAGCAGCGCAGGGCACCGAAGCCGCCCCGGAAACTGGCGGCACCGCATCCGGCATCGTCACCCTCGGCGACGTCGCGGACATTAAACAAGACCTGCAGCCCGCGCAGTCGTTCTCGCGCGTCAACGGCGAAGACTCGCTGACGCTCTCGATCACCAAGCGCCCCTCGGCGAACACGGTCGAGGTGTCGGAGCTGGTGCGCGAGCAGATTCCCGCGATTGAGGATGCGCTCGGCGACGGCGTGCAGGTGCGCGTCGTTACCGACCAGGCCCCGTTCATTACGCAGTCGATCGACACGCTCGTGCAAGAAGGTCTACTCGGGCTCGGCTTCGCCGTGCTGGTGATTTTCGTGTTCCTGCTGTCGTTCCGCGCCACGCTCATCACCGCGATTTCGATTCCGGTGTCGCTGCTGGTGACGTTCATCGCGCTGTTCTTCTTGGATTACTCGCTGAACATGCTCACGCTCGCGGCGCTGACGATCGCGATCGGTCGCGTGGTCGACGACTCGATCGTGGTGGTCGAGAACATTCGCCGGCACCTGGAACTCAACCCAACCGCATCCCTGCGCGGCGGCGAACGCAAGCAGGTCATTGCCGAGGCCGTGCGCGAGGTCGCGACCGCGATTACGGCATCGACGCTCGCGACGGTGGCCGTGTTCTTGCCGGTCGTGTTCGTGGGCGACATCACCGGCGAGCTGTTCCGTCCGTTTGCGCTGACGAATTCGATCGCGCTGCTGGCATCGCTGTTCGTGGCGCTCACGATCGTGCCGGTGCTCGCGTACTGGTTCTTGGGTCGCAGCAAGGTCAAGGCGGGCAAGCACGCGGCGGTTGCATCTGATACGGCGGATGCGACGGGCACCGTTGACGAGACGGATGCGGTTGCCGAGACCGACGAAACGGTTGCGGCCGCGACGGGTGCAAGTGCATCCGCCGACACCGAAACCGAACAACCGCGCGAGCTCGAACCCGCGCCCGAGCGCGAAGCTCGAAACTGGCTGCAGCGCCTGTACGAACCGATCCTCAAGGGCGCGCTCGCAAAGTCCGCGCTCGTGCTCGTTGGTGCGGTGCTCGTGCTGGTTGGTACCGGTGCGCTCGCACCGCTCATGCAGACGAACTTCCTCGGCGCGTTTGGTCAGACCACGTTCAACCTGATGCAAAAAGTGACCCCTGGCGCATCCCTCGAAACGATGACGGATGCGGCCAAGGGCGTCGAAGACATCATTGAGCAGACCGACGGCATCGAGATCGCGCAGTCGAGCTTCGGCAGCGACCCGTCGATGGCCATGTTCGCGTCGGCCGGGCCGATGATCCGCTGGTCGATCACCACGAACGATGTGGTCGACCCCGACGCGGTGCAGAAACAGCTGCTCGACGAAATCGCCAAGCACGAAGAACTCGGCGAAGTCGCCGTGGCGCAGGGCGGCCAGTTTGATTCCGACCTGACCGTGCGCGTCGAAGCCGCGACGATGGACCAGCTGCGTGCGGCCGAAGCCCTCGCCACCGAGAAGCTCGAGACACTCGACGACGTTAAGCAGGTCACGAGCTCGCTCGACGAGACCCGCCCGTTCGTGAGCCTCGACATCGACCCCGAAAAGGCGGCGCAGCTCGGGCTCTCAGAAGGCATGATCGCGGGACAGGTTGCCCAGGCGCTGCAGCCGGTGCCGATTGGCAGCGTCATGATTCAGGGAACCTCGCTGCAGATGTACTTCGTGGGTGAGGGGGATGCGCCGGCAAGCGTTGACGAGTTGCGCAACCTTGAAATTCAGGCCGGGATGCAGATGGTGCCGCTGTCTGAGGTCGCGACGGTCGAGACGAAGGACGGCCCGGCGCAGCTCACCGCTGAATCGGGCACGCTCATCACCGAACTCACCGTCGTGAGCGACAACGAAAACCTCGGCGAACTCGGCAGCAAGGTCGAAGCCGCGCTCGATGATGTCGACTTCGCCGACGGTGCTCGCGCGTCGATGGGCGGTAGCGCCGCCGACCAGCGCAGCGCCTTCACCCAGCTCGGCTACGCGCTGCTCGCGGCCATGCTCATCACCTATATCGTGATGGTCGCGACGCTCAAGAGTCTGCTGCAGCCACTGCTGCTGATGATCTCGGTACCGTTTGCGGCAACCGGCGCGATCATCATGCAGGTCGTTTCGGGCGTGCCGCTCGGTGTCGCCTCGCTCATCGGTGTGCTGATGCTGATCGGCGTCGTGGTCACCAATGCGATCGTGCTGGTCGACCTGGTGAACCAGTACCGCGCTCACGGTCTGGATGTGCGCGACGCCACCTTTGCCGGTGCGAGTCGACGCGTGCGCCCGATTGTGATGACGGCGCTCGCGACGATTCTGGCGCTGACGCCGATGGCGACCGGCATCACCGGCCACGGTGGCGTGATCTCGCAGCCGATGGCGATCGTGGTGATCGGCGGTCTGCTCTCGTCGACGGTGCTGACGCTGATCGTGCTGCCGTCGCTGTACTTGGTGGTGGAACGTCGCCTGGCGCGTCGTGCTGCGCGCCGCGAGGCTCGGGTTGAAGCGCAATTGGTGAAGGCGGGCATGACTGAGTAGCGCGGTGTCCGGACTCGCCGCTCCCTGCAGTCTCGCCGCTCCCTGCAGCGCGGTCCTGGTGCGGAGCCCGGACGCGGAGCTCGGAGCTCCAACATGGTGCAGCTCAGCGGCGGCCGGGGTGCTGTGCACCTCCGAGGGCTGAATATTGCACCACTATGGAGATTTCCTGGGGCTGCTGATCGACCCAGCTGATCGCGCGAGCAAGGCTAGGGGTGTGCCTACCAAGGGCGATTACCAGAGCAAGGCACCGCGGCGATTAACGTGCTCAAAATCGTCGTCATAGTGCTGTGAGCGCAACATAAGCGCGATTTTGAGCAAGTTATTTGTGATGTTGATTCGTAGCCGTTGCTGCAGCGTCGCGTTTGGCAGCCGCTCGGCCCCCATCTCGTAGGCTTATTGCCGTAGCGAGCGCGCTTGCGCTCACTCGGCGAGGGGAACAAGAGACATGGCGAGATCACGCGGATACAAGGCACCGGGCAACTACGTGCCTTCTAAGAAACGCGGTGGCAAGCTTGAACGCCTCGGGCCCGGCGCTCGCCGGGGCAAGTCCGGTAGCGCAGGCGGCGACGGACAGCAGGGACGCAGTGAGGACGCACGCGGCGAGCGCGCCGGCGGCGGTCGCGCACACGCCAGCGGGGCGGAAGCCCGTGGTCGCGGCGGCGCGCGTGGGCGAGCTGACAACCCGGGTCGCGGTTCGAACGCCGACCGGCGGGCGGCGAACGCCAAGCGCGGCACCGGCCGGGGCGAGGCGGCTCGCGGCGTGCGTGCCGAACGGAACCATGCCGGGAACGGGCGGGGTGCGCAGGCACGTGGCGGTGCATCACCGGCCGGTGCGCGAACCGCCAATATCCGCAATGCCAAGCCCGAACACAAGCAATATGCCGAAACCGCACCCGCACGCCTGAACACCACCAAGATCAGCGCCGAAGCCGTTGACGGCGTCACCTTTGCCGACCTTGGACTCGACCCGCGACTCGTGGAAGCGCTCGCGGGCTTGGGTGCCGAACAGCCGTACCCGATTCAAGTCGCGACGATTCCCGACACCCTTGCCGGCCGCAACGTCCTCGGCCGCGGCCGCACCGGCTCGGGCAAGACCATCGCATTCGGCGCCGCGCTCGTGCAGCGACTGTTCCTAATGCGCGGCAGCCGCGCCCAGCAGGAAGGCCGCGCACCGGGCGCACTGATCCTGGCTCCAACCCGCGAACTCGCCGTGCAGATCGATAAGACGATCCGCCCCATGGCCCACGCGCTCGGACTCTACACCGCGCAGCTCTACGGTGGCGTGCCGCACAAGAACCAGCTCATCGCCCTCGAACGCGGCGTCGACATCGTGATCGGCACCCCCGGCCGCTGCGAAGACCTCGCCCAGCGCGGCTACCTCGACCTCAGCCACGTGATCATCACCGTGCTCGACGAAGCCGACGAGATGAGTGCCATGGGCTTCATCGACCAGGTCGAGCGCCTGCTCGATCGCACCCGCAATACCGGTCAGCGCCTGCTGTTTTCGGCAACGCTGGATGCGGATGTGCGGCAGGTCGTCGACCGTTACCTGCCCAGCCCGGTCGCGTACGAAATCGAAGACGATATGCCCACGATCGACCACCGCGTCTACATCGTGGTGCGCGACGACAAGGACGCGATCACCGCGCACCTCGCTCGCACCCCGGGCCTTGTACTGATCTTCATGCGCACCAAACTCGGTGTGGAACGCATGGTGGAAGCGTTGAAGGAACACGAGGTGCGCTCGATTCCGCTGCACGGTGACCTGTCGCAAGACAAGCGCACCGCGAACCTGCAGAAGTTCGCCACCGGCAAGGTGCAGGTGCTTGTCGCTACCGACATGGCCGCGCGCGGATTGCACGTGCCGAATGTTCGCCTGGTCGTGCAGGCGGATCCGCCAGACAAGTTCAAGACGTATCTGCACCGCGCCGGTCGCACCGGGCGCGCGGGGGAGCCGGGCACCGTGGTGACGCTCGTTGCACCGTCGCGCCGCGAGCGGATGCAGGACCTGCTCGAGTTGGCGGAGCTCGGTGATGTGCCGATGATTCCGGCCAGCCCGGGCGGTACCGAACTGGATGAGTTCGGTCGCTAGAACCGGGAGCGCCAAGCACCAGAAACGGTCAGGCACCAGGAGCGCCAAGCACCAGGCCACTCAGCAAACGAAACCGGCACCGACGCACGGGCGTTCGCCCACAGCATCCCCACCGATGCTGAAGTTTGCCTCTGGTTAACCTGTCCGTAAGGTCTGGTGCAGGCGACTCAGATTGTCTTGTCAGCGACTCGTTACATATCAAGGAGACTCGAGCATGCGACTTCGCGGATTGACGGCAGCCGTTGGCGCCGCCGCCCTACTCAGCGGCGGATTCGTATTCGCCGCCCCAGCCTTCGCCGCCCCGGTGAGTGGCACGGTGCAGATCAATGAGGCCGAGTCCAACGGTGGCACACCCGGTGACTGGATCGAGCTGCACAACACTGGCGCCGAAGCGGTTGACCTCAGCGGTTACATTCTGCGCGACAACGACGATGCGCACACCTACGTCATTCCCGACGGCACCACGATCGAGGCCGGCGGCTTCCTTGTATTTGACGAGCTCGACAAGGCCGGTAACGGTCACTTCGACTTCGGCCTCGGCAAAGAGGACACCGTTCGCTTCTACACGCCAGACGGCACGCTCGTAGACGAGCTCGCGTGGGTCGGCCACGCCGCCGACACCATCGGCATCGACCCCGCCACCGGCGAAATCGTGCCGACCGTATCGACCAAGGGTGAAGCCAACACGGCCGCGCCGGTTTCGAGCCTCGACGGCGTCGTGCTCAACGAGATCGACTCGGCTCCCGCCGATGCCGTTGAGCTCTACAACAAGGGCACCACGTCGATCGACCTCACCGGCGCGGAACTGCGCGACAACTCGAACGACCACCGCTGGCGCTTCCCCGCCGGCACCGTCATCGAACCCGACGCGTTCCTCGTGGTTGACAGCAAGTCGGCCGGCCAGGTGTTCCAGGAAGGCCAGTGGGTCGACGGCACGTTCGAGTCGGCAATCGGCATCGGTAGCGGCGACTCGATGCGCCTCATCGAGACCGAAACCGACCTCGTCATCGACGAATTCAGCTGGACCGAACACGCCTCGTACAACGGCAGCGAAGCGGATGCGACGCTCTCGCGCTGCGAAGACGGCATCGGCAAGTGGAAGATCGGTACCCCGACGCTCGGCGCCGCGAACGTTTGCGTTGCAAAGATCCCCGCACCAAACACCGACCCGCTGCCCGAACTCGGCGACGACATCACCGTTATCGACGAAACCCCGATGTTCCTCGAAGATTCCTCGGGTCTCGACTACGCCGACGGCCACCTGTGGGCGATTGACAACGGCACCGGCACGTTCTGGAAGCTCGTCGTCAACGACGACGGCACCGTAACCCCTGCCGAAGGCTGGGAATCGGGCAAGCGCATCCAGTTTGCGAAGGATGCGGGCAACCCGGATGCAAAGGGTCCCGACACCGAGGGCATCACGCTCGATGGCCAAGGCATGGTCTACGCCGCCTCCGAGCGCGACAATGCCGCCAAGGACGTGAACATGAACACGATCCTGCGCGTTGACCCAAACGCCGCCGGTCCCGACCTGCCCGCCGTAGCTGAATGGGACCTCACCGCGCAGCTGCCTGCGGTTGAAGCCAACACCGGTATTGAAGCCGTCGAGTGGGTTTCGAACGACGTTCTCGCTGGCAAGCTTGTTGACGCCAACACCGGCGCCGCATACGACCCGGCCACCTACCCCGAGGCAACCGCTGACGGTCTGTTCTTCGTTGCACTCGAAGCCAACGGTCACGTATACGCCTTTGCCCTCAACGCCGATGGCACCGCAGCACTCGTCGCTGACATCGACCCGGGACTTGGCGGCGCCATGGCGCTCGACTACGACCACCTCACCAATCAGCTCTGGGTCGTGGCCGACAACGGCTTCGAGGGCCGCATGGCCGCACTCACCTTCAACGGCGAGGCAACCCCGGCAGTCAAGCAGTACGCCGGTAGCGCGAGTATGACGAAGCTCAACAACGAAGGTTTCGCCACGGTTCCGGTCGATCAGTGCATCGACGGCAACCGCCCGGCCTACTGGTTCGAAGATGGCGTCAAGGTTGGCGCGCTGAAGCTCGGCGCCGTACCTTGCGAAATCGCCGCGGCTCCGGTCGAAAACCCGGTTGAGTCGACACCTGCAGTATCGACCGCATCCGCCGAACCTGCAGCCGCAGAAGCAGGCGACTCGAACACTGCCGAAGGCCTGGCCGAGACCGGTGCCGACAACCTCACCTGGATGCTGGTTGTTGCTGGTGCCATCGTGGTGATCGGTGGTGGCCTGTTCTTGCTCAGCCGTCGCGGTCGCCAGGACGACGAAGACGATCTGAGCGACGACACTCCGGCAGGCGACACCCCGGCAGGCAACGCAGCCGACGCCGACCCAACCGCCTAGTTCGGTAGCAACGCACACTGACCCTCGCTTCGGCGGGGGCCAGTTGCTTTCCGGGCATGGGGCACCCGTACGGATGCGGGGCGCAGGCAGGTGCGGTACCAGCGCAACGGTGTGAGACCAGTTGCTGTCGCGCCCGTTTGGTGCGGCATCAGGCCCGTACTGCACGTGTGCAGCCGGGCACCCCGCAACTCGGCACGGGAATTAACCGAGCAACACCAGCGCGGCGGCACACGCGGCCAAATAGCCCAGCGCAACGACCGCATCCAGCCACGTGGCACGCAAGCGAACGCGTTCCGTGCGCGTGGGCGCAAAACCGAACCCGCGCACATCCATCGCCAACGCCACTCGATCCGCATGGCGAAGGGATGCGGCCAGTAGCGGTACCAGCGTCGCCAGCTGGCTGCGTACCCAGCCGATTGGTCCGCGTCCGAACCCGATGCCGCGGGCGCGCTGCGCCTGTCGAATCGTGGCGAGCTCGGTGCGGAAGCGCGGCACGAAGCGGAACGCCGCCAGCCCCGCATAGCCAAGTCGGTACGGCAGGTGCAGGTGCTGCACCATCGCGCGAATCAGGTCACCGCCTGAGGTCGTTGAGCCGCCCAAGAACGACACCGCCACGAGCGCCACGAGGCGAAGCCCCGTGGCCGCGCCCTCAGCGAGCGCACCCGCATAAAAGCGCCAATCGCCAATGCGCAGCAGCTCGGGCGAATTCGCCACGAGCTCGGGGCGAATCCACACGCCAAGGGTGACGGCCAGAATCGCAACCAGCAGCGGGGCCAGTACCAATAGCAGCAGCCGCTGTCGCCAGCGCATCCGCGACCCTACGAGCACGAGCAGCAGGGTAATGCCAATAATGGCGGCCGGAATGGCGTGATTGTGCACGAAGCACAGCGCCACCAGCACCGGAATGACCATCACAAGTTTGGTGAAGGGATGCACTCGGTGCAGGAACGGCAAGCGCAGCGCGAAGGCTTCGGCTTGCGTTGCGCGGTCGAGGCGAGCGTCGATGCGGGCGATTGCGGCATCGCGCTCGGCGGTGCTGAGTTCGGTGCTGAGCTCGGTGCGGAGTTCGGCGGCGTTGAGCTTCGGCGTTACCGGTTCGCGGATCATGCGCGACCACCCGACCTACCCGCGGGCGGGGCGCCAACGAGCGCGCGCAATGCTGACATACGCGTCACCTCACGCAGCACCGCGGGAGTAGCGTCGGCCAGGCATTCGGCCAGTGGCGGCAGGCCGATGCCAAGGCGCGCGAACTCTGGCGATCGCAGCACCGTGCCCGTGGCGCCGTCGGCAATGATGCGGCCGTCGGAGATGGCAACGACGCGGTCGCAGTGGTCGGCCACGAGCTGCAGATCGTGCGTGGCGAGGATGACGGTGGTGCCATCGTCGACCAGTTCGTGCAGCATGGCCACGAGCTCGGCGGCTCGCGCGCGATCCTGCCCAAAGGTCGGTTCGTCGAGCACCAGGATGCGGGCGCCCGAGATCAGCGCGGCAGCAACCGAGAGGCGTCGCTTCTGGCCGCCGCTGAGGGTAAACGGATGCGCATCGGCCAGTTCGCGCAGATCAAACCGGTCGAGGGACGCGTCGACGCGGGCCTGGATCTCGGCGCGGTCGAGTCGCTGTGCGCGCAGCTCGATGGCAAGCTCGTCGCGCACCGTGTCGGTGAGGAACTGGTGCTCGGGGTTCTGGAACACGAACCCGAGGCGTTCGCGAAGCGCGCGTGGACGCAACGTGGCTGCATCCTGCCCCTCGAGCTGCACCGTGCCGCGCGGCGGCGGAGTAATGCCCGCGATCGCCTGCAGTAGCGTGGTTTTGCCCGCACCGTTCGGGCCGACCACGGCGGTGAGCGAGGCCGGTGGGATGCGCAGCGAGACGTTGTCGAGGCGCGTGCGGTTGCCGGTGCGCACCGTCAGCGAACGCACCTCGATGGCGGGGCAGTCGGCAGCAGGTGCCACAGGTTCGGTACGGGGCATCGAGGGGAGCCCCGCGGTGATCGAGGCCGCAGCTGCGCCCAAAAGCGTGCGCAACTGGTCGCCGTGAACCGGGAGCTGCGCATCCGCTGCCAGCCAACCGGCGTCTTGCAGCACCAGCGCCGATTCGGTGGCAACCGGCAGCCACACGCCAAGTTCGCGCAGCAGCGCAACCTGCTCGGTAAACACCTGCTGCGGGGTGCCGTGCGCGGCCATACGGCCGTCACGGTCGAGCACCAGCACGCGGTCTGCAATGCGCAGCGCCTGGTCGACATTGTGCTCCACCAGCACGATCGCCACGTCGCCGGTGGCAAGCAGTTCGGCGAGCACGTCATAGACCGCGGCGGTGGATGCCGGGTCGAGGTTGGCGGTGGGTTCGTCCAAGATCAGCACTTCGGCACCCTGTGCGAGTGCGCCGGCAATCGCCAGGCGCTGTCGCTGGCCGCCCGAAAGCGTCTCGGGGGCGTCATCGCGCCGTTCCCAAAGCCCGGTTGCGCGCAGGGCCCGAGCAACGCGGGCCTCGATTTCAGCAACCGGATGCCCAAAGTTTTCGGGTGCGAACGCGACTTCGTCGTAGACGGTACCGGCCACAATCTGCGCGTCCGCATCCTGCATTACCAGCGCGACGTGCTGCGCCGCGTGCGGCACGTCAAGCTCGGCGAGTGGCGCACCGCTGAGGGTGACGTCACCGCGAGTTTGCGCCCAGATCGCCTTGGGGATAAGCCCGGTGCAGGCCATCGCGAGTGTCGATTTGCCGCAGCCGCTCGGCCCCATGATCAGCAGCGCTTCGCCGGGCTGTACCGAGAATGAGGCTCGCACTGGAGCTGCGGCGGCCGCGCCGCGGTGCTTCACACTGAGTTCGCTAACGCGCAGACCGCGTTCGTTCGGCCGTAATGCGTTGGGCTGGGGTGCGTTGGGCCGTGGCGCGTTGTGCTGTGGTTTGGGGGTGGATGCGGTCATCGTCCGGTTGGCTGCGGTGGTTCTGGCAGCGCGCCGTCGGTTGTCGCGTCAGCGCCGTCGTCCCAATCGTCGGTCGTCGCGTCGGTTTCTGTGTCGGTCAGACCGCGAGCGACGCCGGCACGATCGAGTGCCCGTGCCAACCAGAGCGCCACGGCGGTAAACATCGGCGGCGAAATGATGAACGCGCCAACGATGATTCCTGCGGCAAGCGGCGTGAACTGCTCACCGCGCAGGATGCCGAATGCGGCGCCGGAGACGAGCAGCCCCTGGACGATGGCGGCAACGGCGAAGAGCCACGGTTTCCAAACGCGATACCGGGCGACGGCAAACGGCACCTCTTGCATCGCGCCAACGGCCAAGCTCACCACAAACGCCATGAATAGGATCGGCTGAAACGGTGCCGAGACCAATCCGGCGAGGGCCGAAGTCAGCATCGCAACGCCGGGGCGACGGAACATTGCCTGGGCGAGCGTGCCCGGCAAGAAATAGATACCCATCGTCAGGCCGTATACGAACGGCACCGTGTTGACGGCGATGCCGCCGATCAGTGCGTGGGCGGTGAAGAGCACGCCTCCGGCTACACCAATGGCCGCGCAGGTCATCAGCAGCCGGGTGCTGAGCGGTCGACCGCGTTCGAGCCGAGCGGCAGCGGCCGGTGCGCTGGACGGTTCTTGGGGCGGGATATGCGACGTCACGATACCTGCAAGTGTAGTCGCGAACGCTGCCCACGCTCTATTGGAAACCGGCGATCAACGGTGGAATTACGCGGAACGCGAGACACCGCATCCGATTGAAAATGCATATTGTGCACCGTGGGTTTCCCGTTTCGCTAACAACTCGTTACTCGCCGCCGATAGGTTTCACCCGAAAGTAGGACGACGTTCGTCCAGTAACGGAGGTTTCGTTGCAGCAAACGACTGTCGTCATGGTTGAGCCCCAGCCGCTGGTTCGCGAGGGGTTTTCGCTGATTATTTCGGCAGTCGAGGACATTCGCATCGTCGCTCAGGGCGCGTCACTCGCAGATGCGCCGACGCTCGTTGCCAGGCACCGTCCCGACGTGCTGTGCCTATCGGTGCGTCTGACTGACGGCGACGCCCGTGACGTTACCGCGACCATCCGCGAACTGCGGGAACCAGCGCCGTACATCGTGTTGTTGACGGGCCGAAAGGATGCGCCGCTCGTAGATTCGCTGCGCATCAGTGACGGCGTTCGGGTGCTGTCGAAGTACGCGCCACCAGAAGAAATCATCGAGACGATTCGTCAGGTTGGGCATTCGGTGCGCCGCAGCATGCGCGCGGCGAGTTAAGCCGGCATATTCGCGCGGTAACCGTGCATCGGCACGGGGCGTATAACCCTTGCCGGCATGTCTAAACGATTCACTCGCGACGCCGCCGGGTCAATTTCGGGTTTCACTGGGTGTGTAGACTCCGAGTGAAATCGGTTTATACGCCGCATTTTCCACCGTCCACGATCCGACAACAGAGAGACTCTCAATTGCTGCAGATCCAAGGCATTAGCCACTGGTACGGCGATCGGCAGGTCCTTGACGGCGTGACGTTCGACATCAAGCCCGGTCGTCTTACGGGGTTTGTTGGTGCGAACGGTGCCGGTAAGACCACGACGATGCGCGCCATTCTCGGCCTGATTCACCCGACCGAAGGCGTCACGCTGCTCAACGGCAAGCCCGTGACGGATCAGGACCGTGCCCGATTCGGCTACATGCCCGAAGAACGCGGCCTGTACCCCAAGATGAAGGTGCGCGAGCAGATCATCTACTTTGCTCGCCTGCACGGTGTCGAGAAGGCCGAAGCGGGCCGCCGCACCGACGAGCTCCTCGAAGTTGTGGGGCTGAGCGAACGCAAGGACGACCTGCTCGAGTCGCTGTCGCTGGGTAACCAGCAGCGCGCACAGATCTGCGTTTCGCTGGTGCACAACCCCGAGTTCTTGATTCTCGACGAGCCGTTCTCGGGTCTCGACCCGGTTGCGGTGGATGCGGTGCTCGGTGTGCTGCGCGAAGTCGCGGACCGCGGTGTGCCAGTCCTGTTCTCGTCGCACCAGCTCGACGTGGTTGAACGACTGAGCGACGACCTCGTCATCATCGCGGACGGCAAGATCCGTGCCACGGGCACGCGCGAAGAACTCCAGCGTCACCACTCGCGCGGGCTGTACCGCATCGGTGCGCAGCAGCTCGGATGGCTCGAGGGCATGACCGACGTCGAACTCGTCGCGAGCGAGAACGGTGAACAGGTCATCCGCATCCAGCTTGACCCGACGCTTGATGACGATGCCGCCGAAGCTGCAGGCGCCAAGCGCGCACAAGACGTGCTCCGCGAAGCGCTCGCGCACGGCGAGGTATCCGTATTCCAGCGCGAGCTGACGCCGCTCGTTCAGATCTTCCGTGAGGTGCGCTAGTCATGACTACTACGACCACTCCCGCAACGACCCCGAAGAGCGACGCGACGGTCGTTTCGGTGTCGAAGGGCATCCAGCTCATTGCTGAGCGCGAACTGCTCAGCACCGTGCGCTCGAAGGCATTCATCTGGAGCACCATTTCATCAGTCGTGCTGATTCTGCTGGTGGTATTCGGTCAGAAGTTCATCGGCGAGTTCTTTAGCGGCCTGGCTGGGCAAAGCAACGACCATACAGTTGCCACGACGCTCGACATCAAGGGCCTTCCGGGCGCTGACGAGCTGCCGTTTGAATTCAAGAAGGTTGAATCGCCCGAATCGGCGCTTACGCAGCTCAAGGACGGTGATGTCGACGCCGTCGTGCTCCTCACCGAAGAAACCAATGGGCTTGAACTGTATGCACAGTCGGGTGAGGCGGCGACGCTCAATGCGCAAGTTCCGCTCACCGTGATTGGTCTGGATGACGTCAAGAACGAAATTGTTGGTTCGCTCACCGTGGCACCGAACACGGCCTTGGCACAGCAGCCTGACAACAGCGGATTCGATCCCATGGCGCGCATGTGGCTCGGCATGGGCTTTGGTGTGATGTTCTTCAGCGCACTGATCATGTCGACGCAGCGGCTTTCGCAGTCGATCGTCGAAGAGAAAGCCTCGCGCATCGTTGAGCTGCTTGTTTCGACGGTTTCGGCGAACACGATTCTCGCGGGCAAGATCATCGCGGGCACCATTCTGGCGGTGGGTCAGTTGCTGCTGATTGCCGTGGTGCTGCTCGTCGCATTGTTCGCCTCGGGCGCGCAAGAATTTGCCATGATGCTGCTGCCCGCTGCCGGCTGGTACATTCTGCTGACGGTCTTCGGCTACATGCTCTACGCAGCCATGTACGCGGGGGTGAGCGCGACGCTCAGTCGACCAGAAGATGTTGCGAGCGCGACCGCGCCGATCGTCTACCTGCTGATGGTGCCGTACATGGGTACGTTCCTTGGTGCCTCGAACCCGACGGTCATGACCTGGCTCAGCTACCTGCCGATTTCGTCGCCGGTAGCAATGCCGGTGCGAGTGCTGTTCGGTGACGCCCAGTGGTGGGAACCGATCGTGGCGCTCGCGATCCTGGTGGTTTCGGCTGCGCTGCTGACCATGCTGGCGGGCCGGATGTACCGGAACTCGCTGCTGCGTACCGGCCGCGTCAAGATCATCGAAGCGATCAAGTCGTAGCGACCCATTAGCTGTCTGGCGGCCGTCGGCTGCTGTGACCGTGCAGAAGATTCTGCCCGGTTGTGGCGCCCGACGGCCGTTGGCGTTTCCAGAGCTGATGAAGCGGCATCCTTATATGCATTGGTAGGTTCGCGCCGGGTCGGTTTGTAGCAAGCCTCCGAGAATTGGCCCGTGCTCGATCTTGCGGTTGTAGTGGATGCGCAGATCGCTCGACGGGGCTCGTCGGGTTTCTTAGATTGCCGGCATGAGCAATGGCGCTTTGAATCAAGAAACGACCCCAGAATCGGTTCGTGCCGACGGAGCTGTCGAGCAACACCGCCTGGAACACGTCCCCGACTCGTCAGTACCGGACAGCGACGTCATGGTCACTGACGCCTCCACCCGTCTCGACGATGTGGAGCTTGACGCGGATCCGAAGACCGCGGCCATCAACAACAGCCAGATCGCCTACGCGCTGATGGGCTCGTGGCCCGATGCCACGATGCGTGGCCGGAACATCGCTGCCGATTCGCGCTTCTGGCGCGACGATACGCTCGGCTGCGAGGCGCACCGCGAACGTGTCCTCGCACAGTTGCGTGATCTCGTCAGCGTAGGCACCCCGCTGCTCGCGTTCCCCGAAGAATTCGGCGGCGCGGCCGACAACGGCGCGAACCTGGCGGTGTTCCAGGAACTGTTCTTGGCCGACCCGAGCCTGCAAATCAAATCGGGCGTGCAATTCGGCCTGTTCGCATCCGCGATCTTGCATCTCGGTACCGAAACGCATCACCGCCGCTGGTTGCCCGGTGCGCTATCGGTTGAGGTCCCCGGTGCCTTCGCCATGACCGAATCGGGTCACGGTTCGAATGTCGCGGGGCTCGCTACGACTGCGACCTATGACGAGCACACCGAAGAGTGGGTCATCAACACGCCCTTCCGCCTGGCATGGAAGGACTACCTCGGCAATGCTGCCAAGGACGGCACCGCCGCGGTCGTGTTCGCGCAGCTCATCACCCGCGGGATGAACCACGGCGTGCACGCGTTCTACGTACCGATTCGCGACGAAAACGGGGAATTCCTCCCGGGTATCGGCGGCGAAGACGATGGTGTCAAGGGTGGCCTGAACGGTATCGACAACGGTCGCCTGCACTTCGACCACGTCCGTATCCCGCGCGACCACTTGCTCAACCGCTATGGCGACGTCGATGCCGCCGGTACCTACACCTCGCCGATCGAGTCACCCGGTCGTCGGTTCTTCGTGATGACCGGCACCCTGGTGCAGGGGCGAGTGTCGTTGGATGGGGCCGCGACCGTTGCGCAGAAAGCGGCGCTGTCGATCGGTGTCACGTATGCGAACCAGCGCCGCCAGTTCGATAACGCCAAGAGCGGCCGCGAAACGGTGCTGCTCGACTACACCCGCCACCAGCACCGACTGATTCCCCGCATCGCCACCGCCTATGCGGCGACCTTCGCGCACGACGAGTTGCTGCGCGAATTCGACGCGGTGTTTTCTGGCGAACACGACACCCCCGAGCGTCGCTCCGACCTCGAAACCCTGGCCGCGGCGCTCAAGCCACTCTCGACCTGGCAGGGCATGGACACGCTGCAAGAAGTTCGCGAAGCCTGCGGTGGCGCCGGGTTCCTGGCCGAGAACCGCATCGTTGGGCTGCACCACGACCTCGACGTCTACACGACGTTCGAGGGTGACAACAACGTGCTGTTGCAGTTGGTCGGTAAGCGACTGCTCGATGATTTCGCAGCGAAATTCAAGGATGCGGATGCGCGCGAAACCGCCCGCATGGTCGTCACGCAGACCGCAGCCCGCGCCTTCCGCGAGATCGGCCTTGCCCGCCTGGGCGGTCTAGCTACCGACCTCGGCAACCCCGCCCGCTCGGTCGGCTGGCTGCGCGAACCCGACAATCAGCGGGCGCTGCTCGCGGCGCGCGTCGAAGATGAGATCGCGGAGATCGGCACCTACCTCGCGCGCTTCGTCAAGAAGACCCCGGCCGAGCGCGCCGATGCTCTGAACTCGCAGCAGGACCGCCTGATCCGCGCCGCGCGCTGCTACGCCGAACTCATCCAGTGGGAGGCATTCACCCGCAAGCTCGAATCGTTCGACGCCACTACCGATGACCATAAGGTCATGTGCTGGTTGCGGGACCTGTACGGGCTTGGGCTCATCAACCGCGACCTCGACTGGTACCTACTCTCGGGTCGGCTCACCGTCAAGCGTGCGCGGCTGGTCGGGTCGTATATCGACCGGCTGGTTTCGCGATTGCGTCCGCTGGCACAGCAACTCGTGGATGCGTTTGGGTACGGTCCCGAGCACCTGCGCGCGGTCATCGCATCCGGTGCCGAACAGCAGTGGCAAGACGAAGCGCACGCGCACTACGAACAGCTGCGCGCGAGCGGGCAGATGCCAAAGCCCGAGCCGCGGCCAAAGCGCCGCTAGCGGTGCTGGCAGCACCTCGGCTGGGGGTGCCGGGCAGGAATTGTTGCTGCACAGCGAGTCCATCGATATATCCGGTTCGGACCCGCTGTGCGGCAACAATTTCATCCGGGGAAATCACTTGGCACGCAGCCACATAAAGCTTTGGCAATGAAATCGGCAATCCGGCGGAATGCTCGGCTAGGTTAGTGGCATGACGTTCAATGAAGGTTCACAGTTCGACTCCGGCAATGTGCGCAAGCGCACCGGACGCGGCGCAGCGATCGGCGGTGGCGGTCTCGTAGCCGTGCTGCTGGGCCTGCTGTCGACGCAGCTTCTTGGCGTTGACATCACGCAGATGTTCGGGGCGGCTCCGGGTGGCCAACAAGAGGAAGAAAACCTCGTTTGCACCGGTGCCGAAGCGAACCAGAACCGCGACTGCCGTATTGAAGGCGCCGCCGTAACGCTCGAACAGTTCTGGGCCAAAGAAGCCCAGAAAGTTGGCGTACGCGAGTACCGTGATCCGGGCGTCGTGATCTACAGCGGCCAGACCGGCAGCGCCTGCGGCACTGCTTCGAACGCAATCGGCCCGTTCTACTGCCCGCCAGACACCGGCATCTACATGGACACCGACTTCTTCGACATCCTCGTTGAGCGCTTCGGCGCCGAGGGCGGCCCGCTGGCTGAGATGTATGTCGTAGCGCACGAGTGGGGTCACCACATTCAGAACCTCTCGGGCACATTGACGCCCGACAAGCAGCAGGATGCGGGTCCGGCCGGCGGGCTGGTCCGTCTCGAACTGCAGGCTGACTGCTACGCCGGTGCCTGGATGCGCGGCGCATCCGAAGCAACGGATGCAAACGGTAACCAGATCATGAAGCCACCGACGCGCCAAGAGATCGAATCGACGATCTCGGCCGCACAGTCGATCGGTGACGACACGATCATGGAACAGCAGGGCATGGAAGTTCAGCCCGAGAAGTTCACGCACGGCACCAGTAAGCAGCGCACCACTTGGTTGATGCGCGGCTACGAAGGCGGCGTGGAACAGTGCGACTCGTTTAGCGTTCCGGCAAACCAGCTGTAACCCCGAGTTCGCCGCCAAACACCGGCGACTGCCTAGTATTGACACCATGCTGCACCGCGTTTGGGCACATTCCGGTACGACGAAGGATGGATGATGCTAACCGCCACGATGACTGCTGGAATGATTGGTGTCGCCATCATGGTCGCGCTCGTGATCTGTGTTGGGGGAATCATTTTGGCTGCCATGGGCGGGGTCTACCTGCTTCGCAACCGTCGTGAGCGTCAGGCTGCGGGAGCCCCGAGCTACTCGGGCACGGTTGGGAACACCATGGATCCGACCAATGGCGACATTGCGGCGTCGTTTGAAGACGCACCCCAGTGGATGGACGACACCTCGATGTCGTCGGTTTCGGCGGAGGTGCCGGAAATTGACCGCGAAGCATCTGACCGGCGTCTGTACGACCGTGAGCGTCGTCGTTCCGTAGCGCTCGTATCGGCCGGTGCGCTGCTGACCATCGTCGGCCTGGTCATGCTCGGGTTCCTGATTTCCGAGCTCGTCAACTAGTTGGTAGCGCTCGACAACTAGCCGGCAGCTGCCAGCCCGCGCTGTGCCGCACGCAATTACCGCTCGGCAAGTACCGCGAGCACTTCGTCGCCGTACTGTTCGAGTTTCGCGCGGCCAACTCCGGAGATCTCGGCAAGTTCGCTGAGCGTTGACGGTCGCTCGACCGCCATCTGCTGCAGCGTCGCGTTCGAGAACACCACATACACCGGCACGCCCTGTTCATCGGCAGCTTCGCGTCGCCACGACCGCAGTTGTTCAAAACGGCGCAACTGATCGGGCTGCAGCGATGATTCGATTTCGGATGCGCGCCGCTTCGGTGCCGAGGCACGCTGGCCGCGGGCATCCTTCCGCAGTCGCAGTTCGCGTTCGCCGCGAAGCACCGCCGGGGCATGTTCGCCAAGCACGAGCACACCGTATTCGCCGACGGCTTCGACGATGTGCAGTGCCAGTAATTGGCGAATCGTGCTCCGCCACTCCGACTCAGCCATGTCATTACCGATCCCAAACGTCGGCAACTCGTGGTGCCGCATCCGCGTCACCCGCTCATTCGTGCGCCCAAGCAAGATGTCGATGTGGTGCCCGGCGCCATAGGTTTGGTTGCCCGCCCGCTCGAGCCGCACGATCGACGAACAGAGTTTCTGTGCCGCGACCGTCGCGTTCCACGTCTCGGGTGGCTGCAGGCAGTTGTCGCAATTGCCGCAACGGTCGGGTGCATCTTCACCGAAGTACTGCAAAATCTGCTGCCGTCGACAGCCCGCGTGCTCGCACAGCGCGAGCATCGCATCCAGATGCCGCGACTGCTGCCACTTGTATTGCTCGCTCGCATCGCCCTCGAAAATCATGCGGCGCTGCAGCACCACGTCCTGTAGGCCGTAGGCCAGCCAGGCGGTGGATGGGAGCCCGTCGCGTCCCGCGCGTCCGGTTTCTTGGTAGTAGCCTTCGACCGATTTCGGTAGGTCGAGGTGGGCGACGAATCGCACATCGGGCTTGTCGATGCCCATGCCGAAGGCGATGGTGGCGCACATGACGAGGCCCTCTTCGCGCAGGAATCGTGCCTGATGGTTGGCGCGCTGTTCGGCGGGCATACCGGCGTGATAGGCGAGGGCGTCGATGCCGTTATTGCGCAGGAACTCGGCGGTCTGCTCGGTCGATTTGCGCGAGAGGCAATACACGATGCCGGCGTCGCCGTCGTGTTCGGCGCGGATGAACGACAGTAGCGATTCGCGCGCCCGCTGCTTTGGCACAATGCGGTACTGGATGTTCGGCCGGTCGAAACTCGACACGAACGTGCGGGCGTTCTCGAGCTGCAGTCGCTGCGCGATTTCTTGCCGGGTGGCGATGGTGGCGGTGGCGGTGAGCGCGATGCGTGGCACCTTCGGCCACAACTCGGGCAGGGCGCTCAGCTCGAGGTAGTCCGGTCGAAAGTCGTGGCCCCACTGGCTCACGCAGTGGGCTTCATCGATGGCAAACATCGAGATGTGCCCGCGCTGTAGCAGGGGCGTGGATGCGCGCAGTCGCTCGGGCGCGAGGTACAGCAGGTCGAGTTTTCCCTGCACAAAGCGCTGTTCGACGGATGCGCGTTCCTCGGGCTGCAGGGTCGAGTTCAGGTACGCGGCGCGCACGCCGAGTTGTTCGAGCGCGGCAACCTGGTCTTGCATCAGCGCGATGAGTGGCGAGATGACGATGGCGGTGCCTTCGCGGGCGAGGGCCGGAACTTGGTAGCAGAGCGACTTGCCGCCACCGGTGGGCATCAGCACCAGCGCATCCTGACCGTCGATCAGGGTCTGCACGATCTCGGCTTGCTGCCCACGAAACTCGGGGTATCCCCAAACGCGTTCGAGTAGTTCCTGCGCAGTTGCCATGGGCACGAGCCTAGTTCGTTACGCGAGCGTCAAGCTTGGGTGGTCGCGCCGCACCAAGCCGGGTGGCGCGTACGATGGCGGCAGCCCGCGGCAACGGTGTGCGTCGGGCCGGGGGGGAGAACGGTGCGGATGCGGTTTAGCCGCGTTCGACGGGAAGGCCGGCGGCCTCCCAGGCGGCAATGCCGCCGTCAACGTTCGTGGCGTCGATGCCGCGCTGCTCCAGGAAAGTAACCGTGCGTGCCGAGCGGCCACCGGCGTGACACATGATGTAGGCGCCTTCGGTCGGTACTTCATCGACACGGTCAGCGAACTCGCTCAGCGGGATCACCTTTGCGAACGGTACGCGCACTTCAGCGATCTCGTCGGGTTCACGCACGTCGATGAGCGTGATGTTTTCGCCGAGCTGGCCGAGTTCTTGAACAGTGATGGTCTTCATGAACACATCGTACGAACGCTGGCCGGAAAAACCTCGGGAACGGTCGACGCTGCCGGATGCGGGTCGCTCGCTCGTCGGATTTTTGGCCGATCGCGCCGCAGAAGCCAAAAACGTTTCCTTCGCCCGATAACCTCGAAGGGACGTGCGTGGCTGCGCGCATCCGCACGGTACTGGTGCGTATTGCCGGTAACTTCGGGGTGGATGCGGTCGGTTGCGTTTCGTAACTACACGACGTCGTTCGAACACGCGGTGGCTTGGCCGTCGCTGAAGAAGGAGCCTCACAATATGACGGACAACTTCGCTAATGCTCCCGGATACTCGGGTGCTCCCGAGCAGTCTGGGCAGCCGCAGCAATTCGGCCAACCGCAGCAGTACGGGCAAGCTGACCAGCAGCAGTTCGCGCAGCAGCAGAACCAGCAGCAGTTCGGTCAGCAGCCGATGGGCCAGGCATCGACGGGTCAGCAGCAGTACGGTCAGCAGCAGTTTGGTCAGAACCAGAACCAGGGTCAGAACCAGTTCGGTCAGCCGCAGCAGGGCCAGTTCGGCCAGCAGCAGTTTGGTCAGCCCGCGCCGCAGCGTCAGGCCGTGAAGTCGTCGTGGCTTGACTGGGCACGAGACATTGCGGGTGCTGTGCTGCCGCTGCTCGCGCTCATGATGGTTTGGAACACGGGCGGTCGCGTGAGCATCTCGGCCACCGTGCTTGGCGCGGTGTTCTGCCTCATCGTCGCCGCAGGTGGTGGCATTATGCAGTTGCTCGCCCGGTTCGGCATGCTGCCGCTGCCGCCGGCAACCGTGTATCTCGTGCGCGTCGCCACGCAGGCGCCGCTGCTCATTAGCGTCATCGTGTACGTGATCTTTGAACTGGTGTTTGCGTTCAGCGACATCTTCGACACGCCAGACTTCGCCGGACTCGGCGGCGGTGTTGCGGTCGCGCTGGTCACGATTGCCATCAACGCACAGACCCGTGACTACGAGCTCGGCGCCTTGGGTGGCCCCCAGTCGCCAACGGCACGTCTCGCTGCAACGATCGTTAGAGGCCTCGGATTTGCCTACGCCGGCATCGCTGCATTGCTGGTCGTGATCGGCGTCATCGCCATGTTTGTTCAGACTGGTGACATGGGCGGTGGCGGCATGATGAGCGCCAACTTTGCCGGACCAATCACTGGCATCTTCATGCGTGTGCTGGTCGCCGTCGCCCTGATTGCCCTCGCCGTTATGTTCCTGCTCGGCTCGGAACCGGCACGACTGGTTTCGGTTGGACTCGGGCTTGCCATCCTGCTGGCCTGGGTGCTCGACGGCATGTTCGGTCTCGGCCTTTCGAAGACCGGTCTGGAATCGCTGCACATTCTCGTGTTCCTCCTCATGGGCGTCACGCCAGGTGCGTTCGTGATGTTCGCCGGTCTCGGTGCCGTTGCACTGAGTCCCGAAATGCAGCGTGCGGCCAAGCCAATGGATGCGACTGCTCACTGGTTCCACGCAACTGGACTCGCGATGCTGGTCACGGCAGTGCTCGCAGTGCTCTCCGCACTGGCTGGAATTTCGGTACTCATTCCGATCAGTGACCGCGTAAAGATGGAGGGCGGCACGATCACGATGACGATCATCACCATGGTGCTGCTGCTGGCCATCGCCGGTGGCGCAATCTTCGCGTGGCTCAAGGTCAAGGGCAACTCGGGTCAGCAAACTCCAGTGGTGAGCCAGCAGCTGCTGGTGATCTTGTTGGGAGCGATGGCCGCACTGGGCATTGTCGTCATGATTTTCGCGATCATTTTGCAGGGTGATATCGGCCTCTATAACATGACGCTCGCATCCACCCTCACTGGTATGCACATCATGGGCTTCTTCGTACTCTTCCCACTCGTTGTGCTCGCTGCGGTCATGCTGGTGCCGCAGATGAAGGCACACTTTGCAGCGACCGGCACGGCGATGAAGCTTCAGGGCGTCGGCAAAGGTCAGCCCGGCTACGGCCAGCCCGGCTACGGCCAGCCTGGTTTCGGTCAGCCTGGTTACGGTCAGCCTGGCTACGGCCAGCCGCAGCAGCAGCAGTTCGCACCGGGCTACAACGGTGCGCAGATGCATCAGGACCACCCGAGCCACGGTAACCCCGCACCGCAGGGCTACGGTCAGCCGGATCAGCAAGCCCAGTACGGCCAGCAAGCCCAGTACGGTCAGCAGACGCAGTACGGTCAGCCGCAGGCCCCGGTAGCCCAGGCATCTGAAGCCCCATCTTCGGCAGTCCAGGCTCCTGAGGCCCAGGCCGCCGCACCGTACGGCCAGCCGCAACAACTGCCCGGCGACCAGCCGAGCTTCCTGCAGCAGCAGGCACCTGCCGCCGCTGAAGCACCCGCGCAGCCGGCCGCATCCGCACAACCTGCTGCACAGCCTGAACCAGCTGCAGCACCGGCCTCGGAACAGCCAGCTGCATCCGCACAGCCGGCCGCACAGCCGGAACCGGCAGCCGAGGCAGCACCGCAGGCTGACGCGGGCGCACCCGACCTCGCCGCCATGGCGCGCAAGGCCCTCGACCCGAACACTCCGGCAGCGGAGCTCTCGGCGATGAAGGAGCACCGTGAGCTGTGGCCGTACCTGGCCTCGGCACAGGGCGCCGACAAGGACCTGCTCGACTGGCTCGCAGCCACCAATGACCCGACGGTCATGGCGTACCTGCGCAGCCGCGGACACGTCAACTAGCGCACAACGAGAATGGGGCGGACTGGGATACAGTCCGCCCCATCTTGTGTTTCACCGCACAAGTTGCGGAAGTCTGCTCCGGTCGTAGACGCGACCGGAGCGCAGAACGCTCGTATGTTTTCGCAATGGCGGGGTGACCCGGCCGCAGCCGGATGCGGCTAGTTGCGTGGTGCAGGCACCTTCAGCAGGCGCGCAAGCGTTGCGTGCATTGGCGAACGCGGGATCGCCTTGCCGTCCACCGAAGTAATCGGTGCGAGCAGGCGACCGGACGAAATCAGCCAGGCGCCGTCGACGCGATCGAGGACCTCGCGGTGGAGCTCGGCAAACGTGACGGTAATGCCTTCGGGAGCACCCGCATCCATCAACCGGCGCAGCGTCGTCGACGCCAAAATGCCGTCCTGCTGCGGCGTCTGCAGCTTGCCGTCGAGGTCGAGCAGCAGCGTCGAAGTCGGGCCTTCGAGCAGGTGACCGTTGGGCGTGACGAACAGTGCGTCATCGGCGCCGTGGTTTAACGCCCAGCGCTGCGCCGCCATATTGATGCCGTACGACAGGCTCTTGGCGCCCGGAAGCAACCAGGGCAGGTCGACCGTTTCTTCGGCCTCGTAACCGCGGTCAAGGATGAGCACGCGCACGCCCTCGTGGCGGTCGCGATAGATCGACTCGGCCAGCGGCATCATCATCGCCCAGCAGGTGGGCTCGCCGCCGAGTTCCGAACCACGGGTCTCGACCATGCGCACGATCGCCTCGGGGTTCGCATCCCAATCCCACGCATCCGTAAGCGCCGTCACCGCACGCGCGTAACCGGCGCGATCGGGCTTCGGCAGGCCGAGAATATGGGCGGATGCTTCGAGACGGTCGAGGTGCGCCTCAAGATTTGGCACCTCGCCGTGGCTGCAGAACGCCACATCGAACACGCCATCGCCGCGCACAACGCCGAGATCATCGGCGCGAAGCAGCGGAACGTCCGGGTCGACGAGCGACCCATCGAGCAGTGCAATCATCTGAACCGGTCGTGCAGTGGTCATGTTGTAAGCCTACGCCCGTGGAACGTGAGCGAACGGCTAACGCCGGTGGCGAACCCCGCGCGACCGGGCGCATCCGCCGAAGTACCCTGAATGCATGCGGATCACCTCAGCGTTTGTTGCCAACAGTCGCGTGCCGCTCATCCAAGCAGCTAAGACCCTGATCGCGATCGGGCTGTCGTGGGCGCTGTGCGTGCTCATCTTGCGCATCGATATGCCGATCTTCGCGGCGATCGCGGCACTGCTGATCGTGGCACCGAGCGTCAATCAGTCGTTTGCCAAGGGTGTGGAGCGAAGCCTCGGCGTCGTTGCCGGTGTGCTCTTGGCATCGGTCATGGCACAGGTGCTGCCGGTTTCGAACTGGCTGGTGCTGCTGATCATTGCCGTCGCGGTGGCAGTGAGCTGGATGGCGAAACTCAGCGTGGGCATGACGAACCAGCTGGTAATTAGCGCCATGCTGGCGATCGCGATGGGCGCGGGGAGTTGGGAGTTTGCGGTCACGCGCGTGGTCGAGACCGCGATTGGTTCGCTGGTCGCGTTCGGCGTAAACCTGCTGCTGGTACCGCCGGTGAAGGTTGAACCGGCTCGCGAACGCGTGGCAATGCTCGGCGGTGAAATCGCCGAATCGCTCGTGCGGCTCGCGGACGCCTTGGAATCCACACAAACGCCCGGGCAATTGCAGGGCCTGCTGATTGAGGTTCGGCTGCTGCGGCCGATGGTGACGTCGGCGCAATCCGCGATTACGACCGCGCGCGAATCGCTCTCGATGAACCTCTGGGCGGCGAAACACGAACCGCAGCTACAAGAAATTGAGCGCGTGCTCGATGATCGCCTGCGTGGCATGGCCACCGAAGTCATCGGCATGACTCGCGCGTTCTTCGATCACTACGACGACGAACTCTGCCGCGAGCCGATGGTGCACGACATCACCGACCAGCTGCGGCGGGCCGCACACGATGTGCGGCTGCTGGTGCACCTGGCCGAAATCGATCCGACGCCGATGACCTCAGCGATCCCGGCACTGACGGCACCGCTTGAGCTCCGCACGCCGAGCGGTCGCCGTTGGATTCTCATCGGATCGCTCATGGAAGACCTGCGCCGCATCCACGAACGGCTGGCTGAACTCGACGTCGACGCCTAACGGCCCGGAATACCTGGTTGCGTTGGGGTGCATCTCCAAAGTGGTGCACCTGCAGCGAGCCCGAGGTGGTATCCACCCCTGACCCCGGAAATCTGCACCGGTTTGGAGATTCGGAGCGGCGACTACGTTGTCTGGGCAATGGTTGCGGATGCGGTCGGCGCGAGCTGCTGCATCCGTGCCAGTACGCTGCTGGCTTCTTGACGAGCCGGAGCACCAGTCGCCAAATGCGCCAGGTGTTCGGGCAGCTCGCGGCCCTTCGCACGCATCGCCTGTGCCCACAACTTGCCGGCGCGGTACGACGAGCGCACCAGTGGACCGGCCATCACTGCGGCAAAACCGAGCTGCTCGCCGAGGTCGCGCAGCTCGACGAACTCCTCGGGCTTCACCCAACGGTCGATCGGGTGGTGCAACTTTGAGGGCCGCAGGTACTGCGTGAGCGTGAGGATGTCGACCTTCGCGTCAACGAGGTCGCGCATGGCCGATTCGATCTCTTCGCGAGTCTCGCCCATGCCCAGAATCAGGTTGGACTTGGTCACCAGCCCCGCCTCGGATGCGCGACGCAGCGCATCCAGCGAGCGGTCGTACCGGAACGCCGGACGAATCTGCTTGAAGATGCGCGGTACCGTCTCGAGGTTGTGCGCGAACACCTCGGGTGCGGCGGCGTAGACCTCGTCGAAGGCCGAGGCGGAGCCGCGGAAGTCGTCGACAAGTAGCTCAACGCCGGTGTCGGGGTTGAGCGCGTGAATCTGGCGGCAGGTTTCGGCGTAGAGCCAGGCGGCGCCATCGGGCAGGTCATCGCGGGCGACACCGGTCACGGTCGCGTAGCGCAGCTGCAACTCGCGCACCGATTCGGCCACGCGACGCGGTTCATCCCGGTCATACGACGTGGGCTTGCCGGTGGCAATCATGCAGAAATCGCAGCGGCGGGTGCACTGGTCGCCACCGATCAGGAACGTCGCTTCGCGGTCTTCCCAGCACTCGTAAATGTTCGGGCAGCCGGCTTCTTCGCACACCGTGTGCAGCGACTTGCCCTGCACGAGGCCGCGCATGTCTTGGTATTCCTTGCCGGCAACCGCGGTGGTGCGAATCCACTCGGGTTTCTGCTCGATCGGCACCTGCGCGTTGGCGGCTTCGATGCGCAGCAGCTTGCGGGTTTCGGGCTCGGGGCGGCGGGGCGGTCGGCCGGATGCGGGCAGCGCGGTTGCGCGGGCGGTACCGCGTTCGGTGCCGGTTGCGGCTGCGGTACCGGTGCGTTGCGGGCGAACGGATGCGGATGCATCCCGTACCGCAGGCAAGGTGTCATCGGCGACGCGCTCGGGCTTGCGAAGCGGTTGCAGCAGTGCGTCGATGCGAGGGATGAGCCGCGCATTAACCGCTTCGAGGGATGCATCCACCCCGAGCTGCGCCATCGAAGCGACCGAGGCGTCGTCGATACCGCAGGGGACGATCTGGTCGAACCAGCTGAGGTCGGTGGTGACGTTGAGCGCGATGCCGTGCATGGTGGTGTCTCTGGCAACGCGCAGGCCGATGGCGCAGATCTTTCGATCCTGCTCGCCTGGGCGCACAATCCAGACGCCGGAGCGGTCGTCGACGCGGGTGGATTCGATGCCGTAATCTTCGGCAAGCATGTCGATGACGGCCTGTTCGAGCGCCCGGGTGAGCGCGATCACGTCTTTCGGTGGCTGCAGCTGCACGATGGGGTAAACCACGAGCTGCCCGGGGCCGTGATAGGTGACCGAGCCGCCGCGATCGACGGGAACGACCGGCGCAACGGTTTCGGGAATGTGCTCGGGTTTGGTGCGCACACCCGTCGTGAACGTGGGCTCGTGTTCGACCGAAATGATGGTGTCGTGCTGTTGCGAGCGATGCACCTGGTCGTGTGTGTCGCGCTGAAATTGCAGGACTTCAGCAAAATCCTTAGGACCTTCGCTCAACAAATTGCACAGACGCATGACGCAGATTGTACTGACGTTGAGATGAGCGCCTGATCGGATTGGCGCCGCGGTGCGAGACGGATGCGGTACCCGTCGCGCGGCTCGTCAGCGCGCCAAACAACTGGCAAATGGTGTTCATTTTTTCAAGTTGTTACGGTGGCAGCAACACTGCAGTTTGAACAATGGCGTTCGGATGCAGTGTTACCTATTTCGGCCGCATGCGGCTGCTGGTGTGCTGGGCACGAAGCGAGCAGCGTGCATCCGCGTGTTGCCTGAACCATCAAAGGGAGTCCGAGCCCATCGCGGGGAGTCCAGGACCTTCGTGGAAAATCCATGGAAAAATGGAGGTACCGAAGAAGTGTGCAGCAGGACGTCATTTCAACGCGCGAGACTTGGTTCGTGTTCGCGCAACTGCAGCGCACGTAGGAGAGAAATTCCATGTCTGGCAAGAGGGTCGGGGTAATTGGCCTCGGATCCGTCGGAGCGTTTACCGCGCTAGAACTGCAACAGCGAGGTTATGAGGTCGTCGGCTTTGAAGCCTTCGGAGTCGCAAATGACCTCTCGGCCGTAGGCGGTGACACCAGGCTCTTCCGGCGCCTGTACCGCGAAGGCGGCGCGTACTACCACCTCATCGAACGCGCCTACGAACTCTGGCGCGAACTCGATAAGCGTCTGCCGACCGCGTTTCGCGAATGCGGTGCGCTCGCGCTCGTACCCGAGGACAGCGACTACGCCCGCGATCTCGAGGCCTACGCCAACGAGTTCAACATCGAACACGAAGTGTTGCGAGGTGACGAACTCCACAGGCGTTTCCCACAGTTCACCAGCTGCGAGGGTGACGTTGGCTACTACGACCCCTGCGGCGGTTTCGTGCGCACCGACCTGGTCGTGCGAGATGCGTTCGACCGGGCCGAGGCCCTCGGTGCGCAACACATCGAAGCCACCGTGACCGAAGTCATCCCGCACCAAGACGGTGTGACGATTCGGGCCGAAGACGGCAATAGTTGGGAAGTTGACCGCGTGGTGGTCGCCGCTGGTGCCCGCACAACGGACATCCTGCCGCAGCTTGCGCCGTACACTCGCCCACGGTTGCAGGTCATGACCTGGTTCCAGCCCGACGCTCCCGAAGACTTCCGTGCAACCGAGATGCCCGTGTTTATTCGTGAGGGCGATGGCTTCCACGCCTACGGGGCGCCGACGCTCGACGGCCTGCACGTGAAGGTCTCGGGTCTCACCGAGCCGCGCGACGCGGAGTTCGACGGCATCGCCTACGACGGGCAGGCAACGCTCGACGACCTGCGCGACTGCGAAGCGACCATTACGCGCGTGCTGCAGGATGTGCATCCCGTACCGGTGCGCACCGCGGTGTACCCGGAGCTGTACGCGATCGACCGCATGTTCATCCTCGACTGGCTCGACGCTGGACAGCGGGTGTTTGTCGCGAGCGCGTTTTCGGGCAAGGGCTTCAAGATGTGCAACGCCATCGGTGAGCTCGTGGCGAAGATTCTGCACGACGAAGCCGAGTTGCCGCGCGCGTTTTCGCTGACGCGTTTCCCCGGCTGGGTCGTCGAGTAACGGCATCGTTTTCGGGTCTGCGCGCTTCCGCTGTGAGGTGCCGCGGAGTCGGGTCTGTCGCGTGGTCGGGTGTGCTGCGACTCATCAGAACCGGGTGTTTGCATCGAAAACGTGTCGAAATTGGGCGTATTGATGAGTCGCGGCACGCGGCGACGACCTGGAACTGCCAGCTTGCTCAGCGCAATGCCTGCGCGGTGCTAGGCCAGGTCGCCGCGCCGAAGCATCCGCCAGCGCACGGCCACAATGATCGCAACGGCGCAGGCAGCGCCGATCAGCGTTTCGCGTGAGCGGTCCACAAACAGCGTCTCCCAATCCGAGGTGAGATTGAGATTTGAAGCGCCGATCGCGAGCGGCGTGATGAAGGTGAGCGCGACACCGTAGTGGTGGCTAATAATCACCTCAACGATGAACTGGCACAGCGCGCAGGCAATGATGACGTAGAGCGTCGGTGGGTTGCCGCCGAACAGTGCCGCCGCGCATCCCACACCCGCGAGCGTGCCCGCGAGCCGGTGCATCGTGCGTTCGAACGAAACCATCGCGCTCGGTGTCGAGAAGATGGCGGCCACGGTGAGCATGGCCCAATACTGGTGCGTGGCAAAGTTCAGCGACCAGGCCACCACACCCGCGACCGTCATGCCCAGCAGCGCCGCCGCCGTGAGCCGCAGCACATCGGGTGCGAGCGCGCTCGAGAGCGATCGCACCGGCTCATGAGGCAGTGGACGCAAGCGAGCGTCGATGCGCGGCACCAGCCGCAGCAGCTTGCCCGACATGACAATGCACCAGCTGGTCAGACCACTGGCAATCGCCACGATGGCAACCAGGCCGAGTCCTTCTTCGGGCACCGGATAGTTCGCGCAGGCAAGGAACGCAAACAGAAAGAAGATCGAGCCCTTCGGAATCCACTGCATCCCGAAACTCATGGGCAGCGTGATGACGGTGACGAGCGCGGCACCGGCGAGCATCAACCACAGGGGCGCGCCGAGCAGCTGCACGGCTGACCCAGCAATGATGCACAGGATGCACGTTACCGCGACGGTTGCGACCGACAGCCATCGCGAACGATACGGTTCGCTGCGTCCGTAAATCGCCGTGAACGCGGCGAACGCGGCGTAGATGCCGAGGTCGATGCGGCCCAGTGAGTAGAGCGTGATCAGCGGCAAGAAGTTGCCGAGGGATGCGCGCACCGCAGCCTCGTAGGTCAGTCGCGAGGCATCAAAGAGCGCCAGGCCTTCGAACAGGCGCGGTCGGTTCGCGAGTGCCGTTGGGGGAGTGCCGCCGGGAGACGGGGAATCCTGGACGGGTGTTGCGGGCGTGGATGCGGGACCTGCGGCTTCGGTGTGCTGCGACAACGGCGCTCCTTTCTGCGCAATTGTTTCATGCGCGGTGGTGCTCGCCGTGTCCCCAAAAGGTGCCGTAAGAAATTTGCCCCCGGTGAGCGGGTCCGGAGCAACGATCGGCTCCGGCCCACCCACAAGGGGGGCAGATTTCTGAGTGTGCGGCAGTGATTACGGTGTCTTGCTCGACTCAGCGCCGGTGAACGCCTCTGCGGCGGGAGCCTCTGCGGCTGCGGCAGCATCAGGCGCATCAGCATCGAGCACTGGCAGCGCGCCGTCGGGCTTCTTCGCCAGTGGCGAAGGCCACCAGATCGCCGGGCCAATGTCGTAGCCGAGCGCAGGTACCAGCAGCGAGCGCACCACGAACGTGTCGAGCAGCACACCGAAGGCAACGATAAACGCCACCTGCAGCAGGAACAGTACCGGCACCACCGAGAGCGCGGCGAACGTCGAAGCGAGCACGATACCGGCCGAGGTAATCACACCACCGGTAATCACCAGTCCGCGCAAAATGCCCGATCGGGTGCCGTGCTCCTTGGCTTCTTCGCGCACTCGCGTCATCAAGAAGATGTTGTAGTCGATGCCGAGCGCCACCAAGAACACAAATGCGTACAGCGGCACCGCGGGGTCCGAGCCAGAGAACCCAAATACGTGGTTAAACACCAGCGCCGAGACACCGAGCGCGGTGCCGAACGACAACACGGTAGTCGCGATCAGCAAGATCGGTGCCAGTATCGAGCGCAGCAGTGCCATCAGAATCAGCATGATCACGCCGAGAATCACCGGAATGATCAGGTAGCTGTCGTGCACGGCCGCATCGGTCGTCGCAATCGAAGTCGCGGTCACGCCGCCAACCATCGCGGTGTCGCCGAGTTCGGCGGTGATGTCCCGCACGGTTTGGGATGCGGCATCCGAGTCGGCCGGGTCAGTGAGCGTCGCCTGAATCAACACTTGGCCGTCGACAACCGTCAGCGGTGGCACGTCGGGCATACGTGGATCCAGCGGTGCTGGGCCGTCTTCGGTAACTGGAACGACACCGGCGGGGGATTCACTCGAGGCGGCGGTGAGCTGGTCAACGCCATCGTGTGCGAGGAGTTTCTGTGCGACTTCGACGAGCTTGCCCTCTTCGGTCACCACATAGACGGGGCTGCCGGAACCACCGGGGAAGTGTTCACCGAGCGCGATCTGGCCGTCGCGAGCCTCGTTCTCGCCGGTCACCATCTCGCTCTGCGGCACACCGTGGGCGCGCAACTGCAGCACACCGAACGAACCGATGAGCAGCACGAGGGTCACCGCTACCCAGATCACGCGGGGGCGAATCTGCACGGTGCGGGCAATGCGCGCCCACAGCCCGCGAGTGGGCATGCCGTGTTCGGCTTCGACCACCTCGGGTTCAAACTTGGGGATCACCGGCCAGAACGCGGCGCGGCCGAGCAATTGCAGCGCGGCGGGCAGCAGCGTCAACGCGGCGATCATGGCGAACACAATGCCGATCGCGGTGACCGGCCCGAGCGTCGAGTTCGATTTCAGGTCGCTCAGCAGCAGGCACAGAAGACCGGCGATGACCGTGCCTCCGGATGCGACGATCGGTTCAAGCGCACCCTTCCAAGCGCTCGTGGTCGCTTCGCGAATATTGCGCGTCCTGCGCAGCGCTTCGCGGAAACGCGCGACATACAGCAGCGAGTAGTCGGTGGTGGCCCCGATCACCAGAATGAACAGAATGCCCTGGGTCTGCCCGCTGAGCGTGACGATCTCGGCCTTCGCCAGCCACCAGACCACGAGCAGTGCCACGCACAGCGCAAACATACTCGTCGAGAGCACCACAATCGGCAGCAGCGCCGAGCGGTAGACCACCAGCAGGATGAGCAGCACGGCCGCGAGGGCAACGACCAGTAGCAGTCCGTCGATGGATGCGAGGCCTTGCGCGATACCGGCAGCAAACCCGGCGGGCCCGGTCACGTACGCCTGCATCCCCTCGGGAACGTCGGCTTGCACGTAGTCGCTGAGCTCGCTCACGACATCGGCGACTTTAGCGTCGCTGTCGACGAGCACGATGGACTGCAGCGCTTTGCCGTCTTCAGACGGCATGATCGGCATCGACGTGGGGGAGACGCCATCGATGTTGATCGCGTCGAGGTGGCTTGCAACCGCCGCGGCGTCTGCCTGATCGATGGCGGCGTCGCTCGTGTAGATCACGACGGCGGGGATGGAGTCGGTGCCGTTGAACTCACCGAGCAGGTGTTGCACCGCGAGGGCATCGGAACGTTCGGGCAGATACGCCGTCTGGTCGTTCTTTGCGACCTCGTCGACGCGGCCGAACATCGTGCCACCGAGAGCGCCGGTGACCAGCCACAGCAGAATCACCAGCGCGGGAATAATGATGCGCGCCCAGTACGACGTACTTCGGGTCTTGGACGTCTGTTCCGACATGATTAGTAGCCCCCAACCTCCGCGCCACTGCGCAGCGTGCGCCGGTGAGTTGGGTGATCTGAGCGGCCCAAATCAGCGGACCTGAGACAAGGTCAATGGCTCATTCCATTCTATGCCTCGGCCGTCAACGTGCCATGAGTGCGGTCATTCGCGCGAGGGCATGAGTACGGCGGCGGTACCGGGCAGAACACCCGATACCGCCGCCGTAGGTGCGGGGGATGCATCCGGTGCGCGATTACAAGAACCGTCGCGCCGGGTGCCGCATCCGGAATTAGCCGACGATGTTGCCGTCAGCGTCGTACTTGTAGAAACCTTCACCGGTGGCACGACCGAGCTTGCCCTGGTCGATGAAGTTTTCCTTGAGGTAGTTCGCCCAAGCGGCCTGGCCGGGGTCGTTTTCGGCACGCGCCATGGCGAGGTGGTACGGGGTCATCATGCCGACGATGTCGAAGATCATGAATGGGCCCAGTGGTGCGCCGGTGGCCTTGCGCCAGGTGAAGTCGATCGTCTTGTAGTCGGCGACACCCTTAATGAGCAGACCCGCAGCCGAGTTCAGGAGCGGTACGAGCAGCGAGTTGAGCACGTAGCCCGGCTGTTCCTTGAGCACGCGGATTGGTTCCATGCCGATTGCTTCGGCGAAGCGTACGAGCTCCTCGTAGACCTCGGGGTCGGTGCCTTCGTGGCCCATGACCTCGGCGATGTTCTGGCGCCAGATGTTGTTCGCAAAGTGCAGTGCAACGAACTTCTCGGGGCGGTTTACCGCGCTCACCATGTCGCTGAGCAGCAGCGTCGACGAGTTCGATGCGAAGACGGTCTTTTCGGGAGCCAGCTGCGAGAGCTTCGTGTACGTGTCGTGCTTGATGGCGATGCTTTCGGGCACGGCTTCGATCACGAGGTCGGCATCCTTGACGGCGTCAGCGAGGTCGGTGGTGGCGCGGATGCGGCCTACCGCAGCCGAGAGCTGCTCGGGAGTCGAACCGAGGTCGTGGGTGTAGTAACCCGAGAGCTGTTCCCAACGGGCTGGAAGCTTGGCGATCGCGTCGTCGGCGACGTCGTAGGCAACGACATCGAAGCCGGAGTAGGCGGTCTGGAAAATGATCTGTGAGCCGAGTACACCGGTGCCGAGCACAGTGATGTTCTTGAATCGGGTTGACATGGGATTCCTCCTTGGTGCCCTGGAATCAGGACGGTGTGGGTGGTGGGGTGGCAGCTGCGCCCGCAGGTTCATCCTGCGTGGCGAAGGTGTCACGTAGCTCAGCGTCCGTTGGCGCCGAGTCTGGTTACGCCAGCCAGTGGCGGGCGAGGTGTTCGATGGATGCGATCAGCGTTGCTTTCGAGGTGTCGGTGCGGAACGCGATGCTGTCGAGCGAGGACATGAGCACGGCACCCAGGAGCGCGACGGCGGCCGCATCCACGTCGAAGTCGCGAGCAAGATCGGGTTTGGTGGCGCGGATGGCCTCCGCGAACTCGGCAACGAGCGTGGTGCGCAGCGATCGGGCATCGTCGGCCCACGCGCGGTCGGTGCGGATGAGTTCGACGATAGCCAAGCGTGCGGCATTCGGGTTTTCGAAGAAGGCACCGACGATGGCGTGGATGGCCCGGGCGGCGGGGGTGTGGGCATCATCGGTGGCCGTTCGCGCCTGCGCCAGCGCCTCGAGGAGCTGTTCTCGCATATTGGCGAAGACGGCAGAGTACAGCTCGTCTTTGCTCGCGAAGTTGTAGTACAGGCTGCCCTTTGCCACACCGGCTTGCTCGGCGATCGCATCCATCGTTGTCGCCGAGATGCCCTGGTTTGCCGCGAGCTCAACGGCGGCCGAGAAGATGAGTTCGCGGGAGCGGTTCGGTCGTGCCACTGGGTTCGTCCTTTGGTCGTGATCTGGGGCTCGATGCGGGCATCGGTGGGTTGGATGCGGGTCCTGCTGGATGGGGTCGGGTGGGTGAATCGTGGATGGTGGTGCTCGGGTGATTGCGCCCGGAGTATTCCACCATTTGGATTATTGCACTGACTGGTCAGTTTAGAATACGATTGCAGTCTTGACCAGCCCATACGGCTAAGTACACGTACACGAACGGAGGGAAGCATCGTGCAGATCGCACTCGAACACATCGAAGTCGGCGGCCGGCGCCCGATCCTGCCCACCACCAACCTCCGCATCGAAACCGGAAAAGTCACCGTGCAGGCCTGCCCAACTGACCAGGCGCCGGTCGTGCTCGCACTGATCGCCGGCGGACAAATGCGTCCCAGCCGCGGAGTCATCCGCTACAACGGTCGTCCCGCACGCCGCAAGCTCAAGTCCCGAGTCGCCATCATCGACGCCCCATCGATCAGCGCTCCCGACGAATACGTAGCGCTGCGCAGCACCTTGGCCGAGGAATACACCTACGTCGGGCGCGTCGCGACCCCCGCGCGCATCCGCCGCTTTCTCGATCGCCACGACATCAGCGAGTACGCCGACTGGCCCATGATCGAACTGCCACCAATGGTGCGCCTGATTGCCCTGACCGAAATGGCGCTGCTGCGCCCCGGTATTGAAGCGGTCGTGTTCACCACTCCCGACCGCCACGGCGGCTCGGCCCACGAAATCTACGCCTACGGCCAGGCCGTTGCCGCCCGCGGGATCGGTGTGCTCTGCATCACCGGTACGACCGCGGCCGAAGAACTCCTGCGCGAACAAACCGACGCAAGTGACCGCATCCACCTCGCGCCTGAACCCGACGCACAACTACGCCCGGACACCGGGCTCGGAGCCCAATCATGAATCCGAAATCTCACGACCGCCTGGCGCAGTTCATTCGCAGCACGAGCTTCTTGCAGCTGGTGCGCAGCGAACTCGTGCGCATCTTCTCGCGACCGTTCAACGTGCTTGCGCTGGTCGCGCTCATGTCGGTACCCCTGCTCTACGCCGGCGTCTACCTGTGGACGAACAAAGATCCGCAGGGCCACCTCGACACCGTACCCGCTGCACTCGTCGTCAATGACGATGGCGCGATGATCGACGGCACGTTCACCAACCTCGGTAACGAAGTTGCCCAGGAACTCCTCAACGACGGCAAGCTCGGCTGGCAACTGGTCAACGAAGACACCGCCCGCGCCGGCGTCGAACGCGGCGACTACTACTTCGCCGTGTCGTTCCCCGACAACTTCTCAGAAAACCTCACCAGCGCCGTTACCGAAACCCCGACGACCGCGGCCTTCGACGTCATCACGAACGACGCGAACAACTACCTCGGTACCGATATCGCGAAGAAGGTCGCCGACGAACTTATCGGTAAGATCTCGTCGCGGATCGGCGAAGAAGCCGCACAGAAACTGCTCTTTGGACTCACCAGCGCGCACGACGGGTTCACCCGCGGTGCCGATGCCGTTAGCCAGCTCGCCGACAAGCTCGGCAAGGCTACCGACGGTGCGAGCCAGCTCGCCGAAGGTGCGAACAAGCTCCACAATGAAGGCACCAGCCGCCTGCGCAGCGAGACGGCCGAACTGCCGAACCAAGCCACGCGACTCCACGATGGTGCGACGCAGCTTGCCGACGGTACCGCCAGCGCGCAGAACGGTGCGGACCAACTTGCCACCGGTGCATCCGAGCTGAATGACGGTTTGGGCGAACTCAATAGCAAGGTCTCGGCGCTACCCGACGGCGCCCAAAAGCTCGCCGATGGCGCCCAGCAGGTTGCCGACGGCAACGTGAAGATCGCCGATGTCGCCGACCGAATCCGCGATGATCTCGCCTCGCTCGACGGTTCGAAGGACGCGGTGGCCGCCGACCTGCGAGAAGCCCTGCTCGCTCGCGGACTCGACCCCGCCACCGTCGACGCTGTGCTCGACGAAGCCCAAACCGCCCTCGACAACGGGCTCGGCGCCCGCATCGACGAAGCGAAAACCAAGGTCAACGACAGCCTCAACAGCATCGACCAGCTCGCCGATGGCGCCCAGCAGGTTGCTGACGGCGCGAACGCGCTCGCGGGCAGCGCCAACCAGTTGGTGGATGCGGTGGGTCAAGCAGCTGCCGGTGCGAACCGTCTCGCAGACGGTGCCGACCAGCTGGCAGGCGGCATCACGCGACTCAACGACGGCGCTCACCAGCTCGCCGACGGAACCGGGCAACTGACCGAAGCCGCCCCGAAACTCACCGACGGCATCCGCGAAATCGACGAAAACACGGCGCTGCTCGCGTCGAAGCTTGACGAGTTTGCGGGCAAGCTGCCGGCCGCCGTCGACGGTGCCGAAGCCATTCGTGACAAGCTTGCCGAGGGCGCCGAGAAGTTCCCGAATGCGGGAGAGTCGCTGCGCGCCGATCAAGCGGCAACCCTCGGGTCACCGGTGGTGATGTCGAAGGACGCGTTCACGACCGCCGCCGGCTACGGCGAGGGTGTCGCGCCGTTCTTCCTGAGCCTTTCGGCCTGGCTCGGCGTCTTCACGATCTTCATGATCGTCAACCCGTTCTCGAAGCGTGCCGTGACGGCCATGCGCAACCCGCTCCCGGTCGCGATTGCCGGCTGGATGGTGCCCGCCCTAATCGGATTCATCGAGATGAGCGTGCTCATGCTCGTGCTGTCGGGACCAGTTGGACTGCACATGGAGCGTCCGTGGCTTGTCTGGCTGGTGCTGGTGACCAGCTCGGTGACGTTTGCCGCGCTGTTCCAAGCCCTGCGCACCTGGCTCGATAGCACCGGCCAGTTCATCGGCCTGCTGCTGCTCGTGCTGCAGGTGAGTGGTGCCGGCGGTACCTTCCCGATCGAAAGCGCACCGCCATTCATCGTGGCCATTCACGACTACTTGCCGATGAGCTGGACGATCACCGCGCTGCGGCAGGCGATCTACGGTGGCGATATGGGCGTGATGTGGCACCAGGTCGGCATGCTGCTGACGCTGCTGGGTGTTGCCCTGCTGGTGACCTGGCTCGGCATCATGAAGAAGAGCGATAACCGCTCGCTGCGTGACTTGCGAGAGCCGGTAATCCACTAGCGAACTGTGCCAATGCCCAGCTGCCCAGCTGTGACGGCAACTGCGGTGGATGCGGTTGCTACGGCAATTGCGAAACGGTCGCCCGAATGACGTGCATTCGAGCGACCGTTTGGCTGTCTTGTAGCCCAACCCTTCTAGTTGGGGCCTGGCTGCGTTAGCGGCTGCCGTTGCACCAATTGCGCAGATCGCGCGTCACCGACATGGCAGTGAACCCGCTCGTGCGCGGATTCGACTTCGACGGCGCGTTCTGAAAGTGGAACACGTATTCGCCGGCAGTGCCCGAGCAGCGAATCTCGTGCGAGCTGAGCGTCGCCGAGGCATCGGCGAGAATGCGCACCTGCACCCGCTCGAGCGAGTGCTGCATCGATGCGACGCGAGCGGCAACATCCGCATCTGCCGGCACATAGTCGCGGGTTGCCCAGGCGAGCGCCACGGCAATGTTCACATTGGCCGGAAACTTTGCAATGGCCTCGGCCGGGTTGCCGTGCAGCAACTCGATCGGCTCCTGTTCGGGCTGCAACGCTTCGAGCTCGGCACGCTGGTCATCGGTCATCCACGGGCGCACGAGTGCGCTCGCGAGCTTCGAGGTGCGGATCGAAATCGTGTCGATACCACCGGCCTGCGCGGCCGAACCGAGCGCATCAAACCCGCCAATGGCACCGTTGGTGACGACAAGTTCACCGGGGCCGGCAAGCAGCGCTTCGAGCACCTCGGCGGTTGCGAGCGAACCAACGCTCGACAGCAGCAGCGCGGTGCCCGAAGCAATCACGCGCGGGCCGAGCTCGCTGGCTGCGGGCACACCGGCGCACTCAACCACGATGTCTGCCGCCGCACACAGTTCGTCGAGGGCGGATGCATCCTGGATCGGATACGAAACCTGATCGGCCTCGTACTTGGCCGGATCACGCACGATTGCACCGATGATCTCGATGTCGCCGCGGGCGAGGTCATTGGCAAGGAATCGCTTGCAATCGTTTGCGATGGTGCCGTGACCGAGAAACGCCACCTTGACCGGGCGGGATCGTGTGGTCTGCATGATTAACCCTCCAACTTGCGCAGCTGCTCAAGCAGCGCCGAATTTGTCTGTGATGATGCGTGGGATTCAGACGAGCCAACCCCGGCGCTGGTGTTGATGACCGGCGTGACGCGGGTCTCCGACGTCAGTACGACGAGCATGTTCGAAATGATGTCGACGCGGCGCTCTGGTGTGATGTGGGTCATGCCGTCCTGCTCGAGCTGACCGAGCGCATCCTGCACGATCGAAACCGCACCCTGCACGATGCGCTCGCGAGCGGCGATCACCGCGGCGGCCTGCTGACGCTGCAGCATTGCGGGGGCGATTTCGGGAGCGTACGAGAGCGCCGAGATGCGCGCTTCGACAACCTCAAGACCGGCGAGCTGGATGCGGCTGGAAACTTCGGACGCGATCTGGTCGGAGACCTCGGCCGTCGAATCGAGCAGCGTAACCTGGTCGGGCTCGGTTGAGTCATACGGGTACTTGCCGGTGACGTGGCGCAGCGCCGCCTCGGACTGGGTGGCAACGAACTGTTCGAAGTTCTCGACGGCGAACACGGCCTTGGCGGTGTCGGTCACGCGCCACACGATAATTGCCGCGATATTGATCGGGTTACCGTCGGCGTCATTGACCTTGAGCACGTTCGTCTCGAAGTTGCGAACCTTCACCGATACCGACTTTCGGCTCGAGAACGGGATCGTCAGGCGCAAGCCCTGCGCACGAATCGTGCCCACATACGAGCCAAAGAACTGCACGACCTTGCTGCTACCGGGCGACACAATCGTCAGGCAGCTCATCATCAGGATGAACGACACGATCGATAGCAGCACACCGAGCGCAAATTCTGGGCCGGGGGAGTCGGTGTCGAAGTCGACGCCCGAGGCACCCTGAACGATGCACATCAGGCCGTAGATGAACACCGCACCGAGCAGTAGGAGGGCGAGAAAGCCGTTCATCGACAGCGCGCGGCGCTCGCGGATGTTGAGCGCGTGCTTGTCGTTCGGTTCGTGATTTGGCGACGGCGCAGCCGGCTGGGCTGCCGGTGGCTGGGGCGGCCGCTGCTGTGCGTGTGGGCGTGGCTGGGCCTGCTGTGGCGGCATGCCCGATTGCGGTCGGTGCGTTGGTGCCGGTTGCTGGCCGCGCGCGTACTGGGGCGCTTGTTGGCCCGGTACCGGCTGGCCAGGTACGGGGTGACCCTGCGCTGGCTGACCATGTGCTGGCTGACCCTGCTGGGAGTTCGGCTGCTGCGGAGTGCCTGGATAGTTATTCATCACGCCTGCTTTCTCGTTTGCGTATCAGTCTAAGAAGCCAAGGAAACGCACAGCCTGGCTCGCACGCGTGGAGCGCGCTAGTCGAGCAGCAGCGCGGGCTCTTCGAGAATGGTGGCGACGTCGGCAACGAAGCGCGACGCGACGTCACCGTCGACGAGGCGGTGGTCGAAGGATGCGGCCACGGTGGTTACCTGACGCACCTGCACTTCGCCGTTGACGACCCACGGCTTTGGTCGCACGGCACCGAACGCGAGGATGCCGACTTCACCCGGCATCAGTACTGGCGTGCCGGTGTCGACACCGAATACGCCAACGTTCGTGATGGTGAACGTGCCCTGCTGCTGGTCAGTCGGTGTGGTCTTCCCCTCGCGCGCGGTGATCGTCAGCGTTTCGAGCGCCTTCGCGAGCTGCCGCATCGACAGTGTGTGCGCATCCTTGATATTGGGTACGAGCAGGCCTCGCGGGGTGGCCGCGGCAATACCGAGGTTCACGTAGTTCTTGACGATGTATTCCTCGTCGGTCCAGGTGGCATTCGTGGTCGGATTGCGACGGATTGCCCAGATCACCGCCTTCGCCACGATCAGCAGCGGCGAGATCTTGGTGTCGGCGTAGTCGGGCGAGGCCTTTAGGCGCTTCACGTATTCCATCGTGCGCGTCGCGTCGACGTCGACGAAGAGCGTGACGTGCGGTGCAGTGAACATCGACCGCACCATGTTCTGCGCGATTTGCTTGCGCACGCCGGTAACGCGGTGGCGTTCTTCGCGTTGGTCGCCCCATTCGGGGGTTTCGATGTTGTGGAAGACGCGGGCCTGTTCGGCGTGCAGCACGACATCCTGACGCGTAATCTCGCCGGACTTGCCCGAGGGCTGTACGCGGTTGAGGTCGACGCCGAGGTCTTTGGCGAGCTTGCGAATCGGTGGCTTTGCGAGCACCGGCAGCCCGGTGACACTGGCACTACCGGTACCGGCGGGCATCTGCGCCTGGCCCTCGATGACGCGTTGGCGGTCGGTGGTGTGCGCGCTCGGTGCAGCAGGTGCCGTGGATGCGGGTGGTGCCGCCGGAGCCGAGACCGCTGCCGCTGGTTTGGCCGCGCAGTTTGGTGCCTGGGGTGTTGCCGCGGCTGCTGGGGTCGACTGCGGTGCCGATGCTGCACGGCGCTTGCTGCGACGCGAACTGGGTGCGCCGACCGTGCCGTAACCAACAAGGTTTGCGCCACCCGACTCGGATGCCTGCGTAGTCGCATCCGCACTGCTCGAGGGGGAATCGCTTGCCGCGCCGGAATCGGCACCGGCCGTTTCGGCAACTTCGAGGATGCGGGTGCCCACCTCGATTTCTTCGCCCTCGGCTACGCACAGCTCGGTGACAGTGCCAGCGAAGGGGCTCGACAGTTCCACGAGCGACTTAGCGGTTTCGATCTCGACGAGCACATCGTTGACCGCCACGGTGTCGCCCACGGCTACGCGCCATTGCACAATGGTGGCTTCGGTGAGGCCTTCGCCGACGTCCGGCAGGTTGAATGCGGTCACGAAATCTCCTAGGTACGGGGTAAATCAGGCGAGGCTAGTACGCGAATGCACGGTCGACGGTGTCGAGGATGCGGTCAACATCGGGCAGGTAGTGACGTTCCAGTCGTGCCGGTGGGAACGGCACATCGTAGGCCGCCACGCGCATGACCGGTGCCTCGAGCGAGAAGAAGCAGCGTTCGGTGAGCTGCGCGGCGATCTCGCTGCCGAGCGAGACGTGTCCGGGTGCCTCTTGGGCGACGATCGCGCGGCCGGTCTTGTTCACCGAGTCAACCAGCGGCTGCCAATCGACCGGCGAGAGTCCGCGCACATCGATGACTTCGAGCGAGCGGCCCTCTTCTTGGGCAAGCTGGGCGGCCTGCAGGTTCATGCTGGTTTGCGCGCCCCAGCCGATGAGCGTCGCGTCGGTGCCGATGCGCGCGACGCGGGCGGTATCCATGCCGCCGGCGGGTGCCGTGAAATCGACTTCACCTTTCGGCCAATAGCGTCCCTTCGGCTCCATGAAGATCACCGGGTCATCGCATTCGATCGCTTGCCGCAGCATCCAGTAGGCATCGTTCGGGGTTGAGGGCGCGATCACGCGCAGCCCGCCCGTGTGCGCGAAGTACGCCTCTGGGCTTTCCTGGTGGTGTTCCACCGCGCCAATGTGACCGCCGTAGGGGATGCGGATGACGACTGGCAGGCGCACACGTCCGCCCGTGCGTGCCGGCATCTTTGCGAGCTGCGAGGTGATCTGGTCGAATCCCGGGTACACGAAGCCGTCGAATTGCACCTCGCATACGGGGCGGTAGCCACGCATGGCCAAGCCGATGGCCGCGCCGATAAAGCCCGATTCGGCCAGTGGCGTGTCGATGACTCGCTGCGGGCCAAAGTCTCGCTGCAGATGCTCGGTAATGCGGAAGACACCGCCGAGGGCGCCGATGTCTTCGCCGAGGCAGATCAAGCGGTCGTTTTCGGTCATGGCGTCGCGAAGCGCGCGGTTGAGTGCCTTCGCCATGGGCAGGGTTTCGGTGGATGCCGCCGGCACCGCAGCCGTGGCGGTGGCTGCCGGTTCCGTGGCCGGGTTCATGTCGTGTGCGCTCATGCCTGGCCTCCGCTGGTGGTGTCGTTCTGGAATGAGTTCTCGAACTCGACGAACTCCGCACGCTGCTGGTCGATCGTGGCGTTCGGCGTGGCGTAGGCGTGCGCGAACATGTCGAGCGGTTGTGGCTCTGGCAGCGCAAGCGTGCGGCGTCGCAGGTCGGCGGCGAAATCGGCGGCTTCTACTTGCAGATCATCGAAGAATGCGGCGTCTTCGCCCTGCGCTCGCAGATACGCCTCGAGGCGCGCAATCGGGCAGCGCGCGCGCCAGAACGCTTCTTCTTCGCGCTGGCGGTACTTGGTGGGATCGTCGCTGGTGGTGTGCGGGCCGATGCGGTAGGTCAGCGCCTCGATGAAGGCCGGGCCATTACCGGCCCGGGCTTCGTCAAGATAGTGGCCGGTGACGGCGAAACTTGCCATCACATCGTTGCCGTCGATCTGTACCCCGGGCATCCCGAAACCGTGTGCGCGACGGTAGAGCGGTACCGGTGATTGCATGCGAACCGGTACCGAAATTGCCCACTGATTGTTCTGCAAGAAGAACACCTGCGGGGTGGCGAAGCTCTTGGCGAAGACGAGCGCTTCGTTGCAGTCACCCTGGCTGGTGGCGCCATCGCCGAAGTAGACGATGGTGGCTTCGTCGCGTTCGAGGTCGCCGGTGCCGACGTTGCCGTCGAAGCGTTGGCCCATCGCGTAGCCGGTGGCGTGCAGGGTTTGCGAGGCGATCACCAGCACGTAGTTGCGGAAGCCCTGGGTTGTCGCCGGATCCCAACCGGCGTTGGTGCAACCGCGCAAGAGTGCGAGGACGTTGACGAGGTCGAGGCCGCGGGTGAGGCCGACAGCGTGTTCGCGATACGAGGGGAAGAGCGTATCTTGCGGTCGGGCAGCGAGGGCCGAGCCGACCTGGGCACCTTCTTGGCCCTCGGCAGGTACATAGAGTGCGAGCTGTCCCTGTCGCTGCAAGTTCGTGCCTTCGCGGTCAAACGCGCGGGCGAGGGTCATATTGCGGAACGCGGTTTGCCACAGTTCGTCGGGCGCTTGCCGGATGCGGTCGAGATAGGGCTCGGATGCGGCGGTTGCGTTGATGGTGCCCTCGGGGGAGAGGATGCGTACGGTCGCGTCATCGAACGGCTCGCTGATGTTGGCTGCGGCTGCCGCTGCTGCGCCGGTGGCGTCGGCGGGGTGTACGCCGGATAAGGACTGCTCGGTCACCGTGTGGTCGTCTCCTGGGTTGCGTTCGGTTTCGCCAGTGTATGCACGCGGGCTTGCGCAATCCTGGTGGGCGGCGACAACGAATTCAGATTTTGGTTGTAGCTCATCGAAGAGTTGGTGCGGTTTGCCGGCTGTGAAGTGGATGCGAGTCGGTCGCGTGGCGTTGACGCGCTCGGCGTCGGTGGAGGAGTTGGCGTCACCGTGCGCCGTCGGCGCCGGAATTGTAACGGTGTCCGGACTCGTCTCCGGGAACGTGATCGAGTTAGGCGTTGCACAAACAGCGGCGGGAAACAATCGGGGCCATGCTCAATGCATGAGGCCGTGCGTGGTTGTCAACCGTGTACGTAAAACCGTTCTACGCGAAATGCTGAGTGTTTTCCCGTCGTCAACGGATGTTGTCTTCACTTCTACTGCGCTGGTGCCAACTCGATAATCCAACACCTGCACACAGTACGGCGACCGCTCCAATCGTGAGCGGCAGGACGTCAGCACCGGTGCCAGGGAGATTCCCATCCGCATCCGCGGACTCGTCATTGGTGCCGCTGCTGCGGCTGGGCTTGGGCGGGATGACCTCAGCAGTCGGCGACGAAGGTGACGTGGTGCCGAACTCGCCCGGTGTCGCTGTAGCGGTTGCTGCCGGTTGTTTCGTGGGGGCCATAGTTGCTGGCACCGAGACGACCGGCGCGGATGCGGAGGGTTCGGCAGGTGCGGGACTTGCGGCATTCGGCGTTGACGTTGCAGTCGCCGTGGCGGCTGGCGCACTCGTGGCCTCGAGCGTCCAGCCACTGGCATCACTGCCGCTCAGCTTGGTCACGGACGTTGCGTAACCCGAGAGCGTCGGTGCGGACACGACAAACTGCGGTGCTGCATCCTGGACCGGAAACTCATGCAGCGCAATCTTCCAGTCGCTATCGCGCTCGACCGTGAAGGAGTCGACCCGGTGTGGCTGACCGTCGACAACCTGCATGAGTTCCAATTCAACCGATTCTGGTTGGGCTGCGGTAGCGAGCGGTTTGCCCTGGTTGTCCTGCCACGTCAATGCCACCGTCAGGGTGGTGTCGATGTTGCGACCGAAGGTTATATCACCGGCGCTTGCGATGCCCGCTCCGCGGTCGGCGTGATTGTCTGAGATCGTGAGCGATGCTCGGGCTGAAGCCAGTGCAAGACCATCAGCGTCGAGTTCGCTGTGGATAGTCACGGCGGTATCGAACGTCTGTGGCGGGTAGGCCGATGCGGTGGCTGGGTCGAACCGTGCCGTGGATGCATCCTGGTACCAGGTCGCTTCGGCGCCACCGTAGGCTCGTGGGCCGGTCGTGAGCTCGCCGTGGAACGCGGTTCCGTAGTTTTCGGCCGCTATGTCATCGCCCGCAATCTCGGCACTGTTCTCGCCGATCGCAACACCGCCGGAGGCATTCAGCGCGGTGGTGCCGCTCGGTGCCAACCAAATGCCGCCACCTTGCGTTGCCGCTGCGTTCTTGGTGACGACAGCGTTTTTGATGGTGGCACCGTACTTGTCGCTGGTGACGTACACGCCGCCGCCCTGCAGCGTCGCTGAGTTGCCGGCAATGGAGCCGCCACTGAGCGTCACCTTGGTCGAGCTAATGCTGATACCGCCGCCGGTTGTGGATGCGGTGTTGTCGCGGATTTCGCCGCCGGTCATGGTGAACTCGGCCGGGTACGACGCTGCCCATTCACTTGGCGCTACGGATGCTTCGGCGCACTGTCCGTCCTTGCTATTGCCCCGATCATCGGCGGCAAAGCAAAGATCCTGCACGCTGACGCCGGCGCCGGAGCCGCCAGTTACGTTGGCATCGACGCTGCCACCGCTCATGGTGACGCGCGTGTTGCCGAGCGCGGCGATACCGCCGCCGTTCGTGGCGCGATTGGCGGAGATGACGGCGTTGTCGCGCAGGTTCACGGTGGCTGGGCTGTGCTTGGTGAGGGAGTACGCAGCAATGCCGCCGCCCTGCTGGCCGTCGTTTTGATAGATCTCGGTGCCCGCAACGTTCACGGTACCGCCGGCGTTAACGAAGACGCCGCCGGCAACCAGCCCGGTCTTGCCGGTGTAGGCAGACGTGCCGTTTTCGTAGATGGCGCCGCCGTTCAGGTCGGCAGTTCCGCCCCGGGCGACATAGACGCCGCCGGCTGCGCGCTCAACACTGTCGTCGCTAACGCGGTTGTCGTGGATGGCGCCGCCGGACATGATGAAACGTGCGTCGGTGCCTTCGACGGTGATCGCACCAGTCTCGCCACCCAGATTTTGGCTGCCCGAGACGGTTGCCCCGTCAAGCATGGTGAATTCGCCCCGGACATCAATCAGGCCGTAGCTGAGGGCCGTGGCATCGTTACCACGCACCGTCAGGCCCGCGCCGAGAGTGGCCTTGCCACCCGCATCCACCTCGATCGCCACATTGCCGCCGCCCTGCTGCAGGGTGCCGCCATTGATGCCGACGAAGGTGATGTCCGCGCCCGCCGGAACGACTGCGCCGCCGGCAAAGGTGCCATCGATGGTAATCGTTGACGGGGTCGTGCCGGCCGTGCGAATTGCTGCCTTGAGCTGGGCATCATTTTGCACCGTGGCATTGGCTGCCTGTGCCGCTGGCGCGGGGAATCCGAGACACATGAGCGCTGCGCAAACGAGCGCAATAACCAGCGCGTGGGCGGAAGAACCGCGACGCTTGAGGTGAGCAGAACGGTGCATCATGTGGGTTCCAATCGTTGCCCGGTTTGATTGGCAACCTTTCCAGCGTAACGAGATCTGACGGGATAACCAGGGGTGCGCTGAAGCAAAACGATAACGATTTAGTGTTGTCAGGCAGGTGCGCGGGTGCATCCGTAGAAACGGCATCCGGCCCGGATGCACGCATGGGTGCGGTCCGAGCCGGATGCGGTAGTGACGGGCGTGGCCGTTACGAGTGAAGTGCTAGCGACCCTCGTGCGGGCGGTTGTCGCCAACCGTCTGCAGCACTTCGGTGTGGAACTTGTGGTCGAGGCGACCCGAAGCCTTGAGGTTGCGGCGGGCCATTGGCCAGAATGCGACGAGTACGGCGACGGATGCGAGGGTCGAGACCACCTGCAAGAACCCGTCTTCGGTGAAGCACATGATGACCACGATTGCGATCACGCCGAGCATGACGAGGATTGCTGGGATCGGGTGTGCCCAGGTCTTGAGCTCGAGTGCGTCTTCTTCGCGCTTCGACATCTTGCTGCGCAAGCGCCACTGCGTGAGTGCGATGAAGAAGTAGACGAACAGCGCCACGAGACCGGCCGAGTTCATGATGAACGTGAACAGCGGGGTGTCGGGGAACAGGAAGTTGACGAGCACGGCAAGGAAGCCGCCCGAGGTCGAGGCAAGCACAGCGACCCAGGGCACACCGTTGCTAGCGCGGGAGCCAATGAACTTCGGTGCCAAACCCTCATCCGACAGTGCCGCGAACATGCGCGCGGCCGAGTAGAGGCCCGAGTTGAGTACCGAGAACACAGCGGTGAGGATGACGGCGCTCATGACGCCCGCGGCAACCTGGGTTGCGCCCGGGCCGAAGAGGCCACCGAAGATCTTGCCGAAGACGAACGCGAACGGGCCGATTTCGTCCGGGTCTGGCAGCTCGGTCCACGGCACGACCGACAGGATGATGAAGATTGCGCCCAGGTAGAAGAGCATAATGCGCCAGATAACCGTGTTGCTGGCCTTGGTGACGCCGCCCTTCGGGTCCTCAGATTCAGCAGCGGCCATAACGGCGATTTCGGTGCCGAAGTACGAGAAGATCACCAGTGCGACACCGCTCACGATCGGCCAGACTCCATTCGGTGCAAAGCCACCGTGGTTGACGATATTGCCGATTGAGAAGGTGGCATCTGGCCACAGGCCGAAGGCGAAGAGGATACCGAGCACGAGGAAGACCACGATGGTGATGACCTTGATGCTGGCGAGCCAGAACTCGACCTCGCCGAAGGAGCGCACCGAAGCCAGGTTTACACCGGTAAAGAGCGCCAGGAAGATGAGCGAGAAGACCCACTCCGGGATCATCGGGAACCACATATTGAGGGTTTCGCCGCCGACGACTGCCTCGAAGGCGATCACGCCAACCCAGAAGTACCAGTAGAGCCAACCGATGAGGTAGCCAGCCCACGGACCGACACCCTGACGGGCGTATTCCATGAACGAACCGACAGCCGGGCGAGCAATAGCCATCTCGCCGAGCATGCGCATCACAAGGATGACCAGGAGGCCACCAATGGCGTACGACAACAGTGCTGCCGGGCCGACGCTCTTGATGACGTTGCCGGAGCCAACGAAGAGGCTGGCGCCGATGATGCCACCAAGGGTGATCATCGTGATGTGACGGTTCTTGAGTTTTTTGTCGCCGGTCGACTCCGTCGTCGGCGAGGACTTTGCAGTACTCACGGGGCTCCATTAGTGCGCAGCATCGCGCGGATGTTGGCGCTGCGTTGCGCGAATATGTAGGGAACAATCACGGTTGTGATTGGGGTGGTCCCCGAAATCTGGTGCATCGGTGGACCGGCTATTCACTCTAGTAGCGAGTTGAAACGTGTCAAGTGTTTTCTTGGTTGCCTACAAGCCGCTGGGGGTCAGTGCGGTGCAACTTTAGGCATTCGTATATGTCGCGCAGCTAATTCGTTTTACCGTTGGCATGCGGGATGCGCGAAGTTTCGGTGTGTTGCGGCGAACGTTGCGGATTGTGGATGCGATTGAGGTGGGTGCGCGGATGTCCGGTGGTGAACACGGCGAATCGAGCGCGATGCTGTCGGGCGAGGCGCTGTTTGCGGTCGCGGCAGCCCGCGCGAGTGAACTTCCGGGCGCCGACTGTACGCATCCATTCGGGCCGGACTGGGACGTCTACAAGGTGCGCGATCGAGTCTTCATGCTTGCAACTCGACTGGTCGGTCGGCCGATCGTGACGGTGAAAGTGTCACCGCCCGAAGGGGACGTGTTGCGTGAATCGTTTGCGCAGATCAGCCCCGGTTATCACATGAACAAACGGCATTGGATCACGCTCGACGGTTTCGACAGCCCCACGGTCGCAGTGGTGCCGGGCGGCGACGACAACGTTCTCGATGAAGCGCTCGTCGAAGACCTGATCACCGGGTCGTATCTACTGGTGTTGGAGCGAAACGTGCCGCGCTCGAAGTGGCCGGTTGATCCCGCGACTTTTGGTCGTCGCGATGCTGACGACCCACGCACGGACGGTCCCGTCGCTGACGGTCCACGCGGATCGTAGGTCGGGTGGGCTAGGCCGAAGTGGAGTCGTTCTACTAGTCGAAGCCGGGAAGGATCATCAACATTACGGCGAGGAACGGGAGAATCAACGCCGTTGAAATCAACTCGGTAGACATGTGCTTCTGTCCGCGCGAGCGTGCCCGCCTGCCAGCAATGATCATTGCGATGCTGCTGCCCGCGCCAAACGCCGCACCGGTCCACATCACTGCGGTCGTTGGCAATGAGAAGGGTGCGTAATGCCAGAGAGCCGCGAGAACAACCAGCCCGATGCAATAGACCATGCCGAAGGCAACGAGCCACCCAGCGTGCGCCAGCATCCAGGGCACGGGCAGCTTGGTCAGGCCAATGACGAACGCAAGGATGCCAATTAGCGCGACTAGGGGTGACAGTAGGAAAGGTAGCGTGTCGCCAACGGTGCCTTCGATGAGAGACCGCGCAGTTAGCGCAAACACGGCCGCGCCGAAGATGCCAACAAATGTGCACACGATGCCCAAGTAGTGCACGTGAGTGGCACCGAGGGCTTCGGCGATCACGTGGCCGCGGCTTGGCGGCATATTCGCGTCGCGGCCGGCAACTTTGGCAGCAAAGTCGTTGGGTGCGCCGAACTGCATGCGTGGGGAAGACTGCGTCGTGGCACAGGTGTGTTCGACGAACGAAATAGTGCGTTGAATCTGCTCGGGTGGCAACCGGTGCTGTTGCAGATGCCAAACCGTTTCGCGCATCCATTCGGCGCCGGCGCCTTGCAAGGGAGCGGGGGAGTTTGGCTGCATGCGTCGAGCCTTCGCTGTTAGTGGGGTGGATGCGGATGGTCGGTATCGCGCGTTGGTGCGTCCATGATGGCACGTCGGTCTTGGTGGGCAAGAGGGGTTCCGTTGATTGACACGGCGCGGCGTCGGTGGCGGGCTCCAGTCGTTTTCGTATCCAGAAGTGACTCAGATGCGGCATGGATGATGCGGGCTGACGCATCCACGTTGCAATCACGACTGCACGCCACAGAAAGGACCAGCATGTCACGCACCTACATCATCACCGGGGCCGGATCGGGAATCGGCAAGGCAGCCGCTGACCAGCTTCGAGAACAGGGCAACGTCGTGGTTGGCGTTGACCTTCGCGGCGCCGAAATCGAATGCGATCTTGGCACTTCCGCGGGCCGCCAGCAGGCCGCGGCCGATGCGCTGGCCATGACCGGTGGCAAGGTGGATGCGGTTATTGCGTCGGCGGGTATCTCGCATCCCGTGCCCGCCACGATCGCGGTTAACTACTTTGGCGCCGTTGAATTCCTCGAAGCCGTGCGCCCAGCGTTGGCTGAATCGGACGCACCCCGCGCGGTGGTCGTCTCGTCGATGTCGTCGCTGCAGCCACAGCACACGCCGCTGACCGAAGCGATGCTTGCCGGCGATGAACCCGCATCCCTTGATATTGCGGCGCAGCTGGCGCAAGACCCGCGTGCGGGCGGACTGATCTACGCATCTTCAAAGCGCGCCCTCTCGCGCTGGGTGCGTCGCGAGTCGATTGCCTCTGATTGGGCAGGTGCCGGGATTCCGCTGAACGCGGTCGCGCCGGGAATTGTGCTGACGCCGATGACCGCCGACCTCGTCGGGAACGACGAATCGCGTGCGTTCGTGGATGCGGTCGTGCCGATGCCGCTGAACTACCACCAGCCACCGGAATCGATCGCCAGCCTGCTGATTTGGCTCGCATCCGCTGAAAACTCGCACTGCGCGGGCCAGACCATCTATTGCGACGGTGGGTCGGACGTCGTGCTGCGCGGCGAAGATGCCTGGTCGTGGGCCGACGAGCGCGTGGGCGAATACTTCGCCAAGGTGATGGGCGGCGCCCAGTAGCTGCCGTTGTGGTCTGCGCTTTCCGCGCTAGAGCCTGCGTTTATGGTTAGCAAACTGGCGAGTTTACGGGCGCAGAAATTTCGTTAAAAAACACTCGCTTGGCATTGCATGCGGTGCTAGATTCACGAGCTGTGGTTACACCGTTGATCGGTTCGCCGTCACCTCGACGAGCCCCACTGCGCACGCTCAATGTGTCCAAACGCCCCCGACGTCAGCGCGACGGGCGCCTCCGCTATACGCCGCGTTGGAGTCCCGCCCAAACCGTCTGCCTGGCGTTCATCGCCGTCATTACTGCCGGCAGCCTCGCGTTGATGCTGCCGATCAGCTCGAATGCTGCTCCCGCATCCCCGCTGCACGCCGTGTTCGTCGCGACCAGCGCGATCACCGTAACCGGGCTTACACCCGTCGATACCCACGTGGCCTGGACCGGATTTGGGCAAGCCGTCATCCTCATCCTCATTCAATTGGGAGGCCTGGGGGTGATGACGTTCACTTCGGTTGTCGGCATCGCCCTGACGCGCCGACTCGGACTGCAATCGCGCTTGATCGCGTCTGCGGAATCGCGCACGGTCGACTTTGATGATGCCCGTGCCGTGCTGCTGTCGATCATCCGCATCGTCGTGGTTTGCGAAGCGGTTGCCGCAGTGGTGCTCTACCTGGCATTCGTCGTCGGGCACGGCCTTGACCCGGTCGCATCGATTTGGGATGCGGTATTCCACGCCGTTTCTGCGTTTAATAACGCGGGCTTCTCGACCTTTGAAGGTAACCTGGTCGACTTCGTCGACTCACCCTGGGTGTGCCTGCCGATCGCACTGTGCATCATCATCGGTGGTCTTGGTTTTCCGGTCATCGCGCAGATCCTCAAGTTTGGCCCCAAATGGAACCGGCTCTCGATCAGCGCAAAAATGGTGCTCACCGCCACGCCGATCCTCTTGCTCGTCGGTATGGGCGCCTTCGTGTTGTTCGAGTGGAACAACCCGCAAACGCTTGGCCAATACGATTTCGGCACCCGCATGCTCGCCGGGTTCTTCCAATCGGTACAGACTCGAACGGCCGGGTTCAACTCCATCGATTTCGGTGCACTGCATCCCGAAACCCTGCTCATCGTTGATGTGCTGCAGTTCATCGGTGGCGGCCCTGCCGGAACCGCCGGCGGTATCAAGATCACCGTATTCATGGTTATCGCCGCCGCCATCGTTGCCGTCATCCGAGGCGACGGCAGCGTGCACCTCTTTGGTAAGCGCATCCACGATGCGGTTGTTCGCCGTGCCGCGGCGATTGGCGTTACCGCCCTCGGGCTCTGTGTCGCGGTCACCCTATTGCTGCTCGTCGTCACCCCGTTCACCATCGAACAGGTGGGGGTCGAAGTCACGAGTGCCTGGGGCACCGTTGGGCTCAGTACCGGCATCACGGGCGATCTGCCGCCAGTGGCAATGATCGCGATCACGTTGCTGATGTTTATTGGCCGACTTGGGCCAATGACGATTGCGGCGGCCTTGGTGCCGGCAGTGCGCCCGTTGCCATATGAACTTCCAGAAGAAAGGCCGATCATTGCGTAATTCACGGCAAGGAACAATCCGTATTCAAGATGCGGTGTGTGTCATTGGGCTCGGACGGTTTGGTACCGCAGTTGCCACCGAACTCATGAAAGACGGTGTTGAAGTACTGGGGATCGATCCCGATGACCATGTTGTGCAGGCGATGGACGGCAGCGTCACTCACGTCGTTCGGGGCGACGCTACCCAGGAAGTCACGCTGCGGAAGCTCTCGGTGCACGAATTTGAAACCGTGGTGGTCGCGATTGGTGGCAGCATCGAAGCGAGCATTTTGGTTACCGGACTGCTGCGGAAGTTCGGGGTACCGAACATCTGGGCCAAAGCAGTGAGCGACCAGCACGCCGAGATCCTGAAGCAACTCGGTGTCCCTCACGTGGTGAAGCCCGAAACCGATATGGGGCGGCGCACGGCGCACCTCTTGCGCGGCACGCTCGAAGAGTATGTCGAGTTCGCCGGTGACTTTGTCATCACGCAGCAGCTCGCACCCGAGTTTGCGATTGGAACACCGATCGGCGAATTGCGGCTGCGTCGAAACTACGGAGTGCACATTACCGGCATGCGCCACCCGGGGGAACCCTGGCAGATCGCGTTGCCCGAAACGGCGCTGCGTCGCGGCGACCACATTCTCGTGGCCGGCAACCGGCGTAACGCCGACAACTTCGCGCGCCTGCCCCGAACCGACGACCTAGACAGCGAACTCGACGCGTAGCGCACTTGCGCGCGGCCGGCGTGCCGCACCCACCGGCCTGCCGCATCCCACTGGCCTGCCGCACCCCATCGGCCTGCCGCATCCCACCGGCCGTTGAGGCCTGCTTTGCACAGTTTGTGCTGCGAATAGCGTGCAATATCGGCCACAACGCGGGCAGGCCTCGTGCGTTGTGGCCGATATTGGCGGGCCCGTGAATTGGCCGCATAGTGAATTGGCCGCTTTGTGAATTGGCAGGTCTGGCCGGTTCGGATGCGTTCGGTGCCGTACCTAGGCCAGGGTGATTTTGAGCGGGGTCGCGTTTGCGAGGTTGTCGCCAACCGGGCAGCGGCCCTTGGCTTCGTCGATGATCTGCTGGTTAGTTGCCGCATCAGCGTCGGTCTCGAGCGCAACCTGCAGGCGGATCTGCTGGAAGCCGGCGCGCGCATCCGTTTGCTGACCGAGCACCTTCGCCGGGTCAAGGTCGCCCTCGGCTGAGAGGTTGCAGTTCGTGACGGTCACGCCGCGCTCGCGGGCGACGAGGTGTACGACCACGTTGAAGCAACCCAGCAGCGCCGCGAGCGAGTACTCGACCGGGTTGGGAGCCGCATCCTTGCCACCGAGGTCGGCCGGTTCGTCGATAAGGAACCGAAACTGGCGGGCCGCAACTTCAATCTGGGTCGGGGTCGTGGCAGATGCGGTTACTCGGTAGGTCGACATGTGTGCTCCGTTCGTCGTGGTTCGGGTGTGGTCGACGACGTTAGGTGCGGGATGCGGGGGAGCGCGAGTTGTGTTTCGGCATGCGTCGCCGTGTGACGCTGCGTGACGTCGTTTCGCTCATCAATCCGATGCGGTTTCTCCGTTTCCGTGCGCGTTTGGCAGAAATTGATGAGTCAAACGACGCCGTGGTGTGCGCTCGGGGATGAGGGTGTGCGCGAAGCCAGCAGCGGAAACGCAAAACACCCCTTGCCTAAGCAAGGGGTGTGGTGGTGGCTCCGACCGGCGTCGATCCGGTGACCTTTCGATTTTCAGTCGAACGCTCTACCAACTGAGCTACAGAGCCAAGCAGCTGTCGCTACTGAGCGAAACGCCCTCATCCGAGGACGAGGGCGATGCACTCGCGACCCTGACGGGACTTGAACCCGCGACCTCCGCCGTGACAGGGCGGCACGCTAACCAACTGCGCTACAGGGCCTTATGAATTTATTCGACGGTTTAACTTATCAGCTTCTCCACGATGTTGCCACCGTGACCCCAACGGGATTCGAACCCGTGTTGCCGGCGTGAAAGGCCGGTGTCCTAGGCCTCTAGACGATGGGGCCGAGCTGAACGGTAGAACCGCCGAGGAAAGAGCTTATGTGTAAACCGGGGTGCCGCGCAAGTCGGATGACGAAAAACATTTCGCGACCCCGCGTATCCCGCTAAAACACTGGCAAGTGCCGGGTCATGAGAAATCTCGACTTCGGTGTGTCGCGCACGCGCACGTGTGTAATAAATGGCGAATGCGGCGTCTCGGTGGGGTGCAATCGTGACGAAAAAGGCTGGGAAAGCCGGTAAATCCGCGCGAGAGGGTTACAAAATCGCAACATCCTCGGTACTGTTTCCAGAGTTATCAATGTGAAAACTGTGGTCAAAGTGGTGTGCGAGACATCCACATCCTGGTTTTCGCGACGAATACTGTCCGCGACAGAAACGAGAATGTTCATGGCAACCACCGCGAACCGCGGCGCACGATCGACTTTCCGTCGGCGCGCGCCAAAGCGATCGGGATTGCTGACGGTCGTCGCCGGCGCACTCGTATTCGGTGTCCTCGCTCCTGGCACGATGGCCTCGGCCAAACCACTCGAGGACTACGCCACCTGGGATGACGTCGTCGCAGCACAGGGTGACGTTGACGAACAGAACGCGCTGATCGCTGACATCAAGTCGCAGATCGAAGATCTCAAGTCGCAGGTTGCGCAGGCAGAAAAGGAAGCTGACGCGGCAGGCCAAACCTATGCCGCAGCGCAGAGTGCCGCGACTGAACAACGCGCGCAGGTGCACACACTGCAGACCCAGGCCGACGAAGCTCGCGCTAAGGCAGAAGAGGCCGAGACTGAGGCCGGTGCCTACGCCGCAGCCATGGCGAACAGCGTGCCGTCAGACCCGACCGTGCAGCTACTCGCGCAGCCAGAAAGCGCCGATCAGTTCCTGCGTGGCATGTCGACGATTTCAAAGCTGGGTACACACAACGGCGAGGTGTACCAAGAGGCGCTGAGCGCCCGAAACAACGCTGACCAGCTTTCGGCGCAGGCCGAAGATGCGCTCGCCGAACTCGAGCAGCTCGAAGCTGAAGCGCAGTCGTCATATGAAGCCGCTGTTGCCGCGCAGCAGAACCTGCAGACAAAGCGCGACCAGAAGATCAACAAGGGTTCGGAGCTCGAAGCGATGCTCGTGCCGTTGATGGAGCGCCGCGATGTCGTTCAGGCCGACTACGAAGAGGGCGAACGCAAGCGCGAAGAAGAGCGCAAGCGTCAAGAAGAAGAGCGGCGTCGCCGGGCAGAAGAAGCCCGCAAGGCCGCTGAAGAAGCTGCCCGCAAGGCCGCTGAAGAAGCGGCCGCATCCGGCGGATACGCACCACCGGCCCCGTCAGGTGACGGCGGTGGCGACAGCAGCGTCACCACGGGCGCCTACGCCTATCCAATGGACCCTGCCGGTTGGATCACCGACTACTTCGGCCCGCGACTCCACCCGGTTTACGGCTACTGGAAGATGCACACCGGCATTGACCTGACCGTCCCCGGAGGCACGTGTTGGGCACCAATTTATGCGGTTACCGACGGCGTCGTAACGCTCGCTAGCTACCTCGATGGTTGGGGCAACATGCTCATCTATGAGGATGCTGAAGGCTCGGTATTTATGAACGCTCACATCTCTGATGGCGGTTTCGCGGCGTACCCGGGCGAACACGTTTCTGCTGGTCAGGTCGTTGCGTACGCCGGCACGACCGGCCCGTCGACCGGTTGCCACCTGCACTTCGAAATCCAGCAGGGCGGTACTCCGATTGATCCGCTGATCTGGCTGGGCAACCGCGGCATGTACTACTAATCCGCGGTCACGACAGCACAAGCAGTAACGGGGGATGCGCAGCTATGCGCATCCCCCGTTTGCTTCCCCGCATCTCGTGCGGATGCGCGTGGTTGCGCACGAAAATGCCCGGGGCACTTGCGCGACCCCGGGCATCCGGAATGCGTTAGCCGTTACGCGACCCGCATGCGGCCGGATACTCGACCTGCGCTGGGGTGAGTTTTACTCGGCTGGTGTGAACGCGGCGATCGAACGCTGAATGATCTCGTCAGCTTCGGCGGCGGTGCCCCAAGCCTCGACCTTGACCCACTTGCCTGGCTCGAGGTCCTTGTAGTGCTCGAAGAAGTGCTTGAGCTGGTCGCGGGTGTTCTGTGGCACGTCCTCGAGCTCCTGGATGTGCGCGAAACGAGGGTCCTTGTGTGGAACACACAGGATCTTGTCGTCGCCACCGGCTTCGTCGGCCATGCGCAGCACACCAACGGGGCGGACCTTGAGGCCTACGCCCGGGAATACCGGGTACTCGAGCAGCACGAGTGCGTCCAGCGGGTCGCCGTCGTCGGCGAGGGTGTCTTCGAAGTAGCCGTAGTCAACCGGGTAAACGAATGGCGTGAACAGCACGCGGTCGAGGTAAACGCGACCGGTTTCGTGGTCGACCTCGTACTTGTTGTGGCTGCCGCGGGGGATCTCGATGACGACATCGTAGGTGCCCATGAGTGCTCCTTATAAACAGATTGCGGGGATGCGTGCGCAGCTCGTGGCTGCAACGTCCCCTAGCGTAGCGCCTATAGGTGCAGCAACTTGGGCGCTGGATGCGGGCGCCGTTCGCGGTGCCGTTGGTCGCGAGTACCTGCCGCCAGCCGGGCAAAACCGTTAGGCTGGCGGGGTGACTGATCGACCTCGACTGACTCCACCGGTAGCTGATATTCGTCGCGCCGTGCGTAACGCCGTCCGTGGCGTTGCGGCCGAGAACGACCTGGTACTTGTTGCGCTCTCGGGCGGTGCTGACTCGCTGGCGCTGGCTGCAGCGGCAGCGTTTGAACTGCCGCGTGCGGGGATGCGCGCGGGTGCGGTCATCGTCGATCACCAAATGCAGCCGGGATCGGCTGCGCAGGCACAGCGTGCCGCAGCGCAAGCTCGTGAACTCGGTCTCGACCCGGTCGTGATCGAAACGGTTGACGTGACCGACGACGGTGCGGGACCAGAAGCATCCGCCCGTGCCGTTCGCTATGCGGCCATCGACCGCGTGCGTAACGAACTCGACGCGTCGTGGGTGCTGCTCGGCCACACGCTCGACGACCAGGCTGAAACGGTGCTGCTGGGCCTTGCCCGCGGTTCCGGGGGCAAGTCGCTGCACGGCATGGCGGTCGTTAACGACGCGCTGATCCGCCCGCTTTTGGGTATTCGCCGCCGCGAAACCGAGCAGGCCTGTGCCGATCAGGGGCTCGACGCCTGGCACGACCCGATGAACGACGACGAGCGCTACAAGCGGGTCCGCATCCGCAAGAACGTGATGCCGCTGCTCGAATCCGAACTCGGCCCGGGCATCGCCGAGGCGCTCGCGCGCACCGCAACGACACTGCGCGAAGACTCCGAAACGCTCGATGCACTCGCGCTCGAATGGGCGCAAGAAATCGTTGGTACGGATGCGGACGGTCGCGTCACCCTCGACGTTGGCGGTCTCGTAACACAGCCCGCCGCGCTGCGTCAGCGCATCTGCCGCGCCGTTGCCGAGCAGGGTTTTGGCGTCTCGCTTTCGCGTGCGCACACCATGGCGGTCGCCTCACTTGCGACCGAGTGGCGTGGCCAAGGCCCGATCGATCTGCCCGGAATCCGGGTGGAGCGCACCGCAGGGCGCCTGTTCTTTGGGGCTGCGGGGCGCGACGAACACGACGACGAACCGGATGCATCCGGTAGCGAACCCGAAGCGACCGCAGCCGAGTAGCCGGTCGCGAGCGCATCCCCGAGGTTCTGCGCAAATGGGCGGACTCTTGGTGGCAAATGCGGTTACATTTGAATGCAGGTTGCGAACACCTATATGGGTGCCGGCGAAAGCGGCCGAAATGGTCGCGCGAGCTTGATACTCGACTTGAGGTGTCGCATCCGTGCCCTCGATGTGGTCGAGGGGTCACCCGGGCGAAAGGACTGCCGTGCGAGCCAGTGTAATTTCTGAAAATGTTCGAGAAGTACTGCTCACTGCCGAGCAAATTAAGGACCGTATCGCGGAGCTCGCCCGTGATATCGAACGCGACTACGAAGGCCGCAAGCCGCTGCTGATCGGTGTGCTCAAGGGCGCGGTGATGGTCGTATCCGACCTCGCTCGTGAACTGCAGATCGACCTCGAAATGGACTGGATGGCGGTTTCGTCGTACGGTTCGGGCACGGTTTCGTCGGGTGTGGTACGAATTCTGAAGGACCTCGACACCGACCTCAGCGGCCGCGACGTGTTGATCGTTGAAGACATTATTGATTCGGGTCTGACGCTGAGCTGGCTCAAGCAGAACCTCGAATCGCGCGGTGCGGCATCGGTGCAGATCTGCACGCTGCTGCGCAAACCGGAGCGGTTGAAGGTGGATGTGCCGGTGCGCTACATCGGGTTTGACGTGCCGAACGAGTTTGTCGTCGGTTACGGTCTCGACCACGATGAGCGCTATCGCAACCTGTCCGATGTCGTAGTGCTGAAGCCCTCGGCCTTTGGTGGCAGCGACGACGAGATTTCGGGGCCGGTTGAACCGGCTCGCAAGGTCGTAACGCCCGGGCTCGGCGACGATAACTAGGGCGCTTAGCTGGCCCGGTGCCCGCTCGTTGGGTGACTAGCTGGCCGGGTAACGGAATCGCACCCGCTGTTTGGCAGGCTCGGCGACGGTGAGCGTGACCTTAACGAGCTCGCCCGCGGGCACATCGCCCGCGCACTGGGCGATGACCGGCGGGGTCATCACATAGATTTCGGCATCGTGGTTGCCGTCGGCCGGGCGAAGTAGCGCAGCGGTGAACGTCTCGCCCACGCGGTGCTGCAACGCGACCGCTTCGCCGAGGTTGATGGCGGTGTTGTCGACATCGCTCGCGCGCTTGCCTGAGGCTTGCATGATGCCGGCGAGTTCGGGGAGTTCGGCGCGGATGCTCGCGGGTACGGCCGTGGCATCGAGCGTCGGTGCGTTGTCGGGTTCGTGCTGCAGCGGCACCCAGGCTCCGGCGGATGCGGCGACGCAGATTTCGTTGACGTGGCGGTCGGCCAGGCGGCGCAGCGGTGCGGTTGCGTGTGCATAGCTGGCGGCGACCCCGGCATGCCAAGCGGTTGCGGGCGGTGCACCGTCGAACGCTTCATATCCGGCGCCGCGCAGGAGCTTCGTTGCGGCAGCGTTCAGTGCGAGCGATTCGGGGGAGCCCGGTTCGAGGGAATCGAGAATTGTTCCGGGCGTCGCGTCGTCGGTGACGGTAACGCTGAGCGCCCGCGCGACCTTGCGGAACGTCGCGATCGTGTCCGCATCCGGTGCCGGCAGCGTGCGCAGCAGGCCCACGTTTGCGGCGAGCATGATGTGCGCGGCGGCGATGCCGGTGGCGATCGAACATTGGGCGTTCCAGCCGTCAATTTGGGTGCGTGGCTCGAGTCGAAGCTGCCATTCGCCGTCGATGAGTTCGAGGTCTTGTTCGGGCAGCTGCAGCTCGATGGCCCCGGCGTCGTGTGCTTGCTGTTCGCGCAGGTGTCCCCACTCGGGCAGCAGCGCGATTGCGGGGTGCAGCGGCTGGCCGGCGTCGAGCTGCTGTTGCAGGGTGGGGTAGTCGAGGCGTTCGCGAACGTGCACGATTGCGCGACGTACGCGTACCTGCGTGAGCGAACCCGATGCATCCGTCTCGACCTGCCACCAGATGGCGGGGCGGTCTTCGCCCGCGACCAGTGACGCTTTGTTTTCCGAGAGGATGCGCGGGTGCAGCGGCACGTTGCCGTCGGGCAGGTAGATGGTTTGGCCGCGGCGCTTGGCCTCGAGGTCGATGGGGGAGCCGGGTGCGACGAACGCGCCGACATCGGCGATGGCGTAGTTGCAGCGGTAGCCGGTTTCGGTGCGCTGGATGCATACGGCCTGGTCGAGATCGAGCGATCCCGGTGGGTCGATGGTCACGAATTCGACGTCGCGGGCATCGACGCGATCGCGTGCGAACCGGTCGGTGGCGTTGGCGGCGGCGTCGGTGACTGCGGGCGGAAAATCTGCGGGAAGTTCAAAGAGTTCGCGGAGCGATTGAACGTTGTGCATTTCCCCTGAGTTCATGGGCTGAGCTTATCGCCCGCTACCGTCGTTCGCCCTTAGCGCATCCAGGTCGAATCCTGCCCGTTTATAAGCGGCCGGCGGTAGGATTTCGGGAATTGCACTGTGTGCGAAGTCGCATCGTGTGCGGAACCCGTTGTGCAAGTAGCTTCGGGTGTCGCAAGCGCTGCGGATGCGTCGAGTTCCTGGCGGCGCGCGCCTGCAGTGCCGATGCATCCTGCTGCCATACCGCAAGGGGCTGCCCTAACCGGCCGCGCTGCAAGTCTTGGCAGAACGACGAAAGGCCGCGAGCTCGCGTTCATGAACACCGTTAAGAAACTCTTCAAGAGCCCGATTGTGCTCGTGCTGCTCGCTGTGATCGCGATTGCGGTTGGGTTCAGCCTGATTAACCAGCAGGGCGACACCGAGGTGACGACCGAGCAGGGCCTCGCCGTCGTCAAGGATCAAAAGCTCAAGGACGTCACGATTGTCGCCGGCGACAACCGCGTCAACGTGCAACTCGAGAAGCCGCACGAAGAATACGGCGAGCGCCTGCACTTCTACTTTGTGGATGCGCGTGCTGACACGGTCGTGAAGGCCGTCGATAAGGCCGCGATTTCGGGCCACTTCAACGACGAAGTACCGGGACCAAACTGGCTGTCGACCGCGCTGACCCTGCTCTTCCCGCTGGTGCTAATCGGATTCTTCCTGTGGATCATGCTCTCGGGCATGCAGGGCGGTGGCGCCGGTGGCGTCATGAAGTTCGGTAAGTCGCGCGCCAAGCTGGTCTCGAAGGAAGACCCACAGGTGACGTTCGCCGATGTTGCTGGTGCCGACGAGGCGCTCGAAGAACTCGCCGAAATCAAGGACTTCTTGAAGGAGCCCGCGAAGTTCAAGCAGGTCGGTGCCCGCATTCCGAAGGGTGTGCTGCTGTACGGCCCTCCGGGTACCGGTAAGACGCTGCTTGCCAAGGCCGTGGCCGGTGAAGCCGGTGTGCCGTTCTACTCGATTTCGGGCTCGGACTTCGTTGAGATGTTCGTCGGTGTCGGTGCCAGCCGTGTGCGCGACCTCTTTGAACAGGCGAAGCAAAACGCGCCCGCGATCATCTTCATTGACGAGATCGATGCTGTTGGTCGCCAGCGTGGCGTCGGCATGGGTGGCGGTAATGATGAGCGTGAGCAGACCCTCAACCAGCTGCTGGTTGAGATGGACGGCTTCGACGCCAACACCAATGTGATCCTGATCGCTGCCACGAACCGTCCCGATGTGCTGGATGCAGCGCTGCTGCGTCCCGGACGTTTTGACCGTCAGGTGGGTGTCGACGCTCCCGACCTCGAGGGTCGTCGCCGCATCCTGCAGGTGCACGCCAAGGGCAAGCCGATCGCCAAGGACGTCGACCTGTCGGTTGTTGCCCGCAAGACCCCGGGCTTTACCGGTGCTGACCTCGCCAACGTGCTGAACGAAGCCGCGCTGCTCACCGCTCGCATGAACGCGCAGATCATTGATGCGCGTGCGATTGACGAAGCGATCGACCGCGTTATTGCGGGTCCGCAGCGACGCAGCCGCGTCATGAACGACCAAGAAAAGCTCATCACCGCGTACCACGAGGGCGGTCACGCCATCGCGGCCGCGGCCCTGCGCCACACCGACCCGGTAACGAAGATCACGATCCTGCCGCGAGGTAAGGCACTCGGTTACACGATGGTCGTGCCGCTCGAAGACAAGTACTCGGTCACTCGCAACGAGCTGCTCGACCAGCTCACCTACGCCATGGGTGGCCGCATCGCCGAAGAGATCGTGTTCCACGACCCGACCACCGGCGCATCCAACGACATCGAAAAGGCCACCAAGACGGCCCGCAAGATGATCACCGAATACGGTATGTCGAACATCGTTGGTGCCATCAAGCTTGGCGACAACGAGGGTGACTCGCCATACTCGCGTTCGCAGGGCTCGCCGTACTCGAACGAGACGGCACACGTCGTGGACCGTGAGGTGCTGGCGCTGCTCGAGAACGCGATGCAGGAAGCGTGGTGGGTGCTCAACAAGAACCGTGACGTGCTCGACCGTCTTGCTGCCGAGCTGCTCGAGGTTGAGACGATCGGTCACGACCGCCTTGCCGAGATCTTCGCCGACATCGAGAAGCTCCCGGAACGCGGCCAGTGGCTGTCGTCGCCGGAGCGTCCGGTGAGCTCGCGTCCGCCGGTTGAGTTGAAGCCGCATCTGCCGGCAAGTGGTGTTGAGACGCCGGTTTCGCATGCTGGCACGCCGGAACAGCCTGGTGACGGTGCCGGTACCCCGGATGCGGGACTGGGACGTCCAGAGGCTGGTCTGCCTGCTGACCCTAACCGTGGCCTGCCGACTGATCCTGCTGGCGGCCCGACTGCTGATGGTCCCACTGCTGATGGTCCAGGTACGGATGCGCCCACGAACAACGACGGGCCTGCCGGGCCACAAATGTTCAACGGCGACGCGCCACAGGCCTAGGCTGACGACGTGACCGAGGTCCAACACGAGCGCGCGGCCGCGGCAGTTCGAGAATTGCTCGCGGCCTGCGGGCTCGATGCCGACTCACCTCAGTTCGCCAAGACACCGCTTCGCGTGGCGACCGCGCTGAGTGAATTCGTGGCGGGCGTCGGTGTCGATCCGGTACCTGCGTTGCGGGACAACCGCATCCCGCTTGCCCCCGAACAGGCCGCGGACGCACAGGTCGTGCTGCTGCGAAACATTCGGTTCCGCGCGCTGTGCGAACATCACCTCTTGCCATTCGACGGCTGGGTGCAGCTCGCGTACCTGCCCGGAGACAGCATCGTCGGGCTCGGGCATCTCTACGACCTCGTAGAAACCTGCGCGGCACGGCCGACGCTGCAAGAGAATTTCGGTGACACGCTCGTGGATGCACTCATGCTCGGGCTCGCAGCCCGCGGCGCCGTTGCCGTCATTGAGGCGCGGCAGGGATGCGTGTCTGACCGCGGTCCACGACAGGCCGATTCCGAGACGGTCACGCTCGCAGCTCGCGGCGAACTCGCCGACCCACAGGCCCGAGCCGACGTGCTGCGCATGCTCACGCTCGGCGCATCCGACCGCAGCGAATCGTAACGCCTTGGTTGCGCGAGCTCGTTGCGCGACGCTACCGAAGGAGATCGAGCAGCGTTGGCGTGAGTGCATCGAGCTCGAACATCACCTGCCGATAGCTGAGCCTGATCATTCGGTAGCCGCGCGCCTTGAGTGCCAGGTCGCGAGCGCGGTCGGCGTGAAAGCGGTCACTTGTGCCATGGAACTCAAACCCGTCCACCTCAACGATCACGTTGCCGATCAGGAAGTCCACGATCCCGATGCCGGGAATCGGGACCTGCGTGCGAAATCGGACACGGTGCTGCACGAGCCACAGACGAAACAGCGTTTCGATACCAGAGCCGGCACCCGCATCCGACAACTGCCAGATCTTGCGCCCGCGCAGCCCGGCACGCTCACAGATCCGCGCAATAACGGCGGACTCGAGCAAGCCGCCGTTACGCAGCGCATCCACCGCAATTACGGCATCAACCGTCTCAGCCTGACGGAGCGTGACCGCTAACGCCACCGCCAGCGGATCCACACTTATACGACACGGATGCGAATGGTCCCGCTGCATGGCTACAGGCTGGATGCCAGCGCCCGCACGCACCAGATCAGTGCGGCTTGATCGGACCTCGAGGTGGGTGGGCTTCCGTGTCCAGACTCCGCGCAATTGCAATGCACTCTGACCGGTCACGACACCGCCGGCCCGCACCGCGCTAAGAACCGCGGGTACCGGCATCGCACCCTGATACCAACTGTGGCGTACTTTGTGAATTACACCGCGACGGAGCAGCTTTCGTCGGACGAGTTCGTCGACATTAATAGCGCGTAACTGCGCGGCGGAAACAACGCCAAAGTTGTCGGAAAGCAGTTGCCCAACTTCGTACTCCAGCTCATCCAAATACTCCACGCGAGTAGTTCTACGCGTTCGATAGAGGAAGGAGTGGGCAGGCTGCTCTCCCTGTGAATAACTGCTTATCCACAAACATGAGGTGTGAGTCGTCGATGTCGTTTGGCTCATCATTTCTGGGCATTTTGGTGCTGGAGGTGGTGATTTGGTCGATTTTGATGAGTGAAACGACGCCGACCTGCTTGGAGGTATGGCGGGCGCCGCACGGTAACCCGAGTTGGTGGCGGGTATTGGTGGTTCGGGCGGAGACGACGAGCGACTTCATCAGTCAATGGCGCGAACGGCCGGTGTCGTTTGGCTCATCATTTCTGGGCATTTTGGTGCTGGAGGTAGTGATTTGGTCGATTTTGATGAGTGAAACGACGTCGCGGGTCCCTGACTGAAGCGCAAGGAGGTGCGGTGTAGCCGGAATCGATGGTGCAAGGCTTGGCGGAGCGGGGTTGAAGCGTGGAGAAGCACGGCCAGGATGCGGGGGAGGAGGCAGGTGCGAGAGAATACCCACATGGATCCGCAGCTCATGGCCGTGTGTAATGTCACTCCCGACTCCTTCAGCGACGGCGGGACGCACGAAGCGCCGCCCGCGGAACGCACCCAGAGCGCCGTGAACTATGCCAAACAACAAGTCGCGCTCGGCGCCACCATCATCGATGTCGGGGGCGAGTCGACCCGCCCGGGCGCCGCCCGCGTGCCACAGGCCGAAGAGGCTGCCCGCGTGGTGCCGGTCGTCGCGGCCCTGCTCGCCGAAGGCATCGAAGTCTCGGTCGACACTATGAACGCCGCCACCGCCGACGCCTGCCTGCAGCTCGGCGATGTCTACATCAACGATGTCTCGGGCGGATTGGCCGACGACCAGATGCTCGCCACCGTCGCCAAACACGACGCCCGCTACATCCTCAGCCACTGGCGCGGCCACTCCGTAGTCATGAACGACCTCGCCACCTACGACGACACCGCGAGCGAAGTGCTCGCCGAACTCACGCAGATGCGCGATCGCGCCGTCGCGGCAGGCATCCGCGCCGAACGCATCATTCTCGACCCGGGCCTCGGCTTCGCCAAAGACCGCGACGACAACTGGGCGATCCTGCAACACCTCGACCAGTTCAACTCGCTCGGCCACCCGCTGCTTATCGGTGCCAGCCGTAAGCGCTTCACCGGCGCACTCCTCGCTCCGGATGCACCGGTCACGGATCGCGACCTGCCAACGGCGATCATCTCGGCCCTGTGTGCGGAACGCGGCGTTTGGGGCGTTCGCGTCCACAACACCGAAGCCACCCGCGTTGCGTTCGACATCGTTCGTGCCTGGCGCAACGGCCACGCCGCCACTCGCACGCAGGAAGGCGCGTAATGAATCACGACGAACTCACGGGTCAAGCAGCCAACCCGGTAGCAAACAACGGCGGGAGCAACCCACCTGCGCAACCCGCCGCATCCGACCCGAACCTGCCCGCCACGCACCCGGCCGAAGCGGCCATTCGTCTCGCGCCAAACCGGCCAGGGCCACAAGCGCACCCCGCCCTGCCGCTGCCCGAACTCGACCGCATCGTTATCGACCGGCTGCGCGTGCACGCCCGCCACGGTGTGTTCGCTCACGAGCGCCAAACCGGCCAGTACTTCTACATCGACGCCGAAGTTTGGGTCGACACCCGCGCCGCCGCAGAATCTGACGAGATCAGCGACACCGTCCACTACGGCCACCTGATGCGGGCACTTTACGAAGTCGCCATGCGCGAGCCCGTCGACCTGCTCGAAACCCTCGCCGAGCGCCTTGCCGCCGTTACCTTCGCGTTCAACGGTCCGCAGGCCGTACGCATCACGGTGCACAAGCCGCAAGCGCCGGTAAAACTGCGCTTCGACGACGTTGCCATCTCCATCCTGCGCTACCGGCCCGAAGGGCCACAACCAGCCAGCACTCGCAGCCCGCACGCGCGCACCGTCATCGCCCTCGGGTCAAACCTCGGTGACCGCGAAGCCAACCTGCGTCAGGCCATGGACGAGATCGAGGCGCTTGACGGCGTTTGGCCGGGCCACCGCTCAAGCCTGTACGAGACCGCCGCACTCACCACGCACGGCATCGACGACGACAAACCCGCCTACCTCAACGCGGTCATGACGGTCCTCACCGACCGCACGCCCCACGACCTCCTGCACGAACTGCAACAGATCGAAGCCGACCACGGCCGCGTGCGCACCGAACGCTGGGGTGACCGCACCCTCGACCTCGACATCATCGAACACGGCGGGCTGCAACTGCGCGACGACGAACTCGAGCTGCCGCATCCGCGCGCCTTTGAACGCGCGTTCGTGCTCACCCCGTGGCACGAAATCGAACCGCACGCCTCGATTCCCGGCCGCGGTGCGCTCGAGCAGCTTCTCGAACACGTCACCGACACTGCGGTGCGCTACCGGAAGGGCACCGAATGACCGGCCGCACCAACCCGCTGCTGCTCGCGCTCTACGCCGTCGCGTGCGGCGTGGTGATGTGGGCGGTCGAGACTTGGGTGACCGCAGCGCGCGGAGCCGCGTTCGTCCCGTCCATCGCGCTCGGTGCGACGCTTGTGGCGCTTGCGATCGCCGCCTTCGTGCTCGGGTGGCCGATCCGCCGCTACACGGCCTCACTGCGCAAACTGCACGATGCCGCCCAGGCACACGAAGATACGAACGAGCTGCGCCGCACGGCCGCATCCAACCGCATCGCGCCTGAGCGTGCCACGTTCGTGCTCGCGTTTGCCAAGGCGATTGCGCTCGCGGGCAGCATGTTTTTGGGTGGATGCGCCGGGGTCACGGTGTACTTGGCAACGCGCACGGTGGCTAGTGGTCGCGTGGGCGAATCGTTGGTGAGCACGATCGCCGCGGTTGTCCTATTGGTTGCAGGACTGATCGTTGAATCATGGTGCATGCTGCCGCCGGAAGGTCCCGAGCCGGATGCGGAAGAATCGGCCGAGGGAATGCGCGCGAATCCCGCTTAAGTTGCTTGTGCATCCTGCCGAAATTCGCGAACCTGATTGCGTACGCAACACGCTGACTGGTTCACCGCGAACTGAGCACACGTGCCCAGCTACAAACCAACCACTCGCCAAGCCAGCGAAACAACAATGAAGGACACCATGCCGCAGCATCCTGCCCCGCAAATTCAATGGCGATCGATTTCGAGCAAGCTTGCGTTTCGCGAGGTCGCGAGCATGCTGCTGGGCGCGGTGTGTTGGGGTGTGGTCGCGGTGGTGCTGTTGGCGACGACCTCAGCGTATGGCCCGTATTGGCTGATCGGGGCGGTTCCGGCGGTGCTGACGCTGTGCTTCGTGCCGATGGCGTTCGCCCGCGTGCGATCGATCGGCTACGCGCTGCGTCAGGACGACTTGCTTACGCGCCGTGGGATCATGTATCGGCAACAGAAGGCCGTGCCGTACGGTCGTCTGCAGCACATCGACGTGAAGCAGAGCGCATTTGACCGGATGCTCGGCATCTATACGCTGCACGTCGTGACGGCGGCAAGTTCGGTTGCGATTCCGGGCCTGACGAAGGCCGAATCCGAAGGCTTGCGCGATCACCTCATTGCTGTGGCCGAAACGCGACGGGCCGGTCTGTAATGACGCAGCCAACTCCGCCGAATTCGATGCCGCAGGGCCAGGCTCCGCAGGGCCAGCAACCGTGGCCAAGTCAGCAGCCGCATCCCGCTCAGCCGCATCCCGCGCAGCCGCATCCCGCTCAAGTGCCGCCACTGCCACCGCGGGGTATGCCGCCGCAGCCGTACCAGCAGCTGAGTCCGCACCAGCAACCACGGCTCCAGCCGCCCGCCACTAACCTGAGCGACGGGGAATGGCACCGGCTGCATCCCCTCAGCGCCCTCGGTGCCGTGGTACCGATCGCAATCGGTGTCGTCTGGATGGTGCTCACCGGCTTCGTTCCCGCGCTCATTGGCGGGGGCAGCCGAGACAGTCTCGCGTTTGTGGTCATCCTCGGCGTCGTCATCGTCGGGGTGGTGGTTTCGGGCCTGTTCACCTGGGTGTGGGTGCGTTCGCACCAGTTCCGTGTTGACCACGAAGTGTTCGAACTCAAGAAGGGCATTTTCGCACGCAGCAACCGCCGCATCCGCCTCGACCGTTTGCAGTCGGTGAACCTCAACCGTTCGTTGCTCGCGCGGCTGCTCGGGCTCACCTCGTTCAGCATCGCCGGCGCTGGTAACGACGGCACGGTCAACCTCAACTACATCGGTCGCGACGAGGCCGAGGTGCTTCGCCGCGAGGTGCTGCGTCGCGCCGCGGGTGCCCGGAGCGGTGCCGCTCGCATCGGTTCGGGCCAGGATGCGCGCGGTTCGGCCCCGGGTATGGCGCCAGTTGCTGCGCCGGGCCAGCCGGATGCACGACCGCAAGCGGGTGCCCCGGCAACGCGATCGGGGGCACCGTCGCGACCCCAGGCATCCCGACCGCGCAGCCTCGGCGATCACATCAACGGTGTGCTGAATGACCTGACCGACTTCAGCGAGCTCACCCCCGAGAACGATTCGCCCGCGCTGGTGCGTGTCCGCCCGGTCGCTTATGGAGTTTCGAGCGCGCTGTCAACGCTGGCAATCATGCTGCCCGTTGCGGCGTTTACGGTGATTGCATTCTTCGTCGGATTCAACGTTGACCCTGATCTCAAGGGTGCGCTTGAAGGGTGGGCAATTACGCTCATCGTCGTTCTGATAACCGCCGGTTTGTTGATTTTTGCGCCGCTGATGGCCGGGATCAGCACCGCCATGTCGGCGGTCAACTACACGATCGCCGGCACGCCGGACGGCGTGCACATTCGACGCGGTCTGGTCAACAAGGTCAGCGACACGGTGCCGCCAGGGCGAATCCACTCGGTGCAGGTCGCGCAGCCGCTTTGGTGGCGGCCGTTTGGCTGGTATCGCGTGCAGGTGAACCGCATCGACGCGCAATTCGATGCGAATTCGAACAGCAACGAGTCGGCGCAGGCGCTGATGCGCACGGTGCCGCTGCCGATTGGCACGCGTGATGATGTCATGCGCGTGCTGTCGCTGCTGCTGCCGATGAACCTAAACCCCGAGCTTGTCGTGCTCGTCGAGCGCGGTCTGCAATCGGGCGCGCAGCCAGGCTTCGTCGGCGTGCGTGGGAACGCGTTCTGGCTGCATCCAATCTCCTGGCGCCGCCTTGGCTACGTCCTCACGAACGGCCTCGTGTGCATCCGCAATGGGCGCCTTACCCGCCGCGTCGCGCTCGTGCCGCCCGAGCGCATCCAGACCGTAACGACCATTGAGTCGCCGATTGAGCGGATGCTCGGGCTCGCGCACGTGAAGTTGAATACGATTCGCGGGCCGGTCCACGCGCGCATCCCGTGCCTGACGAAGGTCGATGCGCGTCAACTGCACCTGCAGCTGACCGACCTGGCCGTTGCCTCGGCGAAGCGCGATACATCGCACCGTTGGGAAGAAGCGCGTGCGTTCATGATGTTGAATGCGGCGCGGATGGAGATGGCGGATGCGCGTGCGCAGGGCCGTGCTCCGCATCCGCACGCGGTGCAGGTGCTCGGCGCCGAGCAGGCGTGGCACCAGCAGCGTGCCGGTGCGCAACCGCAGCCGGGACAGCCACAGTCATCGTTACCGAACCATGCTCTGCCAAACCAGCCCCGACCAAACGAGGAATCTCGATGATGCAATCCGATCGCGACGGACGTCTCGGCGTCGGCGTCGTAGGTAACGCGCCCGTTGGTGCTGTGCTCGCTCGCGGGTTGGCCGGTGCCGGGCACTCGCTCATCGGGTTTGCGATTGACGATGCCGATGAGCGTGAGCGGGTGGCTGCGATGTTCCCGGGCGTACCGTTGCTTTCGGCCGCGCAGGTGGTCGAGCGCAGTGAGCTGGTCATCGTGGCTGAGACAGCGGATGCGTTGGGCAATCGGATCGACCAACTCACGCAGGCGCGTGCCTGGGTCGCTGGGCAGCTGGTGCTGCACACCTGCGCCGAGTTCGGCACGGTGCCGCTCGGCGCTGCCCTCGACCAGGGTGTGATTCCGTTGGCGGTGCATCCGGCAATCGACGTCACTGGCACCTCGCTCGACCTGGCACGGTTGCAGGAGGCGTGGTGTGCGGTGACGGCACCGCGGCCGGTGCTGCCGATCGCGCAGGCGCTCGTGGTGGAGCTGGGCGCGGAGCCCGTGGTGATCCGTGAAGAGGATCGTGGCACCTACGCTGAGGCGATCGAAACGGCGACGTCGTTTACGCGGTCGATCGTAAAGCAGGCGACCGACATGCTCAGCGGGATCGGCGTGGAGCAGCCGGGGTTTGTGCTCTCGAGTTTGGTGCGGTCTGCGGCCGACAACGCGCTTGCTGACCAGTCGGTGGCATCGCCCGAGGTGCCCGAAGACGACGTCGAGAACTGATTCGACTGCACGCGCCGGTTGTTGCCTGCCTCGGATGCCCGAAATCTGCCGCCGGAAGTTGCGTCGCGTCGCGGTGCTCTTGATGTCACCGTTTTTCGGGTCATGAAAGGGGATCCGCTACCGGTCGGCTGCATTTGTGACAGGTAGCGCAGCCTTGCACGGTGTGCTGCGACTCATCATTTGCAGGGTTTCGGGCTGATGTTGCCGGATTTTGTGGCTGATTGATGAGTCGCGGCACGTGGGCGTCCTGGACAGG
>NZ_BCSP01000007.1 GCF_001570925.1 [Zimmermannella] bifida NBRC 103089
ACACCAAAAAGCGCCACACAATTTACTTGTGCTTGACCTTAAGGGTTTCGTCTGCCCAGTTCAGCTCTGCGAGTGACTCGCAGTTGCGCTTGCCCTGGGGCTTGTGATTCATCGACCTTAGCTTGTTTTCTCTGCAAGTGCAAGAGGCTTGCTAGGCGATAGCTTGTTGCGCCTGAGCGGTTCTACTTGACTGTGTCCCGCGCTCTCGGTGGCAACGAATGAATACATTACGCAGGTTCGGAGGTACCGGCAAATCCGGATGCACGCCCGGGCGTGTCGCGCGGGTTTGTGCGGAAGCAGCCCGAATTGGGATTGCGCGGCCGGTACCGGAAACGACGAAGGTGGTGCACCCGAATGGGTGCACCACCTCGCGACTATCGCAGCTACTTGCCTGCGGCATCCGCTGCCAAAACTGTGCGGCAAATGGTGTTACTTAACGAACGCACCAACCAACGTCTTCTTGCCACGGCGAATCACTACGACTCCCCCGGCCAGCACATCGGCTTCGGTAACGGCGCGGTCTGCTTCGGTGACCGGCAGCTTGTTGACGGCCACACCGCCCTGCTTGATGGCACGTCGTGCAGAGCTCACGCTCGTTTCGGCACCGGTATCAACAAGCACATCGGCGATGGTTGCGCCAAGCGCTACCTCAACGTTGGGCAGTTCAGCCACAGCCTGAGCAAGTACATCGCCTTCGAGCGCGGCGAGGTCTCCCTTGCCAAAGAGCGCTTCACTCGCAGCGATAACGGCAGCCGTGGCTTCCGCACCGTGAACGAGTTCGGTCACATGCTTCGCCAGCGTCTTCTGGGCTTCGCGCTTGAACGGCGCTTCGGCAACCTGCACTTCGAGCGCTTCGATCTCGGCACGGCTCAAGAAGGTGAACACCTTCAGTCGCTCGATGACATCACGGTCATCGGTGTTGAGCCAGAACTGGTAGAACGCGTACGGCGAGGTGAGTTCGGCATTAATCCAGATCGCGTTGCCCTCACTCTTACCGAACTTGGTGCCGTCCGAATTCGTGATGAGCGGGCTGCCCATGGCGTGCACGGTCTTGCCTTCGCTGCGGCGAATCAGCTCGACACCACCAACGAGGTTGCCCCACTGGTCCGAACCACCGGTCTGAAGTTCGACGCCGTAGCGGCGGTTGAGTTCGAGGAAGTCAAATGCCTGCAGCACCTGGTAGCTGAACTCGGTGTACGAGATACCGGCGTCGGAGTTCAAACGTGCGGCAACCGCATCCTTCTTGAGCATGGTTCCCACGCGGAAGAACTTGCCGAGGTCGCGCAAGAAGTCGAGAGCCGAAAGTTCTGCAGTCCAGTCAAGGTTGTTCACCATTTGCGCCGGGTTGTCACCGGCGAAGTCGAGGTAGCCCTCGATCTGGTTGCGCAGTCCCTGTACCCACTCGGCAACGGTCTCGCGCGAATTGAGCGTGCGTTCGGCAGTCGGGCGGGGGTCACCAATCAGGCCGGTCGAACCACCCACGAGGCCGAACGGGTTGTGACCGGCAAGCTGCAGGCGACGCAGCAGCAGCAGCTGCACCAGGTGACCGAGGTGCAGGCTTGGTGCGGTCGGGTCGAAACCGCAGTAGTACGAAATCGGACCTTCCGACATGCGCTTTCGCAGCTCATTGATGTCGGTGGACACGTGAATATAGCCGCGCCACTCGAGTTCATCCAAGATGTGGTCGAACGAGGGGTCATTGCGTTGCCAAGAAAGATCACGTTGAGTCACGCAGGTAACTGTAACAACATGCGAACGACAGTGCGCAGCGGCATGACGGATGCATCCAAAACGTTGCGCATTTACCGCAACGTTCGGTGGCCCAAACACAAGCGGGGCGACACCGAAGTGCCGCCCCGCTCATTGCGAAATCGGATCCGCTACTGCTGTCCGCCAAACTCGTCGAGTTCGTCAAGCAGCGAACGGAATTCCTGCAGCTGCTCACGAACTCGGTCTGGCGCAGTACCGCCGCGACCGTTACGCGTCGAAACCGAACCGTCGACGGTCAGCACATCGCGCACCTCAGGGGTGAGCAGTGGCGAAACACTTGCGAAGTCCTCGTCGGTCAGGCCGTCGAGGTCGACGCCCTTGGACTCGGCAAGGCGAACGGTCGCACCCGAAATTTCGTGTGCATCCCGGAACGGCACGTGACGCTTAACGAGCCATTCGGCAACGTCGGTAGCCAGCGAGAAGCCTTGCGGTGCGAGCTCACGCATGCGTGCACCGTGGAATCGCATGGTCTGCACCATACCGATGAACGCCGGCAGTACGAGCTGCAGCTGTTCGACCGAGTCGAAGAGTGGTTCTTTGTCTTCCTGCAGGTCGCGGTTGTACGCAAGTGGCAGCGCCTTCAGCGTCGCAAGCAGGCCGGTGAGGTTACCGATCAGACGGCCCGACTTGCCACGAGCAAGCTCGGGAATATCCGGGTTCTTCTTCTGCGGCATGATGCTCGAGCCGGTCGAGAATGCGTCGTCGAGGGTGACGAAACCGAATTCCTTCGTGTTCCAGATGATGATCTCTTCGCTCAGGCGCGAAATGTCGATGCCGATCTGTGCCAGTACGAATGCGTACTCGGCAGCCAGGTCGCGGGCGGCCGTACCATCGATCGAGTTCGGCACCGAAGACGAGAACCCGAGTTCGGTCGCAACCTGCGTGGCGTCAAGCCCAAGCGTCGAGCCCGCGAGTGCACCGGAGCCGTACGGTGACGAGTCGAGGCGATGACGCAGATCACGAAGGCGCTGCAGGTCACGGATGAGCGGCCACGCGTGAGCGAGCAGCTGGTGTGCCAGCAGCACCGGCTGTGCGTGCTGCAGGTGGGTGCGACCGGGCATGATCACCGTCATGTTGGTCTCGGCCTGCGATGCGAGTGCACCGGCGAGTTCCGCAACCAGTCCCCCGATGACGTGCGACGTGTCGCGAATGTACATGCGGATGAACGTGGCGATCTGGTCGTTACGGCTACGTCCAGCGCGCAACTTGCCGCCGAGTTCTGGACCAGCGATCTGCATCAGGCCGCGTTCGAGCGCCGAATGCACGTCCTCATCCTGAGCCTCGGGACGGAACTCGTTGGTGACCACGCGACGCTCGAGCTCGTCGAGCGCGTTGATCATGCCGGTGAGTTCGGCGTCGTCGAGGTATCCGGCCGAAGCCAGCGCGCGTGCGTGCGCGCGGGATCCGGCGAGGTCGTACGCAGCAAACTTCCAGTCGAAGTGCGTCGACTTCGACAGGGCTGCCAATTCCGCCGACGGGCCGCCAGCGAAGCGGCCACCCCAGAGGGCACCGTCTTCGCTGGCGCGAGAATTCGAATTCGTCATGAGTTCCTAGAGCTGCGGCTTGTCGCGACGTGCGGCAATCTTCGATGGCAGGCTGTGCAGTTCGATGAAGCCACGAGCTGCGTCCTGGTTGAAGGTGTTGCCGGTGTCGTAGGTAGCGAGCGAGTAGTCGTAGAGCGACTGGTCCGAACGGCGGCCAGTCACCACGGCGCGGCCCTGGTGCAGGGTCATGCGAACCTCACCGGTAACCTTTTCCTGGGTGTGGTCGATGAAGCTGTCGAGGGCGACCTTGAGGCCGCCGAACCACAGACCGTCGTAAACGAGGTTCGACCATTCGACCTCAACTTCGCGCTTGTAGCGGTGGACGTCGCGCTCAAGCACGAGGTCTTCAAGCTGCGTGTGCGCTTCGATAAGGGCGATAGCGGCGGGAGCTTCGTAGATCTCACGCGACTTAATGCCCACGAGGCGGTCCTCAACCATGTCGAGGCGGCCGACGCCGTGCTTGCCAGCAAGGTCGTTGAGCTTCTCAACGATCTGACGCATGCTCATGCGCTCGCCGTCGATGGCAACCGGTACACCAGCTTCAAACGCGATGGTGATCTCAGTCGGGTCGCGCTGAATCGTTGGGTCCTGCGTGTACTCATACAGGTCTTCGATCGGTGCGTTCCACGGGTCTTCAAGGAAGCCGGTCTCAACTGCGCGGCCCCACATGTTCTGGTCAACCGAGTATGGCGACGACTTCGACTGGCGGATCGGCAGCTTGTTGGCTTCGGCGTATTCGATGGCAACGTCGCGGGTGAGCGAGAGGTCGCGGATCGGTGCGATCGACTCGAGCTCTGGTGCGACTGCGGCAACGGCAGCTTCGAAGCGGACCTGGTCGTTACCCATACCGGTGCAACCGTGGGCAATCGAGTTGGCGCCGAGCTCGCGAGCCACGCGTGCCAGGTGGCGGGCGATCAGCGGACGCGAGAGGGCCGAAACCAGTGGGTAGCGGCGCTGGTAGAGCGCGTTGGCCTTCAGCGCAGGGATCAGGTAGTCGTCCGCATACTCGTCACGTGCATCCAGCACAACTGCTTCAACCGCACCGCAGTCGAGTGCGCGCTGGCGGATCTGCTCGAGGTCTTCGCCGGCCTGTCCTACGTCAACGGCAAAAGCGATTACGTCGCGGCCGGTTCGTTCCTTGATCCATGGAATGGCAACGGAGGTGTCGAGCCCTCCCGAGTATGCAAGAACAATGCGTTCAGTCATGGTGCTCCTTTTGCGAGAACTGGCCTTTTCCCCATTCTAGTTGAGGGGTCAGGTGTGAATTACTGAGGTCGTGAATCGGTGATGGTTAGGCCTGTGGCAGCGACTGGCCGCGCGCCTTCGCGAGCAGCCACACCAGCAGGGCCTTCTGTGCGTGCAAACGGTTTTCGGCTTCGTCCCAGATCACCGATTGCGGTCCATCAATGACCTCGGCGTCGACTTCGAATCCGCGGTCTGCGGGCAGACAGTGGATGAAGATGGCGTCCGACTTTGCTTCTGCCATGAGGGATGCGGTGACCCGGTATGGCGAGAACGTCGCGACCCGCGCTTCGCGCTCGGCCTCCATACCCATCGATACCCAGGTGTCGGTGGCAACAACATCGGCACCGGACACGGCAACAGCGGGATCGGTACCGACCGTGATCGAACCACCGGTCTCGGCAGCGATCTTGCGTGCATCCGCCACAACGTCTTCGCGTGGCAGGTAGCCCTCGGGCGAGGCGATCGACACGTGCATGCCCGCGAGCGCGCCGGCGAGCAAGTACGAGTGGCCCATATTGCAGGCGCCGTCGCCGACGAAGGTTAGCTTCTGGCCGCGGGTGTCGCCGCGGTGTTCGCGGATCGTCAGCAGGTCGGCCAGCAGTTGGCACGGGTGGAAGTCATCGCTGAGCGCGTTGACAACTGGCACCGTGGCGCCTGCGGCCATCTCTTCGAGGCCGGACTGCTCGTAGGTTCGCCAAACGATGGCCTGGGTCATACGCTCGAGCACGCGTGCGGTGTCCGATGGGGTTTCTTTGCCGCCGAGCTGGCTGTTTGCCGTCGTGAAGATCAGTGGGCTACCGCCGAGTTCTGAGATACCCACGTGAAAGGAGACGCGCGTACGGGTCGAACTTTTGTCGAAGATGACGGCAACGCTTTGTGGCCCTTCGAGCGGGCGTGCCGCGAAACGGTTCTCCTTGAGCTTGCTAGCAAGCTCAAGGATCTCGAGCTGCTCGGCAGGGGTGACGTCATCATCGCGGAGGAAGTGGCGAATCATGATGGTCCTTTCAAAAGTCAGTCGTTGAGCGAGATTCAGCTGTCAATCGTGTCGGGCGTGACTTCGGTGCCGAATCCGTCCGTCGTAAAAATTTCGAGCAGGGTTGCGTGGGGTTCGCGACCGTCGATAATCGTGGCGCGCATCACACCACCGTCAATCGCTTCGATGCACGCCTGTGCCTTGGGAATCATGCCCGCTGCGAGGTTCGGCAGCATGGCGCGCAGTTCACCCACGGTGATGGTGGATGCGAGTGAGTTGGGGTCGGGCCAGTTTCGGTAGAGCCCCTCAACATCGGTGAGCATGACGAGCTTCTTGGCACCGAGCGCCACTGCAAGCGCTGCGGCGGCACGGTCGGCGTTGATGTTCAGCGCCTTGCGCGGCTGGTTGATATCGCTGGCAATCGTGGAGACCACCGGGATGCGGCCGGCAGCGAGATCGGCGAGCACCACGTTTGGGTTGACCGATTCGATTTCACCGACGTAGCCGAGGTCGATTGGTTCGCCAGCCTGATCGTGCGTCTTGCGGCGAGCTTGGAACAATCCGGCGTCTTCACCCGAAATACCGGTAGCGACCGGCGCAACCTCGTTGATTGCCGCCACGAGCTCACGCGCCACCTGACCGCCGAGCACCATGCGAACGATCTCAATGGCTTCGGCGTTGGTGTATCGGTATCCGGCACGGAACTCCGAGGCAATACCGACACGGTCGAGCATGCGCGAGATGTGCGGTCCACCGCCGTGCACGACGACCGGACGCACGCCCGCGTGCCGCAAGAACGCAATGTCTTCGGCAAATGCGTCGATGAGTTCGGGGTCGACCATGGCGTTGCCACCGAACTTCACGACCACGATTTCACCGTGGTATCGCTGCATCCAGGGCAGCGCTTCGATCAGGGTCTCGACTTTCGCAGTTGGCGCCGCGAGCACACCCGGTGCATCAGTGGACGACGAGACGGTGTCGCTAGTGGGGTCGCTATGACCTGTCATGGAGTCCTCCGGCCTACGACGAGTAGGCGCTGTTTTCGTGTACGTAATCGTGCGTGAGGTCGTTGGTGAGGATTGTTGCCTCGGCATCGCCGGCGTGCAGGTTGATCAGCACTGTGGTTTCGCGCGGGGTGAGGTCGACCTGGTCAACGGGAACATAGGGCGTACCGGCCTTGCAGACCATCGCGCCGTTCATGGAGACGTCAATCTGCTCGGGCACGAACTCGGCGTCGGTGGTGCCAATCGCGGCGAGCACGCGACCCCAGTTCGGGTCGTTACCGAAGATTGCGGCCTTGAAGAGGTTCGAACGGCTCACGGCACGGGATACGTTGACCGCATCCGTTTCGCTGGCAGCGCCCATGGTGGTGATGGTGATGTCGTGGCTGGCGCCTTCTGCGTCCTGCTGCAGCTGCTTGGCCAAGTCGTTGCACAGGCCGCGCAGCAGCTCGGTGAATTCAGCGGTGTCCGGGGTGATTCCGGATGCACCCGATGCGAGCAGTGCGACCGTGTCGTTCGTCGACATGGCACCGTCCGAGTCCACGCGGTCGAAGCTGACGCGGGTGGCTTCGCGAAGTGCGGCGTCGAGGGCGGCCGATTCGAGGTCGGCGTCGGTGGTGATAACGACCAGCATTGTGGCCAGCCCTGGCGCGAGCATGCCGGCACCCTTGGCCATGGCGCCGATGGTGTAACCGCCGGTACCCTCACGAACGCCAACCTTGATGACCGAGTCGGTCGTGCGGATCGCATCCGCTGCCTGCTCGCCCGATTCGGTGTCGGTACCGAGCGCGTCGTAGGCCAGATCAATGCCCTTGAGCACGCCGTCACGGAACGTCTGGTCACCTGCACCAATGAGGCCGGTCGAGCAAACGAGGACGTCGGTGTCGGCGATACCGAGCTTTGCGGCAGCGGCAGCGGCCGTAACTTCTACGGTTTCGTAGCCGAACGCACCGGTGAAGCAGTTGGCGCCACCGGAGTTGATGAGGACCGCGCTGATCGAGCCATCAGCGACAGCCTTGCGCGACCAGGTAACCGGGTGTGCTTCGCATCGGTTCATGGTGAACACGGCGGCAGCGGCGGCCGATGGCCCGTCGTTGACAACGAGTGCCACGTCTCGGTTGCCGCTGGTCTTGATTCCTGCGGTGACGCCTGCGGCGCGGAATCCCTTGGGTGCGGTTACGGTCACGGTGCTACTCCATTCACGGGCAATGCGGTTGGTTCAGAAATGCCGAGGGCAATGTTGGCTGATTGAATTGCAGCGCCGGCGGTGCCCTTGCCGAGGTTATCGATGGCGCTGCAAACAACGATGCGTCCGGCACGGGCGTCAAGACCTACGGCCAGCTGGGTGCGGTTCGAGCCGATCACATCGCCGGTTCGAGGCAGCACGCCTTCGGGCATGAGCTCGATAAACAGTTCGTCGGCATACACGTCGTTGTAGGCGGCGAGCGCGTCGGCAAGCCGCTTTCCGGGGGCTACCCGAGCCGAGCAAGTCGCAAGAATACCGCGTGCTGCGGGCACCAGAACGGGCGTGAATGCGATGGTCACGTCACTGCCGGATGCTCGGCGCAGGTTCTGGCGGATCTCGGGCACGTGTCGGTGGGTGCCGAACGCGGCGTAGGGCGCAATGTTGCCGATGAGTTCGCTACCGAGCAGTGAAACGCTGGCTTTCTTGCCGGCACCAGACGGCCCAACGGCGAGCACCGCGCTGAGGTCATCAGCTTCGATAACGCCGTGGTGGATGAGCGGGGCGAGCGCCAATGTCACCGCGGTCACATTGCAGCCGGGTACGGCGATGCGGCGGCAGCCGGGCAATTGCTCGCGCTGCTTGGTGCCGTCGGCAAGAATCAGCTCTGGCAAGCCGTAGGCCCAGCTACCGGCATATTCGCTGCCGTAGTAGTCGATCCAGTCTTGCTCGCGCTCAAGTCGGTGGTCAGCACCGGCGTCAAGGACAAGCGTTGATTCGGGCAGTTGCGCCGCGATTGCTGCCGAATGTCCGTGTGGCAGCGCTAGGAACACAACATCGTGACCGGCGAGCACCTCGGCCGTGGTTGGCTGCAGTTCCAGGTCGCCGTAGCTTGCCAGGTGGGGATGCACGGATCGCAGTCGTTGCCCGGCCTGCGAGTGTGCGGTCACGGTCCGCACGTCAAACTCGGGGTGGTTCGCGAGCAGGCGGAGGACTTCTCCCCCGCCGTAACCCGACGCACCGGCAACGGCTACTGAGTACTTCATATCCCCATCCTAGTTGTCTTGAACTTACATTCGGTCACGTCCGCGGCCTTCGTACGCCGCTTGACCAAACACCTTGTGCAGTTTCGTTCGCGCTTTCGCCGCTTGTTGCACGTTCGCGCGGGTTGAATTGACGGTGTATCCAATCAGCGCTGCGCCAGTCGAACCACCTGCGCCTCGTGAAAACGAAACAGGGCCCGGACGGTGATGTCCGGGCCCTGGAATCGAAATCAGCGTGACTGATTAGGCGCGGATCTGCGCGCCAAATCGGTCCTTCGCCACAGCTGCGCCGGCTTCCTTTGCTTCGGTCGCTTCGGCAGCGGTAAGCGTGCGGTCGGTCGCACGGAAGCGCAACGCGAACGTCAGCGACTTCTGGTCGTCGTCGAGCCCGGCACCGCGGTAGTCGTCTACCAGGTGGATGTGCTCGAGCAGTTCGCCGGCACCGGCACGTACTGCATCCAGTACTTCCGCGGCCGGGACGTCCTGCGCAACGACCAGCGAGAGGTCCTGCGTGGCTGCGGGAACGCCCGCGATGACGCCTGCGATCACGTGACGGTTTGCGTGCGCAATGAGCGCATCCGCATCCAGCTCAACCGCGGCGACAACGCGTGGCAGGTCGCGATCTGCGGCGACGTCGGGGTGCAGTTCACCGGCAAAACCGATGGCGTGCTCGTTGCCGGCAGCGTCAACGACGAATACTTCACCGCAGCGGCCCGGGTGGAACGCTGGGTGTTCGCCCTGGCGCACCTTGAGGTTCGCAGCCGTAGCCAGCGCAATGCGGTCAACGAGTTCGAGTGCGTCCTGCCAGCCGTAGGCGGCAGCCGCCATGCCCGGCTGCTTGTCGGTGCGGTTACCCACCATGACCGCGGCGACCCAGTAGGGCTGCGGCGGCAGGGATGCGTTCAGTTCGGCAAGCACGGTGTCACTCGGGCGCGCGGCCACCGGTGGCAGCTCGTCGACGCCGTAGCGGCGACCGGTTTCTGGTCGGAATACGCGGCCAATTTCGAACACGGCCACATCGGTCATGCCACGAGATACGTTTCGGTGCGCGGCTTCGGTCAGCCCCGGCAGCAGGCTGCGGCGCAGCCAGCCCTGGGTGGCGTCGAGTGCGTTCGCGAGCTTGATCGATTCGACGGCTTCGCCAGCGACTGCACCAAAGCACTTGTTCGCGGCTTCGGTGACGAACGGGTAGGTGATGACCTCGGTGTTGCCCGTCGCCGCGAGAACGTCACTCAGCTTGCGGCGAAGCTCTTGCGCGCGGGTGAATCCGCGGCCACTCGATGCCTGCGGCACGATCGACGGGATGCGGTCGAATCCAGCGAGGCGACCGATCTCTTCAACCAGGTCAACGTCGTCGGTCAGGTCGTGACGCCAGCTCGGGGGCACAACTGCGAACGCGCCGTCCTGCTCACCCACGGTGCAGCCGGTTGCGGTGAGGGCCTCAACCAGTTCTTCACGGGCGTAGTCGATACCCATGAGTCGTGCCGGCAGCGCCGGGTCAAGCGCGATCGCTGCACGTGCGGCAGGCTCGCCAACAACGACACCCGCTGGGGCAATGGTGCCGCCAGCAAGTTCAACCATGAGTTCCGCTACGCGAGCAGCGGCCTTGGTTGCCACGGCCGGGTCAACGCTGCGGGCGAAGCGGCGCGATGCTTCCGAGGGCAGCTTGTGACGGCGTGCCGTACGCGCAATCGAGATCGGCGCAAAGTTGGCCGACTCGATGAACACGTTGGTGGTGTCCGCCGAAAGCTCAGTCTCGGCGCCGCCCATGACGCCGGCGATGCCGATCGGGCCGCGGTCGTCAGTGATGAGGATGTCTTCGTCCGAGAGCTTGCGCGTCTGGTCGTCGAGCGTCTTGAGCGTCTCCCCCGCGGTGGCACGACGGACGGTGATGCCGCCGCGCAGCGCATCCAGGTCGTAGCCGTGGATCGGCTGACCGAGTTCGAGCATGACGTAGTTCGTAATGTCGATCAGCAGACCGAGCGAACGAATGCCGGCGAGACGCAAACGCGATTTCATCCATCCGGGAGTCGCACGGTTACCGTCGACTCCGGTCACCACGAATCCGGCGAACACTTCGCTCAGTGGCTCGTCGCGAACGGCGAGTTCGTCGGCAATAGTTACCGGCACGCGCACCTCGTCGGGTGTGGATGCGGTGGCCGCGCGAATGATCTCGTCGAGCTCCGGGCGCATGGCTGGGTCGGCGAACGCCGCACCGGTGGCGTGGCCGTATTCGCGAGCGAGCCCGCGCATCGACATGGCGTAGCCGCGGTCAGGAGTGACGTTGACTTCAACCGCAATGTCGTCGAGTCCGAGCAGCGGCAGCGCTGGCGTGCCAACTTCGGCGTCGATACCCAAGTTGCCCAGCACGATGATGCCGTCGTGGTCATCGCTGATGCCGAGTTCGCGGCTCGATGCCATCATGCCTTCGGACACGTGGCCGTAGGTCTTGCGTGGCGAGATCGCGAAGTTGCCCGGTAGTACGGCACCCGGCAGCGTAACCACTACCTTGTCGCCCACCTCGAAGTTGTGTGCGCCACAGACAATGCCGTGGATAGCGTCACCGCCATCGGCCGCGGTCTCGCCATCGGGTGCAACGCGAACCTGGCACCAGTTAATGGTCTTGCCGTTCTTCTGTGGTTCTGGAATGCGCTCGAGCACTTCACCAACCACGACGGGTCCGGTGATGTCGCCGCCGTGAATGTCTTCGTCTTCGAACCCGACGCGAACGAACGCGTCGAGGACGTCTTGCGGGGATGCATCCGAGTCGACTTCGACGTACTCGCGAAGCCATGAAAGAGGTACGCGCATTGCTAGATCACCATTCCGAACTGTTCGCTAAACCGAATATCGCCCTCAACCATGTCGCGCATGTCAGTGAGCTCGTTGCGGAACATGAGCGTGCGCTCCACACCCATGCCAAAGGCAAAGCCACGGTATTCCTCAGGATCGATACCGGCCGCCTTCAACACGTTCGGGTGCACCATGCCGCAGCCGCCCCATTCGATCCAGCGCGGGCCGCCCTTAGCGAGCGGGTGCCAAACGTCCATTTCGGCACTCGGCTCGGTGAACGGGAAGTAGTTGTTACGCAGACGAATCTTGGCGTCTTCGCCAAAGAGCGTGCGGGCAAGGTGTTCGAGCGTGCCGCGCAGGTGCGCCATGCTCAGGTTCTTGTCGACGGCGAGGCCCTCAAACTGCATGAAGGCCGGCGAGTGCGTAGCGTCGAGCTCGTCGGTGCGATACGTGCGGCCCGGCGAAAGAATGTAGAGGGGCGCGCCGCGTTCGAGCATCGAGCGCATCTGTACCGGCGACGTGTGCGTGCGCAACAGCATGTGACGTTCGACCGGCTCGACGAAGAACGTGTCCTGCAGAGCACGGGCCGGGTGGTCGGCGTCAAAGTTGAGCGAGTCGAAGTTGAACCACTCGTTCTCGAGTTCGGGGCCGTCGGCGATCTCCCAACCCATACCCACGAAGATGTCGCTGACGCGGTCGCGGAGCATGTTCAGCGGGTGGCGGGCGCCGTTGCGCTCGCGCGAAGCGTAGGCCGTGACGTCAACACGTTCGGCAGCAATTCGCGCTGCGGCTTCGGCAGCCGCAAGCTCTGCCTCGCGCGCACTGTACGCCTGGTTGACGGCGCCGCGGGCCTGACCAATGAGCTGCCCAGCAGCCTTCTTCTGGTCCTTTGGCACGTGGCGCATGGCCGCGTTCAATTGGGCGAGTGCGGACTGTTCACCGAGGAATTCCGATCGAACCTGCTTCAGCGCAGCAGCATCGCTGGCTTGCGCAATGGCGGTCAGGGCAGCCGATTGCGCAGCGGTGACGGCTTCCGGAGTGATTGGATGCTCGGATGCGTTGGTTTCAGACACGGTCACACAGTCTAGTGGGGATGCGTGTCCGGTCGCGACCGAGATCAGGGACGGTGCTCCGGAGCGCGTCCAGTCATGCCATCCGCTTGCCCAATCGATAGCAGCGAGGTGTCGGTACCGATCTCTCCCGGAGGCGGTGGCGTCACCGCGGCGCCGGTCTTGTCTCGCTTGCGACGGGCGCCGACGGCCTGCGTACCCGTGCGACGTGCGAGCCGTCGAGCCAACATGCTGACAACCAGGTTCACGATGAGGTAGATCGCCAGGGTCACGATGAACAGCGAGAACGAGTACTTACCCGAACCGTAGAAGTCCTTCATCGTGGTCGAAACACGTAGGAGCTCCGGGTAGGCCACGATGTAGGCCAACGAGGTGTCCTTGAGCAGCACCACCATCTGCGCCAGGATGATCGGCAGCATCTGGGTGAAGGCTTGGGGCAACTGGATCAGGAACTGCGTCTGCAGGTTCGTAAACCCGAGCGACTGGGCGGCTTCGGTCTGACCGCGCGGGAGCGAGACAATACCGGCGCGTAGTACTTCACCGATGATCGCGCCGTTGTAGATGGCCAGACCGCCGACCACGGCCGCATACGCGCCCACCTTCATCCCGAGCAGGATGAACAGCATCACCAGCAGAATCGGCATACCGCGGAAGAATTCCAGGATGATCGTGGTCGGGATGCGGATCCACGCGGGTCGCGCGACGCGGCCGAGCGCGAACAGCACGCCGATCACGAGTGCGAGCACTGCCGCGAGCGCTGCGGCACGCAGCGTACCCATCACGAGACCTCGCCAGAGCAAACCTTCCCAGACTTCTGGTTCGGCAAAGATGTCCCAGCGAGACGGATCCCACAGCCCGGTGAGCGTGGCGCCACCGGCGGTTTGTCGGGGTTGTCCGAGTGACCAGGCCAGCCAGCCGATCAGCGTCACCACGATGATCGTGCTGATGACGGAGATGACCGTCGAGCGGCGACGGGCCTTTGGTCCCGGCGCATCGTAGAGAACTGAAGCGCTCATCGCAGCACCGCCACCTTTCGTTCAACGTACCCGGCGATGAGACCGAGTGGGATGGTGATGATCAGGTAGAAGAAGGCGATACCGAGCAGCAGCGGAATGATCTGGTTTCCGTACTCGTTGGCCAGGATCTTCGAGGTTGCCACCAACTCGGTGACGACGAATCCCGAGGCGACCGCGGTGTTCTTTGCGAGGGCGATGTAGACGTTGATGAGTGGTGGTACAACCATTCGCGCGGCCTGCGGGAAAATGATCGTCGTCACGGTTTGGGAGAAGTTCAGACCGAGCGAACGCGCCGCCTCGGCCTGTCCGATGGGGACGCCATTGATTCCGGAGCGAAGCGCTTCGGCGACGAATGGCGAGGTGTAGATCGCCAGCGCGATGAAGGCGCCCTGCAGGGAGTCCATGCCGAGGCTCAGCGCTGGCAGCACGACGACCATGAAAAAGAAGACGAGCGTGAGCGGGGTGTTCCGCACAACCTCGGTGTACACCGTCGCCATCGTCCGCAGTGCGGGAATTGGCGAGATCCGCAGGAACGCCACAAACGTTCCAATGATCGACGCCCCGATTCCGCCCACTACGAGGAGCAAGATCGTGGTGCCGAATCCCTGCAGGACCGCATCCAGATTGTCGAATATCGCTTGCATTTCATTCCATCAGGTCGTCGTTGACAGTGGCGATGGTGCTGCTGCCGCGGCCGGTATGGGTGCCGGTACCGGCATCGTGTTCGATACCGATCGCTGGGGCATGGCAACCGACCGCGGCAAGACAGCGGGTTCAGTTGCTACTTAGTAGCGCTCAATTGCCGGTGGCTTAGGCATTTCGAGGACGTCCCCGACGCTTTCCTTCCACGCGGTTTCCCAACGGCCGTCCTCGAACGAGGTCTCGAGCGTGGTGTTGATGAACTCCTGGAACTCTTCGTCACCCTTCTTCAAACCGATGCCGTAGGGCTCTTCGGTGAAGGTGCCATCAACAACTTCAAACTCTTCGCCGTTCTGCGAAACGAGTCCGGCAAGGATGACGTTGTCGGTGGTGAGTGCGTCGGCCTGGCCGGTGCGGATGGGTTCGAGGCAGTCCGAGTACTTGTCGACGGTGATCACGTTCTTGGTGTGTTCACGGACGTTTTTCTCTGAGGTCGAACCGGTCACCGTGCAGACTTTGGCGTCGCCCAACGAGGCGGGATCCGAGGTAATCCCCTTCGGGTTACCGGCTGGCACCAGGAACGACTGCCCGGCTACGTAGTAGGGACCGGCGAAGTCGATGACTTCCTTGCGAGTGTCGTTGATCGTGTAGGTGGCGACAACGATGTCGACCTGACCGTCCTGGATGAACGGCTCACGGTTTTGCGAGACCGTTTCGCGCCATTCGATCTTGTCTTCGGGCACACCGAGTTCGTGGGCGATCATTTTTGCGATTTCGATGTCGAAGCCGACCGGGGTGCCGTCTGGTCCGGCGAGACCGAACAGCGGCTGGTCAAACTTCACACCGACTACGAGCTTGCCTTCGCTCTGGATGCGCGCCATGGTCGAGCCTTCGGCGAACGACTGCTTCGGCGGTTCTTCACTGGTGGCGTCACTGCTGCAGGCCGTGATGGCAAGCATTGCTGAGGCGGCCATTGCGATCGTCGAGAGGGTGCGTTTGAGGTTCATACGAACTCCTTTGTTCGATGGTGAATTGTGCCGGCATCGTTTGATGCCCGCTCGGGAATACAACGTGGGTTGAAATACGGCACCGACTATTACGTGCCGCATTTTCCGTTCCACACTGAACGGAATTCATTTGTAGTTGGAATGGGAAATCGCTTGCTAGTGGGTCAGGATCTTTGAGAGGAACTGTTTGGCTCGGTCAGTCTTGGGATTAGTGAAAAATTCTTCTGGCGTGGATTCTTCGACGATTGCACCGTCGGCCATGAAGATAATGCGGTCTGCAGCACGTCGCGCAAAACCCATTTCGTGCGTGACCACGACCATCGTCATGCCGTTCTTCGCCAATTGCACCATGACGTCGAGGACCTCGTTGATCATCTCTGGGTCAAGCGCCGACGTTGGTTCATCCAGCAGGATGAGCTTCGGGTCCATGGCTAGCGAACGTGCGATGGCAACGCGCTGCTGTTGACCGCCCGAGAGCTGCGAGGGCATCTTCTTCGCGTGCGCCTCGACGCCAACCTGTTTCAGCAGATCCATCGCTCGTTTGGTTGCGGCTTCGCGCGAGATCTTGCGGACCTTGATCTGTGCCAGCACGACGTTCTCAAGTACGGTCTTGTGCGAGAACAAATTGAAAGATTGGAATACCATGCCGACTTCGCTACGAAGTCGGGCGAGGTCGGCGCCTTCTTCTGGCAGGAGTTCGCCGTCAATTCGGATTTCGCCTGAATCAATCGTTTCGAGTCGGTTAATGGTTCGGCAAAATGTGGATTTACCCGAACCCGATGGACCGATAACCACAACAACTTCGCCCGGAAGAATTTCTGCGTTGATATCGATCAGTACGTGGTTCTCTCCGAACCACTTATTGACGCCCGTAAGCGACACCAAAGGTTTATTCATACTGCCCCCATTGCCAGTAGTCTTGCCAACAATATAGGAACCCGATGGCAAAACCGCAACTTGAGCGCCGCATCCGCAACAGAGCACACTGCGTGATCCCGTGGCCGCTTCCCTGCCAGCCACACGACCGCCAGGGGCGAAGTTTGGTGGGCTTAGCTCCGCTGACTAAAGGCGCTCTCGTACAGGCAGACACTCGCCGCCGTCGCGAGATTCATTGATTCGGCCTGTCCGTAAATCGGCACGACGAGACTGTCATCGCACTGCGCCACAAACTCTGGTTCGAGCCCGCGGGCTTCGTTACCAAAGACCCACGCGGTTGGTTTGGCCAGGTCGCCGCGGGTACGTGCTTCGAGCAGGTCGTTACCGTTGACATCTGCCGCGACCACACGCATCCCCGCAATACGAGCACGCGATGTGGCGTCGCCGAAGTCGGCATCAACAGCGATCGGGATGTGGAAGAGTGAACCGGTGGTCGCGCGCACGACCTTCGGGTTGTAGAGGTCGACGGTGCGACCCGTCAGCACCACGGCATCAGCACCGGCCGAATCGGCAACGCGGATGATGGTGCCCAGGTTGCCGGGGTCACGAACCTCTTCGAGAATGGCAATAAGCTTCGGCTGGCCATCAAACAGGCGTTTGAGCGCAGCGGGAAACTGTCGGGCGACAGCGACCACACCCTGTGGCGTGCGCGTGTCACTCATGGCGTCGACGACGGCCTCGGTTGCAAATACTGGTTCGATACCGGCCGCATCCGCATATTCGGCAATGTCTTGGTGCCGTTCAAACGCGGTCGGGGTGACGTAGAGCTCTTCGATGAGGTCGGGGCGCGTCATCAACCCTTCGCGCACTGCCTGTGGGCCTTCCAACACGAACATGCCGCGCTCGGTTCGCTCCGATTTCTGTGCGAGCTTGCGCACATCGCGGACGCGCTGGTTGCGGACAGATTCGATCATGGGATGCCTCCTGCAAAGTTGTTGCGGTACCGATCGTAGCCAGTGGGCACGATCGAGATGGTTTCCGAGCTACCGATGACTGCCGGAAACGACGATGGGCGGCCAAGACTTGCTTGGCCGCCCATCACGGGTGAAGGTGCTGAACTTACGCAGCGTTCTTCGGTGCCGAGGTGTTCTCGGGCAGTGCGTTCTTCGCCTGCTCAACGAGTGCTGCGAATGCAGCAGGCTCGTTAACTGCGAGCTCAGCAAGCATGCGACGGTCGACCTCGATGCCAGCCAGGTTGAGGCCCTGGATGAAACGGTTGTAGGTCAGGCCGTTTGCGCGCGATGCTGCGTTGATGCGCTGGATCCACAGGCGACGGAAGTCACCCTTGCGGTCCTTACGGTGGTCGTAGTTGTAGACAAACGAGTGGATGACCTGCTCTTTTGCCTTGCGGTACAGACGCGAGCGCTGTCCGCGGTAACCGGATGCGTGCTCGAGAATAGTGCGACGCTTCTTCTGGGCGTTAACCGCCCGCTTCACACGTGCCATTGCAGTGTTCTCCTAAAATTGTTCGTTGCTCGCCGCGATTGCGACCGAGCGATCGGGCTTACTTACCCAGCAGCTTCTTGACGACCTTGGCGTCCTGCGGTGCGAGGACCTGGTCCTTGTTGAGGCGAGCCTTGCGACGGGCTGACTTGACCTCAAGGTTGTGGCGCATACCGGCCTGCTGCTTGCGCACCTTGCCGGTACCGGTGAGCTTGAAGCGCTTTTTGCTACCCGAGTGGGTCTTCTGCTTCGGCATTAGTTCTCCTTGGTTGGTTATTCCGCGGCCGTGGCTGAATCAGCCTTAGCTTCGGCTGCGGCGTTCTTGGCGGCGCGTGCGGCCTGCTTCTGCTCGCTGCGACGTGCGTTTTGTTCCGCCTTTGCCTCGGACTTGTTCTTGACCGGGGCAACGATCATCACCATGTTGCGACCATCGAGCTTCGGACGGTTTTCACCGGTTCCGTACTCGGCGACATCTTCAGCAAACTTCTGCAGCAACTTCAGACCCAGCTCTGGACGCGACTGCTCGCGTCCGCGGAACTGAATCATGGCCTTCACCTTGTCGCCAGCTTCAAGGAACCCGATGGCTCGCTTGAGTTTGGTCTCGTAGTCATGGTCGTCGATCTTCAGACGGAAGCGGACTTCCTTAAGCACAGTGTTGGCCTGGTTGCGGCGTGCTTCCTTGGCTTTCTGTGCTGCTTCGTACTTGAACTTGCCGTAGTCCATGATCTTTGCCACGGGCGGCTTGCTGTTCGGCGATACTTCGACGAGATCGAGGTCTGCTTCCTGCGCAAGACGCAGCGCAATCTCGAGCTTGACGACACCGACCTGCTCGCCTCCGGGTCCGACGAGTCGGACTTCGTGAGCACGAATTCGGTCGTTGGTGCGTGGTTCGCTGATGGATGACTCCTTTGCTCGCGTGTGATTCTGTTCACGGTGGTGAAACTTCAGATCGTCTCACCGGCAGATACCGCAGCATCACGCGAGTGGCCATCTTGCTGCGTAACTCAGCAAGCTACGCCGACCCAATGCATCCAAATCTGACGCACTCACCGAAGTGAATGGCCGACCAACGTGCACGGAGCCGAATGGCAAACCCGGTAACCTAAACGGTATGCGCGGGTGGGACGAGTCCTCTTGTCTCAGAGTCTGCATGGCAGACACCAGCGACCAGACTACCAGAGTTTCGGCTCGAAAGGAATGCCTTGAACGAGCAAGTTCCCTCCCCTGATCACCTCAACGATGCAGCAGCTGACGCTGCCCTGCAGGATGCATTCGCACAGCAGGAGCGCGATATCGCCGAAGTGCCGGCGGTCGAGATGATCACCACCGTCGCCGTACACCTAATGAGCGCCGCTGCGGTGCAGCTGGGCCTCGGTGACGAACCGGAACCGACGAAGGACCTCGATGAGGCACGCAAGCTCATCAGTGCGCTGGCCGGTCTCATCACCGCATCGCTCCCCTACCTGGGTGACCACCACGCACGTCCGCTGCGCGACGGCCTGCGTTCGTTGCAGCTCGCCTTCCGCGAGGCTTCGACCATGCCAGATCCGATCGGCAAGGGTCCCGGCGAGGACCTCACTGGTCCGGTATTTGCCTAGACCATAAACCGTCAAGAGGTAAACGACTGCGCCGCACCAGGATCACCTGGTGCGGCGCAGTCGTTTGCGTTACGGATGCGGTGCCCGCGCGTGCGAGCCACCGCTTCGCTAGTTCATGGTCACCTTGGCGTCTGCCGCCTCGAACTGGCGACGTTCAGCACGGATGCGCAGCTGGCCGTGGATCTCGAGCAACCCGATACCCACGGCACCGATGATGGCCACGGCGATCAGCACCGGCTGGCTCGGCCACTCGAAGCCGAAGAACCACACGGTCACGGGGATGAACAGGGTCGCGACGAAAATGCTGATGCAACCGATCAACACGATCGCGAGCAACGGACCAAATGGGCGGCACAGTAGGCCCAATACCCACAGGCTGAGTATGGCGAGCACCAGTGCGTTCGCGGTCTGCTGCTGTGCCACCGACAGGTCGTGCATCCGCCCGACAATGACGCTCGCGATCAGGCCGAGTGTGATGACGATGCCTGCCGGAATGGAGAACTGTGTAGCGCGTTCAAAGAACCCAGGGATGTATCGGCGCGTGTTTGGAATGAGCGCGAGCACGAAGGCCGGCCAACCGATGGCCATGCCGTCCAGCAACGCCATCTGGCGCGGCTCAAACGGGTACGACCACAGCAGCGCGCCGAAGATGATGGCAACGAGAATCGCCCAAGCGGTCTTCGACAGGTAAAGCTTCGCCAGTCGCTCGATGTTGGCGATGGCCTGGCGACCCTCGTTGACGACGTTTGGCATGGCTTCAAACTGGTTGTCGAGCAGTGTCATCCGGGCAACCGCACGGGACGCACCCGAGCCGTGACCCATCGCGATACCGAGGTCCGCATCCTTGAGTGCCAGCACATCGTTGACGCCGTCACCGGTCATGGCCACGACGTGACCGCAAGACTGCAGCGCGTGCACCATGGCACGCTTCTGGTCGGGCGTGACACGACCAAAGACGCGGTTGTTCGCGACCACCTCGGCAAGTTCTGCCTGCTCGCTCGGCAGCGTGCGTGCATCCACGCCCTGCTCGTCGTCGCCGATGAGCCCAACCTGGCGAGCCACGGCGGTCACGGTACGGGCATCGTCACCCGAGATCACACGCAGCGATACGCCTTCTTCAGTGAAGTAGCGGACCGTATCAGCAGCGTCCTCGCGTACCCGCTCTCGCAGCACAATTAGCGCGATGCCACGGCGGTCGCTAGCAAGCGTGTTGGCCGCAACTTCATCTTCGGTGAGGAGCTGGTTGCTGTGGCACAGCGCGAGCACACGCTGGCCCAGGTTCGCACGTCGTTCAACTTCGTCCAGGAGCGCAGCATCGTGCGCGGCGTCAAGAATGACGTCTGGCCCACCGAGAACCCAGGTTCCGTGCGCACGGTTGTCGTCAATTACCAGCGCCGACCACTTGCGGCTCGAGTGGAACGGCACGACCATGCTCGTGGGTACGACGAGATCGGCAGGATACGCTTCGGCCATGGATGCGGCGGTTTCGTTCGCGTCATCAGCCGCAGCCATCGTGGCCAGTGCGTGCTGCCACCCGTCAGGCATGTCATCGGTGGTGTGCGTGTCGCGGTAGGTAACGCCACCTTCGGTGAGCGTGCCGGTCTTGTCGAAGCAGAGCACGTCGACGCGTGCGAGGCCCTCGACCGCGTGAAGTTCTTGAATGAGCACCTTGCGCTTACCGAGCTTCAACGCACCGGCAGCAAACGCCACCGAGGTCATCAGCATCAGGCCAAGTGGCACCATGGCGATCGCGGCCGCAACAGCGCCCACAGCAGCATCGCGCCACGCACCGTTCTGCAGCGCGCGTTCCCAACCGCCGAACGCATTGATCTGGCCATTGACCACAATCAGCATTACCGGCAGCAGCAGGAGCGCAATGATGCGCAGGATGCGGTTAATCGCTTCGCGAATCTCAGAGTTGACGAGCGAGAATCGTTTGGCTTCTTCGGTGAGGCGAGCGGCGAACGATGCCGAACCCACGCGCGTAACGCGCGCTTGACCGGATCCACCCGACACGATGGCGCCCGACAGTAGTGCGTCACCGGGGCGCTTATCCACGGCGTCTTCTTCGCCGGTCAGCAGCGATTCGTCGAGCTGGAGTCCGCTGGAGCTAACGACCACGGCGTCGGCTGGCACCTGGTCGCCCGATTTGATCACGATCAGGTCGTCGACCACCAGGTCTTCGCGCGCGAGATCGGCGGTTTCGCCATCACGAATCGCGCGAGCGTGTGGTGCGTGCAGCACCCGCAGGTTGTCGAGCTGGCGCTTGGCGGAGTACTCCTGCCAAATACCGATGATCGAGTTGCCGATCGCCGAGAATCCGAACAGCGCATCCTGCCACCGACCGAGAAACGCGAGCAGCGCAAAACAGGCGACGACAATGCCGTTAAAGAGCGTGAAAACGTGCGTGCGCAGAATCGCCCACATTGAACGGCTCGTGGCGGTGGAGATGGCGTTGTCGCCGTGCGCTGCCCGTGAATCGGAAACCTGTGCCGCGGTCAAGCCGCGAGTCGGCCAGTCCGTATCGAGTCCTTCGAACAAGGATTTCGCGGGTGTCGCCACTGGTTGCGGCGACTTGGTTGTCTGGGGATCCGCCGGATGCTCCACAACTTGTGGCACGGAGTTCGGGCGCGATTCGGGGTTAGTACGGGTCACCTGAAAAGGCTAACGGCGCCGGAGCCAACCAAACAATCCTGCTTTGGACGGAGCCGATTCGGTGGTGGGTTCCTTCGCAGGTAGTGAATCAGCATCGATCACAGCAAGGTGCAACGCCATCGAGTCCACGGCTTCGACAACGTGTGAATCGGATGCGAGCCGCTGCTGTACCGAGGCAAGCAACTGTTCCCGCTGTGGTTCGGCAAGGTCACTGCTAACGCCAAGCTCGACGATGAGTTCGGGGCCCAAGAATTTCCCGGGAAGGTCGCCGGGATGCAGATCAACCGACACGAGTTCGGGGTGGTCGGCGAGCAACTGGGCACATGCTGCACGCACGGCATCGTGCTGCCACGAAACCGTGTACTCAGTGTCTTGCGCGATCGCCCAAACGGCCGGGCGACGAATCGCGAGTTCGGTCTCGCTGCCGGGGTCGAGAATCATCAGCTGCGTGTCTTCGGAGACGGCGGCCAGGGCCGCCTTGCGTGCCGCGATCGGCACGGGCCTAGCGGTGGCATCCCAGTGCTGCATCGCGTCGACGCTGGTAAACACCGGCAGCGTCGCTCGACCATCGGGAGATTTCACGGAGACAATCGACAAATCCGCCGACTTATCGACCGTGACACCGGCGTCGTTGACCCCGGCCTCCCCCAGGTGCGCCACCAGCGGGATGAGCAAGCGCGAAGTGCGAAGTGCGTCAATGACGTCAATAAGGCTGGCGTCTCCCGCGCGGAACCCGGTCAGGGCCGCGAGCAGTGGCTCGGGCGCAGATCCGTCGTCATCCGACCACGGGTTGTCGCTGAACGTACGCCCCTCCCACGGCTGCCCGGCCGAGTCGGTCAGGTGATTGTGTAGGTGCTCCGGGATTGCAACCATGATGCGCGCTGTCTGCTAGCGACCGGCGACGTCGAGTGCCTGGCGCAGGGTGAACGCGCCGGAGTACAGTGCCTTGCCCATAATGGCGCCTTCGAGTCCGAGCGGTACCAGTTCGCGCAGCGCCGCGATGTCGTCGAGCGTGGCGATACCACCGGATGCGACGACCGGACGGTCGGTGCGCTCCATGACCTGCTTGAGCAGTTCGATGTTCGGCCCCTTCAGCGTGCCGTCCTTGGTGACGTCGGTGACGACGTAGCGCACACAATTGGCTTCTTCGAGTCGTGCAAGCACTTCCCAAAGGTCGCCGCCTTCACGCGTCCATCCGCGTGCGGCCAGCGTGGTGCCGCGCACATCGAGACCTACCGCAATGAGTTCGCCGTACTGGGCGATGACCTTTGCTGCCCACTCCGGGTTCTCGAGGGCGGCGGTACCGAGGTTGATGCGCTTCACACCCATGTCAACCGCGCGTTCGAGCGACTCATCGTCGCGGATACCGCCGGAGAGCTCAACCTGTACGCGGTCACGCAGCGAACGGATGACCTTGCGGATGATGGCACGGTTTTCGCCGCGACCGAAGGCCGCATCGAGGTCGACCAGGTGAATCCACTCAGCACCCTGGGCTTCCCAATCGGCGGCAGCACCTACCGGGTCGCCATAGTTGGTGGCCGAGTCGGCTTCGCCCTGAACCAGTCGAACCGCCTTGCCATCGGCAATGTCGATCGCCGGAAAGAGCGTCAGGTTCGAAGATTCGTTGAATTCACTCACGGTAATTCCTCAAGTCGTAGTCTCGCGCCAGTCGTCGGCGGCTCAGGTATATGTGCGTCAGGAACAGTCTTACAGCGTAGCGACCCAATTGCGCAGGAGCGCAATTCCGGCCTCACCTGACTTCTCTGGGTGGAACTGGGTGGCGGTCAGCGGACCGTTTTCAGCTGCGGCGACAAACCGCTCGCCGTAGGTCGCGTAGGTGCACCGTACGGGATCGGAGCCGGGCAGAATGACCGGCAGCTCCACATCCTCAACGGCATAGGAGTGCACGAAGTAGAACCGTTCGTTTTCGATACCGGCGAACAGGCGCGTGCCTGCCGGCGGTTCAACCGTGTTCCACCCCATGTGCGGCAGTCGCGGCGCATTGAGTCGGCGCACAACGCCCGGCCACTGCTCGAGACCTTCGGTACCGGCTGCATCCGACTGTGGTTCTTCGGACCACCAAAACTCATCGGCGTTCTTGGCGTGGATGCGGTGGGTTTCAGCATCGGCGGCGGCAACAGCGGGCGCGTGGATCTGCACCTCGACATCATCCGAGGTAGGCGCCTGGGTGTCGGTTGCAGCGCAGTCAACGATTGCATCCGCATCCGTACCCTCAAGACCGCGTTCAAACATGACCTGCATGCCGACACAAATGCCCATGACGGGGCGGCCACCGGCGAGGCGACGATCAATAATCTGTGGCCCCTGCGCTGCACGGAGTCCCGCCATTACTGCAGCAAAGCTACCGACGCCAGGGACGAGCAAACCGTCGGCGGCCACGCAGGTTTCAGGGTCGGCGCTGAGCGTCACTCGGGCACCAGCTGCTTGCAGTGCCTTTACCGCAGAGTGCACGTTGCCGAAACCGTAGTCAAAGACGACTACGTGTTTGCGGGCATCCGCCTCGGTCACGTTTGCCATTGCCGCTTCGGTGGCTGCGGTGTTGCCCGGTACGGGTTCGGTCACGGTTACAGGGCTCCCTTGGTGGATGGCACGCCCTGCACCAGGGCATCCGGTGCCTTTGCGGCGCGGAATGCGCGAGCGAAGGCCTTGAACTCGGCTTCGGCGATGTGGTGTGGGTCGCGACCTTCGAGCACCCGCAGGTGCACGGTCAGGCCGGCGTGGAAGGCAATGGCTTCGAACACGTGGCGGACCATCGATCCGGTGAAGTGCCCACCGATACGGTGCATGGTGAATGCTTCGGATTCGCCGCTGTGCACGAGGAATGGGCGCCCCGAAATGTCGACGACGCACTGCGCGAGTGCCTCATCAAGTGGCACGAGCGCGTCACCGTAGCGGGCAATTCCCGACTTGTCGCCGAGCGCCTCGCGGATCGCCTGACCGAGCACGATGGCAGTGTCTTCGATGGTGTGGTGCTCATCAATGTGTACGTCGCCCTTCGCACGGATCGTCAGGTCGCTCAGCGAGTGCTTCGCGAATGCGGTGAGCATGTGATCGTAGAACGGAACACCGGTTTCGATGTCGGCGGTGCCACGACCGTCGAGGTTGATGGTGAGTTCAATCGAGGATTCGCTCGTGGTGCGGCTGGCACTTGCCTGGCGTGCGTTGGTCATCGTTACTCCTGGGCTCGGGGTTCGTCGGTGCAATCGGATGCGGACGGTGCCGCGAGAAAACGAGGTGCGATTTCGCGCAATACCTCGAGGAACTGCGTGGTCTCCGCTTCGGTACCTGCGGATACGCGCAGGCATCCGGGGATTCCGTTGTTGCGGATGAGAATGCCACGCTCGTAGAACGCTTCGAACATGGCCTGGGGGTCGTTCACTCCCCCGAACATGACGAAGTTGGCATCCGAGCGATAGGCGGTGAAGCCACAGGCAGCGATTTCGGCAACCAATCGGTCACGCTGGATGCGGATGCGGTCGACCTGCGCCAGCATCGTGTCGGCGTGTTGGAGTGCAGCCACGGCAGCTGCCTGCGTAATGGCCGAAAGGTGGTACGGCAGTCGAACGAGACGAACCGCATCCGCCACAGCAGCATCGGCAGCAAAGTACCCGAGACGGGTGCCAGCAAACGCAAATGCTTTGGACATCGTGCGTGAGATCACCAGGCGAGGACGACCTTCGAGCAATTCGAGCGCCGAAGGCACACCGTCGTGACGGAACTCAGCGTATGCCTCGTCGACGATGACGATGCCATTGGTGGCTTCGTATACGGCCTCGACAACATCCAGGCTGAGTGGCGTTCCGGTCGGGTTGTTCGGCGAGCAAAGAATAACGACATCGGGCTGCTCGGCACGCACTTGCGCGGCTGCCGTCTGCGGGCTGAGCTCATAGTCAGCATCTCGCGAGCCTGCGTTCCAACGACTACCGACGCCGCTGGTCAGCAGCGGATACATCGAGTAGGTCGGGGCAAAGCCCATTACCGAGCGACCCGGTCCGGCAAATGCCTGCAAGAGTTGCTGCAGCACCTCGTTCGAACCATTGGCTGCCCAAATCTGGTCGGCCTGCACTCCGTGACCGAGGTAGGCCGCCAGATGGTTGCGCAGCTCGGTGAATTCACGATCCGGGTAGCGATTCAGCCGCGGAATCTCCTGCGCGATCTGCTGGACGATTGCCATGGCAACCGATTCCGGCACCGGATGCGGGTTCTCGTTCACGTTGATCGAAACCGGTAGCGGTTCCTGTGGCGCACCATAGGGTTTCATGCCACGCAAATCATCACGAATTGGAAGGTCTTCGAACGAGGTCATTCCTCCATGGTAGATGCCCTAGATTCCGCCGCGAAACCCGACGCGTAGCCACGAGAGATGATGCAATCACCTACGACGATTTAGTAGTTCGGCAGCGCAATCTCTTGACCTGCCGAAAGCGAAGCAGAGTCGAGCACGTTGAGTCGCTGAATCTCTGCCACCACGTCTCGGATATCGCGACCGTCGGCGATCTCTTCGGCAATGTCCCAGAGCGATTCCCCGGCAAGCACGGTGTGCGTCTTGAACGATTCTGCGCCGGTTGCGTGCGCAGCGTTGTCAGCTGCGGCACCTTCGACCTGCGTGAGCGCGAATCCGCCCACGACGGCGAATGGCGCGAGCAAGAGCGATGCGAGAACGCGACGACCGCGCACCGTCAAACGCAGCTTGCCAGCGTTGCGACGTGCCGCTGCGAGGGTTGCAGCAGCGCTTGTAGTAGCGGTGACCTCGGTGTTGGTGATCGTTGCGGCGCTCATCTTCTTACCCTTTCGTCGAAAACATCAGTGGATGTTCGAACTCTTGATTCGAACGTACATTCGAATGACCGAAAAAGCAAACAAAACTTCCGAACAAAACAGCGACATGCTCGAACAGATGTTTGAATCAGCGCGACAGAGTCGGTAGTGTCGTTTGCGACAGTTCAAAGTCGACCACGGGCCTACGACACGGTTTGCATCGCTGCGTAACCCCTGCCCGCCGAAGGAGCACCGTGAGCGTTCAGCGCAAACCACTCAGCCAAGTACAAGAGCGAGTCCTCGGGTTTATCGCCGAGCATTTGAATCGGCATGGCTTCGCGCCGACTATTCGCGAGATTGGCGATGCGGTGAATCTGTCGAGCTCATCGTCGGTATCGCACCAATTGGCTCAGCTTGAGAAGTACGGCTACATTCGCCGCCACTCCAACCAGGCTCGCACCCTCGAACTCCTTGTCGACGTGGCGCTGCCAGAAGCCCACGCCACGGTGGCGCCGAGCCCAACGGCCATGGTGCCGGTTGTCGGCCGAATTGCCGCGGGCATCCCGATTACCGCCGACCAACAGGTCGAAGAAATTTTTCCCCTACCCCGCCAGGTAGTTGGGGGCGGCGACCTCTTCTTGCTGCGCGTCAGCGGTGACAGCATGATCGATGCCGCGATTTGTGATGGTGACTGGGTTGTCGTGCGCCAGCAGCCGAACGCCGAAAATGGCGACATTGTCGCCGCCATGCTCGATGGCGAAGCAACCGTCAAGACGTTCAAACAGCGTGACGGGCACACCTGGCTGCTGCCACGCAACTCGGAATTCGAACCGATCCTCGGCGACCACGCCGAAATTCTCGGCCGCGTCGTTGCCGTACTGCGGTCGGTCTAAGGAGCACCCGCATCCACACAACTGCGCGCTGCAGCAACGCCCGCTGAAGCGCGCAACGAACTAGTTGTCGTAGTTCTGCTTGGGCAAGTCGAGCGAGCGTGATGCTGCCGGCTCACTGCCCGAGCGTGGCTTATGCCGAACTGACGGCCGCTTGCGCTCCGGCGCATCGGCACCACCCACACGAAACTCCGCGAACTGACCGAGCTGGTCCGGATGCACCAGCGCCCGCAGGTGCGTGCCATCGGTGTCATGGTGCTCGCGCAGCACGCCGCCCTGTCCGTGCAATTGCGAAACAAGGTCGCCGCGGTGGTACGGAATCACCAATTCGATCTCGACCTCGTGCACCGGCAGCATTTGGGCAATGCGCTCGAGCAACGTGTCAATTCCTTCACCCGTTCGTGCCGAAACGAACACGGCATCAGGTGCGAGGTTTCGCAGCACCATGCGCGTCGGCGCATCCACCAGGTCGGCCTTGTTAAACACGATGAGCTCTGGCAGTTCGTGTGCGTCGATCTCGGTAATGACTTCACGGACCGTGCGGATCTGTGCCGCCGGGTCTGGATGCGAGCCATCGACAACGTGAACGAGAACGTCACTTTCGGCGACCTCTTCGAGCGTCGAACGGAATGCCTCGACCAATTGGTGCGGCAAGTTGCGCACAAACCCGACGGTGTCAGCAATCGTGTGCGGACGACCATCAGCGGTCGTCGCCCGCCGAACCGTGGCGTCAAGCGTCGCAAACAGTTGGTTCTCGACCAGCACCCCGGCCTTCGTAATGCGGTTGAGCAGCGACGACTTACCGGCGTTGGTGTAGCCCGCAATGGCAACCGCCGGCACCTTGTTTCGCCCACGTTGCGCACGATTGGTGTCGCGAGCCGTCTTCATGCCCGCAATCTGACGGCGGAGCTTGGCCATGCGCGTGTGGATACGACGGCGATCAAGCTCGATCTTAGTTTCACCGGGACCGCGCGAACCCATACCGGCTCCGGCGGAACCCACCTGACCACCGGCCTGACGCGACATCGATTGACCCCAACCACGCAGGCGCGGCAGCAGGTACTCGAGCTGTGCGAGTTCAACCTGGGCTTTACCCTCGCGGCTCTTCGCGTGCTGACTAAAGATGTCGAGGATGACGGCGGTGCGGTCGATGACCTTCACCTTGACACGGTCTTCAAGTGCACGGCGCTGTGACGGCGCGAGCTCCGTGTCGGCGACAACCGTGTCAGCGCCGACTGCACGCACGATGTCGGCCAACTCTTCGACCTTGCCTCGGCCGAGGTAGGTCGTCGCGTCCGGATGCGGTCGACGCTGCAGCACGCCATCGAGCACAACTGCACCAGCGGTTTCACAGAGCGCGGCCAGCTCGTGCAGAGAGTTTTCGGCATCGGCGAGCGTACCTGCCGCATACACTCCGATCAGTACGGCGCGTTCCAGACGAACCTGGCGGTACTCAACTTCCGAGACGTCTTCGAGCTCGGTGGATAGGCCATCAACGTGTTGCAGCGAGCGACGTTCCTCACGTTCGAGCTGCAGGCCGTCATGGTCAGAATCAGCGACGGTGGATTCATCCTGTAGCGCAGTTGCGCGGCCGTCGGTAAATCGCGTCGTCGCGGTGCGATTCGACGTGCCGCGGGAGAGGACTCGGTCGATGACCGCGTCGCGCTTTGCCGCCTCGTCGGGAGCGCCGTCTTGGTTCGCGGTGTTGCCGCGTTCAACGTCTTGATGCATGTTCTGCACAAGAATACTTGCTGCGCTACGTTCATTACATGACTGACCACTATTTTTCGGCCGAACCGGCAACTGCCGAGGACCGTCACACCATGCAGATCGAGCTTGCTGGACGGACTGTCGAGGTGGTGTCAGCTAACGGCGTCTTTTCTGCCGAGCGACTCGACAAGGCCACGCGCATTCTGCTCGATGCGGTACCGCTGCCACCCGCATCCGGAAACGCGCTCGATATTGGCTGTGGTTGGGGACCGATCGCGCTATCGCTCGCGCTGCACTCACCCGAACTCAAGGTCTGGGCCATCGACGTCAATGAGCGCGCCCTCGATCTCACACGTCGCAACGCCGAATTGCTCGGGTGCAGCAACCTTGTAGCGGGCACCGCAGCGGTGGTTCCCGAAGAGGTGCGCTTCGATGTGATCTGGTCGAACCCACCGATTCGCATTGGCAAGGCTGAATTGGATGCGTTGCTCGCGACTTGGCTGCCGCGGCTGGCTCTCGGTGGTTCAGCGTGGATGGTTGTTGGCAAGAACCTTGGCGCAGATTCGCTCCAGCGGCGCTTGGCCGATTTGCTCGGCACGGATTTCTCGGTGCACCGACACAGCACATCGGGCGGATTCCGCATCCTGCGCGTGGATCGCGTGCAGTAGCGCAGCATGACTCGCACGCTGCTGCTTGAGCGGTGACCGCGGTAGTCACCCTGCCTGATGCGGCCCGCGGCGTCGAGTGGGCGACATCTCGCGAGCACTTGGGATTTGCAACTGAATTCGATACTGTACCGTCCAGACTGTTAGGCCTGGCGGTTGCGTTCGTGGCACCGTAACGCCGCCCGGCAGCGCCACAATTGTGATCGAAGCCACGTCAAAGGAGACCCGTGTTCGAGCATCCTTCGGTCCCCGCTATTCAGGGCACCACCGCAACTACCCACCACAAGGCGGCCGACCTACCTGTCCCGCGTGAACTCGTACCTTCCGAACATGCGCCAAGCGACGGCTGCGAAGCCGGCGTCACCGAGCTGGGTGAATTTGCCGGTTGCGAATACGGCATCTGGGAGATGTCGACCGGTGTCATGCACGACACCGAAGCCGAAGAACTTTTCGTCGTACTCGAGGGCAGTGCCACGGTCGAGTTTCTCGAACCGCGTTCGGCGTCGATCGAGATCGCCCCGGGAAGCGTCGTCACCTTTGCGGCCGGCACGAAGACGCGTTGGACCGTTCACAGTGAGCGTCTACGCAAGGTGTACCTGGCGCCATAGCGTGAAGCTCGCGGCGCGGCGCGTTCCTCAGCCCAGCCAGCATGTCCAGCTGGCTATCGCGGTTCACCCTGTGGCAGGGTAACCCGCGTATCGAATACGCGTTCTGCGCGACCGGCGAGCCCGAGGTGCTCGCCTTCTTCGGTCGGAAACATCCGCACCTGCAGTGGTCCGCCGTCGGTAGTGACTCGCCAATGGTTGGGGGCACGATTGCCGGCATCACTACCGGCCCAGTACCGAACGGCGAGCGCGGTTGCGGCAGCCGCGGTACCGCCCGCATCCGTGCCGCCTGAAACGGGCTGCCATGCCCGCATGCGCAACCAGCCGACGCTATCGCGCACGAGTGGCTCGTCGGGCACCACATAGGCGATCGTGGGGAGGTCGACAGGTTCAGGTTCGATCGTTGGCGCAGTATCGATGTGCACGGCGGCCAGTTCGTCGGCGTGTGCGAGCGCAATCACGATGACGCGGCTGCCCGCAAGTTCGATCTCGAGTCCGGGCCGCGGGATCTCGAGACCCGGAACCAACACGGTTGGTTCGTTCTGAATGAGCCGCCAACGCCCGAGGTCGAGTTGGAAACCGCCGCTGCCATTTGGTTGCACATCGTGGATGCCATTCACGGTGAGGATTGGCAGGGTTTCGGCCGGTGCGAGCTCTACGTGACCTTCGTCGATGAGGATGCGCGCGGCGGCGCGCAGTTCGTCGCCGTTAACGGGTTGCGGTGACCCGTCGAGGCGATATGCCTGAAGCTGCCAGTGCACCTGCTCAGCGGTGTGTTCGGGCGCGGTTGTTGGTGTGAGTTGCACGAAACCGCTGGCACCGATGCCGGTGCGGCGGTGGCACCACTGCGCCACTGTCTCGGGAGCACAAATTGCCGCGTCCTCGTCTTTGGCGACGTGCACCAAGTAGTCGGCACCGTTTGCGTGAACTTTGTGCAGCAGGATGGATTCGGTCATGTTGCGTTGCGCTCCCCTGTTGTCGTGCGTTGAAGTCTGTTGTGGCTAGGCGTTCGCACCGAGGCTGGTTCGGGGTAGCGCCGAGCAAACGGTGGCGGCTATGCCGTGCCTTCTCGGTTGAGGAATCCGGCTGCTTCGAGAACGGTTTGCGCCGCCCACGGATCGTCGGCTCGTAGCCTCAGCGCGGTGTCATAGCGACGGAACCACGACACCTGACGCCGCGCGTATTTGCGGGTGAGTTGTTGTGCACGCGCAATGGCTTCGTCCTGGTCGATTTCGCCGCGCAGCTGATCGGCAGCTTGCGCGTATCCGATGGCTTTGCCCGCCGTCGACTCGTAGACGAGTCCGGCTTCGAGGAGTGCGGCGGTTTCTTCTACGATGCCGTCACGCCACATGTCTTCAACCCGGGCGTCGAGCCGGGAAACGAGTTCGGGGCGTGGGACTTCGGCGAGCACCATTGTGGTTGGACGCCACCAACGCTGCTGTTCGGGGAGCTGCGACGAGAACGGTTCACCGGTTACTGCAATTGCTTCGAGCGCTCGTACGATGCGTCGGCCGTTGGCCGGGTCGATGTTGGTTGCAGCTTTCGGATCCACCGCTTCAAGTTCGCGATAGAGCGTCCCCGGGCCTTCATCGATGAGGCGTTGTTCGAGCGCGGCGCGCACCTCGGGGTCGCGGCCAGGGAAGCTGAGGTCAAACACGACCGAGGCAATGTACAGACCTGACCCGCCAATAAGGATAGGGACCGCATCCCGTTCGAGGATCTCGGTAATTACTTGCCGGGCGCGCTCTTGGTACCAGGCAACGGTCGCGTTTTCGGTCACGTCAAGCTCGTCAAAGCAGTGGTGTGGAATACCGCGCCGCTGGATCGGTGGCAGTTTCGCGGTACCGATATCCATGCCGCGGTACAGCTGCATGGCATCAGCGTTCACGATCTCGGCACGAACGCCGTGCCGGCCGAGTAGTTCGGCAACATCGAGTGAGAGACCGGTCTTGCCGGTTCCCGTGGCCCCGCCAATAACGATCAATTGCGAGCGTGTTGCTGCCGGTTCGGTACCCGACCCGTCGAGTGCGGGTGCGGCGCCGTTGATCAACTCGCTCACCATGCGGGTTCGCTAGTTATTCGTTCCGTTGGATGCGGTGCCGGCGCTGCTGGGTGCGCCGATACGAAGCGTCGGCAGACCGAGGTTGACGGCGCCTGCTGCGGCGTCATTGGTGCCAGTGCCGCAGGATGCGGCTTGGGCCGCGTCCCATGCGTCACCGGCACGCGTACGGCGGATGCGGAGCGGTACTGATGCCGGTGCGTCGGCTACGAGATAGCTCGGGGCACCGCGGGTAATTTCGACGGTGACTACGTCGCCCGGTCGTGGCAGTTCACCCGTTTCTGGCGCGGAGAAGTGCACCAGGCGGCCGTCTTCGGATCGCCCGGTGAGACGGTGCGTTTCGCCGTCTTTCTTGCCCTCGTCAACCGAGACGAGTACCTGCTGCGTCGTGCCGACGAGCTTCTCGTTCTCTTCGAGCGAGATGCGGTGCTGTAGCGCAATCAGGCGCTCGAACCGTTCCTGCACGACTTCCTTTGGCACCTGGTTGGGCATGGTTGCCGCCGGGGTGCCTTCGCGAATCGAGTATTGGAAGGTAAAGGCGCTCGAGAATCGCGCCTGTTCGACAACACGCATGGTGTCCTCGAAGTCTTCGTCGGTCTCGCCGGGGAAGCCGACGATGATGTCCGTCGTGATTGCCGCGTGCGGGATGCGTTCGCGCACGCGGTCGAGAATGCCGAGGAATTTGCTGGAGCGGTACGAACGACGCATTTCCTTGAGGATGCGGTCGGAGCCCGATTGCAGCGGCATGTGCAGCTGTGGCATAACGTTGTGCGTTTCTGCCATGGCGTCGATGACGTCGTCGGTGAAGGCTGCCGGGTGCGGGCTGGTGAAGCGCACGCGTTCGAGTCCTTCAATGTCGCCGCAGGCACGCAGCAGTTTCGAGAACGCCTGGCGGTCACGGAACTCGACGCCGTACGAGTTCACGTTCTGGCCGAGCAGTGTGACTTCGATGGCGCCCTGGTCGACGATGGCCTTGACCTCGCTCAGGATGTCGCCGGGGCGACGGTCCTTTTCTTTGCCGCGCAGGGCCGGAACGATACAGAACGTGCAGGTGTTGTTGCATCCAACCGAAATCGAGACCCAGCCCGAATAGGTGGAGTCGCGCTTGGTCGGCAGGGTCGAGGGGAAGGTCTCGAGCGATTCGAGCAGTTCGACCTGCGCTTCTTCGTTGTGTCGGGCACGTTCGAGCAGCACCGGCAGCGAACCCATGTTGTGGGTACCAAAGACCACATCGACTTGAGGAGCGCGTTCGACGATCTGTTGCTGTTCCATCTGCGCCAGGCAGCCACCGACGGCGATCTGCATGCCGGGATGCTCGCGTTTGCGGCTCGCGAGCTGGCCAAGGTTTCCGTAGAGCTTGTTGGCAGCGTTCTCTCGAACGGCGCAGGTGTTGATGACGATGACGTCGGCGTCTTCGGTGTCGGACTCGGCGTAGCCGGCTGCGAGTAGCGAGCCGGTGATGCGTTCGGAGTCGTGCACGTTCATCTGGCAGCCGAGCGTGCGCACGTAGAACGTACGCGCACTGCCGTCGATGTTTCGTGATGCGGGCGAAGGCGCAATAGTGGTCGCTGTCTCAGTCATAACCAGTCGATTCTACGTTCGTTCTGTGTTTCCTGGCACCCCGGGTTTCCGGAGGTGATCGGGGCGACGCGGCCGAGCCACCTCTGGCGTGCCGATATCTGGATGCCTATCGGAAGCGCGGCCCGCCACCCGGGCTGCCGTTTGGTCGATTGCCCGACTTTCCGAACCCGCCACTCGGCCTGCCGCCACGATTCCCGAGCGCTTCGTTGACAACGCGGCCAACGAGTTCGCCGCTGAACCCGCGGCGAGCAAGGAAGCTGTAGAGGCGACGTGTTGCCGCTTCGGGCTCCACACCTCGCAATCTGGATGCGCGGGCAAGCGCGATCTCGAGCGCTTGGTCGTACTCGGCGTCGCGGTCAAACTCGCCCAGCGCGTCGTCGATCACAACATCATCTAGCCCGCGTTTACGCAGCTCTCGTTCCATTCCCGTGCGGCCAAGACCTTTACGAGACAGGGCGCCGGATACGAGTTGCTCCGCAAGCCGACTGTCGTCGATATACCCGCGCGCACAGAACTCATCGAGCAACTGCATCCGCTCGGTGTCGTCGAGCTCGGTGTCTCGACGGAGCATGTCGGAACACTCGCTCAGTGACTTGTCACTTCGTGCGAGCGCTTTCGTTAGCAAACGTTTGGCATCGTCAATTTGCGCTTGCAGGTCATCGGATGCATTCGGCTCGTCTATTCCCGCGGGTTCGAATTCGACGGGGTGTGAACGATCTGCACCGATAGCAACGACGTTATTCGGTGATGCAACTGAATCGAGTTGAGTCACGGACGATTTACGCGGGGTGGCAGGCGGTTTCGTGGTTCGGTTTCGCGAGGTCGCATCATCGATTTGCGTTGACCGTGCACCAGGGAATCGAATGACGTTGGTGGTCGGTGTTGGCTCGCTTGCCTCAGCCGTGCCTGACTCGACTTCGGCGATCTTTGCGCGCAGGCGTGCGAGCGCATCCTGCTGTTGCTCACCGCTGGGTTGCTGCACCTCGTCAGGCGTTCCGCCCAGTTCGGTCCAATCTCCGGCTACGTCGGTTTCCGAGGGTTCTAACCGCCGTTGCGCCGACGCTTCGGGGTCCGCTTCCGCAACCTCGTTGTTGGCTCCCAGCACTACATCGAGCTGTGCATCGTTGGCTGCTTCGCTGCCTGCTCCAGGCCCGGAAGTGCCCCAACTCCCCCAGCGGGCGTCGTCGTCAACGTCGTTTACCGATGCGTTTGAAGATGCCTGGGAGGTGTCTGCCGACTCGTCAACGGATGCTTCACCGTCTTGGTTTCGCGCGGGAAACGCAAGCACGCGACCGAGCTTTGGCGTTTCGTTCGTACCATCGTTGCTGTGCATCATCGCCCCTCTATCGTTATCGCCAGATGTGTGACTACTGCTTGGTTTGCCCATTCACACCAGGTAACCGGCGCGATGGCAGATTCGTAGTCAATACCTATGAAGCAGCGCGGGCCCACCGGTATTCCGGTAGGCCCGCACCACACCGGCTAGGCGATGCGTTCGATGACTTCGCCAGTCTCTTCGTCGACAATCGGTTCGAGTTCCGCGTTTGGGTCCTCGCGAATGCCGAGCTTGATCAGGATCTTGTTCTCGATCTCGTTCGCAATGTCGGCGTTCTCGATCAGGTACCGGCGTGCGTTCTCCTTGCCCTGCCCGAGCTGGTCGCCTTCGTAGGTGTACCAGGAACCCGACTTCTTAACGAAACCGTGGTCGACACCAAAATCGATCAGCGAGCCCTCACGCGAAATACCGTGACCGAACAGGATGTCGAACTCGGCCTGCTTGAACGGTGGTGCCATCTTGTTCTTAACGACCTTGACACGCGTACGGTTACCGACAGCGTCGCCGCCGTCCTTCAGCGTTTCAATGCGTCGAATGTCGAGGCGCACCGAAGCGTAGAACTTCAGCGCCTTACCACCCGAGGTGGTTTCCGGTGAGCCAAAGAACACACCGACCTTTTCGCGCAGCTGGTTAATGAAGATTGCCGTGGTCTTGGTCTGGTTGAGCCCACCGGTCAGCTTTCGCAGTGCCTGCGACATGAGGCGTGCCTGCAAACCAACGTGCGCATCGCCCATCTCACCTTCGATTTCGGCGCGCGGCACCAGCGCCGCTACCGAGTCGACGACAACCAGGTCGACAGCACCGGAACGAACGAGCATGTCGGTAATCTCGAGTGCCTGCTCACCAGTGTCTGGCTGCGAAACGAGCAGCTGGTCGATGTCGACACCGAGCTTGCGTGCGTATTCCGGGTCAAGTGCGTGTTCCGCGTCAATGAACGCTGCAATACCGCCATTGCGCTGGACATTTGCGATTGCGTGCAGCGCAACCGTCGTCTTACCCGACGATTCTGGTCCGTAAATCTCAACGATTCGTCCGCGTGGCAAACCACCGGTGCCGAGCGCCACATCAAGCGCAACTGAGCCGGTTGGGATGATTTCTACCGGGGCACGCTCACCGGAGCCCAGGCGCATGACCGAGCCCTTGCCGAAGTGACGGTCAATAGCAGAGAGTGCAGTTTCGAGGGCTTTCTCGCGGTCTTTTGGTGCTGGCATTGGGTGCTCCTTAAATGCGGTGATCGTTGTGCCCATAGGCTGTTTCGCGCTGATGTAGAGCACGCAAACAGGGCGTGTGATCGTGTGGTGAATTGGTTAGCTTGAGCGTACGAGCAGCCACCGACATCAGTCGGGTTGAACTCGTTCGCTGTGGATAACTCACTTTCCACAGGACCAGGATCAAACCTAGCCCAATTCGAACACTCGTTCGAATCACACTCGGCGTGTCTTGATTACATTTTCGGATCAAGACGGCCAACGCCGTGACGGCGCGAGGCCGGGACCTGCATGGCGACACACAGCGCCAACCAAACGTCGCGTGCATCCACGCCGGCTGCCAGCGCATCGGCAGCGGTGCGCTCCCCCAACTCGCTGATCACGAGATCACGCACGATCGAGGCCCCGTACACGGCGCCGAATTCGTCAGCTACGGCTCGGTGAAATTCGCTCAGTCGCACGGTGGTTCCTTTTGCAAGAGTGGCCGCGATGAAGAACACCGTCACCACGGGTGTGGATGCACCAGGTTAGCAGCACGAAAAACGCGCCCCGTGTTCGGGACGCGTTCGTCGTACATGCGGCGATAGCCCGCACGGGCTTGTGCACTATCGCAGCGAAACGGACGTTTCCTTGCGAGCACCGCCGCGCTCGAGCAGGTCGTCAGGCACGGTATCTGGGATGACACCCATGAGACGCGCCTCGCGCTCTGCAATCTGTTCATGCGAGGCCAGGCGGTTTCCCACCTCAAAGTAGATGCTCGACAGCGGCGTATCCAATGCTTCGGCAACCGATGCGAGGATCTCGCTCGAGACCTCTTTCTGTCCACGCTCGATCTCCGACAGGTATCCCAGCGCGACCGATGCTCGGCCGGCAACCTGGCGCAGCGTGTCACCGCGACGAAGACGGACGTCCCGAAGCACTTCGCCCATTTCGTGACGTACAAGGACCATGAGGGACCTCCTTTCCAAAGTTCACTGGCTGCTCACGCAACCAAATTCGAGTTATGCAGTCTACAACTCGCCCATGAGCGAATCTATTCCCAACACATCCAAAATAAATGTGCATCAGCCTGTTGCGGCCGCCACCTCACGCAACCGCCAGCCTCGGTGCCACGCATTCCCAGGGCAGACAGTGCGCTAACGGTCGTCCTCTGCATTCTCGAGCAGGTGCTCGAGCAGGTTGAACATGGTCGCTTCGACCGTGGCCATGCGGATCCGCTGGCGTGACCCCACCGGGTCATCGGCACGCACCAGGTTGCTGAAGTCGAGCTTGACCACGCGCTCACCCCAAAGCGAGCTAATCCCCACAAACACGGTGCCAGCAGCTTGACCGTCCGCAGGATCGGGGCCGGCAACTCCTGTTGTTGACACACCAATGTCGATGCTGCGTGCGTCGGTATCAAGCTCACCACGCACGCCCTGCGCCATCTGCAACGCAACCTCAGCGTTAACAGCGCCAGCAGCCGCGAGCAGCGACGCGTCAACACCAAGCAGCTTGGTCTTAACTTCGTACTGATACGCCACGATGCCGCCCTGGAACGACTCCGAGATCCCGGGGACGCGCACAAGTTCTGCAGCGACGGCACCACCGGTCAACGATTCTGCCGTCGCGATCGTGAGGTCCGCATCCATCAGCACATGCGCGAGCTTCGACGTGGTGTCGGCAATCGCATTGATCTCGCCGGTTGGCACCGGCGGCAGCTTGGGCAACTCCGCAGCTGCAGCGGGGGCTGCGGCGGGCGAGTCAATAATCTCAACCGGCTCAATCAGCCGGGCCTGCGCGGCATGCTGCTCCCCCAATGGCATGGCGTAGGGCTCAGTTGGCGTCATGTTGTTGTCGTTCGTGCCCTGCACTGCGGCTCCTGGATGGTTTAGGTTACGGGATCATCGATCGTCGCGGTGGTCAGTGGTCGGCGAAGCAGCCGGCTTCTGCCAGTATGCCCGCACGAGGTAGTCGATTCCCGACCAAAGCGTGAGTACGAAGGCGATTGCCATCAGCACGGCGTTTACCGTGTGCATCCACTCGCCGAACAGCTGCGGGAACGGCGCGAGCGCGAATGAAATCGCGACCGCCTGCATGACCGTCTTGAGCTTGCCGCCGCGGCCAGCGGGCAGCACGATTCGTCGTGCCTCGATGAGGCGCCAAACGGTGATGCCCAGTTCGCGGAACAGGATGAGTCCGGTCACCCACCAGGGCAGCTCACCGAGAATCGAACACGTAACGAGCGCGGCACCGGTAAGCGCCTTGTCGGCGATCGGATCAAGCAGCTTGCCGAGGTCGCTGATGAGGTTCCGGCTGCGTGCCAAGTAACCGTCAACGGCATCGGAGGCAATCCCCACGACGAATAGCGCGAGGGCAATCCATCGCCACGGACCATACTGCTGGCCGTCGAGGAACAGCGCCGCGACCATTGCCGGAGCAAACCCAATTCGCACCACGGTAATGATGTTTGGTACGGCCCATGGACTTACCGGGCCCTCACCACGGCGCCAAATACGCGCGCCGCTGCTCATGCTGCCTCCACGATTGCGGTGTCGGTCTTGTGCTTGTCGATGATGGGCACAGCGCTAGTCACGATCGGTCAGTTCCCATGCGTCTTCGCTCGGCGCTTCGACTTCTTCGAGGCCCGCATACTGCTGCGCGACCATGTCGCCGACGGCGTCCTGACCGTACTGGTCGTCGTAGCCTTCCGCTTGGTTGCTTACGCCTGCGGGGGCATCGGCGCCTGCCGGTGGTGCTTCGCCGCGGAGCATTGCCAACACTTGTGGCAATTCTTCGGGCGTGACGAGCACATCGCGCGCCTTCGAGCCCTCGGAAGGACCGACGATCTCGCGCGACTCCAGCAGGTCCATCAAACGTCCCGCCTTGGCGAAACCAACGCGCAGCTTTCGCTGCAGCATCGATGTCGACCCAAACTGCGAGTTAATAATGAGCTCCGCGGCCGCAAGCAGCGGTTCGAGGTCGTCACCGATGTCGGAGTCGATCTCGCGCTTCTCGGCCGGAGCCGTAACGTCCTTGCGATATTCCGGCTTGGCCTGATCCTTGACGTGCTTCACGACCTGGTGGATTTCGTCGTCGCTCACCCACGCGCCCTGCACACGGATTGGCTTGGAGCCTTGCGGCGAGAACAGCGCGTCACCCTGACCGATCAGCGTTTCGGCGCCGACCTGGTCGAGGATGACTCGTGAGTCAGTCGAGCTGGTGACGGCGAAGGCGAGACGCGATGGCACATTGGCCTTGATCAGACCGGTTACCACGTCAACCGATGGACGCTGCGTTGCCAGCACCAGGTGGATACCGGCGGCACGTGCGAGCTGCGTGATGCGCACGATCGAGTCTTCCACATCGCGCGGTGCGGCCATCATCAGCTCGGCAAGCTCGTCGACCACGACGAGCAGGTACGGGTAGGGCTTCAGCTTGCGCTTGGATCCTTCAGGCAGTTCGACCTGGTCTGCGCGAATCGCCGCGTTGAAGTCATCGATGTGGCGGAACCCGAAGTTCTCGAGGTCGTCATATCGCATCTCCATTTCCTTCACGACCCACTGCAGCGCCTCGGCGGCCTTCTTCGGGTTCGTGATGATTGGCGTGATTAGGTGCGGCACACCCGAGTATGGCGTCAGCTCGACGCGCTTCGGGTCGACCAACACCATGCGCACCTCGGCCGGTGTCGAACGCATCAGCAGCGACACGATCATCGAGTTCACGAAGCTCGACTTACCCGAACCGGTCGAACCGGCAACGAGCAAGTGCGGCATCTTGGCCAGGTTCGCGAGCACGAATCCGCCCTCAACGTCCTTACCGACACCAATAGTCATCGGGTGGCTGGCCTTGATCGCCTTCTGCGATGCGAGGACATCACCGAGCTGCACCGTTTCGCGGTCGGAGTTCGGAATCTCAATACCGATTGCCGACTTGCCCGGGATTGGCGAGAGGATACGAACCTGGTTGGAGCGCACCGCATAGGCGATGTTCTTCGACAGGTTGGTAACCTTCTCAACCTTGGTGCCAGGGGCAACTTCAACTTCGTATCGAGTGACCGTCGGGCCACGCGAAAAGCCCGTTACCTGCGCTTCAACGTTGAACGATTGGAACGTTTGGTTGAGCGCGGCGATGGTCGCGTCGTTTGCGTCGGTGCGCTGCAGGGGTTCGCCACCACGCACCAGCGATTGCGACGACGGCAACGAGTAATCCGCATCCTGGCTACTTGCGGCACCGCGGGAATCCCACGAAGCCGTCTCGTCTTCTTCTACGGCAGCGAGGGCGTCTGCTTCGCTCGGCTCACCGGTTGTTGCGGCATTCGATCCCGCGAGGGATGCAGCGCTCGATTGCGCGGGCGCGTTCGGCACCGCGCCCGGTTGCGTGCCTGGCTGCGTGCCTGGGATAGGCATCGGTGCGGTTCCGTTTCGGCCAGGCTGTGGCTGCGCATTGCCGGATGCGGCCGGACGCTGCTGCGGGGGCACCTGCTGTTGGTGTGGCAGGAACGGCGATTGCGCATCCGAAAGAATCTCTGTGGGGTTCTCGAGCGGAGCGGGTTCGCCAAAGATATCGAGCGGCGATGCATCTTCACTCGGCGGCTGCACCTGCGAGTACTCGTCAGCGCCACCACGGCGACGCTTCTTCTTGCCTCGCGAGTTGAGTACGCGGGTTTCGGCGCCCTCTCGGTTTGCCGGATCCACGATCGGAGTGTCGTAGGCGGGCTCAACTTCGCGGCCGGTGTCGTTACGACGCCACCACGGCAGCTCGTCATCATCAACGGCGCTAGTCGCACGCTCGCCGCCCTTGGAATCGCTCTCGGTGCCCGCATCCGTTGCGTGGTGGCGCGCACCGTCGGCACCAACCAGCCAGTTCCAGCCTTCGGCCACACGCTGCGGCAGCTGGCGAGGCGGGGTCTTCGTGATCACAAACAGCGAGAGCACGAACAGTGCCGCAAGCAGAATCGTGGCACCTACTGGCGTGATGATGGTGCCAAGGGAACCACCGATCATCCAACCGAAGATGCCGCCGCCGCGAGCAAGCTCGGGCATGCCAGCTTGAGGCTGCGGTTGGCCCGTGTGCAAGTGGCACAGCGAAGCGGCACTGAATACTGCCAACGCAAGTCCGGTGAACACACGACCGTTCTGCGACACGGTGGGCGGATTGAAGTACAACCAGAACGCGAAACCTGCGAGAACGACTGGCAGCGCGTACGAAACCAGCCCGAACAAGCCGCCAAAGGTGAACGCGTTGAGGTGTTCGGCGAACCCATTACCCGGGAAAAACCAGAGCGTCACGCCGCCGATGATCGACATCAACAGCAAGACGGTCGGGAAGGTATCCCGACGGTCCTCTTTGGCGAGTGAGTCGGGGCCGACGGAACGGACGGCGCCGCCGATGGCGTGCGCAAATCCGTTCCACATCTTGACGCCGGTACCGAGTTCTTCGTCGGTGAATTGGACTTTCGTATCCGTTTGCTTACCCGAAGTCGAGCGTCCCCGGGCACCAGATTTGCCCGAGTTTCCGCTCGTTGATCGCTTGGAAGCATTATTCGACATGTCATACACCGTACGTCCAGCATCCGACACCGCCGGGTAAGCGTGCCGCCCGCCAACAATTTTCCTTGGCGAGAACGTAACGATTCAGGTCACGGGTGTCAGAAATTCAGCCCGCCGGTAACAGTCGCGCATCAGTACTGCCGAATGACGCAAACTCATACCTTCGTATGACGTCGCCGTGCTAGTTTCGGGCACGCGCCAATTACGCCAAAGACGTGTTTCGGGGATGCCTTGGCGCGCGCATGCCTCGCAAGTTCTGGAGGACTTTTCATGGAAAACCAAGGCATGCCAATGCGCCTTGCTGCTGAGTTCCTGGGCACATTCGTGCTCGTATTCGGCGGTTGTGGCTCGGCAATCTTCGCAGCCCAGGTCATGGACACCGAGGCCGGTGTCAACATGGGCATCGGATTCCTCGGTGTCGCCCTCGCATTCGGTCTGACCGTCATGGTCATGGCCTACGCCGTGGGTCACATTTCGGGTGGCCACTTCAACCCGGCCGTCACCATCGGTACCGCACTTGCTGGCCGCACCGACATCAAGGACATCGTTCCGTACATCATCACGCAGATCATCGGCGCCAGCGCTGCCGGTGGCGTGCTCTACCTCATCGCATCGGGCAAGGAAGGCTTCAACGCGGTTGAGTCCGGCTTCGCCACCAACGGTTTCGCTGAGCGTTCGCCGGAGGGTTACTCGCTCATCGCCGTTCTCGTCGCCGAGGTTGTCCTCACCGCGATCTTCCTGTTCGTCATCCTCGGTGCCACCGACCGTCGCGCACCGAAGGGCTTCGCGCCGATCGCGATCGGCCTGTCGCTGACGCTCATCCACCTCGTTTCGATCCCCGTATCGAACACCTCGGTCAACCCGGCGCGTTCGCTCGGTGTTGCTTGGTTCGCCGGTGGCGAGGCACTCTCGCAGGTTTGGCTGTTCATCGTTGCACCGATCATCGGTGCCGCAATCGCCGGTGTGCTCTTCAACGTGATCTTCCCAGACCGCGCTGACGTCAACGACGAGATCGCCGAACTCGTCGCCAACGACCAGAACCAGTAGCGTGTGACCGCGAGCAGCCGCATCCGAGCAGCTCGCGTAACGCCAACACAAAACCGGCGGGTAAGTTGTCTGACTACCCGCCGGTTTTTTGGTGCTTGTTACCGCGTCTCGGGTAACAAGCGTCACTTAATCAGCGTCGTGAACTGGCACCGAGTCGGCATCGTTCGAGAGCATCACGACCGGCACGATCATCGGGCGGCGACGCTGCTTGGTGCCTGCCCAGCGACCAACGACGCGACGAACGACCTGCGAAAGGCGGTACACATCCCGCACGCCGTCATCGAGTGCATCCTCGAGTGCCTTGCGAACCTGCGGTACGACCGGCTCAAACACGTCGTCGTCCGGTGCGAATGCACGGGCGTGGATTGCAGGACCGGCAATGATCTGGCCTTCAGCGGGGTCGATGACCGCGTAGATCGAGATAAAGCCTTCTTCAGAGAGCGTGACGCGGTCCTTGATGTCGTCTTCGGTCACGGCGCCAACGGTCTTGCCGTCAACGTACACGAAGCCAACCGGCACCTCGCCAACCTTTGTTGGCACACCGTCACGCATGTCGATGACGCCACCATTTTCGGTGATCACCGTGTTGCCCGGCAGCACGCCGCTGCGAACCGCAATGTTGGCGTTGGCAACGAGGTGACGGTATTCGCCGTGCACCGGCATCGCGAACTCTGGCTGAATCACGTTGTAGCAAGTGAGCAGCTCTTCAGAGAATCCGTGGCCCGAAACGTGCACGCGGGCGTTGCCCTTGTGCACGACGTCAGCGCCAGCCTTCATGAGGTTGTTGATCATGTTCGATACCGGTACTTCATTACCCGGCACCAGGCTGGATGCGAGAATCGCGCGGTCACCCTCGGTTACGCCGATCGCATGGTCGCCCTGCGCGATGCGGTTGAGCACGGCGAGCGTTTCACCCTGCGAACCGGTGCAGATGAACACGACGCGATCGCGCGGCAGTTCGAGCGCCTTCTTGTGGTCGATGATCGTGTTTGCGGGCGCGCGCAGGTAGTCGAGGTCAAGCGCGATGCCCATGTTGCGGGTCATCGAACGACCGACGAACGCCACCTTGCGGTTGCTGGCAACAGCCGCGTTAACGATGTGCTGCACGCGGTGAACGTGGCTCGCGAAGCTTGCGGCGACGACGCGCCCCTTCGCGGTGCGAACCGCTTCGTGGATAGCTGGGCCAACGCTCATTTCGCTACCGGAGTGGCCCGGTACTTCGGCGTTGGTCGAGTCGCACAGAAAGAGGTCGACGCCCTCCCGCCCCAGGCGCCCGAAGGCGCGCAGGTCGGTCAGGCGGCCGTCCATCGGGGTCTGGTCGATCTTCATGTCGGCCGAGTGGATGAACGTACCCGCCTTGGTCGTAACGTGTACGGCCAGCGAGTCTGGAATCGAGTGGCTAATCGACACGAATTCGCAGCGGAACGGGCCGAACTCTTCGACGTCGCCTTCATGCACCGTGAGGGTGTACGGACGAATGCGGTGCTCCTTGAGCTTGGCTTCAACCAGCGCGAGCGTGAACGGCGAACCGATTACGGGAATGTCCGGCTTGCGCTTGAGCAGGTACGGTACACCACCGATGTGGTCTTCGTGGCCGTGCGTCAGGAAGATACCAACGACATCATCGAGACGATCGAGCAGCATCTTGAAGTCAGGCAAGATGAGGTCAACACCGGGCTGGGTGGACTCAGGGAAGAGCACACCGCAGTCGATGATGAAGATCTTGCCGTTGATCTCAAACGAGGTCATGTTGCGGCCGACTTCACCAAGGCCGCCGTGCGGAATAATTCGGAGCGTATCGGCCGGCAGCTTCGGCAGCTTGGTCGGCACGATGTCCGGGTCAGTACTGGTCATGTTTCACCTGTCGGTATTGGGCGGATGCGAACCGGCAGTTGGTGCTGGGCCGCTGTCCGCGTCGGGTAACGCTTAGCGCGTTGTGCCCGCGATCCTTGGCAGTGCACCGCCGGCGGCGGCATTGCGATCGGGGCGGAAGTTTGAAAAGTCGATGCCTTCGATGTCCGTTACCGCGGCCACATCGTTTTCGATGAGGGTGGCTTCCCATTCTTCTGGGCCGACCAGCGGTAGGCGGACGCGCGGGCTCGAGATGCGTCCGAGTCCGTGCAGGATGTATTTGGTTGAGACGGTGCCCGGTACGTGCGTCATCGTGGCACGAGCGAGCGGTTCGAGTGACTTGTGTGCGGCCGTTGCTGCCGCGAGGTCGCCGCGGTTAACCGCATCCACCATCGTGCGATACGGGGCGGGCGCGATATTTGCGGTAACACCGATGAGTCCGGTTGCACCGATGGCCATTGCCGGCAACGCCATCGCGTCATCACCGGCGAAGTACATGAGGTTGGACTCCCCCAGCACCTGTGAGACCTCGGCAAGGTTTCCCTTGGCGTCCTTGACGGCCAGGATGTTCGGGTGCTTTGCGAGGCGCAGGATGGTCTGGCGTCGGATCGGCACACCGGCACGGCCGGGAATGTCGTAGAGGATGACGGGCAGGTCGGTAGCGTCAGCAACCATGCGGAAGTGCGTCAGCACACCGGCCTGGGTTGGTTTGTTGTAGTACGGGGTGACGGCCATAATGGCGTCGGCACCTGCAGCTTCGGACTGCTTCGCGAGCTGGATCGCGTGCGCGGTTTCATTGGAGGGACCGCCCTGGATGATCTTGGCGCGATCTCCGGCGACCGACTTCGTAACGCGAACGAGTTCGAGTTTCTCCGCGTCGGTAAGTGTGGAGGTCTCTCCGGTTGTGCCCGACACGACGATGCCATCGACCCCGTCGGCCACCAATTGATCAACGTGCCGCTCGACATCGGACCACACGACTTCACCATCGTGATCCATGGGGGTAATGAGCGCTACGAGTACTTGACCAAATGGATTTTCAACAGACACCCCTCAAGGTTACCGGGTGCCCGCTAATTACGGGGAAGTGTGCGAATAACTGGCACGCTTCCTCGTTCGGTCTGCGAAAATGAACGGTATGACTTCGCCGACTGACGACGCCCCCGCACGCCCCTGTCCGATGATGACCGCGCTGTGACTGCTCCCGGCACTCCTGCGGAGCTTGCAGTCGAGGGTTCGGATGCGGATGCGATCGCGGACCGCAAGGCGGAGGCACGCTCGAAGTACCGCATCCGTTCGTTCTCGATGCGCGGCCACAATCGTATGGCACGCGACTACGACGAGGTACTCGAACAGCATGCGCCCACGTACTTGATTGATCTTCCGGCTGGCCCGAGCACGGCCACGATCGCGGCGGATGCGCGTGTTGATTTGGATGCGGAGTTCGGTCGCCGTGCACCACTCGTTGTAGAGATCGGCCCGGGTAATGGCGAGCAGCTGACGCACGCTGCGGCCGCGCACCCCGACTGGAACTTTGTGGCGTTTGAAGCCTGGCACCCGGGCGTTGCCAAGTGCATCGGCAACTTTGCGCGCGCGGGGCTGACGAATGTGCGAATTATTGAGGCGGACGCCGCGCAGGCGTTGCCGATTATCTTCGGGCTCGAAGTGAGCACGGATGAATTGGCCACGCAGGGCGGGTACGGCGTGGGCGTTGACGGTACCGGTGCGACGACTGGCCGTCGTGACCCGTCGCATCCAAATGCCTCAAACCCGCTGGCACATGAACTCTGGACGTTCTTCCCCGACCCGTGGCGCAAGGCGCGTCACCACAAGCGTCGTCTGGTGAACGAAGTGTTTGCCAGCACGGTTGCCGGCATTCTGGAACCGGGCGGTACGTGGCGCTTGGCGACGGACTGGGAAAACTACGCCTGGCAGATGCGCAATGTGGTTGAGGATTCGCCACACTTCGACAATCCGCACTTGGGTGAACGCCCGGATCCGGCCGATGACGAACCTGAGCGCGGCGGCTTCGCGCCGCGGTTCGAGGGGCGCCTGCTGACGCACTTCGAGGAGCGCGGTCAGCTTGCCGGTCGCCCCGCCCACGACATCGTCGGCGTGCGCAAGGAGCTCGCGTAACGAAGTGAACATCGCTGTCCCCAGATCGTTTACTTGTGGTGCTACGATCTGGCGCCCCACGAGGGAGGGCAACTCTCCCCCGATCTTCAACGGCGAGGAGGACAGCATGGCCACACTGTATATTCGCGAAGACGAATTAGGAATGGCCGGTGAACGACTATCGGAGGTCGCATCCGAGATGACGAATCCGACTCTTTCCGAGTGCGCTGCGGCGGAATCATTAGCTATGCCGGGGGGGCAACGAAGCCGACTTAGAAGGCACGACCGACGCCATAACGAGGCTCTTAAGAAATCTTACTTCAGTCATTGCTGAAGCCAGTAATGACTGTTACGCGGTAGCCGACGACTTTGAACACGTCGACTCAGCGCTTGCCAAAGCCTTTGAAGTCACGTTGGGAGACGGCCGATGACGACTTGGGAGGATCTTAGGAGTTGGGATGATGCCCCTCTGGAGGCCGCATTGCATCGACCAGCTACATGATTCAGCAATCCAATAGCTACGGCAACATAAGTTACATTCAATGACCAGAAATAGAGCACCCCGAACACAGTGCTTTGTTGTGGTTCTGTTTTTCCTAGCGGGCCACATGGCTGGGTGCACGCATCCAACATCGCCAGATCCCCCTAACTACCCCAGCCACTCGGCCAGTGAAATGAAAGAACGCTCGCTCGAACTGCAGCGGGAAATTCTGGACGTAATGCCTCCGGAAGCCATCAAAGGAAACTCACTTCCAGGGCCGGGCGAACTTGAATTCACCTTGCTCGAATGCGAACCCATTTTCTCGAATGAGAACGATTCGAATGCTGGGCAACAGGCCGTTCAATACCCGGGAACATTTGCTGTGGAGTTGAACGATGAGGCCCAAGGAAGTGATATTGCCAATGCGATACTGGCCGACACCCTGGAGTCATTGCCAGAACTCAGCCCAGTCAACGAAGGCGATTCTCCAGGACTGGGCGTGAATCTTTCAACGAGCGATGGGTTCATCATCAGTATCGATACCGTTCGTCCAAAAGGCAGCAAGTCTGCCGTGGTGCAGGTCGACGTCTGGAGTCCGTGTTTTTACCCGAGCGAAGGCACGCTGCCACCGGGCAGCCAGGTCTGATGGCCGCACCTTCACTGATCGCAGGTATTCCTAGCCCGCAAATATAAGCATTTGGCAACAAGCCGTTTACCATTGGTTGCCCGAAGCTGGTATCTTCCGCTACTCGGCAGACGGCGCCACTGAGCGCATCGCCCGCTTCGACGAGAAGCTCTTCACCCCTGGTGCTGCTGACTTCATGACCAACGACGAAGAGAGCTCGGGAATCATCCCAGTTCCGTTCCTCGGCGAAGGTGCATTCCTGCTTGACGCTCAGGTACACGCTGGAACCGGAGACAACGTCACCGTTCAGCACGGCCAGCTGATGCTCATGCGCATCGAAGAGCCAACCCCGACCACCACTGCGGAACCGGTAGAAACCACCGAAGCACCGGTTGAGACCACTGAGGCTCCGGTTGAGACCACTGAGGCTCCGGCTGAGTCGACCGAAGCTGCGGCAACCACCGCTGCGCCGGTAGCTGGCGAGAAGAACGACGCTGCTGGCGACCTGGCAGCAACCGGTAACGAGTTCAACCCGGTACTGCCTGCTGGTCTGGCCGTTGCCGCCGGTGCCGTAGGTACCTACCTGGTTGCACGTCGTCGCGGATTTGCTGACGAGGCGTAAGCCACTCACCACGGCGGGGTGCACCTTCGGGTGTGCCCCGCTTTTGGGTTTCCTGGGTGGTTCGTTGCGCGTTTAGCTGGCGGTCTTCGGTTCTATTGAGCGCTGTGGTGTGCTGCGGCTCATCATTTTGGCCGCACCGGATGGTTTTGGCAGTCAAATAAACGATTTTGATGAGCCGGAGCACACCGTCGCCGAACGAGTCGTCGCAAAACTGTTACAACTGTCACCTTTTGCCGCTTTTCGCGACGCTACGGGCCAAGTCTGCCGGTTTTGGTGACAGTTGGAACACTCGCGAACCGCAAGAAGTCGTTTGACTCATCAATTGCGACATTTCGCGGCCAAATTCCCGCCGAAACCCCCGTTTTGATGAGCCAAACGACGCCTCCCCGTCCCAAGCACGCAGTGTCAGGACGTCAGAGCACAGACAACAGGCACAGGGCTAGCGCTACGCGACGCGATCGACTGCCCGCTCGACAACCAGACCGTCGTCGGGCAGTTCGATCCGTACTGATGCGATACCGTTCGCATCCACCCGCACCGTTTCGATGACGCGTGGGCCCTGATCGGTGCGTTCAACCGGCACCGCGTTCAGGTCGCGGCCGTCACGCAAGTGTGCGGCGAACGGAACCGCGACCGTCGTCAGCGGCGAAATATCCCCTGTGGCCTCGCCACGCGCGTCCACCGCCGAGTACTCGACAAACCGGAACCAGCCCACATTGTGTGCCGCGCGGTACTCGCGCCGGGCCACGACGCTGCCATCGGCATCGGGCAGCGCATCGGGCGCAACCAGCGCATCAAACGTGACGCCCGCACCACCCTGGCGTTCACGGAACACCCCAATCCCCCGCGCCAACCGGTCGCGCAAGCGGTAACCAGATTCGGGACTCGCCGCGATCGCCAACCCAATTGCGGTGGATGCGGCTGGGTACGGCGAGCGGTGCACGCGGCGCCCGAACCGCTCACGCAACAGACGCGGCACCAACGGCAACCCGCTGGCACCACCAACGAGGTAAATACCCGCGATGTCGGTATCGACCAGCCCGGTGTCCACCCGCTCACCGATCAGCGGCAGCATCGCTTCCATGCTGCGCGCAACCAACGGCGCCGACGCCTCATAGAACTCGTCGACCGGCACCACAACGTCGTCATCGCCGATCTCAAGCACCATGCGACGCGATTGCGGCGCCAAGCGCTCCTTTGCCGTGCGAGCTTCGTCAAGCAGTCGCCCGCGCGCACGGTCACCGAACACGTCATCGGTTCGCCCCGCGTGGGCAAGCGCCAGATCGGCCAAGACCGCATCGAAGTCATCGCCACCCAGCTTGCTGATGCCGAGCGAGCGAATCACCTCGTGGTCGGTGCCGTCGATGCGCACCAATGAGGCATCGAACGTGCCACCACCTAGGTCATACACGAGCACACTGGTGCGCTTCGAGTTAATGCCGCGCGGATGACGGTGCGTGTATTCGAACGCCGCAGCGCTGGGCTCATTCACGAGCGCGATGACTTCGATGTCGGCACGAGTAAACGCGTCTAGGGTCAGCAATCGCTGCGCACTGTGCGCATTCGCGGGCACACCAATAACCGCTTCGATCGGCTCATTGTTGCATTCGCCACCCCAAAACGGGCTGTTGCGAATCTGCTCGGCAACATGCGTCGCGAACGCGACCAGCACCTCGTTCAGCGGGCGTTGGATAGGGCCGAACCGCACCGGCGTATCGGCTGTAACCGTCGGCAATGCCAGCAATCGCTTGAACGAACGCACCAGCGTAAGCCCGTCATGCTGCCGCTCGAGTGCATCGTGGCCGCAAACAAACTCGTCACCATCAAGTGCGATCGCCGTCGGAATGTGTTCGTGCGAGTCACCGAGCGGGTCCGTGACTCCGAGCACCGGATAGTTGCCGCGGTCGGCAACTGCGATCAGGGTTCGGGTAGTGCCAAAGTCAATGCCAACGCGCATGCCAAGCACGCTAACAACCGCCGGTGACGACAGGGTTACGGGCACCCGCAAATGGTTGCAGGCACACCGCATCCACCCGGCACACGACCGCGAGCGCTACTTCTTCTCTTCGACGTCGCCCGAAAGTGCCGCGATGAACGCCTTCTGCGGCACCTCGACGCGACCAACCATCTTCATGCGCTTCTTACCTTCCTTCTGCTTCTCGAGCAGCTTGCGCTTACGGCTAATGTCACCGCCATAGCACTTGGCAAGAACGTCCTTGCGGATCGCGCGGATAGTTTCTCGAGCAATGATGCGGGCACCAATTGCGGCCTGGATCGGTACTTCGAACTGCTGCCGAGGAATCAGCTTGCGCAGGCGCTCGGCCATCATCGTGCCGTAGCTGTAGGCCGAGTCGCGGTGCACGATTGCGCTGAACGCATCCACCTTTTCGCCCTGCAGCAGGATGTCGACTTTGACCAGGTCGTCGGCCTGGTCACCGATCGGTTCGTAGTCGAGCGAGGCGTAGCCCTGCGTACGCGACTTGAGCTGGTCGAAGAAGTCGAACACGATCTCGCCCAGCGGCAGCGTGTAGCGCAGTTCGACGCGCTCTTCGGAGAGGTACTCCATCGAGATCAGCGAGCCGCGGCGAGATTCGCACAGCTCCATGACCTTGCCGATATATTCCTTCGGCACCAGGATGCTCGCGCGCACGATCGGTTCGCGCACTTCGCTGATCTTGCCTTCCGGGAACTCCGACGGGTTGGTGACGTGGTGCGTCACGCCGTCTTCGGTCACGGCGTCGTAGGTCACGCTTGGCGCGGTGGTGATGATGTCGAGGTCGAACTCACGTGAAAGTCGCTCGGTGATGATCTCGAGGTGCAGGAGCCCGAGGAAACCAACGCGAAAACCAAATCCGAGCGCGACCGAGGTTTCGGGTTCGTAGTTCAGGGCAGCGTCTTCGAGCTTGAGCTTGTCGAGCGCTTCGCGCAGGTCGGTGTAGTCGCCGGCTTCGATCGGGTACAGACCCGAGAACACCATGGGCTTCGGTTCGACATAACCTGGCAGGCCTTCGGTCGCCGGCTTGGTCGCGTTCGTGACAGTGTCACCAACCTTGGACTGGCGCACGTCCTTCACACCGGTAATGAGGTAGCCCACTTCACCAACGGCAAGGCCCTTCGCCTTCTTCGGCTCCGGCGATGAGACACCGAGCTCAAGCAGTTCGTGGTTGGCACCGGTCGAGATCATCTGGATCTTCTCGCCAGCACGAATCTCGCCATCAACGACACGAACGTACGTCACCACGCCGCGGTAGGTGTCGTAGACCGAGTCAAAGATCATGGCGCGAGCGGATGCGTCGCGGTCGCCCTTTGGTGCCGGGATGCGGTCGACAATACGGTCGAGTAGCGCTTCGACACCCATACCGGTCTTACCGGAAACCCGCAGGACGTCTTCGGGGTCGCCGCCGATCAGGCCAGCGATTTCTTCGGCGTAGCGTTCGGGATCGGCTGCCGGGAGGTCAATCTTGTTGAGGACCGGGATGATTTCGAGGTCGTTCTCGATGGCCAAATACAGGTTGGCGAGCGTTTGCGCTTCGATGCCCTGTGCCGCATCCACGAGCAGTACCGCACCTTCACAGGCTGCGAGCGAACGCGAAACCTCGTACGAAAAGTCAACGTGACCGGGGGTGTCGATCATGTTGAGGATGAAGTCTTCTTCATTGACGTGCCACGGCATGCGCACGGCCTGCGACTTGATCGTGATGCCACGTTCGCGTTCGAGGTCCATCTTGTCGAGGTACTGCGCGCGCATCACGCGGTCTTCAACGGATCCGGTCAGCTGCAGCATGCGGTCGGCCAGGGTCGATTTTCCGTGGTCGATGTGCGCAATGATGCAGAAGTTGCGGATGCGCTCAGCGGGTGTCGCGAGCGGCTGCAAGATGTTGGGCTGTTTCGGCATGGTGTCCGCAATTCTCGCATGTATTGCGCGGCTTGTGGGGCGGCCTGCCGCGGATGTCAGAACCACTCATGAATAAATCGCGTGCATCCGAGTCGCCTGGCTGGTAAAGTTGAGCGTTGGCTTACGCGTACCCCACTCGACGCGAGGCGTGCTGCGGTCCCTCTACCCGCATCCACGCAACCGAAAACTCAACCTCCACACGAAAGTAGTCACGTGGCAAACATCAAGTCGCAGATTAAGCGCATCGGCACCAACCGCAAGGCGACCGAGCGCAACAAGGCATACAAGTCGGAGCTCCGCACCGCGATCCGTCGCGTTCGCGAAGCTGCTGCCGAAGGCAACGTAGAGAAGGCACAGACCGCTCTCGCCTTCGCTTCGAAGAAGCTCGACAAGGCTGTTTCGAAGGGTGTCATCCACAAGAACCAGGCTGCGAACCGCAAGTCGGCTATCGCCAAGCTGGTCAACGCGATCGACGCTAAGTAAGTTTCGCCGGCATCGCCGGTACACAGGAATTGGGCTCCTCGGGGCCCAATTTTTGTTTTCCGCCTTCAGTCACACCCGCAAACCAATATCTGCGAAGTCAACCATCTCCAACATGGTGCACTGAGCCGAGGGCGGAGGCGCTATGCACCTCCGATGCGCTGTATCTGCACCACTTTGGAGATTTGCCCGGTCAAAGGTTGCGGCGTCGTGGTGTTCTCCCGCCCGGCCAGCACCACTATCGGACGTTACCCATGCGGCTTCCGTCATGCTTGAGAGGTGAGTGATGCAAGCCTGCCCCGACTAGCCGCGCTCGACACACTCCGTGACGAGCTGTCGAACGCATCCCTGCCTCTTGATCTCAACGAAACCCAGCGCGCCAAAGCGAACCAGTCCTGGGCAATTCAGCAGATCGACGACTACATCGCGCCGCGACTGGCCAACCTGGACGCACCGCTGCTGGCGGTTGCTGGCGGCTCAACGGGCGCGGGCAAGTCCACCATCGTCAATGCGATCGTCGGCAGCCCCGTGACGCGCACTGGCGCAATCCGCCCCACTACGCGACAACCGATTCTGCTGCACGCACCCGGTGAGGGCGAATGGTTCGAGACCGACCGCATCCTGCCCGGACTCTCGCGCATCCGCGGCACCGCAACTCACCAGGTGCTGCCTTCGTCACAGGCTGGCGCTACCCCAGACGCCAGCCTTATCGGCTCGGTTGTGCTCGTCGAAGACCCGCACATCCCGAAGCACATTGCGCTCATCGACGCACCCGATATCGACTCGATCGCCGACGAAAACCGCGCACTCGCATCCCAACTGCTGGCTGCAGCCGACCTGTGGTTCTTCGTAACCACCGCCAACCGCTACGCCGATGCGGTGCCGTGGCAATTGCTCGATGACGCTGCCACTCGCGACATCACCGTCGCGGTCGTCCTCAACCGAGTACCGCCGGGTGCTGAGCAGGAGATTCAGCATGACCTGCAGCGCATGCTGCACGAGCGCGGCCTTCCCCACGCTCCCGTATTCACCATCACCGAACAACCGCTCGACCAGCTCGGTATGCTGCCGCCCGCAGCAGTGGCCGGCCTACGAAACTGGCTTGGCACAATTGCTGCCGACTCCGCATCCCGCCACGAACTGGCACGACGTACCGTGCTCGGCTCGGCACGCAAACTCACCCATATGAGCCACGAAATTGCGATCGCCCGCGACGTACAACTGCGCACGGCCGAAGACCTAATGCGCATTATCGATGACGAATACGAAGATGCCATCGACGACGTGCGCGAAGCCACCCGCGACGGTCAGCTATTGCGCGGCGAGGTGCTCGCCCGCTGGCAGGATGTTGTTGGCACATCCGATGCATTCCGCGGCATCGAGACGTGGGTGTCTGGTGCCCGCGATCGGGTTACCGGTTGGTTCACTGGAAAGCCAAAGACCGTCGAGCAGGTCGAAGCCACACTCGAGTCCGGTTTGCACGCGGTTATCGTGGATGCGGCCAGCCGCGCCGCCGCTTCAAGCTGGCAGCGGGTGCGTGCTACCGAACACGGCCGCCACGTGTTCTCGGATGCAACGCTGGCCCACGAATCAGACAGCCTGAACGAATCCGCTGCCCGGCTGATGCGCGACTGGCAAGCCGCGCTCGTGGAATTAGTGCGCACGCAGGCTGCCGGAAAACGCACCAAGGCGCGCGTGCTGTCGCTGGGACTCAACGCGGTCACGGTGGCGCTGATGATCGTCGTCTTTGCGTCCACGGCGGGCCTCACCGGCGGTGAAGTGGCCATTGCCGGTGGTTCGGCAGTGGTCGGCCAGAAACTGCTGGAAACACTGTTCGGTGACGAGGCAGTGCGAAAGCTCGCGACCCAGGCGCGCGATGATCTCGAGCTGCGGGTTACGTCGCTGTTCCGTGCCGAGTCGCTCCGGTACAGCGCCGAACTCATGCCGGTGACCGCACCCGGAAGCGGCGACAAGCTGCGTTCGGCGATCGCCGAGTTCGAAGCAACGCTGCGTGATGACCTGGCTGCGCCGCCCGCCTCGCAGCTTTCACCGCCGACCTTCGGCAGCCAGACCACGAACGGGCCTCGCGTATGAGCCGCATCACTATCGATGACCGCATCCAGTCGCTCCGCGAAGCGCGCGAACTCGGCGTCGGCAGGCTGTCTGAAGCGTCGCTTGCCGAGCTCGACCGTGTGATTGCGGCGGCAGCTGAGCGTCGTGCACTTTCGAGTGAACACACGGTCGTCGGGTTCTTTGGCGCCACCGGGTCTGGCAAATCGTCGCTGTTCAACGCGGTCGTCGGCGAGCAGTTGGCGCACACGCACGTTCGACGCCCGACCACGTCGGTGCCGCTGGCTGCCGTGTGGCGACAAGAAGACGCTTCGCCGCTGCTGGACTGGCTGCAGGTGCAAGATCGACGGATCCCCGCGCATCCGTTCGCTGGCGACCCCGCGCTGCCGCTGATCTTGCTGGATTTGCCCGACTTCGATTCGGTTCAGGCCGAACACCGCGAGATTGCGACTCGGCTCGCGGGCCAGGTTGATGTGTTGGTGTGGGTCGTTGACCCGCAAAAGTACGCCGATGCGACGCTGCACCGCGACTTCATTCAGCCATTGGCGACGCACGCTGCCGTTACTGCGGTGGTGCTGAACCAGATTGACCGACTTGCTCCCGCCGAGATTCCGCAGGTGGTGCAGTCGCTCGAGTCGCTGATCGCTCGCGATGGGCTGCCGAACACCGAGGTCATGGCTGCAAGCGCGGTCACCGGAGCCGGAGTCGATTCGGTGCGTCTCCGGATTGCGAAGTTTGCTCGCGATCGTGTTGCGGCAACGGCACGACTGACCGCCGATGTGCGCCAGTGCGCCTCATCGCAGCTCCCCCGCAACGTGGAATCGCCCGGCACTAGGGAACAGTCGCCGCCACCCACTCGGCCGTTCAACGCCGATCGCAGTGCCCGCGCGATGCGTGAGGCGATCATTACGGCGTCGGGCGCTGAACTAATTTCGCAGGCGGTTGCAAAGTCGTACCGAAAGCGCGCGGGCCAGGCCACAGGGTGGCCGGTAACGTCGTGGCTCTTGCGGTTCCGTCCCGATCCCCTGCGCCGGTTGCATCTTCCGGCCCAGCAGCGTACGGCGACGGATGCGGATGCTCCGGTCGTGGCGCGCACCTATCGGCAGCCGTTGAGTGCGGGTCAGAAAGCGGGCATGAACCGTGCCGTTCGCAGCTACGTGAGCGATGCATCCGCCGATCTGCCCGAGCCGTGGCAGGAGTACCTGCGCGGCCAGGGGTTGACGTTGAGCGAGTCGGTTCCGGATGCGGTCGATCAGGCGATTGCCGCCACTGACCTCGGCGCAGGCCGATCGTGGTGGTGGCCGCTGATCACTGCGCTGCAGGTGGTTTCGCTACTGGCCGGATGCGTCGGTGCCGGTTGGTACCTGGTGTTGTGGGCAATGCAGGCGCTTGGGTTCGGGTTCGTGGAGATTCCGACCGTTGAAGGATGGCCGGTGCCTGGGCTGCTGCTCGTGTTCGGAGTGTTGCTCGGCATCGTGCTCGGCGCGGTTGCCGCGTTCATCAGCGCAGGCGTGGCCGGTGGCCGCAGGCGCCGTGCGATGCGGCGTCTACGTGCCTCAATCGGCACTGCCGTGGATGCGCACGTTGCCGCTCCGGTGCGATCAGAACGTGCACGTGCGCTCGCGTTCGTGAACGCCCTCCGACGGGCTGCTGCCCGCTAGCGCTTAGAACGCCGTAAACGCGCTCTGTTCACCCGAGTAGGTAAAGCCCGCCCCGGTAACGGTGCTCCAGCACACAAGCGCGTCACTGCCGGGTGCACCGCAGACGATGTCCCCGTAGTAGACCGCTTCGCCCGAACCAATTGCTTGCGGTGAAAGCTGTTTCTGCATCGCGGATGGGAAGCTTTCCCCACCCATGAACGTTGGCTCGGTGTCGTTCACACCCAGTTGCACGCTGCAGTCGCCACCGGCGTCGCACCATGTCTGCACCATGCAGTGGACACCGGACTCGCCCGCATTCACATCACACTTGATACTGCCGGATTCAGTCTGGATGATTGCTTCCGTATCGGCTGGGTCGGCACTTGCTTGGCGAGTCTCTGTCGCTTCGGTAGCGTCCGAAGGAATCGCTCCACCTGCACCGGGGAAAGCGGCCGAAGTGTCCTCACCGGTGTTGCCAGTTGAGTCCTTCATACCGAACGGCCCCACCTGGCCTTCGGTTTCACCAGTCCGGTCTCGGCCATCGCTGTAGTCCGGAACGTCGCCGGTGCGAACGACGGCTCCCGCTTCATCGTCCCAGGTCAGGGTTGAGGTTGCAGTCTGCGAAGCTTCAGCGTTGCTTTCGCCCGGCCCTGCCCATCGGAACGTCACTTCGATCGTGGCGTCATCGACACGCTCGACCATTGGCGCCCAGCCAAATGACTGCTCGGTTGCGGTACCGACGAATTCACCGTAGTGGAACAGTACGACAGCCGACGGCGACGATACGGTTGCACCCCTCGCGGTGACAACCGCCCAAGAAAGTGCTGCACAAGGATCGTAATCATCTGTTTCAGCTAGCTCCACTGCCCACCCAACGTCGGTACGGTCGGGGAGCGGCAACGCCATTTCATCGACAGCCGAAGCCATTGCTTCTTCCGCACTGGCGGTTCCACACTCGGGAGTTGGCGTTGGTGTCGAGGTCGGTGTCACGCTTTGCGTCGGTGCAACCGACTCGCTCGTGGCTGGGGTCTCGGACGCACAACCAACGAGCACGAGCAAGGTAGAAGTAGCAGCGGCAACCAGCGGCCAGATTCGTCGTTCACGCATACTTCGAAGCTAGCCCAGACCGATGACTGGCAGCAGAACTATTGGTCTCGTTCGCATAACTTCCTGCCGCAGCTGAGGAACGCGCCTACGTCAGCAACCCAAGTATCTGCGTCAGCGCTCGCGCAGCGCCACCTTGCGCACGAGTCGCTCTGCAGCAAACTCGGGATCGCGCGATAGTCCCTTCACCATGTGGTCGGTTTCGGCGGTGAGCTGAATGGCAATCGCCAGTTCTCGATCGGTCCAGCCGCGCAGTTCGCGTCGGGCTTGACCAACCTGCCAAGGTGCCGCGCCTACGGTACCGGCAAGCTGTGCATCCGACCCCGCAAGACCCGAAACTTTGGCCATCATGCGGAGTTTCATGGCGATTGCCGAGACGATCGGTACCGGATTAAGTCCGGTCTCAAAACCGGCGCGCAACAGCCGCAGCGCATCGGGCAGACGGCCCGCGATCGCCGCATCCGCGATCTTGAATCCGGTGGTTTCCACTCGCCCACCGTAGTACCGGTCCACCAGCTCGGGCGTAATCTCGGGTTCGGTCGAGACGTTCATGAGCTGTCGAACCGCAGCTGCAAGTTCGGCAAGATCGGTGTTGAACGCGGCGATGAGAGCGTGAACGGCTTGGGGCTGGATGCTGCGCCGCTCATAGCGCACCAATTGGCGCACAAACCCGTCAAGTTCGTTCGCTTTCAGGGGTGTGCAGGCAACTTCAATTGCTTCGGGAAGTGCCCGAACCGCATCCAGCAATTTCTTGCCGCGCACACCCGTGCGGTGTCGCAGCACGATGTGCGTGCCGTCGATCGGGGCGCTGAGGTAGTCGATGATTTCGTTGAGTAGCGATTCGCTCGTTTCGTGAACGTTTTGCACGATGACCAGCCGCGGTTCCATGAAGAGCGACGGACTCACCACCGTGGTGAACTCCCCCGGTTCGTGGTGTTTCGCATCAATTTCGTGAACTTCGATGGCCGGGTCTTCGGCCCGCAAGATCGCCCGCAGGTTACTCACGGCTTCGTCCGCGAAAAAGTCCTCGGCACCGCTCAAGAGCGCCACCGGTGCTGGACGAATCTCGAGCCACGAAACCTGCTGCAGCTTCACTTTGCTGCTGCGTTTAGCGGGTTTCTTTGCGGTAGCCACTGGCGTCACTTTCTGCGGGCGGGATGCGGACGGTCACGCTGGCAGCGCAGGTGTTGCGTTGTCGAGTCGGGCCGCCGGGTTGTTCGCGTGCATCTATCGTAGTTGTCCCGTTGCCACAGTTGCTGCAGGGCGGCGCTTACGGGGTTCAACGCGCGAATGGAAACGGTTGAGGGTCCGACGCGTCAACGTCGGACCCTCGTGCGATCACGGCCGGTTAGCGGATCGCTTCGTGGTAGGCGCTAGCTAGGGCCTAGAAGTTTGGCTGGTTCGGGTTCTGCGGGCCTGGCTGGCCTGGTTGCTGACCGAATGGCTGCTGACCGTAGCCGCCTGGCTGGCCGCCGAACTGCTGCGGCTGCTGGCCCGGTGCTGGCTGGCCCGGTGCACCGAATGGCTGCTGGCCCGGCTGTCCACCAAACTGCTGTGGCTGCTGACCGTAACCCTGTGGCTGACCGAACTGCTGCGGCTGCTGGCCGTAGCCCATTGGCTGGCCACCGAAGTTGCCACCCTGGCCGCCCTGGCCGTTCATCATCGACGGAGCCTTGAGCGCCTGCATGATGTCGAGTGCAGCCACACCCAGCATCGCAATGGCCATGATCATGAGGATGATGCCGCCGAAGCCCATCGAGGCCGAAGCACCATAGCCGTAGTCACCGGTGTTCGAGAGGAGATCGATGCATTTGAAGAGCGAAAGGCCACCGGCAACGATGGCCAGACCGCCAGCACCAAAGAGGATTTCCTTGGCCGGCTTAATCATCGCGTAGACGGATGCACCTACGAGCAGCAGCATGAGCAGGAGGAGGGTGAATCCCCAACCAGTCTCACCGTGCGAGAAGTAGCTGAAGCTGTGGCTCTGGGCTTCCATGGTCACGCCATAGCCATAGTCCTGAGCTTCCATCGACACGGTGGCCTGTGGCAGGAACAGCGAAATGATGCCGATGAGTCCGACGATGGCACCGATCAACGGACCAGCTTCGAGGAAGCTCTTCGGCATCTGGAATCCAGCACCGGTCGAGCCCGAAGCACCGTACGGCTTTGGCTGCTGACCGTATGGAGGCTGCTGGCCGTAGGCCTGCTGCGGCTGCTGACCGTATGCCTGGTGCGGAGCTGGCTGCTGGCCGAACTGCGGCTGACCTGGCTGCTGACCGTACTGAGGCTGGCCCTGAGGCTGACCCTGAGGCTGCCCGAACTGGTTTGGGTTGTGACCAGGGTGTCCTGGCTGATTTGGCGAACCGGGCATCGACATCGGGATGCTGTTCCTTTCGTGTGGGTATTCACGCGTTCAGGTGGACTCGCAAACACCGCTCGAAGCCGGGCGATCGAAACCGCCAGCACGGTGGCAAGCTGCGGCAATCATAAAGACTGCGCGTTACAAGTACGAATCAAATTCGTCGAATACGGCGAATTTCAGTCGACCGTAGGATGCCGCATCCGAATCTCGGCGCTGGTGACACGGATGCGGGTGGCAGGCATTCGTAGATGCGGGTGTCGGGCCGCGCACGAGTGTGTGGCGCATTCGAGATGCAAACGTGGCCCGGCGCGTTTCGCACCGGGCCACGTTGAAGTAGTCGATTCGCCTCGAACCTAGGCGACGGTTGCGCCTGGAGCCTGCTTGTTCAGCATCGAGGGGAGCTTCGACGCACCCACGACGCAAAGCACACCACCAGCGATCAGCACGAGCGCGGCGAACAGCATCAGGTACGCACCAAATGCTGGGCCACCGTCAGCGAGGAATGCGAGCTCGTCGGCGCTGGACATGATGTTGATGCTGCGCAGCAGGGCGAACAGACCGACCACGATGCCGGCACCAGCAGCGGCCAGGGTGAGCTCCTTGGCCTGCTTAAGGATTGCAACGGCACCGAGCGCAATGGCAAGCACGAACGCGATGAGCAGCAGTACGCCTTCGCCGGCGGCGCCCTCAGTGAAGTAACCGATCAATTCAGTTTCGGTGGTCGATTCCATGGTGGTGATCGAGAAGTCCGACATCTCGATCGTGATCTGTGGCAGGAATACCGAGATGAAACCGAGAACACCGGCAGCGGCCACGGCAATCGGACCAAATCCAAACAGGTTCTTCGGCATGGCGAAGCCCGCAGCCGGTTGCTGGTTCGATGAGTTCGTAGGAGTCGATGTCGACATGGCGGATGTACCCTTTCGTACGGCTGCCCAATAGTTGCGGGCGGCTGCGCTGGTGGATTCAGAACACTCCGGATTGGAGCCTGCCCGGAGACTAGTGCAATCAGGTAACTGGGATGAAACGTTCTGCAAAATCTCAGCTAACGAATCTATGAGCCTGCCCATCGGTGGCAAACCTCAGTTGTTTCGAGACGTCCAAACCTGTGGCACAGTGTGCTGCCTTCGATCGGCAAACACGGCAATGTCACCATGTTCATCGGTACGCAGCCACGGGGTTTGCGCGTTCGCGAGTACCGTCAGCGTTGATTGAGTCGGGTGGCCGTAACCGTTGTCGGCACCCACAGAGATAACCGCGAGTTGCGCGCGTGCGTACCCGTACGCATCCGCGAACTGATCTCGCGAACCGTGATGCGCGACCTTGACGATGTCTGCGGGGAGCGTGGCGGGATCGAGCTGTTGTTGCACGGCTTCGCCCGAGTCTCCGAGTAACAAACTGCTGACGCAACCGGTTTGGCAATCCGCGGTCGGGTCGGCCCGCAAAATCACGCTGCCGTCGTTGTCGGCAAGGGAAGACGGACTGCCATCGGTGGCACGCCGCGGCCACAGCACCGTTATCTCCAGGTCGCCAATGGTGACGCGATCATCGGTGGCAACATGCGTAACGGGTATCTGCGCCCGATGGAAGCGCTGCACCAGCGGCTCGGTGCGAGCATCTTCGGTATCGGGTACCCACAGGGAGCGCACTGGAACCGGCAGCGCATCTGCCGCGCCAGCATGGTCGGCATCAAAATGAGTCAGCACCAGAACATCGATCTCGCGGATGCCGAAGTCACGTAGGCAGCGTGCCACCGGTTCCGGTTCCAGCCCGGTGTCGACCAGCATGGTGAGCGACCCGCCGCGCAGCAGGAGTGCATCCCCCTGCCCAACATCGCAGGCAACGAGCCGCCAATCATGCGGGAAGTCACGCATCCGAACGGCCATTCGTCCCACCCAGATGACCGATACCACTATGGCTGCCGTGACCACGAGCCCCGAGGCAATTCGCTGCAGCAGGCACCAAGCCCGCTGCTGCAACCCGCTTGGCCGTCCGTGTAGCCAAGGTGGCAGGGATCGTGGGCTGCAGGCGATCACGATTGCCGTGATCGTTGCGATCCAAAGCAATGCCCCGGGTAATCCTCCCGGCCACGGCAGGTTGGCCGCCGGGAACGCGGCGAAGGCTTCGGCGACGAGCCCGATCCATTGCGCGGGTAACCACGCAAGCCACGCGACGATCGGCGCCAACGCGGGCGCTACCACTACTGCGGCAACCAGCAAGAGCCCGGCCAGTGTTGCGATCGGTGCTGCGGGCGCGGCCAACAGGTTGGCGAGGACGCCGTAGGTTGGCAGACTCGGCTCGAGCAGCAACAGGATTGGCTGACAGGCCACTTGCGCGACCGTGGGCACCGCGATCAGCAATGCCACCGATTGCGGCAACCACCGTTGCAACAAGTTCGCCAACGGGCGCGTACCCAACAGCAATCCCGCCGTTGCCGCGGCCGACAGCGCAAACCCGTAATCGCGACTCAACCAGGGATCGGCCACCAGCAGTCCGAGCACCGCGAGCGAAAGCACCGGCACACCGGCAACCTTTCGCCCCGCGAGGTCGATCCCGATGACGATCACGGCCATGGCGGTTGCTCGGATCACTGAACCTTGCGGCGTCACCAAACAGACGAATGCCGCGAGCACCGGCAGTGCCAACACCAACCGCCACACTCTGCCGAACCCCACCCACCGGCCGAGCAGCAGCACCCCGGCCACGATCACCGCGATGTTCGAGCCCGAAACCGCCGTTAGGTGAGTCAGCGACGTCGCCTTCATGTCGTGGTTGAGGTCGTCAGACACCAGCTGTTCGTCGCCCGCAGCAAGCCCCGGAATCAACATGTTGCCCGGTGCTGGCAACATCGCTGCGACCGCCGCGGTCTGTGTGCGCACATCATGCGCCATTTGCAGCAGTGGATGCGGTGGGGCACGCAGCTGCACCGGTCCCTTCGCGTAGAGCATCGCCACCGCACTATCGCCCGGATCGGTGAGCCGCACCTTGGCCCGAACCTGGACAGTCGTACCAATAGGCAACGCCTCGCTCGCATCGGCGCTGCCGGGCATCTGGGAGTCCCGTACGTCACTGCTCGGCCCGATGTTGGCTCGTGCCACGGGCAGCGTCACCACGACCGGCACCCCGTCGAGCGGCGTTTGCTCGTCGTGCTGTCCCTTGCTTGTGAGGTTTGGCTCAGGGCGCAACTCGACGTGCTGGATTTGCGCGCGGTAGCGCAGCGAGGGTGGCCCAAACTGCGCCCCGGCCGCAGGTTTTCCAGCACCGGTGATCACGAGCGTGTAGCCGCGTTCGGTTTGTGACTCGGCCGCGTCGATCAGCAGCTGCGGCGTTCGCGCCGGCGCCCGCACCGCCACCATCGCTGCCACAAGCATGCTTGCCGCAGCCGCGACGGAGGCCAGCGCGAACCAGTCCCGCCGCCAATGCGACGCGGGTTTGCGCGGAAGCCTACGGTTCGCTGCGAGTACGACGAGACCGCACACCATTGCTGCCGCAGCGAGTAGGGCGATCGTTGGGGATGCATCCGGCGCACCGACAGCAACCCACGCCGTAGCCCACGCGACCAGCGCAACCACGAACATGCGCAGATCAGGTGGCTGCCCAGCACTGGTTTCGCTATTCCGCACCCCTGCGGCAGCTCCCCCGTTCATGTCGTGGCTCACACAGTCACCAGATCTTTGATTCCGGCAAACGTCGCGTCACCGATACCGGTGACATTTCGCAGATCTTCGACCTGTTGAAACCCGCCGTGCTGCTCGCGATAGTCGATGATTCGTTGCGCCATGGCGGGACCGATCCGCGGCAGCGTTTCGAGTTCCGTGGCGCTCGCGGTATTGATATTGACGAGTCCAGATCCGTTGCCGACACCGCCAGCGTTGCCGACACCACCAGCGCTACCGGGTGTGCCACCGGCACCTGCACCCTCGGCAGCAGGCAGCTGCTCGCCCGGTTTGGGCAGATAGATCTGCTCGCCATCGACCAGCGCACGAGCGAAGTTCACCGCCGTAATGTCCGCCTCGGCCAGCACCCCTCCGGCAGCAGCCACCGCATCAGCCACGCGTGCCGAGCCCGGAAGCTCATAAACGCCCGGCTGCTGGACTTGTCCGACCACATGCACAACCACCGTCGATGCGGTTGCACTCGGTGTCGGTAGCGCAGCCGAACCACTTGCGGGCACGGTGCTGCCGGCGTCCAGCACCGGCAGCTGCGTCGACCGTGGCTGCAACGAGACAGCAAACACCACGATGGCGCTGGCAATCAGCGCGACGATTACCGCAGCGCCGAACCCCACGCGCAATCGCGGGCGCTGCGGGGACGCGAACAGTGAGTCGAGCTCTAGATCCGTTAAAGGGTCGGGTTTGTGCGCGCTCCCGAGAGCTGACGGATGCGGCGATTCCGGCAGCTCGATCGGTGCGGTTTGGGTGGACGTCCAGGCGTGCGAAGTGGGCGACATGCCCGGCAGCTTAGGTACGCTGCGCTCTCACCGGGATCGCGCCGTGTCACGCTGTGGATAACTCGTTCTCCACAGCGTCAGATCGACATCCGATCGCCGCCCGGTGGGCAACGCAGACCAGCCAAGAGCAAATCCTGGCTAGAACGGCCGAAATAATCCCAAACCCATAATGATGAAGAAACCGTTGGCCGTCAGCAGGATTCCGGCAGCCATCTGATCGCCATCTTTGTCGTCCGCGATCTTGGTTCCGCAATAGATGATGTTGGCGATCGCCGAAATCAGCAAGAACGGCCCGATAGACATCAGGGTCGCCAAGCCAACGTATCCGATGCCCGCTTGCCCTTCTTCGCTGGCTGCCGAGAACAACCCCAGCACCGTAAACATTCCGACGAACTGAATCACGGTTGTGACGGATGCAAAGATCAGCCCTCGCGACACTGGTTTGCGATCTCGCTCAGGTCTTGCAAGCAATTCGTCTACTTCGGCATCGCTGAGTGTGTGCGGTTCCTTACCGACTGCATCAGGGTTGTTACCAGGCATCGTGCTTGCAGTTCCTCCCATTCAAGACGTCAGTTTCAAATCATGCCCAAACAACACACCAACGCCAACAGCAATAGGAATCCGTTCCCGACCATGATCAAGATCGGGAGCACTTTTTCACCCTTGGGCATTTTCCCGATCACGGTCATGCCATAAATCAACAGCCCAAGGCTGACCAGCAGAACGATCGGGCCCGAGTACACGAGCATCGCGAACGAAACTAGGCCGGACGAGACACCGCTAGTTCCATACGCACTGCCACTGCTGGCGAATCCTCCGACGATGATGCACAACCAGAAGTACTCAAATACGGTCACACCGAAGGCAATAGAAACTCCACGGGCGCGTCGTTGTTGCTGTTTCTCCGCATAGCGGTTCGACCGTTCCGTGAGCGACATGCCAGAGTACTCACCGGGCTTCGTTGACTGTTTGCTCGATGCAGGAGCCATTGTGTGTGTTCCTTGCTACTTCCAAACGCCATCATTTGTGTCCGCCGCACAACCACAGTGTTGCTTGGCGATGCCTAGATAGTACCCTGCGTCACCACCGGCAGTGCCCACTTCTCGTTAAGTGCCACACCAACAAGAACACGGGGTATGACCGAACCATCCGGTCATACCCCGCCAGCAAACATCAAGCGTCAGGCAGTTAGCCCTTCACCACGATGTTGACGAACTTCGGTGCCTTGACGATCACCTTGACGACATCGCCATCGCCAATGGCGCGCTTGGCACCGTCTGCCGCGAGCGCGAGCTGTTCGAGTTCCGCATCCGAAATCGATGGCGCAACTTCGACCTTGTCGCGCAGCTTGCCATTGACCTGCACGATCGCGGTGACCTGATCGGCAACGAGCAGTGCTGCTTCGGCGGTTGGCCATTGTGCGAATGCCACGGGAGTCTCGTGTCCAAGCAGCTGCCACATGTCTTCGGCAACATACGGAGCGAACAGGTCGAGCATCATGGCGATCACTTCGACGGCTTCGCGAACGGCAGGATCGGCCGCGCCAACGCCCGAGTCAATCGCCTTGCGGGTGACGTTGGTCAGCTCCATCAGGCGGGCAATGATCACGTTGTATTTGAACGTCTCACCAAGCTGCGGCACTTCGGCCAGAACCTTGGCAACGGCGCGGCGCAGGGCCACGTCTCCCCCAGCGACGTCGACACCGGGTGCCGAGGTGACGTCCTTAGCCAGGCGCCACGCGCGGGCAAGGAACTTGCCAGAACCGGCAACGGATACGGTCGCCCAGTCAACGTCTTCTTCTGGTGGCGAAGCAAACAGCATGGTCGTACGCACCGCATCCACACCGTGCTCGCCGAGTTCGTCGCTGAGCTTGATGAAGTTGCCCTTCGACTTCGACATCTTGGCGCCCTCAAGCACCACCATGCCCTGGTTGAGCAGCGCCGTGAATGGTTCGGTGAAGTTCACGTAGCCGAGGTCGTAGAGCACCTTGGTGATGAATCGGGCGTACAGCAGGTGCAGAATCGCGTGCTCAACGCCGCCGATGTACTGGTCGACCGGTGCCCACTTGGCGAGTTCTTCGGGGTCGAACGCCGCCTCGTGGTTGTTCGGCGAGATGAAGCGCAGGAAGTACCACGACGAGTCAACGAACGTGTCCATCGTGTCGGTGTCGCGCACCGCCGGCTTGCCGTCCGGCGTCTGCGTGGTCTTCCACTCGGTTGCCGCGCCCAGCGGCGACGAGCCCTTGGGCTTCAGGTCGAGGCCTTCGCCGTCGGGCAGGCGCACCGGCAGCTGGTCTTCGGGTACGAGTACTTCGTTGCCGTCTTCGTCGTACATGACCGGAATCGGGGTGCCCCAGTAGCGCTGACGCGAAATCAGCCAGTCACGCAGGCGGTAGTTGGTGGCGGCGGTACCGGTACCGCGCGCTGCCAGAATCTCGATCGCCTTCGCGATTGCCGCATCCTTCGACAGGCCGTCGAGCTCACCCGAGTTAATGAGGGTGCCGTCACCGGTGAGTGCTTCGCCGGATGCGGCCGGGTCGAGGTCGGCAAGCGCGATCGCGTTTCCGTCGGTGTCGGTCGGGGCGTCTGGCCCCTGAGTGACGTCGACAACCATCCTGACTGGCAGATCGAATGCGCGAGCGAAGTCGAGGTCGCGCTGGTCGTGTGCGGGTACGGCCATGATGGCGCCGTGGCCGTAGTCGGCGAGCACATAGTCGCTCGTCCAGATCGGCAGGCGGTCGCCGTTGAGCGGGTTGATGCCGTAGCGCTCGAGGAAAATACCGGTCTTTTCACGGTCGGCCGACTGGCGGTCGATCGATCCCATGGCCTGCGTTTGCTGCAGGTAGTCCTGGAACTTCATGCGTACGTCGGCGGATGCACCGGCTGCCAGTTCTGCAGCCAGGTCGCTTTCGGGCGCGACCACCATGAAGGTGGCGCCGTGCAGCGTGTCGGGGCGAGTGGTGAATACGGTCACCGGTTCGTCGCGGCCCTCGATTTGGAACTGCACATCGGCACCGTAGGAGCGGCCGATCCAGTTGCGCTGCATGGTGAGCACCTTCGCGGGCCAGCGTCCTTCGAGCTGGTCGAGGTCGTCAAGCAGGCGGTCGGCGTAGTCGGTGATGCGCAGGTACCACTGGGTGAGCTTCTTCTTGACGACGATCGCGCCACTGCGTTCGCTGGTGCCGTCGGCGAGCACCTGTTCGTTCGCGAGCACGGTCTGGTCTACCGGGTCCCAGTTGACGAACGATTCCTTGCGGTACGCGAGTCCGCGCTTGTACATCTGCTGGAACAGCCACTGGTTCCAGCGGTAGTACTCGGGGTCAGAGGTATGCAGCACGCGCGACCAGTCGAAACTGGCGCCGTAGCGGCGCATCGAGTCGCGCTGCTGCGCAATGTTGTTGTAGGTCCAGTCCTTGGGGTCGCCACCGTTCTTGATGGCGGCGTTTTCTGCGGGCAGACCGAACGAGTCCCAACCGATTGGGTGCAGCACGTTGAAGCCGCGGTGGCGCCAGAATCGCGCTACTGCGTCACCGAGTGCGTACTGCTCGGCGTGACCCATGTGCAGGTCGCCGGACGGGTACGGGAACATGTCGAGCACGTACTTGCGCGGAAGCTCAGGGTCGGCCTTGTCAACGTTGAAGAGGTCGAGCTCATCCCAGATTGGGCGCCACTTCGATTCGAGGCGGCGGAAGTCGTACTCGTCCTCGTTCGGTGCATCCACCTGTGGATTTTCGGCCTGAGTCACGGTTGTGCTGCTTTCGCTAGACGTATTGCTGAACTACGCCAGTTTAGCCCCGGCCCGCCCGTGCTTGCAGGCGTTCTGACTGATGGCTGCACATTGCTGCAACGATCGTCATGACCGCAATCGAATTGCGGCCCACGCTCGACTACCCCAGCACCAACTTCGCACTGATCAGCCGTTCGTCAATTGGCGTGTGCGAAATCAGCACGACGGTGTGGCTGCCAGCAGCGTCGAGCAGGTCAGCGACAAGCGCATCGGCACGCCCCGGGTCAACATTGGCGGTTGGCTCGTCGAGCACGAGCACGTCAAAATCAGCGAGCAGGGCGCGAGCCAGGGCGATGCGCTGACCTTGGCCGCCCGAGACGAGGCTGCCGCGCTCGCCAAGGTGCGCGTCCAGGCCGCCGCGGGACCGCATCCAGCCACCGAGCCCTACGCGTTCGATCACGGCTTCGAGCTCTGCGTCGGTTGCGTCCGGCTTGGCAAATAGCAGGTTCTGGCGGATGCTCTCGTTAAAGAGGTGCGCGCGCTGTTCGATCAGGCCCACGCGTTGGCGGAGCAGTTCGGGGTCGACATCGCGAGCTTCGACACCGCCAATTCGGTACGTGCCGTCGTAGTCGAGAAAACGCACGAGCACATTCGCAAAGGTCGATTTACCTGAGCCAGATTCACCGGCAACCAGCAACCGCGCACCAGCCGGAATTTCGACCGAGCAGCCCTGAATCGCGGGCTGCGCAGCGCCCGGCCAGCGGGCCGAAACGTCAGTAATCGTGATGTCGAGCGGGCCTTCGGGCAGCTTCGCTGTGCCACCGGGCTGCGGGATCTCGCTGGGAACGGTGGTTGGTGCGACCGTGGCCACGCGCTGTGCCGAAACTCGTACTCGCCGCCACGCAGCCACCGCCACCGGCACCTGCGCGAACACTTCGAACAGTGCCAGCGGCACCAGCGCGACCATCGTCAGAAACTCGGGCGTAAACGTGCCGTTTGCCGTCGCATCCACGTTGAACCACAGCGCACCCGCGGTTGCGAGGCCGGCGAAAATCGTCACGACACCGGTCACAACTCCCTCACCGATTGAACGGCGCACGAGCACGCGCCGCAGCGCAGCGTCGGCTTCGTGGATGCGCGCCAGTTGCGAATCGAGCGCATCGTACGCACGCAGCGTCTCCAGGTTCGTGATCGTGTCATGCACGCGGTCGCCGAGCGCGGCTCGCAACGGCGCAACCTGCCGGTCGGCGGCACCGGCGATCATCAGCTGCGCGAGCGTGGCCACAATGAGCGCGACCAGCAAGCATCCAAGCAGCGTCAACGCTGCCGGTACCGACATGATCGCCACGCCAACAACCGTGAGTGCGGCCACAATCACCGAGGTGATCAGCGGCTCAATGACGCGCAACGGCAAGAACTGCAGTTCGTCAATGTCGTCAACGAGCCTGCTGAGCAGATCGCCTCGACGCGTACGAGCGAGCCCAGCCGGTGCGAGTGGTTCGAGTCGGTCAAGCAATCCGACGCGCATTTCTGCCAGCTGACGGAATGATGCGTCGTGCCCCGAAAGCTGCTTCAAATAGCGGAACACGGCCCGGCCCAGCGCAAACATGCGCACGGCGACAATTGCCCAACCGAGCCACAGAATGTGGATGATCAGTGAGGCACGGGTGATCAGAAACGCGCTCGCGGCCAGCAGCGAGACCACCGAAATCCCCCAAAGCACGGCCCAGGCAATCGGCACCCACATGCGTTTCGCGGGCGGGGTTGCCAGTTCCAGCACTTCGCGCTCGGCGGGCGTCATCTTGGTGTCTGCCGCCGTGGATTCAGCAATTGGTGAAGTCATGCGTGTGCTCCTTCACTCGCCGCGGCGGCGGCAGGATGCACGGGTGCGGTCAGCGTCACCGTCGCGTCGGCTGCGGCGATTACGGCGGGACGATGGCTAACAACCACCACGATTCGGCCTTCGTCAGCGAGCGCGCGCATCGCCGAGATGACTTCGCGCTCGCGGTCGGCATCGAGCGCGGATGTGGGCTCATCGAGCAGCACCACCGGGCAGTCCTTGGCGCGGGCACGCACGATAGCGCGGGCAAGTGCGACGCGCTGTGCCTGCCCGCCAGAGAGCCCGGCTCCCCCGACGCCGAGGGATTGTTGTGGGTCGACCGTGGCGAAACCAGCGAGCGAAAGTGCGGCGCGCACCTGCTCGGGTGATGCATCCGGCTGCCCGAGGGCAACGTTGTCGAACACTGTGCCTTCGATGAGGCCGGCAGATTGCCCCATCCAGGCGATGTCGTCGCGGTGGCAGGCACGCGAACCGGTTGCCGATGAAATCGTGCAGTTTCCGGTGCCTTCGACCTCGCCGCGGATGAAGCCAAGGAGCGTAGATTTTCCGGCACCGGATTCACCGGTGAGTGCAGTAATGAGGCCCGCGGCAAACGATGCGGTAAGCCCGTCGAATACGACGTGACCGTCGTATTGCACAGCTGCGTTGTGGATCTCGAGCGCAGTTGCGGCACCGGTGGCGTTTGCGTCTCGCTCGGCACCTTCAGGAGCGCTACCCGTGGCACCTTCCGGTGCATCCAAAATCGCGAACACGGTCGCGGAGGCTTGCACGCCTTCGCTTGCCGCGTGGAATTGCGCGCCAACGGCGCGAAGCGGGGCGAATACTTCTGGCGCAAGAATCAGCGCAAACAGTCCCGCAAACAGCGCCATTTCGTTGTCGATGAGGCGAATACCGATCTGCACCGCCACGAGCGCGACCGACAACGACGCGAACAGCTCGAGCGCGAATCCCGAAAGGAACGTGACGCGCAGCACCTTCATCGTGGACTTGCGATAGTCATCGGTAATGGTGCGGATGCGGTCACGCTGACGGCGCGCGCGACCAAAGATCTTGAGCGTGGAAAGTCCCTCAATGATTTCAAGGAACGACGCTGCGAGCGTGCTTAGCGCATCGAGTTGCTTGGCCTGTGCACGCTGCGTGGCCCAGCCGATCAGAATCATGAACAGCGGAATGATCGGCAGCACAACGATTTCAGTGATGCCCGAAACCGGGTCAGCGATCAGCGTCACCAAAATGAGCAGCGGCATCACGATCATGGTGAGCAAGAGCTGCGGTAGGTACTTGCCGAAATAGCTGTCAAGCGCGTCCAGCAAGTGGGTTGCCAGCAGCGTGAGTTCGGCACTGCCCAGTCGCTTGGCGGGTTCGGTTTCGGATGCACCCGGTACCGCAATCGAGTTCCCTCGCGTCTGCGCGATCTTGCGCATCAGTGCACCGCGCAGTTCCGACTTTGCGGTCGCAGCGGCGCGTGCACCAGCCCAGTCCATCCCCCACTGGGCAAGACCACGAACGGCCACCGCAATCAGCAGCAGCGCGAAGTCTGGGCCGAGCGTGTCGAACCCGTGGCCCTCGATTGCCTGGGTGACGCAGCGGGCGATCGACCAAGCGATGCCGATCAGCGCACCGCCCTGCAGGAGTCCAAGAATCGCGCCAATTGCGAGGAACGCCCGGGACGAACGGGCGTATTTCAGCAGGCGTGGATCAAGCGGTTTCACGGTTCCTCAAGGCTACCGGAGTTGGCGTGCGTGAAGCGCGAGAACGGCACGACGGCGACCCGAAGGAAAACCAAATCGGACCCGGTGTCGTACACCAGGTCCGATTCGGTTGTGTCAGTAACTGCGGTTAGGCAGTGACTGCTTCATCTGCGTGTGCCAGCTCGGCACGCGACGCGTTTTCTTCGAAGTCCACGCGGCGCAGGCGCTTGCGGAACGTCCAGAACGTCCATGCCTGGTAACCGAGCACGACCGGCATGATGCAGAGAAACGCCCACGTCATGATCTGCAGCGTGTTGTCGCTAGCAGAACCGTTCCAGATGGTGAGGTCTTCGCCACCCGGGGTCAGGTTGCGCATGAGCGCCGGGAAGAGCGCGGCGAACAGCGACCAAACCGCGAATACGACAGTCAGTGCGCCACCAAGGAAGGCCAGGCCGTCCTTGTTGAGCAGGTTGGCAACCCACGAACCGACGAAGCACACCACCGCGAGGAGGGTCAGGATGAGGCCCGGAACCGAGAAGTACGCGAGCACAGTCCAGCCCAGGAACACGATCGCGAGCGCGGCAACAATCAGGCCCTCCCACTTCGCCATGGTGCGGGCGCGTTCACGCAGTTCACCATCGGTACGGCGCGTGATGAAGATCAGACCGTGATAGAAGAACAGCGCGAGCGTGGTCAGTCCACCAAGCAGTGCGTACGGGTTGAGCAGGTCAAAGAACGTGCCGGTGTAGTTGAACCCGAACGAGTAGTCGAGCGAACCAACAGTCTGCTCAACGGTCTCCATCGGCATACCACGAACGATGTTCGCAAACGCGGCACCCCACAGCAGGGCCGGCAGCGCCGAACCGGCGAAGATCATCCAGTCGAACTTGTCGGTCCAGGCCTTGCCGGTGCCCTGGTGGCGGTATTCAAACGAAACACCGCGGGCGATCAGTGCGAGCAGGATCAGGAACAGCACCAGGTAGGCGCCCGAGAAGATCGTCGAGTACCACTCCGGGAACGCCGCAAAGAGCATGGCACCACCGGTGATGACCCAGGTCTCGTTGAGGTCCCAGATCGGGCCGATCGTGTTGATCAGGATGCGGCGGTCAGTGTCGTCGCGGCTCACGAATGGCAGCGCAATACCGAGGCCGAAGTCGAAGCCATCGAGCACGAAGTACCCGATGAACATCGCAGCAATAATCCAGAACCAAATAACTTGCAGTTCCATTAGTAGACGCTCGCTTTCACCTTGACGGTCTCGACGTCTTCGACGACGCCTGCTTCATTCGCTCCCGGTACCGGCATTGGGTCGGACTGGATTGCCTTGAGCAGGAGCTTCACTTCGACCACGGCGAGGATGCCGTAGATCAGCGTGAATCCGATGAGCGAAATCAGCACGCTGACTCCAGTTGCATTTGGCGAGACACCGGCTTCGGTTGGCATCAGCCCAAATACGAGCCACGGCTGGCGGCCCATTTCGGTGAAGATCCAACCGATCAGGATGCCCCACAGCGGGAAGGTTGCACCCCAGATAGCGACGCTCCACTGCCATGGCTTCGGCTCGCGACCCTTGCGGGTGATCCACAGGCCAATCGCAGCGATCGCCATCGAAGCGAAACCGAAGAACATCATCCAGCGGAACGACCAGTAGGTGAGCCAGATAACTGGCGAGTAGACCTGGTCAGCGCCGTACATTTCGGCGTACTGGGCCTGCAGGTCGTTAATGCCGTGCACCGTTCCGTCGAAGGTGTTGGTGGCAAGGAATCCAGCCAGGTACGGGATGCGCAGCGACCAGACTTCTGCAGACCCGTCGGGGGTACCGAGCGAGAAGAGTGAGAACGACGCATCCGCACCGCTCGCGGTGTTGTACATCGCTTCAGCGGCAGCCATCTTCATTGGCTGCGTTTCGGTCATGGCGATGCCGAGTGCGTGACCCGAGAGCATGATGCCAGCGCCGGAGATCAGCACGGTCCACAGACCGAAGGTGAGCGCCGGGCGGAAGACTTCCTGGTGCTGGCCACGGCGCAGGTGCCATGCGGCAGTTGCGGCGATGATCGTTCCAGCAAGCATGACGGATGCGGTCAGCGTGTGCGGCAGCTGCGTTACGGCAACCGGGTTCGTCAGTACGGCACCGAAGTCAACGAGCTCGGCACGGCCGGTGACCTCATTGAACTCGAAGCCGACCGGGTTCTGCATGAACGCATTGGCGACGAGGATGAAGTAGGCCGAGGTCCAGGTACCGATGACGGTGAGCCAGATGGTCGCGAGGTGCAGCTTCGGCGAGAGCTTGTCCCAGCCGAAGATCCACAGACCAATAAAGGTTGCCTCGAGGAAGAACGCGACGAGACCTTCGAATGCGAGTGGTGCACCAAAAATGTCACCGACGAATCGCGAGTAGTTCGACCAGTTCATACCGAACTGGAACTCCTGCACGATACCGGTGACGATACCCATCGCGAAGTTGATGAGGAAGATCTTCCCGAAGAAGCGCGTGAGCTGCAGGTAGATGACCTTGCCCGTGCGCACCCACTGGGTTTGCCAGATCGCGACGCAGAGCACCATGCCCAGCGTGATTGGAACGAATAAGAAGTGGTACAGCGTGGTTAGACCAAACTGCCACCGAGATAGAACGAGGGGATCCAATAAGGCTTCCACGGGCTCTCACCTTCAGCTGTGACGTGATGGATGTCGCTGCAGGCCACGTTGCTTTGCCGCCTGAATGCGACTCGCCCAGTCTATCGTTCACCAGCCATTTTTCAGAATCGACAGTTCGAACTTTTTTAACACCCTGACCAGGGATTTTGGGCGCAATCTTGAAGCATTCACAACAAGGAATGCATCCAAAATAAACAAGATTTATATCTCGATATCGAGATATCCACCGGATCAACACAAGAAATCCCACAAATCGCTCTACATCGAGATATTTTAACGCGCGGTGATATGCAGAACTCGCTCGAATAATTCACTTTCCATTACAAGCATTCATGCTGGCGTGCCCAGCCGGTTCCCCAATCCTGCTCCGCCCGAATTAGGCTGGACCGATGCTCGCCGACACCCTCGCCTGGCTCATCGAGACCGTGCGCCAACTCGACCCCGCAATCATCATTGCGATCGCCTTCGGTGGCGTTTTCCTCGAGACCAGCCTGCTCGTCGGCTTTATCGTGCCCGGCGACGCAATCTTGCTTGCCGCATCCGCAGGCGTCGATAGCTGGAGCATGTGGGCAGCGGTCGTTGCTGCCGCGATTCTGGGTGCGATTGGTGGCGAGTCGCTTGGCTTCGCGCTCGGCAAATATTTTGGACCACACCTGCGACATTCGTGGCTTGGCCGCCGACTTGGCGAACGTAACTGGCAGCGCGCCGAGTCATTCGTGCAACAACGCGGCGGTCTCGCCGTCTTTATTTCGCGCTATCTCCCAGTGCTGCACTCGCTCGTCCCGGTTACCGCAGGCATGACCGGGATGCGGTACCGCACGTTCATCGCGTGGACCGTCCCCGCCTGCACGCTCTGGTCGCTCGCTTACGTTTCTGTTGGGGCGATCGCAACGGCAGGATTCGACCGAGCCAAGTCGAATCTCCATCTGGCGAGCTTCATCTTCGCCGGCGTCCTCATCGCGTTCGCATTCGGCACCTGGGCACTCAAACGCTGGCTCAGTCGGCGCGTCGATCGCACGCCGGATGCGGCTGCAGACGCAGGCGCAGACGCGTCGGCATAGCGACCACGCGCTCGGCCGGCACCCGCGAGCTGCGAGCTCGCCACCTGCATCCAGCAATGCTGGCTAGCCTGACGGCATGTGCGGCAGATTCGTAGTAGCCAAAGCCTCGAGTGATCTCGCGGTCGAATTCGATATTGATCGAGTGAGCGATACGGAGTTCACGCCCTCGTACAACATCGCACCCACGACCTCAGTGCCGGTCATCGTGCAAGCACCCGCACCGGCCGAAGAAGTAGACACCTACGGGCCCGGCCCGATTCGCCGACTTGAAGTCGCTAAATGGGGGCTGGTTCCGGGATGGGCACGCGATGCCAGCGTCGCCTCGCGTGCATTCAACGCCCGCAGCGAAACCGCCGCAGTCAAGCCCACGTTCCGCGCCGCGGTTAAACGTCGCCGCGCGGTCATCCCCGCATCCGGCTATTACGAATGGCAGACGGGGGCCGACGGCACCAAGCAGCCGTACTACGTGCATCCTGCCGAGGGCGGTGCCGATGCGTCCCTTTGTTTTGCCGGACTCTACGAGTGGTGGCAAAACCCCGAAGGCGAGTGGCTCCTTTCGACGACGATCTTGACCCGCGAGGCACCTGCGGGACGAATGCGCGAGCTACATCACCGCATCCCGGTCTTCTGTACTGCCGCAGATATTGACGAGTGGTGCGACCCGGCACTAGCCGGATCGGCTGAACTCGTGGCGGATTTTGCCGAACGTAGCCTGGCACTCACCGATTCACTCGCACTGCGTGCCGTTGACCGCCGCGTCGGGAATGTGCGTGAGCGAGGGCCAGAGCTTATTGCGCCGATGGCCGACCCCGCCTAGTGCGGCGCCGAGGATGCGTTGAGTTCGCCCCCCGGATGCGCGCGGCGCAGACGCCAAACACTCGGTTCGTCAAGTTGATCGTGTAAATATGGCTCAGTGAGCTCTCGACCCGACCGCCCCGCATCTACTGGTTTTCGATTCGCACCCGTTTCATTTGTGCGACACCTCGCCGAGAATGCGTTTCGAGTCGAAGACCGATACAAAGCAATTCGACTGCGCGGCGCACTGAAGCGCGGTGAGATCTCGGAGGTCGAGGCCTACACCGGCTATGGCACCACCGAATCGGTGCGGGTACTCGGCCGCGTGCAGATGCTGCCACACGCGGTACGTCGAGCCGGACGCCGTCGCTTCACAGTGCTGCCGATCGGCGGTCCGCGCCGTCGCGAAAAGTCGGTGCGCGGCTGGCGCAGTTTCGTGCGCGTCACGGTGCCATACGCGAAGGTCAAGGTGTTCATCGGCGACCAGGTCCACGAAATTACCGCTGACCGCGGCGGCGTGATTGACGCCGTGCTGCCGGCGTCGCTGACTCCGGGATGGCAGCAGGTCACGTTTGAAAGCGCCGATCAGCAGCGAACCGTTGCACGCGTGTTTATTACTGAACCAAAACAGCAGGTCGGCATTGTGTCCGACATCGACGACACCGTCATGGTGACGTCGCTCCCCCGCCCGCTGCTAGCCGCGTGGAACACCTTTGTCCTTGACGAGCACGCCCGCGCTGCGGTTCCGGGCATGAACGTGCTGTACCAGCGACTGACCGATAAGTTCGGCGGCGACACAACACCGATCGTCTATCTGTCGACGGGATCTTGGAATGTCGCGCCGACACTGAGCCGCTTCTTGGGACGCAATATGTTCCCCTTCGGCCCATTGCTCCTTACCGACTGGGGTCCGGTGCCGCAACGAATCTTCCGCTCTGGAACCGAACACAAGCGACAGAATCTGCGCCGGCTCGCGCAGGAATTTCCCAACATGAAGTGGCTGCTCATCGGTGACGATGGTCAGCATGACGAACAGATTTATGGCGAGTTTGCCGCTGAGTTCCCCGACTCGGTACTCGCCGTCGCGATTCGCCAGCTCTCGAACACCGAGTCCGTACTCGCCGGTGGCCGTGCGAGTTCGTGGGTGAAGTGGCACGCAACCTCGGCTGTACCCTGGGTGCACGCCCCCAATGGCGCTGAATTGGTGCAGGAATTAGCGCGAATCGGCATTCTCGATCACGACGACCAGGTCTCCGCACTCAGCGAAATCTCTCGAGAGCTTTCGAACACCCGCGTTGCTCGACCGCAAGCACCAAGCGAGCTTGGCGAGTAACCCAACTTCACTTCAAGCACTACTTGAACCCCTGAATTCCGCGCGAGTTCAGGGGTTTTTCGTTCGCCCGCAGCACCACGACCCGCACTCAGCCAGCAAACGTTATCCACACCCCCTTACCGATTATTCGAACATGTCGTAGGCTCCTCGTACATTTCGTATCGAACATATTTTCGATACAGGGAGGTTGTCATGTTGGTCAATGAACCGGTTGTGGTGGAGTGCTCACCGCACGGCGCGCCAGTGCGCTTTCACTGGCGCGGCGTGCCATACGGCGTCACCAGTGCCCCCGAGCCCTGGTTCAGTCGCGAGCCCTGGTGGCAACATGTCGACCGGGCTGCGAAAGGCACTGCGGTTCGCATCGAGCGCGAGCTTTGGCGGGTAGATGCGGTACCACTGCACGGTACGGGATCTCCGGTCGACGGCAGTTTTGATCTCGAACGCGACCAAACCGGCAACTGGCTGCTCGATCACGTTTGGGATGACGAGCTCGAACATCGGTTGTTTGCCTGACCATGCCTGTCTTTACGCATCTACACGTGGCCTCGGCACACTCAATGCATCACGGCACTGCCGCTCCCGAAGCATTGGTGGCCAGGGTTGCCGAGTGGGGTGGCGAGGCGGCCGCGATTACTGACCGCGATGGCCTGTATGGTGCGGTGCGCCACATTCGCGCATGTCTGACGCACGGTCTGGCGCCAATTGTCGGTGCCGATATTGCGCTGGCACCGGCAGTTGCCGCTTCTGGCGCGCAACCCGGCGACGTCGCGAGCGAGTTACGTATCGCGGGTTCGGCATCCGGTTTCGTAGCCCAGCCCGGCCTCGACCGGGTCACCGTTCTCGCTCACGGCAACCTTGACGGTGCGGGTTGGGAGAGCCTGTGTCGGCTCGTTTCAGCAGCACATGTGCCCCCACGTGCAGCATCACCAACCCAAAAACGAGCACACCGGGCACAGCTTGCTGCGAGCCGGTTCGCACCGTTTCTGTGCGCGGATGCGTCGGGGCACGAAACCCGTACGGTGGATGCGCTCGGTACCGTATTGCTCGGCCCGTGGTCAGATGTGGGGCGCGCGCTGCTGCGAGGGAACGCTGAGTTGGCGCAAGCACGCCTGCAGCGCTGGCAACGCTGGGTACCCGGTGGTGTCGCGATCGAAGTGGTGTGTCATCTCACCGAGCCGGGAGCTGCAGCGTCGCTGCGGCATGCGGCTCGATTGCTTGAGCTTGCACACCGAGCGAATGTTCCGGCGGTGCTGACCAACCAGGTGCGTTATCTCGACCACGACGATGCCTTGACCGGTGACGTGCTCGATGCGGCTGAAGCCCTCCAGCCGTTGGCGCAATCGCCGTTACAGGCAAATGCGCAGGCCTGGCTTAAACCGCCCGAGCGGATGCACGCACTCGCTGACCTTGTGGTTTCGCGAACTGATCTTGGTGCGCACGCGCGGGCGCGGCTCATTGCCGAAACGAGCATCCTTGCCGAACGGTGCAGGCTCGATCCGGCAACGGACGTCCACTGGCGCCAACCAAAGGTGCCCGAGCCCGAAGTGCTCCAATTGCAGGATGCACCGGATTCGGTGTTGCGGCAGCGCTGCGAGCTGGCGCTGCGGGAACGGTTTGCGACAACGACCGGTAGCGCACTGCGCGCGATCGAAGATCGCCTTAACCACGAGCTCACCACGATTTCGGGGTTTGGGTTTGCCACATATTTTCTGGCCGTTGCCGATGTGGCTTCACTGATCCGAGATCTTGGTATCCGCAACCAGGCCCGAGGATCCGGCGCGTCCAGCCTGGTGAACTATCTCTTGCGGGTGTCCAACGTCAATCCGATTGAACACGACCTCGTGTTCGAGCGTTTTCTTGGGCGCAAACGCTCGACCCTGCCCGACATCGATATTGACGTGGAATCGGCTCGTAGGCACGAGGTATACCGCGCTATTTTCCAGCGTTACGGTTCCGAACGCGTCACCCTGCTCTCAACGCACTCCACCTATCGGGCTCGTGGCGCTGCCCGAGATGCTGGGCTCGCGCTGGGACTACCCGAACAGCGAATCGACGAGATCGCAAAGTCGCTGTGGCGGCTAAATGCCGGCCAATTGCGGCAAGTGCTGCACGAACAGCCTGAGCTCGTGGCGCTTGCAGAACAGTCCCGCCAAGACCGCGACCTCAACTTGTTGATCGACCTGGCCGAGCGACTCGACCGACTCCCCCGTCACCTCTCCATGCATCCATGCGGTGTCTTGCTCGGGAACGCCTCGCTCTTGTCGACCACGCCGGTACAACCCAGCGGTATTGACCTGCCGATGAGCCAGTTCGATAAGGACGATATCGATGACATGGGGCTGCTCAAACTCGATGTGCTCGGTGTCCGGATGCAATCGTCGTTGGCCTATGCCGTCAACGAAGTGCAGCGGTTACACGGTTCCGCTGCCGCAATTCGAGGCGGGTTGTTGCCCGATGTCACCTATGTCGCACCAAATGGCCGCATCGTGCTCGATGAAATCCCGACCGATGACGAACCCACGTTCGAGCAAATCCGTTCCACCCACACGCTCGGGATGTTCCAGATCGAGTCGCCCGGGCAGCGTGAGCTCATTGGCAAAATGCAGCCCGATGTTTACAACGACCTCATTGCCGATATCTCGCTGTTTCGCCCCGGCCCGATGAAAGGCAACATGGTGGCGCCGTTTCTTGACGTCAAGCACGGCTATGCCAGCCCGAAGTGGCTGCATCCGTCGTTTCGCCCGTTCCTTCGCGAGACCTACGGTGTGGTTGTCTATCACGAACAAGTACTGCGCATTCTGCATCACTGCATGGGAATCTCACTGGCCGATGCCGATGAACTGCGCCGCAGCATGGAAAAGCAGACCGACGGGATCGAGCAGCTTTTCCGGGAACGAACCCGCGCCAATCGGGATGCGAACGGCAAGCGAACATTTACCGATGCCCAAATCGACGAGATCTGGAATGTGCTGCGCGGATTCGGTTCGTTCGGGTTTTGCAAGGCGCACGCGGCGGCGTTTGCACTACCCACGTGGCAGAGCGCGTGGCTCAAAACGCACTACCCCGCAGAGTTCGTTGCTGGGCTACTCACCCACGACCCGGGGATGTATCCGAAGCGACTCTTACTTGGCGATGCCCGCCGCATGGGTATCCCGATCCTCCCCGTGCATGTCAACCACTCGACACGGGCATTCGTGGTTGAACGAGTGCGCGAAACGCCACCGGGGTCGCCGACCCGTCCGGGCGATCTCGGGGTTCGGCTCGCGCTCACCGATATCCGCGGCATTACCGAAGCCGAAATCCAGCGCATCCTGAGCGAACGACCATTCGTGTCCCTCGGCGATTTCCTGACCCGTGCTCGGCCGTCCCGCACTCTTGCCGAACGACTCGCCCTCATCGGCGCACTCGATGGGCTCGAGCCCGGTGCACCTACGCGTGGCGATCTTGTTGCCGCGATTCGTGCTCGCCCGCGCACACGCTCGCGTGCGGTTCATCCAACTGCCCTCGAGCTTCCGTTGGACTTTCGTGAAGCGCACGCACCGGTACTCCCCAGCGGTGTTCCCGAAATGGATGCGCGCGAACGCGTCCATGCCGAACTCGACATTCTGGCGCTCGACCTCTCCGAACACGTCGTTGATGGCTATCGCCCGCTGCTGGATGCGATTGGGGTTACTCCCGCAGGTAGGCTCGCTTCGCTGCGCGCCGGCACCGAAGTCACCGTTGCGGGTGTCCGAGTCGCAACTCAAACCCCACCAATGCGTAGTGGAAAACGTGTCGTATTCATCTCGGTCGATGACGGCACCGGCTGTGCCGATGCCACCTTCTTTGATGATGCGCAGGAGCTCAGCGGCAGCGTTCTATTCGGTACTCCACTGCTGCTGATTCGCGGCAAAGTGCGCCGTACCGGAGAACGCGGGGTATCCATCCAAGCCGAATTCGCGCGCGATTTAAAGCTCGCCTGGCAGGAATACGTATTGATTCAGAATGCCGCCGCAACTGCATCACCGATCGAGGTGGGTGTCTAGTGTTCGAACGTGCCTTCATCCACTGCGCATGCGGCCAGCCTGCGCAGTTCACGCGCCACCAATTCATGTACGCGCGGGTCGCCCAACAACCGGTTGTGCCCGAGTGCACGAACCGTACGGTTCTTCCCCTGCACCAACGTTCCCGGCACACCCACAATCGGGTCGTACAGCGGAATGATCGACACCATGCGCTGATCCACACTGTCGTGCTCGGTCAATGCCAATTGCGTCGGAGTTCCGGGGCGAAGCCCAATGATTTCGCGCGTGATGTTCCACGACGAACCGAACACGTACTTCGCGGTAACCGCGCCCCGAAACGGCGCCGAAATTGCCACCGCGCCCAGCGTCCGCTCACTATCCGCGTCACGCAAGAGCACCTGCTTGGCGATCAATCCACCCTTCGAGTGGCCGACGAGCAACACTCGCCCGTACTCGGGATGCGCGCGAAGATACAGGTCAACCAATTCGGCAAGTTCGGCCACCGAACGGTAGTTCCATCCGAGCTGCGGCAGCACCACCGTACGAAAACCGCGCTCGGTCAACGCGTCGAGCATCGGCCGCATGAAGCCCCATGGCGTTGCCAACCCGGCAAGCACCACCACGACCGGCAGCGCAGCTTCGGCGGTCGATTCGCCCTCGGGATGCGGTCGGTGCGCACGCAAATCGGCGCCTTCACGCCAGGGAGCCGCGCTTTCGGCGTACCGAGTTGGCAGCTTGGCCGGGCCGAGCGCGCCCAGCAACCGGAACATCGGAATCAGTCCGGGCGTCTTGCGCAGCATTGCGTTCGCGGCATCCACCTGCCGAATCGTCCAGAATCCGGCATCCGCAATCATCCCGCGAGCGCGAGTGAATCGCCACCACAGTGTGCGACGTTTCGGCAGCTGTTTTCGCAGCACCTGCAACTGGTCCGGCGAGAGTTTGGTTGGCCGAGGGAACGAAAGCGATCGTTGGCGCAGCCGCCGTTCAATCCACACGCGACGGCGACGGGTGAGTTCGTTCTCGTCCATCGCTACGCGCCACCTAATTCCGTCATCACCATTGGGATTCCTGCAATGCTGCGTCGGCTACCAGTACCCACATGCCATCGACACAAGCTGCGCTTGGCCGATACCGACCTCTCCAGCGCCGATGCCAGTGCATCCGGTCACCGTTGCCGTACTTCGACGGTACGCCCTCAGGCTGCATGCTTGATTACCGAGGCGTGCATCCGGCAACAAGCAACGCCCATGGCAATCAACTTAGGCCGTTGCCACCGCTTCGAGCTCGAGCAGCGCACGCTTCAATGCTTCACCGCCGCCATACAGACCGATCTCGCCACCGGCGCGGATCACTCGATGGCACGGTGCGAACAGTGGCAGCGGATTCTTACCGCATGCGGTACCGACCGCCCGTGCTGCACCCGGTCGCTGCAACCGTGCCGCCAGGTTGCCATAGCTTTCGGTTTCGCCGTACGGAATCTGGCGGAGCGCGCGCTGTACTTCGCCGGCAAAGCCGACGGATGCGTGCTTCCAATCCAATGGCACCGAGAATTCACGACGCCTACCCGAGAGGAATTCCTCAAGCTCGGTCACGGCACGGGTAAGCAGCGCGTCTTGCGCGACGCTCAAATTGCCCTGCGCGAACGATGCATCACGCGCATCCGCCGCCAACGCGCTCGGCAGCCAGCAGCGGGAAATCCCCAACTCGCTTGCCACCACGCCAATTCGTCCGAATCGGCTTGGCAGTACGCGCAGGGCATCCGACATTACGCAGTTACCTCACGCAGGCGTCCGGTGTCGACATCGGCAACAAATCCGCGCACGTTCTTGTGCTCAATGAATGGCGATTGCATGATCCGGCGAATCGACTCGCGCACGCTCAGATCGACATCCTTGAAGGCTTCAGCCTTCCAGTGGGCACGAGCACCGGTTTCGCTCATGAGCAGGTCGTCGAATTCGTCTTCGGTGAAGGTCGACAGACCGCAGTCCGTGTGGTGGATGAGGATGATCTCGCGGGTGCCGAGCTTGCGCTGCGAGATGGTCAGTGAGCGGATCATGTCGTCGGTGATCACGCCACCTGCGTTACGAATGATGTGCGCCTCACCCAGGTCGATACCTGTGAGCGGGAAGATCTGCAGTCGCGAGTCCATGCACGCAACGATCGCTACCTGCCGGCTCGGCAGCAGCGGCTTTGGTCCCGGGTACGACTCCACGTACTCCGCGTTGCTTGCAACCATCTCGTCGGCAAATGCCATGGTGTTTTCCCCACTTCTCCGGCAACGGTCACACTCACGAGGCGTCGGTTTGCCATGTGAGCGGTCGAGCACAAACAGTGCCGCAGAAACCGTGACGCAGCGTCTGCGTCAACCGACAAGTTTACGCCCGCCCGGCCATCCATCTCTCGTGGCTGCGCACAAATGCACGGCCAACATCCCGTGCACAACGACTACCGAAATGACGACCGCACGCGCTCGAAATTCCGCTCAAGCAAACCCGTTGACCCCATAAATTCCCTGATCAGGCAAGCCTTACCTAGCTGGAAACCGCCCCGCAAATCCGGGATCATTAAGTACGAAGGAAGTGATGCAAGTGCCGAACCTCAGTACGTTCGCCCGCCGCTATCCGATTGTGCTGTGCACGCTCATATTGCTCCCGATCGTGATTGCCCTGGCGCTCGGCGGCCTCGGAAACGTTGCCCAGCCCGTCGCAACGGGCTATGTCGCCATCATCATTGTGATCACCGTCATCGACATGGTGCGCGACATCCTGCGCGGCAACTTCGGTCTCGACATCTTGGCCGTGGTTGCGATGAGCGCTGCCATTGCTGTGGGCGAGTACATTGCCGCCATGATCGTGGTGCTCATGCTCTCGGGTGGCGAAGCGCTCGAAGACTACGCCGCATCCCGCGCCACCAAAGACCTCGATGCGCTACTTAAGCGTGCCCCGCAACGCGCGCACCGACTCGGTACACAAACCGACGACACCGCCCTGACTTCCACGACGGACGAACTCCCCGCAAGCACAGATGTCCCCGTCGATGAGGTGACACCAGGCGACATCCTGCTCGTCAAGCCCGCCGAAGTCATTCCGGTCGACGGTGAGCTCCTCACCGCCAACGCGGAAATCGATGAGTCGCAACTCACCGGCGAAAGCCTGCCGGCTGCTTATGTCGCCGGTGACCATATTCGCTCCGGTGCCGTCAACGGACACACGGCCATCCGCATCCGCGCTACCGCGAGCGCCAAGGACTCGCAGTACCAACAGATCATCGCGCTCGTTTCTGAGGCCGAGCAGGCCAAGGCCCCAACCGTTCGTGTTGCCGACCGGTTTGCGATTCCGTTCACGCTCGTCTCGCTCGCGGTTGCCGGGCTTTCCTGGTGGCTGTCCGGCGAAGCAACCCGCTTCGCTGAAGTACTTGTCTTGGCAACGCCCTGTCCCCTGCTGATCGCGGCACCGGTCGCGTTCATGGGTGGCATGAGCCGCGCCTCCCGCGAAGGTGTCGTCGTCAAGGGTGGCGCAACGCTCGAGCAACTCGCCAAAGCCAAGACCGTAGCGTTCGACAAGACCGGTACGCTCACGCACGGCGAGCCCGAACTCACCGCCATACAGCTGCACGAATCGTTCGCTGCAGGCAATACGGACGTTCAACAAGCTGCCACGCTCGATGACCAAGCGCTCGAGCTGCTGCGGCTAACGGCCTCTGCTGAGCAGTACTCCACGCACGTGTTGGCAGCTGGCATCATCGATGCCGCGCAATCTCGTGGACTCGCGCTGGCGACCACCGACACTGCCGAAGAAATCGCCACCAACGGCGTCGATGCCTGCATCGACGGCCGCCACGTGCGCGTCGGCAAGCTCGCGTTCATCCGCGAACTCGATGCGAACGCGCCCGAATCCGAACTGACCGCGGGCGAGACTGCCGTGTATGTCGCCATCGACGGCGTCTACGCCGGTGTGCTGCGCATTGCTGACCGGCTCCGCGGCAACGCCGCCGACACCGTCACGCATCTTCGCGGCAATGGTATCGAACACGTTGTGATCCTGACGGGTGACAATCAGCACACCGCCGATGCGTTAGCTGCCCAAGCGGGCATTGCCGAGGTGCACGGCAACCTGCTCCCGCAAGACAAGGTTCGTCTCGTTGCCGAACAGGGCGCTCGCCCCGTCATCATGGTTGGTGATGGTGTCAACGACGCGCCAGTCCTTGCCGCGGCCGATGTCGGCATTGCGATGGGCGCACGCGGCGCAACCGCGGCCAGTGAGTCGGCGGATGCAGTGATTGTTCGAGACGATATTTCGATGGTGGCACGGGCTGTGTCGATCGGCCGACACACGTACCAAGTTGCCATCACCGCAATTTGGATCGGTATTGCACTGTCGCTGGGGCTCATGACCATTGCCGCGTTCGGCTACATCCCGGCGATCTGGGGTGCGCTCTCGCAAGAGCTCGTCGATCTCGCTGCAATCCTCTACGCGCTCCGCGCGCTAACCTCAGGCAACCAGCACCAAATCGCACCAAGCGCGGACTGATCGACTACGTATCCACACAGCGATCCGGGTGACCCAAGCGGTGCCAAGCCACGAATTCGGGTGCGGCACCGCTTGCTTATGCCGAGGCGTAGCCGTGCTGGTACGCCCAGATCACCACGTGTACGCGGTCGGGCAGGTCGAGCTTCTCCAAGATTCGACCGACGTGTGACTTCACCGTCACCTGAGCCAAGAACAGCTTCGCGGCAATTTCTCCGTTGGATGCACCCTGCACCAGCAGTTCAAACACGTCGCGTTCGCGTGCCGTCAACTGCTCGAACTGTGCCTCGGCTTCGGGTGCGCGACCAGACGCCTTCGCAGCGTTCGCAGCTGCCTGAGCACCCGCATCCGCTGTGCCCGGTGCCACAACGCCGGCCGCCTGCTGCGGATGCTGCGACAACATGCGTTGGATCAGTGACTTCGTCATTGATGGGTCGATAATCCCGTTGCCGGCGTGAACCGTGCGGATCGCCCGCACGAGCTCTTCGCCGGGTGCGTCCTTCAGTAAGAAACCTGACGCGCCGGCAGAGAGCATCCGCACGGCAAAGTCCTCTGAGTCATAGGTGGTCAGCGCAATGACTCGAATGTCGGTGGATTCACCTTCGTGGCGCAGCAGCTGCGCCGTTGCCGAAATACCGTCGAGTTCCGGCATGCGGATGTCCATCAGCACCACATCGGGACGCAGGCGGAACGCCGCCTCGATACCGGCTCGGCCGTTCTCGGCGGTGCCGACGACTTCGATGTCATCGGCAGATCCTGCGATCAACGCCAGCCCATCACGAACGAGCGACTGGTCGTCGACGATCAGCACCCGGATCGGATCCGCAGCATTCGTGTCGGTGTCGCCCAACTGTGCAGTCATTGGTTCTCCTACGTTGCAATTTCTGTCGAGGTAACGGTCAATGGTCGATTCATGCTTGTTTCCACCTAGTTACGGACGCCGTAAGACTAAGTGCACAACCTTTGCGATATTCACGGCATCATGTTGCCGAAAACGGCCAAATTGCAGATATTTCAAAGCTCGTGTCATTTTCATGCACCGAGAACTCGCCGTTAAACAATTCCGTGCGCTCGCGCATCCCCGAGAGCCCGCGCTTATCGCTCGGCACCGGAGGCGCCGAGGTCACGCGCTCGTTGATTGCCCGCAGGACCAGTTGGTCCGAGCGCCAATCCAGGTGAAGCTCGCCGGGGGCACCCGGCGCATGCTTGTACATATTTGTCAGGCACTCTTGTCCAACACGAAATACCGCGAGCGACAGCCCCTTTGGTAGTTCCCGCGGTTCACCGGTCTCAATAAAACGAAGCGGAACGTCCGCAAGCTGAGCGGCAGACACCAGTTCGCGCAGGTCACCGATTCCCTTCACCGGGGCATCGTCCTGCGGCGAATCAACGCGTTGCAGTAGCACCTTAATGTCGCCCAGGGCGTCTCGCGCGGCCTCGGAAATCTTGCCGAACAGTTCGCTCCCAATCTCGGGCCGGGTACGGCTAGCCATGCGCCCACCTTCGGCCAGTGTCACGATCGATGCCAGCGAGTGCGCAATGATGTCGTGCATCTCGCGCGAGATTCGCGAGCGTTCGTCCGAGAGTGCGAGCTCGGTCAGTCGCTGTTGGTCACGTTCGAGCAGTAGCGCTTTTTCTTGCGCGGTTACGACCTCGGCGAGCTGGCTGCGTCGCACCATGCCCAATGCCCACGAAGTAAGGAACGACAGCACCACCACGGCAACGAACGCGATTAGCGATTCGGCTTGCCGCCAAGCGTCAACCCCTAGAAACGCGTGGTCGCTTGCCCAGGGCATGCCGATGAAAATCTGCAGCGCCACTTGCACGAGCGCGGCCGCCATCGGCAAGAAACTCAAGAACATGTATTTTCGCTGCGCAAATGCAGCCACACCATAGGCCGCAATCAAGACCGCAAGAAACGTTGGCAACAACGCGAACGGGGTTTGTCCCTGCGTCGCACCGGCAAGCACACTCGTGGCGAGCAGGGTTGTCACCGGCGCGACTCGGCGGGCAGTGAGCACCAGGCAGCTCAGCACCGACCACAACACCGCATATCCCACAAGTTGCGGGGCAACGTTGCCCCCGGGCAGCAACAGTGGCAGTGCGCTGAGCGCGCCCATGATGCCCGCAGCGATCGCATCATTGCGAAGCACCCGCATGGGGTTGGGGCGCGTGGCGATGAATGAATCCTGCATAACTCAACCCTAGACATTGGTCGCGTGCGCACCTTCCCCCATATGGAGTGGATGCCCGAGAAATTCTCTCCTCCTCGAGTATCAGCGAATGCATCTGAATGCGACTACAGCACACTGCCGCACGAAACCGGATGTCAGCATCCTTGAACCATCACCGCAAGCTGTGCGTGCCCAATCTGCCTTCAAAACCGCACACACGTTGAAAGGATCACGATGAACCACCCAACACCCCCGGCGGCAGTCAGCTGCCAAGAGCTCACGAAAACCTACGGCACCGGCGAAGCTCAGGTGCACGCGCTGCGCAGCGTCACGGCAGGATTTGCCGCTGGCGAATTCACCGCGATTATGGGCCCGTCTGGTTCGGGAAAGTCGACGCTGATGCACTTGCTCGCTGGCCTCGACACCCCCACCTCGGGTTCGGTGTGTATCGAAGGCAACCAGCTAACCGGCTTGAACGACAAGCAGCTCACCAAACTCCGTCGCGACCGACTCGGTTTCATCTTCCAGTCGTTCAACCTGGTTCCGACGCTGACCGCGCGCGAGAACATTGAGCTGCCGCTGCGTCTTGCCGGCAGCAAGGTGGATGCGGGTGAAATCGATCGACTCGCCAGTCGCCTCGGTATCTTTGAGCGTCTCGCCCACCTGCCGCACGAGCTTTCGGGCGGTCAGCAGCAGCGTGTAGCCGTCGCCCGCGCCCTGATTTCACAGCCTGCCGTCGTCTTTGCCGACGAGCCAACGGGCGCCCTTGATCTGCGCACCGGTCGCGAATTGCTGCAGAGCATGCAGCAGGCCGCGCACGAACGCAACCAGACGATCATCATGGTCACCCACGACCCGGCTGCCGCTGCATTCGCAGATCGCACGCTCATCCTGGTTGATGGCCAGATCGCCCACGATCTTCGCGGGGCCAACTACGAGCAGATCGCAGCCGTCATGGCGGAGGTCGGAGCATGAGCGTCGCACGCAAACTCGCCACCGCGCAGATCCGTCGCTCGCCGCGACGCATCCTCGCAATCGCCCTCGCTTCACTACTGAGCGCGATGGCCATCATGGCCACCGGTACCTTCATCGGCACGCTTGACCGCGGCATGGCAGCGAGCATGGCGGCTCCCCTCTCGCATGCCGATGTCATCGTCACCACCGACGGCGCGCCCGTTGACGTCAACAAGCTCGCGCAGATCGACGGCGTCACCGCCGTTGAACCGGTGCACGAATCGTATGTCCGCGCCACGATCAAGGGCGCTGACTTTGATGTGCAGCTGCACTCGCTGCCCAGCACAGAGTCGCTGCGCTGGGTCAACCTTGAGTCGGGCAATTGGCCGGCTCACACCGATGAAGTGCTCGCAACGCAGGAAAACCTTGACCGTTTCGGTCTCAAGATCGGCGACACCGTTTCGTTCGGATTCTTCGGCGAAGCTTCCAAGGAAGCCACTGTTGTTGGCACCATCACAACGAGTGCGCCGCTTCGCGGAAACCCGTGGTTCGTTGCCCCACCCGCGTTCTTGGAATCCGCATCCGGTGCGCCCGCCAGCGAGTACATCATTGCGACGAGTGGCAACCCGAACTCGATGGTGTCAACCATCAACACCGAGATGGGATTCGATCCCGATGCACCGCACGGCGCGAAGGCGCTGACCGTCAACGACCACGTGAACGCCAAGATCGCGAGCCAGACCGGCTCGACGCAGACGCTCACCATCGTGTTCATGATCTTCGTCGTCATTGCGATGCTCGCGGCCGTCATGGTGATCCGCAACACCTTCCAGGTCTTGCTCTCGCAGCGCCTGCGCGAGAACGGTCTGCTGCGACTGGTGGGGGCGACCGGCAGTCAGGTGCAGTCCGCCGTGCTGTACGAAGCCGCCCTCATTGGTTTCGTCTCGGCTGTTGTCGGTGTCGGCGTCGGTATCGCGCTCGGTTGGGGTGTAGCTCAGCTTGCCGGTCTCGCCGGTGGCGGACTCGTCGTCTCGATCGGTTGGGTGATTGCTGCGCTGGTAGCGACCACGTTCATGACGGTGTTTGCGGCCTGGGCACCTGCTGCTCGCCTGCGTAACCTCAGCCCAATCGCATCCCTCGGCGCAGCCAACTCGGCTGCCGCTGAGCGCGAAGGCCGCAGGATATTCAGCTGGGTTATCGGTTCGCTGCTGACTGTCGGAGGTGCGGCTGGTGTCGCCGGTGCCGCAGCGAACACGCTCCCCGCAACCGCCAACCCGTTCTTGTTCATCCTCGCGGCAGTCGTGCTCGCAGCAGGCCTGTTTGTGCTGGTTCCGCTGCTGGTGCCCATCGTAATGCCAGCCATTGCGGCACCGCTTCGTGCCGGCGGCCCGATCGCGAAGATCGCGAGCGAAAACCTCGTTCGCACCGCACGCCGCTCAGGCACGGTCGTGCTCGCCATCGCGTTCGGTGGCAGCCTCGTCCTCGCCATGCTCACGGCAGTTGGCGGCGCCACAGCGACGTTTAACAAGCAGATGGATGAGGATTTCGCATTCGACGCGGTTATTTCAGATTCCAGTGGGGCCGCGATTGCTCCGGAAGCGGTAGCACCGATTGTCAACAGCGACGCAGTTTCATCCACGGCATTCACCAAGAGTGCAGAGGTCTCCGCGCCCGAAACGGGAACTCCATTCACTGAAGTTACGACCGTCCCCGAATCAGTTTCGAGCGCGTTTACGACTCCGCTGCAGGATGGCGAAATCCTCGTATCGGCATCTATGGCTGGCGCGTACGACCTCAAGGACGGCGACCAGATTGTCCTCACCGATACTGACGGCAAGGCCGTGACACTGACCATTCACCTCGACGAAGCCTTCGACGGTCTTGGATCATTCACTTCTGCCCCGTCGATCGTTGGTGGCGTTACCGAAACCACGCTCGCGGAATTCGCGAAGCCGGTCGATAACTCCCGCCTTTGGGTAGAGGCCCCGGCGAACACGATCGACAACCTGGCGAAGACCATCGACGAAGTACGCGTTGCATACAACTCGTTGCAGCTCGAAGGTCCCATGGCCCTGCAGCAGATGATCATGCAAGCCATCAACATGCTGGTCATGTTTGTGCTCGCGATGCTTGCGCTCACGATCGTGATTTCTGCCCTCGGTCTGGCGTCGGTAGTGGCCCTGGCCGTTGGTGAGCGTCGACGAGAAATTGCGCTGCTGCGCGCACTCGGCACGAGCCGCGGTGGAGTCCGCCGCATGGTGCTCATCGAGTCAGTCGTGCTGGCATGCACCGGTGCCGGGTTCGCGATCCTGATCGGTATCCCGCTGGGCATGGCTGCGGTTCCCGCGCTCATCCCGCTGGGCGGCACGCAACAGTCGATTCCATGGGTAGCCGTGCTGGTTGTCCTCGTTGTCGCCATTGGTATCGGTGTGCTTGCCGGTACAAGCCCGGCACGCAAGGCCACTCGAATTGCGCCGGCTCAGGCCCTCGCGCAGCAATAATCAGGCGGTAATCCACCCCGCAGGAATACCGCCCACCGACAATACGACGATCGAGGCAATTCAATCCGCCAAGATATTCAGCACGTATTTAGTCCACTGATCGCTTGAACCTACAGCACACTCCAGGCGTCAAGTACGGCGGATGCGGTGGGTAACGTAACCGGGGCTCTGGCACGAAATCACCCGAGTGATTCCGAGCTGTAGCCCCGGTTACGTATCTGCCTCGCTAAACACTGCCCTCACACCCCCTGGTGAATCTCGAAATCACCAGCT
>NZ_BCSP01000008.1 GCF_001570925.1 [Zimmermannella] bifida NBRC 103089
CTGTTGCTGGAATTCACGAATACTCTCCTCTAGGAACGCATCCCATTCCCCCGCGGGATAGCCAAGAAACCCGTTTGCAATGAGCGCAACTCGACCAAGCCACACCCATTCTGGATACCACTCGGCATTGTCGCGATTGATGGAAACTAGACGGGCCGTAGTTCCCTTTCCAAAATTTCCGGTTGCTTCCTCGGGGGTAAATCCCTCCAGCGCCTGCAAAACCTGAATCAGCGCCGTGTTCATTTCCCTTCCGTACAAGCCATCAGTCGGAACGATTCCCGTATAACCTTGGTAACTCCGGTTGATTTCTTGCTGCATGTCACGGAGGACCGGATTGGCACCATACCGCTCAAGCAGCACGAACTGGCTCATCGATAGCAGCGCTTTCATGATTTCAAGGGTTACCGTTGAATCCCCATCAATACCCATGTCGGACTTTAGTTTTCGGATCGCTCCCCCGGTACCGTCATAGAAATTTCGAGAGATGTGACTACCTGTGGAATAGCCCTTGCACCAAAGCGCACCCTGAATGATTGCGTAGACGTTGTCCTGCGATGAATCCTGCTCAGATTGCTGCAAGATACCTTCTGGCCATCGTGCTTTGAATCGCCCTTCAGTGCCGGGACCAAAGTTGTCCGCGGTCTCCGTGATACCGAGTTCAATCTGTAGCGCATGGAGCAGTCCGTAGATTGTGCCCCAGCCGGTGAAGCCATCCTCTGGCACGCCGGTCCAGCCAACGCGGTCCTTGTAGGTAGTGTTTAGCCACGCTTGAGTTTCCAAAACCATTTGATCAACCATGTTCATCCTTTCGCGAGAAGACGCAGCGCCCGGTGGCGCCCGTCACCTTCCACTGCCGCGGAAGCATGAACTGTTAACCGACGGCAACAGGTCAGCCCACTGAGGCAACCACTTGCCAAGTATGACTATGCTTGTTAGCATGTATGCGTACAGAGAAAGGATGGTTATGGTCACCCCCGCTACTTTTGGCGAGTTCATCGCTTCGCGACGAAAGCAAGCCGAACTCACCATGCGTGAGTTCGCAGATCGCATTCGAGTCACGGCCCCGTATCTGAGCGACATCGAAAAGGGGCGCCGAGCGGCCCCGGATTCAAAGCTTGAAGCGATTGCCCTAGCACTGAAACTGACACAGGTCGAGCGAGAAGAGATGTTTGACTTGGCCGCTCGCACTCGAGACCATCAAGTTTCCATTGACCTCACCGACTACATCATGGATACCGATGGAGCGAGGATTGCGCTACGCCGCGCCAAGGAACGAGCCCTCACCGATGAACAGTGGGAGCAAATTGTCAAGATCATTGAGGGCGATTGGGAGTAACTGTGGAAGTCTGACCACGATTCATGCAGTTCGCGGAACTTGAGGACATCGCTGAGCAGCGGCTAGCTACGTATCGCGGTGGATACCTTCTCGAAAAACCACAGGCGATCGATATCGAGCATTTCGCAGAGTTTGCGCTCCAGGCGAGCCTGGACTTCGCTCAGCTCTCCACGGATCAGAGCATTTTGGGCCTCACGACATTCGCGACCACTTCGCTTTCGGTAAGAGATAAGAAGCCGACGATCGACCTCACGTTTCCACCCCGGACGATCGTTCTCGATACCAAAGCGCATGAGACTCAACCGGAAACACGCCACCGGTTCACTGTCGCTCACGAGTGCGCACACCTCATTCTGCATGAACAGTATTTTTTGAAGCAGCATCAGCACGGCGCAGTGGCCAAAGTGGCTCGTTGTGAATCAAACACAACTTCACAGCCTGCAGACGGGCCGCGAAACAGGCTGGAACTGCAAGCAAACCATTTGGGCGCGTGCCTGCTCATGCCTCGCCCAACGTTCACGAGCTACTTCAACGCGCACCTCGCTGCGAAATGGCGCGAGATGAACACCCACGAGCGCCAAACGACATTCGCTGAACTTGCCGGCGTCTTTCAAGTATCAAGAGAGGCCGCAAAGTGGCGCATTCGCCGTCTGGGGCTGAAAGCGAAGTAGAGGAGATGTGAAAAAATTTTCCGCCATGCGTATGCATACCTGCTAACACGCGAATAGAGTGAAATGAAAACCATTAAGAACGCAAACGGGAAGACCGTGTGCCGAGTTGACGAGCTAACACAGGAAGTCGAAATCATCCGACGCGGTTGTCGAACAGTTGTGAGGTTTCACGGTGACGGCACCATGACTGTCACCAACACCATGATCGGAATCGAATCTCAAAACCAAAAATAGGACACCTTCACCCAGATACACGTCCATAGAACCGCTCGACGGGCAGGGCAGCAATTGATCGAATCAGGCGCCAGACCGTCACTGCGGCCGATGGCGCCACGGCCACCGGAGTTGAGGAATCATGGACGCAGCGCCCGACGCTGAAGTAATACTCGCGTTCGCGAACGAAGCGGCGCGAGGTGGGAACATTTCAGAGACGCACCTATATCGAGTCAATAAACACGAGTTGGCGAGAATGATTGATCGCGATCGCCAACTGCGCGCTCAGGCTCGCGGCACTCTCGCACCCGCGAGAGACGCCCAGGAAATCTTGACGGAGCTTTGGCGAATCGAGGAAGCGAACGCACACAAGTTTTACCGAACTGACCGAAAGTGGTCCTCCAACATTTCCTACGAGCAGCTCGCAGAATCGGGCCTGCAATTTGCCGTCGGCACAGAATCGCCTGACGCAATCGTGTCACGACAACTCGATGCCGAAACGAAATCAAGACTCGTCCAATATCTTGTGGCAGCTCGCAGGACACTCACCAGCAGGCAGCAAGAAGTCATCACTCTCATGTACGAGCATCACCTCACTCAGGCGCAAACCGCGCGAAAACTGAACATCTCACGAGCTGCCGTTTCGAAAACTCACCACAAGGCCCTGGCAGCGCTCCGCGACAATCTCGCATCCACAATGCTTGAAAAACTAGCCCTCAAGACCTCGCGCCCGATTTCAGGATGACTCCCTGTCCTAACTCTGGAACGGGTTGACAACTTTACGTCCTGTGGCAGTACCAATGAGGGAGCAATCCCTCATTAGTTCAAAACCGAGATGGTCACTCTGATGAAGACGAGTGACATGGGAGATTGGAAATCAGTTGGCACAGTACGAAATCGAAAGTTATTCGCAGTGGCGTGAACCCACCACAGTTAACCTGCGTGCTCGCGTCCAGGCCGCACTTCGAACACGGCAGCTATACGCCGGGCCGATTGATGGGGCGTGGGGACCGAACACGATTCGAGGTATCCAAAGCGTCCTCAGCCGCGCAGGACAATACACTGGACCCATCGATGGTGCCGTTGGGCCAAACACACGGTGGGGCGTATTGAAGTATGCATGGGCTTCGTCTGGTTATCATCCCACGTTCAAGCTCGGGGGTCCGGATCTACCTGCAAACGGGCTCATAATCAACCCAGACCTATTCTGGACTCAGTTTTGCAAAGCGGTAGTAGCGGGGTACGGGCTCTAAGGAAAAGGCCGATGGCCGGTCTCCACAACGGCAGACCGGCCATTGTGCTCGCAGTACAGCGTCCAGGGACCATCCACCCGCTGACTGTTCGACTGCACCACAATGAGATACTCGTCCCCATCTCGGCTAATCACAGCGTCTTCGAAGGTGTACTCCTTGTCCATGTACGCCACCGCACTCGCCTCGGATAAAGCTCCAAAAACGTCGTTGAGCGTCGCTTCACGACAGTCGTCAATCATTCGAGCGCGCTGACGATCACTCAGGTCTAGCGCCTCCGACTCATCCATCTGCTGAGCACAACCAGCAAGCAAGGGCATACACAGGGCGCCGACCATCCACGCCTTCCGAACCATAGGCATCATCATAGGCGTCGACTGCATACGAAATTCGCAAGTCGTAATTTCGATAGCCACTTGTGATCTCAGCACTCCGAGACAAGCAATCATCCGCAGCACGGAACAAATTTGCCTCGTATTGAAGCAACAGCAAAGGTTCCAGGTCGCAATTCCTCGTTAACACACAGTCCTCTCACGTCAGTAGATATGGGGCGGATTCCCGGCTCATACCTACTACGGGAAGGAACAACAATGTCATTCGCATACGTGGTGGAATCCTCCGCGAAAGGCAGCGGACCGAACGACTAGTACTCCAAGTGGGGGGGGAACCAACAAGCGCCACTCTACGTCGACAAATTCAGGACGGCCTACGCCGATTGAGCCACTATCGCGGGCCCGTTGACGGGGCTTGGGCCCCGGAGACAATTAAAGGCATCCAGCGATTTACTCAGGCTCAGAACCTGTACAACGGCCCGGCTGACGGAGCCGTTGGTAAGAACACAGTAATTGGGGGTGTTCAATTACGCGAACCACTGGCGCCGATTGAAGACAAGTGAAGCCTACGAACCTTGGCCCGCCCTTTTCATCAGCAACGGTGATACTTGAGGGGGTGAATTCCATGCTCGCCTAGTCAGCTAAGGATCATCTGGCGTCCATCCCAGCGGCGGTGATTGGCGTAATTTGGGCGCCGATCACCTCGCAATAGGCAGGGTTAATGCCTTCCGGCTCGTCGAATCCAGGGATCACTGTCAGCCACCAGCCATCAATGACCTCGCTACATGCCGAGCCGACGTCGTAGATCTGGAGAAATCCATATAAGGCTTCTTCATGGGAAATTCTGCGGAAAGCCTGCAAATCCGGGATGGTCGAGCGCACACATTCATCCAGTTGCGCCTACGTGGCCGCTTGGTGCCGACGACCTAACCGGCACCGCAGCAACGTCCACTTCATGCTCAACAGCACGCCCAACGAGTGTCAGCGGAGCAAACAGCAGCGGTACCGACTTGTTCCATCTGCGGTGGAGCATCTCAAACTCCTTGCCAGATCCTTCACCAAACGTACCGACCAGTACGTCGCGACCGTTACGTCACCTGACAAACAGTTGCCCAATTGTGTCGCCCGGCAAGGTTCCGTGACAAACTGCATCCATGCCAAAACTGGGATACACCGCCGCGCAGATCCGCGCCGCCGAGGCACCGCTACTCGCAAAGGGCGTGCCGCTCATGATCCGCGCGGCGCAGGCCCTTGCCGATCACGTGACCAGCGTGCTGCCCGAACCTTCCGCGTCGCGCGTACTCGTGCTCGCCGGCGCAGGCGATAACGGTGGCGACGCGTGCTGGGCAGCCTCGTTCTTGGCTGAGGCGGGCGTGCAGGTCAACGTCGTGCCAGTCATGGGCCGGCTTTCACCGGAACCTGAAGCCGGCGCGCGTGAGTCTGGGGCACGCATCCTCACCGAGGCGAAACCGGTCGACGCGGCGCAGCTCGTTGCCGATGCCGACGTCATCATCGACGGCATGCTCGGCATCGGCGCTGGCGGCACTGCAGCTGGCGGTTCGCCCGCACTTCGCGGCACGGCACGCGACTGGGCACTCGCCGTGCACGCCGCCCTCACCGAAAACCCGCATCCGCTGGTTATCGCCGTGGACCTCCCCTCCGGCATCGACCCCGACAGCGGCGAAGTTGCAGAACCCGAAGCGGTCATTCCGGCCGACCTCACCGTCACCTTCATCGGCATTAAAGCTGGATGCCTACAGGGCGAGGGTGCGAAACTCGCGGGCAAAGTGTGGCTCGAACCGATCGGCGCCTCGCAACACCTGCTCGGAGTGCCGCCGGCCGTGACCGTTAGCTAGCTCGTTAGTGCCAGATTCTTCAGCACCTCATCGGCAAGCTGCACGAGCTTCGCGATCTGCGCCTCATCACGTTCAATCCACACCCACTGCGGCTGCGCATCCTGCACCACAAAGTTCTCGTGGCGTTCCCACACAAACAGCGTGCGGGATGCACCGGTCACGTACTGCTGCCACCACACCTGCCGCAGATAGTTGCGCGGGATGCGGTTCCAGGGCTTGTTCGTGGTCTTGATCTCGGCAAGCACCACCTCGTCGTTAAGGTGTGCGAGGCCATCCGGTGTCGCCAGGTGCCGCTTGTTCGCTTCGGCGTGCATCAGCAAGCCGCACGGCTCAATACCGTGTTCAGCGCGCACCCACGCGGCGATCTCGGGTTCGCGCTGCCGCCCAAATTCGGTAAATGCGTTGCCCTGAAACGAACCGCCGTACAGCTTGTCGTTCACCACCGCGCGCACCGACGTCAATGTCGCGAGCCGCGCCGCATCGGTTGCGGTGATACCCGTTCGACGAAAACTCAGCCACGATTCGCGGTCGCTATCGGCGCAAAGTACGCGACCCCGCAACTCGCCTTGCACGACGTCGAACGGATCTCGTGGGTCGAGCATCCCTGCCCGCCAAACGGTGCCGGTTGCGGGCGTTACCGGGATGCCTGCCGGTCGCGTTTGCGCAAACGTGTACGTTTCCCGGTCGGCAGGTTCCGTCGCGTTCGCGGTGCCGAGCGCACGCAGCGTCGGTTCAAATGAGAGCGCGAGCGGCGTGTAGTCGCTTGCGGCGCGTACTGCGCGCTCGGTAGCTACGGCGAGTTCGTTTTCCGGGTAGCCCGACGCATCCTCTGCAGCCGGATCCTGGGCAGCCGGACGGAAAACAACCATTGTCGTATTCTGCCACTGCCCATCGGCAGACGCTGGCGTTGCGGCCGCGATTGGCATTTCATTTCAACGCGGTTGGTCGCCCCAACCCCGAACGCCAGGCGAACGAGCCGCGGCGTTGCAACTAGGCCGAGGGCGTCTCGAAGAACTTGGTCGGTTCCGACAGCTCGCGCGACGGATCCGGACGCTCGATAACCGGCTCCGGTGCATCCTCAACCGAGTCGATAATCGTGGTTGGGACGGCAACCGCAAGCGCGCCGTACTGCACGGCCTTCGCGAGACCAGTCTTGATCGCCAGTTTCGGCAGGTGTCCGTAATCGGGGCGACCGCCAGCCTGACCCGGACCCTGAATCGAGTGGCCTACGAAACCGGCGAGGGAGGCATCGCCGGCACCGGTCGTGTTGACCACCTCGGGTGCCGGTGCGAGCCCCCACCAAGCGTCGTCCTTGGTGATGGCGAGTGCACCATCGCCGCCCATCGACACCAGCGCGACTTCGAGGTTGGTTTCTTCGATGACCTGACGGCCAGCTTCAAGCACATCACCGACGGTGTGCATGTGGCGCTGCACGAGCGTTGCGATTTCGTCGGCGTTCGGCTTGATCAGGTCGACGAGACCCGACTTCGTCCAGTACTCGAGCGAGCTGCCGGATGAGTCGAACGCGATGCGGGTGCCCAGGTTCTTTGCTGCTTCAAAGAGGTGGGTGAAGTCGACTTTCTCGCCGGTTTCGGGGTGGCGCGGCACCGATCCCGACACCACGAGCCAGTCGGCACGCAGCGAACGGATCTCGTTCAACGTCATGTCGACGACCGCATCCCAATCGCGTTGCGGAATCGGCACGGCTTTCTGGTTGACGTTGGTGGTGCGGCCGTTGCGTTCAAGCACGGCGGTGTTGACGCGCATGCGGCCAGGAATTGGCAGGATGCGGAGGATCTGCGGGTGCGGGGTGCGGAACAGCAGGTGCTCGTCTTCGCGGCCGATCGGCAGCACTGCCGAGGTGGCGACCCCGGCAACTCGCAGCGTGCGCGAAACGTTGATGCCCTTGCCAGAGAGGAACTCCTGGATGTCAGTGGCGCGGTTCACCTTGCCAGCGTCGAAATCGTCGACGAAATAGGTGCGGTCGATTACCGGTGCGGGCGTGAGCGAAACAACTGCGGCCATGAAGCACTCCTTCGGTTGGTGCGTTCAGCGTAACGGCCGCTGGTTACGACGCATGCAGAGTTTGTAGAGCGAGCATGCATGTTCACTGGCGATACCGCAGCAGGATGCGCGCGGTGCTTGGATTAAGCGTCAGCATGAAAAGCTGGATGCATGTCTGATCTCATGCGCGCAATGACGATTTCCGAGTTCGGCGGGCCCGAAGTGCTGCAGCTCCGCGAGGTGCCCAGGGCATTGCAAGTGCGCGATGAAGTGCTCGTGCGCGTCCACGCTGCAGGCGTGAACCCCATCGACGCCAAGACCCGCGCTGGCGGCGGCATGTCGAACGCCATCCCCACGCTGCCGTGGATTCTCGGTGCCGAGTTTGCCGGGGTTGTCGAAAACGCCCCGTACGAGCTCTCGCCGTTCCAGCCCGGCGACGAAGTCTTCGGCATCGTCCCCCTCGCCCGCTACCCCGGCACCTATGCAGAGTACGTCTCGGCCCCATCCATGTCGCTCGTCCACAAGCCCACCAACCTCACTATGCAGCAAGCCGCGGGCGTACCGTTGGCCGCACTCACCGCGTGGGCCGGCGTGGTTGACATCGCACGCGTGTGCACGGGACAGCGCATGCTCATCCACGCCGGTGCCGGTGGTGTCGGGCACTTTGCGGTACAACTCGCGAAGTTCTATGGCGCTTGGGTCGCGACCACCGCATCCGCTGAAAACCACGAATGGCTACGCGAACTCGGTGCCGACCAGGTGATCGATTACCGAAACGAACGATTTGAAGACGTGCTCGATGCGCCCGTGGATGTCGTGCTCGATCTGATCGGCAATGTGCGCGACAACACCGGGTCGCGTTCGTTGAACGTGTTGCGCGACGGCGGTCTGATCGTGAACGTTCCCACCGGCTCGTGGGCGACCATCCACGACGAAGTAGCCGCAGCCGGGCGCGGACTGCGTGCCAGCGGCCTGAAGCTCGCCGACGACGGCGTTGCCCTGCGCACGATCGCGCAGCTGTTTGCACAGGGTGATCTGCAAACCCACGTGGATGCGGTGTACCCGCTTTCCGAAGCGGGCGCGGCTCACGAGCGCGTCATGCAGGGGCACACGCGCGGCAAGATCGTGCTGGACACGCTTTCCTAGCCGCTAGATTCACGCATCCGGACCTCTGTCACGTCACCAAATCTCCAAACCGGTGCAATTTTCGACACTCGGAGGTGGAGAGCACCTCGAACCGCTCTGAGCTGCACCACTTTGGAGATAGCCCCCCCCAGCTACCGGCCACGACATGTGCAGCCAACGAAAAACGCCCCACCGAAGTGGGGCGTTTTTGCAATGCTGAACGAATCAGCGAATCTCAGACTTAGCTGAAGATCGAAACGTCAAGCGGGATGCCCGGACCGAAGGTGGTCGAAACGACAGCCTTCTGAACGTAGCGGCCCTTTGCCGACGATGGGCGAAGACGAACGACCTCGTCGAGCGCGGCACGCAGGTTGTCTGCGAGCTGCTCAGGCGTGAACGAAGCCTTACCTGCGATGAAGTGCAGGTTGGCGTGCTTGTCAACGCGGAACTCGATCTTACCGCCCTTGATGTCGGCAACTGCCTTGGCAGCGTCCGGGGTAACGGTACCGGTCTTCGGGTTCGGCATGAGGCCACGAGGACCAAGCACCTTACCGAGACGACCAACCTTGCCCATCATGTCTGGGGTTGCAACGGCCGAGTCGAAGTCGGTCCAGCCGTCGGCAACCTTGGCGATGAGCTCGTCGGTGCCAACCTCGTCAGCGCCAGCAGCGAGTGCTGCTTCGGCTGCGGGGCCCTGGGCGAAGACGATGACGCGAGCGGTCTTACCGGTACCGTGCGGGAGGCTAACGGTACCGCGGACCATCTGGTCTGCCTTACGTGGGTCAACGGCGAGGACCATTGCGACCTCAACCGTGCTGTCGAACTTGGTCGACGAAGTTTCCTTTGCGAGGGCTGCTGCCTCTTCGATCGAGTAGACCTTGCCGGCCTCGATCTTTTCTGCCGCGGCGCGGTACGCCTTGGACTTCTGTGCCATGTTGTGCTCCTTCAAGAGTGTGCGGTTCTGGCGAGCTGGCAGGCTCTTCCGCTGTGCTGGTGGTGCCCCGGTGCTGCTACGTGGATGCGGCAACACATCGGGGGCAGGGTGGTTGCGAGCTAGTTGCCCGTAACCTCGATGCCCATCGAACGAGCGGTACCGGCGATGATCTTCGCGCCAGCCTCGATGTCGTTCGCGTTGAGGTCGGCCTTCTTGACCTCGGCAATTTCACGCGCCTGGTCCATGGTCATCTTGCCGACCTTGTTGGTGTGAGGCACACCCGAGCCCTTCTTAACGCCAGCAGCCTTCTTGATGAGCTGTGCTGCCGGAGGAGTCTTGAGCACGAACGTGAACGAGCGGTCTTCGTAAACGGTGATTTCAACCGGAACGATGTTGCCACGCTGCTGTTCCGTCGCGGCGTTGTACGCCTTGCAGAACTCCATGATGTTGACGCCGTGCTGACCCAGTGCCGGACCTACCGGTGGTGCTGGGTTGGCGGCGCCGGCCTGAATCTGAAGCTTGATCAGACCTGCAACCTTCTTCTTAGGTGCCATGTTTTTCCCTTTCACTCGAGTGGATGCGAGCATCCCTCTCCCGCAACGTCAGCGTCTCTGACGAGCGGTACTTCGTGTGCACCGAAATGCACAACCTTTGAATTGTATCTAAGAACCAGGCCCGAGTCACTACCCGTTTTCGCCTACATCAGCAAGTGCTCGCGCCGACCGACAGTGGGGCAAGAATTGTTGCCTCACAAGACCTACGAGGCAATATTTGACTTATAGGGGCTGTGTGGCAACAAATCCCTCCCGATAGCCAGAAGTGCGCAAGGAAACGCAAATGCGGGCCGCAGCCGAAGCCGCGACCCGCATCCACACACAAACTTAGAGCTTGGCGACCTGGTCGAATGCGAGCTCCACCGGAGTCTCGCGACCGAACAGCGAAACCAGTGCGGTGAGCTTGCCGCTGACCGGGTTGATCTCGTTGATCGTTCCGGTAAGCCCCTCGAACGAGCCCTCCTTGATGGTGATCGTTTCGCCGATCTCGTAGTCGATCTCAGCAACCGGCTGCTTCGCGGCGCCACCCTCGGCAGGCTTCGCACCCTCTGCTGCAGGTGCATCCGAAACCTCAACGAGGCTCTTGAGCATCTCGAAGGCTTCCTTGAAGCGCAGCGGGGTCGGGTTGTGGGCGTTGCCCACGAAGCCGGTTACACCCGGGGTGTGGCGAACGACCGACCAGGTGTCTTCGTTCAGGTTCATGCGAACGAGCACGTAACCAGGGATGCGCACGCGGGTGACCATCTTGCGCTGGCCGTTCTTGATCTCAACGACGTCTTCCATCGGCACCTGGATCTCGTAGATCTCGTCGGCGACGTCCATCGTCTGTGCGCGCTGGGTGAGGTTGTCGCGCACCTTGCGCTCGAAGCCGGCGTAGGTGTGGATGACGTACCACTTACCTGGCTTGAGGCGCAGTTCCATCTTGAATGCGGCGTACGGGTCGATTTCTTCTTCGACTTCGGCAGCGTCGCCCTCAACGGCAGCAGCAGTCTCGTCGGTTGCTTCGACAGCGTCGACGTTCTGCTCGGTTGCGTCGTTCTGTTCGGTTACGTCGGCGACAACTGCTTCGGTTGCGTCAACGTTGTTAGTTTCTTCAGCCACGGTTCATCTCACTTCGTCGATCCACAGTCAGTTTCGACTGCGAGTTATGTACGGATGCGCAATCTCGCGTTGCGCAGGAGCGTTGGTTCAGGAGGTGCTACGGAGTCGGTACTGGCGCGCCCGGGGTTGCCGGTGCGCTCGGTGGCGCCTGTGGGAAGAGCTGCGTGCCTTCACCGAAAATCCAGGACGAAATGAATCCGAAGACCCAGTCGAAGGCCATGACGAGCACCATCATGATCAGCAGGAACGAGAGCACGACGGCAACGTAGCGCCACAGTTCCTTACCGGTCGGAGTTACAACCTTCTTGAGTTCTTCGATGACCTGACGAAGGAACGAGGTCTTCGGCTCCCGCTTTTCGTTCTTGGCCTCGGCCTCGCTGCGCTTCGGGGTCTTCTTGCCCTTCTTGTCAGCGGTGGCCTGCTTCGCCTTGGACTTCTTCGCTACTGCAGCCGGCGCGTCAGCGTCCGCATCAGTGTCGTCAGATGCGTCTGCATCCTCCGCAGCTTCGGCTACCACTGCATCCTCGCCATCAGCGTCTGCTGCGGTGTCCGCATCATCACGTTCGCTGGTTGGTTCGGTGCTCGCAGCCGTGTCGTCGTTGCGCGATTCGATGTCGTCGCGGTCGTCGCCAGACGTGCCAGTCGCCACTCTGATCCCTTTCAAACGTGTGAACATGGGGCCCAATGTGTTTTTGGGCACGCCACAGTATGCCTTTTGGCAACCTGTCCAGGATACGGGATGCGTTCGCGCATTGTCGAGAAGCAATACGGATGCGCGCAGTCGCGGCTACCTACACCCGCGCGACGCGAGGTGCGCGCGTTCGCGACCGGATGCATCCGGAAACGAAAAAACGCCGCTTGCGCGACGTTTCTTGCAGGGCGGACAGGAATCGAACCTGCAACCTGCGGTTTTGGAGACCGCTGCTCTGCCAATTGAGCTACCGCCCTAGACCGTGCGGCTTCGAAAAGCTGCGGGTCATGGCTGCCGGATTGCGTAAACAATACTGGCAACCTGAATAGGGTACGCCATGCCGGGGCAGATCACCAAGTGCAACAGCAACATTGCCCCGCAATCACCTGTCGACCGGACCCTACAAATGAATCGCGTGAATTTTTAAGCCGACGGCCACCAAACGACAAGTCGAATGACTATGCTGGCCGCATGACTGAATCGCGTCTCTCTCCCCGCGTAGCGGCAATCGCTCCATCGGCCACGTTGAAGGTCGACAACAAGGCCAAGGCCCTCAAGGCTGAAGGCCGCCCGGTGATCTCGTACGCCGCTGGTGAACCCGACTTCGCCACCCCGGCCCACGTGGTCGAAGCTGCTCTCGAAGCAGTCAAGGACCCGAAGAACCACAAGTACACCGCAAACGTAGGTCTGCCAGAGCTTCGCGACGCGATCGCAGCCAAGACCCGCCGCGACTCGGGCCTCGACGTCCCAGCCTCGCGCATCCTCGTCACCAACGGTGGCAAGCAGGCCGTATTCCAGGCCATCAACGCGGTAGTTGGCGAAGGCGACGACGTCCTGCTGCCAACCCCAGCCTGGACCTCGTACGTCGAGGTCATCAAGATCGCCGGCGGTAACACCGTCGAGGTCTTCGCCGGTGCCGACCAGAACTACAAGGTCACCCCGGAACAGCTCGAAGCGGCATTCACCCCGAACACCAAGGCCATCATCTTCGTTTCGCCGTCGAACCCGACCGGCGCGGTCTACACCCCCGAAGAAACCCGTGCCATCGGTGAGTGGATCGAAAAGCGCGGCATCTTCGTTATCGCCGACGAGATCTACCAGAACCTCACCTACGACGGCGTAAAGGCCACCTCGATCGTTGAGGCCGTACCGACCCTCGACAGCAAGACCATCCTCGTAAACGGCGTTGCTAAGTCGTACGCCATGACCGGATGGCGCCTCGGCTGGATGGTCGGCCCAGAAGACGTCATCGCTGGCGCAGCGAACATGCAGTCGCACCTCACCAGCAACGTAAACAACATCGCGCAGCGCGCCGCCCTCGCAGCGCTCACCGGCCCAACCGAGCCGATCGAAGAGTTCCGCCTGGCCTTCGACCGCCGCCGCAAGCTCATGGTTGAAGAGCTCAGCAAGGTTCCTGGCTTCAAGGTGCCAACCCCGACCGGTGCGTTCTACGTCTACGCCGACGTTAACGCCCTGCTCGGCAAGGAATACGACGGCAAGGTCATCAACACCTCGCTCGAGCTCGCTGACTACATCCTCGACAAGGCTGAAGTTGCGATCGTTCCTGGTGAAGCGTTCGGCCCTTCGGGTTACGTCCGCCTGAGCTACGCACTCGGCGACGACCAGATCCTCGAAGGTGTACAGCGCATCCAGAAGCTGTTCGCCGACGTAGAGCTCTAGGCAGCAGTACCGCGCCCGGCAACAACGGGCTAGGTACTTCAGGGTAGCCCCGCGAAAGCGGGGACCAGACGGTCTGGTGGCCCCGCTTTGGCGGGGCCACTACCGTTTCCAGCGTTGTCCGTCGCGGTGCCCCAACTCCGCGACAAGAATTGTTGCGTATGAGCGGGTGTATCGACATATATGCTTCGGAGGCGCTGTCAGGCAACAATTTTTGCCAAGGCAACGCGCAGTCACCAGAAGCCAGCGCACGACCGCCTGCGAACTGACTGCATCTACCCGCGGCTACGGCGAGGTAAAGGTCACTTCGCGAAGTTTCGCGACCAGTTCCGAATCGTCGGTGATCGTCCCCGACGCCGACACGACGATGTGGAACCGCGTGCCGGTCTTGGGCATCACCCGTTCCAACAGCCACAGCTCGCGACCGGAGCAGTCCGACACTCGCACCCGCAGCATCTCGAGCTTGGTGCCGTCCTTACCAGTCAGCACATACTTGTCCGGCTCCGAGACACCAATCGCCGACCCGTTGCACTCATCAACCACGCGGTTGAGCTGGGCAATCGTGACCGCTTCGTCGCTCTGCCCCGAATCAAACACATCGGTCTGCCAGACCTGAATCTGCAGACCGTGCTTACTCGCCGTGAACTGCTCCGGGCGGTTCTCGTTGCTATGAATCTTCCAGTCGCCAACCGGCGGTGGCACGAGCGTGACACCGTTCGTAAACGTCGCGTCGACGGTGATCGGCACGGTATCGCCCGGTTTCACGGTCAGCGGGTTGGCGGTCGAGTTCGGTACATCAAAGAGTTCGTCTGTCGCCCCTGGCATGCTTTCGGATGCGATCGGTGCGCGCTCCCCCGCCTCGGGTTCCACACGCACACCGCTTGCGACCGCGAGCGCTACGGCGAGCCCGCCAATGGTGAGCGTCGCAACCCCAAGCAGCAGGCCGGTACCCACCCGCAAACACGGCGCGTACTCGACCGCGGTCTCGTCGCCCGCATCCGTTGCCACCGTCTCGGAGCTGTCGAACAGCGGCTCCGGCGGGTCAAAGCGGCGAATCGATCCGGCCATCGTGTCGCTACAGCTCGATGCCGATCAGGTTCGGCTCGGGCACCAGCGCCACGCCAAACTCTTGCTGCACGCGAACCTGCACGAAGCGCGCGAGCGCGGCGATTTCTTCGGCGGTGGCTCCCCCGCGGTTGGTGATCGCCAGCGTGTGCTTCGACGAGATCGCGGCGCGACTGTTTGGTAGCGCGAAACCCTTGTGGATTCCGGCGTGGTCGATCAGCCAGGCGGCCGACAGCTTCACGAGCTCGTGGCCGGCTTCGTTCGTGCCCGCGGCAAAGCGTGGCGCATCTGCAGGAAGCGACGCCACAACCGATTCGACCGGCACAATTGGGTTCATAAAGAACGAGCCACTCGACCGCGTATCCGGGTCGTTCGCGTCGAGCACCATGCCCTTCGATGCGCGCAAACGCAGCACGGCTTCGCGCTGTTCGGATGCGGCCACGGGAGTTTCGAGTTCAACGTTCAGTGCTCGGGCGAGTTGCGCGTAGCGAACCTTCGCGCCAGCGCCGTCCGTCTGCAGCGCGAGTTCCACGCGCAGCACGAGCCCGCGGTGCTCACCGCGCTTCAGCGTCGAGGTGCGGTAGCCGAGGCCGAGCTGCGGGGCGTCGAGCCATTCGATCTCACCGGTGTCGGCGTTGGCCAGTTCGATACGCACGAGCACGTCGGCGAGTTCTTGACCGTACGCGCCGATGTTCTGCACCGGTGCGGCGCCAACGGAGCCGGGGATCCCGGCGAGGGCTTCGATGCCGCTGTAGCCGCGCGCGACGGATTCGTCAACGAGCGCACTCCACGACTCACCCGCATCCACCCGCACAACGACGCGGCCGCTGGTAGCCGAGCCCGCGGCATCCCACTCAATACCGCGAGTGGCAACGTGCAACACCGGACCATCAAACCCATGGTCGCTGACGATCGTGTTGGAACCACCCGCGATCACCAAGAACGGCGCGTCGGCGTCGACGAGTGCAAAATAGACGGCCGCGAGGTCGTCACGAGTTTCGGGGCGGATGCACTCGGCTTCGGCTTCAGAGACGCCGGTGGTGGTGAGGTCGGCGAAGGTGGTCATACGGCAAACCTTGCGCGCACCTGCGACTTGGCGAGCACGGTGCGGTCGTCGAACTTCACGGTGAGGTCGATGCGGCCGATGCCGTTTTCGTCGGCGGGCTGGGCGACAACAGCCGATACCTCAACGTCGGCGCCGTGTTCGGGGTCGACGAGCACGGGGCGGGTGAAGCGCACCTGGTAGTCGACGACGCGGCCCGGGTCGCCGAGGGCATCGATGACCGGCTGGATCGCGGCGCCCATGGTGAGCATGCCGTGGGCGAGCACGCCGGGCAGTCCCACCTGTGTGGCGATGTCGTCGCGGTAGTGGATGGGGTTGAAGTCGCCGGATGCGCCCGCGTAGCGAACCAGGGATTCGCGCGTGAAGTGCAGCGTGGTTTCGGCCACCACGTGGCCGGTTTCGGCACCGGTGAGGTCGAGTGCGTTGGTCGTGGTCATGTCTAGTTGCCTCCGCCTACGACGAGGGTCGCGTTTGAGGTGGCGATCGCGTCGCCGTTTGCGTCGGTGTAGGTGGTGGTGGCCTGCACCATGGTGCCGCGGCCGCCGAGCGAGCGCAGGCCGCTCACTTCGAGTTCGGCGCGGATCTCATCGCCGGCAACGACGGGGCGGTCGAACGTAAAGCGCTGGTCGCCGTGCACGATGTTCTTGAGCTCGACGTCGAACTGCGGGTCGTGCATCAGTACTTCGAGCACTCGATGCTGCAGCACGGCGAGGTAGGTGGCTGGCGCGACGAGGTCGAGGTAGCCGGCGGCACGCGCGGTGTCAACATCGGTGTGGATGGGGTTGGTCGCGAAAACCGACTGGGCGAAGTCGCGAATGTGCTCGCGGCCAACGAGATACGGTTCGGCGAGTGCGAACGTGCGGCCAACGAGCTCCTGCGAAAGCCCGCCCGATTGTTGGGGTGTTTGTTGCTCAGTCACGCAGCCAGTCTAGAGTTCCGCGCTCGAATACTCGCTGCTTATCCCTATCCTGCCGCGGAATTGCACCAGAAATCGTGCGTTGGTGTGGGGTGCATCCGCACGTCGACGGATGCTGTGGCTCGGTTTTCAACGGTGGATGCGGCATGTCGCTTCGCGCAGGTATCCCCACCTGCTTGTGTATGACCGCCCGAGCGGTTGCACCTTACTACGGAGTGACACAATAGACGGGTGACTATTCTTGATTGTTCGCTTGCGGCTACCGCTGCTGCCGAAGCATCTGCACAGCCGCATCCAGCCCTGTTTTGGGTAGGCGGCATCATTACCGCAGTGCTGTTCGGCGGCATGGTTTGGCGCACGCTCAAACGAAACCGGCTGAAATGACTAAACCTGCGCAAATGACCGGCCGCATCCTGCAATTCGTGGCCCCGAGCCTGTGGCTTGGCCTTATTCTTGGTATTTCGCTCATCGAGGCGCCGCTGAAGTTTCAGGCGCCGGGCATCACTATTCCGCTCGGTCTGGGCATCGGGCGGCTCGTTTTTGGCGCAATGAATATTGCCGAGGCGGTCATCGCCGTGGTGCTGATCGCTGCGCTCTGGCGCAGCGGCCGCTCCAAGCTGCAGCAGTGGCTTGCCTGCGGTGTCGTTGTGGTGTTGGCGATTAAGGCGCTCGTAGTGCGCCCGATCATGCAAGCAACGACGGATGCGGTTATCGCGGGAACCTCCAGCGGCGGTAGTTCGCTGCACCTGTTCTATATCGCGGCCGACGGCATCCTGATCGTGCTGCTGATTTGGTTCTTAGTGGCGACCGCGAAGCGGCTGCAGCTCACGCCGCGCACCGAAGCGACCTGAGCACTGCCCGACCCAGCACCGAGCACTGCGAGCAACACCTGCTAGTACACCGTGAGCCCGCGCTTGCGGAATTGCCCGCGTACGCGCTCAAGCAGCTCGAGCGTTGGCGGTTTTGCGTCGGCGAGCTGATATTCGCGACCGAGCGCATCCCACTTGTCAGCGCCCATTTGGTGAAACGGCAGCACCTCAACACGGCTCAGTGTCGCCCAGCGCGCCATAATGTCGGCAACCTGCTCGACGTTCTCGAAATCGTCGGTGAGGCCCGGCACCAGCACAAAGCGTCCCCAAATTTCGGTTCCGGATGCGGCCAGTCGGTCCCCGAACGAAATGGTCGGTGCGAGTGCCCGCCCGGTCACCTTTTGGTAGGTCTGTTCGTTACCCGACTTGACGTCAAGCAACACGAGGTCGATATCCGCGAGCATCGCATCCGTCACGTTGCGGCCAAGAAAGCCGGAGGTGTCGATCGTGGTGTGGATGCCCATTTTCTTCGTTTCGTGCAACAGTCGCGCCGCGAACTTCGGCTGCTGCAGCACTTCGCCGCCCGAAAGCGTGATGCCGCCGCCGCTTGCCTTGAATACCGGCCGGTATCGGCGGATACGCTTGAGTAGCGCATCCAACTCGACGTCTTGGCCATCCTTCGCGAACATCGTGTCGGGGTTGTGGCAGTACAGGCAGCGCAGTGGGCAGCCCGAGAAGAAGATCGTAAGTCGCGTGCCCGGGCCGTCAACGGCGGTTACAAGTTCCCACGAATGAATCGTGGCGAGGGCGCCTTCGCGGATCTTTTCGAGTCGCTCGTTACGCGCCAGGTCTTCGGCTTCGTCGAGTCCCTGCGTTCCGGCGCCGTGGCGGCGCTGGCCAAGATGAATCTCGGTGAGGTTTGTTACGGACACGGGTCCTCCCAAACGAACTGCGGCCCCGGTGGTTGCCGAGGCCGCGAGACCGTCGTGTTGTTAAGCGTTCTGGTGGAACGTGCGGTTCAGCACGTCGAGCTGCTGCTCGCGCGTGAGCTTCACAAAGTTCACGGCGTAACCCGAGACGCGAACGGTGAGGTTCGGGTACTTCTCTGGGTTCTCCATGGCGTCTTCGAGGGTGTCCTTATTCAGGACGTTGATGTTCGCGTGGTACAGACCGCTTTCCATGTCGTTAGCGGCGCGGTTGGCCTTCATGTCGGCGAGTCGTTCTTCGTAGCTCTTGGTAGCCATTAGTTGCTCCAAATCCTGTTGTGCGTGTGCGATGCGGGTGTGGATGGGGTGCGTCAGTCGTGCGGGTCGGGATGCGACCGCGCGCTACTCGGCATCCATAATGAAGCCGGCGTCGAGGATGCCGACGAGGTTCTGAACGCGCTCCTGCTCGGTGCGTCCAAGACCCTGCGGGGTGATGGTGTTGGTCAGGGAGATACCGTCGAGCGCATCGTTGTAGTCGAGCTTGCCGACGCTGAGCATGGACGCGACCATGCCGTGCGTGTCCATGCCGTTCTCTGGGTTTGCGCCCGGCGAGAACGGGGTGCCCGCACGGTGCCCCGATGGGAACGAACCGGTTGCCTTGCCGTAGACCACGTTCGACGTGATCGTGAGCACCGACTGAGTTGGGATCGCGTCACGGTAGAGCGGGATTTCCTTGATCTTGCTCATGACGGTGTGCACGACCGTGGCCGCAATGTCATCGGCAAGGTCGTCGTCGTTGCCGTACACCGGGAAGTCGCCCTCGGTTGTGTAGTCAACAATGAGCCCGGTTTCGTCGCGAATCGGCGTGACCTTCGCGTACTTAATTGCCGAGAGCGAGTCGGCAACGATCGACAGACCGGCGATACCGCATCCCATCGTGCGAATAATGTCGCTGTCGTGCAGCGCCATCTCGATAGCTTCGTAGGCGTATTTGTCGTGGCAGTAGTGGATGATGTTCAGTGCTTCGACGTAGGTGCCGATCACCCAGTCGAGCATTTCTTCGTACTTCTGCCAGATGTCGTCGAAGTCGAGTGGGCCATCGCCCTGAACTGGTGCAAAGCCTTCAACAACCTGCTTGCCGCTAACTTCATCTCGACCACCGTTGATCGCGTACAGCAGGGCCTTAGCGGCGTTGACTCGGGCGCCGAAGAACTGCATTTGGCGGCCGATCTTCATTGGCGAAACACAGCAGGCAATCGCGGAGTCATCGCCCCAGCGGTCACGGATCTGCTTGTCGGACTCGTACTGAATCGACGAGGTCTCGATCGAGATCGCCGAGCAGAATTCCTTGTAGCCCTCGGGAAGTTCTGGATCCCAAAAAATCGTAATGTTCGGTTCTGGTGCCGGGCCGAGGTTGCGGAGCGTTTGCAGCAGTCGGAACGAAGTCTTGGTGACCTGCGAGCGACCGTCTTCGGCGAAACCAGCGTCCGACCAGGTTGCCCAGTAGGGGTCGCCCGAGAAAATCTGGTCGTAGTCGATGGTGCGCAAGAATCGAACGATGCGCAGCTTGAGCACGAGCGCGTCGATCATTTCTTGCGCTTCGGACTCGGTGAGGGTGCCTTCGGCGAAGTCACGCTCGAAGTAGATGTCGAAGAATGCCGAGAGGCGGCCAATCGACATGGCCGCACCATCCTGGCTCTTCACCGCACCGAGGTAGGCCATATAGGTCCACTGCACGGCCTCTTGCGCGGTCGCGGCGGGGCGACCGAGATCGAGGTTGTACATCTCACCGAGCGTCTTGAGCTTCTTGAGCGCTTTGATCTGCTCGGAGTGCTCTTCGCGGTAGCGCGCCCAGTGCTCACTGAACGGCTGATCGGCGACCTTGTCCTTGGCACGCATCTTGTCTTCGATCAAGAAGTCGATGCCGTACAGCGCCACGCGGCGGTAGTCACCGATAATGCGGCCGCGACCGTACGCATCCGGCAAACCGGTGATGATGTGCGACGAACGAGCGGCGCGGATGCGCGGGGTGTAGATGTCGAATACCGCGTCGTTGTGCGTCTTGCGGTAGCGAGTAAAGATCTTCTCAATGTCGGGGTTTGGCTCTTTGCCTGCCTCTTTGATCGCAGTTTTGACCATGCGCCAGCCGCCGAATGGCATCATCGCGCGCTTGAGCGGCACATCGGTTTGCAGACCAACGATGACGTCGTCGTCCTCGCAGATGTATCCGGCAGGGAAAGCGTCAATGTCGGCCGGGGTGTCGACGTCCACGTCGTAAACGCGACGCTCGCGCTCGACCTTGAGGTAGTCGTTTTGCAGCGTTTCCCATACCCGCAGGGTCTTGTCGGTTGGCCCGGCGAGGAAATCGGCGTTGCCGTCGTACGGCACGTAGTTTCGCTGGATGAAGTCACGAACGTCGATGGATTCGTTCCACGTGCCCTGCTGAAAATTGCGCCACGGGTCGAGCGATTCGGATGGGATGGCGTTGGCTTGCGACTGGGACATGCGGTAGATCGCTCCCTACATATTCGTGATGTTCATCGCTGCGGCATCGCGCGCCGCAGACACCCCTCACCATACGCCTGAAGGGTGACGTTGGCCTGTATTTTGTAGGAACGCACAGTTGCCGAAGTAGTGCACCAAATGGGCTGTCGGCGTGCCACAGGAATCGTTACGAGACCGCGCTCGAAGCGCCCGCATCCCGACGCTGAATCTGCCCTAGGCTGCGGTCACGGTACCCCGCGGTTTGGTTACTCTGGCAGGCACGCAGCCAACCACAATCGCGATGAACATCCAGGTGGCGCTGATTCAGCGGAGTTCGACGCAGTCTCGCTCGTCTAGATCTTGAACGAGTACGGGTTCGCGTCGGCGGGGATGCTCGCGCAGGGGCTCCATACGTCGATCATGACGGTGGGCAGGTCATCGCCACGGTTGATCGTGGCGATGATCGCTTCGTAACCCTCAGCATTGGTGAACATCACACGGTTGGGCTGCGACGCGGTCGGCATGTCCTGGCCAGACCAGCCCTGCTGGCGCAGATGCTGACGGAGCGTCTCGGCGATACCCTCTGCATCCGTCGACTCGCTTGCCAGTCGCACCGCGGCGCCGCCCGGGTAGCGGTACTGTCCCTCGGCGTCGCACGACATCGGAGTGCGCGCGATCGAGCCTGGTGCTGGCAATTGTTCTGACGCACGGTCGGCGTCGGGGATCAGCGCAATGAGTTCGTTCTGGATGCGAACCGACTCGGCTTTGGCCGCCTCGATCGTGAGTGACACGTTGTTCTCCTGTGATTGCGGTTGTTGCGTGGATGCACCGGGCTCGGGTTCACCGGCGGGTGCAAGTTGGCAGCCGGCGAGCGTTACGGCCGCCAGCACGGCGACCGCCAGCGCCGCGACCCCGCGGGTTCGGCGAACGCCCATTCGCTAGTCCTTGAAGATCTCTTGCTTGAGGTCCTGCAAGACCGGCAGGTTCTTTTCTGGGTCACCGCTCGCAGTGCGCGTGTGCAGGTCTTCGAGAATTTTGCCTTCCTTCTTGAGCTCTGCCCCGAGCTCATCCAACGTAACGGTGGTCCAGATGTTGGGTTCATTTTCAGGCTTGTGAATATCGCTCTTGCCGGCCGTCGTGGGATCAAAGATGTGTTTCTCCCACGCGTCGTGTTTATTAGGAGCGTCCCAGATTGGCTGATAATCCAGCGCGTGGATTGGTTCGCCTTCATAGGCATAGTGGTCGTACTCAGTGTTGCCCTGTTGCGACCACCCGCCCGGTGCATAGGAGCCCGAGAGCGAATGCACGTTGTCATAGTGCGCATCAGGAACTCCATCACGTACCTTGGAGGAGAATTCGGATGCGGTGACCACGGAATGCCCAGCGCTGTGCCCGACAACATGGTTGTCGGCCTTATGGCTAAAGTCCTCCGAGGCGACAGCCTCTTGAAACTCCGACAGGTTTGCACCGAGGTCGCGCAGGTGCCACGGGTTGTCGTTCGAGCGCGCAGCGCCTTCCCAAGGCCAGTTGATCCACTTATCTTCGCCCTCAAAGCGGCCGTCGTAGAAGTTGAATGCCACCGTTGGATTTCCTTGCGCATCACCCGCGTCAACTAAGTACTTGGGGAAGTTCGAGTAATCACCGACAGTGTTTATGGTCGTGTTTGTGCCAGATACGAACGTCACGACATCCTTGACGTTGGCTTTTGGGTCACCAACCATTTCGATGACGCGGTTGTTATCCGGATCGAAGAGGACTGCGCCGTTACCGTCACCGCTCAGAAGTGAATTGAAATACTTCTGCCGTTTCTCGAGGTTGCTCAGGCGTTCTTGAGCTTTTTCGGACTCGTTGGTGAACGGTGTCCAGAATAGGTCCTTGTGCTTGCCTTCATCAATTTCGCGCTTGAGCTGCCCAATTTCCGCTTGCAGCTCGGCAACTTCACGATTGATATTGATGTCATTCGCGCGAATTCGGTCCGTAAACGGAACCCCATTCATAGCCCCAATCGTTTCGGGGTTCGAAGCAATTAGTGCATCCTGCTGCTCATCGCTCAGCGCATCCCATGCCGCACGCTTGTCCGAAACACTGGCTTCGCCGTTGAGCAGATTCAGCAGTTCGTCGGTGTTGATGTTTGTTGTCGAGTCACCGGCCGATGCCGTGACCGAGGCTGCCGACGCTTCCCCGGACTCGATGTTGCCCAATGCCTTGGCGTAGTTTGCGTCCGTTTCGCTAGCGAACGTAATGAGTTCTGCAACGGCTCGCTCAAGCTCAGCTTTCGCGGCCTCGGCCTGCTTCCAGACCGGCATCATGTCGTAAGTCCACCAAACTCGACCGGAACCCCTCGAGTTTCGTTCGTTCGCTTCTGCCTGCGCTTCAGCCTTGACCTCAGAGTTGATGCTGACACCACCATTGCTATCAATCGTCAACCGCTCCCGCGAAGCAAACCCTTCTGCCTCGAGCACGCCCTTTTCGACGCTCGAGACGTTCGTTGCCGCCACCCGGGTGCATGCCATCAGATCCGAAAGCAGCGCTTCAAGCTTGTCGGTTTCGGCACGGCGACGGTCCAGGTTTGCGGTGGCTGCGGTCGCGGCCTCACCTTCGTTGCTGAGGCTGCCGCTTGCTCGCCAAAGCTCGTCGCCCGCATCCTGCACCGCGACTTCACTCTTCTCGAACGCGTCATACGCGTCTTCGAGCGCGTCGGGCTTCCACTGCTTGATATCGCTCCATGAAACCATCGCCACTACCCCGCGTATCCCTGGTAGCCGACGTTGTTAATCGCGCTAGCGGTGTAGTCCATGTCACCGCTACGGTCCGCATCCGTCTGATTGAAATCAGCCTGGGTTGCGGTTGCGGCAACCGCAGTGTTCTCGAGCGCAGTGGCGAGACTGTCTACCGTTGCGTCGATCGCTGTGCACGCGCTCTCGAGGGCAGCGCCCGACGTGCCACCTGGCATCGCGGTAGATGCAGCACCCGAGCTGTCGCCCACTTTGCCCTTGCTACTGACGGCACCGGCGATACCTTCGCAATCACTCGCCAGATTCGCGAGCTCTCCTTCTTGGATCAATGTGGTCACGCGTGCATCTCACTTTCGCGTCATCGGCTCGCGCCGGTCTTGCTTTCATGCCGCTGGACCGAACGCATCCACGACGGAATGCGCCCGCCGGACAGCACTGGTGCGGCACGTTAGCAGTCGGAGTTTGCACCCGACGGCTTGGGGAGCAAAGGTACATCTCAAGGATGATGGAGCGGTCTCAGCCCCGGCTTCCCAAGGAGTTTCATCCACCGACACCCCTCGGAAAACGCAAACAGCCCCGCCGAAGCGGGGCCGTTTAAAACCTAAATTGCCGGAACCAAATCGCCTGACACCTAAGTCCTAGTAGCAGGAGCGGGGCTCGAACCCGCGACCTCACGATTATGAGTCGTGCGCTCTCACCAACTGAGCTACCCTGCCTCGAGCAAAGCTGCCGTTAAGCAGCTATGGAGCCCCGAGCCAGGATTGAACTGGCGACCCCTTCCTTACCATGGAAGTGCTCTACCACTGAGCTATCGGGGCGATTTCCAACACCTTGCCGGCGTTGGACACCAGAGAATCTTAACACTATCCGGTGCGGTAATTGCAACTCCGTACGGAATTATTTTCCGTTCTTTGCCGCAAGTTCGTCAACGAGTGCCGTGCTGGCCTCGTGGCTGAGCTTTTCGTGCGTTCCGTTGGATGCATCTGGTGCGATCGTTTCGGGAATCGAAACCTTGACACCAGCAACGTTCATCTTCTTGAGGAAGTACAGCGGGTCAACGTACTTTTCGCCGATGTGCACCTCAAGGTGCAGGTGCGGACCGGTCGAGATGCCGGTGTTACCAACCTTGCCGATCTCGTCACCAACGGCAACCTTGTCGCCCTTAGCAACTGCAACCGAACCCGGGTCAAGGTGTGCATAAAGCGTGGTGATTCGCTCGCCGTTGATCTCGTGCTGAACCTCAACGAAGATGCCGAACGAGCTGCTCTGCGACTCATCAACCTTGGTGACCACTCCGTCGGCAAGCGAGCCGATCGGGGTGCCCTGACCGGGAGTGAAGTCAATGCCACCGTGGAAGCTCGAAGCACCAGCCGGTGCGTCGCGGTAACCGTAACGGTCAGTGATCGCAACACCCATTGGGAACGGGTACTGCACATTGGCAGCCATGTCGTTCTTATAGGCGGAGGCGTCAGGAATCTTTACGCCAGTAGCAAGGTTGGCGGCAGCGGCAGTACCGATCGACTGCACAGCAGTGGTGTCGCCACCACGCTCAGCCTGCGCCTGCACGTCGACCGTGGCAGCTGCATCCACCGAGAACTTCTGGGCGTGTGCTTCAGCTTCGGTACGAAGTACCTCGTTGTCGATTTCGCCATTACCCAGCGCGTTGATTGCTGCGGCCGAACCGGCACCGAGTGCGACGGTTCCAGCAAGCAAGCTCATCGCGACCATCGAGCCACCGAAACGACCGGCGGTGCGGCCGCCACGGCCGCGCAGACGAAGCACCTCAGCGATGCTGTCAGTCGACGAACCTGCCTGGCGAAGGAAAGTCTCTGGGATCTGCGGCTCGTTTGCCGGAGCTGCAGCGACTGCATCCTCAACTGGCTGCTCATCGCTCGCACGTGCAGCCCGAACCTCATCGAGCGAAACAACCTGTGCCAACTGAATTGGCGCGGTGGTCGGGTCAAGCGTGTCAACGACCTGTTCGGCAACCGGCTCAGCTACGACAGTGTCGTGCGAGTCAGCAACGTCGCCAGCGACGGTCATTTCGGGCGCCGCAACAGCTTCCTGTACTGCGAAGCATTCTGGGTTGCTGGCAACTGCTGCCTTGGCGGCAGCTACAGCCTCAGTCTGGAGTCGTTCTTGCTCGGCGCGCGCAGCGGCACGCTCGGCCTCACGGCGCTCACGGCGCGAAAGGAACGTGGGTTCGGCAGGAGCATCCAACTCTGCAGCCGACGATTCAGTCGACGCAATTGCTTCATCCGCCTGCTTGCGAAGCTCGCTCAACTTGGCTTCGCGTTCTGCAGCACGCTCAAGTTCGCGCAGTTCACGTCGCGTCAGCGGCTGCTCTGGCAGCGGCTTGTCGGCGTTAGTGATCATTCGTGGGAACCCCTTGCGTGTTTTTAGGACTCGACAAGAGTAACGAATAGATCACGAAAATGACAAGGTTTTGTTACAGATTTATAAAAATCCCTGATCAGACCAGGGTCGGCGCGGTTACCGAACGTAACAACTCGAGGAAATCTGCGGTGATTTCCGGATGACCACAGACCAGAATACTCCGACCTTCGGCCGCATCCAATTCCATCCCGCACACCGTCGCCCCGGCCTCGCGCGCGACAAGCGCGCCGGCCGCCCAGTCCCACGGCTTGAGCCCAAACTCGTAGTACACGTCTACGCGGCCCATGGCCACGGCGCACAGGTCGAGCGATGCCGCTCCCATGCGGCGAACGTCACGCACCGTGCCCGCCATACCCACATAGGTTTGCGCCTGCAGTACGCGCCGATCCGCCTCATAGGCGAAGCCGGTGGCAACGAGCGTGCGCTCGAGATCGGCCGGTCCCTCACCAATGCGGATAGGCACACCGTTACGCAACGCTCCCCCGCCACGGACGGCGAAAAACTCTTCGCCCGCATCCGGTGAAATCACGGCGCCAACCAGGGTGGTGAATGATGCTGGCTCAGCCGCGGGGTCGCCAATGACTGCTGCGATTGAGATCGCGTAGTTCGGAATGCCGTAGAGATAGTTGACCGTGCCGTCGATTGGGTCGACGACCCAGGTGATGCCCGATTCGGATTCGGTGGCGTCGCTTTCTTCGCCAAAGAATCCGTCTTGCGGGCGGGATGCGGCGAGTTCGGCGCGGATGAACGCTTCGGTTTCGCGGTCGGCTTCGGTTACGACGTCGGCAAGGCTCGACTTGGTGTCGGCGATGGCCACGCCTTCGCGGCGGCGCGTGGAGGCGAGCGCGGCGGCTTCTCGGGCGACGCGCTGGGCGAGCTCGGCGAGCGCCTGCAGCTCGGCTGGCGCGAGGCCGGCAGGAAGATCGGCGGGACGGTCGTTGGCAGTGAATGCATCAGTCACGTTCGTGAACCTAGCAAGCCGAAGCAACGTGGATGCATCCGCGCATGCTGTGGGTGATATCGCGGCGAGAACCGGGCGGTGGCGGGGTTCGCGAACATGGCAATACAAGAAGGTGGCGCGCGACGGGTTTTTTCATGTAAGCTTGGCCGGTGCGCTACGAGCGATCGTAGTTATCTGGCAAGTTGCCCGAGCGGCCAAAGGGATCTGACTGTAAATCAGACGGCTCAGCCTTCAGAGGTTCGAATCCTCTACTTGCCACCATATGAATCACGGGATCCGGCAAAGTCGGGTCCCGTGATTCATTTTTGTTGCAGTGGATGAGAACCTCTTGGGCCCCTGCCGGCGGAGGCTCCGACCGCTTCGTAGGAGCGGGTGGAGTGCCGGTAGGGAGTCGAATCCTCTACTTGCCACCATATGAACTGCGGGGATCCGGCGAAGTCGGGTCCCCGCAGTTCATTTTGTTGGGAAAGCGGAACCTGCTGGAAATTTGTTGCAAATACGCGGCGGCAACCTCATATAGAGCTCGGTGGGCCGTATTTGCAACAGAATTCCGGCCCTTCTCCCAGAACACCGGAAACATTTGTTGCCTGAGAGCGGGGCTATCTACATATTTGCTTCGTAGGCCCTGTGTGGCAACAAATTTTGCCGCTACCCCGCCGGACTCGCCCACTGGCCCACCCGACTCGGCCGCATGCCGTTAGAAATTTGTTGCAGATACGTGGCGGCAAGCCGATATGGAGCTTGCTTGACCGTATGTGCAACAGTTTTCCGGGCGCCCCGGCACTACCCCATCATCACCAGGCTCGCGCCCATCACGGCCATGCCACCGACCATGCCGTACACGGCCAAGTGGTGCTCACCGTGCTTCTCGGCCGCAGGCAGCAGCTCGTCGAGTGACACGAACACCATGATGCCGGCGATCGCCGCGAATACGGCACCCATCAGTGCATCCGACAAGAACGGCTGCAGCAGCAAGAAGCCGGCAACCGCACCAACCGGCTCCGCCACGCCAGACAGCGTCGCCCACCAAAACGCCTTCGCGCGCGACTTCGATGCCTGGTAGATCGGCACCGCCACCGCGAGCCCCTCGGGCACATTGTGAATCGCAATCGCAATCGCCACCGGCAGCGCAATCTCGGGCTGCTGCAGCCCCGCAATCAGCGTCGCGAAACCCTCCGGAAAATTGTGCAGCGCCAGCGCGCCAGCTGTGAAGAACCCGGTACGCAACAGTGCGTGCTTGCGGTGCTCAGGATGCGCATCCATCTCGACGGGTTCGTGCGGGTTCACCGCTTCGGGCACCATTCGGTCGATCACCGCGATCACCAAAATCCCGGCAAGAAACGCGCCGAGCATCGCCCAGCCGCCACCGGATTCACCGAACTCGGCAACCAGCGACTCCTGCCCCGCAGGCAGCAGTTCGAACAGCGAAACGTAGAGCATCACGCCCGCCGAGAACCCGAGGCCGAGCGAGAGCATCCGCCGCGAGTCGCCCCGACCGAGCACGCCGATCGCGCCACCCACCGACGTGGCCAGACCGGCGAGCACCGTCAGCAATAGGGCCGGGAAAAATCCCTCCACAAACCACCAAGCTCTCTCACGATTCCGCGCATCCCGCAGCCGGTGCATCCGCACACGGCCAGGTTGTTCAACGGATGCGGTCACTCACGATCGCGCGCACGTTCACGCATCCCGTGACGGCTACGATAGCAGCATGGCTGATTCTTCGTTTGACGTAGTAAGCAAGGTAGACCACATGGAAGCCGCGAACGCGGCCAACCAGGCAACAAAGGAAATCGCACAACGGTACGACTTCCGCGACACCGGTGCATCCCTCGAACTCAGCGGCAGCACCTTCAAGATGAGCGCGAACAGTGAAGATCGCGTGCTGGCAGTACTCGACGTGCTGCAGACCAAGCTCATCAAGCGCGGTATCTCGCTGAAGTCCCTCGAAACCGGCGACGCCTACCCATCGGGCAAGGAGTTCCGTCTCGAAGCGACGCTGAAGGAAGGCATTGACCAGGCCAACGCAAAGAAGCTCTCGAAACTGATCCGCGATGAGGCACCGAAGTCGGTCAAGTCGCAGATTCAGGGCGACGAGCTGCGCGTCTCGTCGAAGAGCCGTGACGACCTGCAGGCGACGATCCAACTGCTCAAGGGCGCTGACGTCGAACTCGACCTGCAGTTCATCAACTTCCGCTAACCGCTTCCACGCTTACCAACACTCGTGACCGAACTGTCGCTGTACGCTGCCGCGCCCGCACTGGCGCAACCTTGGCTGCAGCTGCAGTTCGGTCCGTTTTCGTTGGGGACGGTCACCGAGTCCTCGTGGGTGGTGCTGCTGCTCGGTGGCATCAACCTGGTGATCGTCATCGCCTTCGCGTTCACGATCGGCAACAATCGTCGGCCCACCACTGCCGTCGCCTGGCTGCTCGCGATCACGCTCATCCCGTATGTCGGGTTGCTGTTCTTCTTGATGTTTGGTTCGAACCGGCTGCCCAAGAACCGCCGCGCCAAACAGGCCCGATTCGACAGCATCATCCGTGAGGTGATGGAGGAACTCGAGTCGGCCGGCCAGTTCGCACCGGTGGACGGCCGGTTCAAACGCACCTCGCGGCTGGCGCGGGCGCTGACGGCTATTCCGCACCTGCCCGGGAACCGCATCCAGATTCACACCGACTACGACGCGACGCTGCGCGCCATGGCCGCCGAGATCGACACCGCCGACCAATACGTGCACGTGCTGTTCTATGCCATTGGTTACGACGACGCCACGCGCGAGTTCTTCGATGCGCTCGAGCGTGCGCAGGCGCGCGGGGTGCGCGTGCGGTTGTTGTATGACCAGGTGGGTACATTCCGGTACCCCGGGTATCGCAAGATGAAGCGTCGGCTCAACGAAGCGGGCGTCGAGTGGCACCGGCTGTATTCGATTTGGCCGTGGCAAGGCGGATGGCAGCGGGTCGACCTGCGCAACCACCGCAAGCTCGTCGTCGTTGATGGTCGTGTGGCGTGGATGGGGTCGCAGAACCTGATCGAGCGCGGATACCACCGCGGGCGCGCCCGGTACGGTAGCCGCGACCAGCAGTGGCAAGACCTAATGGTGCGGTTGGATGGACCGATCGCGCTTGGTGTGGATGGCGTGTTCCGCTCAGATTGGTTTGCTGAAACCGATGTGATTCCCGATGACGGCCCCAATCCCAGCGCCGATCTGCTCAATACCGAGCCGGACCTCGACATCGCCCCGCCCCAGGACGCGGCAAACACCGGTGCAACCGAAGATCTCTACGATTGCCAGCTCATCCCATCCGGCCCCGGTTACGAGCACGAGAACAACCTGCGCATTTTTACGCAACTGCTCTACCAGGCACGCAATCGCGTGGTGATTACCTCGCCGTATTTCGTGCCCGATGACTCAATGCTCTACGCCATAACCACGGCGGTGCAGCGCGGTGTTTCGGTCGACCTGCACGTCTCGGAACAGGGCGACCAATTCTTTACGCACCACGCGCAGCAGTCGTACTACGAGCAGCTCTTGCGCGCGGGTGTGCGCATTTGGTTGTACGAGCAGCCGTTTGTGCTGCACTCGAAGACGATGACGGTCGACGACGGGGTGACGCTGGTCGGCTCGAGCAATATGGACATGCGCTCGTTCACGCTGAACGCCGAGATGATGCTGATGGTTTACGGGCGCGAGTTCACTGAGCGGATGCGCCACGTCGAGGAGTCGTACCGGGCACGGTCAACCGAGCTCTCGCTCGTGGATTGGATGTCGCGCCCTCGCTGGCGGTTCTGGCTCGACGACCTTTGCCGATTGACGTCGGTCGTGCAGTAGGCAAACGACGGCGCGTGCCGTCACTCATCAATTTCGCCAAATCCGGCCAGATCGCAGCCAAAAACGCCCCAAATGATGAGCCGGAGCACGCCAATGCCACCTAACCTCACGCAGCAGGCAAGCCCAGCAACGCAAAACGCTGCCACCCGCAACGAAGCAGGTGGCAGCGTTCAACAACAGGCAGCAGCACAACTCAGCAGCAGCGCCGCCAAGCAGGTTATTCGCCGCGCGAGATCCGCAGCATTTCTTCGCGGTCCACAACCTTGATACGTTCGCGGCCCTCGGCAGCACCGAGCGCGCGCTCGTGCTCGTCGAGGCGGTGCCAGCCGTCGAGGTCGGTGTAGCGAACGCCACGGGCGTCAAGCAGCGACACAATGGCAGCGTCATCGGTCACTTCCGGCGTCCACCAGGTCGATTCCTCGGCGAGGATCTGTTCAACCGTCTCGCGCGCATCCGACTTCGTTGCACCAATCAGACCAACCGGACCACGCTTGATCCAACCGGTCGCGTACATGCCACCGGCACGCGAGCCGTCAGCATCAACAACGGCGCCGGCCTCGTTCGGAATCACACCGCGTTCGGCGTCGAACGGCACATCGGTCAGCGGCGAACCGAAGTAACCAACGGCACGGTACAGCTGGCCAATCGCAATTTCGCGCGTTTCATCGGTGTCGCGCACGCCACCGTCGCCAGTCGGCTCGGTGCGCACGATGCGCAGGGCCGAGACAGCACCGGACTCGTCGGTGAGAACTTCGTCGGGGCGAGCGTAGAAGTGCAGGTGGATGCGACGCGGCTGTTCGAGCGCATCCTGCGACTCGCGCCACTTGTTCAGGATGCGGCTGATCACGAGAATCTGCTTGTTCGTCTTGGCAGCTTCATCGGTTGCGGGGTCACGGTCGAAGTCTTCTTCGGCAACGACGATGTCGACGCCCGGGACTTCGCCGAGCTCGCGCAGCTCGAGCGGCGTGAACTTGACCTGCAGCGGTCCGCGACGGCCGAATACGTGCACGTCGGTAACCTTCGAGGCGCGCAGGCCCTCGTAGACGTTGGCAGGAATCTCGGTGGGCAGCATGTCGTCGGCGTCCTTGGCGAGGACACGGGCGACGTCGAGCGCCACGTTACCGTTACCGATAACGGCGACCGACGACTGATCCAGTGGCCAGGTGCGCGGCACATCCGGGTGGCCGTCGTACCAGTTGACGAAGTCGGCGGCACCAAACGAGTTCTTGGCATCGATTCCAGGAATCGCGAGCGGCGCATCGTAGAACGCGCCGGTGGCGAAGATCACCACGTTGTAGTGGCGACGCAGGTCTTCGAGCGTGATGTCGGTACCGAAATTGACGTTCCCGAAGATGCGGATGCGGCCGGTGTCGAGCACGTCGCGCAGGGCACCGATGACGCCCTTGATGCGTGGGTGGTCCGGGGCCACGCCGTAGCGGACGAGACCGTACGGTGCGGGCAGACGGTCGAAGAGGTCGATGGCAACCTCGTGGATGCCTTCGGCCTCTTTACAGAGAATGTCCGAGGCGTAAATACCGGCGGGACCGGCGCCAACTACTGCAACGCGAAGCTGCGACATGTTTCCTCATTTCATCAAGACATCCGGCCGTCGCACCTATTGTTTCAACCAGGCGACCGGGAAACTATCCGGGTTTTCAGGTTTGGTGGGGGCGGTTCACCACGGCAGGCGGCGACCGCCAGCAACTTAGGCGTTGCGCTCGACGAGCCGTCGGGCAAATTCCTGCAGCGCCGTTTTCACAACACCTTCGGGCAGCACATCAAGCGCGGCAACGGCGCGATCCACGTATTCGTGTGCGGTCTTGAGCGTTTCGCTCGTGACCTCGTGGGCGCGCAGTTCCGCAATGATCGCGTCGACTTCTGCCGGGTCGACGTCGTTCTGCGGTCCGGGGATCGCCAGGCGCGGGTCGTGCAGCCCGGCGCTCGTGTCGGCCACGCGGGTACGGATGCGGTCGAGTAGGTCGGCGGCATCGGTATCGCCGGCTTCGGCTCGCTGTTGCAGCAGCAGCACCGGCAGCGTCTCAACACCGGCACGCAGGTCGGTACCGGCGAGCTTGCCGGTGGCTTCGTGGTCTGGTGAGAGGTCGATGACGTCATCGGCGATCTGGAACGCGATACCGACGGACTCACCGAACTCGCGCACGGCCGCACGGTACTCGACCGGTGCATCCGAGAGCATGACACCAAATTCGGTAGCCGCAGCGATAAGCGAACCGGTCTTGTCGGCAAGTACCCGCAGGTAGTGCTCGATGCGGTCTTCGCCCTCGCGCGGTCCGATAGTTTCATTGAGCTGACCGAGCACGAGGCGTTCAAACACTTCGGCCTGCAGGCGAATCGCGTCGGCGCCGAGTTCTGAGAACACGCGGGATGCGCGCGCGAACAGCAGGTCACCGGCAAGGATCGCCGTCGAGTTGCTCCAGCGCAGGTGGGCCGCGGTGACCCCGCGACGCAACTCGGCCTCATCCATGACGTCATCGTGGTAGAGCGAAGCAAGGTGGGTAATTTCCACGGCTGCGGCGGCACGGTCAAGCTGTTCGCTGACCGGGTTCGGTCCGAGCTGCGCGGCCAAGAGCACCAGCATCGGGCGCAGGCGCTTGCCGCCGGCGTTCAGCAGGTAGGTGGTGGTGACGTCGGCGATGTCATCGGCGAACTGCACCTCGTTCTTGAGCACGACCTCAATGCGCTCGAGTCCCTCGTCGAGCGTGGCCTTAAGGCGGCGCTCGGCGGGGCGCGCAAACAGCTTCTTCGCAAAACCGGCGCCGACGGTCCCGTGTGCGGGACGTCGTGCGGACTTAGCAGGGTGCAATTGGCGGTCTCCAGGTCGTGAGGGATGCGGTCAAGATTGGTTCGCTCGGGCGGCGGTTTAGCGCGGTGGTGCGCTTAGTTTGCCGGTTTGGTGCCTCGGTGCAGGGCAACAATGCCGCCGGTGAGGTTTCGGTGCGCGACATCGCGATAGCCGGCCTTGCGGAGCCAAGCGGCGAATTCGCGCTGTTCGGGCCATGCCTGAATCGAGCGGAAAAGATAGTCGTACGCTTCCGGATCGCTCGAGACGATATTGACGACACTCGGCATGATCGTGTTCATGTAGGTGTCGTACGCGAACCGCAGCGCAGCGGTGGTCGGCGTCGAGAATTCACACACGACGATGCGGCCGCCGGGCTTGGTGACGCGCAGCATTTCCGCGAGCGCGAGCTCGGGCTGCTGCACGTTACGGATACCGAAGCTGACGGTGGTGACGTCAAAGGTGTTGTCGTCGAACGGTAGCTGGGTGGCGTCGCCCTGCTGGAAGGTGATGTTTGGGTGGTCCCCGTGGCGGCGAATGCCTTCGCCGATCATGCCGGGGGAAAAGTCGAGACCGGTGACCTGTGCACCGTGGTCGGCGAGGATGCGGGTGACGGTTCCCGTACCGCAGGCGACATCGAGGATGCGCATGCCAGGCTTCGGGTCGATCGCCTTGCGGGTGCGCACGCGCCACGAAGGCGCGAGACCGCCCGAGAGCACGTCGTTGGTGAGGTCATACTTGCTCGAGACTCGGTCGAACATTGACGACACATCGGCGGGCCGCTTGGCGAGGTCAGGTTTGGTCACTCCAACATCCTACGGTGCGGGCGCATGTCGTGGCGAAAACCACCGCGCGATGTCGATGATTGTCGGTCAGCCAATTGCAGTGCCGGTACCCATATATCGGTGTACGGCAGGGCTGCCCGGTACGCTGGCTGACGTGAACGTTCCCGTACTTCGTGTGCGCACCCGCCGCATCCCCACCCCCGAACATCTGCTCGGATACGCGGACGCCAAATCTCCAATCGCCTGGCTGCGCCGCGACGACGGTCTGGTTGCGCGGGGCGAAGTGTGGCGCATCGATACGTTTGGTGCCGACCGGTTTCAGGATGCGCAGCGACAGTGGCGCGAGTTGGTTGCGGCCGCTGAGGTGCACGATGAAGTCGCGGTTCCCGGTAGCGGGTTGGTTGCGTTCGGTGCCTTTGCGTTTGCTGCCAGCTCAAGCACCCCGAGCACACTGATCGTGCCCGAGTACATTGTCGGGACGGTTGGCGAGGTCAGTTTCTTGACCGAGATTCAGGTTGCCGCCGATAGTCCCGCGTTCGACGACGAACTCGCGGGTGATGCGCCGGTGACTGCCGCTATTCCCGCACCGCACCCGCTTGGCGTACCCGCAACGACCGCGCTGCATCCGGGACACGTGACCGAAGCGGCGCACCGACAGGCGGTGACCGAGGCCGTGGCCCGCATCCGTACCGGTGCGCTCGCCAAGGTGGTGATTGCCCGCGACTTGGTGGGCACGCTCACGGCCGATGCCGACCGTAGATCGGTCGTCGAACGCCTGCACGCTGACTATCCCGAGACGTGGACCTATTGCGTGGACGGTCTCGTGGGCGCGAGCCCTGAGATGCTCGGCCGGGTGATTGACGGCGCGGTGACGGCGCGGGTGCTGGCGGGCACGATGCCGCGGCACCCGAACGCGGACGCCGATGTGCGCGTGGGCGAAGATCTGCTGCACTCACCCAAGAACCGTGAAGAGCACAAGTACGCGATCGATTCGGCGCTCGCGTCGATGAGTGGGATGCGCCAGGTTGCGACGGCCGCGGACGATCTCGATGGCGGGCTCACAGCATCGCCCGAGCCGTTCTTGTTGAAGCTGCCGAACGTCTGGCATTTGGCGAGCGATATTCGCGGCACGCTGCCCGAGGACGCGACGGTGTTTGATCTCATCGAGGCACTGCATCCGACCGCTGCCGTTGGTGGCACACCTCGGGATGCGGCGATGCGGTTGATTGCCGAGCTCGAGGGTGTCGATCGTGGTCGCTATGCCGGGCCGGTGGGTTGGTGTTCGGCAACCGGTGATGGCGAATGGGTGATTGCCCTTCGTGGCGCGCAGATTACCGGCAACCGCGTCGTGGCAATGGCCGGTGGCGGCATCGTCGCGAGTTCAGACCCCGCCGAGGAATACGCCGAGACGATGCCGAAGTTCCGCCCGATCGTGACGGCGTTCGCCGAGCGCGAGTCGAACTGACGCCCCAGGCCGGTACGACAACCCAGGCCGGCAGCGCGCTAGCTCTGCTTGAGGCGTTGCAGTTCGACGGCCGGGTCGAAGTCCGCCTTCGGCCATTCGAGGTTGAGTCCGTCGAGCGTCTGTCGAATCAGGTGCTTAATCACCAGTCGCGCGTACCACTTGCGGTTCGCCGGAACGACCCACCAGGGGGCCTGTTCGGTGGCAGTGCGCTGAATCGCAATCTCGTACGCCTGCTGGTACTCATCCCAGAGTTCGCGCTCGTCGATGTCGCCGGGGTTGTACTTCCAGTGCTTGTCGGGGCGTTCGAGGCGTTCCTGCAGTCGTTCGCCCTGCTCTTCCTTGCTGATGTGCAGCATGACCTTGATGAGCTTGGTGCCGGAATCCTGCACGCGCTGTTCGAAATCAACGATGGCACCGTAGCGGCGCTCGATCTCGGCCGCGGGCGCGAACTGGCGCACTCGCTGAATGAGCACGTCTTCGTAGTGCGAGCGGTCAAAGACACCGATGTGGCCGCGCTGCGGCAGCTTCTTGTCGATGCGCCAGAGGAAGTCGTGCTGACGCTCTTCTTCGGTCGGTGCTTTGAACGATGCGAGCTGGAGTCCTTGCGGGTCAACGGCACCGAGCACGTGGCGCACAACGCCACCCTTGCCCGAGGTGTCCATGCCCTGCAGCACCAACAGCACTGCGGGTGCATCCGGGTTTTCAACGCGCGCCTGGGCGAACATGCGCTCCTGGAGCTCGGCGAGGGCGGGGTCGGAACGCTCGATCTCAGCTTGGGCCTGCGCCTTGGCTTTCTTGACGTCGCCGATGAGGCCGGGCGTATCGTCGGGCGAAATCTGCGCGAGCGAGAACGACGGCCCGGTAACCTTGAGCGCCGCCTGAGCAGCATCGAAATTGAAGTATGGGGCAGGGCTGGATGCGGTCGTTTTCGCCATAGTTCGAGCGTAGTCCGCCGAGCTGTGTTTCCCGCTAGCGCGCCAACGGCACCTCAATCACCACGCGCTCATGATGCTGGTCGGTGAGCGCAGCTTCGAGTTCGGCGCGGGTGCGCGCGACGCGATGCGACCAGCCGAAGGCCTTCGCGAGCGCGGCGACATCCGCCTGCTGCGGCGTGAACTGCACGCGATCAAAGGCGGCGGCGTCGGCGCTATCGCGCACTTCAAGCAGGTCGAAGATCGTACCGCCACCGTCGTTACCAACGACAATCTGCATCCGCGGTGCGCGTTCGCCGCCCTGGCCAACGAGCAGCGACGAGACATCGTGCAGGAACGCGAGGTCGCCCATCACGACGCGGGTGATGCCGGTTTGTGATTTCGCGTCGTCCCCGAATTGGCTGCCAATAGCCACGCCGAGGCCGGTTGCGATCGTGCCGTCGATTCCCGCAAGCCCGCGGTTGGCGTGCACGGTAATGCGCTTGCCGTTGACCCGTGCATCAAAGTCGCGAATGAGTCGGGATGCGGCCAAGACGAGTCGGTCGTGCGGCCACGTGTGCTGCCAGACCGCGTCAACAAGCATCTCGCGGGTGATCGCTTCGCGCGAGACCGCAAGCTCTTGACGCCCGAACGCGGCACGATCACGCAGGTTGGCACTGCGCGAGGCCGCAATGTCTGGCGAACGCGGATCGCTGGATCGTGCGCGCTCGATTTCACGGGATGCATCCACCCAGCTGGCGAGCATGCGTTCGGCTTCGCGACGCAATTGGAAGAGCTCATCGCTGGACGACAATTGCGAGGCACCGAACGCGAGCACGCGAATCATGTCGGCATGTTCAACATCAGGAGTCGGCTGAAACGGCGCTGTTTGTGGCGTATCGACCACGATGATGCGGAGGCCGTCGCGCTGCAGGAGTGCGGTGGCCTCACGGCTCAGCGTGGGCCGACCGTAGACGATGACCTGCTCGATGTTGTCGCGCAGCCCGGGGATCGGGCTGTTCGGGCCGAGCAGGTCTCGGTACGCGACGATGAGGTTGCGACCAAACCGTGCGCCACTGGCGACTTCGGCAATGAGCGGCCAACCACCCTTGCGGGCGACGCGCTCGGCTTCGGGGCCGGCACCCGCACCGGCGACAACCACCGTCGCCGGCCAGTTAATCGGGTCGATTTCGATGACGGTGCGTTCGTCACCGATCTCGCGTTCGCGGCGCTGCACATACGACTTTTCGCGCGCTTCGGCACGTTGTTTGAGCTCGTTGGCAATCAGCTCCGCGAGTTCCGGTGGCAGGCCGCGAACGTCTTTGTGCGGGGTGTGGATGCGGCGGTCACCTTCGCTGCCGGGCCAAGCCGTCGGCGTGCCTTCGGGCACGCCCGGCAGCTGCGACATGTTGGCGACCCGTCCACCGTCTCCGTTATCACCGTTCGCGGCAACATCATCGAATCGTGCCGAGAGGTCGGGCACCGCGGCCGAAAGCGGTTCGCGGTAAGCAACGTTGAGGTGCCAAACGTGTTCCGCTTCGGCCAGTTGCTGCCCGGCAGAACGCGCCCAGGTGAGGTGCATGGGGTCGTCATCGGGCGCCGAGAGCGAGGTCGTTTGAATGAGCGGCCCGAAGATGCCCACCTGCTGGGTCGATTGGTTCGCGCCTGCGGCTACCGCTTCGGCGGGCCGGTCTGCCGTCAACGCCACCAGCGGCAACCCGCTGTGATGCGCTTCGAGCATCGCCGGATGCAGGTTTGCGACGGCCGTACCCGAGGTGGTGATGACCGGAACGGGCACACCCGTTTCGCGCACCAACCCGAGCGCGAGGAACGCCGCCGATCGTTCATCCACCCGCACATGCAGGCGAACCTTGCCGATGCGTTCGAGTTCAGCCGCTACGAGCGCGAGCGCCTGCGATCGCGAACCCGGACATACGACGATGTCCTGCACGCCGCCCCGTACGGCCGCAACCAAGAGCTCGACTGCGGCGTCCAACGAAGGCGATGCACAACTCATCGTGTGGGTTCTCCTTCGTCGGAACCGTTCGTGTCGAAGTGGTCGGGGCCGTCAGCGTTGGGGCGTGACTCGTCGCCGGTGTCTGGGTTTGAGGGCGCCGGGTTCGACGGATGCTTATCCATGCTGTCGCGACGCGACTGCGCGATTTCTTCGTCGAGCTTGCGCATCTCTTCTTCGAGTTCGCGGATGCGCGCATCATGCGCCGTTTCGCGAGTATTGATGGTGTCGGGGTGCATGCTCGGCACCACCGGTCCGCTCGCCTGACCGCTGGACTTGCCGATAAACATCCACAGCAACGGACCGACAACCGGCAGCAGCAGGATGACGACCAGCCAGATTGGCTTCTGCATCACCTTGGCGCGACGAGCATCGGTCATCGCGCAATCGACGACCGCGTACACCGACAGCACGACGACGACAACGATGCCAAGAATGACCCAACGTCCCATGCCTGCGATTGTACCCATCTCGGTGACGCGGCGATCTCAGCATCCGAGCGCATAAATTGGCCGTGGCCGGGCGAAAAACCGTGGACGCTCGATGCATCCGCACCGATCGGACGCGCACGTGCACGGCTGCGAGGGCTGCAGTGCTGCGCCTAAGCTAGGCATGTGACCGAGCCAATTGATTCAACATCGCGACCCGACGCATCCGCCGAGATGCCCGAGGAGCACGACACCACGACCGACACCGCAGCCAACGCCGAGCAGAACGACGCGGCAGTGCCGTACCCCGACATGATGTCGATCGGCAAGGCCTGGCTGATCTATACCTCGGTGCGCATTCTGTCGTTTGTCATCCCGTTCGCGCTCGTGTATCTCGCATTGACCCCGTGGAAGTGGGAGTGGCTCGCCGCCCTGATCGCGGGAACGCTGATCAGTTTCCTCGTCTCGCAGATCTTCCTACGCGATGCGCGTGCCGCCATTGGCTACTCGATCCAGCGGCGCCGAGAGGCGCGCACGGACACCCGTACCCGCGCCGATCGCGAAGAAGACGCGCTGCTGGATGCAGCGGAGCGCGAAGCAAACACCGGTCGCGAAGACCGCTAGCAGGCGCAGCCTAGCGGGCACCGCGCCCGCACCAGGCTACGGCGCGGGAACCGGCGGCAGATCGGGCAGGGTCGAAAGCACGATCATCGGAATCACCAGGGCTGCGCTGAGCAGCAGCGCCCACACGAGCGATCCGATCGACGTGAGCTTGAGCGCCAAGATCAGATCCTTCGGCCGCAGCGAGGTCGACGTGATGATGACTGCCGGCACGATCAGCAGCAGTGCAAAGAGCGAGAAGCCGGCGAGCGGATACACCAGCATGAAGACGCCGCTCACCAGGAACGGCGCCAGCGCCATGACCGCGAACAGGATGCGGCTCCAGCGGTAACCGATGCGGCTGGCGAGCGTGTGCTTGCCCGCGAGCTTGTCCTGCTCGATGTCGCGGATGTTGTTCACCATCAGCACGGCACAGGCGAAGAGCCCCGCAGCGACCGCAACCACCCACGTATCGGTCGGCACGAACCCGACCATGACGAACGTCGTACCCGCCGTGGCGACCAAACCAAAGAACACAAACACGAACAGCTCACCGAGCCCCGCGTATCCGTATGGCCGCTTACCGCCGGTGTAGAACCATGCCGCCAGGATGCAGACGATACCGACGGCGATCAGCCACCAGTGACCGGTGCGCACCACCAGGAACAGTCCCGCGAGCGCCGCGAGTCCAAAGAACGCGAACGCGGTGTTGCGCACGAGTGCAGGCTTGACCAGTCCAGCGCCAGTAAGTCGTGCCGGTCCCACGCGCACATCGTCGGTACCGCGAATACCGTCGGAGTAGTCGTTCGCGTAGTTCACACCGATCTGCAGGAAGAGCGCAACTGCAAGCGCGGCAAGTGCGCGCACCCAGTGGTAGTCACCCGGGTTAATGACGGTCGCCGTAGCGAAACCGAGCGCTACCGGCACGACGGCGAGCGGTAGGGTCCGAAGCCGCGCACCTTCCACCCAATCGCCGAATGTGGCGGTGCGCTGCACCGGCGCGGTGCGCTTTCGGGGTTGCTGGGAAGGGCTGCGACGTTTGGACTTAGACACGCGCCGATTCTAGGCCGGACTCGTTTCGTCTGCACGCGACGCGGTTCGATCGTAGGCCTCTTGGGCAAGCTGGGCGCAGCGCTTGCGGTCGGGTTTCCCGCTGGCAAGGCGCGGAAGTTGCGGCAGGTTTAGCCAGTGTGCCGGGCGAGCGGCGACGCCGAAGGGTTCGAGGGCGGTGCGGATGCGGTCACGCGCGTCGGCGGGCACCTCGGCGGATGCGGTTGGTGGTGCGGGGTCGGGCGCAAGATCTGGCCCGGCAGCGTACGTGACAGCCACGCGCTGCCCCCACTGTGCATCCGCAATCGCCACAACGGCGACTTCGCCGCCGACGATCGCCGCGGCGGCTGCGCGTTCGAGTTCGTCGAGGTCGACTTTCACCCCGCCCGAGATGATGACGTTGTCGAGCCGGCCGGTGACCGAAATGGTGCCGTCTTCGTTGATGCGTCCGGCGTCTCCGGTGCGGTACCAGCGAGTGCCGTCCGCATCAGTGATGAAGCGGGCTGCCGTGCGTTCGGGGTCGCCCAGGTACCCCTCGGCGAGGGTTGGGGATGCGATCTGGAGTTCGCCGTCGACCTCGCGCAGGTGCACCCACGGCAGCGGATAGCCGTCATACGCAATGCCACCGGCAGTTTCACTCGAACCATAGGTTGCGATCACCGGCCAGCCGCGCAGTTGGGCGGCGCGACGCATTGGTGCCGGAATTGCCTGTCCACCCACCAGGATCGCTTCGAAGCGGCGCATCACGGTATCGACCCGTTCGGTGTGCAGGTCGTCGAGCAAGCGACCGAGCTGCACCGGCACGAGTGAGACGTAGCGACGATCGCCGGTCATCGTTTCGGCAAGGGTGCAGAAGGATTCCACCGCAAAGTGCGCCTCGTCGTAGCGCACCGGCGCGGTGTTCGCCGCGAATGCGCGCACCGTCACTTGGAGCCCAGCGATGTAGTGCTCGGGCAGAGCGAGCAGCCACTGGCGTGAGCCCTGGTCGTTGACGGTCGCGAGTGCCGCGGGATCCGCCGCTACCGGGTCGGTACCCGCACGCAGGGCGTCGAAGTAGCCGTAAGTTGCCGCGGCTCCCGCTAGCAGTGCGCGAGCGCTGAGCATCACACGCTTGGGTGCCGACATCGATCCGCTCGTTTCGATCACGACCGCGACCTGTTCGGGAACGAGCTGCGTCTCCCCCGCGTCAACGGATGCATCCTGTACCGACGCTGCGACCGTCTCGTTCGCATCCGGTACCGGCAAGTACGCGGGTCCGGTGGCCGAGCGCGTCGCCGCACAGATTTCTGGCAGCATCCCGGCCATCTCGCTCGCCGGCACGCGCCGCAGCGGCCGCCGCGAATCCTGCACCAGGCCCACCTGCTGGCTCGCACGATCGGCCCGCGGCTGCCCGGTCACTCGGCCGATGCCGTGCGGCGTGGACTCGCTACCGTCGCCTCCCGACCGAGCATCTGCATCCGCGCTACCGGTACGCTGCGACTGCTTGGCCGGCCGCCACGGGCGACCGATGCCAGAGATTCCTTCGCCCCGCATTCCGCTACCTACTGTGTTCGCTGCCGCCTAGTAGTACCAGGGGAACGGTGACCAATCGGCGTCGCGCTTCTGCAAGAACGAGTCGCGACCTTCAACGGCCTCATCGGTCATGTAGGCAAGGCGCGTGGCCTCTCCCGCAAACAGCTGTTGGCCGACCAGCCCGTCGTCGACCGCGTTCATCGCATACTTGAGCATGCGGATAGCCGTGGGTGACTTGGTCAGGATCGTTTCGGCCATGCGAATGGCTTCGGCTTCGAGCTCGTCATGCGCAACCACGCGGTTGATGGCGCCCATCTCGTAGGCGCGCTGGGCGTCGTATTCCTCGGCGAGGAAGAATACTTCGCGCGCGACCTTCTGCCCGACCTGTTTCGCGAAGTACGCCGAACCGTAGCCGGCGTCAAACGAACCGACGTTCGCATCCGTCTGCTTGAACTTTCCGTGTTCGCGCGAGGCAATCGCCAGGTCGCATACGACGTAGAGCGAGTGGCCGCCGCCAGCCGCCCAGCCGTTGACGGCCGCGATGACGACCTTGGGCATGAAGCGAATTAGGCGCTGCAATTCGAGGATGTGCAGGCGGCCGGCACGCGCCTTGTCGACCGTCTCGGCCGACTCACCATCGGCGTACTGGTAGCCGTCGCGACCGCGGATGCGCTGATCACCGCCGGAGCAGAAGGCGTGGCCGCCATCCTTGGGGCTCGGACCGTTACCGGTGAATACGACCGCACCGACCTTCGAGTTGACGCGAGCGTCCTCGAACGCCGCGAGGAGTTCATCCACCGTGTGCGGACGGAAGGCATTGCGAACCTCGGGACGGTCAATCGCGATGCGCGCGATGCGACCGGACGTGTCAAGGTGGTACGTGATGTCGGTGAAATCAAAGCCCGGCACCTGCTCCCAACGCTGGGAGTCAAAGCCGTCGGAAATGAACTGTTCACTGCGCGCTGTCATGCCCCTACGCTACCGGCTGCTCGCCACGTCACCGTGGATTTCGTGGGCACTCAACCATTTCGCAAGCCCGCAAGATTTCGGATGCGCCGGTATCGCTACCAGTTGATTGGTGCGTCGGGCAGCGTGCCACCGTTCAAGATGAACTGCAGCACAGTGTTGAGGACCAGCCAGGCCGGTGGCCCCGCAATCCCAAGGCCCAAGATCAGCGCCACAATGCCGGTACCGCGACCGGACTTGTAGAAGATGGCGTAGAGCGCGGCCGTAATCGACGCGAATCCGACGATCCCCGCGATGATGAGCCACATCTGCAGCTCGAACTGGCGCGAGACACCAAAGAAGTTAAAGAGGTACAGGACCGCAATGATGTTGGCGGCGAGCGTAGTGGTGACGCCAAACATGGCCCAGTGTCCCACGCGCCAGCCGAGCGGGTTGAGCATCTGATCGACCCACGGCAGCGGCACCACGGTTGCGTGACGGTACTGCGGCAGGGCATCTTTCGGCGACCTCGACCGGGTAGACCCGGCGGCCACGGCTCCGGATGATGACACAGCGCCAGGTGACGGCTCGCCACGCGTGATTCGCTGTTGCAGCATCATCTATACCTCAATTCGTTGTTCGCCTGCCGACCGTCGCCGGTCGCGCTGGCGGTCTCTCATCATACCGAGCCGTCCGTTCGGATTACTAGTAACGAATCGATTGAGCTTGTCCTTGTGCACAGCCCGAACATCAAATGTTCGTGGCAGGACGCGCAGTCATCCGCAGGAATCCAGTGAACTATCCGACAATGGAACGCATGTCCCCCACCCCACCCGCGGCCGAAGACGCCCGACACTTGCCCGCATCCGACTTGCTGCCCGGGCCGTGTTCGCTACCCGGGCTCGATTCGCTATTGGCGCGCACCCACGTGGTGTCGATTCCGCTGCACACCGAGTTCCGCGGCGTACGCGAACGCGAGGCCGTGCTGATCGAAGGCACCGAGGCGTGGGCCGAGTTCTCGCCGTTCCTCGAATACGGTGCAGCCGAGGCCGCCCACTGGCTTGCCGCCGCACTCGAGTTTGGTTTCGACCCCGAGTTGCACCGCTTCGAGTCGGGCACGGTCGCAGTCAACGCCACGATTCCGGCAGTTTCAGCGGATGCGGTTGCTTCGTTGGCCGCACGGTATCGGGGGTGCGGCACCGTCAAGATCAAGGTCGCCGAGCGTGGCCAGCAGCTGCACGATGACGTCGAGCGCGTGATCGCGGTGCGGGAAGCGTTTGGCGACGTCGCGATCCGCGTGGATGCGAACGGCGGCTGGAGCGTGGATGAAGCCGAACGTGCCCTGCGCGCGTTCGCTGCCGAAGGCATCCAGTTGCAATATGCCGAACAGCCGGTGGCGACCGTGCCCGAACTTGCCGACCTTCGCCGCCGCGTGGCCGACCTCGGCGTGCGCATTGCCGCCGATGAGTCGATCCGCAAAGCCGACGACCCGCTCGCCGTGGCCCGAACCAGTGCCGCCGATCATGCCGTCGTGAAAGTGCAGCCGCTTGGTGGCGTGCGCCGCGCTGCCGAGGTTGTGGCGCGAAGCGGACTCACCGCCACCGTCTCGAGCGCGTTGGAGACATCGGTCGGGCTCAGCATGGGCGCGCAGCTCGCCGCTCGCTTGGCCGAGGGCCAACAGTCACCGTTCGCCGCCGGGCTCGGCACGCTGGCGCTGTTTGCGGCCGATGTATGTAACGACCCGCGCCTGCCCGTGAACGGTGCGATTCCGGTGGCACCTGCGGTACCGGATGCATCCCGGTTGCGTGATCTTGCCGCATCCGGGGCCCGTCGCGACTGGTGGATTGAGCGCATTCGCGAGTGCTACGCGATGCTGGCGAGCTAGCGCACCCCGTCGGCCAAACGGAAAGAGCCGTGTCAGCACCTGCCGGCAGGGTTTGTTGCCACACGGAGCCTGCGAACCGCATATGTGGATGGACCCGCTCCCAGGCAACAATTCTTGCCCGGCATCAAACAAACTTGCGGCCGTTCAAACGCAACACCCCCACACCAGGCGGTGCGGGGGTGTTGTTTGCGTAGGCCTACAGACCCGAGTAGGCGTGCAGTCCCTTGAAGAAGACGTTGACGATACCGAAGTTGAAGAGCACCGTACCGAAGCCAATGATCGACAGCCAGGCCGAAGGTGAACCGCGCCAGCCGTGGGTTGCACGGGCGTGCAGGTAGCCGGCGTAGACGATCCAAATGATCAGCGTCCAGACTTCCTTGGTGTCCCAGCCCCAGTAGCGCCCCCAGGCGGCTTCGGCCCAGATCGAACCGGCCACCAGCGTGAAGGTCCAGAAGATGAAGCCTATGACGTTGAGGCGGAATGCCAGATCTTCGAGGCGAACCGCACCGGGCAGCGCTGTGAGCGGGCCACCGGCCGCGGCACCGCCACGCACCTTGAGCTGGCGACGCTGCTGCAGCAGCTGCAGGATCGACAGGCCACAGCCGAGGGCCAGCAGACCCGTCGACAGTGAGGCGACGAAGACGTGCACAACCAGCCACCACGACTGCAGCGCTGGCTGCAGCGGCACAACTTCAACGTAGAACCCGAGCGAGGCAATACCCAGCGACAGCGTCACCAGACCAGTCACAAACGAGCCCAAGAAGCGCAGGTCTTGCCAGGCCTGCACCGCAAGGAATACGCCAGTCACGATGAGGGTTGCCGTCATCGAGAACTCGTACATGTTCGACCAGGGCACACGGCCCGCGGCGATACCGAGCAGCACCGTGGCGGCCAGGTGCAGCACGAAGCCGATCGCCGTAGCGATCATGGCGTATGGCAGCAGCTTGGTCGCGTTCTTGTCGCGGAATTCTTCGCGAGCGACGGATGCGGTGCCTTCGCCCTTTGCGCGGGTCGCGAAGACGCCGCGGTCGGTACCGTGAATCGAACTGCTGATACCTGCGCTGCGGGTGACCGCATCCGCACTGCCCTCGGCAGCGCTGACCATCCCTGCAGCATCGGCACCGACAGCCGCACCAACAAGCTCACGCTTGCGCGCGGTGGCACCTGCTGCCGAGGTCGCGGCGCTCGCCTTCTGCTGCTTCGACCCGCGCAGGGCGATGTCGAAGGTAAAGCACACGAACGCTACCGCGTACACCACGATGGCGGCGAACAGCAGCGAGTTTGACCAATTCGAGAGCGTTTCGATCATGATTCCAGATTCTTAGCGTTGATCCGGCTGGCCGGAAGATTCTTTCCAGGATAGAAGCTCTGCGGTGATTGCGGCCACGAGTTCTTCAATTGTGCGTGCCAATTGCGGGTCTTCGCCGCGCGCCAATCCGGCAACTTCGATGAGCAGCCCCGGTGTGGTGCCCCCAGCGGCGGCCTGCTCGCTGACCTTCACCCACACGCGGCGGCGAGGCACGAGCAGCGCCACAATGAGCCCAGCAATCATCAGCCCGGTGAAAATCGCCACCGGTACGCGGGTGTAGTCGCGATGCACGTCGAAGGATGCGTAGCGCGGCACGGTTTCGTCCATCGAGATGGTGCCGAGGCCGTTTGGCAGGTCGACCGTCTCGCCAGGGCGCAGCTCGATACCGGCGACATCGGTACCGCGGCCAGCGATCTGCGTCAGGCTGTCGGTGTCGAGCTGGTACACCGAGGTCGGAATACCGTCGTCGAGGCCGAGGTCACCCTGGTACACGTTGAGCGAAAGTACCGGGTCGTTGAGGTCTTGGTGCGACGAGGTCAGTGCGCCCGATTCGAGCTTGCTGGCGGTCGGGTAGAAGAATCCGAGCAGACCGATCTGTTCCTTGAGTCCGTCCGGCACCTTAACGACACCGGTCGAGGTGAGGTTGTTGTCCTGCGGAATGAACACCACGTGGTCGCGGAAGACTTCGTTGCCCTTCGGGTCACGCACGGTGATCGTGGGCGCGTAGCCGTTAGCCAGCAGGTAGGTGTCGATGCCGTCGAGTCGCAGCGGGTGGTTCACTCTCACCGAGTCGTCGTAGCTGCTGCCGTCGGGATGCGTCACGGTCACGTTCGCCGTGTAGTCGGTCGCGATACCGATGGCGTTCTTGTTCTCGGCTTCGTAGGTGACGTCGAGATCGTTCAGTCGCAGCGAAAACGGTGGAATCTGATCGGGCTGAAAGAACCGGCTCGGGGTGAACGACGAGTAGCTCACGAGACCGTTGACGTAGGTCTGCCCTTCAACGAGTACACGCTGACCGTGCCAGTTGAAGCCCGAGAACACACCGACCGAAACGATGATGCCGAGCATGGCGGCGTGGAACACCAGGTTGCCGGTTTCGCGCAGGTAGCCGCGCTCGGCCGATACCGACCAGGATGCACCGGGTCGCGCATCCGTACCGCTCGCGTCGAAGCGCGTGGTGCGGTAGCGACGCTTGCGCAGCAGCGCATTCGCTCGTTCGGCAATCGCGGCGCCCTCGCCCGCCCAGCGCTCATCGAGCCGGATCGTCTCGTAGTCGTCAAATCGCGACAGCCGCGCGGGCGTGCGCGGTGGCTTGCCGCGCAGGGCCTTGGCGTGCTTTGCGGTACGCGGGATGATGCATCCGATGAGCGAAATAAACAGCAGCAGGTAGATCGACGAGAACCACCACGAGGTGTACACGTCGAACATGCTCCACGAGTCGAGCAGCGGCGCGAGCTCGGGATTCTTGTCGAAGTATTGCGTGACGCCGTTGGGGTCACTCGAACGCTGCGGCACCAACGAGCCGGGCACGGCCGCGACGGCGAGCATCAGCAGCAGGATGATCGCGGTGCGCATGCTCGTCAGGCCGGTCCACAAACCGCGCAACATCGGTGCGATCGTTACGTTGCGGCGCTTGGGGGCCGTGCGGGGGTTGGTCACGCAGTTACCTTCCTAGAGCGGAGCCTGGTAGCCGGGCAGCATAGCGCCGACGGCCGAGACGAATTGTTGCCAAAGTCCGGTCATCATCAGCAGACCGATGATGATGAGCAGTACGCCGCCGATGATGTTAATCGTGCGCAGGTGGCGCTTAAGCCAACCGATCCAACCGGTGGCGCTGCTCCAGAACACGGCTGCGAGTACGAACGGGATGCCGAGCCCAAGACAGTAGGCAAAGGCAAGCAGTGCGCCGCGGCCGGCAGAGGCGCCCTCGAACGAGAGCGACTGGATGGCTACGAGCGTGGGCCCCAGGCACGGCGCCCAGCCGAGCGCAAAGATGGCGCCGAGAATCGGTGCACCAACGAGGCCGGCGGGGGCCGCGTTGAACTTCATCGTGCGCTGCCACGGGCCGGAAAGCCCGACAAATACAAGGCCCATGAGCGCGACGATGGCGCCAAGAATCGGCGTGATTGTGTGTTGGTAGCGCAGGAACCACACCCCGAGCTGCCCGAATGCGGCACCCGAAAGGACGTAAATAACCGAGAAGCCCAGTACGAACAGCGCCGCACCGAGGGCAACCCGACCGCGCGCCGGAGCCGCAACCGCACCTGCCTGCGTGGCGGACGCATCCGCATCCTGTGCATCGGCAGATTCATCGCGCTTGCGGGAATCCGAAACAGCACCGAGCAGCCCCAAGTAGCCGGGGATCACCGGCAGAACGCAGGGCGAGGCGAACGAAACGAACCCGGCCAGCAGCGCGAGTGGCAACGCCACCAGCAGCTGACCCGAGTAGACGATTTCGCCGGGGTTCACGGCCGGGTCACTCGGCCAACACGTCGTCGATCATGGTGCTGAGCACCGATGGATCGGCCACGCCACGGATCACCGCAGCAACGCGGCCCTCACGGTCGAGCACGAGCGTCGATGGAATCGCCTGCGGCGGTACGTTGTCGCTGAATGCCAAGCGCACTTCGGCCTTGTCGACGTCGAGGATGCTCGGGTAGGTCACGCCGAACTCGGCGGCAAACGACTTGGCGGTTGGCGCCTGGTCGTACACGTTGACGCCAACGAAGTGCACGTTCTTCGATTCGTATTCTTCATTGAGTTTTTGCAGGTCGGGTGCTTCGGCACGGCAGGGCGGGCACGCCGCGTACCAGAAGTTCACGACCATGACATCGCCCGAGTAGTCCGAGCTCTTCAGGTATTCGCCGGTATCCGTGTCGCCACCGAACTCGATCGCGGCACCGCGCTGGTCCTTGGCGATAACCTTCATCGATCCGTCGCCGGCGACATACCCCTGGTCAGATCCGGCGGCGTAATCCTGCGCGAAGTCGTCGCTCGCGCATCCCGTCAGCACGAATGCGCTCGCTGCCAATACGGCAATTGCGGTTCGATGAAAACGTCGGTTCACACGGCTCCCTTGTCTTCGGCCGCACGCAATTCGCTCGCGGCCGGTTCGCGATAGTCCGCCTCTACAAAACCTGTAGCCGGGTGGTACTCGAGCACGGTGATGCTCGAAAGCGAGCAGCGGCGGCTTGCCGGGTTGTGCGGCAGTGGCCGATTATTCACCGAACGGTGCACCATCCAGATAGGCAACTGATGTGTGACAACGATAACATCTGCGCCGTTTGCGGCTTTTGCGTGTGCCATCAGGGCTTCCCGCATGCGCGCAACGATCTCGGTGAACGGTTCACCCCAGCTCGGCACCCACGGGCGAGCCATCTTTGGCCATTCCTTTGGCCGACGCCAGGCGCCGTCACGACCGCCGAGCTTCTTGCCCTCGAACACGTTCCACGGTTCGATCACGCGCGGCTCGATCACCGCATCCATCCCGAACGCCTCAAGAATCGGCGCTGCCGACTCCTGCGTGCGCTGCAGCGGCGAAACGACAATGCGCCCCACCGGCAGTTCGCGCTGGGCAAGGTCGTCGGCGGCCATTTTGGCCATGCGGTGGCCACGTTCACTCAGACCGTATCCGGGGATGCGGCCGTACAAGATTCCCTCGGGGTTTTCGACTTCACCATGGCGGACAAGGTGGATGCGCTGCTCCTGCATGAAGATAAGCCTACGGATGCAGTTGGAAAATGCACCGAAAGCGGGTCAAAGGTGCGTGCCGCGCGATAGGCTGACCGGGTGATGCAACGAACTCTGATTTCCGCACTTGCCGCCCTCGAGAACGGACCGGTCAAGGTCCAGGGATGGGTAGACACCGTCCGCGACCAGAAGAAGGTCCAGTTTGTCGTCCTCCGCGACGAAACTGGCGCGCTGCAGCTGGTGAATCCGCGACTCGAAGGCCGCGAAACCATTAGCGACACGATCTCGACGCTCGCGCAGGGCACGATGATCACCGTTGAAGGTGAGCTCAAGCACGACGAGCGCGTCAAGCTCGGCGGCCTCGAGGTCAAGATCTCGTCGATCAAGGTCGAGTCCGAAGCCGACCCCGAGACCCCGATTGCCGACGACTCGTCGATCGACAAGCGTCTCGACTACCGCTTCCTCGACCTGCGCACCGCACGCAACAACACCATGTTCCGTGCCCAGACCACCTTCGCGCACGCAATGCGCGAGTACTGGTACGAGCGCGACTACATCGAGGTGTTCTCGCCGAAGCTCATGGCCAGCGCTTCGGAATCGAAGGCAGAGCTCTTCAAGGTCGATTACTTCGACCGCCCCGCCTACCTGGCTCAGTCGCCACAGTTCTTTAAGCAGATGGCGCAGTCGGCCGGTTTCGGCAAGATCTTCGAGATCGGCCCGGTCTTCCGCGCCGACCCATCGTTTACTTCGCGCCACGCCACCGAGTTCACCGGTGTCGACGCCGAGATCTCGTGGATCGACTCTCACCACGACGTCATGGACATGCAGGAAGCCCTGATGCGCACGGCACTTGCCGCGGTCAAGGAACGCCACGGCGACGCGATCAAGGAACACTTCGACGTTGACATCAACGTGCCCGAAACACCGTTCCCACGCATCCCGCTGCTCGAAGCTCGCGAAATTGTGCAGTCGCGCGGCCACAAGTTCGAGCGCAACGACCTCGACATGGACCCAGAAGGCGAGCGCGAAATCGCTCGCTGGGCCATGGAAGAACACGGCAGCGAGTTCGTCTTTCTGACCGACTACCCGATGTCGATTCGCCCGTTCTACCACATGAAGCACGAGGACGACCCGACCCTCACGAAGTCGTACGACCTCATCTGGAACGGTGTCGAGATCTCGACCGGTGCCCAGCGCGAACACCGCGTTGACGTCCTCACCGAGCAGATCCGCGAAAAGGGTATGGAACCAGAAGAGCTCGACTTCTACATCGAGTTCTTCCGCTACGGCGCTCCCCCGCACGGTGGTTTCGGTATGGGCCTTGCCCGCATGATGATGCTCATGCTGCACCAGCCAAACCTGCGCGAGGTCACCTACCTGTTCCGCGGCCCGAACCGCCTGCAGCCGTAAGCGCATCCGCGCCCTAGTGGTGCTGCGTGGTGGCCAGCAATTGTCTGGCTCCCGCAGCACCATTACTGTTTTCCCGGCGTCACATCGTTCCGACGACTGGATGCGAGCCGGTTTGCGTCAGCGACCCGCGGTAAGCGCCTGACGCAACCGCGCCGCATCCACAAACCAGGTCGCGTGTTGCACACCATTGATGACGACCACCGGGATGAGCTCACCGTAGAGGTCTTGCAGCACCGGGTCTGCCGCGATGTCGTGTCGCTGCAGCGTCGCCCCGGATGCAGCGCATTCGGCCGCCACGATCGCGAGGGCGTCCTCGCAAAGGTGGCAGCCGGGTCGCTCGTAAAAGTCGACGACCATTACGGCATGACCGCTTCGTCTGGGTCGAGCTTCTCGCCCACGTGGAACTTGACGCGCCAGCGCAGCAGGAAGATCGAAATCACCGCGGCGGTCAGCGAACCGAGGATGACACCGAGGTGCGCGAACTCCAAGAAGCCCTCGGAGCCACGGAACGCGAGCTCACCGATCAGCAGAGACACCGTGAATCCGATACCTGCCAGACCACCGAGCGCGGCGATATCGCGCAGGTTGAGGTTGTCGTCGAGACGGAATGCCGGCAGCTTGTGCAGCAGCGCGACCGTCGTGAAGATACCGAGCGGCTTACCAACGAGCAGGCCCAGGAACGCAGCGAGGAAGACCGGATTGGCCAGCGCATCCGTGAAACTACCGGAACCCGCGGCAAGCGGCACACCCGCGGCGAAGAACGCGAACACTGGCAACGCGATGGCCTGCGAGAGCGGGTTCCAGTCGTGCTCCATGTCTTCGGCAAACGAGATTTCTTCGCCCTTGCGTGCGATCGCCGGCACCGTCAGGCCGAGCAGCACGCCGGCGATGGTGGCGTGCACGCCCGAAAGCAGCATGAAGTACCAGGCGAGGATGCCGAGCGGAATGAGTAGCCAGAACTTGTAGACGCCCTTGTTGACGAGCAAACCGTACAGCGCGATGGTCGCGATCGACACGAGCAGCCACACGAGGTTGAGGTTGGCGGTGTAGAAAATGGCGATCAGGGTGATGCCGAGCAGGTCGTCGACAACGGCGAGCGTCAGCAAGAAGATGCGGAACGGCGAGGGCAGCCCCTTACCGAATACTGCAAGCAGACCGACGCAGAACGCGATGTCGGTCGCAACCGGAATTGCCCATCCCTCGCTACCGCCCTGGCCGCCGATCGCGATCGTCACCGCAAAAATGATCGCGGGCACGATCATGCCGCCGAGCGCCGCTGCCATCGGCAACGATGCCTTGCGCGGGTCGCGGAGCTGGCCGGTGACGAACTCACGCTTGAGCTCGAGACCGACGACAAAGAAGAACACGGCCAGGATGCCGTCGCTCGCCCAGTGCGCGACCGACATGTGCTCGATACCGATCGCCGGGATCGGCAGGTCAATCTGCTTGAGCCCCTCGTACCAGCCCGAAAGCGGCGAGTTCGCGAGGATCATCGCGACCAGCGCTGCGAGCAGCAGCATCGTGCCACCAAACTTCTGCGAGTTCAGGCGCTCTTTGAGTGAGAATGTGTCGTCTGGTTTGTTAGTGAGTGCGGGCAACAGCGAAGCTCCTCGTTGAACAATCTGCTCCGGATGCGTGATCCGGCCAGAACATCGGGCATGAAAGCAATACCGCTGACCAGACTTCCCAGCACACCTGGTGAGCAAGTCTAGGTGCCGAGCGGGGTCGCTGGCAAAATTCGCGCGTTGACATCACCCACCGTTTCCCCGGCTGGACCCGCATCCGCCCTCGACAATGTTCGTTTTGCCGTGCCACGGCCGCCACCACTGCGGAAGGCGTGCAAAGTCGGCCTCAACAGCACGCAGGCGTTGACGTTGCGGCCGATTTTGCACAGTATTCGGCCTCCCCAGTGTGCAAAGTCGGCCTCAAGTTTCGCGGTAGACGGGATGCGGGCGGGATGCGGGCGGGATGCGGGCGGGATGCGGGCGGGATGCGGGCGGGATGCGGGCGGAAACGAAGAAGGGCGCCAACCCGAAGGTCGGCGCCCCATCCCGGAAAAAATTCCCGAGATTACTTCTTGTTGCGACGCTGGTGGCGAGTCTTACGAAGCAGCTTGCGGTGCTTCTTCTTCGACATACGCTTGCGGCGCTTCTTGATTACAGAACCCATGATGTTTCCTCTGTTTAGTTCGTGCTGCGCTCGGAATCCTTCGCCCTCGCGAAGGCACATCCGATAATTTTACATGCTTGCGAGCGACTTAGGCAGTTTGTTGTCCACCGTGTGCAATACCGCGGATCGCGTCATTGACGGCAGACTCCGGAACTCGGTACGAGCGGCCAAACTTCACTGCGGGCAGTTCACCGGCGTGAACCATGCGGTACACGGTCATCTTCGAAACCCGCATGAGTTCAGCGACTTCGGCGACGGTGAGGAAGCGCACGTCGGACAATTCAGCTGCCATTAGATCGCGGCTCCTTCTCTACTGCTCGTCACTGGTGTGACAATTGTGAACGCAAGTGCTGAAACAAGACTAGGGTGTCGCTACTGGAATTGCCACATTCTGGCGTTATTCTCTCGGACTCTCCGACCAACGTCTGACCTTCGCAAGCACGCAGCTATAGCCGCGTCACCCGCATCCGAGTAGCATCGATCGCATGCCGAACTCCGGTACCGGACCGCACGCTCAACGCCAAACACCAATAACGCAGGTGCGCGGCGCATATCAGCGCATGAAAACGAAGTCGCCGAGCCGGTTCGCCGTACTCATTTTCACCGGCATCATTTTCATTTGGGCTGGGCTGCTGATGCTCCCGATCTCGAGCGCCTCCGGCGAAGTCACGCCGTTCGTTGATGCGCTCTTCACCGCGGTCTCGACCATCTGCGTCACCGGTCTTTCGGTGGTCGACATGTCGTCACACTGGTCGCCATTCGGCGACGCAGTGGTGTTCGCCGGCATCCAGGTGGGTGCCGTGGGGGTCTTGACCCTCGCATCCATTCTCGGTGCCGTGGTAACCCGCAAACTTGGCCTGCGCCAGAAACTCGTCGCCGCATCCGACGGTAACTCGCTGCGTTTGCACGCCGGCGCCGTCTCGGAATCGCAGGCGGTGCGTCTGGGCGAGATCGGCGGCGTGTTGGTCACTGTCGTCAGTTCGCTGGCAATTATTGAGAGCATCGTCGCAGCCGGTATCTTCCCCGCACTTGTCTCAAACGAGAACTACAAGTCCTGGTGGCAAGCACTCTTCGACTCTTACTACTTTGCGGCGAGTGCGTTCACGAACACCGGGTTCGTGCCCACAACGCACGGACTCGAACCGTTCGTAAACGACGCTTGGGTACTCGGATGCTTGGCCACGGCCGTGTTCGCAGGCTCGCTCGGTTTCCCGGTCATTTTTTCGCTCGTCCGCTGGGCGCGCACCCGCCAGCGCCTGGGTCTGCACGTCAAACTGACGCTGGTAACAACCGTGGCGCTGTTCTTCGCTGGCTGGGTCGCGATCTACTTTCTCGAGGGGAACAACGAGGCAACTTTCGGCACCCTCAATGACGGGATGCAGCCATTTACGGCGGGATTCATGTCGGTCATGACGCGTTCGGGCGGGTTCGCGACCGTCGATATCGGTCAAATGAACGAATCAACCGTCTCGGTGATGAGCATGTTGATGTTCGTTGGTGGCGGCTCAGCTTCGACCGCTGGCGGTATTAAGGTCACGACCTTTGCCATTCTGTTCTTGGCCGCGGTGGCCGAAGCTCGCGGTGTCAAGGACATTCAGGCGTTCCGCCGTCGCATCCCGGTCGATGTGCTCCGCCTGGCGATTTCGGTCGCCCTGTGGGGTGCCACGATCGTGGCGTTCGCGTCGATCGCGATCATGCAGGTCAGCCAGGCAAGCATGAAAGAGGCGGTGTTCGACACGATTTCGGCCTTCGCCACGGTGGGGTTGAGTACCGGCCTCACCGAGCGCCTCCCGGATGAAGGTGTTTACATACTCTCGGCAACGATGTGGCTCGGCAGAGTGGGAACGGTAACGTTCGCCGCTGCGCTCGCATCCCGCCAGAAGAAGCAGCTTTACACGCTGCCCGAAGAAAGGATCATCGTTGGCTGAACCAGTTTCGGCGAGCTCGCCCGTTCTCGTCATCGGCCTCGGACGCTTCGGTGCGGCCACGGCCGGCGAACTCGATCGCCTGGGTCGCGATGTGCTCGCGATCGACACCGACCCCGATCTCGTACAGAAGTGGGCGGAGCGCGTGACGCACGCCGTGCAGGTGGATGCGCGCAATATCGAGGCGCTGCGTCAGATCGGTGCGCAGGAATTTTCGATTGCGGTTGTTGCGGTGGGTACATCCATCGAAGCGAGTGTGCTCGTGACGGCAAACTTGGTAGACCTCAAGATCCCGCAGATTTGGGCGAAGGCCATGTCGGCGACGCATGGCCGCATCCTGCGCCGTATTGGTGCGCACCACGTGATTTTCCCCGAGGCCGAAGCTGGCCACCGTGCCGCGCACTTGGTCAACGGTCGCATGCTCGACTTCATCGAGTTCGATGACGACTTCGTGTTGGCGAAGCTGTACCCACCAAAGCAGATTCGCGGCCAGTCGCTGCGACAATCGCAGATTCGCAGCCGCTACCAGGTGACGATCGTGGGTGTGAAGTCGCCGGGTCACGAATTCACCTATGCCGAGGCCGATACCGTCATCTCAGACCACGACATCATCATCGTCGCCGGCATCCCCGAGGATGTGGAGAGGTTCGCGGCCCAGCGGTAGCTGCGGCCGCGAACAAGACAAACACAGTGCGGCCCAGCGCTAGCTGCGGCAGCAGGTACCACGGCTCAGAATCTGCAAAGTGGTGCGGTATTCCAACATCGCAGGTGCGCTCCCCCTCCAACCCTCGATACGTGCACCACTCTGGAGACCCCCATCCCGGTCAACGCGCGAGGAACCCCGTAAGCTCGTGGGTATGCGCATGAATGTCGAATCGTTCAATCTTGATCACCGTGCTGTCGTGGCCCCGTATGTGCGAGTCGCCGACCGCAAGCAACTGCCGGGTGGCGACACCCTCATCAAGTACGACGTTCGGTTCAAGCAGCCCAACCGCGAGCACCTTGAGATGCCCGCGATTCACTCGATCGAGCACCTCACCGCCGAGCTCATGCGAAACCACACCGAGCTGCTCGTCGATTTCTCACCCATGGGCTGCCAGACCGGCTTCTATGCGATCATGCTCGGTGTCGAACTCGACGAGTTCCTCGCCCTGCTAGAGACTTCATTCCGCGATCTCCTTGCGGCCGAGGCCGTTCCTGCAGCCAACGAAGAGCAGTGCGGCTGGGGCGAGAACCACTCGCTCGCTGCCGCGAAGCGCGAAGTGCAGGCGTTCTTGGACGCGCGGGACGCCTGGCAGCAGGTGTTCGCAGACGCAACCGCCTAGGGAGCTGCCGTGTCGACGCAATCCGCACCCGTATGCATCCTTACCGCCATGCCCGACGAGGCGGCACCCTTTCTTGAGCTCTTGGAGCAGCCCGAAGCACTCGCCGCTCCCCTTGCGAATGTCCGTGCCACTCGCGGCACGCTGGCGAGCCACGAGGTCGTGCTCGTGACGACCGGCATCGGCCTGGTCGCTGCAGCATCCGCGGCAACTTGGGCGATCCACACGCTGCGGCCGTCTGCAGTCTTCTCATCCGGTAGCTGTGGCGGGTTGGCTGCCGCCACCAATGTCGCCGATATTGCCGTGTCGGATGCGGTCACCTACGGTACCGCCGACGCCACCGAGTTCGGCTACGAGCGCGGTCAGGTACCCGGGCAGCCGGTGCGCTTCGCTGCCGCCGAATCGGTCGTCGCTCGTGCCCGGGAAATCGCTGCCACCGACGCCACTTGGCACGTTGGTCGCATCCTCTCGGGCGACACCTTCGTGACCGCACGCAACGTTGCCGATATGCGCGAGACGTTCCCCGACGCCGTTGCCGCCGATATGGAAAGCTGTGCTATCGGACAGGTCTGCGCCGCAATGTCGGTGCCGTTCGTCTCGGTGCGCGGTATCTCCGACCTCTGTGGCCCCGCTGCCGGGCAGGACTTCCACGTTGGCGTCGACGTCGCTGCCGCACGTAGCCGCGATGCGGTACTGGCGCTACTGCCTTAGCTACCGGCAGCGCGCATCCATTCGGAGTGCCCTAGCGCGGTTCGACCTGCAGTTCGAGCAGGTCACGCAGCAGGAGTCGGTCGACCCGCTCACCATCGCCGGCGAGCCATTCGCCCACTTCGAGCAGCAGCCTCTCGACATCAACCAGGCGCACGTTCGGCCAGGTGCGCGAGTTGTCGAGTTCGAGCTTGCCGAGCGCATCCGGTGCCACCGCAATCCAGCCACGCACCTGCGCCGCATCGGCAAAGAACTCGCGCAGCTGCGCGACCCGGTGCGGGAACTCCTGGGCTGAGTTGGCGTAACCGAAGTCATTGCGCAGCAACTGCCCGCGCGCATCCAATCGGTATTCGCCGGGGCGCCAAAGCTGGTCGTCGATGAGGGCGAGTCGGTGCCCGGCGAGCACCGCGTGCGAAATCGTCGCCACCTGCTCATCGGAACCGGGTAGGCGGATGCCGTGCACAATGCGCACGCCGGGAATCCGCGTGAGCGCATCGAGCTGCTCGCCAATAATCTGCTCGGCAAAGCGGCGCCTCACTGGATGCACGCCGGGGGCCGAGTTTCGCATGGCTGTCGCGCCGGCAGCGCCCCAAGTCTGTTGCTCGCTATCTGCAGGCGGCGCGCTCTCGTTCGCGATCTGGCAGAGGATGCGTTCCATCTCGTTGCGCTGCGAGTGTCGCGCCATCGCCCACCACGCGGCAGGAATCAGCCCCGCAATAACGAGCATCGCGGCACCACGCATCGACATTCCGGGCACCTGCGTGACGTCGCCGTTGAATAATCCGGTCATGGCGACCACGAACGAAATCCCCGCATCCACCGCCGCGAGCGCAATGGCGGCGTAAAAGACCATTCGCACCCATTGGCTTCGAATGCCTTGCCAGCGCACGGTCATCCATAGCAGCGAAAGCGCCGTTGTGGCCCACAAGATCGGCAGCCACGGTGCGGCAATGGCCGAGTCTTCGACCAGTTGCCAAGCATTGGATGCAACGAGCGCAATGAACAGCAGCACGAAACCGATGATCGCTCGCGGGCTGGCAGCACGGCGCAGCGGCCGAGCCGGTGGCCAGACATCCGGAACTTCGTGCCAGTTCTTGCGGTACCAGCCCATGCGCCAGGCGGTGACCTGCGGTTTCGGGATGCGGTCAAATTCGGGAATATCGCTGCTACCGGCGGCGGTACTGTGCGCGTGTGGTGACGGCGGTTGCGGCCGCGAGCGCGGCACGCGCTGCTGTTGGCGCAGTCGCGCGCCGCGGTCACGCTGCTGCGTGATGATGCCGTGCCGGGCGGCGAGCCAGGCATCGTGTTCGGCTCGGTGCTGCGGGTTCCCCAGCACCTCAACGGCGAGACGTACGCGCGTAAACTCGCTCGCATCACCACCGAGGTCGGGGTGAGTCTGGCGCTGACGCCGGCGCCCGGCCTGACGAATCTCGTCGGCAGCAGCATCGGGGCTGATGCCGAGGACGTCGTAGAGGTTCTCGGGGAAGTCGCGCAATGTCTGAGCCTTCGGTGTTGCGGTGCGGGCGGATGCGGGCGGGTAGGTTGGGTGGGAGCGGGCGCTTAGGCTTCGGCGGCGAGTTCTTCGCTGCGTCGGATGTTCGCGTGGATCGCTCGGCTGATGATGTCACGCACCTCCGACTCGTCAAAGACTCGGATCGACTGTTCGGTCGTTCCCTTGGGGCTGGTGACGCGACGGCGCAGCTCAGCGGCACCGAGTTCGCGCTGGCGGGATGCGAGTTCGCTTGCCCCGAGGAACGTCTGGTGCGCGAGGTCTGCCGCATCCTGCTCGCTGAGGCCGACTTCAATACCGGCATCGATGAGCGATTCGATGAAGTAGTAGACATAGGCGGGGCCTGAACCCGAGATCGCGCCCACGGCGGGGATCTTCGCTTCGTCGACGGTGACGACCGAGCCCACTGCCGCGAAGATCGTTTCGGCAATCTGCAGGGCTTCGGCATCGGCGGCGGTGCCGGCCGCGATACCGGTGGCGCCGAGGCCGATGGCCGCCGGGGTGTTTGGCATGGCGCGTACGACGCGGATGCCGGCCGGTACGGCGGCTTCGATCGTCGCAATCGTCGTGCCGGCGGCCAACGAGATCAGCACAGTGCCAGGTTGGAGCGCGTCGGCGATTTCGCGCAGCAGGTCACCGAGCATCTGCGGCTTGACGCCGAGCACAACAACCTGCGCGCCGCGAACTGCGTCGAGGTTCGCTTCCGGATGCTGTTCGAGTGAGATGGCGTCAACGCGCGGCTCGTTGTCGTATTGCGCGGCGCTCGCCTGCGAACGCGTGGTGACGCGCACCGGTTGCGTGTCAACGAGGCCCTTGGCGAGCATCCCTTCAAGGATTGCCCCGGCCATATTGCCGCTGCCGAGAATCGCGACGGTGGGAAGTGGCATGGTCGAATTCGTTGAGGAAGTCACAGTTAACGAGTCTATGGTGGTCGAAATTATTGCTTGCGAAAAAGCGGCGTATTCGCTCGTTTTTCGTACACAACACGGCTAAGTTGTTGCATACCTGCACAGGTTTCCACGATGGGAGACACGATGACCACCACCGGAATTAGCGAAGCGATTCGCGCGGCGATGCTCGCAAGCCCATATGTGGGCGAGGTGGCAACGATTGCGGTTGACGAGACCGAGGCCACGGTCGCTGTTCGTTTTTCGGTGTGCAATGTGCGCGAAGTGTTTGCGATGCCGCCGCTCATGGCTGAGCTGCGTTCGAGCATCCGCCGCGCGCACCCAACGGCCAAGCAGATCTTCCTCGAGCCTGACTTCACGGAGCGTCGCGCCGAGCCACTGTCGACCGAAGCCATCGTGATTCGCGGCTGGGACTAATCCCCGGTCTTCCCCGCTCCTCGGGCAACCGCAGTGCCGTTTGGCCCGCGCTTGCGGTCAACTTGCCGGCTAGTCAGCTTGCACTAGCGCGACTGCGTGCCGCGCGTAAAAAACTGCTGCAGCGGCGCCGCACATTCCGTTTCGAGTACGCCGCCGATGACTTCGCAGTGCAGCGGCAGCCGACGGTCGCGAAGCAGGTCGTACACCGACCCTGCCGCCCCGGCTTTCGCATCCCACGCCCCGAACACCACGCGCGCAACGCGTGCCGTCAGCGCCGCCCCGGCACACATGACGCAGGGCTCGAGGGTCGTCACCAGCGTGCAATCGTCGAGCCGCGAGGTGCCGAGCGTGCGGGCCGCTTCGCGCAGCGCCGCAATCTCGGCGTGTCCGGTCGGGTCGTGATCAGCCTGGCGGTGGTTTCGGCCGCGGCCGACGACGGCTCCGGATGCGTCGGTCACGATCGCGCCAATCGGCAGGTCGCCGGTTTGTTGCGCGACGGCCGCCTCATCGAGGGCGAGACGCATCCATGCCTCGTATCGTGCTGGTACCCGCATCCGTACTCTTTCTGCTTGTGCTGCTGCGGTCCCGCTCGTTACGGGGTTTGTTGGTTTCACCCACAGCGCCTGGCTACGCTAATGGTATGCAGCTGCACATTGCCAATCATCCACTCATTAGCCACAAGATGACGCTACTGCGCGACCAGCGCACGCAGTCGCCGCTGTTCCGCGAGCTCGTTGCTGAGCTCGTCAACCTGCTGAGCTACGAAGCAACCCGCACGCTCCGAGTAGAAGAAGTACCAGTCACGACGCCGGTTGCTCAGACCACCGGACTGCACGTATCGCAGCCACTGCCGCTGGTTGTGCCGATTATTCGCGCGGGCCTCGGCATGCTCGACGGCTTCCTCAAGCTCATGCCGCACAGCGAAGTGGGCTTCATCGGCATGCGTCGCAACGAGACCACGCTCGAACCCGAGACGTACGCGAAGCGCCTGCCTGACGACCTCGCGAACCGTCAGTGCTTCGTGCTCGACCCGATGCTCGCGACCGGTGGTTCGCTCGCCGCAACGGTGCAGTACCTGCTGGATGCGGGTGCTACTGAGGTCACGGCAGTCTGTTTGGTTGCCGCACCAGAGGGCATCGAGTTCATGGAGGAGCACTTCCCCGGCGACAACGTCCAGGTGGTCGTGGCCGCACAGGACGAGTGCCTGAACGAGCACGGCTTCATCGTGCCGGGCCTCGGCGACGCCGGCGACCGCCTCTACGGCGCCGCAGAGTAGCTTCACCGAGCCCAGCGGGTTCAAACCCACGCGCCCGGCCCACACGTCCGGCCCAGCCCCGCGCATCCAACCCAACCCGGTGCACCCGGCCAAACGCATCCAAATCCGAGTGAACATGCGCCCCTATGTCGAAACATCAGGGCGCATGTTCACTACTTGTTGGGATGCGGTGCGGGGCAGCTACTCGACCGACGGCTTGGCGTATGCCACCTGAATGAGCTGCAGGCCCTTCGAGCGGGTAACCAGCTGACCGCGACCGGCAGGGCCCGGCTTCGGCTTGACCTTACCGATGAGCGCACCCTCTTCGGGGTTACCCGGCAGCAGCAGACCCGGCGCGTTGTTGTCGGTCATCGAACGCATGAACGGATCGAACATGCCTCGTGAGGCACCACCGGTACGGCGGCTCACGATGATGTGCATACCGATGTCGCGCGATTGCGGCATCAGCTCGATCATCGGGAACAGCGGGTTACCGTTCGAGTTGTTCACCATGTCGTAGTCATCGACCAGGATGTAGAACTCCGGTCCCTGCCACCACGAGCGTTCACGCAATTGTTGCGGCGTGATGTCGGTTCCCGGGATGCGCTGCTTCAGCAGTCCTGCAATCTGCTTCATCGCGGCGGTCGCGATATCGTGCGTCGCATAGTAGCCCGCGAGGTACACATCCGGGATCTCTTGCAACAGCGAACGTCGGAAGTCGACGACGAAGAACTGCGCTTCCTGCGGCTGCTTGGCACGCATGACGTCGCGCGCGATCGTGCGCAGCACGTTCGACTTACCCTTCTCGGTGTCACCGATGACGTAGAGGTGATTGTGCTCGGCCAGGTCGAATTCGACCGGTTCGAGTCGAGCTTCGTCCACACCCAGCAGCACGGCCTTCGAATCGGGGCGAGCCTGTTGCAGGCGTTCGAGTTCGAGCATCGTTGGCAGCATGCGCAGTTTCGGACCGGGCGCACCCTGCCACGCGGCAGCCATCCGTCCCCACGCATCCGACACACCCTCAGCCAGCGACTCGGGGTCGGAATCGCTGTCGATACGCGGCAGACCCACGAGCATGTGGTGCTCCGATGCCGACAGCCCTCGACCCGGCACACCCTCGGGCACGCCCTGCGCAATCTTTGTGGTGTGAATCGAGTCACGCGGTTCACCCAGGCGCAGCTCCACGATCGTACCGAACAGGCTCTGCATGGCGTGACGCACATCGGCCTGACGCGGCGTGGCCACGAAAATGTGCACACCGAGGGCGAGCGCACGACCCGAGAGGTCCTGAATCGTGCGGTCCATGTCCTGGAAGTCGGCCTTCATGTTGTGCCAACCGTCAATCACCAGGTAGACGTCACCGTAACCGTCATCATATTTGCCTTCGGCGCGACCGCGACGATACGTCGTCATCGAGTCGATGCCGTTCTCAGCAAAGTACATTTCACGGTCGGCCATGATCGCCGCGATTTCGGCGAGGATGCGGTTCACCACATCCGGACGGTCACGGGTACCGACACCGGCGATGTGCGAGCCACCACGGAAACCGGCGAAGGTACCGCCACCGAAGTCGAGGATGTAGAACTGCGCCTCGCGCGGCGTGTTCACGAGCGACAGCGCCATGATGAGCGTGCGCAGTGCCGTCGACTTACCCGACTGCGTACCGCCGTAGATACCGACGTGACCGGCACCACCGTTGAGGTCGAGCACGAGCTTTTCGCGTCGCTGCTCACGTGGCACGTCCTTGGTACCGATCGGCACCACGAGCCCGCCCTTGGCTCGCCACGATGGCGAGTGCAGACCGAACTCACGCGAAATGGTGAGGTCGCCAAAGAGCTGGTCAAGGGTGTCGGATGCGTCCAGCGGCGGCAGCCAGACCTGGTGCGCGCGCGGCATCATCGGTTCGATCTTCTTGATCGCGATATCGAGCAGCGACATATCAGCCCACTGAGCGTCGCCTGCCAGCTCGACGGTTACTTCTTCTTCGATCTCCGGTTCCTGGGGCGTGGGATCGAGGCTCAGCACCGGGGCAGCAGTAAACGGCAGGATGCGCGCGGCAGTTTCCCGCTTCTTCGGTGCGTTCTTTGGCTTGCTCTTGCGCGGCTTTGGTGGCGCTGCCACATAGGACGCGCGGAACTGGGTCATGCCCTCACCCGCGGTCTTCAGGAAGCCGACACCGGGCACGGCCGGCAGGTTGAATGCATCCGGGGTACCGATAACCGCACGCGAGTCTTGCGCCGAGAAGGTGCGCAGACCGACTCGGTACGACAGGTGCGATTCGAGACCGCGCAGCTTCGACTCTTCGAGTCGCTGGGTCGACAGCAAGAGGTGGATTTCGAGCGAGCGACCGAGTCGACCGATTGCCACGAAGGTGTCGATGAAGCCGGGCTTGGCCGAAAGCAGCTCGGAGAACTCGTCAAGGATGATGAACAGGGCTGGCAGCGGCGGGTGATTGTGTTGCCCGGCGAGACGCGCCTTTTCGTAGTCGCGCACGTTGGCGTAGTTACCGGCCGCGCGAAGCAGTTCCTGACGGCGCACCATTTCACCGTGCAGGGCTTCTTCCATACGGTCAACGAGCGAAAGTTCGCTTTCGAGGTTCGTAATCGTTGCCGATACGTGCGGCAGCTCAGCCATACCGGCGAAGGTCGCACCACCCTTAAAGTCAACCAGCACGAGGTTGAGCTGTTCGGGCGAGTGCGTGAGCACGAGTGAGAGCACGATCGTGCGCAATACCTCGGACTTACCCGAACCGGTCGCACCAATGAGCAGACCGTGGGGGCCCATACCCTGCTGTGCGTTTTCCTTAATGTCCAGGCGCACCGGGATGCCTTCCGGCGTAACACCAAAGGGCACGTTGAGGCGATCGCGGCCTTCGCGGCGCACAATATCGCGGCTCGGTTCGAAGTCACGAATATCGGGAAGCCCGAGCAGGTCGAGCAGATCCGACTGTCGAGTTGGGTCGGATGCAACCGCTCGCGAGCGCTCCGTGCCTTCTTCCTTCGGCTTTTCGGCATAGCGCGACATCTTACGAGCGGCGGCCAGGCTGAGGGCGACCGACATCGTGTCCGAGGTCATGGTTGCGGTACCGTCGGCAAGCGTGACCAGCGAGAGCTCGTTCGTGCCGTCACTGCGAGGCTTAAGCTGCAGGCGCAGCGTCGAGTAGTCGGTGATCTTGTCCCACTCTTCGAGCAGCTCAATAATGCAAATGCCCTCGCGGTCCAGGCGTTCGCGGTCTTCCTGACCGAGTTCCACGCCGTCAACGATCACCATGAGCTGCGGCAGTGGGCTCGCCGCACTGCGGGGCCGGAATGCCGGGCGTTGCATGATTTCTTCAGGCACGAGGTCGAGCACCTCGACTACCGAGCTACCAATCATGCGCATCTGACCCACCGCATCCGTTTCGTACGAACGAACGTGCGGCAGCCACTTGGCCCAGTCCCATTCGAGCAGTGCGTCTTCGTCGGCGATGACCGCGATCATCAGCAGTTCTGGCCCGACCAGTGTGGTCAGCGACGACGTCATGGCACGGGCAAGGCTCCGGCCGTATTCGCGGAAACCGGTGATCTCGATGAGTGAGTAGTCCGAAACCGCAATGCCTGCGGGCAGACCGTCAACCGTGTCGAAGGTCTTGACGAAGCGACTCACCGCCGAAAGGCAGACCGGGTCGGCGTTCGACAGCGGCGAGAGCTCCGGCTCTTGCAGGTCGAGCACCAGCGGCTGCTGCGTCGTGCCGATGCGGGCAGTAAAGGTGACCGGATCTCGGTCGGTACGTTCCCAAAGCCGCTCACGCTGCTGCACGATCATCGGCAGCGCGGATGGTTCGGGCAGGTTCCACATGGCAAAGGCGCGCTGGTCGGCGGCACCGCGGCGAACGTCATCGCGCAGTTCGCTCAAGTAGGCAAGGTACTCGCGTCGCTGCGTGGTGACCTTGTTTCGGTGTTGCGAGATCTGTCGCCAGGTGGTGAATGCCACCATCGAAACCATCGCCACGACCATGACGCCGGCCATCAAGATCATTCTCGGGTTGGAGGTGTTCGACATGGCCATGAACACCATGATTCCCATGGAACCGAGCATCGGCACGGCCATCGCAATCACGTTTCCGGGCCCTTGTGCCTCGACAACATCTGGTGGCGGCTGAACGCTGATCGTTCCGCGTGGCAGCTTCGGTGCTTCCACATATCCAGAGCGCGGAGTAGGCACGAAATTCCAATCCGTCGAACGAGTGATTTCTTATCAGAGATCGGCACTTTTGCGCCGATTTGCTGGCCTAGACTATAGCCCGTTCAAGCAACGGGTCATTCGCGAAAGGAGGTGCCTCGACGTTGCCAGCCGCGACCACCACCGCGACGATCTACCGCAACAATGAGGTACTCGATTTTTCCGTGCCCGTTGGCACCACCGTGCGCGGCATGTTGCTCAAACTCGACCGCGGTCACGAGCGCTACCGGCTCTGCGATGAGCTGGGCCGCACCCTGGGCGAAACCGAGACGTTCGGGCAATCACTGCCGGCAGGCATTGTCCTCTATACCGCCCGACGCGATGAAGCCGACGCCTCGCAGCGCGTCGCCGAAGACATTAAGGCCGCGAACGCCCAGCGGCACGTCCCCAACCACCTGCTTGCAAGCATCCTGCTGCTCACCTGCCTGAGCCCGGTTGTCGCCCTGCTGCTGCCGGGCACCCGCGACTATTGGAGCGCCGACTACTGGCCACGGTTCGGGCTCGCGCTCGCACTGGTCGCCGCGTTCGCCGTGCTCGTGGCGCAGAAGTTCACCATCCGCACCTCTTGGGCCGGACTCGTAACCCCATTGCCAGCTGCGGCTGCTGCGGGTGTCGCGGTCATGCATCCCACCCTCATTGCCGGTTGGAGCTACGCGCTCGCGTTCCTCTGGGGCGGCACGGTCGCCGCATTCATCACGAGGTTTGTGCAAGAGCACGACTACACCGACACCGCCGTGCGTATGTGGCTGGGCTCAGCCACCGTGCTCTCCACCGTGTCGCTCGCGCAAGTACCGAATGACGTTGCCGGGCCGATCGGGCTCGCTGCGGCGATCGTGCTGCTGAGCATGAGCGCGTCGTCGTCATTGCGGGTGCCGGAGTCGCAGCTGCTCAATTTGCCCGCGGTGCTGAGCACGGCGCCCTCGGTGCACACGCCCGATGTGCCGCCACCGGCTCGCATCACATCGCGCCGCGTTCGCCACACGCTGCAGCAGGGCTCGACCCTGCGCATCATTTCGATTTCGGTGGCCTGCGTCTTGGCGATCGTGTCGATGCCACCGGTCATCGAGATCATTGCCCGTCAGACGCTCGAAGGATGGACGGCGCTCGCGCTCGCCGTGGCGACGATTGCCTGTTTCACGCTCTACCCCCGCGATGCCCGAAACGCGTTTACCCGCTGGGTGCCGCGCCTGGTCGTCATGGTGCTGCTCGGCATCGCGATTGCAACTCACCCGGTTGGCGATGTGTCGCTGTGGATTATCGGAGCCATCGTGCTCGCCGCGGCGATGTTCGGCATCGGCTTCTGGCTCAATCACGGTATGTACGCGCCCGCAATCACGCGTGCCGCAGACATCCTCGAGCAATTGGCAATCGTTGCGGCGATTCCGCTGGCGCTCGTTGCGGCCGGCGCGTTCAGCGCCGTGCGCGCCATGATGTAGCGGCCTACAGGTGACGGGCACGGTGGAGCAGCATGGTTGATTCGACTCGCAGAAAAGGGATGCACATGGTTTCGGAATCTGAATTTGGTTCAGCGGCTGCGGGGATGCAGCCCGCACCCGACGCGACGATTCTGCGCGGCGAGTCGACCGCATCCCAAGCTGGTCGAGGCCGGGACGGTGGTTCGAAGGTCACCGGTGTCGGTATCGCGTTCGATGTGCTGGCGGTCGGCATCGCGGCCGGCGTGTGCTGGTGGCTGAGCGAGAACATTCCACTGACGGTCATTGTCGGGCTCGAGGTCGCCATTTTGGTGTTCTTCGTCTGGCGCATTGTTGGCACGACCCCGGGTAGCATCCTGGCGCGTATGGCCTTCGGCGTGGGCGCAGCTCCGGCCGTATCGGAAGACGAGACGCAGCTTGCGGTGCGGCGCGTGAGCGATCGTGGTTTTGCGGATGCGGTCCCGCAGCTGCCGTGGACCCCGGCTTCGCCTTCGGTACCGCACCAGGCCCCTGTCCAGTTTGAGACCGCAGCAGAAGCGCCTGTGGACCCCCAGCAGGCTGCGCAGCAGCCGGGTTACCCGGGCCAGCCTGGTCCTTCAGGCGAGCACGAGTTCGCGGCACACCAGGGTCACCAGAGCCAGCAGCCACATGACCTCGCCCCGCAAGACCACCCACAGGCACACGGCGGCATGCAGGCACCGGTGCCGCAGCAGGTCTACGGCCACGATCCGCATCCCGAATACGGACAGTACGACGGCCAGCAACCTGGTTACCCACAGCAGGGCAACCAGCAACAGGCCCACCAGCAGCCGTGGCACCCGCAGCAGGCTGCCCCGCAGGCAGGATTCCCTGGAGGTATGCCGCAGCACGGTGGCCCGCAGCCGGGCATGCCGCAGCAGGGTGGCCCACAGCACGACGCCACGCAGTTTGGCACCCCGCAGCACGACACACGAAGCACGCCACAGCAGGCTGCCGCTCCGTCCGCACCAACGCGTCTGCCGCAGGAAGCACCGCTCCCCTCGCCCGTCTCCGGCGCCGAACCCCAACAGCACCGCGTCGTGGAGTTTGACGCAACCGCATCCGCCCAGCCCGAAACCGCATCCGCGGCCAACATCGCCGCCGCCCCGCAGCAAACCCAGGCTGCCGACCGCACACCCATCGTGGTGCTGCCCAATGGCGAGCGCATTGCCCTGCACGGGGCGCTCCTGGTCGGCCGCAAGCCTCGCCCCGAGCACGATGAGATTCCCGTCACGCTTGCCGATGACGCGCGATCGATCTCGCGTTCACACCTGATGATTGTGCCGGATGCGTCGGGAGCCTCGGTGCGCGACCTCGGTTCCGCAAATGGCACACGCGTGCGGCGTGCGGGACAGGAACACCTCGTCACCGCGAATACGGACTTCCGCCTGGAACTGGGCGATGTGATCTGCCTGGGGCGCTTCGAACTCGAGCTCCAGTAGCTCAAGCCACCTACGAGTTGCGGCCGACTTTGCACAGCTCCACGCACGGTTAACGACCAAAGTCGGCCACAACACCCATGGACCGACACCGTTACGGCCGACTTTGCACAGCTCCACGCGCGGTTAACAACCAAAGTCGACCACAGCGCCCCTGGACCGACACCGCCGCGACACCCCAGTTCGCCTGCGCAAGCCGCGCACGAGTTGCGGCCGACTTTGCACAGCTCCACGCGCGGTTAACAACCAAAGTCGACCACAGCGCCCATGCAAGGTCGACGCCCTAATACGGGCGGGCAGGGATGCACCCGAGGGTCCGGAAAACAGGCGAGGGGCGAGACGTATTCGTCTCGCCCCTCAGCATCTGCTGAAGCAATTAGCCACCGAAGCGGTTTGCACCCTTGCGGTCAGTTGCGTTCATGTCCATAGCGGTCTCGCCCATGAGCTGGTTGAGCTTGTTCAGCGCAACCTTCATCTGTGCCATGGCGTTGTCCCACTGTGCACGAGCGTTCTGGTAGGCACCCTGTGCCGAACCTTCCCACTGTGCAACCATGCCGTTGAGCTGGGTCTCAAGGCCGTCGAGGGTGTTTTCGATGTTCGAGTTGCCCTGCGAAAGCTGCTGCTGGGCCGACTCCATGGTGCCGTAATTTACGCGAATGTCCACGGTGATCTTCTCCTAGTTCCTAGTCTCGTAGGGCTTAGGCGCCCGGGTAGCTGAAGTTAACGAGGCCAGCTTCTTCCTGGTTCGCCATCGCCGAAGCGCGGTCGTCGTCAGTGCTGGTGATGTCGGCCTGGGTTCCGCGGAGGTCCGACGAGAACTGGTCGAGAGTCGAAATGATCTTCTCTGCGTTCTCGCTCCAGCTGCCCATGGCCGACTGGAATGCGTTTGCAGCGGCACCCTGGAACTGAGGACGGATTGCTTCCATCTCGCCCTGGAGACGCGAGACGATGCTCGAAAGGTTCTGGCGTGCGTCGTCGGCGGCCGAAGCACCAGCTTCAATGGCGCCTTCGCCGGTAAAGGTTTGCGACATGATTCACCTCAAATGTTTGTGTTGCGTTCAGTGTCAATGTTGTTCAAGCAGAACACGGGAAGTATACGAATCGAATGTGACATGTCTAACCGCATTCTATTCAAATACGAAATGTCCACCAAAAGTATTACAGGGGGTTGACAACCGCGTGTTTATGCGGATTTACGCCGAGCCATAAGCACAACGGCAATAATCAAAATGACCAATAACGCAGCACCCGCAACAATTCCGATAATGAGCGTTTGCGAGCCGTTAACTGAATTCCCAGGTTCACTGCGATTCCCAGATTCTGACTTATCTGCAGGCGCATTGAAATCACCGTGCGATTGCCAATAGTCAGCATCAGGAGCTGTGCCAACAAGGTCCTTCTTGTCGGCCGGAATCCATTCAATTGCATTTGGGTTGATGCCCGCATCCGGGCGGTAGTTCTTCGCCTCGCCTTCATAGGCCGGAAGACCGTCGAGGATGTCGTTGACGCCAAGCCAAGGATCATCGGTCGGATAGTCCGGCTTCTTCCAGAACGGCGGCTCGTCTGGATACTGCATCGGGTCAGCAGCCATGAAGGCCAACGGATCGATAACACCAAATCCGGTCGTCGAGTCGTGCTTCGAGAGATCCGGATTTCCACCCACGGTGTTCCGCGCGAGCGACTGCATCAATTGGTGACCGGATGCATCCGGATACTTCTGCATACCGAGAGCGAGCGTGCCGGCCGCGATTGGCGATGCCAACGAGGTACCGTCCTGGAACTCGAGCGAGTTCGTCGATGGTGGTCGAACAACCAGACCGACTCCTGGAGCTGCTAGCGAGAGGTTTTCACCGTGAGCACTCCACTCTGGCACGGCCCGGGATTTGTCGTGGGCGGTAATCGCCGCGGTGCCGGGCTCACCACCATAAGCCACGACTCCATTGTTACCGGCCCCCTGAAAGAAGGGAATGTCACGCATGGCCAGATATGCCACGCTCGTGAAGTCCATCGAGTTAAAGGACGAGCTGATGATGTCCGCACCGAGGTCATCCGCTGCCAGTGCCCTGCCCGACACACTGTGCGCCGTGTCGGGACAATCGCCATTGAGCTTGTCATCGCTGGTCAGCTGACCCTGGAACACAATGAGTTTTGCGTCTGGGGCGATGCCCTGGATCTTGCCTTCGCCGCCCTGGCCGACAAGCATCGACGCGACCATAGTGCCGTGATCGTAGAACTTGCGTTCCACCGGAATCTGGCAGTCTTCCGGCAGCGGAATGTACTCGATGTTGGCACCCTGCAGGTCTGGCGAGTCGAGGTTAATGCTCGGTTCGGTGATCGCGATGGTGATGCCCTCACCCGTGAACCCCTCGGCGTGTAGCTTGTCGTAGCCGAACGCCTTGATGTGCCAGTTCAGTGCGGCTTCGGGCGACTGTTCTTGCGCACTCGCAGGCACCGCGGGCGAGACCGCCGCGATCCCTACAGCGGACAACACGGCAGCGCCGAATCCCGCGACGATTTTGCGCAGTGGATGCGGGAAATTTCGTTTCATCATGTTCCTTAACGACGTCTGCCGCCACCTCAAATTGAGGCAGCGGCAAACGTAACTAACTAGTACTTACCAGCGGCTGTCATCCTGTGTGGCAACTTCGATAACGTCCTTCGTGACCCGGCCCGAGCGGCCCGCCTCACCGAGCTGCTTCTCGCCAGCGAGGTCGAAGAATTCCACTCCGGATGCGCCGTAGTTCGTACGCTTTTTTGCTTCCTTTTCGTCCTTGCCGGATCCAAGGCCACCCATGAGGCCGCCTGCCATGCCACCGCCACGGGCAGCGCCACCGGCTGCTGCAGCACGACCTGCCGCCGAAGCGCTACGGCCGGCGCCCGATCCGAGACCGAAGCGGCCCTTGCCGCTCTGCTTCGACTTGTTGTCGGCATTACCGTTTGCGGGTGCACCACCGGCCATGCCACCCAGCATGCCCATGCCACCGCGCGCACCAACGGCGCCAGCACCTGCAACACCAGAGCGGGCAGCGGCAGCAGCGCCGCCGGTCATGCCTGCGCGAGGTGCCGAAGCGGTACCGCCACGAGCTGCGCTGGCGCGTCCGGCGCTTGCAGCACCCAGGCGCCCCTTGCCCGACTTCTTGGACTTCTCATTGGCACCAGCAGTACCCGGTGCACCACCGGCCATACCGCCCATCATGCCCATGCCACCGCGAGCGGCACCGCCCACGGCACCGGCACGACCGGCGCCTCCGCCGACGCCCGGGCGTCCCGCAGCGGGCCCGCCGAGGCGACCCGAACGGGCGCTCTTCTTGTCGTTACCACCGGCTGCACCGGGAGCACCGCCAGCCATACCGCCCATCATGCCCATACCCATGCCCATGCCCATGCCACCGCGAGCGGCACCTGCAGCCGCGCCTGGCGCACCAGCAGCAGCACCAGCGCCAGCACCCATGGCGCCCATCGGCACCGAGCTACCGGCGCGAGCAGCACCGCCGAGTGCAAGCGCACCCGCACCTACGGCGCCTGCGGCACCGAGCGCACCAAGGTTGCCGCCAAGCGCAGCCTGACCTTCTTCAATGGTGCTGCGAAGCATCGGGTCGCGAGGCATCTGGCCCAGGCTTGGGTCAGCATTGACCCGGTAGCCACCCTGCAACGGGCCGTCACGGTTAATGTCACCGGGGTGGTACACATCAAATGGCCACTTGTCGATGCTTGGCAGCGGGTTCTTTGCTGGCACAACGCCCGGGTAGTCACCAACGCCGGCGTTTTCGTCGTAGCTAACCGAGTTCAGACCGCGTTCGATGGCCTGACGCACACGCTCGGCCGGCGTTAGCGTGCCATTGGTGCCAGTGCCGGTGTTGCGATCGCTAGGGATGCCGGTGCCATGGCCGGGGAACTTCGGTGTGGTGTCCGGGTTATTGGCATCGTCACCGTTCTGGTGCTTGTCCTTAGGCGCGACAACGTCAGGCAGCTGGCCTTCAGTCGTGTGCATGTCCTGACCAAGCTTCCGCAGCGCGGCACGTGCTTGACGTTCACGCTCGGCTTCGCGCGCTGCGGTAATAAATTCGAGGAATGCACTACCCGCCATGATTCCGACACCGGGAACAAGCACCTTGAGCGCGAGACCGAGGCCCTGCTCAAATGCGTTCGGCTGACCGCTCGGCAGCGACTGGTAGGCCGCCTGTGCCGCCTGGATACCCTGACGCCCAGTCTCGGTCGAGTCCTTCATCCGGAGCAGATCGAGCTGCGTCTCTTCAATCACGCGAGTCAGCTTCGATGCTGAATCGCGGATCGAAATGTCGGTGTCGCCACCGAACATCGACTCAATATCCTTGAGCTTGTCAAAGTCGCGTGCAGCATCTTCCAGACGCTCGGCAGCGTTGTCGAGTTCTTGCTTGTCCTGTTCAAATTGCGAAAGCTGAGCCTGCATGACCGCACTCAGCCGAGTTACGTAGACACCCATGATTTCTTCCTACCTGCTCGCTACTCGTAACTATCCGAGGTCTGCCGACTTGTTACCGTTCGGGTTGACCTTGGGCTCAGCGCCCGAAGGGGTACCGCTCGGCACGGTCATGCTCGGCGCACCCGACTGGTTTGCAGGAACTTCGTTGGCGGGCAGCTCAGTTGGCGGTACCACATCTGGACGACCAAGTTCCGGCGCGACAAGCTCCAGGAGTGGGTTGTCATCGAGGTTAAACATGCGCCGAACTTCGTTCAGCTGGTCGTACTTGTTGTTGCCGTAGCGGTCGAGGTGGTCGCCACCCACCGAGCTGATGCGCTCGTTGAACTTCGCACGACCGGCCTCGTCGGTGTTTTCGAACTCGTCCCGCGTGATCTGTACGTTCTGACGGAATTCCTCGATGGATTTCAGGATCCAAGCCAGCTTCTTTTCGAAATTCTCGGCGACCATGCTGGAGCGCTGGGTGACACCAGCAGTCTCGGGCATCGGTGCCCACTTGCCTGCGTTCTGACGTCCACGAACGTTGGTCACGTGCGTACGACCGGTGTTGGAGTGGTTGTGCGAGGAAGTCAGCTGGCTCTCAGCCCTGTCAATGCCAGCGTGCACCACTTCGGTTTGCTTGCTCACGATGCTCACTTTCCCAAGATTCTGGTGGGACCACCCGAAATTTCGGTACGGACCCGAGGTCATGCGCGAGCAGTTTTCCGAACAAAAGTTAACAAAATGGATACTTGAGGCAACGGTGACGCCGGTTTTTGCGGATGTCATCCGAAAGTTGTAGAAGCCCGGCAGTTCAGGGATGCACCCGAATTAGCGGGCAGCAATACGACGCGATTTACGGCGGCTCACGTAACCAGATGCATCCGGTAATAGGTGCGCGAACGCTAATTGGTAACGCACGCCTGCTGCGACTTTGAGGTCGCGCCGCCAGGCCCGCGAGTCCACACTTCGATGCAGTTCGATCCCGTAACCGCGGGGAACGAAATGCTCGTCTGGTCGGTCACATCAGTGTGCTCGGGCTGCCCGGCACGCGTGATGGTGAAGCCAAAGTGGGCGCCGTTTGTTGCCGGCAGCTCCGATGGTGCTTTCCAAGATGCCACCAGTTGGTCGCCTTCAATGACCACCTGGAGATCGCCCACACTCGGGACCTGTGCGGAAACGGGATCGGCGACCTTCGTCTCCGCTGGCGCATCCGGTGCGACCGTCCATCCACCGCCGCGGAATGCCACGAGCAGCGCAGCACCACCCACAACCAACGCCGCCAACACGGCAAAGAAGATGCCGAGTGCGGAAGGGCCACGCCCCGCGGAAACCATCGGCATTGCGCCGCCGGTCGTGTCCATTCGCCCAAAGGTCTGGCCCGTCGTGGTGTGCCGCGTACCCTGTTCTGAAAACTCGAACGATCGGTGGTTGGTCGTGCCACCGGTCGTTGTGTCGCTCGACACCACCGCAACCGGACGCAAGCGCGTGGCGTCTGGGTCGTCCGATGCCGCCACCGCAGCCCGAGCCGACACCGAGTCGCCAATTTCGCGAATTTCTAGCTCGGTTTCGGGGAGCCCGAGCGCCCGCTGTTGCCGCTGCAGCATCCGGCCAAAGTCCGCGGCGTTCGGGCGCTGCGCAGCCTCGCGGGCGAGGCCGCGCATCAACACCTCTTCGAGAGCCGGTGGCACGTCACGACGGCCAATCCCCCGCAGCTGACCTCCCATGACGCGCCCGATCAACGCACCACGCGAGTTGTCACCATTGAGAATCTCAAAGGGGGATGCACCCGCAAGCCAGGTCCAGAGCGTCGCGGCAAGCGAGAAGACGTCCTGCGCCGCACCCACTTCGGTCTCGGCCATGTGCACTTCGGGGGCCGCCCACGGAATCGACAGCCCGCCCTCACCGTGGCGCAACGGCATCCCGACCGCACCAGCAATACCGAAGTCGGTGAGCACCGGGCCACCAAACTCCGAAGTCAGCACGTTCGACGGCTTGACGTCTCGGTGCACGATGCCAACACCGTGCAGTGTTGCCAAAGCACCCGAGAGCACCACACCGCTGCGCAGCACATCAGCGACGGGCATCACTCCCCCGCCGCGCTGCCAGCGAGGCGGCTGGCAGAGTTCGAGCGCCATCCAGGTCGCCCCCTCACGGGTACGACCAGTGGCATAGAGCGACACGATGCCCGGGTGCGTCGATACCTGCGCCAAGACGTTGGCCTCACGGCGCATCATCGCCTCGGCTTCGTATCCGACCCTGGGCCGCAGCACCTTGATGGCGACTTCACGCTCGGGTGACTGTTGCCGGTAACGGTGCACGTCGGCACTACCACCGCGCCCCATGTAGGCACGCCACTGGTAGCCCGGAATATCCGGACCGCGTCCGGGAGTTTCCGTGTTCAACTGACGCTCCTATTGCTCCGTGCTTGGTGGTTCGGCGCCCGATCGCTTGCTGCGCCGTTGGCGGCGCTGTTCACGCTGCGAACGTTTCGCCGCCCGCTCGCGATACTTGCGACGCCCAATCGTTCGCCAGGATAGTCGCGCTCGGTAGCGTTCCCACACACTCGCCGGCATGAGCGCCTGTCGCAGCGCCTGCTCTGCCTGCCACGCGTGCGCGACCTGCGCATCCGATACGGCAACGCCCGAGAACTCGGCCGCGCCTACCTGACGCGCAAGCGCCACGCCGGCACCGTTGAGATCGCGCTGGGCCTCCATGATTTCGGCACGTTCCAGGACCGTACTCGTCGAGTTACCCAACTCCATACCGGTGTCATTGGCGTAATCCGAGGCTTCAAGCCAGGCATTGCGCACGCCCTCACGACCGCCCTCGCGCTTGCGCTTTCGGCGACGCCAGAGCTTGTACAGCGGCACGCCAAGCAGCGGCAAGAGCAGCAACAGGCTCAGTGCCGTGGCACCACCCACGGCGAGCCACGGGAACTCAACCGGTGGCTGCACCGGGTCATCGGGTTCGCGGTCACGGTGCTGCGCCGGCAACTCCGGCGGCTCACGCGGCGGCTCTGGCGGCTGCAACACCTGCGGCTGCGGCACCGACTTCGGTTCGGGCATCTCGGTTTGCGGTGTCTGGTCTTTCGGTGGCGTTGGGTCAAATGGCACCCAACCGGCACCCTGGAATTGGATTTCTACCCAGACGTGCACATCGTCGCCGGTGATCTTCTGCGGGCCCTCACCGTAACTCTTCGGGTACGCGCCCATGACCACGCGCGCGGGCATCCCGAGCGATGTTGCGGCCATGGCCATGGCGGTGGCGTATTGCTCATCGTCGCCAACCATCTGTTCGCCTTCGAGCAATTCGTTGATACGCCCCGAGCTGTGGCCCGGACGAGACGGCGCCTGCGTGCCATTGGCGTAGAACCCGGTCTCGCGGAAGTACCGCTCAAGCGCGCGGGCACGATCCAGCGGCGAGGTCGCTTTCAGCGTGATATCCGCTGCCAACGAGGCAATCTCATCCGGTACGCCCTCATAGCTAGCGACCGGGTCGCCACCAAGACCGCGCCCCGAAAGCTGACCTTCGTTCCACTTCGGTTCGTTCCACCCCTGCATCGTGTAGTGCAGCGGCTTCGGCACGGATGCGGTGGTCATTGCCGTCTGCAAGTCACGGTCGTAGAACAGCGCGGCCGCGACCTCCGGCGACTCCAATCGCACGCCTTCCAGGTGCCCGACCGTTGGAATCCACGCGTTCATTGGTTCATTGAGCTTGACGATGACGTCATAATCCTGCCGAACGCCCGGATCGACATCACTCTGAGCCGGGGCGATAACCTCGCCCACCTGGAAGAACCCGGCGGTCGATTCCTCAGGTGGGGCGATTCCCCAGCGCACACCGTCGTATTGGTTCATCGTGGCAAAGCGAACGCGCGCACCGTTTGGCAGTCCGGCCACGGTCATGAGCTCGGCATCGGCAAGATCCGCACTCAGGTGTCGGAACTGCTCGAGCGGGGTCGGCAGGTCGTGAACGTCCAGCGGCGGGGCGATGTAGTCACGCAGCACGTGTCGAGGCTGTCCGGCACCCCAAATCGGCACCAGCAGGCCCGCAATCAGGACGCCCACACCGAGCGTGCCCACCACACCGAGCAGCTGACGCAACCACGGCACCGCCACGCGTCGGCTGCCCATGCTGGTGCGGTCAGTGGTGCGCTCCGTAACCGAGAGCATCCCGGCACCGGTGGTTTCGCCAACCTGTCCCTTGACCGCATCCCGAGCTTCACGACCGACAACGATTTCTTCACCGCGACTGCGGCGATCCCAAGCAGCCCCGAGCGCCCACCAAATCGCGACGAGCGCCGCGAAACCGGCACCCCACCACAGCGCGAACGGCGCCACCGGCACCGACCAGGCCGCACCGATGACGTAGTTGCCAACGACCGGCAAGGTCGCGAACAGCCAACGCCCGCGGAACGCCAAATGCGCTGCCGCGAACGCCAGCACGAACGACACCAAGAACGGCAAGACCGTTGGCCCGGTGAACGTCGCCGCGGGTGGTACCAGTGTGAGCAGGTCCTTCCACGAGTGGATGATCTGCACCGCGAGCAACTGCAATGTGTCCGCGGTTGGGAAGCCGGTGGCAGTCAGCGTTCCCGGCAGCGCAACGAGCCCACCGAGCGCGAAGTAGACCACCACGCCAACGCTGAGGGTCAACCACCAGCGCCAGGCAAACATCGCGTGGGTCAGCGCGAGCATGAGTCCGAGCAGCACTCCCGCGATCGCCCCACGCAGGCCCACACCCTGCCCGAACACGGGCTCGTGAGCGAACACTGACGGGATGAGCATGGCCGCGATCAGCGCCAGTGAGCTCCAGAATCGTGCCGGTTGTTCTCGCAGCATGCGGTGTTCGCGCCAGCGCTGCCAGACCGAACCGGTGTTCGTCGGGCGCGCCGACCGGCGAAAACCGGCAGGCATCGAGGTGTCGCTGCCCCGATCACGCCAAAACTTGCGTGTGCTCATGCGCCCACCGCCGCCGAAACTTGCCGCAACTGCTCGAGTGTGCTCATGGTGAACATGGGTGCGCCGTCAAGCTGCGTGCGCTGCACACGTCCAGTGGTCGTGGCGCGGATGCACATACCGGTGGCAGAGAGCGGTACCGCACGCAGGGCGCGCACGATGGCGTCATCGGCAACTTCAGTACCCGTAACAATGGTCAACGCCGAGACCTGCGGGGCCTCGCGAACGGCTGCCAACACGAGCGCATCGAGTTCGCGGTCTTCCGCCACCTGCGCCTCGGGATCGGTGACGCACTCCACCGCCGTAACCTCGTCGAGGAACCGGGTTGGGGTCGACATTGGTAGCTGTTCTGGACCACACCACACCGCGACCTCGCGGTCGAGCATGATGCCTTCCACACCGTACGATGCACCAATCGAGAGCGCGAGCTCGCTGGCCGGTTGCGGCCGCTCGCCCGGCTTCGGCGAGGACATCTTTGCCGGGTCGGGGTACGACGCCATGCGGGTATCGATAATGATGACGTGCTCGGAGCGACGGGTTTCTTCGAACTGTCGCACCACCAAGCGCTGGTGTTTCGCGGTCGTCGGCCAGTGCACGTGGCGTCGGTCGTCGCCGGGCTGATAGTCGCGCAGCGCGTGGAAGGCGACGTCCGATGGCGAAAGCGTTTCGCTCTGCACGCCTTCGATGTCGCGCAGCAGACCGGTTGCGTCGTATCCGGGCACCAGCGTTGCCGGATGCACGTAAATCAGTTCGCGTCCGGAAAGTACCGTGTCGCGGCTAATGAGCCCGACCGCATCCGTACGACTTGCCGTTGCCGGACCGAGCGCGAGCACCTGTCGCTTTTCAGTGGGAATAAGGAAAGGTTCACGCCAAGTTTCGCCGGGTGCCAGGCGCGGCACCAAGAACGATGCGCGAAGGTCACCAACCGGCACATCGACCACGGCAGCCGAGCTGCCGCGCTTGCCCGCGGTGACCACGAGCTCAGCAACGCTCACTTTGCCGACCACGATGCGCTGCTGCTGCGTTTGTACTTCGACGGTGAAGGTCACCGGGCGCAGCACGACCACGAGGGCGACCACCATCGCAACCAGCGTGATAACCGCAGCCGCCGCGGCGCCCTGCCATCCCCATCCAACTGCCAACACCGACGCAACCACGAGGGCAGCAACAGCAGCCCACCCGGCCGGGTGAACGACAAACCGGCGAGTGAGCTCCTGCGAATCAGGGCGGCGAATCACGCCTCACCCTGTGCGGGTGGGACGACCTGCGAAATCGCTTCGTCGAGCACCTTGGCAGCGGTCATGCCCGCAAACTGCGCGTCGGGATCCATGACGATACGGTGTGCCCAAACCGGCTGCGCGAGCGCCTTGATGTCATCGGGCAGCACATAGGCGCGGCCCTGCGCTGCCGCCCAAACGCGGGCGCAGCGGGCCATACCGATAGCACCACGAATCGAAATACCCAGGCGTACGTGGGCAGAGTCACGGGTGGCCTCGGCGAGGCTCGCGATGTAGCCGGCGACGGCCCGGTCGGTGTACGTATTTGCGGCGGCCTCAGCCATGCGCATCACGGTCGGACCATCAACCACCGGGTGCAGACGCTTCGAGCGGTCGGGCTGGGCAGCACCGTCGAGCACCTCAACAAACTGCTCGTGCGGCGGGTAACCGATCGAGGTCTTCATCAAGAAGCGGTCCAGCTGTGCTTCCGGTAGGCGGTACGTACCGGCCTGCTCAACCGGGTTCTGCGTTGCGACCACCATGAACGGTTGCGGTGTCGCGTACGTGCGACCATCGACCGTCACCTGGGCTTCTTCCATCACCTCAAGCAGTGCCGACTGCGTCTTCGGCGAGGCACGGTTGATCTCATCGGCCAGCACGATCGAGGCAAAAATCGGTCCGTGGTGGAAGTTCCAGTCGCCGGTCTTCTGGTCGTAGATGGTGACACCGGTGATGTCCGAGGGCAGCATGTCGGGGGTGAACTGGATACGCGAGTGCGGCGCGTTTACCGCGGCAGCAATCGCACGCGCGAGTGCCGTCTTTCCGGTGCCCGGTGCATCCTCAAGCAGCAAGTGACCCTGCGCAAACATGCAGGTGAGTGCCAATCGCACCACATGCGACTTACCCAGAAGGGCTTCGCCGACCGTGTCGACGAGCGCGGCGAATGTCTTCGCAAATTCGCGGGCTTCCTGCTCACTGAGTGCCATTCGAGGGGTTCCTTTGTGTTGGGGTGTTCGTGCTCGTGCCGATTTACAAGCAGCTGAGTCGTGGATGGTTTTGGTCTTGCGTTTGGGTGGGTGGATGCGGTCCGGTTACGGCCGCGTCCGCTGCGGTCTATTTGAGATAACAGCTCACCTGCACGCTGCCCGACTGAATACCTTGTTCGAAGGAATTCGCGTCGGAGTAGTTCGTCTTCCAGCCGGTGTCGATGACTTGGCCCTCGCGGCCGTTGGCGGGAGGTTGGTTACCAAACTTCGAATTCTGGTAGACGCACTGAACGTTTTTGCCCGCAAATTGCGAGTTCGAGTACGTCAGCGAAACCGTGTGACAGCTCGGGTCTTTGTCGCCATCGGCACACTTCGTGAGGGAGACCTCGTATTCCACCGGAATCTCGACGACGACGGGTTCCCAACCGCCGCACGTGCCATCGTCATAACAAGCACGCACTTCAACGTCGATCCGGTCACCGGGAGCGCCCTGAACCGTAAAGGTGGATGATGCATGGCCGCTGAGACGGGCGTCGCCGATGACGTCGATCTTGGTCACTGGCTTACCGCGAGCCGCATCTTGCATCTCCACGGTAAACGTCACGACATGGGAAGTGTTCGTTGACCAATTGACGGTTGGCTTCGCCGGCTTCTCGAAGTACACACCCGAGGTAGTGACGGAGACCTGATCGGACTCGCGTTCCTGGCCGCCGTTCATCGCGACTGCCCGGAACTCCACAGTTGCCGGTTCCCCGAGATTGAAGCCGCTCAGGGTCATGCCGCTGCTATATCGCACCCAACCATTTGCGGGGTCATGCACCTGCAGCTCAATGTCAATATCACTGAATCCACCGCCACCGTTCGTTCGTGCCCCGGTGACTCTTACTTCACCAGGGCCAACGACGGCGGCCTGTGCACCCACCGGCGCATTCGGCGAACCGAGTGGGCGAACCGAATTGGTGTGCGCTCCTTCGGAAGGGCCGAACTCGGTGAACTGAACAACCTCCGCCGAGACGTCTTCGCCCAGCGGCACCTGGAACTCGACCTGCTTGACATCAGCACCAACGGTTTTCCAATCACCGTTCGTCAGCTCGACCCAGAACTCCTGCACCGGTCGTCCATTGCCGTCACCTGGCTTCCACGACACGACCACCGTTCCGGTGGAGTTATTTACATTCGCACCTTCGGTGATCGCCACATCGTTAACCGGTGCGGGCTTACCGAATGGCACTGCCTCACGACTGAGCGACGAAGATTCCGACGGCTTCTTGGCGCTATTGAACGCCTGTACCGAGGCGCGATAGGCCGTACCGTTCTGCAGCCCTGTGAACTGCACGCGCATTGGCTCGTCGGTAGCCGTGACCTTCTTCTGCTGCTCGCCCGGGTGCAGGGTCACCATGTAGTGCGAAACCGGGGAACCCTGCGAAGCCGTCGGTTGGATAATCACCTCTACCGCGCCATCCTTTGGCACCAGCTGCGGCGGTGCCGGCTGTTCCGGCTGCACGTCGATAAGTACCCCGGGCGACCATCCGGATGACTCCGAGGTGCCCATTTCGTTCGTGGCCGAGACCTGGAACTCGTGAGTGCTGCCGTTCTGCAGACCGGAAACCAAGCATTCGGTACCGGTACATTCGCTCGTCACACCGCCGCTGGTGCGGATAGTGAACTTCTGAATTGGCGAACCGTGGCTGTCACCGGGTTCAAACGTCACCTTCGCGGTACCGGGGCCAACCGGAGTGGCGCGCACATTGGTCGGCGGCGCTGGTTTGTCCTTCACGGTGAGCGTAACGGTGCCGCGCACCTGTCGCTCCGGGTCACCAGTCGCATCCTGCAGCGTGTAGCTGACCGTGAACGTACCGAGCATCTCCTTGCTCGGCGTTGCCGTCAGCGTCAATCCCTCAGCGTGCGCGGTACCCTGGCCGCGGTCGATGCTCGGCGAACCCACGATCTTCATTTCCTTATCGGGGAATGGGTTGATCGCGTACTTGCGAATATCGATCGTCTTCGTTTCACCGCGCTGCACATTCGTAATGGATGCGGGCGAAACCTGGATGAGCGGACGTGTCGACGCCTTTACGGTCACGGGAATGCCGCCGGTCACTTCGCCTTGCCCGTCATCAACACCGACTTCAATCTCACCGAGCGGACCGTAGTCGACGTTGTCGCGCAGCGTGACCGACAACTCGCATCCGCTGATCGTGACACCAAGTTCTTTCGGTGCCTTGATAACTCGGTACTTGAGTTTTTCTGACGGTGTACCGTCCGGGTCCTTAGCCATCTGGCACACATTCGCGACAACCGCGCTTTCGGCCACAGCTACCGAGAGTGGGGATGGCCGGAATACCGGCGGCTGGTTCGATTCGGTACGCACATTTACCGGCAAGACGATGCCGGCATTGAGCGTGCTGCGGTCTTGTTCGAGGTCGCCGTCGGCCACATCGAACGACACCGAAGACGTGCCGTTGAAGTCCTTGTCGGCGGTGATCTTGATGCGATCAGCATCGGATTCGATTGGCTCGACCTTGAGTCCTGGTGCAGTGGTGAGCGATGCCGGGTCAGGAATGATCGGGGCTCGGCCCGGGCGCACCATCACGTACTGGTTCAGTTCGAGCGTGAGCGACTGCCCGCCACGCATGGCGATCGGCACCATCGACGAGTTCACGCGCGGACGTTCCACCTCGCTACCCGGAACGGATACGACCGCGAAGCCTTCGAGTCCGTCCTGGTCCCGGACACCGTAAACAACCTGTCGGCGCTTTTCTTGCACATCGATGATGAGCGACTGGCCGTCAACGGTAACGCCCTCATCATCGCTAAACAGTTGGAGCGAGGCGCGGTCGCCATCGGGGTCAACGTCGTTGTCGAGCACCGAAACGCGTACTTGACTGCCCTGTTCATCGACCTGCAATTGCGAGACCAAGTCGTCGGCGGGCATCGGCGCGCGCAACGGCGCATCCTTTTGCACGTGCACCGTCAACAGGCTCGAATTCTTACCGCCACGCCCATCGGTGACATCGTATGAGGCCACGACTGCGCCCTCATCACCGGGCGTGGTCACGTTCATGAAGTTGTCGCGCACGCTCACGCGATCACGCTGGTCATCGGTAGCCCGGATGCTTTCGGACTCAATTCCGAGTGCGTCACCGTCTGGGTCGGAGTCGTTTGCGAGCACATCAACCGAGACCGTGCGGTTCGGGCGAACGCGCACCACGTCCGGTGCCGTGCTTGGCACCTGGTTGATCGCGCTCGGTGGCGCCACACCGACGCGTACGCGTGCGGTGGTCTGCTTACCGAAGCGGTCTTCAACGATGTAGCTGAAGGTGTCGGTACCCGAGGCATCCTTCGACGGGGTGTATTCAAGCCAGGCCGTGCCCGTCTCAACAACGCCCATTGCGGCAGCCTGCTGCACACCTACGAGGGCAACGGAGTCACCGTCAGGGTCGATACCACTAAGCGGGATGGGGATGCGTGTTTGTTGTCCGGCGACCGCGTAGGCGGTGACATCCTCGGGCTGCGGCGCGGTGTTGGCCCCTTCGGCGGTGTCAACGACCTCGATGGTCACCGTCGCAGTCGCGAGGTTTCCGGCATCGTCTTCAACGTTGTAGGTGAGCGTGTAGCTGCCCGGCTTGTCGTACGCGCGGAACCGAACTTCGTTGCCGGTCACGAACGCTGTTCCAGCATCGGCCGGAATGGAGTGTGACAGCTTCGGCTGCACGCGCAGCGGCAAGCCGTTCACGGAGCGGTCGTTCTCAAGCACGGCAACGCCACCGACATCACCCACGCGCACGCGCAAGCGGTCGGGTTCTGGCTGCGGCGGCTCAGCAGTGTCGGCCTGGCTGGTGGGCACCACCATGACTTCGGCTTCGGCCGATTGCTTACCGTTGGACACGGTGTAGCTCACCTTGACGGGCTCTTCGAAGGCCTGTCGCGACGTAAACCGCAGCAGGTGGTGATCGACCAGCGAGACCTGCACCGGCGCGTTTTCAGGCACGGTGACCGACTGCACCACGAGCACGGCACCGCTGGGGTCAAAGTCGTTATTGAGCACCGCCGAAAGGCTCGCACCACCGGTCGGCAGCAGGGCGATGTCGTCCTGGGCCACCGGCGGCGAATCGTTATCCCGTTCGAGCACGTCAATACGCACGATGCCCGTGGTCGAGCTCGGGCCGTCGGTCACCGTGTACGTGAGGTAGTAGGTGCCCTTCGCGCTCGAAATGAAGTCAAATGATCCGGTGTCAAGCGCCGGGGTGACCGAGGTTCCCGGAGGGGCTGCCGAGAGCGAAACCAGCGATAGCCGGTCGCCGTTCGCGTCGACATCGTTATCGAGCGGGCTCACCGTGGCCGTTTCGCCTTCGCGAACCACGACAAAATCGCCGTTGGCCTTGGGTCGGATGTTGTCCGTGCCGCGCACGTCGAGGTTGATCGTGCCCTCGCGCGACTTGCGACCATCGGACATCTTTACCGTGAGCTGCACCATGCCCGGTGTTGACCCGACATCGGTGATCCCGATCGTGCCTTCCTGTCGGAAACGCACCTGGATGCCTTCGGGTGCCTTGACGTCTTCGAGGAAGAACATGTCGCCGTCAGGGTCGACCCAATCCGGCATGACGTTGTACTCGGTGGTCGCTTCGGCACCAAGCACCACCTTCGGCACGCGCCGCTGTTCGGGTGCTTCGTTCTGCTCCCAGGGGTGCACGTCCAAGGTGACCTTTGCGGTATCGGTGCCACCACGGCCATCCGCTGCCTGATACACGAACGTGTGCTTGCCCGAAGCGCTATCGGGTACTTCTGCCTGCAGCGCAGCTCCACCACGGGATGCGTTGACTTGAATTCCCGCCGCAGGTTCCGTCACGCTCGCGGTCAGCAGGTCACCGTCGGCATCGGAGTCGTTCATGAGCACCGGCAATAGGTTGGATGCACCGGGACGGACACCGAATTCGTCGTCGTTGGCAACCGGCGGTTTGTTCTCGGTATTGCGGTCGGGGTCGGCGACTTCGTCGCTGGTCTGCGGGGAGTCTTCGCGCTCTTCGTCGGCCTTAATCTCCGACTCGATTTCTTCCCAGTTATCGATGAGCACCATCTTGTCGTTCGGCAACCAGACCGAACCCTTACCGGTGTCGTTGAGCACGATCACGTCGCGGTTGACGCGGAACACCGGGGTCTTCGCTTCCATCAGCGATTCGACGTGCATCGACTCGGTTTCGGTGTCGTTGTCGCACCACCGCAAGAAGTTGCCGCTGCCTGCCCAAGCACCGTAGCTGCATCCACCGTGCTGCACGGGCGCCGCAGCCAGACCCGGAGTCGGCTGCTTCAACGCCATCGATACTTGCTGACCACTGTCGAGGTCGATTTGGAAGAGGTTGGCACCGTCGGCCAGCACGACATAGTCGGACTTGCCCGAAGGCTGCTGCAGCACGATGTCACTATTGGGGGCATCGACCTGCTTACCGCTGGGCAGGTGGATTTTTGCGGTAGTGCGGTCGATAACAACGGGCTTGTCCCCCACCACGGTGAACTGCACGTCTCCCGTCGGCGATACGCCGTCAATCTGGGTGAGCGATGTAGCGTAACCCGCACCTTCGGGGGTCACGGTGGCGAGCTGACCGGTCTCAGGCGAGAACCCGAAGATCACGCCGTCGGCATTTGCCGTGAGTTTGCCGCCTGGAAGGCGGGTGGTTTGTGCGGTTTCGGCGGTGAGCGGCATGCTGCCCGACTCGGATGCCGGCATAACCCAGAACTCGCCACTTTCGCGGTTGAGGACTGCGGAGCGGTTACCGCCCTGAACGACTTCGGCTTCGAAGTCAAAGGTGGATGCGGTGCTCAGCGCGGTGGTAGCCACGTTGACGGTGGCGACCGAGTTTGCGCCGGAGTCGTTAAAGACGACATCGCGTTCATGCTGCGAAATATCGAAGTCGCTCGAGGTGACCTGGAGCCCCGACTCGAGCGTGCGCGCGGGGTAGTTGAGGTGGCCGACGATGCCCTTTTCGGTGTTCGTCACCCAAACGCCACCCTCGTTGAGGTCGGTGCGGGCTTCTGGTACACCGGGGTGCAGAAACGCGGGGATACCGATGGCCAGGAGCAAGACAAGCCCAATTGCGATGTGGACTCGGTGGCGCAGCGACGTGATTCCGGCGACAAGCCAGTTCCGCGCTGCGGTTACCCACGCCCGGATCCGATTCACGAATGCGCGCCTTTCTATATGTCGTTCCGCTAGCAACTCGGAAATCTATCAGCAAGTTGTGTCTTGCGATCTTCTACTTCAGGTTGATTTTTTGCCCCGACATTTCAAATTTAAGACTGAGGTGGCCTTCATCCCCTATCGTGATCGCGAATTGTCCCGGACGTCCCAAAGGAGCCAAGCGTGATTAACGCTTTCGACTCGAGCAACTATGCAAAGGAACTGCTCGATCTGCAACAGCAAATGGAAGAAGCGCAAAAGCAAGCGTTTGATTCGATGCGCGAAGTTATTGCATACCGTCTATACGGCGGTGCCGCAGCAATGTGGGATGACGAAGAAGTTGTCTACGTGGCCGTCAACGAACAGGGCGCTCCCGCAGAGATCCGACTGGCCCAGGACTGGGACGATGAATACACCGTTGCCGAGGTTGTCGAGGTCGTTGCCGTGCTGGCACGACGCCTCGAAGCGATCCGCGTCGAGCGCGCCAAGGCACACATCGCCGACTACCCCGAGGACTTCGAAGCGATTACTGATGCACACGTACAGGAAGCCTTTAACGATGTGCAGCCTGGTGCAACGGTCAACCTCAACGACATTGAGGGAGAAGCCATCGACGCCAGCCACCGACTGACCGAACTTCAAGAAGAAGTTAGCGCCGCGAAAGCTGCTGGATTCGACTCGCTCGATGAGGAACGCCCGGTGTCACTTATCGTGATGGCTGGAATGCTTGTCGGCGTTCGACTCAACCCAGAATTCATTAACCGTTCAACGACCGTTCAAATCAATGCGGCAATCGCCGAAGAAATTAGTCGCGTGAATTCCGGCGAAGAGGTTAATGACAATTCACTTGCTTCGCGTTTGGCCGCTACCAAATCGAATGCAGAAGCGCTCGCAGCAACACTGCGCGCGCAGCGAATGACCGGGTCAAATCCCTTTGGCAATAACTAAGGAACTGGCACAGCATGAATGAGCAACTCCAGCAGCGAGTAAACAACCACCAGGTATTTAGGTCGAGTGACAAGCAGGAAGCCAATTTCGCTGACGCCGCACGTGCGGCAGCGGAACGCCCTGCGCAACCAGAAGCTTCCGAGACCGTGGCCCCCAGCGAAGCTGGTGCAACGGGCACAAGTGCCGGCGGCAATGGCGGCATGAGCGTTGACGGTGCCGTTCCGGGCGCAATCAAGAAGGACCACGGCTCGGAATCGGGCGGTGCTGGTGGCGGTGCCGAAGGTGCCGGCAGCGGCGGCGGTGCCCCGTCGGGCGGCAAGTCGGATGCACCAAAGGCAGAGGACAAGAAGGACAACGCTGCGGACAGCGACACCACTTCGGGTATCGCTAGCGAGGGCAAGGACACGACGGTTACGAAGTCTGACGATCAGTCCACGAGCGACTCGACGCCTGACCTGCCAGATTTCAAGTCGAACAACGATGACGACATTGCCATGAACGCGACAGAATCCGGCGACGGCGACCAGATCATCATCACCGGTGACAACAACGTCATCATCATGCCGCCAAGCAAGGATGATGATGACGACGACGCATCGGATGCCACCACAGACGACAAGGACGGCGACTCGAAGAGCGGCGATGGCGACAGCGAGGACGGCGATGGACCGTCCGAGTCTGGCGACGGCGACCAGATCATCGTGTCCGGTGACAACAACGTCATCATCATGCCGAACGAAGACGGCGCCTACCCACCGGGACTCGAAGAATTTCTTGGCAACCTCGGCGGTAAGGACAAGGGCGGCCTGCCTGATCTGAGCGGCAACCCTGGCGGCACACCCGGCGGCGAACCAGGCGGCAACCCAACCGGTGCCGGCGACACTCCGGGTGGTATGCCCGGCGGTGAGCCAGACGGAAACCCAACCGGTGCCAGCGACGCTTCGAACGGAATGCCCGGCGGCGACCCAAGCGGCGACCCAAGCGGCAACCCAAGCGGTATGCCTGCAGCCACCGAAACGCAGCCACCAGCTGACCCGAACGCCGGTGGTGGCGGCACACCATCTGGTGCCGGTGGTGGCGGCACCCCGTCTGGTGGTGGCGGTGGCGGCACCCCGTCCGGCGGCGGCGGTGGCGGCACCCCGTCTGGTGGCGGCGGTGGCGGCACCCCGTCTGGTGGC
>NZ_BCSP01000009.1 GCF_001570925.1 [Zimmermannella] bifida NBRC 103089
GCGCCCGACTTCTTCACGTTTCCGTGTCTCACTCGGAGCAACTTTTCTATCTTGCACCAAGTTCCTCGTGTTCGCAACCTGGCGTTTAGATTCGCGTTGAGCTGCGTTCACTTCGACTGCCTGAGCTCTTGGAGCATCTGGCCGGTCTTGGCGCTTGCTGCCCCGTCCGGAGCAACCTGATTAGATTACGACGATTCAGGAATCGATGTCAACTCGATCGCGGCAAACCGCTCGATTTTCGAGAATCCACACACGTGACTTCCCCGTAATTACGCGGGAGTTGGCAATTTTCGAGCAAGTTCCGAAAACCGTGCATCCCGGGCGTGCCGCGCGTGCAGATCTGCATGCAGCACCGCATCCGACGTGCAGAACTGCACGCACCCGCATCCCGAACCGCCGCATCCGGCACACAAATTCGACGCTAGGCACCGCCAGCGACGGTCATCATCCGGATGAGATTTGCCACATCTTTCGCATCGAACGGCACCAAGAACGGCATCGATGGGTGCCACTCCCCAAACCGCTTAACCACATTGGCGGCAGCAACATCAGTTTCGGCATCGGCCACCGATAGCCCATACGCAGGTGCGGCAACTACGCTCAAGAGGAACTGTTGCATCACAACAAGGAGACAACATGCGTAAGTACCTGCTGAACCCGGGCATCCTGACGTCGATCGCCGGCATCCTTCCCGTGATTCGCAACTCGACCACAAGCCATTCAAAGTTCCGCACCATCGCGGCCTGGGCCGCGTGGGCCGGCACGCTCACCGCAGCGATCGCATCCGTACGCGAAGCCAGCGAAGAACACGAAGCCGAGCTGCGACAGCAGCAATCGCGCCGCTAACGGATCCCACCCGGCACAATCTGCCGCTCACGAACGACACCCCGGCCATTAAGGGGTGTCGTTCGCCATTTATTGAGCCAACTTTCGTAGGCTTCGACTGCGCGTACCAGGTATTGGTGCACACGAAACGACGGTTATGGAGTGACAGGCATGTTTGGATGGTTCCGAAAGCGAAACAAACACGAGCAGCAGGCTGATATCGCTCCGCAGGTTTCCGAGATGACCACGGCAACGGCGGATGCGGGCCCCGCAAGCTCGGTACCTGCCGCGCAGGTGCCCGCGGCAGCTGCAGCACCCGCAGCTCAGACCGCAATGCCGGTATCGGGCTACGACTCCCCTACCGGTCCAGCCGTCGAAGCACCAACTGACCCGGTTCAGCTCATTGCACCCACCGCACCGGAGATGCCAGCGCTGCCAGCCGTCGCACCGCTTGCAACTGAACCCGCCGCATCCGAGTCGATGGATGAGGCCGAAACGAGCATCGAACTTGCCGACGCTACACCGGAGTTCACCGCCCCCAACGTTGCCGGTAAGTCGACCGACCATGCACTTATGCCGGCGCCATCGGCTCGCCCGGCCATGCCATTGAGCGCACACCCGAACTTCATCGGTTTTGATCTGGCACCGGTTGCCACCGATCCCCCGAAGATGCTGCAGCCCAAGGCCGCACTCACTGCCGAGGCACAGCACGAGCTCTACCGACTCTTCGACGACATGTTTGGTCCGACCGGTCGCTACCGACTGGAATGGCGCACGAACCGCGAAATGGGCGACGACGCCATGTTTGCCGAAATGATGACGCAGGACATGGTCCGCCGCGTTCAGAACGCCGTGGCTGATGTCTCCGAGCTTGAGCGCCCAGCGCCACTGCGAGCCATCACCTCGCGCGAGCACAACGAGCAGGTCAAGCGCGACAACGACCGCGAAACTTCCGCCGACGCCGCCTAAGCGTCGCCCGGCGACAATAACCCGTAACAACAACTGTGGGCCCGAGAAATCGGGCCCACAGTTGTTTTCGAAGTGTTTCGGTGGGTAGCGAATCTCGCCACCGGTACCTAGCGGCTGCGTGAGTTACAGCATCGACAACCGGATCGCATCCCACATGCCGGCGAGCACCAGACCAGTAACGGCGATGTACCAAACCGCAATGATGACCCAGGCCCACGACGCGATCGCGATGCCAGCGCGGGTAGCGGCGGCGCCAAAACGACCGCGCGCAAGGTTCGCGCAGGTAACCAACACCACCAGTGGGATCGTCGCCAGCCAGATGATGCTGCACCAGATGCACAGCGCCTGCAGCTGGAAACCAATAAACCATTGGAAGTACGTGATCATGCAGGCGGCAACAATGAGGCCAAACTGAAGTCCAAGATAAAACCAGCGTGGCAGCCGCACCTCGCCAACCTCGAGAGCACCCGCAACGAGCACGAGGGTGAAGCTGATCAGCCCGACGATGACGTTCGGGAAGCCGAAGAGCGACCCTGCCGATGAGTTCATCGCGGGGGTACAGGTCACGAGAACGCTAATGTCGCAAACGAGCGATGCGTTCGGATTCTCGAGGTAGTGGAACGACTCGAGCGTGAGCATGAAGCTCGCGAGCAGGCCGATCGCACCGCAGATGAGCATGACCCATCCGGTCGTGCGCGGACGCACCGCGGCGGGCAGCTCGCCGGATGCGGCCGATGTCTCGACCGCATCCCCGATGGCCTCGTTCGCCACCGGTTGACGTTCAGCGTCCACTAGTTCGTAGCCTTTTCCGACTTCGCTGGTGCGTCGCTCTTGGCGTCGTCGGTCTTCTTGTCGTCCGACTTGGCGTCGTCGTTCTTTGCGCCACCGGATGCGCCGGGCATCGACTGGTCTTCCTTGCTCGGGTCTGGCAGCTCCTCGCCGTTCAGCACCTTCTCGAGCGTCGCGGCGTCGTATGGCAGGTTGTCGTGACGCTTACCGTCAACAACAATCGACGGAGTTCCCGGGATACCCGCAGCACGAGCGCGCTCGGTCGCATCCGAAATGAACCAGGTGTATTCGCCCTTCTTGATGGACTCGAGCACGGCTTCATCGCTCACGCCGGCGCCCTTCATGACGTCGACATAGTTGTGCATCTGGTAACCCATCTGCGTCTCAGCGGGAACGGCGAAGAGCGCGTCAACGTAGGTGTAGAACTGCGTTGGGTCAGCTGACACCGCCGAGTACAGCGATGCGCCCGCGTACTGTCCGTACTGCGCGACGAAGCGGATGATGTGGTAGTTGACCTTGGCGTCACCCGAAGCGATCAGTTCTTTGTAGTGCGGATCCATGGCCTCGTGGTACTGCAGGCAGTGAGGGCACGAGAAGTCGAAGTAGTAATCGATCGTGTGCTTCGCATCCGCCTTACCGACGGTTACACCGCTCTCGCCGACCGAGATTGGCACCTGGGTGGTCTTACCGTCGGCAGTCTCCACGGCGACTTCGGCAGATGCTTCTGGCGTGACCTGGTTCCCGAACCAGCGCGGACCCATGATAACGAGCGTCGCGATGAGCCCAACGACAACCAGCGCTCCGACAACAATGCCGACCTGGGCAAACAGCCGCGAGCGTCGTTTGCGCGCTTCTTCTTGTTTGCGTAGCTGGTTCGCTTCTTCACGAAGACGACGGATGCGGTCGCGGTCTTTGCTTGCCATTAGTGGTGTAGATCCATTCTCTCAAGATTGCCCGGCTGCGCAGTGCGCTACCGGGTTGTCGCGAACTCATGCGGGCACAGTGCCCGCCACGTTAGTTCACCCGGATGCATGCCAGTCGAATTCGAGGCCGACCGGTTGTGCTTCGGGCATTGGAGGCGTGCGACGCAACAGTTTCCTAAGAAACTAGTGCAGCGAAAGCCGGGAAGCTACATCACTGTGCAACTTTCCGTGTGGGTCGAGGTCGTGCACGATGTGTGTGAAGTCACTGAATCGAGGCATGACGTCGGCCGCTTCGGCCCCGTTGAAGGTGTTCCAGGTGCCCCAGTTCGGCAGGCCGCCGTGGCGGATGAACAGACCCTCAGCTTCGCGGAATGCGGCTTCGCTACGTGCGCCGCTCGATTCCAGGGCCAGGGTGACGACCGGTGATCCGTAGGCGGCCGAGCACCAGGCATTGTCGCCGCCGACCATGCTCAGGCGCACGCGGCTACCGCCAAAGTTTCGGCTGACGCGGGCAAGCTCACCGAGGTCAGCGATGACATCGACGATGCGGGCCTGTGGGAACTGGTACTCGATGCAGGAGTCCACATCGGCGCGACCGGCCACATCGCGACCGTCGCGCAGTCCGGTGGTTTCGGTGCGGTCAAGGGCGCCCGAAACGCGGTCAACGATCGGCGTAACCTTTGGCAGGAGCCGATCGAATGCGCGCTTGATCTTCGCCACGATGCCGTTGCCCGAAGTCGAGCTGGGGGCACCGCTAATGCTGAACGCTCGCGCCGGGATCGAAGCCGGCGAGGCGTCTTCGAGCCAACCGACGTGCACCTTGGCGTGGCCAGACGTGGGCTTCCATTCGGCGCGGTAGAAGTCGACCTTGCTACGGGCTTCGTCGAGTTCGCGCACCATCGAGTCAAGATCGCGAGTCATGCGTTCGGTACGCAGACCCTGGTATTCGCGGATGCGGACGGTTACGTGCGAAATGATGCCCAGCGCACCGAGGCTCATCTGCACCGCTGGCCAGTACTGGGCGTTCTTGCGGGCCGAGATTGCCATGAAGTCACCGTCAACGGTGACGAGACCGATTTCGGCAACGCTGCCCGAGAAGTTGCTGTCCTTTGGGCTGTACCCACGCGCGCCTACCGCCACTGCCCCACCGAGAGTGGCGTGTGGATCTGCCGGTGCGCCAACCATCGAGTAGCCGTGCGCCTCCAGTTCGGCAGCGGCTTCGTCGACGGTGGTGCCAGCGAGGAAGGTGGCGGTCCCAGAGTCCGCGTCGATCAGTGCGATTCCGCGGAGCCCCGAGACGTCGATCGTCACGAAGCTACCCGCCGGAGTGTGTCGACGACCGGACCCGACCACGCGCAATTCTGCACCGCTATTTGCGTGTTTGCGGACCGCATCCTGCAACTGCGCCAGCGTGAGGGGGCGTTCTGTTCCGTGGTGCGCGACCTCCTTGCGCTGACGCACCTGCACCGCCGTGGTCGTTGTCGTGTTCGACATCTGCTTCTGCCTTCCCTACACCCAATGCAACTCGCATCCCAGTTGGATGATTCACCCGCGTGAATCCCGAGTCCAGTGGTGCGCCAGTAATGAGCACACCGCTGTGCCTATTGTTGCCGATTTGCACGGACTTCGCCTGAGCGGATCGTTATCGAAACGAATGAATGCCTATCGATACGACACCCGTTTGCGTTTCGAATTCCGATGCCGGTCCGATCGACGCAGCCGCACAAACGAAAACACCCGAGTCGGTGATCCGACTCGGGTGTGCTGGTGCGCCCCCCGGGACTTGAACCCGGAACCCACTGATTAAGAGTCAGTTGCTCTGCCGATTGAGCTAGAGGCGCTTGCCGCTTGGCGACCGACCAAGACTAACAAAGTCATTGGCCGGCCGCAAGCCGCAACGGAATTTTTGCTTCTCCGTCAGATTTTTCGCAGGTCACCCCGCAAAAAATATTTTCGGATGCGGTTACAGCACGCGCGCGAGGAATGAACGAGTTCGCTCATGCTGCGGATTGCTGATGATTTCCTTCGGGTCACCCTCTTCAACCACGACACCGCGGTCCATAAAGACGAGGTGGTCACCCACATCGCGAGCGAAGGCCATTTCGTGCGTCACCACGACCATAGTCATGCCATCGTCGGCGAGCTGCTTCATCACGTTCAACACTTCGTTCACGAGCTCTGGGTCAAGCGCCGAAGTTGGCTCATCGAACAGCATGAGCTTGGGCTTCATCGCGAGCGCACGAGCGATCGCTACACGCTGCTGCTGACCACCCGAGAGGTGCCCCGGGTACGACTTCGCCTTGTGGGCGAGGCCAACCTGGTCGAGCAGCTGCATGGCCGTTTCGACCGCAGCCTTCTTCTTGATCTTCTTGACGCGCATTGGTGCCTCGATGATGTTCTCGAGCACCGTCATGTGCGGGAAGAGGTTGAAGCGCTGGAACACCATGCCGATATCGGCACGCTGTGCGGCAACTTCATTCGGGTTGAGCTCGTAGAGCTTGTCACCCTTCTGTCGGTACCCGATGAGCTCATCTTCGACCCACAGTCGACCACCGTCGATGGTCTCGAGGTGGTTGATGCAGCGCAGCAGCGTTGACTTACCCGAACCCGATGGCCCGATCAGGCAGAGCACCTGACCGCGCTCTACGGTGAGCGAAATGTCCTTCAGAACGTTATTCGAGCCAAAGCTCTTCACGATGTGCTCAGCACGCACCATTGGCAGCGATTCGTTCATGCTCCGTCTCCCTTCGGTGCCGCGCTGTTCATTTCAGCCGAGTTGTTGGCATCCTGAACCGTGATCGCACCGGTCATCATTTCTTCAGCAGTGCGGTTGTCGTGCTTGCCCTTAGTCGACTTTTGCTCCTTCTCTGGAGCAACACCGCGACCGAAGTAGGACTCGATGTAGTGCTGACCAACCATGAGCAGGCTCGTGACCGCCAGGTACCAGATGCTCGCCACAATCAGCAGCGGAACCGGTTCGTACAGGGCAGTCGCGATTTCGCGCTGGCGCATGTAGAGGTCAAGCGTGTAACCGAGTGCCGTAACCAGCGAGGTGGTCTTGAGCATCGAGATCAGCTCGTTGCCGGTAGGCGGAATGATGACGCGCATCGACTGCGGCACGATGATGCGGAACATGGTGTCGTTCCAGCTCATACCGAGTGCCTTAGCGGCCTCATCCTGACCCTTATCGACCGACAAGATACCGCCACGCACGATCTCGGCCATGTAGGCGGCCTCGTTGCAGGCCAGACCCACTACTGCGAGCCAGAACAGGTCGATTCCCGAGAACAGGTCACCCTGATAGAAGGTGATATCCGTGAACGGGATGCCGATCGATACCGACTTGTAGATGGTCGAGAGCAGGCCCCAGAACACGAGCTGCACGTAGACCGGAGTGCCACGGAAGAGCCACAGGTACAGCCAGGCAACACCCTTGAGTACGGGGTTGTCGCTCAGGCGCATGACCGCGAAGATCAGCCCCATGATGACCGCGAGGATCATCGACAGGATCGTCATCGCGAGCGTGACACCTACCGCTTGACCGATGCGGCTGTCGAACAGATACTGCCCAACGATCGGCCAGTTGAATGCCTCGCGCGTTGCGGTGTCATACACAAACAGTGCAAAGAGGACAACCAGAACGCCGGCAAACACGTTACGCCACGGGTGGCGCAGCGGCACCGCAACGATTGGTTCCGTGCTCTGCTGCTCGGAAGCGTTCGTCGGGTTACTTGACGCCATTGATCTCCGCCTTCTCTACGGCACCGGCTTCAACGCCCCACTTTTCAAGGATCTGCTGGTAGGTACCGTCATCGATGAGCTCCTGCATCGCGACCTGAACGGCTTTAGTGAGTTCACCATCCTTCTTCATCGCGAGACCGTACGGTGCTGCGTCGAAGATGTCACCGGTGAGCTCAACCTTGCCCTCGGCCTGCTGGACCGAGTTCTGCGCGATCGGTGAGTCAGCGAGCATGTAGGGAACGTTGCCCATCACGACATCGTTCGTAGCCTCATCCTGACCGCCCTTCTTGAGGATCTGGATGGCTGGCTTGCCAGCTTCTTCACACTTCTTGCTCTCGGCAGTCAGGTAGTCGTCCGAGGTAGTCGTTGCCTGCGCACCGATCTTGAGACCGCAGAGGCTGTCTGGCAGCTCGGCTTCGTCGGCACCGCGGACGAACTGCAGACCTGCGCTGTAGAAGTCAACGAAGTCAACCGACTGCTGACGCTCAACCGTGTCCGAGAAGCTCGACGAACCCATGTCGAGCGTGCCACCGTCAACGCGAGGGATGATCTGGTCGAAGCCACTCTTCTGCCACTCAACCTTGAGGCCAAGCTTGGCAGCGACAGCTTCAACGAGTTCGACTTCCCAACCGATGGGCGTACCGTCGGGACCGGCGTACTGGTTCGGCGCGTACGTGGCATCAGTGCCAACGCGCAGTACACCCGAGCTCGCGATGTCCTCAGGAACGAGCTTTGCTGCCGCATCCGACTTCGACACCTCGATTGGGGCGCCGCTCGCGCTCGCGCCAGCAGGCCCGCTGCCTTCGGTGTTCGTGACACAGCCACTCAGCGCCAGCGATGCCGCCAGTGCGAGTGCGCCGAACCACATCGGGCGTGACTTCTTGATTGGGGTTACTACCGAGTGCGTCATTGCAGCTCTCTTTCGTCAGCTGAGCTACGTTGCTCAGAACTTTCTACGAAATTAACGGGTGTGAATACCCATCACGGGAGAGCATAACGTTCATTTAGCTTCAGGCAATACTCAGGCAAGAAATTTTTGAATCATTTTCACTTTCCAGCCCCTTGAAACATTTCAATCCGTAGCAATCCGCCCAAACGAATGCCCAGGGCAAATGACAGCAGCCGCAGACCACGCCGACGCAAAGCATCCGCAAAGCCGCGTTCGGGCACACTGGAAGGCATGACTGACGCAACGAATGCACGCCTGACCGCCGGCGACACGGCCCCCGAATTCTCGCTCCTGAACCAGGACGGCGAACGCGTTTCGCTCGCCGACCTGCGCGGGCAGAAAATCGTGCTCTACACCTACCCCAAGGCGTTCACCCCTGGATGCACCACAGAAGCGTGTGATTTTCGGGATGCGGATGCGCGTCTGGTTGCCGCCGGCTACACCGTGCTCGCGCTCTCGGCCGATGCACCAGAGAAGCTCGCATCGTTCAAGGCCGATTACGAGCTGCCCTTCACCTTGCTGAGCGACCCGGACCACGAAGTGCAGGCAGCATACGGTGCCTACGGCGAGAAGAAAAATTACGGACGCATTGTCGTCGGTTCGATCCGGTCAACGTTCCTGATCGACGAGCAGGGCAAGATCATCGAAGCGCTCTACAACGTCAAGGCCACCGGTCACGTCGATCGCGTTCTGCGCAAGCTCGAATCCGCATAGCGGTCGACATTGAGTCGTCGCCCGCGCCGGGCCTGCCAATGGCTGCCGGCCGGGTCGGCGACCGACCCGACAATCAAGTTGCCGCTAGTGATTAGCGGTCGCCGTGCTCGAGTTCTCGGTCGCGGCGAAGCGCCAACCCAACCGGTGCCGAGAACGACAGCAATAGGCCGATCAACGACAGCGCTGCCAACACCCAACCGATCCATGCTGCGATGTCACCCTGGAGGATGACAACGGATGCTGCCACCTGCAGCACCTGCCAGACCGTAACCGGCCCGCGGACCCACGACTGCATCCGCCAGACACCAACGGTCAGCGTGATCAACGCCACCGCAGCAAGCACTGCCATGACCAGCAGCGCGATTGACGAAGCCAGAGAAAGCGCTGGTTGGGTCAACAATTCGTAGATGAGCAGACCACTAACGGCGCACATTGTGAGCGCCTCGATTCCGACGACAGCCGCGAGCGCGGTCAAATACGGATGGCGCGGCCCACGTGACACTTCTGCACCATCACCGTGGTCGTCTTGCACATGCAACTTGATAAATCCCTTGATTGGCCTGAACCTGCGTGGCAAGATGTTACTTCAGATCGCGACGCAGACCGCTGAATTCACTTTCGTGCAACATCGCTCGCGTCCGATACCCCAGCTCACAACGAGCGACGTTTTCGCGCCGCAGTGCGCGTAGCAAGGAGCACCATTACATGGACTGGCGTGATAGCGCGGCCTGCCTCAACGCTGACCCGGAACTGTTCTTTCCCGTTGGTAACACTGGACCAGCCGTAGAACAGATCGATGCAGCAAAGTCGGTGTGTGCGCATTGCCCGGTAACCGAGCAGTGCCTGCAATACGCGCTCGACACGAACCAGGACTCGGGTGTTTGGGGCGGTCTGTCTGAAGACGAACGCCGCGCACTCAAGCGCCGCGCCGCCCGCGCTCGCCGCGCCGGCTGACTCTTGCCGCGCCTGCGGTTACGGCCCAAAATCACGCTGATTTTCAGGGCAAAACCGCCCTCGCTGTTACACCCAACTACGGCGCTCATTGGCGACTGTTAGCTGCTGTAACCGTTGCTCCCGTTCGGGCGGCGTTGTGCTACCTGCACTCGATCGATGACAGCCCGTTGTCGTGTATGTGATTACCGTGCAGCGGTGATTGCCTTGCAGGCTCGCGCTAGCCGTTAACACCCCAGCGTTTCGGGATGCTGATTTCGACCGTGGTACCGGTTCCCACAATAGAATTCCACGCGATCTGGCCGCCGAGCTCACCCTCGACCAGCGTGCGCACGATCTGCGTTCCGAGACCCGATGCATCCGGTGCCCCGGTGAAGCCGCAGCCATTGTCGCGCACGTGAATGTCGAGGAACTCTTCGTTCGGTTCGATTTCAACGCTGATTTCGCCGGGTTCTTCGGCGGATACGCCGTCGGCGAATCCATGTTCAACCGCGTTGGTGATGAGTTCGGTGAGCGCGAGCGCCAGCGGCGTGGCATATTCGCTCGGCACCGCACCGAAGGAACCGCGCAGCACGGGGCGCACTTGCCCGGCACCTTCGCCCGTTGCGACTTCGGTCGCCAGCCGCATGACGCGGGTAAAGACTTCGTCGAAGTTCACCGATTGCGAAAAGCCGCCAGAGAGCGTGTCGTGCACGACGGCAATTGACGACACACGCCGCATCGCGTGCAGCAGTGATTCGCGTGCTTCGTCGCTGCGGGCACGGCGAGCCTGGATGCGCAGCAACGCGGCCACAGTCTGCAGGTTGTTCTTGACGCGGTGGTGAATTTCGCGGATGGTGGCGTCTTTGGTGATGAGTTCTTGCTGCTGGTGCCGCACATCGGTGGTGTCGCGGCAGAGCACTACGGCGCCGATGCGCTCTCCCCCGCGATAGAGCGGCAGTGATCGCATGGTGACGGTCACGCCCTTGGCGTTGACGTCGCTGACGCAGGGTGCTTGGCCGGCAACCACGAGTGGCAGTGCTTCGTCGACCGAGACATTGCGCTTGTCGTCGAGCAGCATCGAGGCGACCTCGGCGAAGACTTCACCTTCGAGTTCGCCGCCGAAGCCGAGCTTGTTCATTGCCGACAGCGCGTTCGGGCTGGCAAACGTCACCACGCCGTCAACATTGAGTCGAATCATGCCGTCGGATGCCCGTGGGGCGCCTCGGCGCGAGAAATCTGGGGCGGCGATGTCGGGGAAGTCGCCGGCTTGGATCATGTCAAACATGTCGTCGGCACACTCGCGGAATGTCACTTCTTGACGGGTGAGCTGCCGGGTTCGCGCCACGTTGGTGTGGCGGCTGATGATCGCGATGGGGCTAGCCGACCGCACCAGGCGATCGCCTTCCGCTCGCTTCGAGAACACCGGTGTGGTCGTGAGCTGCGCCGGAATCTCATCGAACCAGTCTGGTGTCGAGGAGATGCGCGTGATGCCTTCTTCGTAGCAGGCACGAACATCGTGTTCCCACTGTTCGCGGACGCGCTGACCGATGAGGTCGCGGTAAAACAGCGTTGGTGCGCTGGCAGGACGGACTTGGCTTATCGCCACGAAGTTTCCCTCGTGGTCACGCACCCACATTACGAGGTCGGCGAGCGCCATATCGGCCAACAATTGCGAGTCGGCAAGCAGCAACATCAACCATTCGCGGTCCACATCGTCGAGTTCGCTGTGCTGGCGGATGAGTTGCGAGAGTCGAGACACCGTTAAAGGTTACGCGACCTCGGCTGCAGAACCCCGCAGTTCCTGCCGCATTCGGGCAGAGAGCGCCACATACTGTTTCGCGAGCGCCGATCTCGGTGATACTTCGGTGACCGCAGCACCCATCGTGATCGCTCGATCGCAGGCCTTCGCGTCATCGGGCAGTAGGGTTACGCGTTCGATGCCGCCAAAGCGACGCAGCACCTCCCGAACTTGCGTACCGGTGTCAGCCCCGTGCATCCCCCGCCGCACCCGGTTCATCACCACATCAATTCGGTCTGGTGATGCGGCCAAGTCGACCAGCGCCAAGCGCCCGCGCAGAAATCGTTGCAGTCCCACGGGTGTAGCTTCGCCTATGGCGAGGATGCGATCGGCACGCTCCAACACCGTCAGGGTTACCGCGTTTCGTCGCGGTGCAGCAACGTCGCTCAAGAGCTCTTCATCGTGTTCGAGGTTGAACCCGACATCAACGACGATGACGTCCACCCATTCGCGCAATTGGTCGAGCACCCCGCGGATGCGCTCGCGCGTGAGTTCTGGCCACCGGGCCGGGTTATTGATGCCAGTGAGCACGCGCAATCGGCTTGTACTGCAACGCACTTCGGCGCTGAGCCGATCGAGTTCGCTTGCGGTGAGTGACTGGGCACCGGCGAGCCGGCAGGCAGCGGCGATCCCCGGAGCTTCATCGGTGATGCCCAGAAGCTGGCCGATTGCGCCGCCATAAATATCGGCGTCGACGAGCACGGTTCGATAGCCGCACTTCGCGAGTTCGGTGGCGATCGCGATGGCACAGGTGGTGCGCCCGGGCGCACCATGTGGGCCCCAAACGGCAATGATCTGACCGAGTGGTGCGGGCGATGTGTTCGGCACTGGTCCACCAAGCTGATGTGTTCCGATAGGACCCGCGCTGTGTGGCGGCATAGGAGCGGCAGCGTTCAGTTGCGGCGATGGCTGCGGTTGCCCGTTCGGTCGAGGCCGTCGACGCTCACGGTGCTTGCGCATCTCGCGGCTGGCTGCGCGGCGGCGCGTGCCGCCACGGCCGCGGTGCTGCTGATCGTCGCCGTCCTGCCCTGGAGGTAGCGACGCCCCTGCCTGATACGGCTGACTGGGTTGGGACATCGGGATGAGCGATCCAGGTGTGCCTGGTGCGGCCCCCGGAAACATCGCCGCGGATTCCGACCCGGGCAGAGCCGGGGGCTGCGTACCGGAACGATACGCCCCTTGTTGTTGCAACAGTGCTTCAATCGGCGCCCAACCGTCACGCGCATCCACCCGATCCATGATCCCGAGCTCGATCGCCTGGCGCCGCTCCAACGAATCGGTATAAACCGCAATCGTTCGGGCTCCAGCGCGATCACAGGCGGAAAGGCTCTGCGCAGTGAGGGTCTCGGGCCCGGACTGTGCGACAACGATGTCTGGGGTGGACCGCAATACGTGTTCCGCGAGTGCCGCCGCGCCCGTAACTCGATCGAGAATCGTGTGCCCGTGGCGAATAATGTCTTCGAGCATATCGGCTTCGATCTCGAAGTCGACGGCGAGCAGGATGCGTTTGGTCATGGCGTCGTCGTCCCCGCGTTCGCCGGAACATCGGGTTGAGATGCGCCTACCTGTTCGGCAGGTGGAGCCGGTGGATTCGGCGTTTCACTCACCGGTGCGTGCACCGGCACCAATTGGATCTTGGAATCGTTCGCCATAGCAGCCAGCACCGTAGCTACTTCCGTATCGGGAACGAGCACTTCGATTTCGAGGTCGTTGCGAATGACGAAGTCCTCTTGTTCTACGGTTCGCACGACCGTAGCGTTGGCCACGATAATCTCGGGTGCCGCAAACGTGCCCGGCCGCTCCCCCGGGGTCGCCGCCCAGACTTGCACCTCACTGCCGGTAGTGATCGTGGCTGAGACACTGCCGTCGATTCGCAGCACAACCGCAGCCATCGAATCGTCTTGTTCACCCAACGCCGACAGCGGCACGAGTTCTCCGGCACCAATCGGTCGGGTCGCGATGAGGTCGCTACGGTCACGGTGTGCGTCCGGACGAAGGTATTGCGTTTGCCCACCCGAAAGGTTCATTTCCACTTCACGCAATTGCGTCGGTGCAATGCGCTCCCCCGGTGCCACTGCGCCATCGGTGACGTAGACCCGGACCGTTGTGGTCACGGACTGCACCACCGCCATGACTCCAATGACGGAGGCCGCAACCAATAGCATCCCAATAAGGAGCCGGGGATCAACTCGCAATCGACTCTGCACCACTCGCCTGCTTTCGTTCGGGCACGATCGGTTCGTGCGCAACGGGCAGTATCTTGCGGGATGCGGTCAACTTTCCGACAAAGTTATCCACAGGCTAGGTCTGCGCGGGGTGCCGCTGGAATAATTGGGGCATGCCCGAATCACGTTTCCTCACGCTCGCCGACGTTGCGGAAGTGCTCAACGTCGAGCTGGACACCGTGCGCCAGCTCGTTGCGTCGAATGAGCTGCGGGCCATTCAAATCGGCACCGGTGGTGCCTGGCGCGTAGAACAGACCGAGCTGCAGCAGTTCGTAAATGACCAGTACGAGCGACGCCGCCGCGAATCCATGTTCGATCAAGCAGATTTCGCAGACATCCCCGAAATTACCGGCTCATTCGGCAGTTAACGCGCACCGGCCACACCGCTGCACGCATCCGAGCGACTCCTCCCGCGGCCGCACCCAGGTGCATCCACCTCATAATTCGGTGCGGCTCAGCTTGCGTTCGTTCGCACCAAGAACATTTGCGCAAACGGGATGACCCGATACACCCGCACATTCTCGGCACGGCGCACACTCGCCAAGTCATGAATCGCAACATCAACGTGGTCGCGACCAACGCGGTCGATCGTGCCGAAACACTGCCCCATCGCGGTGAGGAACTCACAGGGCACGCGCCGGCGGGCAAGGTCACGCAGCGGAATCGCGAAGCCGAGCCTCCCGGCAAGTGAGGCCGGATGCTCGGAGGCCGGGGTCAGCGAACGCGCGACCTGTGATTCCGTAAGCAAGAGCGAGCTGATTCCCGCAATGGGCACGATGATCGTGGCCTCTGGCTGTCGCGAGTGTGTCGACGCCGAGCTCGACGGCATACCTGCGCCGGAGGTCGACAGCGCTGGCCGAGCCGAAAACCAATCGGCGCCAAACTCAATCGGCAGGACTTCGAGGCGGTCGCCCGAATCCACGAGCAGGGTGACGGATTCGCCCGGTTCAAGCGTGCGTTCCAACGCCGTAATGCGTTCGCGCAGCGTCAGACGCGCAAGCCGCAGGCGTTCGTCTTCGATCGCCGACCGTCGCTGTTCCGCTTCGAGCTCCGCATCGAATTGGCCAGCGAGGTCGTCGAACAGTTCGTCCCAGCGCATTGAATGAGTGTGACCCAACAATGCAACAACGATGCCGACTTATCCACAAGCCGATCTGCACACCGTTGCCAACGCCGAAATACCCCTGGAATTCGAGAACTTATCCACAATTCAACATTCGTTTCCCAAACTGTCGCGCATCTCTGGCATCAATATTCCCGTTCATGCATCGTTCGCTCATCGTTGAGGAGACGCCATGTCCGCCCTTGCTCGCACCGCCGCATCCGGAATCGCCCAGACAACGACGCTGTCACAGGTCAAACTCAACACCCCGACTTCCCCAAACCTCTCGCTCGGCGAAGGGTATTTCACTGCCCAGCGCGCCCTCCCCGCAAACCTGCCAAATCCGGAACCACTCGTCAGCAACCTGGCTCGCGGCGTATTTGAGGCCCTTGCCGGCACGCGAGAAGTCGAACAGATTGCTCGTTGGGTTTCGCCCGACGTATTCAGCCACCTACTCCGCCGCACCCAACACGCGGCACGTGCACGGCGGGAACGGCAGCAACCGGTGCGCCGACCCACGATCTACGTGCGCCGCGCCCTCTGGCAGTCACCGCGCGACGGCATCGTTGAGGCCACGGTCATCGTCGACCTCGGTGTACGGGCACGCGCCGTTGCGATTCGACTTGAGGTCTACCGCAACCGGTGGCGCGCTGAACGCATCAACATTCTCTAACACCACAGCACCGCAACGATTAGTGGCTCGCGAGCAGCCACGACCGGGCGTAGTCCAGGTCGGCCGCACGCACACCGTGATCGCCGAGCACCCGGTGCACATCGATTTCGGTCAAGAATTCCGCGAGCGCCGCGCGACGATCCGCACACACCTGCGCGAGTTCCGCATCCGGTAGCCAACGCTCGTAGGGATGCGGTGTCTTACGCACGAGCTGATGGGCACTGATGGCGCGCATCGCGAGCTCGTCTTCATAGGTGATGTCGTCAATATCTGCGCCGAGCCCACGCAAGAGCAGCGAGGTCACGAGCCCCGTGCGGTCGCGCCCGGCAGAGCAGCAGACGAGCGTGCCGGGGCCCGCCGCAATCACCCGCGAGACGGCCCGGACAACTCGCGGCGCAAAAAGTGCCATGAAGTCTGGGTAGCCCGACGGGTGATTGAGATACGGCACGAACCGCGCGCGAAACTCAGCGTTGTCGGGGTCTTCCACCGGCTGAAAGTCGTATTCGATGTTGCCGCGCTCGGGCAGACCGTCATCGGTCGGTAGCGGTTTTGGCTCGCGGGGATCCCGGAAATCCAGAATGCGCTTGACGCCCGCTGCCGCCGCCAAACTAAAGGCTTCAGGCTGCCATGCCTGGGTCTGTCCCGAACGGAAGAGCACACCTGGCCGAATCACCCCGTCGGCAATGCGCACGCCACCAAGGTCTCGGGCATTGAACGCGCCCGGCCAATTGCAACTGCGGTCCGATCGTTCGGCAGACGTCATCGGTGTCACCTTTCTTGGCAGGTACGCCGATGGGCGCAACACCTGTCGTGCTGCGCCCATCGTGTGCATTACTTGTTGCTGTCGTCCTTCGAGACGGCCTGCCCAAATGCGCCCCGAGCCTGCTTTGCCTTGGCAGCGCGCTGCTCCTTGGCAACTTCGGCGACCGAGCGGCCAGCAGTACCGGCAGCCTTGGCCGGGTTACCCGAACGCGCCTTCTGCTTCTTCGGCGCCGCCTTCGCCTTTGCGCGGGTGGCCTTCGTTGCCGATTCACCGGCAGCGGTCTCCTTGAGCTCGGATGCGGCTTCTGGCTGCTTCGAAGCAGCCTCGCGCAGTGCCGAAGCGGTGCCTGCCGCCATCTCCTTGCGCATCGCGGCGCGGGTGGCGCCCTCGTTCACGCGACCGGATGCATCCCGCACCGTGACGTTGCCCGATTCGTCGGCTGCCGAGAAGCGCAACTTCTGGCGTGGTGCTTCTTGTTCGAGGCCCTTGGCACGTACGCGCACACGCTTTTGCGCATTGCCCTCAGCGTCTTCGACCTCTTCGACCTGTACGTCGAGGTTCATCAAGAACTGCACCGACTCTTCGCGTACGGCGGCGAGCATCTCCTTGTACATTTCGAAGCCCTCGCGCTGGTATTCGACCAGCGGGTCACGCTGCGAAAGCGCACGCAGGCCGATGCCGTCCTTGAGGGTGTCCATGTCCTGCAGGTGGTCTTTCCACTTGCGGTCGATGACCTGCAGCAGTACGCGGCGTTCGAGCTCGCGCATGGCGTCTTCACCGAGGATTTCTTCACGCTGCGCATAGGCGAGCTTGGCGTCGGCACGCACCTCATCGATGACGTCTTCGCTGGTGACACGGTTAATGCCACCGTGCTCTTCGATGATTTCGTCGACGGTGATCGTCATCGGGTAGAGCTGCTTGAGCTCGTCTTCGAGGATCGAAACGTTCCAGTCGTCCGGGTTGCCGGATGCGTGCTCGTGCACGATATCGTTGATCGCGCCTTCGAGGAAGGCATCGACCTTATCGCCGATGTCATCGCCTTCAAGGATGGTGCGGCGGTCGCCGTAGATTGACCCGCGCTGCTCGTTGAGCACGTTGTCGTACTTGAGCACGTTCTTGCGGATCTCCGCGTTTCGTGACTCGACCTGGGTCTGCGCCGACTGAATCGCGCGCGACACGATGCGCGATTCGAGCGCGAGGTCGTCTGGCGTGGAGTCGTTGTTCATGATCGCGCGGGCAGCACCGGTGTTAAACAGGCGCATGAGGTCGTCGGTCATCGAGAGGTAGAACCGGCTCTCACCGGGGTCACCCTGACGGCCCGAACGACCGCGCAGCTGGTTGTCGATACGGCGCGATTCGTGGCGCTCGGTACCGAGCACGTACAGACCACCGAGCTCGGCGACCTCTTCGGCTTCGGCTTCGACCTGTTCCTTAACCCGCTCGAGCACCTCTGGCCACTTGGCCTCGTACTCTTCGCTGTGTTCTTCCGGGTCAAGTCCGAGCGCGGTCATCTCTGCGACGGCAAGGAACTCGGCGTTACCACCGAGCATGATGTCCGTACCACGACCGGCCATGTTCGTCGCCACCGTGATGGCGCCCTTGCGTCCGGCCTGTGCCACGATCGCGGCTTCACGCGCGTGGTTCTTGGCGTTGAGGACTTCGTGCTCGATGCCGCGCTTGGCGAGCAGCTTCGAGAGGTATTCGCTCTTCTCGACCGACGTCGTACCGACCAGCACTGGCTGACCGGTTTCGGCACGCTCGGCGAGATCTTCGACCACCATGGCGAACTTGGCCCGTTCGTTCTTGTAGACGAGGTCGGCACGGTCGATGCGCTGCATCGGCTTGTTGGTTGGGATCGGGATAACACCGAGGTGGTAGGTCGACTGGAACTCGGCTGCTTCGGTTTCGGCGGTACCGGTCATGCCCGAGAGCTTTTCGTACATGAGGAAGTAGTTCTGCAGCGTCACGGTGGCGAGCGTCTGGTTCTCGGCCTTGATCTCGACGCCTTCCTTGGCCTCGATTGCCTGGTGCAGGCCCTCGTTGTAGCGACGGCCCTTGAGGATACGGCCGGTGTGCTCGTCAACGATCATGACTTCGCCGTCCTGCACCACGTACTCGCGGTTACGGTGGAACAGCGCCTTCGCCTTGATCGAGTTGTTGAGGAACGAAATGAGCGGCGTGTTTGCCTGCTCGTACAGGTTCTCGATACCGAGTGCATCCTCGACTCGATCGATACCTGCTTCGAGAACACCGATCGTGCGCTTCTTTTCGTCGACTTCGTAGTCGCGGTCTTCCTTAAGGCGCTTGGCGATCTTGGCAAACTCGACATACCAGCGGTTTGCCTCACCCGACGACGGACCCGAAATGATCAGTGGCGTACGCGCCTCGTCGATCAGAATCGAGTCGACCTCGTCGACAATGGCGAAGTAGTGACCGCGCTGCACGCAAGCATCAACCGTGGTGGCCATGTTGTCACGCAGGTAGTCGAAGCCGAACTCGTTGTTCGTGCCGTAGGTGATGTCGCAGGCGTATTGTTCGCGTCGCTGGTCGGGGGTGAGTCCCGAGAGGATGCAACCGGTCGTCATGCCGAGCGCGCGGAAGACGCGCCCCATGAGCTCAGACTGGTAACTCGCAAGGAAGTCGTTCACGGTAATGACATGCACGCCCTTACCCGGAATCGCGTTCAGGTAAGCAGCCAGCGTGGCAACCAGCGTCTTACCTTCACCGGTCTTCATTTCGGCAATGTTGCCACCGTGAAGGGCCGCACCACCCATGAGCTGCACGTCGTAGTGACGCTGACCGAGCGTGCGGGTGGCCGCTTCACGAACCGCAGCAAACACCAGCGGCAGCAGTTCGTCGAGAATGGCCTGGTCTTTCTTACCCGCCTTGACTCCGTCTTCGTACTGCTCACGGAACTCGGCAGTCATGCCACGCAGCTCTTCGTCACTGAGGTCGCTGAACTCATCTTCAAGCTTGTTCACCTGGCTAGCCAGGCGCTCCAACCGCTTGAGCTGACGCCCTTCGCCGAAGCGAAGCAACTTGTCGAGAACCGAAGCCATACATACTCCTGAGGTGTGGCGGAAAGATCGTGACCGCGCTCACGCGCGAAACTCGCCCAATGCTACTCGCCTCGCCTTAACGCTGCAGGCTTGAGCACAAGATTCCGACTCCGGCTGGCGCGGGTGACGCGGATGCGGTGACGCGAGCACCCAGCGCACGTCACTGTTCGACTCGTGGTCGCTTAAAGCCCGAGCCGCTCGGCATAGGCATCGGCCACGGTGCGCAGATACGCTTCGCCGCCGCGGATGCTGCCGACGTAGTGCCCGTGGAGCTCGAAGCTAATGGTGCCGATGAGCTCCGTCCAAGCGCGAATAGTGAGCCAGATCACGCCTGGCGCCGGCACCTCGCCATCATCGTGTGCCGCGTACCAAGCCTGGATCTCGGCCAGATCGGTCGCCACCGCTGACGGTACCGAATCGGCAAGCGGATGCTCGATCGCGCCGCTCCCTTGCGCAGCAAGCCGCAACAGGCGTACGGGAACTTGCATCGCCACATCCACCGTCTGCTGCGGGGCTTCGTAACCGATCACCGGCGTGCCGTAGATGAGGTCAAACTCATGCGGGTGTTCGAGCGCCCACTTGCGGGCAGCCTGCCACATCGCGTGCCACTGCGCGCGCGGCTCGGTAGCGGCAGCATCCAGCCGGGTCGCCTGGTCGAGTGCGGCATACGCGCTCACGATCAGCTCGGTGAGTAGCGCGTCACGGTCAGTCACGTGTCGGTAGAGGGCACCGACACTCACGCCGAGATCGCGGGCAATGGCGCGCATTGACAGCGCACCTGGGCCGACCTCACACATGTGCTGCTGCGCGACTCGCACGATATCTTCCCGCTGCATCCGTGCCACCTTTCGTCGATCATCGGATGACTTGACAACTGTGAACACTGTTCACCATACTCGATTGCGCACTGTGAACACTGTTCACAACTGCTTGGTCCCCCCCTCCCAACAAGGAACAACATGCCCCACACTCTCGTCCTCGGCGCCGGTCCACTTGGCCGCGCCACGATCGATGCCTGCAAACTCGACGGTCACGACATCACGCTAGCCACCCGTAGCGGCACGACGATCGACGGCACGACCTCGATAGTGCTCGACATCACCGCCGCCGATGCCACCAACATGCTGCGAACCACCCACGAAGATCACCCCATTGACGCCATCGTCGTGGCGTGCAATTTCCCCTACGGCAAATGGGAAGCCCCCTGGGCCGCCACCACCACCAACCTGATCGCCGCCGCCACCGAACTCGACACCACAATCGTGCTCGCCGGCAACCTCTACGGCTACGGGCCGAGCACGTCATCACTGAGCGAATCGCATCCGCTCAACGCCAAATTTGCGAGCGGGCGCACTCGCGCGAAGGTTTGGCAGCGGATGCACGAAGCTACGCAAGCGGGGCAGATTCGCGCCGTCGAGGTGCGCGGCAGCGACTACATCGGACCAACCGCGGGCGGGGCAGCCCACGCGGGCGACCGCCTGATTGACCCGATCTTGCAGGGGAAGGCTGCTTACCCACTGGGCAACCCCGACCTGCCGCACTCCTGGACCGCGGTGGCCGACTTCGGCGCGCTCCTCGCGCGGGCAACGAGCGACTCGCGGATGCACGGTGCCGCGTGGCATGTCCCCTCCGCTCCCGCGGCCAGCATTCGGGAACTCGCCGAGCAGGTTGCCACCATTGCCGAAGCCCCGAAACCAACACTTCATGCCATCCCATACTGGCCGATGCGCGCCGCTGCGTTTGCCTCGCCCATGATGCGTGGCCTGAGCGAAGTCGGATACCAATTCACGCAGCCGTTCGTGATGGCCGATCAACACACTCGCGACGAACTCGGCGTGACCCACACACCGCTTATCGACACGCTGACCGCGACAGTTGCCGCGCGTCGCGCGCAGCTACAAGCACAGCAGTAGACGCCTGCAGCCTCTGGGCAGCCCGGCACGCAACCAGGCACACTGCCCAACATGCAATTCGCCCCACACCGATTGGTGCGGGGCGAATTGGTTATGACTTAGGCGTCAGCGGCACGCTCATCGAGCAGGATGACACCGTAGTCCCAACCCTTGCGACGGTAGACCACCGCTGGGCGGCGCTGTTCCGGCTCGAGGTATAGGAAGAAGTCGTGTCCGAGCAGTTCCATGTGGTCGACCGCTTCTTCGGACGACATCACCTTCGGTGCGAACATCTTTTCGCGGATGACCACTGGGTTGTAGCCCTCGGCTTCGTCACCTTCGGCAACCTCAACTGCAGGTTCTGCCTTGCCGGCGACAACGTCGATCACGCCGGTGTCAGCTGGCACGATGTCCAGGCCCGCGAAGTCGGTAGCCGAGGCTTCTGCCAGGCTCTTGCCACCGGTCCGGTGAGCTCGCTTGTCCTTGGCCCGACGCATCCGCTCTACGAGCTTGTCGAGTGCGATGTCAAACGCAGCGAACTTGTCGCCGCCGTCAGCTTCGGCACGAACCGTTGGGAACGGTCCGAATACGGTGATCTCTACCTTGCCCTTGTCGAGCATGTTGCCCGCGCGGTCGGTACGTTGCTTAACCCGGATTTCAACCGTCTGCGCACGACCCGAAAGTTGCTGCACCTTCGCAATAACTTTTTCTTCGGCGTACTGGCGGAAACGCTCCGGTACTTCGATGTTGCGGCCGGTGATGGTGATGTCCATCTCACCCTCCTTTTTGGGAACTCGGGTGCCGGCAATCCCGTGTGGGTTTGCGTCCTCGGGCGCCCGAGCCGTTTGTCATCTTGTCCTTAAATTGTAGCCCTCGTTACATGCGCTTTCCCTGGAATTTAGGCGCTCGTTACGTTCTTGATAGCTGTGATGTGGTAGGTGCCGAATGCGCGGATGAAAACCGTTTGGCAACGCGCGCAATCACCACGGCAGCGCAGACTTCGGCACCGGCTGATCGCAACGCACGCTCGGCTTCGACGAGTGACGCACCGGTCGTACTCACATCGTCGACCAGCACGCAGCGCATCCCCGCGAGCGGCCGCATCGCCACCATGGCGCCGGCCACATTGCGTGCTCGTTCTGCCCTGCCAAGCCCCGATTGATCGCGCACCCGCCGCCGGTACCCAAGCACCGACACCAACGGTGCATCCGGCACCGCCCGCTGCACCAACAATTCGACGTGCTGAAACCCTCGCTTCGCCACCGCCCGCCGCTGACTCGGCACGGGTACCAGCACGCAATCGCGTACTCCGGCGCGGTGCAGCGCCAGCAGACCGACGCGCAGCAGCGGTACCAGCGCGGGAACCGCATCCACTCGCCCAGCATCTTTCACCGCGGTGATACAGCGCTGCACAACCGAGTGATAGTCGGTTGCGCTCACCACGACGAGTCCCGACGCCAGCGCTTCGCGATGCACGAATACGCGCTGCCGCAGCGCTGCGGCACAGATCGCGCACAGGCCGCGACAGATCTCGTCTCGCACACCGCACGCCGCACATCCGGTTGGGAACCACAGCTGCAGCAATTGCCGCCAAGCTGCCAGAACCCGATGCCGACCGACGTGACCGCGTGCATCCGCACCGCTATCGTCTGCGCCGCCTGCTGTCATGCCGCCAGTGTGCCGCAGGCACGCTCGCCACGCGCGCGGTTATCCACAGCGTCCACAAATCGCTGCTAGGCCCGCGGTCAACCGGATGCGGTGGGTAGCGGAATTTGCGCCGTGCTACACCTGCGCGTACAGGAAGGTGATCGACGTTTCGGATGCCTGCCAGCGCGAACCGCGCGGAGCATAAACCGTGCCGTGTCGATCCACGATTCGCATGCCCGAAAGCGAGTTCGCACCGGCGATCTGCGCCGCCGACGGAATCGTACCCATCGATGTGAGTTCGCCACCGACCTGGTAGACGCGCACCGAGGTGGAACCGTCCTGCTTGTTCACAAGCATGCCGACGCTGTTCGGGTCGATCCAGGCGAGGTCGCTGGCCTTGTCATTCGCACCGGGCATGGCCACGATCAGCGGCGCACCGAGCTCCACCGGGGCGCCCTTGTCACGGATGATCGGCATGACCGCAAGCTGCACGCCTTCGTCATCGTTGTAGAGCACCGCAAGGCGAGTGCCATCGCGCGAGACCTGGTGCGAAATGAATGCCGGGTCAATCTGCGGTGGCAGCGGAATCTCCCGCAGCTCACCATCGCCGATGTGCGAGACGTACAGTCCGGTCTCAACGGTGGACTGCGTCCACACCCAGTCCCAGTTGTCGAGCGCCGGCTCGATTTGGCCAGGACGCGCGTCGATCAACACGGGCTCGTCGTCGGTAAACCGCATGGCGTGGGCACCGTTGGCGTTGAGCAGGGTAAGCGTTTGACGCGACGCCGAGAGCGCCCCACGAATCGGCTTGAGTTCATTCACGACTTCGGACACGTGTTCGGCGCCGTTTGGCACGCTGACCGCACTGTTGTTTAGGAACCCGATGTCATTGCCAGACTGCACCAGCGGCATTGAACTGACGTCGGCGGTCGTGACGACCGCATCGCGATTCGGCAGCGACACATCGATGCGCGCACCGTTGACGCGAATTTCTACCGATGAAATCCCGGGAACGGTCAGCAGGCTTTCTTCGAGCTGCAACCGCACCAGGGAAAGATCGGTAGCGGATGCCGACGACAGTTCACCCGAAAAGTCCACCACGGCAACGCCATCAGCAATGACCACGTCGTTTCGCAGCTTCACGCCCTCGGGGAACGCCGACACGACCGCGCTTCCGGGCCGCATCCACTCTGCCGGGCCATTAATGAGTTCCTGCACGACGCGCGTCGGCAACTTGGTGCCATTCGGCAGCCAGCGAAGATCCGGCGACGTGTAGCGCTTGTCATTGTCGAAGTACGTCAGCATTTGCTGGGCGTAGAGGTCGTTGAACGGCTGCTGCTGCAACACCACACCCGGAGGTGCCTTAGCGATGCGCCACTGCCCGTCGACCTGTTCGAGCGTGAACGACAGGCTCTCGTTCGAGGTCGAAAGCGTTTCGGAATACAAGCCGTGATCGTCAACCTGGCCGCGTAGCGGCACCGAAACCTCGATGCCGTTCGCACCGGCCGACTTCATCGATGCCTGACCGTTGGTAATGAGTACGCGAGCGTCCGGGTCCCAGTCTTCTTTGGCGGCTGGCGTCAAGTATTCGCGCGCGGCCTGGAACCCGTCTCGAGTACCGGTACCCGCGTCCAGGAACCCCTGCACGATTTCTTCGCGCGTCGCTCCGGCGCTCGGCCCCGATGGGAAGTACCGGACACCCTGGTTGGACTCGTCCGGTTGCGAACGGCCTTCTTCGATCGGGCCAGATGTCGGGATCGAGGCACATGCCGAAAGCCCCACCATCAGCGAGGCGGTAGCGAGGGTTGCGAGGATGCGGCGGATGCGAGTCATTCGTCCGTGTCCTTCGGTGCGTCGGAAGTGTCTTGCGTCGTTATCGTGTCGGATGCGTCGGCAGCCGTCTCGGCGTCGGTGTCGGCATCCACCGCCGCGAGCTGAATGATCTGCGGCTGCGTGCTCAGATTGGTGCCGCCGAGCTGATCATCGGCGTAGTCACCGACGAACGTCTCGGAGCCTGCGTCCTCGGGCAGCAGCGGCAGTGGCGACGACACGATTGGCTCGCCCACGCGAACCGGCAGCGTCAAGCGGAAGTTCGTACCGAGCCCGAGAGCCGACCACACTTCGAGCTTGCCGTCGTGTAGGCGAGCGTCTTCGTGCGAGATTGCAAGGCCCAGACCCGAGCCACCCATCGTGCGCTTACGCGAGGGGTCAGCTCGCCAGAACCGTTCGAAGACGAGCTTCTGGTGGTCTTCGTTCATACCGATGCCGTAGTCACGCACGCTGAGCGCAACCGCGGTCGCGTTCGCATCCACGGTAACGACGATCGGTTGCCCCTCACCGTGTTCGATGGCGTTCGCGATGAGGTTACGTACGATGCGGCGGATGCGGCGGTCATCGAATTCGGCGCGCACTTCGCGCTCAGGTACCCGCAGCAGCAAGGCTTCGGAGTGATCCATAGCGACGGGGAGCATGGCACCGACGACGTCTTCGGCAATGTCCTTGAGGTCGTTTGAGCGGCGCAGCAACTCGACCGCACCGGCGTCGTAGCGAGAGATTTCGAGCAGGTCGTTCAGCAGCAATTCGAAGCGCTCGACCTGGTCGTGCAGCAGCTCTGCCGAGCGCGCGAGCGTCGGATCGAACTCGTTCTTGCGGGCATACACGATGCCGCCAGCCAGGCGAATCGTGGTGAGCGGCGTGCGCAGTTCGTGCGAAACGTCGGAGACGAATCGTTGCTGCACCTTGGAGAGGTGTTCGAGCTGCTCGATCTGTTCCTGCAGGTTGTCAGCCATGTGGTTGAACGAGCGCGAAAGCGTACCGATATCGTCCTCACCGCGCTCCGGGATGCGTTCTTCGAGGTGCCCCGCAGCGAGCTTGCGACTCGTTTGCGCGGCCAAGCGAATCGGCTGAATGACCGCACGCATGATGGCTCCGGTAATAAGCGCTACGAGCAAGACGAGAATCGCCATCGAGATCACCAGCGTGCGCTGGATGAAGTCGAGGGTGTCTTGGGATTCCTCGAGCGAGTACACGAGGTAGAACTCGTAGTACCCGGATCCTGGTACGGACACGGTCGAACCGATGACGACGCCCGGTACGATGCGTTCCAGATCCCCCGCGAGTGCCACTGACTGGTAGTGCACCGGCCCGGTCTGTGCGCGCACGGCTTCACGCAGTTTTTCGCTCACCAAACCGAGTGGCACTGTCTCGGAGGCCATGTCTTGCAGGCCCACGTTGTTGTTCTGCGACGGCGGACTGTAGAACGCGAAGCCGATCGAGTTCGGGGTTTGCGATTGCGCCGCAGTGATCGCCTCTTGGCGCAGCGATGAGGCACCCTGGTCGCCGGAGTCGCCGCCCAGGTCAAGCTTGCTTTGCGCGGCGGCAACTGCTCGTTCGGCTTCTACTTGCAGGTCGTCGATGCGGGATGTGTACAGGTCGCGCGCGATGGTGTTTCCCATGACCAGCGCGACGGCGATCACGGTGGCGCTGGTGAGCAGCACGGCAATGAGGGTGGTACGGAACGGCAGCGATGTGGCCCAGAGGAACTTTAGATTCTCGAAGAGCCCGGCCGGTCGCCACCAGCTGCCGGGCAGGTCGCGATCGGGAAATTCGTCGGTTGACCGTGAAAGTTTGATCGGGATGCGCTCGTCGGGCGCGGCGAGCACCAGCGCGGTACTCGTCGACGAACCGCCACCCGCAGCAAAATCAGCTTCGGGTGAAGCGGTGGAGGCATCCTGTGGCATTGACGTCGCGGAGGGCCGTGTCGCTAGGAGTTACCGGCTCGATAGCCCACACCACGAACGGTCTGCACGATCTTCGGCTGGTCGGGGTCGACCTCGACCTTGGCACGCAGACGCTGCACGTGGACGTTGACCAGACGGGTATCGGCCTTGAAACGGTAGCCCCACACCTGTTCGAGGAGTTCCTCGCGGGTGAACACACGGTTGGGCTTCGACGCCAGCGTGTGCAGTAGGTCGAATTCGAGCGGCGTGAGGTTGATCGGCGTACCGGCGCGAAGCACTTCGTGGGCAGCCACGTTGATGGTGATGTCCCCCACGCGGAGTTCTTCGCTGTGGTCGGCCGAGCTGCCGCGCAGTCGCGTCTTAATGCGGGCGACGAGTTCCTTCGGGTCGAACGGCTTGACGATGTAGTCGTCGGCGCCGGCTTCGAGCCCTCGAACAACGTCGGCGGTGTCGGACTTAGCGGTGAGCATGATGATTGGTACGCCCGAGGTCTCGCGGATCGCTTCGCAGATTTCGATACCGCTCATGCCGGGAAGCATAACGTCGAGCAGCACGAGGTGCGGATCAACCTCGTGGAACTTCTCGACCGCCTTAGCGCCGTCGGAGCAGAACGATGGGGTGTATCCCTCAGCACCAATCACGATGCCGATCATCTCGGCAAGTGCCGTGTCGTCATCAACCACGAAAATGCGCTCTACCACGAATGACCTTCCCTCAGACGCGAACACGAGGCCAAGCTTGCACCTCGATAATTCCTGATCGAGCCTACCCTGCCGCAGGTGAGTTTCCTGCGGATACCCCATCCCTCTATGGTCGCAAATCTGGCAATGATCGCACCTGCCTGTGCGACGATGAAAACGTGAATAACGACGCAGGACACACCTCGGCACCCCAGCCACACGCGGGCGATGGCCAGAACAGCAACGGCACCGCCCCATCCGCCCCTCGCACCTACGGTGAGGCGATGGATGCACGCCAACAGCAAGATGGCGGTTGGTCGGCGGCAACACCGGGCGCGAATGGCGCCTCGGATGCGTCGGCGTACGGCCCGAATGCGGGCCAGCACAATCCGTACGGTCAGCCCGGTCCTTATAGCCAGCAGGCCTCCTATGGCCAGGCCTCCCACGGCCAAGCACCCTATGGCCAGGCCCCCTACGGCCAGCAAGCTCCGTATGGGCAAGCCCCCTACGAACAGGCGCCGTACGACCAAAACGGCTACCAGTACCCAGCGGGGCAATACCCGGGTGGCGCCGCATCCTGGAACACCGGAGCGCCAGCCGCACCGGGTGCCCAGGCATGGCGCCCAGCAGGCCCAGCCGGACTCTTCCCGCTGCGCCCACTGTCGTTCGGCGACGTCTTCGGCGCCACGTTCCGCCTGCTGCGCTTCAGCCCAGCGGCAAGCTTCGGCGGCGCATTCCTGCTGCAGTTCCTCGTGTCGCTGCTCGCCGGGTTGGCGCCCCTCATCACAATCTTGAGCAATATCGAGCTCCTTAACAACGCCTCATCAACGGAGTGGACCTCGGATCACACCCGGTTCCTGACGTGGTTGTTGATCTCGTTGATTCCGTCGATCCTGATCACGGTCTTCGTGAACTCTGCCGTGCAAGCGCTGATCGCTATCGTCACGGCCAAGGCAGCCATCGGCCAGAAGATCACCCTCGGCGAGGCGCTGCGCAAGGCGTGGCAGCGCGTCCTGCCGCTGACCGGTTACCTCTTGCTGGCCAGCCTAATCATGCTCCTCGTGTTCGCCATCACCATCGGGCCCGGTGCGGCCTGGCTCACGGTTGCCATGGTCAACACCTCCACCCAATTCGCCGGCCCCGTCCTGACGCTAATTCTCGGCTTCCTCTTGTTCGCGGTGGCGGCGGTATTCGTCAACACCAAGCTCATGTTCGGGGTCTCCGCAGTCACGCTTGAGCACCTCGGCCCGGTGGCGGCTATGAAGCGCAGCTGGACGCTGATCACCGGCCTCTTCTGGCGCTCGTTCGGCACGAACCTGGTGGTCTCCATGACGGTCTCGTTCGCGACGAGTATCGCCAGCCAGTTCATCGGGTTCTTCATCACCATCTTGATGGGGCTGCTGGCACCAATCGGAGCGCCAGCCTCCGCTTCTTCGAGCGAAGTCAATGGCGGGATGATTTCAATCGGGATCGTGATGATGGTCGTCATCTCGGCGATGGCCACGGTGATGAGCGCGGTCACGTCGGTGCTCATCGGCGGCAACTGCGTGGTCCTCTACGCGGATGCTCGCATGCGCAAGGAAGGCCTCAACATCGCCCTGCAATCGGCAACCGACGATCTCGCCGCCGGCCGCGAACCCGAACAGGACCCGTGGCGGTCAGCACCGGTCTCGCCAACGCAACCCAACGCATCCGGCATGCCCACGCCGACCCAAACGCCAACCTGGTAGTCCAGCCTGTCAGGCAGTGTCGGGGCCTGGTAACCCGGGAACCGTACGCTCGTAGGTCACGGATACCCGCATCCTGCCGAGTGGAAACGACACGACGACATGTTTGTTCTGGCTGAGCCGCCCCTAACCCCGGACGAAGACACCGCCCGGGATTGGGTGCAGCGATATCTCGATGACCCCGAGATCGTGTCAGCCAAGCCATCGCCGTTTGAGCGGTTCATGGAGTCGGTTTGGGAGTGGGTTTCTGATCTGTTTACGCTGCCCGATGGCAGCGGGTTCGGGATCAATCCGGTCGCGTTGGTGTGGATCGTGGCGATCATCGCGCTGGTTGCGTTGGTGGTGTTGCTGGGTCGCCCACGCGCAGTCGCCAAGCGTGCGGCCCGAGCCGGGCAGTCGGTCTTTCTTGATGATGATGCGCGCACGCTGCACCAATTGCGGGATGCGGCCGATCATGCGGCCGCATCCGGAAACTACAGCCTCGCCATCGTCGAGCAATACCGGGCGATGTGCCGGGGACTGCATGACCGCACCCTCATTACCCTGCGCCCTGGCGACACCGCCCAAGCGGCGGCCCGCGCTGCTGCGACCAGCTTTCCAAGTCACCAGCAGCAGTTGCAGCGTGCAGCGATGTCGTTTGACCGGGTGCGGTATCTGAACCGCCGCGGAACTGCCGCCGAGCACGCGTTCATTCGCAACCTCGACCACGAGCTCGACCGCACCCGCCCGGCCTCGCTGCCGGATGCATCCGGTTTCGCGGCCACGCCCGCAGCTGTGTCGTCTACTCCCCCGGGAGGTGCGCGATGACGACAACGACGACCGAAACGACGTCCCCGGCACCTACGCCGAGCAATACGCTGACGCCGCGCCAGCACTGGCACCGCATTCGCCCCTGGTGTTTTTCGGCGCTGTTTATCGTCGCCACTCTGCTTGTCGGTGCGGCGATCACGGCCTCAACCGTCAGCAGATCTGGGCACCTGTTGAATCCGCAATCGCCCGCACCTAACGGCGCGAAGGCCCTCGCCGAAGCATTGCAGGATCACGGCGTGCACCTGACCCAGCGCGATTCCCTCGACGATGTCTTGGCAGATATCGAGGCGAACCCCAACCGCACCGTGCTGCTGCACGACCGGGCCGCACTGCTCGACAGTGACCGCATCGAACAACTGCTCGATGCCGGTGCGAACCGCGTTGTTGCGATCAACCCCGTTGGCGATCGATTCGAGCCGATCACTGAATATGCCTGGTACTCCGGCAGCATCGCGCCCGAGGGCGACACCCTCGAAAACGATCCGTATGCCGCCGAACACGACTATCCCGCAGGCGAACAGTGCCCATTGGCGTCGAAGGCGCCAGCGCTTGGGCCCGGTCACGCCTCGGTGTTCACGGTCGGAGAGAATGATCCCGATGCGGTTGGTTGCTACGAAACCGGCAGTGGCAGCCTGATCGTGGTGGCACAGCACAAGACGACCGAGCTGATCATGGTGGGCGCCTACGAGCAATTCACCAACGACCGCATTGCCGTCGAATCGAACGCGGCCGCGGCAATCAACATCCTCGGCGCCAACGAAGAGCTCATCTGGTACGTGCCCGGAGCGCCCGATGTGCAGGTGGCAGCGACACCAACGTTCGACGACTACGTACCCAAGTGGATCACGCCCGTCATGCTGCTGGCCTGCTGCAGTGCGCTCGCCCTGATGTTCTGGCGCGGCCGCCGCCTCGGCCCGCTCGTAGCTGAGCGTCTGCCGGTCACCGTTCCGGCCAGTGAGACGGTCGAAGGCCGGGCACGGCTCTACGCCAAGAACCGCTCGCAACTCCACGCGCTCGATGCCATCCGCATCGGCACGCTCGGTCGGCTTGCAGGGCTGCTCGGACTCGAACGAAACGCATCCGCTGCCGTGATCGCGGATGCGGTGACCCGTGTCGCGCAGGTTCCTCGCGACCACGCCTATCGCGTTCTCGTTCACGCCGAACCGACCAGCGACGCCGAATTGGTTGACCTTGCCAATGCGTGCGCCGAGATCGAACGCCGCACGCGCACCGCACTCGGGTACACCGAAACCGGGCGGCGCATCCAAACCCCTGACGACCCGACCGCGGAGACGCCAACCTTCGCCGTTCGTGATGCGGACCCCGGCGACAACCAACTGTGACCGCACCCCGTGACCTCACCCCGTGACATCATGCCCAGCACAGCCCACCGCCCAGCACACCCCACCAGGAGATCCCGATGAGTGACCAAATTCGCACCGCGCTTGGCCGCGTTCGCACCGAGGTGAGTAAGGCCGTCGTCGGCCAAGATGCCGCCGTCGAAGGCCTGGTGATCGCGCTGCTCAGCGACGGCCACGTACTGCTCGAAGGTGTGCCGGGCACGGCGAAGACCCTGCTGGTGCGCACCCTCAGCCAGGTGCTCGCGCTCGATACCAAGCGCATCCAGTTCACCCCAGACCTCATGCCCGGTGACGTCACCGGCTCGCTGGTGTACGACAATCAGCGCGGCGCATTCGAGTTCCGTGAGGGTCCGGTGTTCACCAATCTCCTGCTCGCCGACGAGATCAACCGCACGCCACCCAAGACGCAGTCGTCGCTGCTCGAAGCGATGGAAGAGCGCCAGGTTTCGGCCGACGGCGTCACCCGCCCACTCCCCGACCCGTTCATGGTCGCGGCCACGATGAACCCGATCGAGTACGAGGGCACCTACACCCTGCCCGAGGCCCAGCTCGACCGCTTCATGTTGAAACTCATCCTCGATCTGCCACCGCGCGATGCCGAACTCGAAGTGCTCCGCCGCCACGCCAACGGTTTCAATCCGCGCGACCTCGCGGCTGCAAACGTACAGCAGGCCATCAGCATCGACGAGCTTCGACAGGCACGTCGTGACGCCCAGGCGGTGCGCGTCAACGAGGCCGTGCTCGCCTACCTGGTTGACCTCGCTCGCGCCACCCGCCAGTCGCCATCGGTGCGCATGGGAATCTCGCCCCGCGGTGCCACGGCGCTCTTGCGTGCGGCAAAGGCGAGCGCCTACCTCTACGGCTATGACGCCGTCACTCCCGATCACGTGCAGCGTATGTGCCTGTCGGCGTGGCGTCACCGCATTGTGCTGCAGCCCGAGGCTGAGCTCGAGGGTGTTTCGGCGGATGCGGTGCTGCAGTCGATCATGCAGCAGGTGCAGGTGCCGATCTAGATGGCGATCAGCGGCCTCGCGGTCGCGCTGCTTGTCCTCGGCGCGCTACCGATTCTGGCGTTTGGCACCACCGTGTCAAGCGCGTTTGCCGTGCTCGGAATCGTGCTCGCGGCATGGCTCACGCTGTGCCTGGTGGACTGGGCGCTGGCCGCGCCACCGCGGAACATTCGCGTGGAACGAGAGCTACCCCACCGCATCCGGCTGGGTGAAACCGCAACATCGCGCCTGCTACTCACCAACCTGAACCGCACGGCGCTGCGCCTGCACGTACGCGATTGCTGGGAGCCTTCGGCTGGCGGGCCGACCGCCCACGACCGAGTGACGATTCCTGGTGGTGAGCGCCGAGCGCTCACGCACACGCTCACGCCGTGGCGTCGCGGCGACCGGCGCACGACCGATGTTGCCGTGCGCTCGTGGGGACCGCTGCGCCTCGTCGCCCGTCAGGTGTTGCTGCAAGATACCGGCACGCTGCGGGTGCTGCCACCATTCAATGCCCGCAAGCACCTGCCCTCACGGGTCATGCGCTTGCGCGAGATGGATGGGCAAACGACGCTGCAGGTGCGCGGTCAAGGAACCGAATTTGATTCGCTGCGCGACTACGTGCGCGGTGACGATGTGCGCTCGATCGACTGGCGTGCCACGGCTCGCCGACAAGACCTGGTCGTGCGCACCTGGCGACCTGAACGCGACCGCCGGGTGATCATCCTGCTCGATACCGGTCGCGCCGCGGCCGCACGCGTCGCCGACGAAACACGCTTGGATACGGCGATCGAGTCAGCCTTGCTGCTGGCGGCGCTCGCATCGCGCGCCGGTGACCGTGTTGATCTGATCGCGTACGACCAGCGCATCCGGGCACGCGTACGCGGTGCCGGCGACGCCACCGTGCTCACCCAGATCGTCGAGTCGATGGCGAATGTTGAGCCCGAGCTCTACAGCACCAACTGGCTCGAAGTCCCCCGTCTCGTACGCAACATCACGACGCAGCGCTCGCTCGTGGTCGTGCTGACCACTGCCGACAGCAACGGTAACGCCCGCGAGTTGCTCGAAATGATGCCGCAGTTGACGCAGCGTCACGTCGTTGTTGTGGCATCGGTAGCTGATCCCGAAACGGACGCGGCCCGGCACGTATTGCGTGATGGCGAGGCTGTGTATCGAGCTGCTGCGGCAGAACGCGCACACCTCGAGGCGGCAAACATTACTCGCGCGCTCGCACAGACGGGTGCGGATCAGCTCATTGCCCCGCCATTAGATCTGCCGCCACGCTTGGCTGACCATTACCTGTTGCTTAAACGCGCAGGCCGATTGTGATGAAGCTACGGTTAATAGCAAGCGACCACCGCGTGGAATCGATCGCGCAGCACGCGATGTGATGGGTGGTCGTGCGCTGCGGGTGAAGGGACAGTACGCATGAAGCGATTGCACATGATTACGGGAGCCGGGGCGCTCATGGCGGTGGCAGCCGCCGGAACCATCATCTATCTGAGTGGTCAGGATACGCCAGTGGTGGGCAATGAGATTGTGACGCCCACGGCGCCCGCTCCGGAAGAATCCACCACCCCCGAAACAGTTGTCCCGGTAACCGTACCGCCGGCACCGGATGCGGAGCTCACTCCCGCACCGCCGACTGATCCCGGTTACTACGACGGGAGCAGCGACAGTGGCGAGAGTGGCACCGGTGCCGATGAGGACGGCACGTCCGAAGACCACAGCGACGGCTAGGCGAACAGCCCCTCGCCGACGAATCCATTCGCATCCGGCTTTGGCGGAATAGCAAACACTGCCGAACCAATCGGGGTAATCCACGTGTTCAGCAGGTCACCTTCGTCCATACGACGTTGCAGCGGCACGAACTGCGTCGTGACATTGGCCTGCAGCGACGTAAAGATCTGACCAGAGTCGCTTACGACTGCACCCGCACCCGAACCGCCCGCTACGGGCATCTCATAGTTGTAGGGGCGGCGCACAATGCGCTCGTGTGGGTTGTCGGATCGCATACGTCGCAGATGGCTTGCGGGGTTAATGACGGTGAACCCCTGCGCCGTAACCGCCTTGAAATCCGGCTCATCGTACTCTTTCGAGCCGGTCAGCGGAGCACCCGTATCGAGGCGTCGTCCTACCGAGGCCTCACGGCCTGGGCGGTCAACTTCGTCCCAGGTCTCCAGATCCATGTGGATCCGGCGAATCACCAGTGTCGTTCCGCCGTTGAGCCATTCCGTTTCGCCTGACTCACTGCGGATGGTGACGACCCGGTCAAAGTCGTCGGTGCCCGGGGTCGCGTTGACCGTGCCGTCAACCTGACCGAACAGGTTGCGGTCGGTCTGCCCCGCAGCCAGCGAACCGCGCGATTGGCGAAAGCCGTGCTGCTGCCAGCGCACTGTGCCGAACGAGCGCGCATCCTTCATCAGGGTGCGGGATGCGTGTGCCAGCGTCAGCGGGTCGTCACTAGCGACGAGCATGAGCAGTTCGCCCTCAGACCATTCGGGCTGGAGTCGGTCGACTGAGAACTTCGGAATCTGTGTCAACCATTCCGGTCGACGCTTGGGGTTGATGCGGTCAATGAACCCCGGTGAGAACCCGAACGTGATCTGCAGGCCCGCAGGCGTTTCGGCCAGTTCCGGTTCTTGGTCGCCCACTGGCGCGGTACCCGCCATCAGTCGGCGTGCGTCCTCGCTCAGAATCCGCAAGAGCGCAATGATGCGAGCGTTGTCGAGGTCGGCAGTGAGGTCCATCGCGATGTAGTTCGCAAACGCGGGAATGTGGCTACCGACACCCGCTTGATGGTGCGCGTGTTGTTGGTTGCGTTCAGTTCCGAACGCAACCGGTTGCGCGGCGGCCGGTCGGCCGATGAGGCTGGCGCCTGCCGCCGCTGCAGCGGCACCGACTCCGATGCCCGCTGCAGCGACGACGACGTCACGTCGGCGAATTCCGGCAGCCGTTGGGGCAGCTGCCGAGGGTTCGGCAGCTGGTGTTGACTGGTTGGTATCCACCTGTTTCATGGTGTTGCTCGCTAGTTCTTGTCGGTCGCCATGTTGCCGTGGTCCATGCCGCCGTGACCGGTGCCGTCCTCTGGCGAGTAGGTTTCCTTACCACCGGTGTATTCGCGAGCAGTAGCGGTGAACTCGATGTTCTCGCCGCCCTCAACTTCGAGCGTGATCTTCACCTCGTCGCCCGGAAGCACCTTGTCGTTGAGCTTCATGAGCATGATGTGGTCGTCACCCGGCTTGTAGACGAGCGATTCGCCCGGCTTGATGGCCGGCGGCGTCATCGCCTGCATCATGCTCGAGCCGTCCGACTGAATGATCGTCTCGTGGAACTCCGACATGCCCGCGATTTCGGCCTTAACGCCGGTGAACTTGATCTCCTTGTCACCGGTGTTCTTGATGGTGCCGAAGACACCGGTCATGTCCTTTTCGGTGGCCTTGATCCACATGTCCGTGAACTCGAGGCCCTGCTGGGTCTGAACGGCCATGTTCTCGGTTGGCTGCGGCGTGCTCTTTGGGTCGTTACCCGCAGCACAGCCGGTGAGACCGGCAACCGCGAGCGAAAGACCAGCAGCGGCAGCAATGAAAGTACGGAAAGTACGCATAAGAAGTTGTCCTCAATGAGAAGTTAAACGAGTGATTCGTTGATGTGCTCGCGATGCGTCGTGCATCGCGGTTTGCGAAGGTCTCGATTCCCGCTCAGTGCAATGCAAGCGACGATATCGAGGGGTGTGCGTTCCCATAGCGAAACGCGAGGCAACGCGACGGATGCGGCAAGTACGGAGATCCGCGCCGTCAGAAATTCGCAGATCGCGTGCTCGCAGCGCCTGAGCGCTGGCGCAGACTACGCGGCAACAACGGGTGGTGCTCGTCCTTGGACCGCTTCAATAAATACCGTGCGAACGGGAACCCACAGATCAAATACTGCCGTCCACAGCGTTGCCGGGAAGTTTGCAATAGGTCGCTTGAGCGCGAGGAACAGGCGAACGGCGGCGAGGACGGGAGCCTGGGCCCACGCACAAACCGCATTCAGCAGTGCGTGACCGTACCAGAGCATCCCCACCGTCACGACACTCGCGACCGCGTGCGATGCGGTCATCAGCGAGCCATCACCGGCCGCGTGCTGGTGTGCCGCGTGCGGTGCGGCTTGCTGCAGCTGCTGTCGAATGAGTTCCGGGTCGTGCAGGTGACCGCGGTGCGCTGCCGGGCCCGACATCGAGTCGGCAATCGCAAAGAGACCGTGGAAGCACAACTGTGAACCGATCACCGCGAGCGCCGAACGCATCCGTGACCAGCGTGTACCCACAAGTGGGGTGCAGATGGCCGCGGCAAATACGAGCGCGACCACCAGTGCGACCGGCTGCACGATGGCGCCGTGCGCAATGCCGTGCATCGCCGCCGCTGGCAGGGTGACAACGAGCGCAATCAACCAGCCCCGGAGCAGCATGTGCACACCCCGGTTGGTGGATTGGTCGACGGTCTCGCGCATAACCCCATCAGTTTACGCCAGCTCACAGCCGACGTTGAGCCGCGCGGTTCTGCCCGACGTCGGCGAAGCTCGTTTCGGTGGATGCGGTGCCCTAGCCCGCGTACAAGTTGCGGTACCCGGCGTCGTGCTCGGTCAGATCACCATCGTGCCCGGCCCGATAGGCGCGGCGGCCAAGCACCAGGCTGTACGCCAGGTAGCTCGCGAGCGCGATCGCACCGATACCGATCTTGATCGCCCACGGCCAGTCCTGCCGAGTGATGAACCCTTCGATGAGCCCCGAGAGGAATAGGAACACGGTCGTGCCAATAGCGACAATCACCAGCCGCCTGCCCGCGTACCCAATTGCATCCACCCGCGGCATATTGCCGGGCGCGATCATGGCCCAGAACAGTGCGAGACCGGTACCTGCCGCCACGAAGATCATGGTGAGTTCGAGCAAGCCGTGCGGTGCAATCCACAAGAAGAACGCGTCGAGGTGGCCGACATGGCCCAGCACAGCGGCCGAGGTACCGAGCGCCACGGCGTTCTGCATGAGTGCATACACCGGGAAGAGCCCGGTGATACCGAGGATGATCGCCTGCGCCGCAATGAACGCGTTGTTGGTGAATACCTTGGCGGCGAACGCCGATTCACTGTATTCGGAGTAGTAGTTCACGAAGTCGTCTTCGGCGTACTGTTCGAGCTGCGCCTGCGAGCCGTAAAACGACAGCAGTTCTGGGTTCTGCTGATGCAACAGGTAGACGAGCACGCCAACAAGGATCGTGAATACGGCGGCACCGAGCGTCCACCAGCGTACTGAGTACAGCGCGGCGGGAAGCTGTTCGATCACGAGTTCACGCAACAGCACGAGCGGGTTACGGCGAGTATGCGTGAGTTTGCGGCGCGCGTTGGCGACCTGCACCGAGAGCCACACGGCTTCGGCACTATCGCCGGTTGCGGTTCGTAGGGCTGAGAGGTCGGATGCGGCTGATTGATACCGCTCGATGAGCTCGTCGGCTTGCGCACCCGTCAACGAGCCGGATCGGGACAACTCCCCCATCCGGTTCCACTCGTCGCGTCGCAGCGCGGTAACAGCATCAATCTCCATGTGATGAAATGCTCTCATGCCAAGTTCAACGCGGTCCGGTGGGCCTTCATACCTCGATGACGACATCGTCATTGGCGAGGGCGTTGCGCTTGCGGTACCGGCAGCGAGCCTGATGGCGCGGGCCGGCTCGGCAGTCATCGACGCGATTTGTTACGTCGGTGGGCTGCTCGGTTCGATGATGTTGCTCGGCTGGGCCATCGCAAACTTTGCTGCCAAGGCGAACGTTCAGATCGAGGATGCGTGGTTCCCGGTACTGCTGATTTCGTGGGTCATGCTGTGGCTCGTGCTGCTGCCCATAGCGGTGGAGTTGCTGACCCAGGGGCGTTCGCTTGGCAAGCTCATCTTTGGGCTGCGCGTAGTGCGCAATGACGGCGGCGCCGTTGGGCTTCGCCACGTGGCGATTCGCCAGTTGGTGGGCCTCGGCGAAATCTATCTGACCAGTGGCGCCATTGCTGCCTGCGTCGGTATTTTCAACGGCAAAGCGCGACGCGTGGGCGATCTGCTCGCGGGCACCTATGCGCAAGTCGAACGGGTACCGCAACCGGTTCCGCTGCACCTGCCACTGCCACCGCAATTGCAGGCGTGGGCGCAGATTGCCGATGTTGCGCGCATCCCCGACGTCACCGCCCGACGCGTGCACGAGTACTTCATGCAGGCCCATCAGCTCACCCCGCAAGCTCGCGTTGCGGTTGCCGGTGATTTGGCCCGCCAGTGCCGGCCCTTTGTGCACCCGATTCCAGACGTGGATGCGGAAACGTTCCTGTTGGGCGTCAGCGTGGTACGCCGCGATCGCGAGTACGCAAGCGCGCGTCGCCGGGCTGACCGAATCACACGCATCGCCGGCAGCGCGCCGATGCCACACGGCCTGCCCAATCGCGGCTAGCGAGGTCGCGCGGTCCCGGTGATGATGCACGCGACTACTGCTTAGTCAGCGCTTGACGCTCTGGCGCTGTTGACGTGCGCGGGTGTGTCCTGGTGTTGGTCGAGATGTTCCGGATGCGGTGCCACTGGCTACTGCAGGCTGACGCGGGTGCGCCAACGTCGTTGTTACGCTCGACGCAAAGGAAGGGGCCGACATGAATCAACCGCCGCAACATCAGAACCCTCCACCGGGCTGGTACCCGGACCAACAGGGCAACCGTCGCTGGTGGGATGGTCGCCAGTGGGCGCCACCACCGGCTGCAGCGCCGCAGCCAGGGCAACAGCAGCCCACCCCGAATCAGCAGCCGCACCAGCCTGCTCCCAGGTTCAACCAAGCGGCACACAATGCCGGCCCATCTGCCCCATATTCGGGCCAGACGGCACCCGGTCAGACGGCACCCGGCCAGTCAGCGTCGCCAAGAAAGCCTGGCCGCACCGGACTCGTTACCGGAATCGCCGCTGCCGCAATTCTCCTGCTCGCCGGCGGCGTTGTCGGTGTGACGATGCTGCTCGGCAACAACCAGGGCAACGACGACACCGACGCGAACGGCGCCCCCACCGCATCCGCGAGCACCGAGGTCGACGATCCGACCGGAGCCGGGGATCCTGGAAACGGCCCGCAGACCATTACTGAAGAGCGCGATCAGTTCTTCAAGGACCAAAAGATCGAGCTCAACAATACGATTCACGAGGCGGCGACCCCCGAGCAGGAAGCCTTCATCGAAGACATTCGCAGCAAGCGCGAAGCCGCAGGCGACACGACGTGGTCGCCCGAGATCGAGACGGTCACCATTGCGCTGGCTTCCGACGCTTGCGAGACCTCAATTCTGAACTCGCACAATGTCGACACCGAGATCGTGCGCATCCATGCTGCAACGTCGCCACTGATTAAACAAATGGTCAAGGGCAAGACCGAGTCAGAACGCATCAGAATGACGCAGGGCGCCATGGAGATTGCCACCACCGGTGTCGGCTATATGTGCCCGGCCGATGAACCGGACTGGACCGCAGCTATGAAGGAGATCAACGGCGACTGGTAGGTAACACCACTATTTGTCGCCTTCCGCAAGCGAACGGGCGTCCCACTCGGGGCGCCCGTTCGTCATTGTCTGCCCGCGCCAAGTGCCAGCCTCGATAGCGTGCCGGAACCACAGGAAAGACAGAAGCGCGGACCCGCCGAAGCGAGCCCGCGCATCCTGAACCACAGAACTAGTTGCTGTACGGGTTCGGCATAGCCGAGTACTTCATGTTCATGTACTCGTGGATGCCCTCGAAGGAGCCTTCCTTACCCATACCCGACTGCTTAACGCCACCGAACGGTGCCGCAGCGTTCGAAGGCAGGCCGGTGTTGATCGACACCATGCCGCACTCGATCTGGTCGATCATGCGCTGCGAGCGGTTGAAGTCGTTGGTGTAGACGTACGACATCAGACCGAACTCGGTGCTGTTAGCCAGCTCGACAGCTTCGGCTTCGTCCGAGAAGGTGATGATCGGCAGAACCGGTCCGAAGATCTCTTCGCGGAAGATCTTCGACTCGGGCGCAATGTCGGTGAGCACGGTGGCCTCGTAGAAGAAGCCTTCGCCCTCGCCAGCCTTACCACCGACGATGACCTTGGCGCCGTGAGCAACGGCGTCGTCAACGAGCTCGCCAACCTTGGCAACAGCCTTGGCTTCGGCGAGTGGGCCGATGGTGACGCCCTCTTCGGTGCCGCGGCCCATCTTGAACGCGCTCACGCGCTCAGCAACACGCTTGGTGAACTCTTCAGCGATCGATTCCTGCACGATGATGCGGTTTGCTGCGGTGCATGCCTGACCGATGTTGCGGAACTTCGCGTCGATAACACCCTGGATTGCCTTGTCCATGTCGGCGTCTTCGAAGACGACGAACGGGGCGTTGCCGCCGAGCTCCATCGAGGTGCGCAGCACCTTTTCGGCTGCCCTCTTCATGAGGCCAACGCCAACGCCGGTCGAACCGGTGAACGAGATCTTGCGCAGGCGGTCGTCTTCCATGATGGTGTTCGAAACGCCGGCAGTGTCGCGCGTGGTGACAACGTTGACGACGCCCTTTGGCACACCGAGCTCTTCGAGGATCTTGACGAAGTACAGGGTGGTGAGCGGGGTCAGCGACGCGGGCTTAACGACAACCGTGTTACCAGCAGCCAGTGCCGGTGCGATCTTGCGGGTCGCCATGGCGAGCGGGAAGTTCCACGGGGTGATGAGGAAGCATGGGCCAACCGGGTGCTGCGAAACCAGCATGCGCTGGGTGCCTTCTGGGTTGATGCCGTAACGACCGGTGATACGGGCGGCTTCTTCAGAGAACCAGCGCAGGTATTCGGCGCCGTAGTTAACTTCGCCCTGAGCCTCATTCAGCGGCTTACCCATTTCGAGGGTCATCAGCAGTGCGAATTCGTCGCGGCGCTCGATGACGGCCTCGTAGGCCTTGCGGAGCAGCTCGCCACGCTCGCGCGGCGTCGTGCGGGCCCATTCATCCTTAACTGCAACAGCAGCGTCGAGGGCAGCAGTTGCCTGAGCCGGGGAAGCGTTAGCGATGCGCGCGAGTTCACCACCGGTTGACGGGTCCTGAACAACAAACGGCTCGTTCTCGCCGTCAACCCATTCGCCGTTGATGAACAGCTGCGTTGGGATCTTCGCGAGAAGGTCAGCCTCACTTGGGTAGGTCATCGGTGACTCCTTTAAATTCTGCGGTAGTCGATGCTGATCTGACGCCGCAAACGTAGGCGGCGATGCTTCCGACGCTACACCTCGGAAACCACCTCAAGCTTAGTCGCTATGCACGCAGCCAACCAGCCGTGTTGTGCGAGGCAACAACGTGCATCCGCACGCGGATGGACGCACGTTGTCAGAAATTCCAACCGAGCGGATGACGTCGCATGCGTTCGCAACTGACTACGATCGTTAACCAATGGCGAATTTTGTACCAACTGCGGCATGCCCCGCTTTGGCCCAGCCCGCCAGGCCATCCACTTCGGATTGAGAGCGTTAAGGAGTCGACATGGAATTCGCTGGAAAGAAGCGTGCAACTGCAATCATCGCAGCACTGGCCGCCGCGGGACTTTTCCTGACCGGGTGTGCCAACGGTAACGAACGCACCGATGATGACAAGCAGAGCCAGAACAAGAAGTCAACCAACGAAACGACTCAGGATGAGGGCGGTTTCGGTTTCGGCGACGACACCCCGGTAGATACCGGTGGCGACTCCCCGTTCGAAGAACCAGAAGACCAGAACGTCTTCGACATCAAGCTCGGCGACTGCATCACCGACGCTGCTGCTGAAGGCGAAGTCCAGAGCCTGCCGACCGTGGCCTGCTCACAACCACACTCGTACGAGGTCTTCCACGAGTTTGACCTGACCGGCGACAAGTTCCCGGGCGAAAGCGGCATGGAAGCCGACATCCTCGACCAGTGCTACGGCAAGCCGTTCGAAGACTTCATTGGCAAGAGCTACGACTCGAGCAGCCTCGACGTGCTCTACCTCTCACCGACCGCTACATCGTGGGCACAGGGTGACCGTCGCGTCAGCTGCCTCGTATTCGAGGGCGACGGCACCGGCAACAAGACCACGGGATCGCTGAAGGGCTCGAAGCTCTAAGTCACTGCATCAGGCGCATCGCTCCAGTGGCGGCCAACCGGGCGTCGACCAATATGGTCGGCGCCCGTTTTGCGTGCCGCGCCAGGTGTCACCCCGCAACATGAGAAACTGCCAGGCATGAGCTCGCTGCCCGCCGTCAACCGAAACCGTCGCACCAACGAGGCCCTGCATCCCGACCGCACCTGGGTGCGCATCGTACGATGCCTACTCGGCCTCGGCGCGCTTGCCGGTGTTGGTTGGAACATCTACCGCGCCGCGAACGGCATGACCGAATCGAGCGTGATCGAGTCGCTCTCACACTTCACGAACCAGGCGAACGTAGTGTTCGGCGTGGTCGCCGTGACGGGCGCCTTCGCTAAGCGTTCCTCGCTCCCCCGCTGGTGGGATGATCTGCGCGGTGCCGCCGCGTTTTACATGGTGATGACCGGGCTCATCTATGCGCTGCTGGTGGCCGAACCCGGCGAGCTTGGCCGCTGGGATCTCGACTGGGCCAACATCATGCTGCACCGGGTTACCCCGGTGGCGGGGCTGCTCGGTTGGCTACTGATTACCCATACGCGCAAGCAGGGCTGGGGTCGCCCACTCGCTTGGCTCGCGTTCCCGCTCGCCTACCTGGCCTATACGTGGATCCGCGGCGCCGCCGTCAACTGGTACCCCTACGGGTTCCTCGACCCGACCCGCGACGGTGGCTGGTCAGCGGTATTTGCCACCACATCGCAGGTATTTGTAGCGTTCCTCGCCGTTGCGGTCATTGTGCACGTGCTCGGGAACTTGCGCGCTTCACTCGCCCACCGCTAGGCAGCAAGCTGCTGGGTGAGCAGATCACGAAAGCGCCCAGGCACCTGCGCGAGTTCTTGCCACGTGCCCTGCTGCACGATGCATCCGGATTCGACCACGATGAGTTGGTCAAGGTGGCGCACGGTTTCGAGGCGGTGCGCGATCACGAGCGTGGTCACACCGAGGTCGGCGATTGCCGTAACGAGGGCTGATTGCGTCAGCGGGTCCTGGTGGCTCGTGGCTTCGTCGAGAATCAGGATGCGGTGGTGCAGTTCGGTGCCCGCGTCGGGTTGACTGCCGCCACATTCGCCGGTGTCCGCGCGCCCATGCAACCGAACCAGCGTGCGCGCAATCGCCAGCCGCTGCCGCTGACCACCGCTCAGCTTGGCACCGCGCCGGCCGACTTCGGTGGTAAGCGGAAGTTCAAACTGCGCGATGCTGCACGCATGCTCGAGTTCCGCATCACTCGCGTCGGGCGAGGCGAGGCGCAAGTTTTCGGCAACGGTGGCGTCGAGCACGAACGCGTCCTGGTCGGCAATGGCGACCAGTTGCTGCACCTGCGCTGAACCGAGCTCGCGCGCATCCACGCCGTGCAATCGCACCGTGCCGGCGCTGGGGTCGAGGTGTCGCTGTACCAGCCGCGCGATGGTCGATTTACCCGATCCGCTCACGCCGACAATGCCGAACGAGGTGCCGCTCGGCACCGTAAACGACACCTGCTCGAGCACCGGTGTGCGCTGATCGCCCTGGCGGTAGGTCGCGCTGACCGAGTCGAACTCGATCGCCGGCACGTCAGTGTCGTCGATGTCTTCGGGCTCGTGCGGTTCGGCAACGGCCCCCTCGTCGTTTGCCGCAACCGGCAGTGGCAACGATGCGGGTGCCTCAGGTTCGGTCACCGTGCGCGGTACGTTCGCCAGTTCTCGCACACGTGCCGTGGCCGCCAGGCCCGCCGGGAGCGACGATGCCAAGCGCACCACCGAATCAATGCTCGGTGCGGTACTCGCCACGAACGAAACGACCGCGAGCGCACCCGGAAGCTGTGCTGCATCCGTAAGCCCAGTCAGCGCCACGACCAGCATGAGCACAGTGCCACCCCAGACACGCAGATCGCTGCCGAGACCTCGCCAGGCCGCGTTACGTCCGCCAAGCAGTAGCTGCGCCCGCAGGCGTTTGTCGAGGTCACGCAACTCGTCGGCACGAAACTCGGTGGCGTCGTGCATCCGAAATTCATCGCGCAACCGCGCCGAGTCCGCCACGTGCGCCGCAATTCCTGCCCGCGCCGTAGCCGTCAGCTGAGCGCTCTCGCCGAGATGCACCGTGCCAAGCAGCAGCGCGAGCCCACCGGCAAGCACCGCAATCAGCACCAGCGCCAGCACCGATCCGCCGAGCCACCAGGCCGCAACCACGGCAACGATCGGCACGATTACGGCAGTGATGGCCGGGGCAATCGTGTGGGCAAAGAAGACTTCGATGCGGTCGACATCGCGCACGGCAATGGCGTGGATGCGGGCAGCGCCGAGCGCTTCGGTCGTCGCGGGAGCGCGTGGAATCAGGCGATCGAGCAACCAGATGCGCAGTTCACCGAGGAGCGAAAACGCGGCCAGATGCCCGGTGAGCTGTTCGAGATAGCGCAGCCCGGCTTTGCAGATGGCCGCGAGCGCGACGATACCGGTAACCGCAGCGACGAACCCGGCGCCCTGCGCCTGGCCGGTGGCGAGCATCCCGATTGCCCAGCACGGGAGCGCGAGCACGAGCATCCCGAGCAGTTGCCCAACGATTCGGGCCGTGACCGAAACCGCGAGGCGGGCGCTTGCGGGGGCCGCAAACCGCAGCAGCCAAATCACGTTGTTCATGCGGCGCCTCCGTCGGTCTGGTCCGATTGCAGGGCTTCGGTTGCTGCGAGTGCGCGCGCGTAGTATCCGGGCTGTTCGCGCAATTGCGCGGGTGTGCCGGATGCGGTGACCCGCCCGTTTTCGACGACAAGGATGCGGTCGGCGTCGAGCGTGGTGTCGATGCGGTGCGCGATTTCGATCACGGTCTTGCCGGCACCGAATTCGCGCAGTGTCGCGCGGATCTGCGCTTCGGTTTGCCGGTCAAGGTCGGCGGTTGCTTCGTCGAGGAGCAGCGTCGGGCGGTCACGCAGCAGCGTGCGAGCCAGCATGAGCCGGCGTCGCTGTCCGCCAGAGAGCGCACTGCCCCGGTCGCCAACCGGGTGTTCGAGCACATCGCCTTTGCCTGCGAACCGATAGTGGGCGCGGTTTAGGGCACGGCGCAGTTCGGGGTCGGTGGCGTTTGGTGCGGCAAATCGCAGGTTGTCGCCCACCGTGCCGCTGACGATGGCTGGTTGCTGGCCGAGCCACGTGCTTTGCGCTCGCCGTACGTCAGCATCAACACGTTCGCCGTTGAACCGGATGCGCCCGTCGGTTTCTTCGAGTCCGGCCAGGCAGCGCAGCAACGTTGATTTCCCAGCTCCTGAGGGCCCGACAATGACCGTACGTTTTCCCGCGGGAATGACTGCGTTGAGCTGGCTCAGGATACGGTCGCGGCCGTGTCGATAGTCGAGCCCGTGAACGCTGATGTGCGGGGCCGGCGCCTCACCGGACACGATGGGTGCCGACAGTTGTGCGTCCTCGCGAGCCGCCGCATCCGTATCGCCCGCACGCTGCAGCATGCGATCGAGCTGATCCCGACGGGCACGGCCGGCAAGGCCGACGTAGAAGGAACGGCCGACTCGGTCAATCGGTTCTTGCAGCAGCACCGTCAGCAGCGTCGCAGCGATGGCCTGGCCGGCGGTGATCTGCCCTGCCACGAGTAGTCCAAGCGCGATAGCGATCGCGGCCGCGCCCATCAGGATGCCAAAGATCGCGTCATTGACCACAATCATGCGCTGATTTTGGATGAGCAGGCGCCCCAATTGCCGCATCGCTTCACGCGCGGCGGCCGCGAATCGGTCGCGGGCGCGCGGGGCCGCTCCCAGCACTTTGAGGGTGCCGATGCCCTCAATCATTTCGAGGTACTGCTCGGTCGCTTCCGCTTCGCGCCGCCGGTACTCCGCGTTCGACTGTCGCAATCGTTTGCCCACGAACACGATGCAGACGGGTACGAGCAGCACAAATCCAGCTAGCGCGAGAGCACTCCAGGGGTTAACGCCAATGGCCCAGGCGATGAGCACGACCACGGGTGCCGAAAAAGCGGCAAAGGTGGGTGCCAAGAATGTTGCGCGGTACGCCGCGGTTTTCTCAACCGCTGCGGTCGCTGCATCCACAATTCCGCCTTCGGTGATGGGCTTGGATGCGTGTGATGGGCGCCCGTGCGCGGCCGCGCCGGGATGTGCCGAGGCGGATGCGGGAGCGGTGGATACGGAGCGGGCTGCAGCAGGTACCGGTACCGCAGTCTCGGGAGCAGCACCGACCGGTTTCGCATCGAGCAGCGTTGCGGCCACCCCCATAAGTCGCTGGCGCCAGTCGGCTTCTTCACGCGCCTGGATGCGGGCGGGAAGCAGCTCTGCCACGCCGCCCACGATCGCACCGACGACGGCCAGCCCTGCCGCGAGCATCCATGCCGCAAATTGCGACAACTCACCAGCGGCGATGTCGGTGGTGGGGGCTTGCGCGAGCACGCCTTGCAGCGCCCGGTCAATGGCCAGCGCAGCTACACAAACCGACGCGGCAAGCAGCGCCGTTCGCAACCAGATCAGCAGCACGCAAGTCCACGCTCCAGCCGGCGCATCCTTCACTAATTCTCTGATCCACACCCCATAGAGTGTGCCGAACTTTCCGAGCGCGCTCAATTGCGCCTGCGCGCATCCACCAATTCGAACCGGTCGACGTTGCAGGGATGCGCCACTTGGTTGTTTGCCGGGTGGGCATAGAATCAACTATTCCGATTCATTTTGGTGCGACCGCCACGCCGCGAGTGCTGCGAGGCATCTGCACCGACCCCGGATGAATGCGGGAACCGAAGCGAAGAAGGACGATGACGCACATGCCACACACAGCAGCTCTCCCACCGACGTTCAAGCAGGTCATGGCCGCCACCGACCGAAGCCTGATCGGCATGTGGCTGTGCTCGGGGTCGCCGATGGTGACGGAGATTGCCGCGGGTTCGGGGCTTGACTGGCTGATGATCGATGGCGAACATGCGCCGCTCTCGCTCGAGACGGTACAGCGTCAGTTGCAGATTGCCGCTGCGTACCGAGTCACGCCGGTCGTGCGCGTACCCACGAACGACAAGGTGCTGATTAAGCAGTATCTCGACCTTGGCGCGCAGAATTTGATTGTGCCGATGGTGAACTCGGCCGCCGATGCCGAGGCCGCCGTGAGCGCGCTTCGCTACCCGCCACAGGGTGTGCGCGGTGTGGGTGCGGCGCTCAGTCGCGGTGCCCGGTGGAACCGCGTTGACAACTATCTGCACCGCGCGAACGATGAGCTGGTGTCGCTGCTGGTACAGATTGAGACTGCCGAAGCGGTAGCGAACGCTGCCGAGATTGCCGCGGTTGACGGTGTCGACGGCATGTTCATCGGCCCGAACGACCTCGCCGCCTCGATGGGACTGATTGGCCAGCCGAGCCACCCAGACGTCAAGCAGCAAATGCAGCAGGTCATCGATGTGGCCCGAGCACACAACATGCCGGTGGGGATCACCGAGTTCAACTTGAACGCGGCGCAAGAGTACGTGGATGCGGGGCTCAATTTCGTGCTCGCCGGTGCCGATGTTGCCCTGCTCGCGCGCAGCACCGAGGCGCTGGCCACGCGGTTCATCGCCGGTGGCGATACCCGTCCCGAGCGCGCCAGCTACTAGCAGGCGCCCGCACTGGGCGACGCCCGGGCCCCATTCGAACCGTTGAGGTGTAGCCGGTCACGCGTCCGGCGCCGCAGCGGCTATTGATACGAAACGAAGGATGGCCGCGGTTCGATCTTCGCGGTCTGTGCCGGTGTCAGCATGGGCTGGTCTTCGTCAATGAAGTTTTTCCAACCGAGGTACACGCCCTCGGGTAGGTCCTCGCGGATCGCATCCCAGGTGGCGGCTTTGTCGCCGGGCGTGCCGTGCCCGTCTACGTGAATCAGCAACGCGAGTTCGTCGTGCGAAGTGTCGAGTGTGTCACGTTCGGTGATCATGTCGTTTCGGAATTGGTGGAGCACCACGACTTTCTGCGGTAGCTCGTGTTCAGCAGTGAGCGCAGCCAACCAATCCAGGGTTCTGTTGACTTCCGCCGCGGTCACCGTGCCGATCTGCTCGAGGTGCCGCTGCCCAGGCTTGAGTCGCCATTCTGGATCGATAGCGAGTCCCACATGTGGCAGTTTCAGCAGTGCTTCGTACTGCTTAGCCTGGGTCAAGAAATCGTCGTTGCCGGGCTGCAGATCAAGCACCACGTAGATGCCTTCCTCCGCGGCACGTTCTACCCATGGACGAAGCGCATCGACGGAGAGCTCGTCGGAATAGTCGCCGTCACCTTTGGATGCCGACGCAACCGTGGTGATGATCTCGAACGTGGGCACCACCGTGTATTTCGCATCCACCAAACTGTCATATTGCGCCGCGCGAGCCTTGACCTGCTCGACCGCACCGTCGAGGTCCTGCTCCCCCATCACCCCCAGCGCGGGGGTACCGGGGGTGCCGTAATCGGCGATCAATAGACGATTTTGGAGCGCGAGCTGCCCGCCACCGGGGAGTTCTGGTTGCGTTGCCGCGGTACGGAACCGCTGCGGGAACTGTTCCTCGGCACCGTGCATGTCACCGATCGCGAGCACCGTCGATTCGGCATGGGCCTTCGCCGTTGCAACCGACTCACTCGTTGCGCGTGGGTCGCCGAGCGGCCCTACCATCTTGACCGACTCGCCACCTGCCGCCTGCACGTTGGCAGCTGCCACCGCGCGCACATCGCCATCACCGCCGGTGGAGACTTCGACGAGCACGGCGGGCTGGGCAGGTTCCTGCACCTTGATCGTCGGCAGCTTCGTGTCATCGACGTCGTTGGGGTCAACACTGACCGTCTCGACATCGCCGAGGTCGCCGAGTGCCTCACCCGGAAGTTCACCGTCGGGGTGGATCACGATGCGCACGCCGAGACGTTCGAGTTCGTGGCGCACGCCGTTGCCCGCAATGAGCATGGGCGCGCGAAGCCGTGCGGCGTCGTCGGCGAGTGACTCGGCATCGTTGTGGGCCGCAACAAACGCGATGTCGCTGCGTTCGAAAAGCTGTTTCGTCGAGGCGATGGATGCGGCGCTCGGGTCTGATTCGTCCAGCACCTTCACCTGCGCCTCGGGTTCCGCTGCTGTCTGCTGAAAGACCACTTCGGCTTCGCCAGCTCCACCGCTCGCACACGCGGTCAGCACCGATGCCGGCAGCAGCGCGCAAGCTACCAAGGAAAGCACGTTGCGCATCCCAACCCTCCTCGTTGTTGAGCAGCAATTCTCGTCGCAATAACGGTACGAGTTGTGCCTGTTCCCCGCATCCTTCGGCGCGTCGCACCCGTTGCTAGCGCCGCAAGTTGCCACGGCGAAGGGCCCCGCATCCATCAGCTGGATGCGGGGCCCTAGTCGTGTGCAGAAGGCACGTTCCGCGCGGTGTTGCGGGGACTAGCTGATCGTGCCTCGTGGGTAGCCGTAGTGCACCTCAGCGTTGACGGCCTCGGTTGTCGTGTCGGCGACTACCGATACCGGGCGGGACATCGACGGATCTTGTTCGCTCACGAAGATGTAGTCCTTGGTAGGCACGTCGACCTGGTTTTCTGGGCTGGCTGCCGAGAACGACACCTCAGTGTTCGGGAACGGAAAGACGTACTCGTCGTACGATCCATTACTCGGAAGTCGAACCGAAGGCATGAGATCAGTACCGATGTTGTTCTTCGACCATTCGGTCATGTCAATGGTGACGAGTGGCGGGTTCACGTCCATGTCGTATCCGGCGTCTAGCAAGGCCTGCTTGATTTCACGGCTCGAGGGACCGAACTCGTGAGTTGCCGGCACCTGGATCATCTCCACGGCGCCATCCATCGTCTCGATACGAAGGTCAATTGGACCAGCAGTACCGTCTGCGTTCGGTACGTAGAACCGGCTAGTCTCATCCGGACCCGACGGGTCAGCGTCGTAGTCCAGCCAGTAGGGGAAGCCTAGGTACAAGTTGATGGAGTTCTTCGTCGGGGCCTTGACGAAGCGGAAGTCAACCTTGTAGCCGTCGCCGACCGGAACATTGTCGAATCGGTAGGTACCGTCTGCCGGGTTCAACGGTTTCTGAGCGATCTCTACGCCGTTGGCGTCAAGCAGCACCACTTCAATCTCACCGGCAGCGAGTGCCTCGGCAAGACCTGGGGACTGCGGTACTCGAGGATCCTCGTTCGCGGAGCCCCAACCAAGCTCCGGCGCGCAGACCGGCTCCGGCAGGGCAGGCTCGGTAGCTGGTGGTTCAGGCTCGGTAACTGGTGGTTCAGGCTCGGTAGCTGGCGGGGACGGCTCGGTGGATTCTTCAGGTAGTGGCGTTGCATCAGCCTCCGACGCTTGTGGAAGCGGCCGTGGCCCAACGCACTCTTCGGTTCGCTTTCCTGGTGTCACATAGGCAACTCCGCTCTGCCCACCAAAGGTGCGACTATCACCCCAAACCGTACCCGCAATGGACCCAACCGCCGGCTTAGGCGTCTCTGTAGGAGTCGGGGTGGCGGTAGGTGTGTTCACGGGAGTGGTGGCATCAGTTGGCTGTGGTGTCTCAGTGACACAAATCCCATCGCGCGTTTCTTCGGCCGAAGCCGACGGCGCGTTAACGGGAGCGAACACGGCAGCACCCAGCGCCCCAATTGCGAGCACCGAGAGCGCACCACGGTAGTGCTTGCGCATGAGCAACCAACCACTCGCGCCAAGAATGACCGCAGCAAGCAGCAGCGTCACGATGAAGGATGCATCCGCACCCGTTTCGGCGAGACCGTTGGGTACCAAACAGTCGGGGTCTATGGGAGCACCTGCAAATACCAAAACAAACCTCAAATCGGTTAATCACTCAACGATTTGACCCTATGCACTTCACGGCAATTTTCATAGGTTTTTTTGAAAACGACATTCTTAGGACAGCTCGCCCGTAACGGTCCGTTCAAGATCTTGTTACCCCGCGAACCATGGTGGGCTCGAGGGGCAAACGGCTTAGCCGACTAGTTGGTGCGGCGACGGCGAATGCGCATCATGCCCACTGCCAGCATGCCAGCGCTCAGCCAGAGCATTGGCAGCAGGATGGCACCGGTTCGGCCCCACACGGCATCTACCGTGGGCGCAATCACACAAGTTCAGGAAATGAAGAACGCCCCGCACAAGGCGGGGCGTTTTCACTGGCGGTGACGGTGGGATTTGAACCCACGGTAGGGGGTTGCCCTACACGACATTTCGAGTGTCGCACCTTCGGCCGCTCGGACACGTCACCGTCGACCAACTTTACACATCACTGTTTGATTGCACAATTCGAGGCCAATCTTTCTTGCGACGACGGCCGCCGCGACCCGCAATCACGGGCGACACGCCGCATCCACACCGGCACCACCGAGGAGCGCACCGCAACCCGTTCATGCAATGTCGCAGGGCACACGTAGGCTTACGCCATGGCAAAAACCCGCGCGCGAAAACCCGACTTCGTCTGCACCGAATGCGGCCACGAAGTCGTCAAGTGGGTTGGTCGCTGCCCCGAATGCCAAACCTGGGGAACCATCACCGAACGCGGCACCCCGAGCGGCTTCGCGCCCCGCGCCACCGCGCTCGCCCCGAGCACCCCGGCACAGCCAATTACCGAAATCACTGCCCGCGGTGCATCCCACTACCCCACCGGCATCGGTGAACTCGACCGCGTACTCGGCGGCGGCATCGTGCCCGGCGCAGCAATCTTGCTTTCCGGTGAGCCCGGCGTCGGCAAGTCCACGCTGCTCATCGAAACCGCCTCACGCGTGGCCGCCACCGGCGCCACTGTGCTGTACGTCAGCGGCGAAGAGTCCGTGCACCAGGTGCGCATGCGCGCCGAACGAACGAACTCACTACAGCCCACGCTGTACCTCGCCAGCGAAACCGACCTCGGCACGGTGCTCGGTCACATCGAAGAAATCAATCCGGCGCTCCTGATCCTTGACTCGGTACAGACGGTCGCAGCCGCCGAAGTTGATGCACTCGCCGGCCAACCCAGCCAGGTGCGCGAAGTGTCATCAGCCGTCATCCGTGCCGCGAAACAGCGCAATATGCCCGCGATCCTGGTCGGCCACGTCACCAAAGACGGCAACGTAGCCGGCCCTCGACTACTCGAGCACCTGGTCGATGTTGTCGCCCATGTCGACGGCGACCGTCAAACCGCACTGCGCTTCGTACGCACCCTCAAAAACCGCTACGGTGCCACCGATGAAGTCGGCTGCTTCGAGATGCAGGGTGAAGGGATGCGCGAGGTGGCAGACCCCTCTGCGCTCTTTGTGAGCGAGCGCGAGACGCCCGTCGCCGGCTCAGCCATCACCATCGCGTTGGAGGGCCGTCGCGCGCTCCCTGTCGAGATTCAGGCGCTCGTCGTACCCACCGCAGCGCCGAATGCCCGCCGGGTCGTCAATGGCGTCGATCAGTCGCGGGTCGCGATGCTCCTGGCAGTGCTGGAACGCCGTTGCGGCATCGTCCTGGCCGACCACGACGTGTACGTCTCTACAGTTGGCGGCGTGAAGCTCGTTGAGCCCTCGGCCGACCTCGCGATCGCCGCTGCGCTCGCCTCGGCGAAGTCAAACAAGCCACTCGCCCCCAAGCACGCCATCGTCGGCGAAGTCAGCCTCGTCGGTGAAATCCGCCGGGTGGCTGCCGAACGGCAACGCTTCAACGAAGCAGCCCGCCTCGGGTTCACCAACCACATCGGCCCCGATGCGGGCACAGTACGGCAGGCGCTGGCACGCGCGACCGGCGCTTAGCCGAGCCCCGCACATCCGCATTGCCCTATGCCTAGGTGCCGCCAACTGCGCGGCACACGCATGACCACGCACGACCGCGCAGCCGAGCCGTCTAAGCGAGCGAAAAGTACGTCGGTTCCGACGGAATACCCGCAACCGAGACCGTCAGCGTGTAGTACGCTCCCCCGCCCACCGCTGCCGGGCGTTCGCCGCCACAGGTGTCCGGCGCCGAACGCTCACGCACCCATTCAATCGGTGGGCTCGTTACTTCTTTACCCGGTTCAAGCTGCACGACCTGTGGCTTGCCGTTTTTTTGGCAGTGCGTTGACACCCAAATGACGTCCTCGCCCGACTTGATCGTGTATTCCTGAGTCGCAGTGCCAACGTCAATGACGCACGGTTTGGCCGCACGGTTCGTCAGCTTCATCGAGAGCTGCGGCTTCTGATCTGGGCCGTACGTTTCCGCATCCACAATCGCCGTCACCTGCACCTCAGTGCCGGTGCACACCTGCGGCGTTTCTTCGACGCGCTCAGTGGGTGTTGGTTCAGGTGCTTCAGGTGCGGGTGTCGGTGCGGGTGGCGCGGTGTCGGGGGCGGATGCGGCCGGTCGTGTCTGCCCCGCTTCGGTGCCGGGCTGCTGCTGGTCGCCACCGCTAAGCAATCCGATGACCGCCGAGACTGCCCACCACAGCAGGGCGACGATGAGCACGAGCACAACCAGCGCTGCCAGGCGACGCCGACGGTAGACGGCGGGCGATAGCTTTTGTGGTGTGGCGTGCATAGGTCAATTCTAGGGATGCGGATGGCAAGTGTTCGAGCAATCGTGTCAAGTCTCAGACGTCCGGCAAGAATTGTTGCCCCACAGCGGGTTCGAGGACGTATTTGCGACAAGCCCCGCCACCGGCAACAAATCTTGCGCGTGGGGTAGACCAACAGCCACCCATTGAGCCGGCTTCCTTCTCGACGTTGCCTGGAACTGCACTGACACGGAAAACCAGGAACGGCCGGACCCGAAGGCCCGACCGCTCCAGATCAAGCTAGCGCTCGCGCGCTAACCGGATGCGCTAGTCAACTAGGCGTTGCGCTGGCGACGGAGCAGCAGAGCTGCGCCGAGTGCTGCCATCGCTGCCGCAACGATTGCTGCGCCGGTGATGAACTGGTCATCAGCACCAGTTTCTGCGAGCTTGTCAGCGTCGGTACCGGCAACCGGTACTGCCGATGCGCTCGGTGCTGGAGCGTCGGTTGCAGGGATGGTCTGGCCACCGTCTGCAGTTACCGTGAAGTCAACCGTCGCGGTCTTGTCACCCTGCGCCAGAACGATCTGGTAGTCGCCAACCGGGAATGGCAGGTTGTCGTTGACGAGGTTGCCGTCCTGGTCGTACTCAGCCCAGGTCAGGCTTCCGCTAACGAAACCGTCAGCGTCTACCTCGACGTCGAACTCGATGCGCTCACCAGCTGGGTTCACAAGGAACGCGGTGATCGGTTCACCAGGAGTCCAGCCGCCACCGAGGTAGTTGATGCCCTTGGTCGACTCGGTCTCGGTGTAGGTCTTCTTCTCGACCTCAACGAACGGCTCAGCTGGAGCCGGCTCCTCAGCAGGGCTGACGGTCATCGGTACGAGAACGTACGAGCCCGAGCCCGAGCTGGTCGAGGTAGCCGCACGTGCAGCAACATCCGCTGCGCCACCCTTGGGTTCACCGGTGAGCTTGAGCGTGTAGTCGCCAGCTGCCATGTCTGCAGGTACCGTGACAGTGATTTCGGTCGAGTTGTTTTCGCCGTTGGCGGTTACGCCGGTGATCTCTGCAATTCCAACGGTGGTTGCGGTGCCGTCAGCAGCAATGAGTTCTGCCTTGACCTGGCCGTCTGCGATGAAGTCCTTCGAACGAAGGTCAGTGCCCTTGACGGTGAAGGTCTTTTCGGTTCCGGCCTGAACGACTGGAGCGGCACCGTTGTCGAAGTAGCCTTCGAGTTCGAAACCGTTACGGGCGGTGTCGGCCTTGAGCTCCTGGTTTGGCAGCGACTTGACGTATGCAACGAATGCGTCGAGGTCAACCGAACCGGTGTCGTAAACCGATTCTGCCTTCTTCAATGAGTGGAAGTTGTCACCACCGGATGCAAGGAACGTCGGCATAACGACCTTGTAGGTTGCGGCGGGGTCGAGCGGCTTGTCGTCAATGTAGATCGAGGTGATGCGCGAGCCGCGCTCCTGTGTGGCGTCGTACGTGTAGTTCACGTTGCTCGACATGCCCAGCTGCAGGTATGGACGCGAAGGAACGTTGCCGTCCTTGTCCAGCTGCCACTGCTCTTCGAAGACCTGCTTGAGGTTTTCACCCGAGATCGACACGATCGCGAGGTTGTTGGTGAAAGGCAGAACGGTCTGGGCATCCTTGTAGGTAAGAACACCGTCACCCTTGATGTCTTCACGCAGACCACCCGGGTTCATGATCGAGAGATCAGCCTTGGTTTCTTCGGTGCCAACGTTGTTTGCCCACTGGTGCATCGAGTCGGCAACTACGCCACCGAGCGCCGATTCCTGTGCACGGTCGTCCTTAACCGGAGCGCCGTTTTGCCAGGTGTAGGCGCGGGTGATGTTGTCGTTCACAACACCGATCTGCGCTGCACCGAGAACATCAGCTTCAGCCTTGGCTGCTTCCTTGATACCTACGACTGCGTCGTAGGTAGCCTGCGATTCAGGGGTCAGGCCGTCGCGGGTGAATGCTGGCGTGCCAGCCTTCGGGTCCGAGTAGGTGTCGATGACCGACGAGTCGGCCTTGACGACCTTGCCCGATGCGTCGAGGGTCAGGACAACCTGGCCGATTGCGTCACCGTACTGCGCAGCCTGAATGACTGGTCGAGTGGTGTCGCCAACTGGCGCCTCGTAGTTGTACTTCTGGTGGGTGTGCGCGTGGTAGATCGCCGCAACCTTTGGCGAGGTACCGGTCACCATTTCGTTGAACGTGGCGTTCGCAGCGTTCTCGTCGTAGCTGCCCGAGGTCGGACCACCTTCGTGATACGAGGCGATGATGACGTCGGCTTCACCGTTGGCTTCGTTGCCGTCGGTGAGCTGGTCTGCGTACTGGTTAACGGCGTCAACCGGGTTACCGAAGGTCAGGCCTTCGATACCTGATGGGCTAACGCCCGATGGAGTCGACGAGGTTACGGCACCGACGATGGCAACGCGCTTGCCGCCAGCTTCGACGATCTGGTAGGCGTCGAGCAAAAGCGAGCCATCAGTCTTGGTGACGTTTGCCGCCAGCAGGTGGCCAAACTCGTTCTTGATAGCCAGAGCGTCTTCCTGCCCCTTGTCGAACTCGTGGTTGCCAGCGGTGTACGACTCAACACCGAGGGCCTTGAGCGCGTCCTTCGTTGGCTGGTCGCCGGCGATCGACGACTCGAACTCCGAAGCACCAACCTGGTCACCGCTACCGAGGATTACGGTGTTGTCGGCACCGTACGCATCCTGCGCACTCAGAACTGCAGCAGCGAATGCGTCGACCTTGGTGATGCGGCCGTGGAAGTCGTTGAAACCAACGAGGTTGATCTGGGTTTCGCCAGCGGTCGGCTGGATGATTGCACCGTCGGTGCGGGCTTCGGCGTTAGCCGGAGCGACGAATGCGGTAAGGGCGAGCGCCGAACCAATCACCGACGCGATGCCACCCTTCACCGCCTTAGAGAAATTAGCCACACGGACTCCTAGAACAAATTGGGCACGAACTCGGACAGCGTCACAGTCTCAAGTAACGAACAGGTAAACCCCAGACAGTTTTCAGTTACAAAATTCGTGGTTTTCCTGGGAATTTTCCTAGACCGGCGGCATCCGACCGGAAACGACAACGTGCCGAGGCAGTCATTCGACCAGCCTCGGCACGTTGTTCAGTGTCGGTTCAGGACCTCAGTGCGCGTCACCACTCGTGAGCGTGGCGCGCTGTCCCGAATGTGCGTGACTACGCGTCGCCGTGGCGACGTCGCAGCAGCACACCAGCCCCGGCGACACACAGCACCGCAGCGAATGCGGCGATGAGGGTTGCGTCCTCTGCACCAGTGGCGGCAAGACCATTGCCACCCTCAGGCGCCTTGTCACCAGCTGCTACCGGTGCGGTCGAGCTGCTCGAAGCCGGTGCTGGCGTTTCCGATGTCCCCTCGGTTACCACCGAGAACTTGGCTTCGGCAACTGCGCCGTCCTGGGTCAGGACGATCGTGTACTCACCGACTGGGAACGCGAGGTTGTCCTCGACCAGGTTTCCATCCTGGTCATAGGTCGCCCACGTGAGCGTGCCCGAAGCCATGCCGTTCTCGTCGATCGTGACATCGAATGCCAGTTCTTCACCGGTTGGCGAGATCACGACTGCGTGTACCGGCACACCAGGGAGGAATCCATCGGCGAGCCAGACGATGCCACCCTTCGACTCGGTCTCGGTGTAGACCGGTCGCTCGACGACGAGGTTAGGTTCAACAACCTCGATGTCGGAGTTTGCTTCCAGGTCGCCCTGAAGTGCGAACACTTCGTGCATTCCGAGCGTTGCGTCAGCCGGGACGGTAAACGTCAGGGTTGCGGTTCCCGTTTCATCGGCCATTGCCGAGCCAAGCTGCACCGGCGTCGAGCGGAACTCGAAGTAGACCAGTTCGCCAGGTTTGAAGCCCGTTGCCGTTGCTACAACATCAGTTCCAGCAAGCACACGGTCGCGGTCAACCTTCACTGCTGGGTCGTAGGTCGGTGCCGGGTTCTCTGTCGGAGTCGGCTCCATGACGACGTTGAAGTGTGCCTGGCCGAAGTCTTCAGCCAGGTCAGCACGGTTAACGGCGTACTTGCCGCCACCGAGGTCTTCAACAGCCATTTCGGTGCTGCCATCAACAGCGGTCACGCTCTTGATCTGGTAGCCATCCTTAGCCGTTACCTGAAGCACGATCTTGTCGTCGAGGAAGTAGTGCTGTGTACCGTCCGCGGTCATTGCCGCGTAGCGGTCACCAGTACCCGAACCGAACTGCGCAACTGCAGTCTCAGCACCGTCAACGAAGCTGAGTTCGGCGAGGTCGTCGCGACCGTTGGTCTCGCCGTCAAGCGAAACCGTGGCGACCGAAGTCACGGTCGAGAAACCGGCAACGAACTCGGTGGTCGTCTTACCAGTTGCTTCAGGTGCAGCAACCTCAACGGTGGCTACCGGGTGCTTGCCAGCGCCCATGACTGCGCTGCTGGTCTTACCGGTCGACGGGCTGATGTACGTGACCTCAGTGCGCTGAACGTCAACGATCGACATGCGCGAGTCATCCGCATCCGCGAAGTACTGGGTGCGGTCGTTTGCCGGGGTCGGCAGGTAGACCTCTGCAGTGCCAGGTGCGATGCCTGGGAACGTGAACTTGCCGTCCACCTGCGAAGTCATCCACCACTTACCAGCGGCGTCCTTGACGTAAACGTAACCGGGACCCGAAACGAGTTCGCCATCGGTCAAGGCGTTGTCGAGGTTGCGGTCGCGGAAGTACGAAACAACGAGCTCGTTCTTCGCGGCCGGTTCGGTCACGTTGAAGCCAACGATTTCTGGGTTGTGGTCCGAAGCGCGGTACTGGTCGGCACGGTGCAGCTGCGTCACGTTGTAGTTGTTGCGGCTGTACTCGAGTGCGACCGGCTCGTAGGCGTTGATCGTCCAGATCTCGCGAGCCTCAACCAAGGCAGCGGCTGCCGGTGAAGCGAAGATGTGGTCGAGCGAACCAACCATGCCGCCGAAGAGGTACGACTCGCCGTCGGCTTCTTCGAGCAGGTCAACGTAGCCAGCATCGGTGATCGTGGTGATCGGGGTTTCCTTGGCGTAGGCGTTGAAGTCACCTGCGAGGAAGGCAAGGTCGGTGCCCTGCTTGGTCTGCTGCGCCTGCGAGAACTTCAGCAGTGCCTCAGCCTGACGGGTACGGTCGCCGTTCCAACCACCGGTGTTGTTCGACTGGTCGGCGTCGTTGTCTGGCGAAGCGTTGTCGCCGCTGCCCGAGCCACCCTTCGACTTGAAGTGGTTAGCGATGACCACGAACTTGGTGTCCGGGTTCTTGACTGCCGAGAACGTTGCGGCCAGTGGCGCGCGAGCGTTCGAGAACGCAGCGTCGTTGAGGATCTCGGTCGAACCGTCAACGTAGGTGACTGCATCCTTCTGGTAGATGAATGCCGTGCGGATGACGTCGTCGCCAGTTGCCGGAACCGTGCTTGGCGAAGGTACGAACGACCACTTCTCGCCGCCGGCCTGTGCGTTCAGCGCCTTAACGAGCTGCGACAGTGCATAGTCGCGGTTCTTGCCGAAGTCCGACGAGTCCTCGATCTCTTCGAGGGCCACAACCGAAGCGTCGAGCTGGTTGATCGCCGAAACGATCTTTTCCTGCTGCTGGTTGAAGCTGTCCTGGTCGTAGGCACCGCGAGCCTTGCAGTAGTTGTTCGTGGTGGGGTTGCCTTCACGGTCGGCGTAGTACTTGCAGCCGGACTCTTCCTTGCCGAGCGAGGTGAAGTAGTTGAGCACGTTGAAGGAAGCAACCGTCACGTCGGTGCCGAGCTGCGGAGCTGGCTTGCGCACGTCCGAGAACGAAACCGGCATGTCCGTGGTGCCCTGCTGCGGCTGAGTCGGCTGCAGACGCCACTTGTTGAAGTTGTACTCGAGCACAACACCCTCGCTGAAGGTTGCTTCAGCACCGATGGTTACCGGGTGGTCGAGGTCGAGGTATGGCAGCGGTACACCCGAGTTCTTGCTGAAGTCGGTGGTGGCACCGTCGTCGAGCAGAATTGCGCGAGCTTCGTTGTCGGCAACCTGTGCCTGTGCTTCGGCCGAACCTGGCGTACCAACGTCGGTTGGCTGGTGCAGTGGCTTGTCACCGAATGCCAGGCCAACTTCGCCGTAGCGGTCGAGGCCCTGACCCGACTTGCCGAGCACACCGTAGTTGTCGGTCACAACCAGGCCGGTCGGCTTGACGAGCATGCCTTCGTAGTTTTCGCGAGCGCCGAGGTCGGCCCAGACGGCCTGGTTGAGCTCGGTCGGGGTGACGGTACCGAGCGAAGTCGGGAGTACGTCAACAGCCGTTGCGGTGATCTGCGTCGACTCGTAGTACTCGGCAACCGCACCGGTTACCGAAACCGAGTCGCCTACCTTGACGTTGTTAACGAACGAGAGGTCCTTGTTGTAGACGAAGACACCAGTCGAGCCAGTGTGGCCTGCTGGCGCAGTGCCGTCGGCCATCTGAATGAAGAAGCCGTTCTTGCCGCCGGTGGCGTATACCGCGGTCACGACACCCTCGGTGGTCACGGTCTGCGATGCCAGTGGGCTCGCGTTACCGGTGCCCTGAATGTCGGCGATGGTGATCGGCGCAGCCGGGTCGGTCGGATCCGTTGGGCCAGTTGGACCCGTCGGGTCAGTCGGGCCAGTCGGGTCGGTTGGTTCCGGAGCGGCGCCCTGCCCCTGCGGGGTCGGTGCGCCGGCGACGAAGTCAACCGAGTTGTTGTCGGTGTCGACACCCGCAGTTACGCGAGCGACCGAGGTCGTGGCCGAAGTCCCCGGTGCGGCAGCAGTTTCGTTGTTAACCGCAGTTCCCCAACCAACGCGGTCGATCAGCGCACCGGATGCGTCAGTCAGGTCGACCTGGCCGGCCGAGCCACCCATCGCGATGCCGGTGGTCGTGTCAGCAACGAACGACGCGGCGTCCTTGTTAGTGCCGTAGGCGGCACCAATCAGGTAGTGCTGGCCAGGTTCAAGCGTGCCGCTCAACGTGTGAGTACCGCCGAGCCCACCCTTTGCGCTGTAGTACGACACGGTCATACCGTCGAGCGAAATCGGAGCCGAGGTCGGGTTGTAGAGCTCAATGAAGTCTTGGTTGTACGGGGCACCAGAATTGCCACCGCCACCGTAAACCTCGTTGATCACGAGGTTGCTGCCATCGACCGCTGCGACGGCTTGCGGTGCATTAACGGCCATCAAGCCGCCGGCACCGAGCGACACAGCCAGCGCAGAGGCTGCGAGACGCTGAATAAGAGAGTTCACGAATTGCCTTTCAATTGGCGAAACGAAGATACGGACGCCCGCAACTTAAGCGCTTCAGCTAACGCTGAGGCAACGATCAGGTAACGCACCGATTAACCAAATCGTTTACCAACCGTTCAACGAGGTGCGGGGCAAAATCCGGCTTACCTCGCCAACGACATGCATGCATCCGCATGCCACCCGCACCAAAAAACGGACAGAAGCGACCCAGAACCGCTAAGCCAGGCGCATGAGCATGCGGGTGTTGCCGAGCGTGTTCGGCTTTACCCACGGCAGATCCAGGAACTCTGCCATACCCGCATCCGGAGAATGCAGCATTTCTTTATAGGTAGATTCATCCACCAAGTGTTCATCTACGGCGGCGAATCCGTACTTGGCAAAGAAGTCCGTTTCGAACGTCAAACAGAACAGACGCTCAAGCCCGAGGTCCTTCGCTGCGGCGACCAAACCACGAACGATGCTGCCGCCGACACCCTTACCCTGCGCATCCGGATGCGTCGCCACGGTACGAATCTCACCGAGATCACGCCACAAGACGTGCAGCGCGCCACAACCAAGAATCGTTCCAGCTTCGTCTTCAGCGACGATGAACTCCTGAACAGCTTCGTACAGGACGACAAGATCTTTGCGCAGAATGATGTTCTGCTCCACATACGGCGCAATGAGCGCGTGAATCGCCACGACGTCAGCCGTCCGGGCTCTACGGGTCGTAATGCGGTTCATCCTTATATTGTGCTCCCAAAATACGTTTCTTGCACGCTTCCGCTGTGAGCAGCGCTGCCCCGTTGCCGTTCGTGGTTTCGGCAGGTGGATGCGCACCGTAGACTCATTCCATGCGATTGGGCGTCCTCGATGTTGGTTCAAATACGGTTCATCTACTCGTCGTTGACGCTCATCCGGGCGCGCGGCCGGTGCACTACTCGTCGATCAAGACGACGCTGCGCCTGATGCAGTATTTGCAGCCAGACGGTTCGATCTCAGATGCCGGAGTCGAGCGCGTCATGGAAACGCTGCGCATCGCAAAGGCCCACATTGATAAGGAACAGCTCGACGAGCTGATGCCGATGGCCACGAGCGCGCTGCGCGAAGCGAAGAACGGCGAGAAGCTGCTCAAGCGCATCCGCAAAGAGATCGGCATCAACCTGCAGGTGATGTCGGGACCGGACGAGGCACGCGTGACCTTTCTCGCGGTACGCCGCTGGTTCGGCTGGGCCGCCGGGCGCATCATGCTCGTTGACATTGGCGGCGGTTCACTCGAGCTGGCCATCGGTAACGACGAACTCCCCGAGCACGCCATGTCACTCCCCCTTGGCGCAGGTCGACTCACGAAGATGTTCTTGCAGTCCGACCCGCCAAGCGAAACCGACCTCAGCAACCTGCGCGCCCACATCCGCGAGCAGCTGCCGCCCGCACAGGAAGCATTCGGTCAGCGCAAGCGTGCCGACCAGTTTGTTGGCTCGTCGAAGACCATTCGTTCGCTGGCGCGCCTGGCCGGATCCGTTGTTGACGGCGTCGGCCCCGATGACCTCATCAGCCTGAGCCGCTGGCGTCTCGACGACTGGCTGCCCCGCATGGCACAGATTCCGGCGGATGCACGCCGGGCACTGCCGGGTGTAACGCAAGACCGCGCGTTCCAGATCGTGGCCGGTGGCTACGTGCTCTCGGAGGTCATGCACGCCTTCGATATCGAGACCCTGAATGTGTCGCCGTGGGCGATGCGCGAGGGCGTCTTGCTCGACTACCTCGACCGCCTGCCGCAGTCGATCGAGAAGCCGGCAACCAAGCGCTAGCACGCAAGGGCGCCCGCCCGGCCGCACCTAGTTGGTGTCGTCGCTAGGGCCCGCGATGCTCATTTGTTCCGATGCACCGATCAATCGGTGCGCCGTCAGCATCAGGTGCGTGTCGAGCCCGCGCTGGCCGTGATGCCAGTCGCGCCCCATGAGCTTGGCGATGCGATCAAGCCGCTGTCGCACCGTGTTCTCGTGCACGTGCAGGGCGCGAGCGGCCTGCGTGACCGAGTGCCCCGCATCCAAGTATTTCATTGCCGTTTCGAGCAGCAACGTGCCCTGTTCGCGGTCATAGTCCAGGAGCGGACCAAGCTGGTGTCGGATCGCCCGCTTGGTCGGTTCGATGGTGACCTGCGAGAGGAACGCGCCGAGCGCTCCGAACGTTTCCAGCGAAACCATCGCCTGCGTGTATCCGGATGCGCGGGCGGCTTGCACGACTCGCAATAGCAATTCGTGTTCTTCGGGCACGATCGCGATCGGATGCAACTTCGGCGAGTACCCGACAAGCAGGTTGCCGTGGCGGCGGGCACCGGATGCGGTCATCGTCGCTTGCAGGTGCGAGAACGCACGCTCGGGCATCACCGCCACAAGCTGTTCCCCCACATTCCCGCGCAAGAGCGAAGTACCGAAGTCGAGTTCGAGGCGGTGCTCAAACGTCGCGATCGACGACTCACTGCCGTCAACAATCAGGATGCGGAACGGTTCGCCATCGCGCACACCAAACTCAGCAAGGCGGGTGCGCGACATCGGCCCGAGCCCACCCGGTGGCGGCGCCAAGAGCTCGGCCAGCATGTCTTGATGCCGGCGCTTGTAGTCGCCACGCGCTCGCTGTTGCGATCGTAAGAACGCCCCGAGGATGCGCCCACACTCGACCAGGACTCGCGTTTCAATATCCCGCTGAGCTTCGGATTGTTGCCGAGCTTCGGCCACGATCGCACCAACTGTTTGCCCCTGGTGCATGGCGGCCATGACCACAACGCCCGAGCCGTCCTGGCGATTGGCATACATGGGCTCGCCCGACTTCGCCGACAGCGCCACGAGCGCGCGCTCACCGTCGCCGATTGCGCCGAAGCGGTCGCGCAGGTCGAGCTGAATCGTCAGGTCGATGGCCTGCAGTTCGCGACCGAGTGCGGTAGACATGTGGTCGCGCAGTTCGGCAAGCCCGTCTTCGCCCGAAAGCGCCTGCACGAGCGCGTCTTGGGCAATGCGGATGCGCGAGGCCAGCTCGTTTTCGTGCTGTGCACGTTGCGCTTCGGCGCGGGTCGAGTGCAGGGCACGGCTGAGCTGTTCGGTCTGGTCCAGGGTGTTGAGCCAGCTGGTGGCCAGCGCTGCGAGGGTATTGAGCGCGAAGACGTCTTCGGCCGGGAACGGCGCATCGCTGCGATTCGCGACATAGAACGTGCCCCAAGACTCGTCTGTCTCGGCATCGCCCAGCACGACACCGAGCATGGCACGCAGACCTTCGGACTGTACGCCGAGGTCGGTCGCTTCACTGTGCTGAAAGTAGCTGTCGAGCAGATAGTTACGGGTTTGCATGGGCACATCGGCCTCGAGACGACGTCCGAAAATACCGCCCGGCGCATCGCTGTGCAGCGTGCGGAATTCGTGAGTGTAGATGCCGTCGCTCGCAACCACGCGCTCGACCCCAGCTTCGCGTCGAAGCAAGAACACCGCATCCACATCGAGCACGGTACGGGTACGCGTAATGAGATAGCGCAGTGCACTGGCACGCGAGGTGTCGGGCGGCATGGTGGTGAGCATGCTGACGATTGCGGTGACGAGATTGCGCAGTCGCCGCTCAGAGGGCGCCAACCCGGCCGGGACCAGGACTTCTTCGGCACGCTTCGCCGCCGCGCGGTCATCCGAAGATTCGGGGAGTGTAGCGCGTGCAGAATCGAGCGAGTCACCATTTGGCATGTAGCTATTTCTACCACCACTCAGAATATGTGTAGGAAATTCTACACAAAACCCCCTTGAGACCTAGCAGACTTCAATGCAAGCCGAATGGCCAAGCCCTAATCAATGGAGATTTAATGACTACTGCAACTCGCAAGATTCGCGGTGCCGTGCTGAACGAGATCGGCGCTGAAGCACCTTTCGCCGAATCGCGTCCGATCACCATCGACACCCTCGAGCTCACCGCTCCAGGCCCGAACGAGCTGCTGGTTCGCATTGAAGCCGCCAGCATCTGCCACAGCGACCTGTCGGTCGTCAATGGTTCGCGCCCACGTCCGGTACCGATGCTGCTCGGCCACGAAGCCGCCGGCATCGTCGAAGAGCTCGGCGAAGGCGTCACCGACGTTGAGATCGGACAGCGCGTTGTCCTCACCTTCCTGCCTCGCTGTGGCGAGTGCCGCGAATGTGGCACCGACGGCAAGCTCCCCTGCTCGAAGGGTTCGGCCACCAACGAAGAAGGCGTGCTGCTCGAAGGCACCAACCACCTCACCCGCCACGACGGTGAAGTAAAGCACCACCTCGGCTGCTCGGGATTCGCCGAGTACGCAGTCGTCGACCGCCGCTCGATCGTTCCCGTCGGTGACGACGTACCCCCATCGATCGCTGCCGTTCTCGGTTGCGCCGTGCTCACCGGTGGTGGCGCGGTGCTCAACGCCGCCAACCCGACCAAGGACGACACCATTGCAATCGTCGGACTCGGTGGCGTTGGTATGGCCGCACTGCTCACCGCCATCGCGCAGAGCCCGGCTGAAGTCATCGCCGTTGACATGAACGAAGACAAGCTGCGCTTGGCGCGCGAATGGGGCGCAACCCAGACCTACACCTCGGTCGAAGCCGAAGAAAAGGGCATCACCGCCGACTTCGTCATCGAAGCCGTAGGCCACCCGCGCGCATTCGAAACCGCATTCAAGATGATCGGTTTCGGCGGCACCATGGTCACCGTTGGTCTTCCCGCACCGGGTGCAATGAGCCAGGTTGAGCCGGTCAAGATCACCGGTCGCGCCGAAACCATCATCGGCTCGTACCTCGGTTCGGCAGTTCCTAGCCGCGACATCCCCAAGTTCGAGCAACTCTGGCGCGAAGGCAAGCTCCCGCTCGAGCACCTCATCAGCAACGAGATTTCGCTCGACGAGATCAACGAAGGTATGGATGCACTGGCATCGGGCACCGTCCTGCGCCAGGTCATGCTCTTCGACCACTAGGGCTCAGGCCGCAACGGTGCTGACCTCACCAACCCAAACTTCTCAGACCCGCGCGGAGCGGGACGCAACGAAACCGCATCCCGCCCCGCGCATCCACGACAACCCCCTACACACCACCAACTACGTCCGTAGCTGGTGACGCAACAAGAACAGGAATCACAATGACCAAGCACTACCGTGTAGCAGTTCTCGGTGCTGGCCTCGGTGGCCTCGGAATGGGCGCATCGCTCGTCCGCGCCGGCATCGAAGACTTCATCATCTTCGAAAAGGGCGACGGCGTCGGCGGCGTATGGCGCACCAACACCTACCCGGGCGTTGCCTGTGACACCCAGTCGCACGCTTACTGCTACAGCTACTTCCTGCACCTGCGCGCATCGTCGATGTACGCACCTGGTTCGGACATGCACAGCTACAACGTGCAGCTCAAGGACGCTTTCGGCCTCGAGAAGCACATCAAGTACAACGCTGAAGTTGTATCGGCTAAGTGGGACGAAGCGGCGGCTCAGTGGACGATCGCACTGCGCGACGGCGAAGAATTCACCGCAGACTTCTTCGTACCGGCATGGGGCCAGCTGAACGCACCGAAGACCCCAGAGTGGAAGGGCCAGGAGCTCTTCAAGGGTGTCCAGTTCCACTCGGCTGAATGGGACCACAGCGTTGACCTGACCGGCAAGAAGGTTATCTCGATCGGTTCGGCAGCATCGGCTGTTCAGTACCTGCCTGAGATCGCCAAGGTTGCTGGCCACGTAGACGTCTTCCAGCGTTCGGCAAACTACATCCTCCCCCGCGACGAGATTGTCTTCACCGAAGCGCAGCTCGACGCTTTCGAAGCTCACCCAGAGACCTACGAAGAGTCGCGTAAGGAAATCTACGAAGCTCGTGAGGCCGGCTTCGACCGCACCCGCACCGGCTCGGAGAGCAACGCCGAAGGCGCCCAGGAAGCTGTTAACTACATGAAGTCGGTTATCACCGACCCAGTACTGCAGGAAAAGCTCACCCCGACCTTCGAGTTCGGCTGCAAGCGCATCCTCCGTACCTCGGCGTACTACCCGACCTTCCTGCGTGACAACGTCACCCTCGTGACCGAAGGCATCAGCCACTTCACCGAAAACGGCATCGTCACCACCGACGGTGTTGAGCACGAAGCCGACGTCATCATCTACGGCACCGGTTTCTACTCGCAGAACTTCCAGGGTGACCTCGAGGTTGTTGGCCGCAACGGCGTAACCCTCGCAGACCGCTGGGGCGAAGAGGACGCAGAAGCATTCGTTGGTGTAACCGTTGACGGCTTCCCGAACATGTTCCTCGTGTACGGCCCGAACACCAACCTGAACCACAACTCGAACGTTGCCATGTTCGAGATCCAGCACGACTACATCATTGATGCACTCAAGAAGCTTGAGGGCATCAAGGACGTTGCGGCTGAGGTTCGCCCAGAGCGCCTGCGTTCGTTCAACGAGCAGGTTCAGGAAGAGATGAAGGGCTCGTCGTTCTCGAGCGAGTGCTCGAGCTGGTACAAGAACTCGAAGGGCAAGGTCATCAACAACTGGTCGGGCAACGTCGAGGAGTACAAGGACTGGGCCGGCGAGTTCAAGCCTGCTGACTACATCATCACCTCGGCCGGAGAGCCGGTGGCTGCACAGTGAGCAACTTCATCCCGCTCGAACAGGTAGCCGAAGACCAGCGCGGCGTTGTCGCCGCCTTCCGTGAAGCCGGTTGCAAGTCCTTCGAGGACTTCCCAATCGAGGTTTCGCGCGAGAACTACGAGCGTTCGTCGGCCGCTAACGGCCTGGAACGCGACGAAGTTGCGCTGGTTGAGGACGTCAAGATCGACGAGTTTCAGGTGCGCGTATACGACCCGCGCGCTGAGCGGGATGCATCCTCACCCGTCCTCGTGTTTGCGCACGGGGGCGGGTGGGTGACCGGCTCGCTCGAGACTCACGACCCGGTATGCCGTCGCCTCGCGACGCTCACGGGAATGCCGGTAGTCGCTATTGACTACCGTCTCGGCCCGGAGTTTCCCTTCCCTGCTGGACACATGGACTGCCGCCGCGCAGTTGAATGGGTTCGCGACGAAGCCGCATCCCGTGCCTGGAACCCGAAGCGCATTGTCACCATTGGTGACAGCGCCGGTGGTGGCCTGGCAACGGTGCTTGCGTACCAGCCGCAGATGCAGGTTGAGGGAACGGAAGTTACCGCGCAGGTACTGCTCTACCCGGTACTGGACATTGCTGAAGAAAGCGTCGGATACGAGCGCATTGCCGAAGGCTTCCCGCTGACGGCAAAGACCATGCGCTGGTTCGCCGAGCACCTGCTTGCTGACAATGCTGATGCACGCGACGAGCGTGTTTCGCCGGCGCAGCACGTCAAGGTTGGCGATGCCCCTCAGCCTCCGGCACTCGTGCTTGCCCTCGGTCTCGACCCACTCGGTGTCGAAGCTGTTGAGTACGCACGCGTGATCGCGCTGAACGGTACCCACGTCGAGTTGCTGCACCTGCCGAATCACGCGCACGGCCTGTTCACGTCCGCCGGCAAGATTGCCATGGGCGCGAAAATGCTCGAACGTTCGGCAGCGTTCATCGCCGAACACGCGTAGTTTGCCGGATGCGGATGGTGCTGCACCTTCGTCACCGTCCGCATCCGTCTTGCTCGCGTCTCGGTGATCGCACGCCGCGCTGTTCTACGGCTGCGACCTAGCTGACTGCGCCTGATGCCCCTGAGTGTTTACTCGGGGGCATCAGCGTTTTCCGTACGCGCGCCTGGCCGCTTGCTTGCTTGCTGGCCTGCTCGCCTGGCCTGCTCGCCTGGCTGCCTGGCCGCCTGGCCGCCTGGCCGCCTGGCTGCCTGGCCGCCCACGCCCACGCCCCGCCCACACCGTTGAGGCCGACTTCGGCGGCTAACGCAACCCCATACCAACCAAACTCGGCCCCAACAACAAACCGACACCACACCTGCGGCCCACTTTGGCGACTGGACGGGCGGCTGAAGTGGGCGGCTGAAGTGGGCTGGTTGAGGTGGGCGGCTGAGGTGGGCTGGCTGAGGTGGGCTGGTCGGGCGCAGATGGCTGGTTGGGTAGCGGTCGGCTGAGGGGGGTGGACGGGCAGCTGAGGTGGGCTGGCTGAGCGCAGAGATGGCTGGTTGGCTATCGGGCTGCTGAGCGGGGTTGGGGCAGCTGGCTGTTGGGTCCCTGGCTGTTGGGTCCCTGGCTGTTGGGTCCCTGGCTGTTGGGGCGCTGGCTGGCGCGGCGCCACTAGCTGGCTGGCAGGGCGGCGCGGCTATCTGGCTGGGGGTGGCTGGGCGACTCGGGTGCCGCAGCGTCTGCCCACAACAGCGAAATGTGCCCTCGCCGTCGTGGCAAGGGCACATTTCAATGCGGTTTCGGGATGCGGGCGGTTACGCCCGCGACGCGACTAGGCGTCGGACTCGCCGCGGTCTGCCGTCGAGGCACCCGCATCCGCGATGCTCGCGACCGCCTCGGCTTCAGCTGCCGCTGCCGAAACGCGCTCGGGGCGCTTGACGTTGAAACCGAACTTGCCGTCTTCGTACGTCACGGCAACGTGGTCGCCGCCGCGAAGTTCGCCGCGCAGGATGAGCTCCGAAAGCTGGTCTTCGACCTCCTGCTGCATGGCGCGACGCAGTGGTCGTGCACCGAGCGCCGGGTCGTAACCAATCTTGATGAGCTTTTCCTTCGCTGCGTCGGCGATCTCGATCGTCATGTCCTGATCGAGCATGCGGTCGGCAAGACGCTTCGTGAAGAGGTTGACGATCTGCAGCAGTTCCTTTGGCGAAAGCTGCGGGAACACGATCGTGTCGTCGACACGGTTGAGGAACTCGGGCTTGAAGTGCTTCTTGAGCTCTTCGTTGACCTTGGCCTTCATGTTGTCGTACGAGGTCTGAGTGTCGCCCTCGACCTGGAAACCAACCGGTCCACCGGCAATGCCCTTGGTACCGAGGTTCGTGGTCATGATGATCACGGTGTTCTTGAAGTCGATGACGCGACCCTGGCCGTCGGTGAGACGACCCTCTTCAAGGATCTGCAGCAGCGAGTTGAAGATGTCGGCGTGCGCCTTTTCAATCTCGTCAAACAGCACCACCGAGAACGGCTTGCGGCGCACCTTTTCGGTGAGCTGGCCACCCTCTTCGAAGCCAACGAATCCTGGAGGGGCACCGAACAGGCGCGAAACGGTGTGCTTCTCGCCAAACTCGGACATGTCGAGCGTGATCAGCGCCGACTCATCGTCGAAGAGGAACTCGGCGAGCGCCTTCGCAAGCTCCGTCTTACCGACACCGGTAGGACCGGCGAAGATGAACGAACCGGATGGACGGTTTGGGTCCTTGAGGCCGGCACGCGTACGACGAATCGTGCGCGACAGTGCCTTGACGGCCTCATCCTGACCGATAACCCGCTGGTGCAGGGCTTCTTCCATGAACACCAGGCGTGCGGTTTCTTCTTCGGTGAGCTTGTAGACCGGGATGCCCGTGGCCTGGGCGAGTACTTCGGCGATCAGACCCGAGTCAACGGTTCCGGTTGCCTTGACGTCGCCGGCCTTCCACTGCTTTTCGAGGCGCAGACGCTCACCGAGCAGGTCCTTTTCACTGTCGCGCAGCGAGGCGGCCTTCTCGAAGTCCTGCGTGTCGATCGCCGCTTCTTTGTCGGCACGAACCTGGGCGATCTTTTCGTCGAGCTCGCGCAGTTCTGGAGGCGACGAAAGCACCGACAGGCGCAGGCGTGCGCCGGCTTCGTCGATGAGGTCGATGGCCTTGTCTGGGAGCTGACGGTCGGACACGTAGCGGTCCGAAAGCTGCACGGCAGCCACGATGGCTTCATCGGTGATGGTCACCTTGTGGAACGCCTCGTATTTGTCGCGCAATCCCTTGAGGATGTTGATGGTGTGCTGCACCGACGGCTCGTCTACGAGCACCGACTGGAATCGACGCTCGAGCGCCGCATCCTTCTCGAAGTGCTTCTTGTATTCGTCGAGCGTGGTGGCACCGATGGTCTGCATTTCACCGCGAGCGAGCATTGGCTTGAGGATGTTGGCCGCGTCGATCGCACCTTCGGCGGAACCGGCACCCACGAGGGTGTGGATCTCGTCGATGAAGACGATGATATCGCCGCGGTTCTTGATCTCCTTGGTGACCTTCTTGAGGCGTTCTTCGAAGTCACCGCGGTAGCGCGAACCAGCGATCAGCGATCCCAGGTCAAGCGCGTAGACCTGCTTGTCCTTGAGCGTTTCGGGAACCTCGCCGGCGACGATTGCCTGTGCGAGTCCTTCAACAACGGCGGTCTTACCGACGCCTGGTTCACCAATGAGCACCGGGTTGTTCTTGGTACGGCGTGAGAGGATCTGCATGACGCGTTCGATCTCTTTTTCACGACCGATTACCGGGTCAAGCTTGTTGTCGCGCGCGAGCTGCGAAAGATTCTCGCCAAACTGGTCGAGTACGGCTGAGCCCTTGGTGTTCGCGGTCGATGCCGAGCTGTCGCCGCCGACGCCCACGGGCTCCTTGCCCTGGAAACCGGCGAGTAGCTGAATCACCTGCTGGCGCACCGAGTTGAGGTCGGCGCCGAGCTTCACGAGCACCTGCGCGGCAACGCCTTCGCCTTCGCGAATGAGGCCGAGCAGGATGTGTTCGGTACCGATGTAGTTGTGGCCGAGCTGCAGCGCTTCACGCAGTGAAAGCTCGAGGACCTTCTTGGCGCGGGGCGTGAACGGAATGTGACCGCCCGGCTTGTGCTGGCCCTTGCCGATGATGTCCTGGACCTGCTCGCGAACGGCTTCGAGCGAGATGTCGAGCGCTTCGAGTGCCTTTGCTGCCACGCCATCGCCCTCGTGGATGAGGCCGAGCAGCAGGTGCTCGGTTCCGATGTAGTTGTGGTTCAGCAGCTTCGCCTCTTCTTGGGCGAGCACGATCACGCGACGGGCGCGGTCGGTAAAGCGTTCAAACATGCAGGCATCTCCTTCGGCTGCGGTCACGCCGCGAGTTGTAGGGCAACACACGGACACAGGGGTGACCAGTGATTCGAGGTTAGCGGGCAGGGTGGCCGGTTGGCGCGTTCGTTCGCCCTTGGCGTTATCGGGTTTCTGCGGTGCGATGGACCGGATCGCGACCGGGCAGTCAACCGCAAGTGTGCTGGGAAAACGAGCACCGCCGCATCCCGGTGCAAATTGCCGGATGCGGCGGTACGCGCTAGTGCAGCTTAGGGCGCGTCAGACTTCGGCATCTCGAGCGACGAAGTGTGCGCGGCCGGAAATTCGCCCGCGTCGGCAACTTCAGGTTCGGATGCGGCCGGTGCAGTCGCGCGCGGGGCACCGTCTGCGGGCGGCACCTTCTTGCCAGTCTTGGCCTCGTATTCGCGCTCAACCTCGGCGCGAATTTCGCGGACCTTGCGGTCAGCATTGAGCGCCGCGTACAGGATGAGCCCAAACAGTGCACCGATGATCAGCGTCGGTACTACCGACCAAAGGGCGTTGAGCCACCAGTCTTGCGTCATGAATTGGGTCCGATCGTTGGGGTTTGTCGCAGCCTATCGGGCTACTTCACCAGTGGGAAGAGCACGGTTTCGCGGATGCCGAGGCCGGTGAGGGCCATCAGCAGGCGGTCCAACCCCATGCCCATACCGCCCGTCGGCGGCATGCCGAACTCCATGGCGGTGAGGAATTCCTCGTCGAGCTGCATGGCTTCGTCGTCGCCGCGGGCAGCTTCGCGTGCCTGCTCTACGAAGCGAGCACGCTGGTCGACTGGGTCAATGAGCTCCGAGTAGCCGGTGGCCAGCTCGAATCCGCGCACGTAGAGGTCCCACTTCTCAACAACGCCCGGCTTCGAGCGGTGCATTGCGGTGAGCGGTGACGTGTCAACTGGGAAGTCCATGACAAAGGTCGGGCGTTCGAGTTCGCCCTTCACAAAGTGTTCCCAGAGTTCTTCGACGAGCTTGCCGTGCGTCGGCAGCTTCACTTCAACGCCCTCGCGTGCGGCCAGCGCAGCGAGCTCGTCGAGCGAGGTCTCGGGGGTGATCGTCACGCCCGACTTTTCCGAGAGCGACTCGTACATCGAGATACGCGGCCACTCGCCACCGAGGTCGAACTTGGTGCCGTCAGCCCACGTGACCACCATGCTGCCGTCGCCCGATGCGGCCTTGGCGGCGTTCTGCACGAGCTCCTGGGTGAGGTCAGCGATCGAGTTGTAGTCGCCGTGTGCCTGGTAGGCCTCGAGCATCGCGAACTCTGGCGAGTGCGTCGAATCGGCGCCTTCGTTACGGAAGTTGCGGTTGATTTCAAACACGCGCTCAAGACCACCTACGAGCGCACGCTTGAGGTACAGCTCCGGTGCGATGCGCAGGAACAACTCAGTGTCGAACGCGTTCGAATGCGTCGAGAACGGACGTGCCGCGGCACCGCCGTGCAGCGTCTGCAGCATCGGCGTCTCGACTTCGGTGAAGCCGTGCTCAGCGAAGGTCGCACGCAGCGAGGCGTTCGTCGCCGCACGGGTCTGCACCATCTGGCGGGCGCCCTCGCGGGTAATGAGGTCGAGGTAGCGCTGGCGCACGCGGGTTTCTTCGCTGAGTTCGGTGTGCAGCGTCGGCAGCGGACGCAGCGACTTCGAGGTCATGCGCCATTCGGTCGCCATAACCGAAAGCTCACCACGGCGCGACGAAATCACTTCACCGGCAACGAACACCTGATCGCCCAGGTCAACGAATTCCTTCCACTGTGCAAGGGCTTCTTCACCGACCTCGGCGAGCGAGAGCATGGCCTGAATCTTCACGCCGGTGCCCGACTGCAGCGCCGCGAAAGCGAGCTTGCCGGTGTTGCGGATGTGCATGACTCGGCCCGAGATACCCACGGTTTGGCCAGTCTTGGTGTCGGGTTCGAGATCCGGGTACTTGGCAACAACCGCGTCGATCGAGGTGGTTACCGGCACCGAAAGTGGGTACGGCACCAAACCGAGTTCGATCATCCGGTCGCGCTTTTCGAGGCGAACCTGCTTCTGCTCCGAAACTTCTTCGGCGGTGAGTTCGGCCTGCTGGGCGTCTGACATTGCTGCTCCTGGTTAGTGAACGCGCGGTCGGTTCTGCGGGGTCTGGGTTTGGCGGGTTTCGCGGATGCGGTGCTCGCGTTGCGCGAGTTGGTCCGGCTAGGCGAAGGTCACGGCAAGGTTGTCGATCAGTCGAGTGCTGCCTACTCGTGCTGCGGTCAGCGCGAGAGCGTCGCCCCGAAAGTCGTCGGCGACCGGCAAGAATGTTGCACGGTCGACAAACGCTAGGTAGTCCATCGTAACGAGCGGCGCGGTTTCGTACACGTTGACCGCGGCGGTGCGGGATGCGGCGACTCCATCGAGGGCGGCATCGGCGGCTGCTCGAAGTGCTCGCGAGAGCGCCAGGGCTTGGTTGCGGTCGTCACCTTCGAGGTACGCGTTGCGACTCGAACGGGCCAAGCCGTCGGCCTCGCGAACGATGGGGTGCGGCAGGATTTCGAGCGGGAAGTGGAGTTCACGCACCATCCGCTGAATGAGTGCCAGCTGTTGCGCATCCTTCTCGCCGAACACTGCGATGTCGGGGCGCACGATGTTGAACAGTTTGGCGACGACAGTGAGGACGCCGTCGAAGTGGCCGGGGCGGAATTCGCCCTCGAGGATGCGGCCGGCTTCGCCCGCGCCGATGACGGTGGTCGCCGGCCAGTTTGGGTACATTTCTTCGACGCTCGGGTGCAGGCAGTAGTCGACGCCGGCCTGTTCGAGGAGCGCGAGGTCGCGGTCGAACGGGCGCGGGTAACGCTCGTAGTCTTCGTCGGGGCCGAATTGCAGTGGGTTGACGAAGATCGACACGACGACGGTGTCGGCGGAGCGCTTGGCGAGTTCGATCAACGCGAGGTGACCGTCGTGCAGCGCACCCATGGTCGGCACGAGGGCGACCTTTCCCAGTGCGTTTCGGTTGGCGAGGGCTGGGCGAGCGGTGGTTGCGTTGAGAACTTCGGTCACCGTTTCATTCTAGGCCTCGGCGG
>NZ_BCSP01000010.1 GCF_001570925.1 [Zimmermannella] bifida NBRC 103089
GCGTGCTCGATTAACGCACCGATACCTGCGGTGCCGGCGAAGATCAGGATGACGTCGCTGATCATGCAGATCAGCAGAATCTTGCCCAGGTGGCTGCGGCGTGCGCCCTGGCGCAGGATGTACGCGTTCTGGGCGCCAATGGCGGCGATGAATCCCCATCCGGTAATGAGCCCGGTCAACAACGTCTGAATCATGCTGGTCAGCGTATGAAGCTGCCCAGATGAACACAAATAATGGAAATGAAGGAACCATTAGAATTGCTTCATGAACCTCGATCAGCTCCGCGCCATCGCTGCCATCGTCGACGAGGGCTCGTTCGAAGGCGCCGCGTTCGTGCTGAACGTAACACCATCGGCCATCAGCCAGCGCGTCCGTGCGCTGGAACGCACTGTCGGACATCCGATAGTGACTCGAACGGCTCCCTGCCACCCGACGGATCGCGGCAAAGCGGTGGTGCGGCTTGCTCGCCAGGTTGCGGTGCTCGAAGCCGAGGCCTGGCAGGCACTCGGCAAGGATGCGCACGGTCGCACGGTCACGTCCGTTGCGGTGAATGCGGATGCGCTCGGTACCTGGTTCGGGGGAGTCCTCGAAGACGCTGCGAACTGGCCAGAAACCACCCTGGACCTGCATGTAGAAGACCAGGATCACACCGCGGCGCTCTTGCAACACGGACGCGTCATCGCCGCGGTAACCGCTGAGCCAACCTCGGTGCAGGGATACTCGGTGACGCCGCTCGGCGTTACTCGGTACGTACCTGTCGTTGCGGAAGCACTCTTGCAACGGCTGCCGACGCAAGGGCAGTCCTCGATACAGCGCCTGCCACTCGTGCGATTCAACGACAAAGACGACCTTCCGGCCGCGGCAATGCGCGCCAGCGGCATAACTGACCACGGTCCGGTGCACTACGTGCCGTCATTTGACGGCTACCTGCACGCGCTACGAGCAGGGCTCGGGTGGGGCATGGTCGTGGATGAACAACTCACGCCGGCAGTTCAGTGCGAGTTGGTGCGCGTGCCGGGCCTGGAAGACGTGCTCGTGCCGCTCTACTGGCAATCGGCAACGGTACCGTCGCGGCAGTTGCAACGATTGACCGAGACGGTACTGCGCGTAGCCGGAGAGCGGCTCGAACCGATTGATTCGTAAACTCGGAACATGAGCGATTTTGCGGAGCGCATGGCCGAGGAACGGATCCGTGAAGCGGTGAACGCCGGCAAGTTCGACAACCTTGTCGGTGCCGGAAAACCGCTGTCGGATCTCGGTCCGCGTGATCAAGAATCCTGGCTGGCGCAATTCATCGAGCGTGAGGAACTCGAACCACTCGCCACTGCGCCAACCGTGCTCGGCCTGCGCAAAGAAGCGCAGTCGTATCCGGAAAGTTTGGCCGATTGTGTAGACGAGGCCGAGGTGCGGGCGCGGCTGGAGGACTACAACCGGCGGGTTAAACGTGACCGGCTGCATCCCGCACTCGACCTGCCCATCCCGATTGTTGCTCCGATCATCGACATCGAGACCATGATCGAACGGTGGCGAATTATGCTGCAGTAGCGTCGCGACCAGCGCGCATCCGACTGAAATTGGTGATCGAAGAAACCCGCAGGATATTCGCATGTGGTTATGCCACGCTTGCGTAGGCCGCACTGGCGGCCATCACTTACATACAGGAGCACCCATGTCGTTTATGGATGACGCAAAGAACAACGCCGGCGAGTTCATCGAGAATCTCAAGAATCAGGCTGGCGACCTTATCGAAGACGCCAAGTCGGGTGAGCTCGGAAGCAACCCGGGCGAAATTTTCGAAAACGTCAAGGACCGCCTCACTGGTCAGGACGACGACGCAGCAGGCGACGCATCCGGCGAGACTGCGGCCAAGTAGCCACCATTTCGGTGTTTGCGCGGGCGGATCGCCTACGCAGAACTGATGCACAAGGTGACGAGCCTGGGTATTGTTCCCAGGCTCGTTTGTTTGTGTGGAGATGTCTCAATCAACCGAGACGTTCCGAAACGGTTCCAGATCCAACACGGATCACAGGCCAACACAAGGAGGCAAACCGATGGGTCTCATGGACGACATGAAGCACAACGCCGAAGAGTTCTTCGGTAAGGGCAAGGAAAAGGCCGGCGAAGCGAGCGGCAACGACGACCTCAAACGCGAAGGTCAGCTCGATCAGGTCTCGGCCGACGTCAAGCAGGGCGTTGACAACATCCGCGACGGTATCAACGACGCACTGCAGAAGGACGACAAGTAAGTAGTTGCGCAAAGCGCTCAAGAACTGCGCTGCGCAATACGAACAACGACGCTCACCGTGTTGGTGGGCGTCGTTGCGTTTCTGGATGCCGTGGTCGGGTGGGCAGTGTCTTCCTTCCGGCAACCAACGGCCGGTTAGTGGGCGGTGTTCACGGACGCTTCCGCGGCAGATTCCGAAGCCGTCAGTGAGTGGATCGGGTCGCGATGCATGTGCTTATCCGGGTCGAGGACGTTCAGCATGGCTTCGGTAACGCGACGAATGTCGTCAATTCCGTCCGCATCCTGTGGATCAAACACAAACTTACGCACCAGCGACACGTGCTCGGGCGCCGCTTCGCGCAGCAGGTTCATACCGGTTTCGGTGAGCAGGATGTCCGTGGCTCGGGCATCGTCGGCGTTCTGTACGCGTTCGACCAGGTTTGAGCCCTCGAGCCGGTTGAGCACTCGCGAAAGACGTGACAGCGTGGTGTTCGTGCGAACCGCGAGCTGTTTGGTTTGCAACCGCTTGCCCGGGCTGTGCGAAAGCATCGCGAGGACGTAATACTCCGTCAGCGTTACCTGGTTTGCCCGCCGCAGATGCGAGTCCAATGTGCTCGGGAGCAACTCCATCACGGCCATCATTCGGAGCCAGGCGGCCTGTTCTTCGCGCGAGAGCCACCTCACCTGGTCTGTACTCATACGTTCATCATAAATCCTGATGAGAGCGTAGAACCGGCACTTGGCCGGATTCCAGGCAACCGGTTGATATCAGTCCGCAACATATCCGGCGCGGGCGTGGCCGGCATGGTATGGCTAGCGTGTTGTGTCGCGTTTTCCGGGCAACAGGGCACGCAGCGGTCGCCGCCGTTCGAGGGCCGCGGCACTGCGGTCGCGGTCGTGCTCGGCGAGTGCGGCATCGCTCAGCGCGCCCCGAAACTGTGTGGGTGCGGGGCCAAACGCGCCGCGGGCTGTGTGAATGACTTCATTGGCGAGCGTGCGGTTGCCGAACGCGCCAACGGCCGCGCCAATGCCAAACGGAATGACCTTGCCGAGCGCCCCGGTCATCTGCTTGTTGGCAAAGCGGCGAAGGAAGGCGCCACGCACGCGCTGACCGAGCTCGCCCACGAACATCGTCGGCATCGCCTGCGTCACCAGCTCGCCCCAGAACGGCGACTTCATGAGCGCACCCGGGGTGCGGTTTCGCGCAAACTCCAACACGAGCGCCCGGCCGCGTTCGCCGAGCATGATTGCCATCACCAAGGTTCGCGCACGAGTCGGGTCATCGGCGGCTACACCTGAGAGTTCTGCCACAGTCAAGGCATAGAGGGCGGTGAGCTCCAAGAAACCAACGATTTCTGCACCGGCAAGGGCAACACCGGTGACTGTGCCGACACCAGGAATAACTGCGGCTGCACCCACACCAGCACCCGTGCCCATGGCTGCTCGTCGGTACCAGCGTTCGGCCGCGACCACGAGTTGTTCGGGAGTTGCGCTGGGATTCTGGTTCCGCATCCGCCGCGCCATTGCCGTGGCAGCAGGGCGCTGCGCGCGCAAGACGCGGTCGAGCTGGCGAATGAGCCAGTCATCGCCGCCATCCGTGGCCTGAGTCGGTTCGGATGCGGCCGGTTCAAACCCCGCGTCGAGTGCGGTCACCGTAGGGCTGTGTGGCTCGTGTGCCTGGTTGTGCATGTCATCGAGCGTAGGGGAGTCACCTGGGCTGGAGCCGGGGTCTACTGTGCGCGTTCCTGGATGCGGTACGCATTCACCAAGGTCGCGATGGACTCATCTGCGTGACAGGTAAAGATGGAAAAGTGGTTTGCCTTGGCGTCGAGGTTGAGGCGGGCACCCGGCAATTGCAGCGCGAGGCGTGCGGTGCCGCGCCAGGGCACGGAGAGGTCGCGTTTGCCCTGCCAAATCACGATTGTGCAGTTCGTCAACTCACTCGTGTCGAAGTCCCAGGCGCCGAATGTGAGCCGCCAATCGGTTATGACGGTGCGCGGGCCGTGCGTAAACGCTGCCCGCACGGACTCCAAGAATGCCGCACCGCTCACGTCCGGCAACCCGAGCTCGCGGGTAGCGGCATCACTGAACCGGTGCAGTCGGCGGTGTGCTTTGGGCAGGTGCTTTGCAAATTGCGAATCGAGCACTCGACCGAGCATGAATGGCACATTCTGGCCCGGTAAGCGGCCGGTCATCGCGGGCGGCGCCACGGGGGCGATGAGGTTGACAGCGACGACACGATCCGGAACGCGTGCGGCCGCTGCGAGGGCGTACGGGCCGCCAGCGGAGTATCCCGACACCCCGAACTTATCGATGCCACGCGCATCCAGAATCTCGAGGACGTCATCGATGAAGTCGCCGATCTGGCGGCGGCGCTGCGGGGTTGACTTGCCGAACCCCGGGCGCGAAACCGCCAGCACATTTGCGCCCAAGTGATGCGCGGCCGGGCCATACATGGCCGCTTCGCCTCGCGACCCCGGAGCGCCGTGAAACGACACCACCGGAATGCCGTCTTCCCGACCGAACTCAGCCCACTGCAGCCACCTACCTGCCGACACTCGAAAGGTGCCGGTGCGCAGCGGTTGGTACTGCGGAGAGTTGTGCGGAATCTCCGCACGCACAGGTTCGGCCATGTCCTTGCGTGTGGCTACTTCGAAGTCGACTCGGAGGTCGCCACATCCATCAGTGGCAGCATGCGGTCGCGCATGAGTTCGCGCAGCACAATCGACGTGGTGGTGCGCTCAATGGGATCAAGTGTGCCGATTTTGTCGATAACGCGCTGCAGGTCGGTATTGGACTTCGCAACGACGCGGATCAAGAGGTCCCAGTCACCGGCCATGGTCGAACAGTCCACGACCTCGGGAATTTCTAACAAATTGTCATGTAGCTCGCCGTGCCAGGCTGACTGGTCAATCTGCGCCATGACCATAGCCTGCACGGGGTAGCCCATCGGTTCTGGGGCAAGCTTGGGCAGGATCTCAACGAGGATGCCGGTGTCACGCAACCGGTTCAAACGCGCCTGAACAGTGGGGCGCGCAACGTTCAGTTCGCGGGATGCGGCGAGCACGCTCGTGCCCGGGTTCGCCGTGAAATGTTCGACGATTCGGTAGTCAAGGCGATCCAAAATTCAACTCTCCTTTTGCTGTCAGCAACACATGCACCTTTGCAAGTTGTAAGCTGATTCAACGAATTTGTTCATAAAACTGTGAATTTTGCCCGACGCAAGGCGTGTGCAATGGAACAGTTTAGTCAATTGGAGTCCAAAAAATGCGAACACACATGAAGCTCGCCGCCACAGCACTTGCAGCAACGTCGCTGATGCTTAGCGGATGCGCCGACACTGGTGGCGCCAGTGATGCTGAGTTCAAGATTGGCATCATCCAACTCGTCCAGCACCCGGCGCTGGATGCGGCTACCGAAGGCTTCCAAACAGCCTTCGAGACGGCCGGTATCGAGGCCGAGTTCGATGTACAAAATGCTAATGGCGAGCAGGCAACGGCAGCCACGATCGCCTCGAGCTTTGCGAGCGACGCCGACATCGACCTGGTGCTGGCCGTAGCCACCCCGGCAGCGCAGTCGGCCGCATCGGCGATCACTGACGTGCCGGTGCTGTTCACCGCGGTTACTGACCCGGTTGAAGCCGACCTCGTTGAATCGCTCGAAGCTCCCGGCATGAACATCACGGGAACCACAGACCTCAACCCGGTTGCCGACCAGATCGAGCTGATCAAGCAGATTAAGCCCGATGTGAAGTCAGTTGGTGTTGTCTACTCGTCGGGTGAAGTGAACTCGAAGGTACAGGTTGACCTCGCAACCGAGGCAGCAAAGAAGGCTGGTCTCAAACTCGAAACCGCAACGGTCACCAACGTCGGTGAAATTCCAACGGCGCTCGACTCGCTGGGCGACGTTGACGCGCTCTACCTGCCTACTGACAACACCGTGATCTCGGGGCTGGATGCGGTACTCAACTACTCCGACCAGAAGAAGATTCCGGTTGTCTCGGGCGACACTGACTCGGTTACCGGTGGCGCTACAGGCACCGTCGGCCTTAACTACAACAAGCTCGGCGAGCAGACCGGCGAAATGGCGATCCGTATCCTCAAGGAAAACGCGGACCCCGCTTCGATGCCGGTCGAATCACAGTCGACCTTCGACCTGACCCTCAACAAGAAGGCAGCGTCCAACATCGGCATCGAACTGCCGAAGGAACTGCTTGACGAAGCCGTCGAAGTAATCGAGTAACTCGCAAACTCTCCGGGTGGGATGCCGCAACCAGATGCATCCCACCCGCCAACCTCTCAATCAAGGCGGATGCGGTGATCCTGCTCGCCGCCACAATGTAAGGAGCCAGCGTTGATTGGCGCATTCGAAATCGGGTTGCTGTACGCGGTCGTAGCCCTCGGTGTGTACCTCACCTTTCGTGTATTGAACTTCCCTGACCTCACCGTTGACGGTTCGTTTGTGACCGGCGCAGCCGTCGCGACCTTGTTGCTGACGAAGGGATACAACCCCGCGTTGGCCATGTGCGCGGCATTTGCCGCAGGTATGGTTGCCGGCGCGATTACCGGCCTGCTGCACACCAAGCTCAATATCGACGGACTGCTCGCCGGTATCTTGATGATGATCGCGCTGTGGTCGGTGAACTTGCGCATTTTGGGTCTAGCCAACGGGTCGCAATCTGCGGCGAACGTGAGCCTTCGAAGCCACGAGACGCTGCTTGACATCATGATGGACGCCAAGCTCAAGGGCACTTGGACGGGTGTTCTCATCCTGTTTGCCGGCGTGCTGTTGATCAAACTCATCATCGACTGGTTTCTCGCGACCGACCGCGGTCTCGCGCTGCAGGCTACCGGTAACAGCGAGCAGATGATTCGTTCGTTTGGTGTCAACACCGACAACCAGAAGATTCTGGGGCTCGCACTGTCGAATGGCCTCGTCGCGCTCGGCGGTTCGCTTGTTGCGCAATACGTGGACGCCACGGATATTTCGCTGGGTGTTGGCGTCATCTTGGTCGGATTGGCATCGGTAATCCTCGGCCAGGCCTTCTTCGGTAACCGTCGCGTCTGGCTGGCAACGCTCGGTGTCGTGGTCGGCGCGGTGTTGTATCGCCTCATTGTGCTGTGGGCGCTTCAGCTTGGTCTCGAGAACTCCGACGTGCGCTTGATGAACGCCGTGATTGTTGTGGTGGCGATCCTCATTCCGCAAACGGGAGTCGCTCGACGACTCGGATTGACGTCGCTGTTTGGCCGACGTCGCAAGGCGCAGGTGATCGGTGTTGATCCTGGCGCTGAAACCGAATCCTCGCCGGCAACTCCAGCGGTATCGAAGGGAACGAAGTAATGCTTGATGTGCAGCACATTTCTAAGACGTTCTTTGCCAACACCATCAACGAGAAGCGTGCGATTGTCGACTGCTCGCTCCACCTTGACGAGGGCGACTTTGTCACCGTCATCGGCTCGAACGGTGCCGGCAAGTCGACGCTGCTCAACAGCATCGCAGGCCGATTCCCGGTCGACACCGGTGACATTCTGATCGATGGCAAGTCGGTCAAGCGGATGCCCGAATACCGTCGCGCCGGCCTGGTCGGTCGCGTCTTCCAAGACCCGATGGCCGGTACCGCACCGGAGCTTACGATCGAACAGAACCTCGCGCTTGCTCTGCAGCGGGGGAAACGACGCGGGCTCGGCATCGGCGTTACCGCTACCCGACGTCGTCGCTTCCGTGAGGAACTCGCAACGCTCGAACTCGGCCTGGAAGACCGACTTACCGCACGGGTTGGGTTGCTCTCGGGCGGCCAGCGCCAGGCGCTATCGCTCTTGATGGCGGGATTCACGCATCCGTCGATTCTGTTGCTGGATGAGCACACAGCGGCGCTCGACCCGGCTCGAGCGGCGCATGTGACGGCCCTCACCGAACGCATTGTCGATGCGGAGAAGCTGACCACGCTGATGGTGACGCACAACATGGAGCAGGCGATTTCGCTTGGAAACCGACTCATCATGATGCACGAGGGGCGCATCATTTATGAGGTTTCGGGTGATGAGAAGGCGCAGACCACCGTCGACGATCTGTTGGCACGTTTCGCTTCGGTCAAGGATGCGGTGATCGACGACCGCGCGATGCTCGCTTAGGACTACAGAGACAAGAACGGGCAGTTCCCATGCGGTGAACTGCCCGTTCTTGCGTTGTGCCTGCGAGTCAAGCGCCCTGCGAGTCACACGCAGCGCTCGGAACAAACTCCGTCAGCGTACGGTTCGCTGTACGTCGTCTTCTTCGTCTTCTTCGTCGTCTTCGTCGAATTCGAGGTCTTCTTCGTCTTCGTCAAGATCGTCGTCGTCCTCATCGGCGTCGAACTCGTAGTCGTCGTCTTCGTCGTAGTCGCCGAGTTCTTCGTCGGTTTCGATCTGGTCGATCCACTCGTCGATGAGGTCTTCGGCGTCGTCATCGTCTTCGGCTGCCTCAACGCTGATGGTGCCGCCGCCCCAGATGCGTTCCGTGATGGTTACCGCATCCGTGCCCTCGGTCTCTTCGTGCACCGTTGCCTCGAAGTCGCGAGCAATCGCATTGGCGTCGTCTTCGCTGTCGGCCTCAATGATGAGCCCCGAAATAACTTCATAACGAACGAGTACTGCGTACTTCGGCATGGATTTCCCTTCCAGCGGTGCGACACCCGGCGTATCGCGCACTCTTGACGCTAGTCGGTAAAAGGAAACGCAACAAGCAACGAACCGCCCAGGAACGCCGGATTCGGAGGGTTTTCCACGCCGGGGAACTTCTGGGTTCTTTGTGCTGGACATCCGTACCCTTGAGGGCATGAGTTCCATGCTTGCTGTCGCCGTCACCCAGTTCGCGCCAACGATGGATGCGAACACCAACCTTCAGCGCTTCCGGGATGCGGCGGCAACGGCAGCAGCGCGCGGCGCGAAGTTGCTTGTTGGTCCCGAATACGCGTCGGGATTTACGGCGGAACTTGGCGACTGGATGGGGGAGAGTGCACAGACGCTCGACGGTGCGTTTGTACGCGAACTTGCCGCGATCGCATCCGAATTTGAAATCGCCATCGTCGCCGGCATCCTGGTGCGTGCAGACGACCCGGCTGAGCGCCGACCGTACAACGTGTGCATCGCCCTATCGGAGCAGGGCGAGCTCGTGGCGAGCTACCGAAAAGTGCATCTCTACGACGCATTTGGTGCATCCGAAACACAATGGGTGTTGCCGGGCGCGCCAGATCAGGCGCCTGCGGTCTTTGATCTGGGCCCGTTCCGTATCGGTGTGCAGACTTGCTACGACTTGCGCTTCCCAGAAGTGAGCCGGCGGCTCGTGGATGCGGGTGCCAACGTGCTTGCGATTCCGGCCGAGTGGGTGGCTGGTCCGCTAAAAGAGGCACATTGGCAGACGTTGCTTGCGGCGCGGGCTATCGAAAACACGTCCTATGTCGTGGCGGCTGATCACCCGGCGCCAGTTGGTGTCGGGCACAGTACGATCCTTGACCCACGCGGAGTCATCCTCGCGTCGCTCGGAGCCGAGCGCGGCGACACGGTAGCCTGGCTATCGAAGACGGATCTGGATGCTGCTCGCGAACAGAACCCGGCCCTGCGCCTTCGTCAGTACCGCATTCACTAGCCGCGGTAATCGGTGCCGCGATGTGCTGCGAACAGACCCAATGATTGAAACTCACCAGAATCGGATCGCACGTGACTGAAGAACCCGCGAAGACCTCCGCTCGTGATGTCGGCCTCGGCAAGAAGACTGCCGAGGGGCTGGCGACGATGACGCCCATGGCGCGACAGACCGCGGCGGCGGAACGCGACCTTGGCGGCGAAGCGCTATTTGTCGCCGACCTGACCAAGCGATTCGGCCGAGTGACGGCAGTCGACAAGCTCAGCTACACCGTGCCGCAGGGTTCGTTCTCGGCAATTGTTGGCCCGAACGGTGCCGGTAAGACGACCGCGCTCTCCATGATTTCTGGTCTGCTGCCACCAAGTCACGGCAGTGTTGAACTGTTTGGCCTGGATGTTTGGCGTAACCGATCGAAGGCGCAAGACCGGATCGGTATTTTGCCCGACCGCGTGCGTATGTTCGAACAGCTCACGGGTGCGCAGTACCTGTCGTACGTTGGCGCGGTTCGTCGCGTTGACAAGGAAGCAATCATTGCGCGCAGCGAACAGCTCCTCGACGCCTTTGACCTGCGCAGCGAAGCGAACCGACTCGTGGTCGACTACTCCTCGGGCCTGCGTAAGAAACTGGCACTCGCATCCGCCCTCATCCACGCTCCAGACCTGCTGGTCTTGGACGAGCCGTTTGAGTCGATCGACCCGGTCTCGGCCGGCACGCTGATCGAAGTGCTCAACGACTTCGTCAGCCGTGGCGGCACCGTACTGCTCTCGAGCCACTCGATGGACCTCGTGCAGCGCGTGTGTGATCACGTCGCCGTCATCATGAAGGGCGAGTTGCTGGCGGAAGGCACCGTTGACGAAGTTCGCGGCGATGTCTCGCTTGAAGAACGATTTCGTGACCTCGTACGTGGACCGGCAGTATCGGAGGGGCTGGATTGGCTCAACATCTCGTTCGGCTGAGCTGGCAACAGCTCTCGCGCGGCATGGAGCGCGATTCACAGGTGCGATCGGCTGCCGGGAGCCTTGCTGGTGGCAGCCTCGTGCTGGCCGCCTTCGGTACGCTCGCGGTCATTGCGCTGAGCGTCATTCCCCTCGTGTTTCAGCCACTTTGGCTGATGATTCTCGCGTCCCTGCTGGTTCTCGGCGCTGCCTTCCTCGGCTTTGCTGGACACCCGGCCGACGCGCTCGACAATCGCACCCTGGCCGTCATCTCGGGTCGCGCCCACGGGTTGAGTTCAAACACGCTCGGGGCGTCGCACTTCACGCTGCCAGCGCTCCTGGCGGCCATCCCGTACCTAAGCTTTGCGGGCCTTGCTGCGGTTTCTGGACACCACTGGATTTCGATCGCGACGGCAGCCCTTGGCTGGCTGCAGTGGGTTATGTGCTGGCGGCTCGGAACTCGGCTGGGACGCCGGTTCAGCGAACAGCACCTCGCCCGCGAAGGTCGCGCGACGCTCATCTACTTGCTGCTCTTGGCCGTCACCACGGTCATCGGTGGCCTGTGGATGTTCCCGTGGCAGGATGCGGTCGCGGATGCGGGTGCCGGGATCTATCAGGTTGCGACCTGGATTCCGATCGTCAACATTTTTCTTGCCGGCTTCGGTGGCGCGCCACTGATCATTCTGGGGCTCAACGGCGCCGTGCTGATCATGCTGTGGGCCACCGACCTGATTCTCGGCGCTCGTGCGGGGCGATCGGCGCTCTACCAGCGCCAATATGGCGGCACCACCCGTCTCGGGAGTTTTCAGCTCGCGGTCGGTTCGGCAACGCGCAATATTGCGCTGCGTACCTGGATTTCTTGGCTTCGTGATCCGCGCTACCAGGTGCTGCTCGGCACCGTCATCGTGATGCCACCGCTGCTTTTGCTGCCCGTTTGGGTCGGTGGCGCGCCTGTTGAGGTCCTTCGCCTGCTGGTGGTGCCGCTCTTTGCCATGTGCTTCGGGTGGGCACTGCACAACGACACCGCCTACGACTTCACCGCCCTGTGGGTGCACGTCACCGGTGGGCTTTCTGGCCGCGCCGATCGTGCCGGGCGTGCGATCCCAACGCTGGTCACCGGCACCGTCCTGTGCGCACTCGGCGCCGATTTGGTAGGTGCGGCGATCGGCAACACGCTGGCACAGGTCGCGGTCCTCGCGGCATCGATTGCGCTCTTGGGTGCCACCGTTGGTGGGTCGTCGATCATGTCGACGCTCGCCCCGTATCCGGTGGCCCGTCCCGGCGACTCGCCGTTCAGTCAACCGGTCCGGTCATGGGGCGGCGCAGCGTTTGCGCAGCCGATGGCACTGCTGGTCGAAGTCGCGCTCTGCCTGCCAACGATCTATTTTGCGTGGCAAGCGGTGACGCTGAACGACTGGTCGCAGGCACTCATGGCAGCCGGCATTGGTGTTGGTACCGCCGTCGTGCTTGTTACCGCGGGCATCCTCATTGGCGGGCGCGTGTTTGAGTCACGTCGAACGGCACTGCTGACATTCGCGCAGAGCTACTAGGCCACCAACCATCTGGACGCGACCAAATCAAGCCAACCTGCGGCACGCATCCGCGTAGACTCGTACGCATGGCTGGATTTGCAAGTTTTGGTGCCCCAGATTCCGGCAGCCCTGCCGGCGGCACAGACGTTCTTGACCGCGAACTCGAACAGCTGCTTGAAGACGAGCAGGTCGAAGACGGCGATCACGATAAGTTCGCGCACTACGTTCGCAAAGAAAAGATTCTTGAGGCGGCCGTCACCGGTAAGCCGGTCCGCGCGCTGTGCGGCAAGAAGTGGTTGCCGAACTCGAATCCCGATCGTTTCCCGGTCTGCCCAGATTGCAAGAAAATCTACGAAATGATGCGCGACTAGCGTTCGCGACGTTGGGACCGCATCCGCACGCCCAACATCCTGGATTGCCGACCAACAACCTGCCGGTAAACAGTTTGAGCTTGGAACCCAATTGCTGGGAACCAAGCTCGAACGGTTTTGGTGGAAGTCTCGCGACCGCCTAAGCGCGGTTGAGTGAACCGTCGTCGTGGACGAAGTACGTCGTAAGCGCGGGGTCACCGGCGCCCAGCCGACGGGCGGTGCGGGGGAGCTCAGCCAGCGCCATGGCGCAGTGTTCGCGGGCGGATGCAACCCCCTCGGTGCCGAGCCAGGCCGGGTTGATCTCGCCATCCGTCACGTAGTCGACGTAGAGCGGGCGGTCGTCGTGGTCACCGATTGGCTCGGTGCCGAGCGCAATGAGCTCGGCCGAGGCGATGCCGTCCTCGCGGCGACGCACCGGCACCTTGGCCCCACCAACCGAGGCCTTACCCGGTGACGCCTTGGCCACAGGCACCCACGAGCCATCTTCGGCTCGGCGCGAAACCAGCTTGTACACCATGCCCGAGGCAACCGCACCGGAGCCGGTGACGACGCTCGTACCGACACCAAAGCTATTGACCGGGGATGCGGCGAGAGCAGCAATTGCGTATTCGTCGAGGTCATTGGTCACGGTAATCGCCGTTTCGGTGGCACCAAGGTCGTCGAGCAGCTCGCGCACTTCGCGAACCACCACGGGCAGGTCGCCCGAGTCCAGACGAATACCACCGAGGCTCGGACCTGCGATCTCCACAGCGGTGCGGATCGCTTCGGTGACGTTGTACGTGTCGACGAGCAGCGTGGTGTCGGCACCGAGTGCGGCGATCTGCGAGCGGAAGGCGTCGGCCTCGCTGTCGTGGAGCAGCGTCCACGAATGCGCGGCGGTGCCCATTGTCGGCACGCCCCAGCTGCGGCCCGCTTCGAGGTTTGACGTGGCCGAGAATCCTGCGATGTAGGCGGCGCGGGCGGCTGCGACTGCGCTACGTTCACCCGTGCGGCGCGAACCCATCTCGGCCAGTGGACGACCGTCGGCGGCGCTGACCATACGCGCGGCGGCCGACGCTACGGCCGAGTCGTAGTTGAGGATGCTCAGCAGCAACGTCTCGAGGATCACACCCTCGGCAAAAGTACCGTGGACTTCAAGCAGCGGTGACTGCGGAAAGTAGGCTTCGCCTTCGCGGTAGCCGCGGATCGATCCCGAGAACGAGAAGTCAGCCAGCCACTGCAACGTTTCGTCGGACACGATGCGCTGCTGTGCCAAGAACTCGAGTTCGTCATCGCCAAATCGGAAGTGCTTAAGCGCTTCCATCGCCCGGCCCTGCCCAGCCACGACACCGTAACGGCGGTCATTCGGCAGCTTGCGGGCAAAGAGCTCGAAGACGCACTCTCGATTGGCAGTGCCATCCCGTAGCGCTGCATCCAACATCGTCAACTCGTAGTGATCTGTGAGCAACGCCGTGGATGCGGGCGCTGCAGGACGCGTCGATCGTGGCGAATCAGTAGGGCGAGCAGAAGCAGGAACATCAATGGCGCTGCGAGGATCAGTCATATCGCCAGGGTACTTCGCGAACCCGTGCAATGCTGCCGAGCACAGGCGGGGACACCTTGCGAGCGCGGGGATCGATGCCTTCGCATCGCGGGACGCGTGAGGTAAGTGAATGGGCGTAGTATTTGCCAACAAATGAGTACCGCACCGATTGGCATTTTCGATTCCGGCATGGGTGGGCTGACCGTGGCCCGCGAGATTCGCGCCCAATTGCCGCACGAATCCATCCTGTACATCGGTGATACCGCCCACACGCCGTACGGCCCGCGGCCCATTGCGGAGATTCGCAAGTTCTCGCTCGAGATCATGGACGAACTCGTTGCCCAGGGCGTCAAGATGCTCGTGATCGCCTGCAACTCGGCAACCGCCGCGGTGCTCGCCGATGCCCGTGAGCGCTACGACGTGCCCGTGATCGAAGTGATCGCACCGGCGGTGCGCACGGCAGTGCGCGCCACCCGCAGCGGGCACATTGGCGTCATTGGCACGGTCGCGACGGTCGCATCCCGAGCCTATGAGGATGCGTTCGCTGCGGGCGTGGACATTCAAGTAACTGCACAGGCCTGCCCACAGTTTGTCGACTTCGTCGAACGCGGCGACACCACCAGCGATGAGCTCGTCGCCGTCGCCAACGAGTACCTGGCACCGTTGAAGTCGGCCGGTGTCGACACACTCGTACTGGGATGCACGCACTATCCGCTGCTGCAGGGGGTTATTAGTTACGTCATGGGCCCCGAAGTTGCACTCGTATCGAGCGATGTTGAAACCGCGAAGGACGTATATCGGGTGCTCGCGGAACGTAACCTGCTGAACACCAGCAACGAACCGGCGCAGTACCACTACCACGCGACTGGCAGCAGTGCCGAAGGAGCGTTCCTGGAGCTTGCCCACCGCATCCTCGGTGGTGAAGTAACCAGCGTGGAGCGGTACCGTACTGGTGTTATCGAACTGCCAGACTCGCTCACCATGCACAACAAACCGGCAGACACAACCGATACCGCGACCGCACCCAACACAGCGGAATAGCGGTATGACCCACGTATTTACGCAAGACCACCAACTTTCACACAACGCGGGAGCAACACTCATGAACAAGCGTGCAGACGGCCGAGCCGTAGACGAATTGCGCAAGGTAACGATCGAACGTGGCTGGAGCGAACAGGCCGAAGGATCGGCACTGATTTCGTTCGGTCGCACGAAGGTTCTGTGCACCGCATCGTTTACCCCGGGCGTCCCACGCTGGCTGACCGGCCAGGGCAAGGGCTGGCTCACTGCCGAATACGCAATGCTGCCTCGCGCTACGAATGAGCGTTCGCAGCGCGAATCGGTAAAGGGCAAGCTGGGTGGTCGCACGCACGAAATCTCGCGCCTGATCGGTCGCTCGCTGCGCGCTGCCGTCGACATGGAAGCACTGGGTGAGAACACCATCGTGCTCGACTGCGATGTGCTGCAAGCCGACGGCGGCACCCGCACCGCTGCCATTACTGGCGCATTTGTCGCCCTTGTTGACGCGGTTGACTGGGCCCGCACCAACAAGCACATCTCGCGCAAGGCCGAGGTCATTACCGACACCATCTCGGCGATCTCAGTCGGCGTCGTTGACGGTACGCCGATGCTCGACCTGCCCTACGAAGAAGACGTACGCGCCGACACCGACATGAACGTTGTCATGACCGGATCGGGCAAGTTCGTCGAGGTGCAGGGAACCGCCGAAGGCGAACCCTTCTCGACCGAAGAACTCATGGTGCTGCTGCAGCTTGCTACCAAGGGCAACGCCGACCTCGCACGCATGCAGGCCGAAGTATTGGCTAACTAATGCAGCGCGTCGTTCTCGCGTCCAAGAACGCGCACAAGCTGCAAGAACTGCAGCGCATCCTGCAGCCCGACCTGCCCAAACTCGAACTCGTGAGTTACGAGGGTGAAGCACCGGTCGAAAACGGTCTCACCTTTGAAGCCAACGCGCTCATTAAGGCGCGCGCGGCTGCCGCACAGACGGGTCTGCCGGCCCTTGCCGACGACTCAGGCATTTGCGTCGATGTGCTCGGCGGTATGCCCGGTATGTTTTCGGCGCGCTGGTCGGGACCGAACCGTAACGACCGCGACAACGTTGACCTGCTGCTGTGGCAGCTGAACGACGTGGCCGACGAATCGCGTGGTGCGGCGTTCGTGGCTGCGGCAGCGATCGCGCTGCCCGACGGTCGTGAAGTTGCGGTGCGCGGAACCTGGCCGGGCAGCATCCTGCGCGAAATTCGCGGCGAGGGCGGCTTCGGCTACGACCCGATCTTCTTGCCCGAAGGTTCGGCAGTTTCGTCTGCCGAAATGGCACCCGAAGAAAAGGATGCGCTGAGTCACCGTCGGCGTGCGTTCACCGCGTTAATCCCGCACATTCGCGAACTGCTTGCTGACTAGCGCGGTGCTCGCCGACTAGCGCGGCGCTCGCCGCGGGTTTTCGTTCGCCCGCGCATCCCATATGATGGGGTGATCTGCGGGAGTGGTGAAATTGGCAGACACGCAGGATTTAGGTTCCTGTGCTTTCGAGCGTGAGGGTTCAAGTCCCTCCTTCCGCACGCAGATGAAAACCCCGTACTTGCCAGTAATTTACTGGTGAGTGCGGGGTTTGTTGTGTTCGGGTGTAGGCCGGTTTGCCCACAACTTCTCCGCCCTATTTGCCGGAGGAGTCGGCGCGGCGCTAGCGGTCGTCTTGTTCGGTGTCCGGCGCTGCAGTGAGCTCAGTAATGAACGGTGCGAGGATAGCCGCCGTGGTTCGGGCGCGGCAAGCGCGGTAACCGGTGCCTGCCCAGAGGTTTTGCAATTCGGGGTCGTCGGCAGCTGCGGCCTTGATCGGGGCGACCAGCGCATTCACCTGCGGGTAAGCAGCCGGGGCATGCGCATCCATTCGATCGATGAACGTGTTGCGCAGTGCCCGTGCCGCACGGCCACTGAACGCGCGAGTCACGACCGTGTCGCGGGATGCGGCCAGTAGCGCCGCGCGATGGGCCGGTTTGGTGCCTGCTTCGGTCGCCGTGAGCAATAGCGTGCCGATCTGCACTGCAGCGGCCCCGGACTTGAGCAGTGTTCGCGCGGCAGCGGGGGAGTCGATGCCGCCGGCCGCAACAAGTTCAGTGTCCGTCTCTGCAGCCAGCGCCATGAGCTGCGGCAGCAAATCAATCGCGTCGAGGTCGTTTGGCTCCCTCGACTGGTCGTGCACGCTGCGGTGACCGCCCGCACTCGCACCCTGCACAATCAGCAGCGTCGGCTCGTTTGCCAAGGCCTCGAGGGCTTCTTCGGGTGAGGTTACGGTGACGGCGGTCGCGATGCCGTTTCGGTGCATCCGCTGCAATACTTCGGCATGAGGGTTACCGAACGCGAATGAGACCAGCGCGGGTTTGGCATCGACAATGGCATCGAGTTTGGCGAGGTAATCGTCATCTGAGGCGTCGGTGACCGCTGGCAGGCTCGTATTGAGCGTATTCGCAAGCGGCGCCAACACTTCGCGATAGCTCGCCACGGCCGCGGGATCGCTCGCGGTTGCCTCGGGCACAAATACATTCACGCCAAACGGGGCATTGGTGAGTGCCTGTACCTCGGCAATACGCTGCGCAAACTCGTCTGCGGTCAGATATCCGCCCGCGAGCATCCCGAGACCGCCAGCTTCGCTGACAGCCACGACCAGGGCAGGTGTTGTCGGGCCACCCGCCATGGGGGCGCCAAGGATGGGCAGTGCCAGGTCGTTGCACGAAAACATGTCTTCCAGAGTAGGGAAGCGATTGCATGCGGCGGGTGCCGACGTGCGGTTGGGACAGAACTCGGCGAGAAACCGCGTTGCCGATTGCAAATGCTCGTGAACGTTTGTCGTCCTGTGGATAACTCATGGTCGAAGTTGTGCGGGTAGGGCATGATGCCGCCCGTGACCGTCGCCAACACCATCGCCGAGCGCATCCGCAGCAGAGCGCGTACCGAAACGCTGGCTATATCTCGCACGAGCCCCGAAACGCAGCAGCTCGTGCGACAAGAGGTGCGCGCGTACTACGACCAGCACGGCATGGGCCATGCTGCGGCGGATGCGGACAGCCCCGCTGGTATAGACGCGGCCGAGCAGCAGACCGTCAACGATGTGCTCGACCAAGTGGCAGGTCTCGGCCCACTGCAGCAATACCTCGATGACCCCACGATCGAAGAGATCTGGATCAACGCGCCGAGCCGACTGTTCGTCGCACGAAACGGTGTCACTGAATTGACCGATACCGTGATTCCTGCCGAACAGCTCCGTGCACTTGTCGACCGAATGCTGCAACACACCGGGCGTCGCATCGACGTATCGAGCCCGTTCGTAGACGCATCGCTTCCTGACGGTTCGCGCCTACACGTGGTGATTCCCGATATTTCGCGGAAGTACCCGGCCATCAATATCCGTAAATTTGCCCGCCGCATCCGTGACCTCGGTGCCCTTGTTGAACACGGCGCACTCACCACAGAAGCTGCGACGTTCTTGCACGAAGCGGTTCATGCCCGGTGCAACATCATCGTTTCGGGTGCCACCCACACCGGAAAGACCACCATGATCGGGGCCCTGTTGGCGGCAGTGGGCGCATCGGAACGCATCGTCACCGTCGAAGAGACCTTTGAACTTGATGTGGTCGCCCGCGACATTGTGGCCATGCAGTGCCGGCAGCCATCCCTCGAAGGTACCGGTGAGATTTCCCTGCGCCGGCTGGTGAAAGAAGCATTGCGGATGCGGCCCGATCGCCTGGTCGTCGGCGAAGTACGCGAGGCCGAAGCGCTTGAGCTGCTCATCGCCCTGAACTCGGGCCTGCCCGGCATGTGTTCAATCCACGCCAATTCCGCCCGCGACGCGCTCATGAAGCTCTGCACGCTGCCGCTCTTGGCAGGCCGCAATATCGATGCGGGATTCGTGGTGCCCACGGTGGCGTCGGCGGTCGACCTCGTGGTGCACCTTGGCCGCGATCGGAACGGACACCGGCAAGTGCTCGAGATCATTGCCCCAACCGGCAGCGTGCATGGCGGTGTGATCGAAACACAGACGGTCTTTGCTCGAAAACGCGGAGAACTCATCCACCAAGGTCCGAGACCCCACCGACTCACACACGACCAAGAAGACACCCCACACGCCGACAGCGAATACCGCCCGCACCACGAACAGCGAGCAATCCGATGATCGCGCTCGCCATCGCGCTATGCGCCGGAGCGGGCGTTGCCAGTATCTGCAGCGTCTGGATCTGGCCTACCAGCGCCACCGTCGGTATCAACCTCGCCGGAATCCGCGAACTGCTTCAGCGAGCCCAACTTCCAAACACTTCAGTGACCGGGTTCGTGACCATGAGTCTGCTCAGCGGACTCATCAGCGCCGGTCTCGGGCTCGCGCTCACCGGGCTCGGCATCATCGGCCTGCTCACCGGCCTGATCGGTCTCATCGCGCCAACGCTCATACTCCGTCAGCGAGTGCACCGTCGCGCCCAACAATTACGGGCAATTTGGCCAGACCTCATCGACCAGCTCGTCGCCGCCGTGCGATCCGGTATGGGGCTGCCGGATGCACTCGCGAGCCTTGCGCAGACCGGTCCCGAAGCCGTCCGGCCCGGTTTCGCCGCCTTCACCACGACGTATCGCGCTACCGGATCATTTCGCACCGCATCCCGCGCCGCCAAAGACATACTCGCCGACCCCGCCGCCGACCGACTGCTGGCAACCCTAGAAATGGCCAACCAAGTCGGCGGTACACAACTCGTCCCCATTCTGCGGACATTCGGTGCGCACCTGCGCGAAGCACAACACGTGCGCCACGAAGTCGAAGCTCGTCAGGGCTGGGTGGTCAACGCCGCTCGCTTGGGTGTGATTGCCCCATGGATCGTGCTCCTGCTGCTCACCACCCGACCCGAAGCCGCAACCGCCTACAACACGCCAACCGGTAGTGCGGTCATCATCGGCGGCGCCATCGTCACCGTCGTCGCCTACCGGCTCATGCTGCAACTCGGCAAACTGCCAGAAGAAGGGCGGTGGTTCGCATGAGCGTGCTGTTTGGTCAACTGCTCGTCCTCGGTACAGTGCTCGGCATCGGCCTATGGACCTGCCTTACGTGCCTACCGCAGCTTGCCAAGCCACGCCTGGTCGACAAACTTGCCCCACACGTCATCGACATCAGCGAGAACGCACGCCAACACCACAACCGAACCAGCGCCGAACCGCTCCCATTCGCGGGCACCCTCATCCAGCCACTCATTGCCCGCATCCAACGCCTGCTCGTCAGCGTCGTTGGCGGTGAAACTGCGATTCGCATGCGACTTCGGCAAGCGGGCAGCTGGCAACCGGTCGAGCAGTTCCGCATGCAACAAGCCGCTTGGGCGGTGGGCGGTGCCGGCATGGGGCTCGTGATCGCCTGCCTAGTGGTAAGCCGCACCCCAAGCGCATGGAACGTGCTGGTGCTTGCCCCAATCGCATTCGGAATCTCCGGAGTCGGTGCCAGAGAACTCCTACTTCGCACGCGAGCCGCCAAACGCATGCGCCGAATCACCAGCGAGTTTCCTACCGTCCTCGAATTCATGACCCTTGCGCTCGCGGCCGGTGAAAGCGTATTCGACGCTATGAAACGCATCGGTGACCTCGAACACAGCGAGCTGGCCCGGGAATTCGCCGCGGTAATTCGCAGCATCCAAACCGGAGTACCAACCGCAACGGCACTGCGAACCTTCTCGAACGAACTCGGCTACCTCCCGCTCCAGCGAACCTGCGACCACATCATCACCGCCATGGAACGCGGCGCGCCCCTTGCCGAAGTGCTCCAAGCCCAGGCCGCCGACGCGCGCGTACTCGAAAAGCGTGCCCTGCTTGAACAAGCCGGACGAAACGAAATCCGGATGATGTTCCCACTCGTACTGCTCATCCTGCCCGTCACCGTACTGTTCGCGATTTACCCCTCGTTCTTCGTCCTCACCAGCACGTTTTGACGCCATCGCACCCAGCGTGCGGCCAACAACGCTGCAGTTCCAATACTCCAGTAGTCCAACGCCAGCCACATGCCAACCCCACCCACTGACACCGAAAGATCATCCACCGTGCCCACATTCATCCAGACCGTCACCACCCTCATCGCTACCGTCATCAGCAACGTCTACGCGTTCGCGAACCGCCGCATCCTTCAAGAAGAACGAGGAGATGTACCCGGATGGGTCCTCATCGCCGCAATGTCGGCAGGGCTCGTCATCCTGATCTGGGCGCTCGCGGGACCGCTGCTTGCAGGCGTCTTCGAAGACGCAGTCAACCGGGTCACCGGCAACTTCTAGTGATGAGCACCTCGGTCGCCACTCGATTGCAGCGATATTGGCTGCGGCTGCCGCAACGGATGCGGTGCGATCGTGGTGCGAGCACCGTCGAGTGGACCCTCGTTGCGGCGCTGCTGACGGCGCTGTTTTGTGCGGTCCTGCAGGTGGGATTCGCGCTGCACATTCGCACGACACTCATCGATGCGGCTGCCGAGGGAGCGCGTATTGCTGGTCTTCGCGACGCGACACCGGCTGATGCCGAGGAACGTACCAGGGAGCTCATCGATGCGGCGATCGCCAACAATTACGCCGGTGAGGTGCACGTGCAGGTAGCTGATGACATCGCTCGGGTTACGGTTCGGGCGCCGTTGCCGCTCGTTGGCACACTCGGGTTGCCCGACGTTTTAGAGGTGGATGCGATTGCGCCAGTGGAATAGCAAATGGCAGTTGGCGTGCGGTCGCGACCGTACGATCCGCAGAATCTTGGCACGCGAACGGGGGAGCGCATCCATCGAGTTTCTCGGACTCGGCGTCGTACTGCTGTGCCCAATCGCCTATGGCATGGTGCTGCTGACCTCGCTCGAACAATCAATGCTGGCCACCGAGCTCGCCGCTCGAAATAGCGCGCGCGTGCTCAGCGCCGACTTCGAGTCGGCGGAGGCACAAGCACTTGCGCAACTGCATATCGAGGGTGCGCTCGCGAACCACGGCTTGGATCCGCAGGCTGCGGCAATCCACATCGAATGCGCACCTGACCCCAACTGTCATGTGCTCGGAGCCGAGCTCACGGTCACTGTTCGCGTCACGCAATCGCTGCCGTTCCTGCCGTTTGGTGATGCGCTTGGGCAAATTCCGGTCGAGTCATCGGCGACATTTCCGCGCAGCGCCCAGAGCAAGGCGCACGAGGCGGAACTCGGGGGAGCGAGCTGATGCCCGCGGTTGATCCACGCCAGCAACACAGGCTGCCGCGCTTCGCCAAATCACAGCCAACGCATGGCCAGTATCTGGGAACGCTCGGTTCCCGAATCCGATCGCGGCTGCGCGAAGCACGCGGCAGTATGCTCCCGTTGCTGCTGGGCTTCGTGGCGATTGCGCTGCTCGTCGCGTTCACCATCGGTGCCAGCGCCGACGCCTACGTCACACGCAAACAACTGTTCTCGATTGCGGATGCGGCAGCCCTTGCCGCCGCAGACTCGTTCGATCTCGACCAAGTCGAGTTTGTTGCCGGGCAAGTGCCTCGCGCCACGCTCGATAGCGAACAGGCGCGGCTAATCGCGACGCACTATGTCGAGCAGTTCGCAAAGCACGGCGCACGGGCGGATGCGGTCACGGTCGAACACGGGCGGGTGCACGTTACCGTCACCGGCCTCTGGGACCTGCCGATCGCATCCGGAGTACTGCCACACGGTTTCGAGATCACGGTCAACGCATCAGCACGGGTGCAGTTCAACTAGGCCGGGCGATACCGCGCCAAACAGATGACACCACTCGAATAGGGTGCCGGGAACCGGCTGAACGGCCACGGTAAGCTAGGCAGATCATGATCAACCTCGATATCAGCAATGAAATCGCTCAGCTGCGCGCAACGTTTGCCAGCGTCAGCGAAGTGCTCGACCCGGCGGCGCTACAGGCGCGCGTCGACGAACTCGAGGTCGCCGCATCCGCACCAGACCTTTGGGACGACCCGGATGCAGCCCAGAAAGTCACCAGCGCGCTCTCGCACGCGCAGGCCGATCTCAAGAAGCTCGGTGCCATCGAACAGCGCCTCGACGACCTCGAAGTGCTCGTCGAACTCGCAAATGAAGCCGAAGACGAGGACTCGGCCGCCGAAGCGCAGCAAGAACTCAAGCAGATCACCAAGGTGATCGAAGACCTCGAAGTGCAGACCCTGCTCGACGGCGAGTACGATGCCCGCCCCGCGGTCATGACAATTCGTGCGGGTGCCGGCGGCGTTGATGCGGCCGACTTCGCCGAAATGCTGCTGCGCATGTACACCCGCTGGGCAGAGCAGCACGACTACCCGGTATCGGTGCTCGATACGTCATATGCCGAGCAGGCTGGCGTCAAGTCGGCGACGATCCAAGTCGACCAGCCCTACGCATTCGGTACGCTGTCTACCGAGGCTGGCACGCACCGCTTGGTGCGCATGAGCCCGTTCAATTCGGCAGGATCTCGCGAAACAAGCTTCGCTGCAGTTGAAGTTGTGCCGCTAATCGAGCAAACTGACCATATTGATATTCCGGATAACGACATACGCATTGACGTATTCCGTTCGTCCGGGCCCGGCGGACAATCGGTAAACACCACCGATTCCGCCGTACGCATTACGCACATTCCCACCGGAATTGTTGTGTCTTGTCAAAACGAAAAATCTCAGATCCAGAACCGCGCCGCAGCGATGCGAGTGCTGCAGTCGAGACTGTTGCTACAGCAGCAAGCCGAAGATGAAGCCAAGAAGAAAGAACTTGCTGGCAACATCACTGCGAGTTGGGGCAACCAGATGCGTTCCTACGTACTGGCCCCCTTCAAGATGGTGAAGGATCTGCGCAGCGGTTACGAGACAGGCAATCCGGACAAAATGTTCGACGGCGATATTGACGGCTTTATCGCCGCCGGTATTCGTTGGCGCAAGACCAACCAGAACGCCACTTCGTAACGCTGCACCGCTACCGGAAGCCTTCGGCAGCGTCCAACTACGTGCGAAGGAATTTGGAAGTCGTGAGCGAAACTACTTCCGCGCCAACGGCGCAAAAAAAGGGAATCGAGAACTTCTCATCCCGAAACGTGTTCATCCTCGCTGCTATCGGTTCGGCAGTAGGCCTCGGAAACATCTGGCGTTTCCCATACGTGGCCTACGAGAACGGTGGCGGCGCGTTCATCATCCCGTACCTGTGCGCCCTTATCGGCGCCGGTATTCCGCTGCTCTTCCTCGACTACGCGATCGGTCAGCGCTACCGCGGTTCGGTGCCGCTGTCGTTTGCGCGCATTTCGCGGTGGATGGAGTCCCTCGGATGGTGGCAGACGCTCGTGTGCTTCATCATCGGTATCTATTACGCGGTGATTGTGGCGTGGGCTGCGATGTACTTCATCTTCTCGGCGAACCAGGCTTGGGGCGAAGACCCGAACGGGTTCTTCTTCGGCGAGTTCCTGCAACTGAGCGACAAGGTTGAGGTCGGCTTCGACTTTGTTGGCGGCGTTTTCTGGCCGCAGCTGCTGGTTTGGGTCGTCGTCTTCGTTGTTCTCGTGCTCGGTGTCAACAAGGGTATTGCCCGCGCAAACCTGATCTTCATGCCGCTGCTGCTCGTCATGTTCATCGCCATGGTGGTGCAGGCACTGCTGCTGCCAGGCGCAACCGACGGCCTCAACGCACTGTTCACCCCGAACTGGTCGGCACTCGGTGACCCGATGGTGTGGACTGCTGCCGTGGGACAGATCTTCTTCTCGCTGTCGGTCGGCTTCGGCATCATGGTCACCTACGCGTCGTACCTCAAGCGCAAGACCGACCTCACCGGTTCGGGTCTCGTTGTTGGTTTCGCCAACTCGAGCTTCGAAATCCTCGCGGGTATCGGTGTGTTCGCGGCGCTGGGCTTCATGGCTAACGCCAGTGGCACTGGCGTCAACGAAGTTGCCGACGCCGGTATCGGTCTGGCCTTCGTTGCCTTCCCGACGATCATTTCTGAAGCACCTGCAGGCGGCATCATCGGTCTGCTGTTCTTCGGTTCGCTGCTGTTCGCGGGCTTTACGTCGATGATTTCGATCATTGAGGTTGTTGTTGCTGCCGTTCGTGACAAGCTGGCGATCTCGCGCGTAGCCGCCACCATCACGGTTGTGGCGATCATGGCAACGGTTTCGCTGCTGCTGTTCCCAACCACCACCGGTCTGTACGTGCTTGACGTCTTCGACGAGTTCATCAATAAGTACGGCATCCTTGCTGGCGCGCTGGTCGCAGTCATCGCGGTCTCGTGGATCGCTCGCAAGCTGCCTGTGCTCAGCCGTCACCTGGACAAGCTCAGCTCGTTCAAGACCGGCCGTGTCTGGATGGTCATGGTTGGCGCTATCGCACCAATCGCGCTGACCGTCATGCTCGTCAACGACGTCATCAAGAAGATGGAAGAAGGCTACGGCGGCTACGACGCCGCGTTCGTAGGCCTTTACGGATGGGGAATGGTCGCGGCAGTTGTCGTCGGCGCCATCATCCTCACGCTGCTGCCCTGGTCGAAGCGCGCTGACACCAGCTTCGACGAGGACGCCGAAGACGCCGAGGTTCACGCCATCTACGTCAATCGTCCAGACACCCCGGATGCTCCGCTCGAGGCCGACGCATCCACCGAAACCGAAGGAGCCAAGTAATGACTGGTGAAGCCATCATCATGATGACCGTGGCGCTATTTTGCGTGTGGGGTGGGCTGATCGCTGTTACCGCACGTCTTATGTCGCGCGGTACCGATAAGGACAACTAACCCGAAAACACCGCAACCCGAAAACTGCTGGGTTGCTGGATGCTCGCATCCCTTCCGCGCGTCGCCCCCGCAATACTGCGGGGGCGACGTAGCGTTAGAACGTCATGATCAGATTCGACCACGTATCCAAGACGTTCCGGGGACAGAAGTACCCCGCACTTGATGACGTCACATTTGAAATTCTTCGTGGCGAGTTTGTCTTTCTCGTCGGTCCTTCGGGCTCGGGTAAGTCAACTGTGCTGCGCCACATCTTGCTTGAAGACCATCCGACCGAAGGGCACGTGAACGTGCTCGGCCAGGACCTCAGCAAGATCTCCTCGCGAAAAGTTCCGTACTACCGCCGTAACGTCGGCATGGTTTTCCAGGACTTCCGTCTGCTTGCCAACAAGACCGTGTACGAAAACGTTGCGTATGCGCTCAAGGTGCTCGGTCGCTCCCGCGCGCAGATCCGCCAGGCGGTGCCAGAGGTGCTCAAGACCGTTGGCCTGGTAGACAAGCAGCGCCGTTTCCCGCACGAGCTCTCGGGTGGTGAACAGCAGCGTGTGGCGATCGCCCGCGCCGTGGTGAACAAGCCGGCAATTCTGCTAGCCGACGAGCCCACCGGTAACCTCGACCCGACGACCTCGCGCGAGATCATGAGCGTGCTGCGCCGCATCAACCGAAACGGTACGGCGGTCGTCATGGCGACGCACGACGTATCGATTGTTGACGAAGAGCGTAAGCGCGTTATCGAGCTGGATGCGGGCTCGATCGTTCGCGACGAAGCCAGCGGCGTGTACACGCCCGAGATCGTCAAGTACGAAGCCCCCGAGTCGCCCGAAACCGCCGGCTCGGCACCGCGCAAAACCATCGCCGAGGCGATGGCGGCCCGCGTTGCTGCACCCGACCGCGGCGTGACCGTGTCGATCGAAGAGGTCAGTTCGCCCACGAGCCGCCTTCCCGACGAATTCCATGACGACGGTGAAGACCTCGACAACCCGAACCTTGGCAATGCCGGCCCCGGTGCGAAGGGAGCCCGCTAGTGTTTGGATTCATCTTCGGTGAAATGTGGCAGGGCCTGCGCCGGAACACCTCGATGGTGGTTTCGGTCGTGCTCGTTACCTTCGTGTCGCTGACGTTTGTTGGTGCGGCGATTATGCTGCAGTTCCAGATTCAGTCGATGAAGACCTATTGGTACGACCGCGCGCAGGTTGCCGTTGACTTCTGCCGTGACATCTCGACCTCACCCGATTGCGCGGCAGGTCAGGCAACACAGGAACAGAAGGATGCGGTCGAGGCCGAACTCAACGGCGACGCGCTGCGCCCGTATGTGTCTGAGGTGTACTTCGAGAATCAGGATGAGGCTTACCAGCGTTTCCTTGAGCAGTTCAAGGACGACCCCATGGTCACCTTCGTGAAGCCTGAACAGCTCAACGAGACGTTCTGGGTAAACCTCACGAACCCGCAAGACTCGGACATCATCATCCAGACCCTGACCGGAATGCCGGGCGTTGAACTCGTTAGCGACCAGCGACAGTTCTTGGACTCGATCTTCTCGGTCTTGAACGGTGCGAGCCTCGCCTCGTTCGGTGTCGCCCTGGTGATGTTGATTGCTGCGGTGCTGCTGATCGCGACCACGATTCGGCTCTCGGTATTCTCCCGCCGCCGCGAGCTGCGAATCATGCGCCTCGTCGGTGCATCCAACGGATTCATCCAGGCGCCGTTCATCCTCGAAGGGGTGTTTGCCGGATTCGTTGGCTCGGTACTGGCGTCGCTCGCCGTCGTCGGCACAACGCACTGGTACGTTGAGGGCCATTTGGCGGCCTCAAGACCCGGCCTGCAACTGGTTTCGGTCTGGCCGCACGCGATTGGCACTTCGGCCATCATCATCGTGATCGGTGTGCTGCTCGCGGGTATCGCGTCGAGCATTTCGATTCGAAGGTACTTGCGCGTCTAGACTTGTAGACAGTTTGATCGTGCCGTCCGGTGCTACGGGGAGTGGGACACGCATCCCACGGCTCGCTACCGTGACGGCACGATTGTTTGTACGGCTGGCTCGTGCAACGTGATTCACCGCGCGTAGTGCCCGGTACACCGGGACTTCGCGCATCAACATCAAGCATTTGGAAAGGAGGTCAGCAATGCCTCGTGAACAGGGCAAGAAAGTGATTGCCTCGAACCGCAAAGCCCGACACGATTACCTGATCCAGGACACCTATGAGGCCGGCATCGTGCTTTACGGCACCGAAGTGAAGGCGCTTCGCCAGGGTCGGGCTTCGCTCGTCGACGGGTTCGCACACGTCGAGAACGGTGAGATGTGGCTCGAAGCCGTACACATTCCCGAATACTCGCAGGGCACGTGGAATAACCACGCGCCGCGCCGCAAGCGCAAGCTGCTGCTGCACCGGGATGAGATCACCAAGATTGCGGCGAAGACCCGCGAAGGTGGATATACGATCGTGCCGCTGCAACTGTATTTCTCTGACGGCCGCGCCAAGGTCGAGATCGCGATCGCGAAGGGTAAGCGCGAGTTCGACAAGCGCCACGCACTGCGCGAGCGGCAAGATCGCCGCGAAGCTGAGCGCGCAATGAGCGCACGACGCCACCTGGGCGAATAAGTAAGCTCGGGCAGACTTCGCGAACCGTTGGTCTGCACAACGAAAACGGGTCCGGATGCGATTGGTTACGCATCCGGACCCGTTCTGGCTTGTGGGCTACTTGACCTTGTCGGCCGCAGCGAGGGCGGCGTCGCGGGCTTCGTCCATGTACGCAGCGAGTGAGACACCGGTCATGGCCATCTCGGTGCCCACACCTGGCTCAACTTCCTTCCACTTGTCGAGGAGTGCCTTGTCGGCAGCTTCCTCGGCGGCGATGGCTTCTTCCATCAGCTTCTGGAGGTCGGGGTAGAGGGGCTTGCCGGCTTCGGTGGTTGGCTCATTGTTCATGAGCAGGTCAACGACCTTCTGGTTAGCGTCGGCGGCCTTCTGATACGCGTCTGCGGCAGCGTCGCATGCGGCCTGGAAGTCGCTCATGAAGCACGATTCCTTGTAGTTCTTTGCCATCTTCTTGGCGTAGTCAACATAGGTTGCTTCGTGCGCCTTAGCGTACTTTTCGCGCGTGTCCTTGGCGTACAGGTTCGGGCAACCGCTGTCGGAATCGCAGGTGTAGAACAGGTTGGTGCCTTCGATCTTGACCTCGTCACCCTTCTTGAGCGTCATCGCGTCGGGCATGGTGGTCTTCAGATCGTTGGTGAAGTCGCCGAGGGCATCGGTGTAGACGTCGTAGTTCGCGCAGAACTCTTCCTGCATCTTGACCGACTTCTCGGATGCGGTGAGGAACTCCTCGGCGTTCTTACGCTGCTCCTCGAGCTTCTTGGCATCCTTCTGGGCCTGACGGTAGGCCTCAGAAGCGTCAGCGCCGTCTTCGGCAGGCAGGTCCGGTGCCTTCGACTCTGCGAGGGTGTTGTAGCGCTCACGCACGTCGGGCATGATGGCGCAGGTGTCCTGCAGCGAGGCGAGACCGCTCTTGCCGAAGTTGTAGAACGTGGCACCCGAGCTGCGAACGAGGTTGGCAACGTCGGCAGCGTTCACCGAGTCGATGTTCTCGGCGGTCCAGATGTCTTCGTATTCCTGCAGGTCGGTCTGGAACTGCGCGGCGAGCTTGTCTCCCTTGTCGACGTTCTGCTGGTGCAAGAACCACGGGATACCAATCGCGGCGGCGATACCGAGCAGAATCACGGCGACGAGCGGAATCATCACAGCCTTGCGCTTGTGCCACGGCTGCTTCTTGCCGTCGTTGTTGGTGTCCTGCGGTCCCTGCGGTCCGTTTGGATCCTGCAGTCCGTTTGGATCATGCGGTCCGCCCGGTGCGGGGAACGGCTGCTGACCTGCGGGTCCTACCGGTCCAACCTGTTCGGCGCCAAGGGGAGTGATGAGTTCGGGTTCGTGCCCGGTGCCATCGGCGAATTCACTCGCCTGCTGTGGCCAGCTTGAGTCGGGCTGATAGGCCTGGGTCGCCTGCATGTCCTGCTGCGTGGCGTGGTCGAAGCCACCGGCCGGGTATGCGGCGGTTGCGGCGAGGTCGCCCGATCCGAATGCCTGGGTCGGTTGTGCGTCTGTGGCCGGGGCGTCGTTCGTCCAGTTGCCCGCGGTCGACCAGGATGCGGCGGCTCCCGCGGCAGCAGCAGTTTCGGCACCCGAGGCGGTTTCGTCCCGGTCGTTAGTACCTTCGGTCTGGTCCTTCAGCTCGCCCGCTGCGTCGCTGTCGGCGGAATCACCGGTAGCGTCGTCACTCGCTGCAACTTCCGCCTGCGGCGCGCCCCAGGCGTTCTGCTCAGGCTGTGCTGGTGGCTGCGTTTCGGATTGTTCAGGCTGCTCTGCTGCGTCGGTCTGCTGTGGCATGTCGGCCTGTGGGAAGGCCTGCGTTGGTTCGGATGCTGCTGGCTGGCCCCACTGGGGAGACACCGGCGGCATTTGCTGGCCCGGCTGACCAACCTGCTCCTGGCCAAACTGGGGCTGACCGAACTGGCTCTGGTCGAACGGAGCCTGGCCAGGCTGCTGGCCCTGTGGTGGCTGGTTCCACTGTGGCTGCTTCCACTGTGGCTGCTGGCCCCACTGTGGCTGAGCGCCCTGGAACTGCTGAGGCTGTTCCGGCTGTCCTGGTTGTGGCTGGTTAAACCCGGGCTGCGAGCCGGTGCCGAAGCTTGGTGCCGACGGCATGCTGTTGTTGTCGTTGTTGGTGGGGGCAAAGGGGCTGGCCTCTGGGGTCGAACCGTTGCCGAACGACGGAGCCTGCGGCATCGCATCCTGTTGAGGTACCGAGGGTGGTTCGCCCTGCGTGGCTGCAGCCTCGGACTGGTCTTGATTGTCCGCGTGCTGCCGGCCAAATGGAGTTGGCCAACCGTTCTGCGAATTTTGCTGTTGTCCCTGCGGGCCCCAGGTGTTGCCGCCTTCGTTCCAAGTCATATGTCCAGGATACGGACTGGCGGCGAGATGGGGGAGTGTTGGGCGGCAAATGCACCTGAAGGAGTACTGAATGCTACTGGTGCTGGCAGTGAACTAGGCACTATGCTTGGGAGATCGACCACTCGGTCGGTACATAACTCAATAGCGAAGCTGAGCAAGCTTTCGCGTTCATGGGGATGATCGGTTTCGACATTGCTTGTGAAACTGCGTGAAGCGGGTCGAGGATGCGGGGTTATCTCGTTAACGCCCCTCGCAAAAATAAGTGCAAATAACAAGCGCACTGACTTCGCCCTCGCTGCCTAATTAATCCAGCGAGCCCGAGTCCGTCAGCCTAGATACGCGTTCGATCTAGTTCCTGGCGTCATTTAGAACGCTAGCTACGTAGCTGTGTTGCAGGGCTGCGTGGGACGTTTACTGCAGCTGGGTTCGTCGGCCAAGGTGTTTGCCCCCATGGCCGGAACCGAGTAACACGCCTGGCAAACTGCACCCGGAGAAGCCGCAGCTCCTCAGTAATGGACGGGGGTTCAATTCCCCCCATCTCCACTCGATACACGCCCTCGACTGCCTAGGTAAACGCTGGGGAGTCGGGGGTGTTTGTTATTGCATCGTTGCGGCTTGCCCACAATTTGTCCACGTCGTTGTTACGTGTTGCCGCAGTGAGGTCGTGGCTATGGTCTAGGTTGTGACCTCGCGTTTCGTCTTGGGGTCCCCGGCTCGAGCGAGGCGGTTAAGGTTTAGGAATGAACGCATTCTCGTTTGCGTTGCTGCTTGTCGTAGCGCTGATAGCTCCGCTGCTTTCGCTTTGGAAGCGATGGGGCATACCCATTGTTGTCGTCGAGATTCTGATCGGACTCGTGATTGGCAGGAGCGGGCTCGGGGTGATCGACCCGGCCGATCCCACGCTTTCATTCATGGCGGGCACCGTCGGCTTTGCGCTGGTGATGTTTGTTGCGGGCACGCATGTTCCCGTTGGTACGCCGGGCATCGGCAACGCAATGGTGCGCGGCGGGATGCGCGCGGGCCTGATCGGTGTACTGGCGGTTCCTGCCGGTTTCGGTATCGCGGCACTGTTCGGCACGGACAACGCCTGGCTGTATTCGGTGCTGCTGGCGTCATCGTCCGCGGCCGTCGCGATGCCGATTCTGCAAGGTGTGCCACGGCGGGACGACTATCTTGCGCTGGTTGCGCAGATCGCGGTTGCCGACATCGCCTGTATCGTGGCCTTGCCGTTGGCGCTCGAACCGTCAAATGCGTTGGTGCGCTGCCTCGGACTCGCGGTCGTTACGCTGCTTGCCGTAGGAGTGTTCGCGGTGCTGAAGACTACGGCGGACTCGCGCGTGCGACAAATAATTCACGACGAGACCCGAGAGCGTGGACTCGCGTTGGAACTCAGAATCTCGCTCGCACTGCTGTTTGTGGTGGTCATGGTGGCGTCGCTTTTCGGTATCTCTGCGATGTTTGCCGGATTTATGCTTGGGGTTGCCGTTGCAGCTGCTGGCGAACCGCGGCGAGTGGCGAAACAGGTCTTTGGCCTAACCGAAGGGTTCTTCGGGCCGCTGTTCTTTATCTGGTTGGGAACCACCGTCGACGTCAAAGCAGCATTTGCGAATCCGCAGATGTTGCTGCTGGGTCTGGTGCTCGGTGTGTCAGCGTTGATTCTGCATGCCTCAATGGTGTTGACCCGGCAGCCGTTTGGCTACGCCTTGTTAACGAGTGTGCAACTTGGGGTGCCTGCAGCGGCGGTAAGTATCGGGGGAGCGCTCGGGGTGTTTCGCGAGGACGAGGCGGCAGCAATTCTGCTCGGGGCCATCATTTCACTTGCCGCGACGGTTATCGCCAAACCCCGGCTGAAGTCGGCCTCGTAGCGGATGTGCGACAACAGCGAGGCGCGAAACTGATGCGGTCGTTCGAGCTACCGCCCTATGCAGTTGCCTGCTGATAGAGCTTGAATAGATGCGCGACGAGGTCCCTTTCATCGAGCCCCGGTTCGAGCCCGTAGGCCCGCTCCACTGCGTCGTCGAGCTTCTTGTGTGCCGCCGTGAGTTCGGGGTACATCCAGTCATGGTCAGCTCGATACATCTGGGCGATGGTCGTATCTGGATATAGCTGACGGGCGTCGAGAATCTGTTGTGCCAATCGGGAAATCTCTTCTTCTTGCCGGTTACTAACTATTGGCCAGATGAAGTTGTTGTATACCACGCCGGCTGAGTAGCGGTAGTCAGACTTCAGTCGACCAGCTACAGTTCGCATCCAAGCATTGTGGATGCGTGACTGCAGAACGCCAAAGTGGTACGGCGTGGCATTCGGTACAAGCCGCACAAGGTTGCTCGCCAATGCGTCTGGCGTGATAAAGCCGATCGGGATATATCGGCGAGTTTCTGAAGACACTTCAGGCACGAGGATTGAATCTGCCTCGGGCATGTTTTCCACGTGGAATCTTGCGGGGGTAGCGGCAAGTTTCTGGGTGGGAGCGCTCTTACTGGACAAGCGGAACTCGCGAACTGCTTGGATCCTCTTAACGCTTTCTGGGAGTCTTGCGAGTTCCGCGGGGGATGCGTCGCCGAGCCAGAGGACCCAGCGTTCTATGCCTTTGATGAACTCTTGCGAGCCGTACCAGCGCTTGAAGTATTTTTCAGCGAACGGTTCCTTGGCAAGAAACTCAGTTTTTTCTTCGCGACTGAACAGGTAGTTCCCGCCATCAATAGGCTTGTTGCCGATTCCCATTTCAGGTACATCGCAGAGCGGCTTTGGCCTGTTCCAAACGAATACGTCGGGTGCGTCTTTCAAGTACGCATTGAGCTGTGACGGATGCTCAACAACTGGGTGTGCGTCGACACTGGAGTAGTGGAATAGCGTCTTCGGGCCGCCAAGCTTCGAGAACCCAACGATGATGACGAAAACGGCGGCCTGACCAGCGGAGTCGTTTACCCAACGGAAGGTGTCATGCGCGAAGTCGATTCGCACACCAAGGTCATAGATCGGCGACCAGACATTGGCGACCTGCTCACCCTGGCAGATGGAGTTCGTAGAAACAAAGGCGCAACGGACTGGGTGGTTGGCGACAAATTGAGCCGCCTTCATGTACCACCCGGCGACATAGTCGATGTTTCCAGCATTCTTTGCGCCTTGAAAGACTGCTTGAAGTTCTGCCTTTTGCTGCTTCGACTGATTACGGGCGCCCAAGAACGGCGGGTTGCCGATGATGTAATCGCACTCTTCAGGTTCGATAACGTTTTTCCAGTCGAGGGTGAGAGCATTCCCTAAGACGATGTTCGCCGAGTCCTGCAGCGGAAGGTCTTTGATCATCGAGGTAATGATTGATTGTGCCTCAGCGTTCGCCTGCAACTCGGCAATCCACAGGGCAGTTGTCGCGACGTTCACCGCAAAATCGTTGATCTCAATGCCGTGGAATTGCCTGAGCGATACTTTCAACGGCGAAAGTGTCTCATCGAGCGCGAATGCCATTTGATAGTGCTGCAATTCCGAGAGAATCTTGTTTTCGAGCTTGCGCAACTGAATGTACGTTTCGGTCAGGAAGTTCCCCGAACCACAGGCAGGGTCGCACAACTGGTCACGATGGATACAAGACCCCAGCGCGGAGCGGTGCCATCGGATCGCGTCGATACCGGCAATGAACTGGGATTCCTGGCTGGGGCAATCGTTTGGCGATTATGCTACCGAACCGCTAAGTGTCCGGCACGTCTCTACCCCGGCTGGCCTCCAAAGAGGAGTGAAACAGTCGGGATTTCGCGCGCAGGCAAACCTCACGCCGAAGACACCTGACGAAGACAGTGCTCAAAATGTCCGTTGCCATGAGTGGAAGCTACTACGCACCAACGACTCTATGTCGCAACGTAAAATCTAGATGAATTGCAGTCCAGAATACGAGATGAAGGGCGACCCATCTAAGCTCAGTTATTTGCATACGGGCCTAAAAACTTTTCACCGTTCAGATGAATCATATGCGTCGGATCTTCAGCGCACCACGCCTCCGTTTCCCATGCGAGATCAGATAGGAACTTCCGCATGATTTCTCGGCTCCGAAAACATGAAACGAAAACAAGCCCAGCAGTACAACCATCGAAGATCTTTGTTAGCTCTCCGTAACGTTTGGCATCAACTGGTCTGCGAGTAGACGCCGCCTCCATCAGGAACAGCCAGTTCTTTGACTCCTGATAAACGACCAGATCGGGAAGCTGCCCATGAGTATCGATAGTAACCCCCAACGAAGCTAACTTGTCCTAGTCGAAGAGCATGAGTTACTCGTCCGCATCACCGATGTAAAGAACTTCACCACCCTGAACAAAGTAAGCACAGAAATCATCAATCATTCGTTTAATGAGGACGTTTTGAATACCGCCTCCAAGGGTTATCTCTTTGCCCCCAGGAAGCCTCTCGTGAGTCGCCTACGACTGCGCGAGGATCATCGTAATCCGACCCGGCCAGACACGGGCAGCGGCACGAACGACGTCGCTCATCCGCCCCACGGGCCCCGGCGGCGAGGGACCCGATCTCGCCTCCCGCGGGATCGGGTAGCCGCGGGGAGTAGCCTGACGATGTGAAAGAGTTGCATCCCAGCCTGAACCATCAAGCCGCACAACCTCGGAAAGCTAGATTAGGTTGCCCTAACTTCTATGACGAACCACTCGCTCACGCCCACCGAAGAGTCGACCCGACGCCGCGCCGCAACACCACCGCACAATGTGCGGCCATGGCCACTCCCGCGCGCGCAATCTCCCCGCGTTGAGCAATGGCGATCGCGCCTCGCCGCCGCAGGCAACAACCGGGCCACCATCGACGAGGCCGTGCAGGCAATCACCGGCGAACTGCATGCAGAGGGCACCCCGCTCATCGAACCGGGGCCATCCAGTGCCACCTCGCTGGTGACCTTCGTCTGGATTAGCGAGGCGCCTCACGGCATCGCCTTGCAGCTCAACCGCATGACCGATCCGATGGATCTCGCCGACACCATCCTCGAACCCCTCGAGCACTCGCCCATCCACACACTCACTCTCGAACTGCCCCACGATTGGCTCGGCAGCTACCTCTTCGTGCCGCTAGCCGACGAACCGGTGGTACGCCTACACCGGGGCGTCAACAAGCAAGAACGGGGACGAATCATCGCCGCAGCCCGGGCCGATCCGTTCGCGCGCGAACACCTGCCGAGCAAGTCGCTACTCTTCGGCAACGGGCAAGCGCCACAACTGGCCGCAGCCAGGGCACAGCGGGCGAGCAACACGGCACTCTGGCACGATTCTTCGGCCAGCGTCGAACGCCTCGCGGATGTGTCGAGCGCCGTCAACGGCGAACCCCTGCAGCTGTGGCGATGGTCGCATCCGCGCGCAACCGCCTCGAGCCCGACATTACTGCTGTGCGATGGCGAGGTGTGGCGCACCCAATTCCCGATCCACGCAGAGCTGTCGCGACGCATCCATGCCGGCAGCCTCACGCCGCTCAACCTGCTGTATCTCGACTCAGGCGGCCCCCGACAGCGCCACCTCGACTATCCGTGCAGCGTCAACGAATCGGCAGAACTTCTGGGCAGAATCCGTGACGCAGCCGGGCCCCTGGCGCAAGCAGGCCCGTGGCTCGCGGCCGGGCAGAGCCTCGGCGGACTTTTCACGATGCTCTGCACGCTGCGACACCCTGACCTTGTTGCGACTGCCATCGCACAATCACCATCACTTTGGTGGCCGGCGGCGCCGCCGCACGAACCACAGCCCGGTTGGTTCGAAGAGGCCGCGACTGCAGAACCGGCAGGGCGCGTGCTGCTGGAGGCCGGCAGCTATGAGTGGGACCTCGTCGAGCGCGTACGTCACGCCGCGGCGGTCTTGGCCGCGCGCCGCGAGCTCATCGGCTTCGAGCAGTATCCGGTCGGGCACGATGTGCTCGCATGGCAGTCACTCTTGCCCGATGCAATCGAACGCGCACTTACCGACCACTGACCAGGCCAACATCACCGCGACCATCCAGCACCGACCCCTGGCTCGGCATCGTTCAACGACACCGTCGCATTGACCAACCCACCCGCACTTTGGTAAAGATAGGCTTACCTAAGTTCTAGGTTGTCGTTGTGTTCACGAAGGGAAACTCAATGCACGATTCACTCGAACAGCTAGTGCGTTCCACCACAGGCACGAGCGACGCCAAGCGTGGCCGCTGGCGCGCCACACTCATAGGCGTCGCGGTGGCCGCACTGGCACTCACCGGTTGCGCGGGCAGCAATGGTAGTGACGTCGGCGAGGGTACTACCAGCGCGTCGACGCAGGCAGCCAACGAATCGGCGGTCGAGTTCCCCTACACCTTCCAGAACGCCGACGGCACCACCACCGAAATCCCCGAGCAGCCCCAGAACATCGCCTCCACCTCCGTCACAGTGACCGGTGCACTGCTCTCGTTCGGCGCCCCGGTGAAGGCCTCCGGCGCCGCCGCAAATGGTAAGTTCTTCCCGCAGTGGGCAGACGAAGCGGCGAACGCTAAGGTCGAAACCCTCTGGTCGGCAGGCAAGGTCGACCTCGAGGCGGTCATCGCTGCCGACCCCGACCTCATCGTGGTTGCGAGCACCGGCGCCGACTCGGCGATCGATAACCTCGCCGACTTCCAAGACATCGCCCCCACCATCGTGGTCGACTATGGCGGTGAAAGCTGGCAAGACCTCACGCTGCAGCTCGGTGAGGCCACCGGCATGACGCAGGAAGCGCAAGCGACGATCGATCAGTTCAACGCGCATGTCGCGGAGGTGAAGAAACAGATCAAGATTCCTGAGGGCGAGACCAACATCGTCTCGTTCAAGGGCCCCGGTGAGAACAACCAGATTGGCCGTGTTAGCGGACCACACGCAGAGCTGCTCACTGAACTGGGCTTCACGATCGAAGACCCCGACCCCTCGTGGCACAACCAAGACAACCTGCGCAATGACTTCGTATGGGCGAGCTACGAGAACCTCACCGAACTCAAGGCAGATACCACATTCATCCTCGCCCAAGACAACGAGGGCGCACAGAAATTCGTCAAAGACCCCACGCTCGCCAACCTGCCGAGTGTGAAGAACGGCCAGGTTTACGGTCTGGGTAAGAACTCGTTCCGCATTGATTACTTCTCTGCGACCGAAATCGTCAATGGCGTCCTTGAAAACTTCAAGGCCTAACAAGCACAAGTCGAGCGCCCACTCCGGCGTGTGGTTGCTGGGAATCGGCGTGATAGTAATTGCACTATTGCCAGTTTCGATCATCGTCGGCACCGTCGATATCTCCCCGCGCGAAGCGTGGCACGCGTTCTTCGCATTCGACCCCGGCAACACGAAGCACTTGCTCGTGCGTGAGATTCGCATGCCGCGCACCGCGCTCGCGATCATCGTCGGAGTGGGCCTCGGCGCCGCTGGCGTCGTCATGCAGGCTATCACCCGGAACCCACTCGCTGAACCGGGCTTGCTCGGCGTGAACTCGGGTGTGACTCTCACCGTGACGGTCGCCATCGCGTTCTTCGGTTTCAGTTCGCTGGCAGCCTCGATGGCGTTCGGTTTCTTAGGTGCCGGGTTGACCGGCGCGCTGGTTTACGCGCTCGGCGGTGTGCGACAGGGGGCCGGCCCGGTGCGGCTCGTGCTCGCGGGCGCCGCGGTGAACGTGGCACTACTTGCCAGCGCCCGGATTATTCTCGTCAACTCGGATACGGATGTGTTTGATCGCTTCCGCACCTGGACGGTTGGCTCGCTCGAAGGACGTGGCACCGAGCTGCTGCTCCCCACCGGCGCCGCCGTGCTCGCTGGATTCGTGATTGCCTACACGATCTCAGGCGCGCTGGATGCGAGCGTGCTCGGCCACGACCTCAGTCGCTCGCTCGGCATCAAGCCGGCGGTAGTGCTCAGCTTCGCCACCGCGGCAATCATCATCATGTGCGGCGCCGTCACTGCGGCGGCGGGCCCGATCAGCTTCGTTGGGCTCACCGCACCGTTCATTGGCCGCGCACTCGTGGGGCTGAGACATCGGCGACTAATTCCCGCAACAGCGCTCATCGCCTCCGCGGTGGTGCTCGTTGCTGATATCGCCGGCCGACTCGTTGTGCCCTCCGGTGAGATCGGAGTGGGGATCATGGCGTCGGTCATCGGCGCGCCGGTGTTCATCGCCATCGTGCGGCGCAGAAAGATCCCACAGCTATGACCACCCCACCCAAAACCACCAAAGCGGCCCGCACCGGCCACTGCATGACAGCCGACAGTCGCATCCTTTCAAGCGCCCGTGTGCTGCGAATCGGTCGCGCATCCCTGGTGGTGTCTCCCCGCACCGTCACGGTTACAGCCACTCTGTTTGTCGGGATGCTGTTACTTGCGGCGTTGGCGATGACGCTCGGTCGGGTTTCGGTGCCGCTCGATGACCTGCTGCCGTCAATGTTCGGACTATCAGAAACCCGCAGCCACAACGCTGCCGTGCAAAACATCCGCTTACCACGCCTGGTCGCAGCGATGGCTGCCGGTGCCGCGCTGGGTGTTTCTGGCACCGTGTTCCAGTCGGTGTCGCACAATGCGCTCGGCTCCCCCGACATCATCGGGCTCACCACGGGTGCGGCCACTGGCGCAATCAGCCAGATCGTTTTCTTCCAGGCTGGGCCGGTGCAGGTGACTATCGGCGCACTCGTCGGTGGCCTTGGCACCGCGCTCACTATCTACCTGCTCGCGCTCAAAGGCGGGGTCACTGGCGGGTTTCGCCTGGTGCTCGTCGGAATCGGTGTTGGGGCACTCATGTCGTCGTTGAATCAGGTCATGATTGTCCGCGGTGACGTCGATAGCGCCTTTACCGCAAATGTGTGGATTTCGGGTTCGCTGGATGACGTCAAGTGGGCGCAGGCGCTGCCGGTCGCCGTAGTGACGCTGCTGGTGGTTCCGCTGGTTTCCGGTCTTGCGATGCGCGCAACCCTGCTCGAAATGGGTGACGATATTGGTAGCCAACTCGGCATCCGTGCCGAACAGACTCGCCGCATCCTGATGTTGCTTGCCGTGGTGCTTGCGGCAGTTGCCACCAGCGCAGCCGGCCCCATCGCCTTCATCGCCCTGTCCTCACCGCAGCTGGCACGCCTGCTCACCCGATCGAAGACGCTCTCAGTGTTCAGCGCGGCGGCAATGGGCGCCTTTCTGCTGATCATCGCGCATATCATCACGGCCACGATTCCGGTGACCTTCACTCTGCCGATTGGCCAGGTTACCGGCCTGATCGGTGGCCTCTATCTCGCGTGGATGCTGACTCGCTCGAAGCAGATCTAGCACCCAACCACACATCCGAAAACCCCAGGAGGACCCCTTTGGCCGCCCCAAAGTCTGCCCTTCGCGGCCACGACTTGTCGCTCAACTATGGAGAGCGGCTGGTCTCTGAACACCTGAACGTCGAGATTCCCGAGGGCAAGATCACCGTCATCATCGGTCCCAACGCCTGCGGCAAATCGACACTGCTACGGGCGTTGTCGCGACTACTGACCCCCAAGCACGGACATGTGCTACTTGATGGGCGGGATGTGCAGCGGATGCCGGCGAAAGAGTTCGCGCGCAAGCTCGGGCTGTTGCCGCAGCAATCGATCGCGCCCGCTGGGATTACTGTTGGCGATCTCGCGGCGCGTGGTCGCTACCCGCACCAGAACCTGCTGCAGCAGTGGACTGAAGCGGATGAGGCAGCGGTAGAGAAGGCGCTGCGTGCCACCGACCTACTGGAGCTTGTAGATCGGCCAGTGGATGAGCTTTCGGGCGGACAGCGCCAGCGCGTGTGGATCTCGCTGCTGCTCGCGCAGAATCCACCGGTAATGCTGCTGGATGAACCAACGACATTCTTGGATATCGCGAATCAGCTCGAAGTGCTGGAGCTGTGCTACCGACTCAACCGCGAGGAGGACCGCACGATCGTGCTGGTGTTGCACGAGCTCACGCAGGCGGCACGGTTCGCCGACCACCTGATCGTGATGCACGGTGGACAGATTGTGAGGGATGGGCCGGTACAGGATGTGCTGACTGAAGATTTATTGCAGGATGTGTTTCGTATCAATTCACGAATTATTGAAGATCCGGTCTCGGGTCGCCCGCTGGTAATTCCAATCGATAGTGTGCGGACGCACTGAGCTATCGATTTGCTTTTGGATGCAGTGCCCGGGGCAGCAGAGCGTCTGGTTTCACGACATCATTCCAAACCCCGTGTCTCACGACATCGTTCACATCCCAACCAAACATCCAGCACTCACCTCTACCGGCCGACGGCTGGCTACGGTCAGGTACCTCGCTGCGGGAGTTTCACGGCTCTGCATGCCTTACCGGGACAACATAGGAGCTAGAGGACACCTGTCGTCTCGTCAGCACCTACAAAGCCTGGAAAGCACCGAGGTAACACACCTCCCTGCCGCAAGCTTCACGGCTTTGTGCGTCTTCCGGGGATGTGCGCGTGGTAGAACACGCACACATCCCGCGAACACGCACAATGCTCGAAGAGAGTGTCCACAGAGCCCCGGCGAAACGAAAAAAGCCGCCATCAGGCGGCTTTTTTCGTTCGGTCGGGGTGACAGGATCTGAACCTGCGACCCCTTGACCCCCAGTCAAGTGCGCTACCAAGCTGCGCCACAGCCCGCTGTCCCGAACTGCATCGGGCAACTCCAATAGCTTTACCCCATTTCGCGAAGCTCTGCGCGCATCCAACACGCCCCGATAAAGTCTGCCAATTCAAAGTAGCACTTCCCCTGTAGCCATCGTCACCGGCGCCGGCGCCGCCGAAGGCATCGGTTTCGCCGCCGCCCGCGCCCTCGTGCGCGCCGGATTTCGCGTCATGATCGCCCACAATGCACGAGTCGCTCAAGACCAGCAAGCCTACGAGAAGGCGTTCAACGCTAGCCACGAACAGCACAGGCGCTGTTAGCTGAGCACGCTGCCGTGGTCGCCGAGATCCAAAACAAGAACAACCGACTGGCCGCCTACCACTACTACAGGCAGGAGACCGCTAACCTTGATCTTGAACAGTTGGTCTTCAGCCCATACCTCTGCGTAGCTTTGCTCGACAAAGGCACCGTCGACGTCGACGGCAACGTCACCTTTCAATTCCGCGACGGCAGCACCCAAGTAGTAGCCATCAAGCAGTAACTTGGGAAGGTGTCAGGGTGTGACTAGAGTTGCCACTCCTTAATCAAGATCTCAATAAGTTCTTCCTGACGTCGGTTGATAACACTCGGAGTCCACACCGGTTCTCCGAGTACCTGCGTGGTTAGTGCGAACACCGCCACGCCTTTCCCTGACTTGAAGTACTTCTCTTTCTTAACGTCGAAGTCGTAATTTCCAGCGCTGGAGTTTTTCCGTCGGTTGAGCAGCAGTAGGTTCCCGAGGCGATGGGTCCACGTTGTGGCATCTTCCTCAGTGAAGTTTGAGGCCCACTGGCTATCGGGATTGATGGTTTGGGGCAGAACGTGCTCGACCGAGATGATCTTGTGGTCGTAGGTAGCTCCCGGGTCATCAGCCAGCACGGAGTCTAGCCGTAGCAACACATACTTGTGAACGCGCGCATTCAAGTAGATGTCACCGTCGAGGCGTTTCAACGTCTCTGCTCGTTCAATTTCAGTGAGTTCGAAGCTATGCGAATCCAGACCATGACCATCAGCGAGCTGTTTGAGTAGCTCCATGTAACGCTGTTGTCGTGGCGTCGCGTAGACCCGGCGGACGAGCATGCTGGCAGCGAGGCGTTCGAGCTTGCTGAAGAACGCGACTAGGAATTCGGGGTCTTCGCCGTGCTCGGTGATCGCCCACAAAGCTGGGGGACGCCAGTCATCGTTGTCGAGTTGAGCTAAACGTTTTAGCCAATTGTTGACCTGTTCCCAAAGTGGGTCATCTCCTTCGAAGTCTTGAGCATTCAGACGAATGTCTGCTTTGGCATACGGCTCGAGAACTTCCTTTATGAAGCCGCTTCCATTGTCCGGCAGATAGACGTTGAGAACTTGCTCAGGGAATTCATGCAACAGGCTCTTGACACTTCGAGTGCGTGATTTAATCGCGCGAATGTAAAGGAACAGATCTCCGAACTCATCGCGGCCCAGATCTTCCTCAAGACGTTCCCACCGGTCAGCATAATTCTTCTTCTGGGTTTCAGGGATCGCGCCGATGATCTGGGACTTGAAAATATCCTGGGGCGACAAAGGCAGTCCACGAGCGTTCATCACCGAGAAAATGCGATACGCACTGTTCAAGTCAGGAGTTGCGACGATGACCAAGAATGCTCGTCGTGCGATGAGGCGAAACAGATCTTTGCGCAGTTCGGGAGTGAAGTTCTGCAACTCCTCGTAGAGTGCCTTGGCGTTGTCGCGCAGACCGCGCTGGGCGTCCGTCTCCGGGATGTTGTTGCTCAGTCCAACCAACCCGAGAGTACTGCCCTGCTGTTGGACATATTCTAAGAAGAACTGGTTGTCGCGTGGACGTAGCGCCAAGCGGGGTCGCGCGACCTTGTCTTCCCAGCCAACGGCCGGTTCTTCAATGAGCTTGTGGATGTCCCTACGCAATTCGTCATCGGTAGCCAGGTCTCGTAGAAGCGAAAGCAGAAGGGTG
>NZ_BCSP01000011.1 GCF_001570925.1 [Zimmermannella] bifida NBRC 103089
CTCGCATCCGTCCACAAGCTGATTCGGCAAGTGTTGGCGCGATGAAACTAGACAGCAACTAGTCGGCCGGCCACCAGGTGAGGTGTTCGTGGATGCGGCGGCTCGCTTCGGGCGCGATAGTGCGCATGTACGTCGCCGTCTGGTGATTCGCATCCATAAACACGAGCACGCCGCCACGCACCGGACGGCAAACCCCATCCGGGCAAATCAGGTCGTTCACATCCAGATAGGCCGCGCCATGAGCGTTGGCGCGCTCCGCCAGTTCGGGCCGAGGCTCGTGCAAGTCAGTGGTGAACGTGCAAGCCGGGTCATCGGGTGACGCCAGCTCAACGCACGCAAACGGGTTCTCGACCACTCGCGGCACGTCACGCATCGCGATCACTTCGATGCCCGCGGCTTCGAGCTCATCCACCAGATGCCAAATACCGGGAAGCTCCGGGTCAACGCCTGTTGGCTCAGAACGCGTGATCTGCAACAACACGGCATCGGGACGTTCCTGCAATAGGTACTCGCGCGCATCCGCCCAGAACTGGTTGCAATCTTGCGCCTTGTGGTCGAGCCTGCCGAACGAGTTGTACTGGCAGCTGAAGTAGATAAACGCGCGCAGTTCCCACTGTTCGTGCATCGCGGCCGGGGCGAGCAGCGACGCCGCCTGCTGCGCCTGCGAGTTGCCAACGACCATGACGGTGCGCGTGGGGGCACCGGCAAGATCGCCGACGTTGCTCAGGCAGTTCCGCGCCAGCGTTGGCGCCAGGGCCGACTGCGTCTCGGCATCGCAATCGCCGAGGCGAGTGAGGTCATCGCGCACCACGAGTTCGCTCGGCAAGATCGGGGCATCGTTGACCGTCACTGCGTCGATCGCATTCGCGCCGAGCTCGGCGGCGGGCATCGCATCCGTTTCGGCCCAAGCCTGCGCCGCCTGCGCACGGTAGACGCCGATTGACCCGACAACCAGGCCCGAAGCCAGGAGCAACACCGTGCCCAGTGCGACCGCGGCGCGAGCGGTGACGGTGCCGGTGAGTCCGGCAATGATTCGACGGGATGCACGCACCCGGTCGCGATTCGCCGACGGCTTCTCGTCGTCGCTACGGTTACCCACAAAGCGCGTGATCGGTCGGTCGAACAGCTCGGTGAACGCCACCGCCAATACGATCGAGATCGCCAGCACGGCAACGCCGAGCCCGAACGATGGTTGCTCGACACGAGCCTGCCACTTCACAAACACGAGCACCGGCCAGTGGGTGAGGTAGAGCGCGTAGGTGTAGCGGGCGGCCCGCTGCAGCCACGGGTGGCACAGCAATGCGCGGGCGCTCCGACGCGAGCCTTCGCCTGCGGCCATGATGACCAACGCGGCACAGCCTACGGGCCAGAGCCCCGGCCATCCAGGAAACTCAGCGCCTTCGGGCAGCACCGCACCGCAGGCAATCAGCCCTAGTACGCCCACCCAGCCCATCGGGATGCGCCAAATAGCGCGGAATCGCAGATACGGCTGCACGAGGGCGAGGAACGATCCGGCGCTGAACTCCCAAACGCGCGCGGGCAGGCTGAAGTAGGCGTTGTGAGCGTTAGCGTCGACGGCGATGAGCGCATAGACGAAGCCGGCGATCGTCACGAGACCGAACACGGCCGCGAGCAGCGTACGAACCGGAAGGTTGAAACGGCGCGCGAGCCACACGCATCCGGCCAAGAGCAGCGGCCAAATGACGAAGATCTGCCCCTGAATCGACAGCGACCAGAAGTGCTGGAACGGGGATGCGGGGCCGTTGCTCAGGTACGCAACTTCGGCATCCTGCAGCCAAATGTTCTCCCAGTACGTGAGGCTCGCAAGTCCTTGGAACAGGTTCGAAGCTGTGAGCGATTGCGGCATCAGCCAGTAGCCGGCGAGCAGCGTGCCGATGACAGTGACGGCGGTAAGCGGTAGCAACAGTGCGAAGCGGCGCAGGATGAATGCCAACGGTTTGGTGGGTTCGCCGCGTTCTGCGCGCGAGGCCACGGAACGAACGAGCAGGAACGCCGAGACAAAGAGAAAGACATCGACGCCGCCAGAGACCTTGCCGAACCAGATGTGATAGACCGCTACCAATGACAGCGCGAGGGTGCGCAGGCCCTGGACTTCTGGAATCCAGCCGGTACGTGTGGGAGGTGGGGTCATATTGCGTGGGCGGCGGATGCGGTGCCGGGTTGGCTAGTCGCGGGTCGCGCCGGGTTTGGTTGCGCTGGGTTTGGCAGGGCCGGGTTTATTGGCGCGGTGCGTTTCAGTCGGGGTTGGCGTGCCGGTTGGGTTTCCGGTCGGTGTCGGTGTTGGTGTCCGGTCGTTGGCGTTGTGGACGTACACTTCGGCGGGCCACTGCGTTACTTCGTCTCGGACGGCGTCAGCGAACCGTTGTGCCAGAGTACGAGAAAACGCATCGGAAATGTGGTTCTCGTCGAACCACACGGCGATTTGTCCTACTTGCGGGCGACAAATTCCATCCGGGCATATGAAATCGGTGAGGTCTACCCAGTGGCCGCCGGCGCGTTCGATCTGCCTAATGAACTGGGTTGAGGGGCCTTCGGGCGCGGGGTGCTGGCAGTCGGCGGCATCCCAACCGAAGCTGACGCCGCACTCATAGGGTGCGGGAGCCAGGCGCGGGCTGTCGCGCATCACGATGAACTCGGTGTCGGGTGAGGCCTTGTGGAGTTTCTCGATCCATCCGGGTACGCCGTCCATTTCGGCATCGGCGTCATCGAATTGCGATTGGGTGCCGAGCACCACCACGAACTCGGGTTTGGTTTCGGTCACATACTCTGCCGCGGCCCGCCAGGTAGCGCCGCAGGCGTCGTCAATTGCATCATCGCCCGCATAGAACGGGCAGCCGGGGCCGGCCTGCAGCCGAACCTCGAAGTCCCCTACGATGTCGCGGGTGGCGTAGCCGATGGCGGAGAACTGCTGGGTGTGCGAGTTGCCGACGAAGAGCACCCGTGGGTTCTTTGTTGTCGGGGGAGCGGTCTCGTAGCAAATGCCGTCGGTCTGTGCCGACACGATGTAGTCGGTGCAGTCGTCGCCTTCGTTGACGTACTGGTTTTCGATGGCGTCAGCGCCGGGCAGCGGGTCGTCGATGCTGGGTGCATCGATGGCTTCGGCACCGTAGTCGAGTTCGATCGGGTCCCAGCCGGGGCTGAGATCAATTTCTTGTGTTGGTACTGCGGTGCCGTCGAGCGCGGCTTCGGCCTGGGCTCTGGCAAGTTGTTCTTGCACCGAACGCTGTGACTCGGCAGAGACGATCAATGCGCCCGCTGCGGACACGAACAGTGCCGCGACCAGCGCCGCTGCAGCAACTGGGCGAGGGGAGGTCGGGGCGGCGATGTTGTGCAACAGCTTGCCGGTTGGGCGTTCCACCAGGTGCGTGAGCGCGATGCTAATTGCGGCCGAGATCGCACAAATGATGGCGCCATCGAGCGCGTTGGCGTGGCTCGTGCCGGTGAGCTTGAGGTACAGCACGAGCACCGGCCAGTGCGTGAGGTAGAGCGCGTAGGTGTAACCGGCAACTCGAGCGAGGGCGTTTGACGCGAGGATGCGGTCGGCGCCGGTTCGAGTGGGGGCACCACTTGACGCAATGATGAGCGCACCGGCGGCGATCGGCCACAGTGCGGCAACCCCCGGGAATGTGGAGTTCACCGGCAGCACGAACCCGCAACTGATGAGGAGTGCGAAACCGAGCCAGCCGCATCCGGCTCGCAGCGCCTGCGGCATGCCGGCGAGTTTCGGATGCACGAGCGCGAGCATTGAGCCTGCCGCAAACTCCCACAGACGTGCGGCGGTGTCGAAGTAAGCGAGCTGCTGGTGCTGCGCGGTGAAGATTACCGACCAGGTGAGTGAGGCAGCGAAGATCAGCGTGAAGACGGTGAAGAGGTTGCGGCGGATGCGGTCGCTGTTCGGGCGGGTGAGTTTCGCGGTTGCCCAGTGAATAACCGGCCAGAGGATGAAGATTTGCCCCTGCATCGAGAGCGACCAGAAGTGCTGGAAGAGGCTTTGCTGCGCGTGGTTGCCGGCGTAGTAGTCGGCGCTGAGTGCCTGCAGGCGCCAGTTTTCGACGTAGAACAGCGAGGCGAAGCCGTCCCAGTGGGCGGCTGACCAGTGGTTGCGGGCGAGTAGGAACCAGGCCGCGATGAGAGTTAGGCAGATCGTTGCTGCGGCGAGGGGGAGTAGGCGTGCGAACCGTCGGATGGTGGTTTGCAGGGGTGCGAGGATGCTGCCGGTTTCGTATCGGCGCACGAACTGTCGCGTGAGCAGATACGACGAGACAAGAAAGAAGACGTCAACGCCGCCGGAGACGCGGCCGACCCAGAGGTGAAAGACGACGATGAGCAGCAGTGCGACCGCGCGCAGCCCCTGAATTTCGGGAATCCAGGAGGCTGCACGCGGGGCCGGTTTTGTCGCTCGAACTGTTACGTGCAATTCATCCACTCGGGTCGATGCGCTTGGCCGGCAGGTCTACAGATTCGGCAAAGCCGCGTCCGAATCCTACCCGGTTGGGCGGATGCGGCGCGCTCGTCCGCAGGGCACTCGCTATTGAGCGTCGTTAAGGTCCTGACTTGAATCGTTGTTCACATCGGCACGCTCAACATACTCACCTTCGTAAGCGTTGATCGGCCACCAAGAAACGTTCGGGGCAACTTGATCCGCAAAGTGTTGTGCCATTGTCCGTGTGTATGTCGCGGTGACGTGGTGGGTGTCGAGAAATACCGGTACTCCGCCCACAACTGGTCGGCAGACACCGTCAGGACACTGCCACTGGTTCAAATCGACCCAAATCGCGCCCGCTTCCGTCAAGCTGCTGACGTACTCAGCGTCCATCTCGGTATTGGTCGGGGACTCGCATTCAGCAGCGTCGGTTCCGTGGCTTTTGACGCATTCAAGCGGTTCCTTTTCGAGCCGGCCGTTGTCTCGGAGCGCGATGACCTGGGTGCTGGGCGATGCGGCCCGCACGTCCTTGACCCATTGTTCAAGTCCCTGCATTTTCTGGTCGGGATTTGTCCCAGACATGTTGAGTGAAGCATGCACGATTACTAGATCGGGCTTGTGATCGAGAATGTACTTGGTTCCGTTTTCCCAGGCTTTTGCGCAATCGTCGCCCATGTTTTCCCGGATATGGAAATAGCAGCCAGGGGCTACCTGCGCACGCATTGCCATGTCGCTGTGGCGCCCGACAGTCTCCTTCACCAAAGCCGTGAACTGAGTCATGTGCGAACTCCCGATCATCATGATTTCGTGAGTCGGCTCGCTACCGTTCTGTGGGCGAATCTCGTAACAAAGATCACTGGCGTACTTATCATCGCTCGCACATTCGAAACCAGGCTTTGCCCAATCATTCGGAGCTATATCGACCGGTGATTGCAACGGGACATTCTTGACGTTGATGGCGTTTGCGCCAACCAGAGCCGGATCGATTGATTGGAGGGATGCGAACAGCTCCGCCTCGCGGTGGTCGCGATATATCCCAGTGCCAAAGACCGTGGCACCGCCGAGTAGTAGACAAATGGCGATGGTAATGGCCTGTCGGAGGGCAGGAGCTGTTCGTTTGGAGGTGTGGTCAACGGCGGCGGAGTCGTACGTGTTGATTGAAGCGTCTGAGGGGGAATTCGTTTTGGGCTTGGCTTGCCGTTTGCGCGCTGTCGATGCTGCAAACGCTGCTGCGGGGCGCTCAATGAGATGGACCACCAGGACGGCGAAGACAGCGGAAATTGCGAGGACAAGTGCTCCTTCTGCCGCATTCAGATCAGTGATTCCGGTGAGCGAAAGGTAAAACACCAATACCGGCCAGTGCGTCAGGTACAGGGCATAGGTGTAGCCCCCAATAGTTTTCAACACGGTCGAAGCGAGCAGACGATCGGCACCGAGCCGGGTGGGCTCACCAGAAGCCAGAATGATCAGTGCTGCTGAAGTCACGGGCCACAGGGCTGCCAGCCCAGGGAAGCTCGAAGAGACGGGCAAGACGAACCCGCAACTGATCGTCGCTGCGACGCCGAGCCAAGAAGCAATCGTTCGCGAGGCGGTGTTCAAACGGACCCACGGTTGAACGACGGCTAGTAAGGAACCGGCGGCAAACTCCCACAAGCGTGCGCCAGTATCGAAGTATGCGTGAGGCTGATTGACCGCAGTGAGCCACAACGAGTAACCGAATGACGCTGCTGCGATTACGCCGAATACGGTGAGGAGTATCGGACGGATCCGGCGATTCGCGCGACGCGCGAAGGATGCGGCCGCCGCGTGAATCAACGCCCAGAGAACAAATACCTGCCCCTGAATCGACAGAGACCAGAAATGCTGGAAAGGCGAAGCAACCGCCTGATTCGCATTGAAGTAGTTCGTCGCTTGCTGCTGCAGATTGAAGTTCTCAACGTAGAACATTGAGGAAACCGCATCGGTGATGGTGTTTTGCCCCGCCATGACCGAGAGTACGGTGACGGCGGCGACTGAGGTCAGGATGATGACAGCAACAGCAGCTGGCATGAGCCGAGCGAATTTTTTCACCAGGAAAGTACCCGGGCTGAACGTCTTACCCGACTCGAAACGGCCGGTAAGCGAGCGCGTCATGAGATACGCCGAAATCAGCAAGAAGATGTCGACGCCGCCTGAGACTCGGCCGAACCAAACGTGGAATGTGGCGACTAGAATCAGTGCAATTGTTCGTAGCCCCTGAATTTCAGGGATGAATCCGGTCTTGCTTGGTTGTGAATGCACAAAGCTCCGTAGCGATCTTGACGTCAGTGGAAAGAACTGTACGTGCTACTGGTTCGGCACCGCAAACAAATGAGATGGACTGTCATCTTCGCAATTCAAGGTCAGTGGTGAGGTGTTTAGCGAGTTCTAGCGCCCAAGAACATGGTGATCAGTCCGCAATTTGGTCTGTTGAGGTCTCCGGTCTTGCGGCAGGTGTTGGTTCACGCAAGCATCGCTCGGACGAGGCAGTTTGTCCGCGAAGTTCGCGGAGCAGTACGAGGCCATAGAACAATGACCCGATCACAAACGCTGCGATCCACATCCATGTCTTTGCTGGGAAAGGTGGCAACCAGAGCGGATCCGACATGAAGACACGGTGGTTGCCGAGTTCTCCGACTGCGTACCGGTGCAGTGCTGTGTAGAGAGAAGCCAGATGGATGCATCCCAGTCCGGTGGTAAAGATGAGCAAGATTCGTGTCGAAACTCGGGCGGGGATCTGCGGCCATTTGTCGGCAAGTGCAAAGCCGCTGAGCAAGAGCAAAACTGCAAAGATCGCCATTGAGTAGCGGCCCTGCCAGATGAAACCGGAAGTTTTCATCGAGAGGCCCTGAATTACCGCGGGAACGAAGATGTAGCTCGCAAGTGCAAACAGAACAGCAAATACTGTTCGTCGCCCCGAAACGATGAGCGCAAGCAAGATCAACGCAAACGCAAACGTGACATACGTGTACATCAGATAACTAGGGCCAGGCGTATCCATCCAGCCGAACAGCGTGACCATCGACTGCATCTGGTCGCCGATGTTGTCCAGCATGAGTCGGATGCCTTCCAGCGTGGTGAAACCGTGCCCATAAAGCGGGACAGTTGCCGTTAGGACGCTCGTCGACAGAATCTGCCAGAGCGCAAGACCAATGCCGATGGTCGTGGCGGCCACCGCAAAAAGTGATTGTGGTCGAAAGATGACAGCGAAGAACCGCTTAGATCCCGTGAACATCAGCATCGACAGCACCGCAAGCCCCAGCCAGACAAATCCGAGCGACCGGATCTGTGGCTGCAGCGCGCCCATTAGGGCAACGACCGACATTAGGAACGTGAGTTCGCGACCACGGCTATCACGCAAGATCGCTACACCTAATGCAGAGACAAACGCAGCCGTAGTCGCGATTTCTAGTCCGTTGGGGTTGACAGTTCCACCCAAAAACAGTGCTGAGGGGGTCGCAACGAGGGCGAGTGCTGCAATTGGCGTAGTCGGACGTCGCAACAGCGAGAGAGCTCCGAAGGCAAGAGCGAAGCAAGCCGAAGTTAGCGCGGCATTGACCAGGCGCATCCCGTAAAAGCCACCAAAATCGGTATTAATCAGGCTCGGCCAGCCGATAAGGCGATAGAACGTGTCGTTGTACAGGGATGCGCTGGACTGAACGAAGGTATCGGAGTCGAAGTCGTAGGGTTGCGCAAACGGACAGTTTGGCGGTTGGTTTGGTTCGAACGCAAAGCAGTTTCGAAACTCATAGATGGCCGCGTACTCGGTCGGAACTTTAAAAAACCGAATGTTGTCCGGAACATAAGTGGAACCGTCAGGTGCGGGAATACCCGGATGCTGGTTCTCAGGTGGAACCGCGTCGTTGGGCACCCCGTAGCCTTGATCTCGAGCGACTCCGGCTGCTTTGACCACATGTGCTGGCTCATCGGGGCCACTACCGTACGGTGAGCTGAGCGACCAGAGTGTGCATAGCAGCATCATCGCGATAAATGTCGCGGAGATTGTTCCGAGCGTAGCTCGCAGGCTGCCATGGGGGCGGCCCTCAACCGAGCGGATAAGTTCTCCAACTCGTCCCAGCGACTGTGGTGTAAGGGTCGTGGTGTTCACGCTGTGTAGGGTTCCGTTCGTTCCACATTGGGCTTGTTTCTCGAGATCGACTGGCGTCGGTCTATCTCGACACGTTGCGCATCCTACCGGACCACCCCTCGGCCCTATACTGGTGCTTATGCTGCCTGTCTCGTTTGTCTTGCCGATCTACCACAAGGTCGAACTTGCCGAATTTGAGCGTGCGATCAGGAGCATCCGTGCCCAGACTTCGCCGGCAGACGAGATCGTCGTCGTGTTCGACGGCCCAGTTACACCCGACATCGTTGCCTATCTCGAATCGGTTGATGGTCCGTGGTTGACCGTGGTCAAGCTCGAAGAAAACGGCGGGACCGCCGTCGCCATGCAAGCGGGTATCGATGCCGCGAGGAACCGTTGGATTGCCCGGCAGGACGCAGACGACGTTTCGCTCCCAAACCGCCTTGAGTTGCAGTGGGAACTCGCGAGCACTGGTGAATATGCAGCGGTCGGTGGGCAGATGTTGGAGTTCGATGATGACCCGAACGACATCATTCGTACCCGAACATTGCCGCACACGGTTGAAGGCATTGCGCGTTACGTGAAGATCAACAGTCCAATCAACAACCCGACGGTGCTGCTCGACCGGGATGCGGTTAATGCCGTTGGTGGCGTCCACCAAGTGCACTTGATGGAGGACTACGACCTGTTCGCCCGCTTGATAAGCCGCGGTTACAAGCTCATCGCCGTGAACGAGCCTGTCGTGCTGTTTCAAGCCAATGACGGCATGTTCAAGCGGCGCACCGGTCGCGAGATGGCGCGTGCGGAATGGCATATGCAATCGAACCTGGTCGACTACGGAATCGTCTCGCGTCCTCGTGCCATCGGGAACTTCGCGCTTCGGCAAGCGTTTCGACTGCTTCCGGTTCCGCTGATTAAACGTACGTATGCCATGCTCTTTGATCGAAAAAGCGCAAGCGCCGCCCCGACTTCGAAAGCATCGAAATAATGACCGTAAATGAACTCGCTGAATCTGAAGCCGAAGTGCTCGGGTGGTCAGCCGAACTCGCGGCGAGCTCGTGGCTTGTGGTGCCGCTCTACAACGAAGGCCAAGTGATTCGCGAGGTCATGTCCGAGGCGCGCAAGGTCTTTCCGAACATCGTCTGCGTAAACGATGGTTCGAACGACAACTCTGCGTCCGAGGCACTTGCCGCCGGAGTGCACTTGGTCGAGCACCCAATCAACCTGGGGCAAGGTGCTGCGTTGCGTACCGGACTCGACTACGCGATGGCGCAGCCAGGGGCAAAGTACTTTGTGACGTTCGACTCCGATGGCCAGCACCGAGTGGTGGATGCACAGCGCATGATCGTGCGACTTGCCACGGAACCTCTCGACATCGTGATCGGCTCGCGATTCTTGGACGGGCGTACCCGGCCGGGCGCCCTGAAGAAGCTGGTACTCAAGACCGCGGTACTCTTCCAGCGCCTCTCATCAAACATCAAGCTGACCGACGCGCACAACGGTTTGCGTGCGTTGAACCGGACTGCGGCTGACGCGATCGCCATCAACCAGAACCGCATGGCACACGCATCCGAAATCGTTAACGAGATCGGTTTGAACAAGCTTCGGTACGCCGAAGAACCCGTCTACATCATCTACACCGACTACTCGCGGTCGAAGGGCCAGTCCCTCTGGAACTCGGTCAACATTCTTGCTGACCTGATGTTCAAGTAGTTAGCCACCAATCAGCGAACGACGGAACCGTTATGGATACCCAACAAATCATCATTAAGAGCATCCTGATTGTGGTGCTGGCCGTAGCCGCGCTGGTGCTCATTTTTCCTGGTCGCGGCGCACGTGGCCAGGCAATCCGACGGCTGGCAATCCTGCTTGGTTTGGTCGTTGGCATTGTTGCCGTCATCTTCCCGCACCTAGCGCAAGCGGCGGCAGACTTCTTGGGCATCGGGCGCGGTACCGACCTGCTGTTCTATCTGTGCATCATCTTCTTTATCGCCTACGTCGTCTCAGCATCGAGCCACGCACGTCGCACTGACCGCACCCTCACGGTGCTTGCCCGGAAACTCGCGTTGCTCGAAGCAGAACTGCGTAAGACCGGAGCGCTGCGTTACGAATCCACTGTCGCCAGCGGAAACGAAACGGTCTTTACGCCACCAGTGGGGCGTGCCCCCGCTGAATCTGACACTGACCTGCAGTAAGTTTCAACGAACGGATAAGCACCTGGCGTGATCGACAAACGCAAGGTGGCGGCCACCTGGAGGCGTGCATGTCGATTTTGGTAACGGGCGGTGCGGGATACATCGGATCTCACGTGGTGTCGCTGATTCGCGATCGCGGAGAAGACGTCGTTCTTGTTGACGACCTCAAAACGGGAATCCTGGAACGTGTGCCAGGCCTGCCGCTCCTGCAAATCGACCTCGGCGAGAGCGCCGCCGTGCCAGCGCTGACCGAGTTCATGCAGCAGCATCGGGTGGATGCGGTAATCCACTTTGCGGCACGCAAACAAGTTCCAGAGTCGGTCGCCGAACCTGCGCGGTACTACCGTGACAATTTGGGTGGCTTGGCCAACCTGCTCATGGCAATGGAAGCCGCCTCCGTCGGGACCCTGGTCTTTTCGTCATCCGCAGCCGTGTATGGAGAGCCCGAAGGCTCACCGGTGGCAGAGACAGCAACGACAGCGCCAATCAACCCCTACGGTGAGACCAAGCTCTTCGGTGAAAAGCTCATTGAAGCTGCTGTTGCGTGCGGTTGGCTGCGTGCGGTTAGCCTGCGCTACTTCAACGTCGCCGGTGCCGCATCGCCGACGCTCAGCGACCGGCAGGCGCTCAATCTCGTGCCGATGGTGATCGAGAAGATCGTCGCTGGCGAAGCTCCACGAGTCTTTGGTGACGACTATTCGACTCCCGACGGCACTTGCATTCGTGACTTTGTTCACGTGATCGACCTGGCAGAGGCACACTTGGCAGCGCTCGACGCGATCAAGGCCGGGAAGACGCTCTCGTCCGCCTACAACATCGGTACCGGCACGGGGTCATCGGTGCTGGAAGTCGTCGATGCGCTTTGCCGTGTTAGCGGGCGACAAATCTCACCCGTGATTGAACCGCGTCGTGCCGGAGACCCAGCCATGGTCGTGGCCGATGTCACGCTGGCCGAACAAGAACTCGGCTGGAAATCGCGTCTGACGATCGACGACATGGCGCGGAGCGCCTGGGACGGGTGGATCGCTACGCACTAGTAGCGTTGCCTCTGCCTTGGGGCAGGCACCAAACGAAGGAGAAACACGTGCGCTGGCTCGCCATCGCCACCGTATTCGCAGGGCTAGCCGGGTACGCGGTCGTTGTTTTTGCCACGCTCACGCTGGGAGCGACCAACTTCGCAGCGTTCAACGTTTTCTGGTCGGCATTTTTCATGCTCTCCGGCATCGTGCAGGGCATCATGTACGAGACCACCCGCGGTGTGCGCGATGCGCAACCGGCTGAGGCCAATGCCACGACAGATGACGTCCCCGGCATCGTTGCCGAATCTGCAGCTGCTGAGCCCGCTACGGACACTGCCGTGTCAGCAGTGCGGAGCAAACCGTTGGCGCCAGCAATGGCAATCGGCGGTGTCACGGCCATTGTGCTTTTGGCGACGTCGTGGGTGTGGAGCCCGGCCCTTTTCGCAAGCAGCGACCCCTGGCTGAGCGTTGCGGTACTGACTGTCGCTGTCATCGGCTTTGCGTTTCAGTCGGTCGTTGCGGGAATTCTCAGCGGCATGGGGCGTTGGAATTGGTACGCACTCCTCGTAGCTCTCGAAGCAGCATTACGAATGCTTGCCGCAATCGTAGGGCTGCTCGTGGGCGCGAACCTCGCGACCTTCTTGATCATTACAGCGATGGGTGTGTTTGCGACACCGATGCTCATGCTCGCCACGCCGGTTCGTGAAACGCTCACACAAGAGATCCGTACGAATACTCGCACGTTCGTGAGGAACGCATTGAGCGCCATGGTCGCGGCGTCGGCAACAACGATCATGGTCGTGGGGTTCCCGGTGCTGGTAAAGGCGACGCGACTCGAGGCTGACCCGACGCTGCTGTCAAATCTGCTGCTTGCCGTGCTGTTGACTCGAGCGCCGATCTTGGTGCCGCTGCAAGCCTTCCAGAATGCGATTGTCGTCTACTTCGTTGACCGACGGGATGCACTGACTCGAGCGCTCCTGACACCCGTAGTTGGCGTCGTGGCTGTTGGCGCGGTGGGCGCGGTGCTCGCGTATTTCATTGGCCCGTGGCTGTTCACGCTTATGGGTGATGGCTTTCAGATCTCGGGTGAAGTGCTGGCAATTTTGACGTTTGCGAGTGCGCTTACTGGAGCGCTGTTTGTCACGGGCGCGGCCACCCTTGCGAAAGAACTGCACGCGCACTACATCGGCGGCTGGTGGGTAGCTTCGATCATCGCTGTGCTCGTGCTCTTGTTCACCGCTGACTTGCAAACGGCAGTATTGCTTGCGCTGCTGATCGGCCCATTGTGTGGCGTTGTGTGGCATGTCGCGGCGCTGGCCTTGACTCGCTCCAAGCATGCTCATTGAGACACGTACGTTCACCACAGATGTAGCAGTCGATTTACCCGGTGATGTTAGAACGGGTCAATCCGCGCAGATACGATGGCGGTGGAGAGCGCGCGGAAAATCTCTCCTTGCCAAGCATTAGGCATATGAAGCCACCAGTGTTCGAATTGCCGCAAGATAAGGGTTGATTAGTGAAGATTTCGGTAATCGGTGTCGGGTATCTCGGAGCGGTGCACGCCACATGTATGGCAGACATCGGACACAGCGTGATCGGCGTCGATACCGACGCCGATAAGGTCGCCCGACTCAACACCGGGAAACCGACCTTCTACGAGCCGGAACTCGAACCCATCCTCAAACGGAATATTGAAAATGGCCGGTTGCGGTTCACTCAGGACATGACCGAGGTTGTCGACTGCGATCTGCACTTCATTGCGGTGGGAACACCGCAGGTGGCTGATGGCAATGCTGCAGACATGCGCTACGTTGACGCCGTTGTCGAAAGCCTGTTGGCGGTGCTCCCAGCACAATCTGAGCGGTCTATTGCTGTCGTTGGTAAGTCGACCGTGCCAGTAGGTACGGCCGCACGACTGCAGGAGCGATTTGCCGGTCATGGGATTCCCGTGGTCTGGAACCCGGAGTTCCTGCGTGAAGGTTTCGCCGTGAAAGACACCCTGCGGCCCGACCGTATCGTCTACGGTCTGCCCGACGATGTAGAGGATGCTGACACCGCCCGAACACTGTTGGACGAGTGCTATGCGGATCTGCTCGCCGCAAAGATCCCTAAGGTCGAGACCGACTTCGCTACCGCTGAGCTCGTCAAAGTTGCGGCGAATGCGTTTCTTGCGACGAAGATTTCGTTCATCAACGCCATGTCGGTGTTGACCGATGCGACCGGTGGTGACGTAAAGAAGTTGGCGGAGGCCATCGGCTACGACGACCGGATTGGCAAGAAATTCCTGCGTGCTGGAATTGGATTCGGCGGTGGTTGCCTCCCTAAGGACATTCGGGCGTTCATGTCACGAGCCGATGAACTCGGTCACGGAGATGCGCTGGCGTTCCTGCACGACGTTGATGACATCAACACCCGACAGCGAGAACGCGCTGTCGAGAAACTGCGCGAGGCACTCGGCGGCGAACTTAGCGGCAAGAAGATCGGTGTGCTCGGCGCAGCATTCAAACCCGACAGCGATGACATTCGTGACTCGCCCGCTGTCGATATCGCTGGTCGCGTTGAGCACGCAGGCGCAACGGTGGTCACCTATGACCCGAAAGCCGGTGAAGTTTTGCAGAAGTTCAAGCCGGAGCGTGTCATCGCTGTTTCGCTCGAAGACGCGGTACGGGATGCTGATGCCGTCATGGTGCTAACCGAGTGGAAGGTCTTTCAAGACCTGGACCCGAGCAGTATTAGCGATCTTGTGAACACAAGGATCGTTATCGACGGCCGGAATTGCCTTGACCCGAAGCGTTGGCGAGACGCTGGGTGGACCTACGTGGGCATGGGGCGCAAGTAGCCCCAGCGTTTACCAGATGCCCAGCAGCACGGTTGCGGCCAGCGCCAGCTGGTCACGCCGTCTGCGTCGCAGCTGATTAGCCTGACGGGCCAACCGGATGCGCGTCAGCGGTCCGCGGCGCCGTGTTGCGTCTTGCAGCCAGGCGAGCTGCGGTGCGGTGGCTGTTGACGCGACGGGAACAACCGCATCCAGCACCGACTGGACATCTCGACGGTGCTGCCCATTAGCAATGGCTTTGAGTCGAGCTAGGTGCTGCTCCAAGCCTTCGTTGGCCCCGAGGACGTTGTCGCCATGCTGGCGGTACTGAACCGATGGCTCGCCATCAATGAACCACCTTCGGCCGCTGGCGCGCACCAGTGCGTACATGCACCAGTCGTGTGACGGCATACGGCTTGCAGGCGATGCTGGGTCGAGCAGCTGTGCACGCACGAATTCGAAAGTCTCGGGTCGAAACAGGAATGTTGATCCCGGGCCGCCCGATTCGAAGACGTAGTCCGCGGTTCGCTGCAACTGGTTCTTGACGATCAACTGTGAGTTGCCATCTTCATCAAACGCCGCGACGTTTGAGGAGACCGCCGAGTAGTCTCCCAAACCGTCGACGCCCCCTGGGGACGTGAGTAGCGCATAGTGGCGCTCGAGCTTCCACGGTTCCCAAGCATCGTCCTGATCGCAAAACCCGATGGCGTCGAACCCCTGCACGTTCGCATCCCGTACCAGACGGTAGAAGTTTGCGGCGGCGGAGCCAAATGTGCCTTGGGGGAGCACCGTGATCCGGCTATCGGCGGCAGCGAGTCGCTGTACGAGTTCGTAGGTGCCGTCGGTCGAGTTATCGTCGGAAATCACCACGTGCACGTCGACATCAATTTGGTCGAGCACCGAGCGAAGCTGCTCTTCGACGAACATCACGCCGTTGTGGGTGGCAAGCAAAACCCCGATTTTTGGCGTGCGATTCACGATTGATTCCCCTATAGATCGTCAATTTCGCTCATAGTAGCCCGTGTACGCAAGGAACGACCTCTAGACTGCCCGTATGGATATCCGAGAGCTCAGCATCCCTGGCACTTTTGAAATCACGCCGCGTCAGTTTCCAGACGACCGAGGCGTGTTCCTTGAGTACTACCGATTCGACAAGCTAGAGGAAGCGGTGGGACACCCGCTTAACCTCAAGCAGGCGAATACTTCGGTGTCGAAGCGCGGAACCGTTCGCGGTATTCACTTCGCCGATGTGCCACCAAGCCAGGCGAAGTACGTGACGTGTACGCGCGGCGCGGTAATCGACTTCGTCGTTGACATTCGCGTTGGCTCGCCGACGTTCGGTAAGTGGGACAGTGTACGTCTTGACGACGTCGACCGTCGTGCCATCTACATTCCCGAGGGCTTTGGGCACGCGTTCGTTGCGCTCGAGGACGGCTCAACCGTGAGCTACCTCTGCTCGGCAACCTACGCACCTGGCCGTGAGCACGGCATCAACCCGCTGTGCTCCTCGGTGGGACTTGAGTTTGGTATGCCCGAAGAAGAACTGCTGCTCTCGCCAAAGGACACGGATGCTCCGGGTCTTAACGGTGCGAAGGACCAGGGCCTGCTGCCTGACTACGAGCAGTGCCTCGCGTTCTACAAGTCGCTGAACGAAGGAGAGAACTAAGTCATGAAGGGCATTATTCTCGCCGGCGGATCCGGCACGCGTCTTTGGCCGATCACCAAGGGCATCTCCAAGCAGTTGATGCCGATTTACGACAAGCCGATGATCTACTACCCGCTGTCGACGCTGATGATGGCGGACATCAACGAGATCCTGATTATCACGACGCCCGAGTACAACTCGCAGTTCCAAAACCTGCTCGGTGACGGTTCGCACCTCGGTATCCGAATTGAATACGCTGAGCAGCCTTCGCCTGACGGTCTCGCGCAAGCATTCATTATTGGTGAAGAGTTCATCGGGGATGACTCGGTGGCGCTCGTGCTTGGCGACAACATCTTCCACGGCGTCGGTCTCGGTTCCTCGCTGCGCAATCACGGCGAAGTTAAGGGCGGTCTGATTTTCGCGTATCAGGTAGCCGACCCAACGGCATACGGCGTTGTCGAGTTTGACGAAAACATGAAGGCGGTCTCGATCGAAGAGAAGCCGAAAAACCCGAAGTCGAACTTTGCGGTTCCGGGGCTGTATTTCTACGACAACAAGGTCGTTGAAATTGCTAAGAACGTTAAGCCCTCCGACCGTGGCGAGCTGGAGATCTCGTCGATCAACCAGGAGTACCTGGAACGTGGCGAACTCGAGGTATTCGAGCTTGCTCGCGGTACCGCCTGGCTTGACACCGGAACCTTCGAATCGATGATGCAAGCGTCGGAATACGTCAAGGTCATCGAAGACCGTCAGGGTCTCAAGCTCGGCTGCATCGAAGAGATCGCTTGGCGCGCTGGCTGGATTACCGATGAGCAACTGCTCGAGATTGCTGGGCCGCTCAAGAAGTCCGGCTATGGCCGTTACCTGCACCACATCCTGGAACTAAAACGCTCTACCGGTAATTAATGCTGGTGACGTGAAATACAAAGTTGGTTCAACGCGAAGCATGACTAAATCGAATTAATTTGGCGTATTCGTGTAAAGCTCGTCAATCTTGCCTAATCGACCTGTCCGTTAGTTAGGATCCAAGTAATTTCATTCGGATTCTTAGCTTTTCAGTCAGGGGTAGGTATGGCTCGGCATGTCCTTACACGAATATTGGTGGTCGCGGCATCGATTGCAGCACTTGGATCGGTGCTGATCGCGCCAATGAGCGCAGATGCTGCGATTCTAAACGGTTCGGAAATTGGTGGTGACAACCGGTTTGCAACCGCTGACAAGGTTGCGGCCCAAGTCGCGACGGGTACCGGCGGAACTGCAGTACTTGCCACTGGTGTTACGTATCCCGATGCGCTGGCGGCTGGCCCCGTCGCGGCGAAACTTGGCGCACCGATTCTGTTGACGATGGGTGACAAACTCCCGGCTGAAACAGTCACGGCGTTGAAGCGGCAACAGCCATCGCGAGTAATCATCGTTGGCGGGGAAAGCGCAGTGCCTGCGGCAGCGATCAACGAGTTGAAGGGGTTCTTGCCGAACGCAAAAACCGAACGCTATGGCGGCTCGAATCGTCACGAAACCGCAGGGATGCTGGCGACTACCTTTTTCCCCGATACGTTGACTGTCTTTATCGCTACCGGATGGGATTTCCCGGATGCACTTACTGCGGGTTCGGCAGCAACCAGCATGGACGCTCCGATTCTGCTAGGCCACTCCAGCGGGCTTACCCCAGAAACTAAAGCGACCATTCAGCAACTGTCAAAGGTGAGGCGTATTTACCTTGCCGGCGGTGAGAAGGTGCTGAAATACGACTTTGGCGGATACTACGTTTACCGTTTCGCAGGGGCAGACCGGTTCGAGACAAACGCGCAAATTGTGAACCGGTTCTACCCCGATGCTACCTACAAGGTGTACGTAGCTGCTGCAAACAAGTTCCCAGATGCGTTGGTTGCGACCCCACTGGCGGCCAAGCACAAGGCTCCCTTGCTGCTTTCCTACGGTTCATGCACGGGTACACAGGCCCGGACCTCGGCGCAGCGGTTGCTCGCGCTGAACCCGTTCGAAGACACGACCCAACAACGAGAGATTATTCGAGCTGGTCGGGGGCTCGAAGACAAGTCAGTGCTCGCTGAGTGTGGGAACGCTTCACAGACGCCGTGGCATATCGTCCGTCCCGCAGGGCTCGCGAAGGATGACGTCACGCCCACGGAAATCTACAATTTCGTGACCGAATACAACAAGATTCGAGTGGAGCATGGATTGTCGGCACTTCCTGCCTCACGGTTTAGAGTCGGCATCAATGCATATTCGGATCTGTCGCAGCGTCACGCAGATGCACATGGCTCGATCGGCGCACACGACGGGGCGATCAATGGTAATGAAGTCGCATACTCCAACGGAGATCTGACAGAGCGGTACTTCGATCTAAGCGGCGTCCATTCAGTTCGTTCTTGGTGGAATTCTGCTGGACACCGAGAGGTCCTGTTCCAGCCAACGAACGACGCTTGGTACGGCGGCCCGCATGACCCAGACAGCTGCATCGTGTTCAACATGGTTCGGACCCGTGAAACCTCGAATCGAGGTTGGGATAGCTACGGTGATGCGCGTGCTTCATGGGCCTCATGCAGTGATGAGCGGACGGTGCCAGCGACCTCGGTCGACCTGCGACTGCTCGACTACCGAATGCCAACTATTCCTGCTGGTGCAAAGTACAACCCTCAGCGCAGCTACGATGACAGCATTCGAAGCAATAATTCGGCCTACCAGTACTACCTGAACGGCTACACGTTCGACGACTACATGCGTCGGCGCGGCTAATCAGCGCCTTTCTGGGGCGGGCACAGTCGTTAGGGCTGTTTTGCCCGCCCCAAAGGTTTTTGTGAAGTCGTCAGGCGTCCTGTAATGGGTAACGGTCGTTCAATGACTTCCAGAACGCGACCTTGTCCCAAACAAGCTCGTTGTACTGATTCGTTTCGTGAAGCACGAACGAGATCGGGAGATCGACCGCACGCAGATCCCAACCCTTGTGGCCAGCAAACCTGCTCATCCAAGCGTCCTCAATGTAGAGCCCGGGTTCTGGCAGTTCGTTGAAGAACGCATCATCGCGTACGAGTTCGAAGTCACAAACGCACCCTCCGGTAGCCACGTAGTCAGCCTTTTCTCCGTCAGCGGCACGCTCCCGCTGCCAATAGTCGAGAGGGTCTACTCGCCAAGACCAAAACCCAGCGAGTTTTCGCGTACCGCCGGCGGATAGCAGCGTCGTCAGCGAGGTCGGCGTAATGTCTTCATCATCGTCCAACATGAGGAATGCCCCCGTGGAACCTTCGTTGGCTAGGTGCCGAGCCGCAATAAAACGACCGATTCCGCGGATGTTTCGAGGGCTTTGGACGAACTCAACGCTCGAAACTGCACCGCTGGGCGCGAACGCACGAATGCGTGTTTCGTACCATTCCTGGTCCTGAGCACAGTTGTTCCAAAAGATGACGCGCAAGCTCATTCGCGCATTCGTTTGGGCATCCACCTGCTCGTCAAGCTGTTGCAGAATTTCTTCTATGCGCTCTCGCCGGTTCCACAAGCACATGATCAATGGGGTGGCCGAGCGATCCGGTTTGCCGAGGAGAACCACCGGTGATGGGGGATCTTGCCATAGTTGCTGGAATACGGCGTAGCTGTCTTTGCGCTCACGTTCGCGTTCGATCGTTGCGGCGAGATCGGCGGATTCCGCCGGGTGTGGATCCGCATCCTTCGTTGCGTCTGTAGGAGCCGGTGTTGAGACTGTTGCGGACCTTGGAGTTCGCCCGCTTGACGCTGCTTTCCGAAGGCGGTTGATCGCTTTACGCGGTAACGATGCCAGACCTCGTCCGTAAGTTTCCCCGTCATAACCGGTCACAAAGACTGAGGCAGCGGTGCGAACCGCTCGACTGGACGTGAGTTCAGCCATCATGGAGCGTAATGCGTCAGCCTCAGCGGTCTTCGCTGCAAGTTGCGCTTCTATTTGGGCATGCTGAGCTCTTGCTACGTCAAGTTGGTCGGTCCGGGTCGCGAGTTCTGCTGCCGTGTTTTCATCCTTTTGCAGGAGCTCATAGAACTCCTGCGTCCGGTATTCCAGCTGGGCTTTGTACTCTGCCTCAGAGATGAGCCACGGGCCAATTAGCGCAAATTGGTTGCGTCCTTCGTCAATATTGCCCATGGTCACCGGCGCGGCAAGCGCTGCTGACAGCGCTTTGGGGAGAACAGCCTGGCCACTGCGCAACTGCTCGAGCTCGTCTTTTACTCGTGTATCGAGTACGAATCCTTCACCACCATTTGCGTTCGGATGACGAGCGATGAAAACCGGTTCGAGCACTCCGCTTTCCAACCAGCGGGCATCGCGCATGCCGTGATGCCGAGGGGATGGCGTTCGATTTGAGCGACGATAGGCTTCGGCCGTGATCTCTACTCGATGCCGATAGCGGTCCCAGGTTCGGTAGGGCAAGTGCAGGACTTCGAGTGCAGCGTCGGCAGGCACGTCTTCGGTGAGGGGTAGGTCCGTCGCGTGGTTGCCCTGCACGACGTTGACCGTTTCGCTGGCGCGGTGCACACAGTCCTGTGTTGGGTGGGCGTGGAGCCCGACCCGGTTGAGGGCCTCGATAGTGCGTTCGTCGCGCCACACATGGGAGCAGGCCGCAGAGCCTGCCTTTAGCGGAAGCCCCATGAGGTTGCGGACCGGCGCATCGAAGCTCTGCACGTTCGCGGGCATGCGGCCAAGCGCTTCCGCTACTGTGCCGCCATTCGCCGCGAAGAAGAACTCATCTGCGTCGGCGTTGATCACCCAGTCGGCTTGATACTTCTGAGCTGCTCGACGCGCCATCGCTGTCACAACTTCGGCTTGTTGCTTTTCGAGCCGTGGGTCATCGTTGACTTCGAGCACGCCAGCATCCGCGTATTGCTGCAAGATCTCCCGAGTGCCGTCTGTAGAGGCATTGTCGGTCGCGATGATGAAATCAATGCCTTGCGCCAGGTGGTGCTCGATCATGGCAGCGATGATGTCGGCCTCGTCGCGCACCATCAAGGTCATGACGATCTTGGTCATGGCTTTACCTCTCTAACGGACAGGAGTGCTGGAGCTAGTTCGCAATCTCGAGGTTAACGGGGGAGTAGTGCAAACCAGCCGCTCGTTCGTCGGTTTCTGCGGTGAACGCAGCTGCGTCCTCGAAACGGCTGATCTCTGCACCGCTGCCGTCGTAAAGCGCTGCGCTGATGGTGTATTCCTGTTTGGGCAGGTGCATGTTCGGGAAAGTCGCGCGCAGTGTGTGCGTTCCGGGCGTAAGCGTGGTGCCCTTCAAGCCTGCTCGGTGAGCGCTTGTCATCATCGCCATCTGCTGTAGGCCGTTGGTCAGCGAAAGACCGAGGTTCCAGCCTGGCAACTCATTCTTGATGTCAACATCGATTTCAACGGTGAGGTTGCCTCCTGGGTGCAACACCCCACCCTCGACGATCGAGCGAATCTCGCTGATGGCGCCCTGGCTGCGGCGTTCGCGTTCGGCTTCGTTCTCTCGGAGCTCGCGCGCGATGCGCTCGCGCGCGACGTCGGCATCCACCAAGCTTTCGAAACCGCTGCGGAGCACTTTCACCGCATCAATCGGGTTGCCGTCGTAAACGACCTGCCCCTGACCCAGAACCAGCGCTCGAGTGCAGAACTCTTCGATCTGCGACAGGGTGTGCGTAACCATGATGATCGTGCGGCCCTCTTCTTGGAAGGAGCGAATCTTGTCCAAGCACTTCTGTTGGAATGCTTCGTCGCCGACCGCGAGCACCTCGTCGACGAGCAGAATATCGGGATCTACGTGAACGGCTACAGCGAAGGCGAGGCGCACGTACATGCCCGACGAGTAGAACTTCACCTGGGTGTCGATGAAGTTCTCGATGCCTGAGAATGCAACGATTTCATCGAAGTACTTGTCAGTTTGTTTCTTTGAAAGCCCGAGGATAGAGGCGTTCAGGTAGATGTTTTCTCGCCCGGTGAGGTCTTGGTGAAAACCCGCACCAAGTTCGAGCAGCGCCGCGACTCGGCCACGCTGCAAAACACGTCCGGTAGTCGGGCTAAGAATGCCGCCGATGATTTTCAGGAGCGTTGATTTACCGGAGCCGTTTGGGCCGATCAGCCCAATGGTGTTGCCGGAATGAATGTCGAGTGAAAGGTCGCGCAGAGCCCAGAAATCTTCTGCGTGTGCTGCAGTCCTACGCGGGTGCAGGATTCGATCCTTGAGCGACTTGTCCTGGTGTACGACGAATCGTTTCGAGACGTTTTCTACCGTGATGACGGTAGGGCTTTCGATGAATTTCTGCATGTTCTAAAGCTCCTGTGCGAAGTTGCCCTGCAGGCGCGAGAACAGGCGCTGCGAAAGAAATACGAGAATGAGGCCGACAACACCTGCGATAAGCAGGCGGAGCTTGAACAATTCCGGGAACATGAACGTTGGGTCAGCGCCTGGGGCGGCCGGCGGCAAACCTGGTGCCCAGAATGCTGCTTGGAACGAGATGACCGCGAGAGTGAGTGGGTTATTGATGAACACTTCGTTCAGCCAAGCAGGCCATCCGAGATCGGCAAATGCAGTGCCGACGAAAGTCCACGAATACACGATTGGCGACGTCCACATCATGAGCATCACGATGACTTCTACGAGATACTGCACGTCACGCAAATACACGTTGACTGCGGCGAGAGCCAGACCGGCGGCCATTGAATAGAGCAAGACAATTGTGATACCGGCCAATGCGTAAACCAAGTTCCAGCCAAGGTTGAACGTGCCGGCAAGCAGCGCGGCGGCAAGGAGTACCAGCATCTGCAGCATGAAGTTGAAGGCCGCGGAACCGAGTGCTGCCAAGGGGAACACCTCGCGCGGTAGGTAGACCTTCTTAACGAGTCCGGAGTTGCCGACGATTGACCCGGTCATCAACATCAGGACTTCTGACGCAAAGCCGTAGATAGTAAGACCCGAAAAAATAAAGACAGCGAATTCGGGAATCGACCGTGCAGCACCGAGGAAGTGCCCCAGTACCAGGTAGTAGACGAGCAACTGTGTCAGTGGACGAACGAGGCCCCAAAGGAACCCGAGGGCTGAGTCCTTGTACCGAGCGGTGATTTCTCGTGAAACCAGAAGACCAAGCATCTCGCGGCGATGCCAAATGTCCGTAACTGCTTCGATGAATCCTGCTGCGCCTCGGCGCTGTGGACCCACTGGTTCAAGGGTCAGCGAAGCAATTCGAGTGTTGCGCGCCTCGGCGACCTGTTGAGCCTTTGATGGTTCGTTCATTGATGCTCTCGTTCCTTGCCCGGTTAAAAGCTGGGCGGTGCAGAGTCTACCGACGGTAACGCTTGCGTACACTTATGGCACGCAATGATGAGAGGGAAGAGATGAGCACTTCTGCGGGAAAACTGTCGGAAGAAGCGCGGTTGCAGAGCGAACTGCGTGCCGCGCAACTCACGGTTCGGCAGCTGCAGCAGCGAATTGACCGGTTGGAGCGTCGCGTGGCTGCGGAGCAAGCAAGCGCTGCGATGTTTGCCAACCAGGTGAAGGAGCTGCGGGCTTCGCGCTCGTGGCAGTTGACGCTACCGGTGCGAGCGGGGATGCGCGCTATGCGGGCCGTTCGTGGCCGACGGGGTTAACGTGCGCAGCCTGTTCTACGAGGGCATCCTGCCGCAGATCCATTGGGAGACGTCGGCTCGAATCAGCCCGTCTCCATCCCGTGTCGCCGTCGTCGCGCAGTGGTCGCTTTCGCCGATCATGTCGAAGTCGTTCGCCGCGCTGGTCAACTCGCTCTTTGCACGTGACTACGAGGTGCTCATCGTGAGCGCTTGTACAGATTCGCAACCGCTGCATTTTTCTGAACCCCTCGAAGGGGAACCAGCAATTATTCGAAAGCCCAACATTGGCTATGACTTCGGTAGCTGGGCCGTTGGGTTCTTGCATCAGCCACAGATTTTCAGCGCAGAGCGTGTGCTGCAGGTCAACGATTCGCTGTTGGGGCCATTCTGGAACATGGATCCCATCTATGACGACTTCGAACGCGATCTCGGTGACGCATGGGGACTCGTCCGTAACTACCAAGTGACCCCGCACCTGCAGAGCTACTTCATCGGTTACACCGCAGATGTGCTGCAAGCAAAGGTCTTCCAGAAGTTCTGGACCGAGGTGCGCGTGCATGCTGACAAGCAAGAAATCATCAACAACTACGAACTCGGGCTGTCACGGACGCTCTATGGAGAGGGGTTCGTGCAAGCTGCCTACATTGAGCCGCAACTGCTGCGTCACTCCACGCTCAATCCGATGATTTCTGCATGGCTGCAGGTACTGCGCGAGGGCGTTCCGTTCCTGAAACGCGAACTGATCACGCGTCCGAGCGTGGGTGTGCAGGGAGAGCGAATCCCCGAGCTGCTTCGCCGAGAATTCGACATCGACATCGCAGAATGGTGCTAGCGGTCACGGCATACGGAGCTGCCCGTTGGTACGAAACTAGAGACATAAGAGGAAGGCAACACGTTGCGCCGTATTACTAAAGAGGGTGTCAAGCGCCGGTTGATCCGTGGCCGAGAGGTTGTCGGAGACCTAGTGGCTGGGCGGACCCGTGTGGCCGAAGACTCGAAGGAAGGGTGCGGCTTTGGCTCGTGGCTGCACCGGTACGAAGGGATGCACTTTGTCGGCTTCCCGGCGAAATGGCGTGTTGACTTCCCGCCGTTCGTCGAACCGGCGCCTATTGGTGTGCACCTGCACGTGTACTACGACGACCTGGTGTCGGAAATCGTTGAGCAGCTTGCCAACATCAAGGTGCCGTTTGACGTCATCGTGACCAATGCATCCAACGCCACGATTACCGAGGCGGACATCTTGCCGAGCGGTGCCAAGAACGTACGGATCCTTCCCGTCGAGAATCACGGTCGGGACATTTGGCCGCTGCTGCAGGTTGTCAACGCGGGCATGTTGGACCCGTATGATCTGGTCTTCAAAATCCACACCAAGAAGAGTGCTTGGCGTGAACAGCACGAGACGCTTTCTGGGTCGGGCGACCAGTGGAAGGAAGGGTTCTATCGAGACCTGCTCGGCACTCCCGAGAACGTCGAGACTATTCTCAACGCGTTCGCGGCAAACCCGGGTATTGGTGTTGTGACCTCAGAAGGGTCGATTGCGTATGCCGACCAGTGGGGCGGTGACGAAGAGCACGTCAAGCAAATCCTTCGCCGAATTCGTCTGCCGCACAAGCACGACGATCTTGAATTCCCATCCGGTTCCATTTACTGGATTCGCGGGTTCGTGCTGCAGGGATTGCGCTCGCTGATGATGGACCGTCCAGACTTCGAAACCGAAGCTGGGCAGATCGACGGGACCACCGCGCACGCTATCGAGCGACTCATTGGCATTCTTGCGCTTGAGGCCGGCTATGTCATTCAGGAGCGTCAAGATGTCGAAGCGGTTGCGGAACCGCTGGATCGAGACGGACTCGTTCAGGTGCTAAGCGACCCCGAGTTCCGGGCGAAGGCGATGGCGTTCTACCTGCCGCAATTCCACACGTTCCCCGAGAACGACGCCTGGTGGGGCAAGGGATTCACTGAGTGGACCAACGTTTCGAAGGCCAAGCCAGTGTTCCAGGGGCACCCGCAGCCATTGCTGCCGGCTGAGCTCGGCTTTTATGACCTGCGCATGGATGAAGTTCGCGAGGAACAAACGAAGCTGGCGAAGGCTTTCGGCGTGCACGCGTTCATGTACTACTACTACTGGTTCTCGGGTCACAAGCTGATGGAAATGCCCATCAACCGATTGGTCGAATCCGACATTGATCAGCCGTTCTGCATCATGTGGGCAAATGAGAACTGGACCCGCCGCTGGGACGGTGACTCGAAGAACGTACTCATCGCACAGGAGTACGACAAGGTTCCAGCCGAGAACTTCATCGATGACGTTATGCCGCTCCTGCAGGATGAGCGATACCTGCGTGTTGATGGTGCAGCGGTGCTCGCGGTCTATCGCATTGCGCAGTTGCCGAACTACCAGCAGGTTATCGAAGAATGGCGACGTCGTGCTCGCGAGGCTGGGGTAGGGGAACTGCACCTGATGTCCGTGGACGTCGGTGCAAACTTCGACGGCCTGAACGCCTCGTACATGGAGGCAGGTATCCAGGGCGCGCTCGCCTTCCCGCCGCACAACCACGAGTACATCGCTATTGCGCACGACGGGCTTGGTGTTCGTGAGCGTTTCCAGGGTGGGTTGTTCAGCTATCAAGGCATGTGCAACGCGGCCATCGCTCGTCTTCGTGGCGACTTCCCGGAAACGGACTTCCCGGGTGCGATGGTTGGGTTTGACAACACGGCCCGTCGTCAATGGGAGCCTCACGCCTGGGTGGGGGCAAACCCCTACACGTTCCGTCGATGGATGCGTGCCACAGTTGAGGCTGTTGCGCTTCGCGACCCTGACCACCGAATCGTCATCGTGAACGCATGGAACGAGTGGGCAGAATCGGCCGTTCTTGAGCCGACTCAACGCTGGGGATTCTGCTACCTGCAGGCACTCCGCGCCGCATTGATCTAGCAAAAAGTGCACTAATACTTACATCAGTGTAATTCGGTGCGACACGCCGGCATCTTGATAAAAGATGCCGGCGTTTTCGCATTTTCCCGTGACAAGTGTGATCGATGTGACTACTGTGACTCATGTCAATAAGAGTGACGACACGCCGAAGCTAGGGGAAACCATGTCGACATCGCTGAAGTACTTGCGTGGCGCGAGCGCCCTCGCGGCCCTGCTCGCCGGGGGCCTTGCGCTCACCGGGTGCAGCCAAGCTGCCAACGACGCCGGAACCAGTGCCACCGACGCTACCGCTGCGCCAGCAGTGACCACCGCGCCCACCGAAACCGATGGCGCCGTGGGCGAGCTCACCGTAATCGTCACCGAGGCCACCCTTGTCGACGGCAACATCGAAACCCGTGCCGTGGTAACCGGCCACATCGGCGACGGCACCTGCAAGGTCACCGCCACCAGCGCATCCGGCGAAACACTCACTGGCGAAGCTGCTGCAGTACCCGACGCGCAGAGCACTTCGTGCCCGCTCGTCGTGCTCGAAGGTGCCGACCCAAGCGCTGACTGGAAGGTCACCGTCGAATACACCGGTGACGGCGTCAGCGGCACCTCAGAAGCCACCACCACGGAGGTGCTCTAGTGCGTACGCTTGCCAACAAGTTTGTCGTCGCGATCGCCGCCCTCGGCCTGCTCGCGACCGGTGCCATTGCCTCGGTCGTTAGCCAGAGCGCCGAAGCTGCCGACGCGTCGAAGTTCAATCCGGGCATGATCATCACCGACGAACAGTTCTATGACGAAACTTCGATGAACGCGGACGAGATCCAGAAGTTCCTCGACGAAAAGGGCCAGAACTGCACCGGCAGCAACTGCCTCAAGGACCACCGCCAGGACACCCAGTCGTACCCCGCAAACCTCTGCAAGGGGTACGTCGGACAGCGCAACGAAAGCGCCGCCACCATCATCGAGAAGGTGGCAAAGTCCTGCGACATCAACCCCAAGGTTCTGCTGGTGATGCTTGAGAAGGAAACTTCGCTGGTCACCATGGACAACCCTGCCGAATGGCGCTACGACCGCGCCATGGGCTACTACTGCCCGGACGACCCCAACCGCCCAGGCTGGTGCCACCCCGACTATGCCGGCTTCTTCAATCAGGTCTTTGACGCTGCCGGCCAGCTGCAGAACTACAAGAACAACCCGGACAGCTTCGGCTACCGCGCCGGCCGCACGCACAACATCCTCTATAACCCAGACGGATCGTGCGGCACCAAGAGCGTCTACGTCGAAAACGTCGCCACCGCATCGCTATACATCTACACCCCGTACACGCCAAACGAGGCCGCGATGAACAACCTCTACGGCGAAGGCGACGGATGCTCGTCGTACGGTAACCGCAACTTCTGGCGCCTGTTCACCGACTGGTTCGGTCCGACTGACGCTCCGGTAGAAGCACCGAAGCCGGACCCAAAGCCGGAAATCAAGCCTGAGCCGAAACCTGAGCCGAAGCCGAGCGCCACGGAGACGGTGAAGCCGGCACCCAAGCCGACGCCGACTACGAAGCCGGAACCCACTGCATCCGCGACGCCGACCGAAACGGCGAAGCCGACCGAAACCGCTGGCGTAAACGCGAACTCGTCAGCGTCCAAGGGCAAGGGTGAAGCTGAAACGGCAACGCCAGACCCCGTGCCAGCTGAAGAAGTCACGCCTGAAGCAGCACCAGCTGAACCGCAGGCAGGCGACTCTGAAGCAGCGAAGCCCGAGGCAATGAGCGTGATTCCGAAGCCGGCAGCGCCACAGGATCTGCCGATGAACAACTCGGATGCACACGCTGCACCAAAGGCTGACGCAAAGAAGGACGGCGCGTCGACCTCGCAACCGGTTGCTCCGAACGCCGGTGACAACAATGGCTCGATGAGCGTTGTGCCACGCGCGCAGGAGATTCCGAGCCAGGATGCCGCGGCAACCGATAACGCGGCAAACAGCGAAGCCGAACAGGCCGAAGCCGCACCTTCGGGCGTCATGGCCGAAACCGGCAGCACCCTCACGATTGCTGGTGTGCTGATTCTGGCCGCCGTCGGTCTGGCTGGTGTGATTCTGGTCGCGGCATCGCGCCGACTCAGCCGATAACGAGCCGTCGCTCGACAACACGAAGAGGGAGTGGATCTGCGGATCCGCTCCCTCTTTGCTGTGCCGGGAGAGTCGCTGTACGGATGCACATGGCGCAGTGCGTGCGTGCCGGTGCGGGCGCGCGGTTATGGGGATGCAGGCCTGAGATTCATGCAGGGCTGAGGCTTATGCAGGCCTGCAACACGTGCACAGGTGGCCGCGTCAGTCGTGAACCGCCTACTGCAACTAGTCGACGCGCAGGTCGAGCGCGAGCTCGCTGTCTGCGTGCTTCACCGTTCCTGCCTGCCGCGGACGCAGCGGTGCGTTCGACGAACGCAGCTTCGCAAACATCGCCAAGTAGCACAGCAGCAGCCAATTTCCTTCGATCAACAACCGCGACTCGGTCATCGCTTGCACCGTGAGTGCAATCGTCAAGAAGAACGGTGCGGCGACGGCATATGACGGATGCGCGCGGCGTGCGTTCACCTTAGGTCGCGGCATCAACGGAATATCGTGCAAGTCAATCGCCAGCCACCAGGTGCGAACCAACGCCGTGAACACCAGTGCGGCAAACAGCAGCGCACCAATCGTTCCCGTCTGCATCCACACATCAAGGAACGCATTGTGGGCCTGGTGGTACGGCACGCCTTCGATAATGGCGAGCTGTTGGAACTCGGGCAGCCACGGTGCCCAATAGCTAATCCAGCCCTGACCCAGCACGGGCGATTCCACGCCCAGATTGATGACGGCACGCCAAATCGTGCCGCGTCCCGACATGTCCGAGCTGCGGTTCATCATCGCGAAGATCGCATTGTTATTGACGATCACGAGCACAGCACCAACGACCAAGACGGTACCGACCGAGGCATAGAGCATCCACCGCTGCCCCCGCTCGAGCCGGCGACCCGCCACCACGAGCGCGGCACCGAGCGCCACAAACGCGATCGTCACGTACACGGTGGCCGAATCGGTCCACACGATCGCGCCGATTCCCGCCAATACCCCCAGTGTCGCGCGCCAGCGCACGATCATGCCGTCAGCAAGTTCGGCCAGGGTGGTGATGATCGCCAAGAGTGCCACCAGCGCCAGCAGGTTTCGGTTGCCCATCAAACCTTGTAGCGGGCCGCCCTGGAATAGTTCGGAATGTGTCCAGTAGTAACTTCCGGGAATATGTTGCGCAGATAGGGGAGCGGAGTCGCCCAGCACCTGCTGCAAGAAGTTCGTACGCAGGTACGTAGGCGGCACCACGCCATAGGGAGCGAACAGTGCCGCCCCGAGTTCAAACAGCAGCGAGCCGTACACCAACAAGCGCATGCCAAACGCGAACGTACGCAAGAACTGAAAGCGACCGAGCGAAACCGCCATCATCGAGGCCGCCGCCATCGTCAGGGTCTGAATCGCAGCCCCGGCCACGGTCTCGAGCTGGTACCCGCTCCACAACACCGACAGCCAGCACCAAGACACAAACGCCACCAGCATGTACGGCAAGTGCAAGAGGTGGAGCTTCGGGCGCCGGCGTCGCATTACGACGACCGACAGTGCACCGAGTCCGAGCACAATCAGGCCGTAGCCAGTCCAGCCGATGGTGTAGCGGAACAGATCGCCGCTAAACGCGACGATGATCATCGCCAGCGACAGCATCATCGCCTTCGAGTATCCGCGGATCTCGGTCGCTTGCTGCCATGGCAGGCGGAGACCGAGCGCGCGAACGCGCCCCACGAGTTGAGACGACATGGGCGCAATTCTTGCATGCGGTCATGATTTGGTCGGGTGATTTCGGTCGTGAGCGTGCAAGGCGTTACCGAGTCGTTGTAGCCTGCCTGGGATGCTGTTGTCGATTCAAAACAGCCCCATGCGCTATTCGTGGGGTGCGAAGGGCGCCATTTCGCAGGTCATAGGTTCGGGCGCGGCACTTGTCGAACCCGAAAATGCTGCGGATGCGAACGGATCGGCACCGATTCAAGCTGAGCTGTGGCTCGGCGCACACCACGGCTCACCAAGCCAGCTCGTGGATGCCGAAGTCGTACCCGGCTGCCGCGACCTGCGCGACGTGATTGCACAGCATCCCGAAACCGCGCTCGGCCCGCTTGCGGCCGGACTGCGCGAAGGCGAGGCGCCACAGTTGCCATTCCTGATGAAGGTGCTGGCCGCCGCGCAACCGCTCTCGCTGCAGGCACACCCCAAACTTGCTGAAGCTCGGGCCGGGTTCGCCCTCGAGAACGAACGCGGCGTGCCGATGGATGCGCCGAATCGTAACTATCGCGATGCATCCCACAAACCTGAACTGCTGATTGCGCTCACCGAAACGATGGATGCGCTCGCGGGATTCCGTGCGCAAGCTGAGGTTTGCGAGTTGGTCACTGCCATCGCCGACGCCGCACCAGAAAACCTCGCGTTCCAGGTATTCACCCGCCGCGTTCGCGAAGCAGAATCGGAAGGCGCCATGCTCGAACTTGTGGCGTGGCTGCTCAGCGATGACCCCGAAGTTGCCGCTGCGGTGCCCGCGCTCGACAGCTGGCTCGACGACGCACCGACGAGTGCCGAGCGCTGCCGGTACCCGCGTGAGCGACGCAACCTTGCGCGCATCCGTGCGGCGTTTCCTGACGATGCTGGCTGCCTGACCGCGCTGCTGATGAACCACGTGGCACTCAAGCGCGGCGAAGCGATCTACGTGCAGGCGGGCGTACTGCACGCCTATATTGACGGCGTTGGCATTGAGGTCATGGCCGCGAGTGACAACGTGCTGCGCGGTGGACTGACGCCGAAGCACATTGATGTGCCCGAATTGCTGCGCGTGTTGCGGGCATCGCCGACACCGCCGCCGTTCTTGGCGCCGCTTAACCTGGAGCACGGGCTGCAGCTGTTTAAACCCGAAGAACCTGACTTTCAGGTACAGCGCGTGTGTGGCGACGACGTTTCGGTCAAGGCGCACTTCGTCGGGCCGGCAATTTTGCTCGGACTCAATGGCCCGCTTACCGTGACGGGTGCGAGCGGCGAGTGCGTGACCTTGAACCAGGGTGATTCGTATTTCATTACCCCGGAAGAAGCACCAGTGCACATTGCTGGTGCGGGAGATTGCGTGCTCGCTTCGGCCGGTATCGAACCGGGAACGGCGCTGCCACTGCGCTAAGTCGGTCGATTCTGGCGGTTTCGTCGCTGGATTTGACATGGCTGCAAGTGATGCGGCCGATTCTGGGCAATCGTCAGGCGCGCCGCGGTCTGACGCGGAACGCCAGGTGAACAATTCCCAAAACCTGCGACACTCCGTGACTGGGAATAACCGGAAAGTCTCAAGGCAGGGGTTAGGGTTTCCGAATTTTGCCTTGACGCGAGCTAACTACACCGCTGTAATTACATATGTGAGGCGGGCAAGTCGCTCGTTGAAATGTGGGGAGTTGTGTTATGGCGAAGATGATTCGACCAGTGCCAGAAAACTGGTTTGTTGATCCGCTCGAACTGGGTGTGCCCGGTACCGAGCACCACGTTGGTGACGACAATCCACTGGCATGGCAGGCCGATGCTCTTTGCGCACAGACCGATCCCGAAGCGTTCTTCCCAGAAAAGGGCGGTTCCACGCGCGACGCAAAGATGATCTGCCAGTCGTGCGAAGTTCGCGCGCAGTGCCTCGAATACGCACTCGAGCGCGACGAGCGCTTCGGCATTTGGGGCGGCTACTCGGAGCGCGAGCGCCGCAAGCTGCGCCGCCAGGCCTAGCTCGCAGCCGCGATCTCCGGGCAACCACTGCGCGGAGCGCGCCATACCAAGGGGCAATCCCAGCCGAGCCACATCCGTACCGCGCCCACGCGCATCCGCATCACTCATCCCACACTCACGATGCGGACGGCAGGGCGCACAACGGGTACCGGCGGCAACTGAAACGGATTCAGTATTTCGGCTTGCCGTGCCTAATGTGTATTCCGCACCCAACCACTGCCTAGCATTCACCTGATGCGCCCAAGAGTTACTGCAATTGTCGTTGGGCAGAACGCTGCAACGGCCCTCACTCGAACGCTACCCGCGCTCGAGGCGCAAACGTGCGCCCCGAACCGCACGGTCATGGTGGACCTGGGTTCCCGCGACCGCACCGAGGTACTGATGCGGAATGCGGGGCCGGATAAATATCTGCGCCTGGACGACTCGACAACGTTCCCCAGTGCGATCCAAGCCGCCGTTGACTACTGCAACGAAGCCGACGCCGAAGAACGCGAACGCCGTAAGCAGCTGGGAGTCGATCCCGAACTCAGCAACGACTGGTACTGGATCCTTGGCGCCGACAATGCCCCCGAGCCCGACGCGCTTGACGCGCTGCTCGACACCGCCGAACGCAACCCATCGCTCGAGGTCACCGGACCAAAAATCGTCCACAGCGACGACCCGGCACGCATCGTTGAATACGGCGAATCGCTAACGCACTCGGGCATCGCTGTGCGGTTGCACCAGGATGCGATCGATCAGGGCCAGTTTGAGCACCTCTCCGACGTCCTTGCGGTCGCCGCGGGCGGCATGCTCGTGCGCCGCGACACTTGGGATCGACTCAACGGCTTCGACGAAGGACTCGACGCTGTCGACGACGGTCTCGACTTCTGTGTCCGCACCTGGCTCAGTGGCGGTCGCGTACTACTCACTCCGCGCGCACGCGTCGAAGCTAGCGACACAGATGCGATGGGGACCACGCACTTTGGCCGTCGCACACGCCCGCTGCAGAAGTACCGCATCCGTCGCCAAGCCCAATTGCACCGACAACTCTCATGGTCGTCGCTACCGGAATTCATTCTGCGCTGGCTCTTCCTGCTGCCGCAGACCCTGCTGCGCTCGATCATGCACCTGCTGCGCAAGACCCCGGGGCGCATTATTCCGGACTGGCGCGCGGCACTGAGGGTCTGGTTCTTCCGCACCGGCGTACTGCAGTCACGCAAACAGTTCGCGGCGACGAAACAGCACTCCACGCAGAGCCTTTCGAAACTCTTTGTGTCACCGGGCGAGTGGCGCAAACTCCAAGCGAACAAGCGTGACGAATACCGCGCCGCCACACAACAGCATCGAGATCGCTACAACTTCATTACCGGCGGTGGCGGTTGGATCGCGCTGTTCGGATGCGTGCTCTCGCTCGTGCTGCTCTTCCCACTCGTGCACTCCGCCACCATTACCGGCGGCGCACTACTACCGCTCTCGGGCAACATCGCCGAGCTCTGGGGCAACACCGGATACGGCTTGCGCGACACTGGCGGTGGCGTCGGCGTGGCCGACCCGTTCAACTACCTGCTCGCGTTCCTCGGTACCACCACGTTCTGGGAACCGAGCCAGAGCATCCACATGCTCTGGCTGATCGCGATTCCCGCATCCGGCATCGGTGCCTGGTTCCTCGCCGCGCGACTGACCGAACGCCCCTGGCCGCGCGCCATCGTTGCGCTGACATGGATGATGTCGCCGACGCTCTTCAGCGCGCTCATGGAAGGCCGCCTCAGCGGCGTCATCGTGCACCTGGTGCTGCCCTGGCTGCTATTCACCGGAATCGGTGCCGCAAGCTCCTGGGCCGCTGCCGCCTGCTGCTCGCTGCTCGCACTCATCGTCGCGGCCTGCTCGCCAATGCTGCTGCCACTGCTGGTGGTGCTCTGGCTTATCGCACTTCCGCTTGCCGGTCGCGGCTGGGTTCGCATCTTCTTCGCTAGCGTCCCAACGCTGGTCATGTTCATGCCATTGGGCATCACCCACCTCAACCGTGGCCGTCCGTTCGCGGTCTTCGCCGACCCGGGCCTGCCAGTCATTGCCGAGCCCACGCGCGGTTGGGAAGTCCTGACACTCTTCCCAACGACCAGCGTTGGCGGGTGGCGTGGCGTAATCGCCAACATCAGCGACAATCCGGTGATTTGGTGGATGCTCGTGCTGCTGCTGATCCCGCTTGTTGCGTTGGCCATCTCGGGGCTCTTTACCCGCACCTGGCGTGTCGCGCTCGCGGGTATTGCACTTGCTTGCGGTGGCTTCGTCGTCGCGGGCATCGCCGGCGGTTTCTCGTACGCGTTCCACGCGGGCGAGCGGGTGCCGCTGTGGATCGGCAGCGCGCAGTCCGTTGCGCTGCTCGGCCTACTCATTGCGGCCGCCGCCGGCATGGTCGCGCTGCGCTTGGGCGGCACCATCGTGGGCGTCATCGGAGCGCTCGCGATCGTCGCCCTCGCGCTACCAATCGCGCCGGCGCAACTGAACGGCAACTCGCAAGTCGCCGCATCCACCGGACGCACCCTGCCCGCACTCGTTGAAGCACAGGGTGCCGCCGCCAACCAACTCGGCACGCTCGTCATCACGCCGCTCGGCAGCGATCGCATTAACGTGCACCTTGAGCGTGGCGCGGGCCAAACGATGAACGAATTCTCGACGCTCTCGACCACGAACACCGAGCTCACCGAAACGGACCGCGCCCTGGCCGAAACGGCCCTGCAGTTCCTTTCGGACGGCGCCGCGAACCCGACTGCGGAACTCCACGACCTCGGTATTGGGTTCGTGCTCGTCGAGCCCGCACCGACTGCCGGTGCCGTGCTCGAACAGCGACTGGTCACCGCGATGTCGACCAACGAGGCGCTCTCGACTGCCGGTGAGGTCGACAAGATCGGCACACTCTTCCAGGTGAAGAACGCCGCTGAGCGCCCAACCGACCCGGCACTGGCCGGAGCCCTCGACACTGACAACCTGAAACACGGCATCGGTCGTGCCCTGCTCATCGTGCAGGGCCTCGTGATGTGTTTCGTGATTCTGCTCGCACTGCCCACCGGCGGTATCGAAGCGCGCGCTCGCGGTATCCGCCAGCGTCGCGGACGCAAGCGCTGGTTCGATCTGGACCGCGGCACCACGCGCACCGAACTCGCGTTCGACTCGCCAGCCGACCTGTACCAAGACCAGCCAACCGGCGAGCACATCGACATGCCCGGAGGCGATCGTGACGACGTTTGATCCTGAACAGACCCCGACGCTCACCGCGTTCGGCATCGACCCCGAACTGGTTGCGGCACCGCAGCCGGCAGGAGCGGGCCCGCTGAACTTGCAGGCGCCGGTAACCGTGCCGGTATTCCGTGCGGATGCAGGTGCGGATGGGGATGCGGATGCTGCTGACTCGGTTGCAGGTGCCGTGGCCGACGCTGCGACGGTTACTGCCGCAGACGCCGAAACTGGTGATGTCGCAGCGACTGATAATGAATCGAATGTCGATGAGGGCGAATCCGCCGACGAACCGGCAGGTGCTGCCGAAGCAGGCGACCCCGAAGCAAGCGAAACCGAGGCACCGGCGGAGGAACCGCATCCGGTAACCGCCGAAGCCACCACGCTCGCCGCACCGGCCGCGCTTGCCGTGACCCCCGGCGAACCCGAACCGGAACCCGCCGGTGACGAGTCGCCGGTGCACCTCGACGAGCGCGCACCGTCGGCCACGGCGTCTGCCGCCAACGCTGCCGAATCGGCAACCGCCGCCGAACTGCCGCGCGGAATGGGCCGCAAGCGCACCCGTACGAAGCTGCCAAAGGCACCGAAGCCACGCACCCGTCGTGTGCCCAAGAGCCGCGTCGCCGAAGCTCGCAGCGCGCGCAACAAGGCCGCGTTCGCACGAACCGTTGGCATTATCGGCGCCGCCGGAATCGTCGCCTCGAGCGTGTGGGTACTCGGCTGGATGCCGCTGCCCGAACAACACGCGCAGGCACCCGTCGCCACGATCACCCCGAAACCGGGCGAGCAGGTGCGCGTTTGCCCCGGCCCGCTGCAGCAATTGGGCTTGACCTCGAAGGCGGATGCGATCAGCTCGGTTGGCAGTGCCAAGATCCACGAAGCGGCCGAGGCGCCGGGCGCGCCAAAGATCACCGAACTCGGTGACGAAGGGCCCGTCGCCTACTCGGTTCCCGGCATGAACGGCGACACGCACAGCCAGCTCGGCGTCTCGCAGAGCGTCGAAGCCACGGGCAAGAAGTCGAGTGGATTCTCGGTCACCAGCTGCAGCCAGCCGGTGCCATCGCAGTGGCTACTCGCCGGCAACACGGTCGCCGGACACAACTCGGTGCTTGACGTCATCAACCCGGGCGACGTGCCGGCACGCGTGAACTTTGCGCTGTACACCGACAAGGGCCCCGTGCGCCCGACGATCCCCGAAGCAGTCCTGCAGCCGGGCGAGCGCAAGCAGGTGAGCCTTGCCGGTGTCGCGGCGGATGCGGGGGCGATTGCGGTGCGCGTCGAAGCCACCGGTACGCCCGTGGTCGCGTACGTGCACCAGACGGCCATCGAATCGCTGCACCCCAAGGGGTCAGACATTGCCAGCGCCACGGCGCTGCCAGCAACGCGTCAGGTTATTGCCGGGATGCACGTATTTGCTCGTCCGGTACAGGACGATGATGCGCCCACGACGCTCGGTACGGTCGTGCGCATGATGAACCCGGGTGACACCGACCTCAATGCCACGATCACCTTCATCAGCGCCAGCGGCGAGCGCACGACGCACGAAGTGCCGCTGACCGCGGGACGCGTGGTCGACATGCCGATCACGACACTGCCCGAGGGCGAGTACACCATCGTGGTCGACGCCGATGCCCCAATTCTCGCGAGTGGTCGCATGGCACCGCTCGACGGCGGCGAATTTGCGTGGATCGCATCCTCGCCAGAGATCAATGGCAAGACCATGGTCTCGATTGCCGAAGGGCCGAACCCGAAGCTTGCCCTGGCGAACCCGTCTGACGCCGATCGCACGCTCAAAGTCAACGGTAAGGACGTGCGCGTACGCGCCGGAACCACCGTGTACATGGATGAGCCAAGTGGTGCTGATGTGACGCTCGACAATGCCGAGGGGATCTACGCGGCCGTCTACTACTCGGGATCGGGCGCGATCTCGGGCATGCCAGTGCTCTCGGGTAACCCCGACGCCACGCCGATTCAGGTGGTTCGCTAGCTCGGTTACAGCGGTCAGTTCGGTGCTGCTGGCGCAAGGAATGCTGCGATGAGATACTCCTGCGAGGACCGCAGGGTTTAGTGACGCGGGCCGAGTAGATCGTCGTTGATGATCCCGTCGAGTCCACCGTCGAGCAGCTGCCCGACCGCAGCGATTACCGTGCGCTCGACGTACTCGCGATACTGCGGCTGTAGCTCGGGATTCGACAGCGGCATGCGGGCGAGGCGTTCAATAGGCACTCGGTACAACACGACTTCGTGCGGGGGATTGCACCGCCAGCGCTGCATGCCATCAGCAGGCATGCCACGGTGATCACGTTCATCCACCGGCATCGGCGAAATCAGTACGCGCACATCGCGCATCTGCTCGGGCGCCATACCTCGCAAGAAGCCCAGCGTTTCACCAACGACCTGGTTAAAACGGGGGATGCGGCCGGTCGGCTGTGGCAGGAACGGTCCCGTCGGGCTTGAACGCAGGCTGCGGCCGTGGCGGCTGTGCGAGCCGCGCGAACGGCGCGAACCGTGAGCAGGAATCGGGGAACGCATGCTGCCAGCCTACGTGGTGTGCCGCATCCTCGAAATTCGCCGAGTGTCGGGACAATTGCGGGTGCGACTACAGTGGCCGTATGCGTTCACGGACCTGCGCCCGAGTGTCGTGCTCACGAAAAGCACAGTTCACACTCACGTTTGACTACACCGACAAGATGGTTGCCATCGGTCCACTGTCGTTTCGTTCCGACCCGCACAGCTACGATCTGTGCCCGATTCATGCCGAGCGCACGACACCACCCGAGGGCTGGACGATGATGCGTCCTGCGAGCCTCGGTACGCAGCCACCCCGCCCGTAACGCCCCTGCGCGTCGAGCGCCCGATTCGGCGGGGCCGTCAGTTGCTTGTTTCGCAAGTTCGTGCGACTTCCACTGCGGGTATCGAGCACACGATTCTCGGCGCCAGAAGTATCCGCCTCAAGTCGGAACTCTTGCCGAAATACCCCGTGAATTCGGCCCCGAGCCGGGCAAAGCGAGCCGAATTTGTGCGTTAACCGGTAGGTTCGAGCGCATGCAGCAAGCAATCCCAGCTACTCCAGAAGCCGAGCGCGGTGACCTTCAGGCCATCGTCAAGAACTACGACATTCGTGGTCTTGTCGGCGACACCATCACCGTGCCTGCCGTCCGCGCGCTCGGTGCGGCGACGGTTGACCAGCTCGACCTCGCCGGTAACGAACTGGTTATCGGCCACGACATGCGCGATTCGAGCCCGGGCTTTGCCGAGGCATTCGCTGAAGGCGCCCTTGTTCGCGGCGCCAACCCGCAGCTGATCGGCCTGTGCTCGACCGACATGAGCTACTTCGCCTCGGGCGTGCGCAACGCTGCCGCGGCCATGTTCACCGCCTCACACAACCCCGCCAGCTACAACGGCATCAAGATCTCGGCACCTGGCGCAAAGGGCATCTCGCTCGACACCGGCCTCGCTGCCATCCGCGACCGTGCCCTCACGTACCTTGCCGACGGCATCCCTGCCGTCGCCGAACCGGGCTTGCAGGCGCGCCTTGACGTGCTCGGCGAATACGCCGCCTACCTTCGTGAACTCGTCGACCTGCGCGGCATTCGCCCGCTCAAGGTCGTCGTCGACGCCGGCAACGGTATGGGCGGCCTCACCGTACCTGCTGTGCTCGGCACCGCCGCGGGCCTGGCTGCACTGCCGCTCGAAATCATCCCGATGTACTTCGAGCTCGACGGCACCTTCCCGAACCACGAGGCGAACCCGCTCGATCCGAAGAACCTCGTTGATCTGCAGGCGCGCGTGCTCGCCGAGGGCGCCGACATCGGTCTTGCCTTCGACGGCGACGCCGACCGCTGCTTCGTGGTGGATGAACAGGGCCAGCCGGTTTCGCCATCGGCCGTTTCGACCATGGTTGCGATCCGCGAAATCGCCCGTGCACGTGCCGCCGGTGACGCCGAAGTGCACATCATTCACAACCTGCTGACCTCGCGCCACTTCGCCGAGACCGTGCGCTCGCTGGACGCAGAACCGGTACGCACCCGCGTTGGCCACTCGCTCATCAAGGCCGAGATGGCCCGCACCAACGCCATTTTCGGTGGCGAACACTCAGCGCACTACTACTTCCGTGACTTCTGGGGTGCCGACAACGGCATGCTTGCCGCGATGCACGTGCTCGCGCAGCTTGGCGCCACCGACCTGCCCATCTCGGAACTTGCCGCACAGCACACGCCGTACTTCGCATCCGGTGAAATCAACTCGACCGTTGCCGATATTCCGGCCGCGTACGAGCGCCTCTACACCGCGTTTAGCAGCGAGACCGACGTTGACGAGCTCGACGGACTGACGTTCACGCACGGTGGCCGCGACTGGTGGTGGGCGAACATCCGCCCATCGAACACCGAGCCGCTGCTGCGTCTGAATGTCGAAGCCGCCACGCCAGAGCTCATGGCGAGCGTTCGCGACCGGGCGCTGGAGATTATCCGCGCCTAGCGCGCACCCGTCGCCTAACTGTTGCGTAATTGCCCGGCATCGACATATGTGCGATGCCGGGCATTATTTGCAACGGTTGGGGCGCGCGTGCTGCCTGGGTGAGGGCGCGTGCTGCCTGGGTAACACTGCGGTCTAGCGTGCTGCCTGGGCCGCCCGGTAGTCCTGCGGCGTATCAATATCGCGCAGTTCCGCATCCGGCACCGAAACCAGCACCGGTTCGACGCCGCGAAACAGCCACTTGACCGGGCCGTTGTTTGGGTCGTCTATCGCGGCAACCTGCTGGCGCAGTAAAGCTAACGGCCACGCGGTCACGAGCATCTGCATCCGGCCGGTGCCATCAACACAGCTTGCGGGCCGTGTGGTTGCGGCTTCGGCCAGGCGCTGCAGTGTTGCGGCGCTGAGGAATGGCATATCGCCGGCCAGGATGCACACCGTGCCGTCGGTAAGGTCGTCGAGCCCCGGCAGCGCCGAGCAGATACCCGCGAGGGGACCGGCATACGGCGTCGAATCGGGCAGCGTCTGCACCTCGGGCGATGTCAGCCCCTCAGACGTACCAGCGATCAGGATGCGGGCTGCCGGGTTGGTGGCGCGCACCGCGGTAATGACGTGGTCGGCCAGCGGCTTGCCCGAAAGCTCGAGGGCAGGCTTGTGGACCTTGTTCATGCGGCTCGATCGGCCGCCGGTGAGGATGATGGCGGCGTGCGGTGTTGGCGCAGTCATGTGGCTAAGCGTATCGTCGCACTGCGATTGGCACCGCGATTGGCAGCGCAGCCGGGCACTGGCCTAGCGCTGGCAGTGCGGGCACCACGCCGACTCGCGCAACCCACCGGGGCCGGCACCATCGACGAGATCGTCATCGGACCGCATCCGCACCCCAACCGCACCGGCGCCAGACGTGCCGCCACCTGCCCGGCGCACACCCGAGGCATGTTTGCCCTGCAACACGGTCGTGCCACAGCGACGACAGGGCTTACCGCCGCGCGCGAAGACGTAGGTGGTTTGCCCGGGCAAGCGGTTGCCGGTGAAGGTGCGTTCGACGCGGTCGCGATTGGCAAGCATTAGCTCGCGGCCAAGCTCGAGCCATTCGCCGATGTCACCGGCGTCGGCGACCGTGGTGTTCGGCAGCAGGCCGCGCAGAAAACACATTTCGGTGACGTACTCATTACCAAGGCCAGCAACATTGGCCTGGTCGAGCAGTGCTGCGGTAATCGGGCGTTCGGGTTCGGCAAGGATGCGGCGGCGCGCTTCGTCGAGGTTGGGTGCCGCATCGAGCAGGTCGGGTCCGAGCCAGCCGAGCATTTCGGGCTCTTGCGCCGTGGGCCAGGCACGCAACCGCGCGAGGTCGACGCCGAGCGCGACCACGGCATCGGTATCGAGGCGGGCACGGATGCGGTGACGGTCGGGCCAGGGGCGTCGACCGCGGGTGCCGGTACGGCTCGCGCCGCCCGCCGAGCGGGGC
>NZ_BCSP01000012.1 GCF_001570925.1 [Zimmermannella] bifida NBRC 103089
GAACCCGAAGTTCGTCGAGCGGCAAGTACCCGAGTTCGCGAACCCGGCGCGACGCATCCGATGCCGCCGCATCCAGCTCAGCTGCCGCATCCGTATCCCAACCGCGCTGGCCCGAAATCAGCAGCAACGGGGCCTCTGCGTCACGCCAACCGTATTCCGCGCAGAGCTCGCGATGCGCACGAATCAACTCACCAACGCGCTTGCGCGGCTCGATCGTGCCCAAGAACGCAATCCACGGCGCATCGCCAAGATCGTGCGCTGTGCGGAACTCTGCGAGTTCATCGGCAGTCGGCTCGCGAAACACCTCTCGGTCGACACCGTGGTACGCCACCACGATGTCACGACGCGGCGCACCCGCGTACTTCGTCACTTCATCGGCAGTCGCCCGACTCGGCGCAATCAATTGCACATCGGCACGAACACCCGCACGAATCCAGGCCTGGAAGAACACGCGCTTGAGCGTGCTGTGGGCGTCAGGATCCGAGAAGAACGTGGCGTCATGCACCGTCACCACGCGACGCAGACCCCGCGCGAACGGTGCCAGCGGGAACGTGTAGTGCGGCGAGTGGATCGTCGTCGCGCCCACCCGGCGTGCCAACTGCGGCAGGCCGATCTGTTCCCAAACGAAACGCAGGCCGCGCTTGCCGATCCAGTTCGGTGCCAACACGATCGAGGCGTGCGGCACCAGCGCACGGAAGTGTGCCTCGTGCTCGGGGCGCACCACCAGCATCGGCACCGCCTCCAGTTCCGCAAGCCCGGTCGCAAGCCCCTCAAGGTAGCGACCCACTCCCCCGAGCTTTGGCGGCAGTGAGGTGAAATCGCACAGGATGCGGTCAGTCACCTCGGCGTTCACCGTCGCGGAGGCTTGGCTGGCGGCGTCCGGTCGAATTGGTTCCTGCGCCCACTGCGGCAACCGACCGCAACCATCAAGCAATCCACGAACCCGCGCGACCGCGAGCGCCCGCGCATCCGCCGCACCTGCACCACGCATGGTGAGCGATTTCAGCAGGCCGAGCTTGGCGCCGATCGCGGTGCGAGTAATCGCGGCGATTTGCATGGATGCGGGTCCGTTGCGTCGCGCACACCAGATGCGATTGCGCGTATTCCACCGCACAAACCGGGTCGAAGTCGTACCCGACGAGCTCGCGTGCTGGTGCACCGACACCGCTTCGGGTGCGTACACGATCTGCCAGCCGGCGCGACGCAACCGGAACGAGAGGTCGGTGTCTTCGTAGTACATGAAGTAGCGTTCGTCGAACCCGCCCAGCGGCACCACGGCCTCAGCGCGCAGCATTGCCGCGCCGCCGTGAAAACCGAAGACGCGGGTATCGAACTCGGCACCCACCGGCGCCAGCCAGCCCCGGTCGCGGCCGTTACCGGATCGGCTGATCTGGTTACCGGTTGAGTTCAGCAGTTCGAGGCCGTGGTCGGCGCGGCGCCAACGCGCGCCATCGTGCGCGGTGTAGGCGTCAGCGTCGGTCTCGTCGGCTGGCACGAAGGTACCGGCAAGTCGCACCTGCGCAGTTGCCGCACCGGCGGCGGGATACCGGTCCAACGCGTCCGCGAGCGCGGTCACGAATCCCGGCTGATACTCCGCATCCTGGTTGCAAATCACGTAGGCGTCGGCCGCGGCCGCGCGCATGCCAGCATTGGCGGCGGCGCCGTACCCGCGGTTTTCTGACAGCGACACGATGACCGCACCCGGTGCATCCGTACGAATTCGATCGAGCGTGTCATCACTCGAGTGATTGTCGACCACTACGACGGTCAGCGCACGATTGGCGGTATCTTGCGCGAGCAACGACCGCACCGCGGCGACCGCTTCGTCGCCGCCATTCCAAGTCACCACAATCGCGGCGATGGTGTCGATTTGCGGTGGTGTCGGCATACGCCCTGCGGATGAATTCAGCACGCATCCACGCTACCGCGACCACCAACACTCAGCGCAACGTCAACCGAGAACAGAGTGTGCAGTCTAGTCTGGAGGCACGACAGTTGCGCCCGCGCGTAACTTGACCCGTCAAACGACGTTCCGTCAACGCAAGACCGACGTTCCGTCAATAGCTAGACAGAGTAAGGACGTACATGAAACTCCTCGTTACCGGTGGCGCCGGATTCATCGGCTCGAACTTCGTTCGCCGCGCGATCCGAGACGAGCTGCCAGGCATCGAGGGCGCCGAGATCGTTGTGCTCGACGCCCTCACCTACTCGGGTGTCAAGGAGAACCTCGACCCGGTAGCCGATTCGCCTCGTCTCACGTTCATCGAGGGCGACATTCGCGACGTTGAGCTGCTCGACGAAATCTTCCCCGGTATCGATGGCGTCGTGCACTTTGCTGCCGAGTCGCACGTTGACCGTTCGCTCACCGACGCATCGATTTTCGTTGAGACGAACGTGCTCGGCACGCAGCGCCTGCTGGATGCAGCGCTCAAGCACGGCACCGAGCGTTTCGTTCACGTGTCGACCGACGAGGTCTACGGTTCGATCGAAGAAGGCGAATGGAGCGAGGACTACCCGCTCGAACCCAACTCGCCATACGCCGCGTCGAAGGCCGGCAGCGACCTTATTGCCCGCGCCTACCACCGCACCCACGGCCTGAACCTGTCGATCACCCGCTGCTCGAACAACTACGGCCCGTACCACTTCCCTGAGAAGCTCATCCCGCTGTTCGTTACGAACCTCATGGATGACAAGCACGTGCCGCTCTACGGCACCGGCGAGAACGTTCGCGACTGGCTACACGTTGACGACCACTGCCGCGGCATCGCCCTCGTATTTGCGAAGGGCCGCGCTGGCGAGGTCTACAACATCGGTGGCGGTACCCAGCTCACCAACAACGAGATCACCGCGATGATCCTCGAACGCATGGGCAAGGATGAGTCGTACATCGACCACGTTGCCGACCGCAAGGGCCACGACCTGCGCTACTGCGTCAACATTTCAAAGATCCAGGAAGAGCTCGGCTACGAGCCGCAGGTTCCGTTCGAGCAGGGTCTCGACGAGGTCATCCAGTGGTACCGCGACAACCGTGCATGGTGGGAGCCGCTCAAGGAGCGTGCAGCCCTGTGACCCGCTACGCCATCACCGGCGCCGCCGGCATGCTCGGCCAGGACCTCCAGCAGGCTCTGGCCGGGCGTGAGGTGACGGCGTTTACGCGTCACGACCTCGACATCACCGACGCTGCCGCAACTGCCGAAACGCTCAAGGGGTTCGACGTCATCATCAACGCTGCCGCGTACACGGCCGTTGACGACGCCGAAACGAACGAGGATGCGGCGCTCGCGATCAACGGCACCGGTGTCGCTAACCTTGCTGCCGCGGCCGCGGCCACCGGCGCGAAGTTTGTGCACGTTTCGACCGACTACGTGTTCAAGGGCGATGCCACCGAACCGTACGGCGAGAATGACCCGCGCGATCCGATCAACGCCTATGGCCGCACCAAGGCTGCCGGTGAAGTAGCGGCCCTTGCCGCGCATCCGACCGGCACCTACATCGTGCGCACGGCGTGGCTGTACGGTGCGGGCGGACCAAACTTCGCCAAGACCATGGTGAAGCTTGCGGGCACGCACCCCGAGATCACCGTCGTCAACGACCAGCTCGGTCAGCCGACCTACACGCGTGACCTCGCGAGCCAGATCGTCAAGCTCGTGGATGCGGATGCTCCCGCAGGTATCTACCACGGCACGAACTCGGGTACGGCAACCTGGTTTGATTTCGCCCGCGAAATCTTCCGCCTTTCGGGCAACGACCCCGAGCGCGTCAAGCCAACCGACTCGACCGCCTTCAAGCGCCCCGCTGCCCGCCCTGCTTTTTCGGTACTCGGACACGATGCGTGGACGGCTGCCGGTATTGAACCGATGCGCCCCTGGCTCGAAGCACTCGAGCAGGCCGCAGAAGATGGAGTGCTCGCCGTCTAATGGTGACCCTGAAGTTCGTTCTCGACCAACTACTCGCTGAGGTTCCCGGAGGAATCGGACGCTACAGCGAAAACCTCGCCCGCGAGGTCATTCGCCGTGCCCCCGAGGGAGTCGAAGTAACCGGGCTCGTCGCTAAGGCTAGTGACGACGAGCTCGAGCAGTTGCGGGCGAAGTTTCCCACCATCGGTGATATCCAGTCGGCGCGCATGTCGCGCAAAGCGCTGGCGAAAGCGTGGAGCCACGGTATGTTCACCGGCACGTTTGGTGGCGGGCTGATTCATGCGCCAAGCCTGTTTGTGCCCCTGCACCCACCGGCTGCCGGAGAAATCACGCAGACCGTCGTGACCGTGCACGACACCGTGCCGTGGACGCATCCGGAGACCCTTACCCCAAACGGTGTGCGCTGGCACAAGGCGCAGCTCAGGCGTGCCTGGCAGTATGCCTCGGCTGTTGTGACGCCAACGCATGCGGTGGCTGACCAGATCCAGCAGATCCACAACTTTGGCGACCGCGTACGCGTGGTGCCGGGTGCCGCATCGAATGACGTGGCAGTGCCCGACGACGAAGCGCGTCTGAACGAGATCGTTTCGCGCTTTGGATTGCCCGACACGTTCATCCTTGCTGTCGGCACGCTCGAGCCGCGCAAGGGCTTGGATCGCTTGATTCAGGCCCTGGCCGACCCGGCGCTGCAGGATGCGGTGCTCGTGCACGCTGGCCCCAGCGGTTGGGGCGATGTAAGCATCGAGTCGCTGTGCGCACAGGCGGGCGTGGACCCGGCACGTGTTCGCAGCCTGGGGTTCGTCGCGAACGACGAGCTCGCGGTGTTGTACGACCGGGCTACCGTGTTCTGCATGCCCTCGCTCGATGAGGGGTTCGGCTTGCCGCTTTTGGAAGCGTTCAAGGCCGGCACACCAGTGGTGCACTCGAATGTGCCGGCACTGCTCGAGGTTGCTGGGGATGCGACGCTCGCGGTTTCGCTCGATGACGCGTCGACGTTCGTGCCGCGTTTGGCTCGTGCGCTTGCGAATGTGTTGTCGGATGCGGAGCTGCGCGAAACGCTCTCGATGTCGGCTCGTGACCGTGCCCCGCTGTATTCGTGGGAATACTCCGCCGACCTCGTGTGGCGCATCCACGCTGACCTCTAGGCACGCTACCGCCTAGGTATTCAGGGGTCCGGAGACCGAACCCAACAGGCCTTTCGCCCCGGCAGGCTTGCACCCGAAACGCTTAGATCTCGGTCTCGCTCGGCCAAGGCGACTCGGCCGGATAGAAACACGGGCTGAACGCATAGACAGTCACCATGAACGTCCCGTCATGCACCGCGATCGGGTCCACAGCAACCTGGAATCCATCCGACGACTCAATAAATGGATATCTTCCTTGCTGGTCGTATCCCCTAGTCGTCATCACCCACCCAGGCCGATGCGAAAAGTTCTCGTAAATGAGATCGGCAGCTGCTGTGGCATCTTCCAACGATCGAACCTCGACACCGAGGCTTCCGATATACGAATAGGAACCATCCCACGAATTGGGGTCAGGGTTTGCATACGAATTGCAGGCCGAAAGATCATGTTTGGATTTTTCCAAGCGTTCTTCCTCTACATCGCTTACCCGAAACTCCTTCGGGATTTGCGCAACCATATCCTTCACAATTGCATTTGCACGATCGCGAACCCCGAACGCGGATTGAACCGGAGGCGTTGACACGGCAACGGATGATGCGGTGGTCGCCTCTGAATTTACCTGGTGCCCATCGACACACCCCACCAAACCAAGCGAGATCCCTGCAGCAAGGCTTGCCACAAGCCAGTGTTTTGAATAGTTAACCATTCGCCTCAATCGTTTAACTCCCGCATAATAGCTCGAAGCCCCTCTGGATTGGATTCTTTCCCTTGAGCTATCCGATTGTGCCCATCAATGCCGTCGCGCCCTTCGCTGCCGAGAATAACTTTGTCAAACGCGAGGCTTTCATTCGGCGTCCTGTGCCACTTAGATCGATCGACAGCATTGATGGCATCTGCCTCATACTGCACATGAGTGTATTCGGTTGTTGCGTCTGACTCCCAACTTGACACCATATACGAGCCCGCCAAGGAGATAACCTCATCGTAATGAGCGCCCTGAACCTCAGCGGCACTGTTGATGGACATCCCCGCACTATAGACAATGCCGACTTCTCTTGGATCACCTGCGAAGTCTTCAATTCGCAGATCTTCATCCAACCGGTAAACGCTTTGCCCCATTCGTTCCATTGCACTATGTAATGAGTTCGAATTTTCACCGACCCAGCTCGCCCAAGGACCATCTTTGACAACGAAGGCAACCGCCCCTTTGCCTTGACGCTCGAGCGCGTCGACGATGTCCGAGGGCAATTCACGAACGCCTCCGTCCGCAAAACTACTCATCTCTGTGCCAGTACCTGGCACGTGGGTAATCAGATAATCCGGTGTATCCGCCAGATCACCAACAACCGCAACTACACGGCTCTCTTCAGGTGAGAATGTAATCGCACCATCACCGTTCAACATGTCTCTCGCCGCAGCACGACGCTCTAGTTCCTTTTGCAACTCGTCAAGCTCACTCTGCTCTTTCGATGAAAGCGGACCATCATTCTGACTCTTTTCCAGCTCCTTAATTCTCGATTCAATCTCTGCGCTCGGTTGCTCACTCTCTGATTTGTCAAGGTAGATCTGCAGATTTGCGTCGTTCGCTTGTTTGCGAATCACCAACGGGACACCGCTCAGGTTCCCGATGATTTCAGGATAGTTAGCCTTAAGGTGCTGCTGATCAAAGTGATCGAGCGAATCCCACAAAGCACTTACTTCCGCGGCTGACGATGTTTCAAATTCTGCAATCAAGGACTGATAATCGAACCCAGACCCCTGCGAACTGGCCGTAAGGTCAGCCACTTGCGAGGTGTCTCCGTCACGGATCGCGTCGCAATTGGAACTGAGTTCGCGTGCAATGGTCTCAGCCCTTTGTAGAAGACCGTCAAGCTCACCCTGCAACATAGCGCGGACTCCATAAGCTACCGAAACAGGGTCTGGCACGAATGGGCTGTTTTTCCCTGATTCTTCTACTGCATCCTGCAACTCAGCCAGAACCCAATCGGGGATCTGTACTTTGTCAGAGCCGTCAACAACGAATCGATTAGCGTCGATCAACGCCTGAGTAGATGCTACATCAGTAGCTAGTTGCTCAACTGCTTCAGCCGCTCGGTTTAACGCAAGTAGAAAGTCGGTCAGACGCGCTTCAACGTTGTCGGTGTGCGTTAAGTATCGGCCAATGATGCCCCGAAGCGCATCAGCAGCCTGCCCGTTGCCAGCGAAATTTGTCTTTGCAGAGAACAACATGTCTCCACCGGACTCAACGGCATGCTCAGCCACGAGCACTGCCTCGTATGCTTGTTCTAATCCTGCCGGAGCCCATGAGTGCAAGTCAGTCCATGTAATCGCCATGCCTACCCCTCCAATTCAACGCCGAAGGCGTATTCAAAGCGGGCATCGACTTCGCCGAGGTCTAAGGCAACGTAATTGCAATCGGCAGCTGACTCTGTGATTAGGTTGGCCACCCGATCAATCTCACGGTCACAACTATCTCCCGCCTCGTGGGCAGCACTCGCTGCGTCAGTGGCGCCAGGCATCGATGCCGAAACATATGCCTCAAGTTCCGCGAGACTGGTAGCTTCACGAAGCTGCTCACTCGCACGATCTAGCCGGCTAGCGGCGTCTTCGAACGCACCTTCCGGCACATCAAGAGTCTGCATGTAGAACCCCATCCTCATTGATTAGGCAACCCTATAGGTGCGACCACCATACAACAAAACGGGTCTGGGGTCTCCCACAGACGAGTAACGGGTTGAATCCGACCACCCCCTCACTCGTTTCCGCCTGATCAGAACAATGTCTTAAATCTTCTTATGATTTGGCCATGGGGATTCTGCTGGAAGAAAGCAGGGGCTGTGAGCACTTAGATGAACCGCATTGGTGCCATCTTTCATCACAAATACATATGCTTCAACAAAGAATCCATCGGGTGAAGTCAAAGACCATTTTCTCCCTTGGCCGTGGTCTAGGCCCTCAACCACTTCCCATCCTGTGCGTTTGGAAATATCATCGTAAATTTGTTGAATCGCTTCTCTTCCCGCTTGTTCTGAGATGACGCTGACCCCCAGACCTCCCAAATAGGAATAGGCACCGTTCCAGTCACTCGGGTCGACCTCGCCCGCATCAACACATGCTGACAGCGACCGAACAACAGTCTTGTTTCTTTCCTCCTCTACGTCCGAAGCACGCAACTCGCTCGGAATCAAAGCCAACATCTCCGCAATAATCTCTCTGCTCCGACCCCGCATCTCGTACGCCGACTCGACCGGATGGGTAGACGTTGGCGCAGGCGAAGGAGCGGTATTGCCCGAATCGGCACAACCTGAGGTCGTAGCGAGAACGACCGCGCCGAGTGATAGAACTCGTATCCAAGTGCGCTTCAGCATTAACTCCTCACCTCAGGAACACTGTCCAAATCGTTTGCCCCGATGCCTAAGACGGGCCGAGTCGTGGCGGAATGCGACCGTTGCGACTCTGCCGGCAGCATTCGATCCATCATCACACAAGTGAGGGGGTGGTGACCGAATTGACCACCACCCCCTCAGCTGTTCGAGCGATTAGGCGTCGCGGCGCTTGTTGCGCAGCAGCAATGCACCACCGGTCACGGCAACACCGAGTCCTACCAGCGCGAGGACCTGCAGGCCCTCGGCACCCGTCTCGGCGAGGTCGCCTGCTGCCGGAGCCGCATCCGTTGCCACCGCAGTAGCCGACGCACTCTCCGGTGCCGACGCAGTCGGCGTCTGCTCTACCGGTGCCGATTCCGAAGGTGCCGGCGACTCGGTCGGCTGATCAATGGTGAAGTACTCCGAAGCCTGGCCCAGGCGCAGGAATACCGTCTCGCCGTTCGCGTCGTCGAGACCGTCATTGTCGGTCACGGCGTATACGCGACCGTCAGCGCCAATGGTGAAGCCCTCGAGCTTCTCCTGCGTCCAGCCGTTGGTTTCCTGAAGCATCGGCAGCACGTCGATCGCCAGCGACTTCGCAACCGGAATCAGCGCGCCACCGGCAGCGTCAATCGTGGCCTGATCAGGCAGGTCAACGGCGTATACGCGCTTGACCGCAGCCTTGTCGCCAGCCAGCTTGTCGCGCTCAATCACAGCGAGGGTGTTCTCGTCGACCATGGTGATCTCCGAAAGCCCCATCCAGTCGCCCTTGGCGCTGGTAGGTTCGAGCTCGTATCCGAACCACGCCCAGGTGCCGGTCGCAACGTCGTACTGGCCGATGCGGGTGGTGTTGTCACCCTCAGTGCCGCCCGCTGACGGGTCTTGGGGGTTGTTCCACAGCAGACGCTGGATCGCAACGTATACGCGCTCGTTACCGACCGCATCCGTGTACGCCGTTACGCCCTCAAGACCCCACTTACCGATGTGGGCCGCAACCTCGTCAGGCAGCGCGATTTCTTCAACCACGTTGCCGGCATCGTCGATGCGAACCAAGCGGTTTTCAGCGCCGGTGGCGCCCTCAGACGCAAGCCAGAAACCGCCCTGCGCACGCTTGTACACGCCCTCGATGTCATAGGTGGCCGGCGCGCCGTCCTTCATGACCTGAATGCGCTCAGTGATGACCGCGGGGTCCTGCGCAACGTCAATCTTGTACAGCCAGCTCGTCGAAAGTGCCGAGTCGGATGCGGTGTACAGGGTGTTCGGGTCGGTCGGGTCTGCAGTCAGCGCACCGAGTGCCGTCCAACCGATCGGAGCGCCGGTTTCGTCGGCGGCCGAGACGATGCTCGGCTGTGTGTCAGCACCCAGCTGGAACAGGTTGACAGCTGAGCGCACGCCCTTCTTTGCTTCGTCGGTTTCACTCGATACGGCGAGCAGGTCGCGCGACGGAATCGGCAGGATGCCTTCAGGGCCGTTGGTCGAGAACAGCAGCTGCTTGAACTCGGGATCAGCCGGGTTGCTCATGTCGTACACGGCAACAAAGTTCGAACGCTCCGAAGCAACGAACGCGTAGTTCACGCCATTGAATTCGGCGATGGCCAGGCCTTCTGGTTCAGTGCCCTTCTTGCCAGCGCGGCCGTCGTTGTACAGACCGTGCTCAACAGCCAGCTGCTCAAAGGTGTTGCCCGCATCCCAAACAACGGTGCCGTTGGTGTCAAAGACAGTCCAGCCACGGGTGCCACCGTTCCAGTCGCCCTCGTTTGCGGTGGCGAGGGTGTTGTCGTCAACCCAGCCAATTGCATCCGGCTCACGCGGCACATCGGTGATCGAACCGCTGAGGTCAATCACACCATCCTTCTTGGTGTCGATGCCGCTGACCGACGCAGTTCCGGCGCTCCACACCTTCGTGATTTCGCGGGTGTTGAGATCGATGATGGCAACACCGTTGTTTTCCTGCAGCGTCACAGCAAGCTGGTTCTTGCTGTTGATCGAAACGTATTCGGGTTCGATGTCTTCGGGAGCGATGATGCCCGAGTTCGCGACGATCGGCAGTGGTGTGCCCGATGCGTCGGCAAAGCTGATCGGCTCAGCGACCCAGGTGGCGACGTCGCCCGTGAGTTCAATCACCTGCACGAAGCCGGAGGGCTGCTGCGGTAGCGCGCCACCGTTGGCCTCTTCATCACGCTGGTTCTCCATTGCGATCGCCGCGTACTTGCCGTCGGCAGAAATCGCAATCGAGTCGGGCTGACCACCGAGGTCGATCGACTTCACAACAGTGCGGTCCGAGACGCGCAGGATGTCGACGCGGCCCTTCGGGTTCACGAAGTCGCCCGCTGACTCGTCAATAACAACGAACACATAGTCACCGAACGCCGCCACCGAAGTTGGCGAGTCCCCAGCACTACCAATTGACGAGAGCGAAACCGCCCCCGTACCAACCGGATTTGCTGGGTCGGTGATGTCGAGGAATCCGATGCGCTGGCCCGCAGCATCGGTGTAGATAAGGGTGTTACCGTCTGGCGTCACCGTCGAGATTTCCGCTACAGTCTCGGCCGCTGGATCAACACCTTCGGGCACATTCTGATAGACGGGGTAGGTGGCGACGCGGTCAAACGTTGATTCGCCTGCTGCCGTTGCTGAACCTGCGAATGCCGTCCCGACGAACGTAAGCGACATCGCCAGCAGTGCGGCGCCTGGAACAAAGAGCTTTGACATGAGTTTCCTGTAAGTCAACGGAAAGAACTACTGCCAAGGCACACCCAACGTTCAAACGAGCGCTCAGGAGGCCTCGGCAAGTGCAGCAAACAATGTCACGGCGGAGTTACGGAACAGGAACACGCAGGTTAACGAGCGCATGCATCCACTGCCATACGTTTCGAGCGGTGCCGCTACCTCACGCAACCCGTCGCCTGCGGCGCAACCAGGGGTTGTTTAGGCACACTTGCGACCTTGCCACGCGTGTCAGCCAACCCCTGATTTGTCCTGCCAGTGTGGCTGGATGCGGGATGCAGGAACCGTGGATTTCTAGATTTCGGAGTTGCGCGGCCACGGTGACTCAGCTGGATAGAAGCAGGGGCTATATGCACTCATCGCCACCATAGGCCCCTTGTCACTGTTGGCAATTGCCCGCACACTGACGTCGAAACCGTCATCCGACCACGCAGATACAGTTGGGCCACGATCCGTATCAGACCGCTCAAGCTGACTCCACTCGCCCTGCTTGGCCAACTCTGCAGCGATGATCTCCACGGAATCTTCTGCCGCTGCTGGAGTCTTCAGTTCGACTCCGAGGCCGCCCATATACGAGTACGATCCATCCCAGCTTTCAGGAGGAGCAAAGTAGTCGTTACAGGTCGAAAGCTCACGCTTGAACGTGTCGTTCCGTTCCTCTTCCTCATTGCTCACTCGGTATTCCTGGGGGATCATCGCAAGCAACTCACGAATGATCTCCCGACTCCGATCACGCATCTCATGCGCTGACGCAACCGGATACACCTGCGTGGATTGCGTTACCTCGGTTTCTCCTGAAACGCTTCGGCACGAGACCGTCCCGACCGCTACCAACAGAACTATTGGAATCACACGTGCCACCCGGCACCAACGATTCTTCATTCCAAACCATCCACGATCTTGTCAAGAATGCTCTTAAACCCTTCTGGGTTTCTATCTTTACCCTGCGCAATACGAGTGTGCCCATCAACTCCATCGCGCCCACCACTATCAAGAATCACCTTGTCAAAATCGGCGCTTTCATTCGGTGTTGTGTGCCAATCGGATCGATCTACGGCGTTGATCGCGTCAGCTTCATATTGAATGTGCGTGTACTCCGTTGTTTGGTCGGCTTCCCAGTCTGAAACCATGTATGACCCAGCAATCGAAATGACTTCATCGTAATGAGCGCCCTGCACCTCAGCAGCACTGTTGATTGACATCCCTGCGCTATGTACGATTGCTGTTTCTTTCGGATCACCGTCGAAGTCCTCAACGCGTAAGTCAGCATCGACATTCGCAACCGTTGATCCCATTCGTTCCATTGCGCTATGCAACATGTTTGAGTTCTCACCCGCCCAGCTTGCCCAGGGACCGTCTTTTACAACGAAGGCAACCGCGCTGCGGTCAAATTCTTGAAGGCCAGAAACCAAATCGCGCGGGAGGTCTCGCACACCACCGTCTGCGAAGCTCCCCATCCATGTTCCAGTCCCTGGCACAACGGTAATGAGATGCTCCGGGGCGCTCGTAATGTCACCTTCGATTGCAACCACTCGGTTGTTGCTTGGGTCGAACACCGCCGCGCCGTCACCATCCAGCATGTCTCGCACTGCCTGCCGACGTTGCGCTTCGTCCCGCAGATCAGCAAGCTCCGCTCGTTCCTTCCGGCCAAGATTCCCCTCGTTCTCCTTGGCAGTGAGTTCATCTATCCGAGTTTGGATCTCCTCAGACGAACGAGCAGCTTCCTCCCGTTCCAAGTAGGCATTCATGTTGGAATCGTTGGCCTTCTGCCGCACCAACAATGGAATGCCGCTGAGGTTCCCAATAATCTCGGGGAAGTTGATTCGAAGGGTTCGTTGGGTATTGAAATCAAGGGAGTCCCACATGGCTCGCACCTGGGCAGCAGAGGCCTGCCCAAACGCGTCGATTATTTCCTGAGGAGCAGCGTCGGAGCCATTCGAGTCCGCAAGCACTTGCGCTGCATCGGATATCTCACCATCTCGAACTCGCAACAGCCCCGATACAAGTTCTCTCAAGACACTCTTTGCTTGCTCCCGGAGCGTGTCAACGGCTCCTTGCAGCTCATCACGACGTTGGAGTGCAATGCCCTCTAAATCAAGCAAGGTCGCGCCAGTACTGCGCTGTTTCTTCGCCTGCGCGAACTGTTCAATGAGCCAGTCCGGCAGCTGGACCCGATCCGCTGCATCAACCAAATACCGCTCCGCATCGATTGCCGCTTGCGTCGAATCGACTTCAATTGCGAGCTGCTCTACCGCCTCGGCGGCTTGGTTAAGGACTATCTGAAGTTCTGTCAGACGTGCTTCAAGGTCATCTGCGTGCGCCCGATAGCGATCAACGATTCCACGAAACGCGAGCGCTGCCTGACCCTCTCCAGAAAAGTTCGTTTTCGCTGACAGCAGTTGGTCGCCCGCCGCTTCTGTTTCCTGCTGAGCAGACAAAACCAAATCATAAGATTCCTCCAGCCCTGCCGGAGTCCAACGTTGCAGGTCATTCCAAGACACGTCCATGGTTACCCGTCCATCTCTACGTCGAACGCGTAGGCGAACCGGGCATCAACATCGTTTAGATCTTGCGCTACGAATAGGGCGTCCTCAACAGCTTGCTCCAGGAGCAATACAATTCGATCCGATTCGCGGTCGCATGCATCACCCGCAAGGTGGGCAGATTTGCCTACATCCGCCCCGGCAACGAGGCTGTTATCAGTGACTCGATTTCCGAGATGCCGGATGCGGATCGCAAACTGGCCGCGGCATCGGTCAGGCGCTCAGCCGCGTTTTCGAACTCACCTTCAGGAACATCCAGAGTTGACATGTAAATCTCCTGTGACTTGCGCGCGACCAACGCAAGCAACCTAACACGTTGAAGTAATCAATCTCCGTCCCGAACATGTCGAGACAACGAGCTGCTGCAGTGAGCGTCCTCATGCTCGGCAGATTTTCGACCTGTTGGAATAGTGCGGAACAAGTTTCTCGGAGTTCAGGGAAGGTGAAGCTAGGAATGAGGCGGAGAATCCTACTTGCCACTGCTTGCGTCTCGACTCTGACGCTGTGCGTAACCGGGTGTGGGAACGGAAACCCAAACTCCCACAACGGTACGAGTGGCACTGCATCACCGACCCCGACGTATTCGGTTGCGTCAGCGCATGAGATGCGTGATCGGAGTCGGGAGATTATTCGTGAGTTGCTTGCGATGATCCCCCAGGAACACCGAGTGAGCAACGAGGACGAGGAACGGAACGACACGGTCAAGCGTGAGCTTTCAACCTGTAACGACTACTTTGCTCCTCCTGAAAGCTGGGATGGATCGTATTCGTATATGGGTGGCCTCGGAGTCGAACTGAAGACTCCAGCAGCGGCAGAAGATTCCGTGGAGATCATCGCTGCAGAGCTGGCCAAGCAGGGCGAGTGGAGTCAGCTTGAGCGGTCTGATACGGATCGTGGCCCAACTGTGTCTGCGTGGTCGGATGACGGTTTCGACGTTAGTGTGTGGGCAATTACCAACCGGGACAAGGGCCCTCTGGTGATGATTAGTGCATATAGCCCCTGCTTCTATCCAGCTGAGTCACCGTGGCCGCGAAACTCCGAACTCTAGACATCCACGTCCCGTCGCCTCCTGCGCAACCAGGGGTTGTTTAGGCACACTTGCGACCTTGACACGTCGGCTCAGGCAACCCCTCATTCAGGATGCACCGGGCACCGCGAGTGCGGCTACTCGACCGGTTCCTCCTCCGGAGCAGCCGGAGCCTCGGTGGGCGGCGCTTCACCCGCAAAGCCCTTGTGGATGAGCTCACGCGCGTACTCGTAATCAGGCGTGATGTCCTCAATCTCAAGCACCGGTGGTGCCAGATCAACGCGTACGTTGTCGTCGCGGCCACGCGACTTCAATGCCAGATCGGCCACGAGGCCAACCGCGCCCTCAGGAATATCGGTACGCACGACCTCTTCGATCGCCTTCAAGATCTGGCTCGAACGCGACATCATCGCCTTCGGCAACTGCGCGATGATCGCATCCTGCAACTCACGCTGACGCTTCATACGGGCGTAGTCGGTGGTCTCGTAGCGACTGCGGGCGTACCAGAGCGCCATCTCACCGTTGAGCGTCTGCTTGCCCGGTTCGATGTACACCGATGGCGGCTGCCAGTCTGGCGAGCCGTCGTCGTTAATGCCCAGCCCCACGCGCTCCTTAACGTCGACCTCAACGCCACCCATCGCATCCACCAGCGCCGCGAAGCCGCTCATGTCGACCATCACGTAGTAGTGAATCTGCAGCCCGGTAATCCACTCGACCGCATCGCGCGTCGCTTCGATACCCGGGTCAGAGCCGTGCGCCTTGGCATCGGCGTACATGTCGTAGTCGTAGGTGGTGACCTCGGTATAAACCGAGTTCAGGTAGCAAACGTCAACCGCGCAGCTGTCGTAGCTTTCGGGGTACATCTCTTGCATCGGCCCCTCGCTGAACGAGAAGCCGGTGAGCGTACGCGGCAGCCCCACCGTGGTGAGCTGGCCCGACACCGAGTCGAAGCTCATCACACTGATCGAGTCGGGGCGCGTACCCTCACGGTCTTCACCAGTGTCGCCACCGAGCATCATGATGTTGATGCGACCATCGCTCGGGAACTTCATGCCGGCGTTCTCGTCACCAAAGAGGTTCGACACTGCCGTGCGCACCGCAAACACCTGTGAAGTGAGATACCCGGCGACAAAGACCGGAATCACACCGATGATCAGCGCGAGCGCGAGGATGAGCCCGCGAGCCATCGCATCCACCCGAAACAGCTGCACTTGCCGCACCGTTTCGAGCACGGTCAGACACATCCACAGCCCCAGGACAAGGATGCACAGACCCAAGATCGTGAGCCCCCACCAGGTAGAGAGCACAAAGAAGAGCGGTCCGCGGAACACGAAGAACAGCAGCACCGTTACCAGCAGCGCCAACAACACACCGAGCCAGATGCGCAGGCCGAGCCGACCGAATCGGCGGTTGCCGGCGAGCAGCGGACCGGTGCCCGGAATCACCAGGTTCGAGCCCAGCAGCCACCAGGCACGACGCGTCATGAACTCCGGCGAACTGGTGTCAGGATGGCGCAGCGGACGGTTGCTCATGAGCCCCAAGCCTACGGCGCGATCCTCAAAAGAGGCGGGCGACCACGCCCTACAGCTGCTGCTGCAGTGCGGCGGCCTTGTCGGCCACCATGTCGGTCAGACCGTCGGCGTATGCCTGCAGCTTCTCGGCAACCGCAGCGTCGGTTGCGCCGAGGATGCGCGCGGCAAGGATCCCCGCGTTTGTTGCGTTTCCAATCGAAACGGTCGCGACCGGAATCCCACCGGGCATCTGCACGATCGATAGCAGCGAATCCATGCCGTCGAGGTACTTGAGCGGCACCGGTACGCCGATTACCGGCAGCGTGGTCATCGACGCGACCATGCCCGGCAAGTGAGCCGCACCACCGGCGCCGGCGATGATGACCTGCAGGCCACGCTCACGGGCACTGCGCGCATAGTTGACCATCTTGTCGGGCGTGCGGTGCGCCGAAACAACGTCGACCTCGCAGGCGATACCGAACTCGGCACACATTTCGTAGGCGGCCTTCATCGTCGGCCAGTCCGAATCCGAACCCATGATGATGCCAACGCGGGGCTGTTCGTTCTGCACGGTAAGTCCTTAGTATCTGTGGTTTCGAGTAGGTCTTGGATGTGTGAGTGGTTGCGTGCGATTAGTCGTCGAACACGGCGGCCGCGGCGCGCGCCACGAAGGCGACCTGTTCGAGTTCGCTACCAGCAACGTTGACGTGACCGACCTTGCGGCCGGGGCGTGCATCCTTGCCGTACGTGTGCAGCTTTGCTTCGGGGAATTGTGCCATCGCGGTAGCGAATCGGTCGGTGATGGCCTCGCCTTGCGGTCCGCCAAGAATGTTGATCATGACCGTCGCGGCTTCGCGCGGCGCCGGGTCGCCCAGCGGCAGGTCGAGCACGGCGCGCAGGTGCTGCTCGAACTGGCTCGTGCGCGAACCGTCAATGGTCCAGTGTCCCGAGTTGTGGGGGCGCATGGCGAGTTCGTTGACCAGGATGCGGTCGTCGGTCGTTTCGAACAGTTCGACCGCGAGCACACCGGTGACGTCGAGGCCCGAGGCGATCGACTCAGCAATTTCGTGAGCGACTTGGTGGATGCGCGGGGTTGCGTGCGGTGCGGGTGCCATGACTTCCTTGCACACGCCATCGACCTGCACCGTCTCGACGACCGGCCAAGCCGCCATCTGCCCAGATGGACGACGAGCAACCAGCTGCGCGAGTTCGCGGCGGAAGTCGACGAGCTCTTCCACAAGCAGTTCGTCGAAGTCGGCGAACCAGTCGGCGACCTCGGTTCCTGCGGTGACCTTGCGCACGCCGTGACCGTCGTAACCGCCGCGCGGAGTCTTCACGATCGCCGCACCGCCGTGCTCGTCAATGAACGCCTGCAGTTCTTCAGCGTTACGAACGCCCGCCCAATCAGGCATCGGCACTCCGACTTCGGCGAGGCGTCGACGCATTTCGAGCTTGTCCTGCGCGAACTGCAGCGCGTCGGGGCCGGGGTGCACGGCGACTCCGTCGGTAACGAGTGCGCGCAGCACGTCTTGCGGCACGTGTTCGTGGTCGAAGGTGATGACGTCAACGTCCTTCGCGAACGTACGAACGGTTTCGAGGTCGCGGTAGTCACCGACGGCGCTTGCGGCGAGTCGAGCGGATGCGTCCGGTTTCTCTGCCAGCACGCGGATTTCGATGCCGAGCGCAATCGCGGGCGGCACCATCATGCGGGCAAGCTGTCCGCCGCCAACTACGCCAACTACCGGTACGCCCATTACCTGCATCCTTCGTTCAAGTTCGTGCCCATATCCCTGCGGTGACGGATGCGGATGGCCGAGCCGAGTGCATCCATACAGGTCACGGATCCCCGTGAATTACCGTTCGTATTCTTCCACTACCGGCGGAAATTGCCCACTCATGCAAGAATCGAAGGGCTCTTTGGCGCCTGACCGGCGCCAGGCAGATCGGCGACACCGATCTTTCCACTCATTGACGAACCCTGTCTGGACCCTGTTTTGCGCAACTCTTCCGAACTACCCGAATGGCAAGACTGCCCGAATCCACAATCGGGACCGATCGCCATCATCGCGGCAAATGAATCGGATGCGCAGATCCACCCGCAGCACCACCCGGTGCGCTGGAGCGGGGCGTGGTGGAAGGCGCTGACTTCGCAGTTCATGAAGTTTGGACTCGTTGGCGGACTCGGCATCGTCGTTGACCTCGGCGTGTTTAACGCGCTGCGGTTGACGGTGCTCGCCCCCGAGGTAGTGGGCTGGGGCCCGATGGCGGCCAATGTAATCGGCACGCTCGTGGCGATCGCGTTCAACTGGGTCGGTAACCGGCTGTGGACGTTCCGTCACGAACGCCACCACAAGTCCACCTGGCACGAGGCCATGGAGTTCCTGCTTGTAAGCCTCGCGGGAATGATCATCAGCCTGATTCCGCTGTGGGTCACGCACTACATGCTCGAGTGGACGACGCCACTGGCCGACAACCTGTCGAAGATTGTGGGTATCGGTGTCGGTTCGCTGTTCCGCTTTGCGCTGTACCGCTGGTGGGTCTACTCCCCCAAGCGCATTCAGCGACACGAGCACGCGTCGCTGTAGCAACCGCATCCTCGAACTGACGCCCGCGCCGACTTGCCGCGGGCGTTGTTGTTTCCGACCGAACGAATCTCGACTGTGCGGTGTCGTTTGACTCATCAAATGCGAGCAAATGCCCGCAATTCCACCCGAATGTGTCGAAAATGATGAGTCAAACGACGTGTCAGCGATGTCAGGCCTGTTTACCGGGCTCGAAGAACGTCCGAAGTCTAAGAACGCACGACAACTATGAAGCGGGGCGGTGGAGTTTGCACTCCACCGCCCCGCTTCGGCATCCCGCTCACCGGGATGCACCAAGGTAACTAGGCCGCGTCGATGGCCTCAGCCAGCAGCTCGAGACCCTTGTTGAGGTCGTCGAGGTCGATGTTCAGCGGCGGCAGGAACTTCAGCACCTGGTCCTTCGAACCGGCGCACTCGATAATGAGGCCGCGCTCGAACGCCGCCTTGCTGACGCGTGGCGCCCAGGTGTCATCAGCCGTTGCTTCAAAGCCGAGCACCAGGCCACGGCCGCGCAGCTCAAGACCAAGCTCAGGCTTGGCCTCGGCGATCTTGCCCAGTGCCGCGCGAATGATCTCGGCGCGCTCGGCGATACCCTGTTCGAACTTGTCGTCAGTCCAGTACGTCTCGATGGCGCGACGTGCACCAACGAACGACAGGTTCAGGCCACGGAAGGTACCCGAGTGTTGACCCGGCTTCCAGATGTCCAGCTCGCGGCGGATGAGCAGCAGCGCCATCGGCAGACCGTAGCCACCGATCGACTTCGACAGCGTGACGAAGTCCGGCACGATACCGGCTTCTTCCCAGCTGAAGAACTTGCCGGTACGGCCGCAACCAACCTGAATGTCATCGGCGATGAGCAGCACGTCGCGGTCTTCGGTGATCTTGCGCAGGCGCTGCAACCACTCGGTCGATGCGACGCGGATGCCGCCCTCAGCCTGAATGGTTTCGAGGATGACCGCGGCTGGCTTGTCGACACCGCTGTGGGTGTCGTCGAGCATGCGCTCGAGCAGGTCGAGCGTGTCAACGCCCTCGCCAAGGTAGCCGTCAAACGGCAGGCGGGTGATGTTGCCGAGGTTGACGCCGGCGGCGTCGCGGAAGTTCTTACCGGCGGTCGCAGAAACCGCACCGAGCGTGCATCCGTGGAACGCATTCGTGAACGCGATCACGTTGCTGCGGCCGGTGGCCATGCGGGCAAGCTTGAGGGCTGCCTCGATAGTGTTTGTGCCGGTCGGGCCGGTGAACTGCACCTTGTAGTCCAGACCGCGCGGTTCAAGGATGTGGCGCTCGAAGGCCTCGAGGAAGGCGCGCTTCTGCTCGGTCGCCATGTCAAGACCGTGCGTGATGCCATCGCCTTCGATGTAGTCGAGCAGGGCCTGCTTGAACTCGTCGTTGTTGTGTCCGTAGTTCAGGGTTCCGGCACCGGCAAAGAAGTCGATGTATTCGCGGCCATCTTCGGCCGTGATGCGGGCGCCCTTCGCCTTGCTAAACACCGTCGGGAAGGAGCGGATGTACCCGCGCACTTCGGACTCACGGCGTTCAAACACTTCCATGTTCATGGAGTCCTCCAAATATTGTTCCGACGCTCGCCTTCGCAGCGCCAGTGGTTCGTTCGTTGCCGGTGGGCAGCGAAGTTTCGGCTGTGCATCCGCCAAATGCTGACTCTTGGCCGCATTGCGTTCGCAGCGCTCGGGAGTAAACCCTACTCGCCAAACGCTCCGGATAGCTCACGAAGTGCTGCGGAAACCGTGACGACATTTGGCACATCGTTGAGTTCGAGCACCCGGCCATCGAAGCCCGTCAGGCGGATGGTTCCCGAGCCAAAGAGCTTCTGCCACCCGTTTTGCCGCGTAACAACCGAAGCGACCTGGTGGTGCAGCATTTCGCCGCTCTGCCCCTTGCTGAGGCTGCCGCGACTGGTGGTGCGCTTCGAAGTGACGGTGAATCGCTGTCGCAGCCACACGATCAGCGGCGCCAAGCCCAAAAGCAGTGTCAACGCGACACCGATGAGCAAGTACGAGATGCCGCTGCCCGCTTCGCGCAGTTCGCTTGTGCTGAAGCCAAGGAAACCGGCACCGACGATCATGGCGATGCTCGGCAAAATGACGCCCCGGGCGTGGCGGTGGATGCGCGCAATCACGACCTCGGGCGCGCCGTTCTTGCCGTTGACGCGGGGCGCTGGGGCGCTCACCTGGGTCGGCAGCGGCGCATCCAGACGGTAGTGAATGTCACTGACGTTGCCGGCTGGTGGTTGCTGCGGCGCCGCGGGCTGTGGTTGCGGCGCATATTGGGCATGCGGCGGGAACGGCTGGTAACCCGGCTGCTGGCTCGCGCCTGGTCCGCCGAATTGCGGTGCCGCATCCTTGTTTTCGGATTTGCGAAACGGCAGTTTCACGATGCCTGCCCCTCTCGTACGCGCAGATGAGTGATGTCGCCGACGTGCACCGAAAACTCGGGTGCAGCGGCGGGTTCGGTGGTCGAGTCGGCCGCGAATGCCCGCACCCGCAGACGTCCGTCGCGTTCGAGCCCGAGCGCGGTGCCCCGCTTAATGTCGCCATCGGCGAGCGTGACCTCGACCGGGCAGCCGAGCGTCACGCAGTGCGCCGTGAGTTCCTCGTGCAGGCCGCTGGCGGCGGCGTCACCGCCGTTTGCAATCAAGTTGCGGATGCGGTCAGCAAGCTCCCCCGCGTACCGTTCCGCCAGTTCTGTGGCCGCGATCTCGACGCCGTGCTCGGCGAGCGAGGTTGCCTGCGGCAGCGCCCCACCGGTGCGCGCCAGATTCACGCCCGTGCCGATCACGCAGGCGAACTCGGCGCCGCCATCAACGACGCCGAGCACTTCGCCGAGAATCCCGGCAACCTTCTGCTCGGCGATCAACACGTCGTTCGGCCATTTGATGCCGCAGTCGAGGTTTGGTGCCACCGCCACGAGTGTCGCGCGCAGGGCAGCACCGGCGGCCAACGCGACCCAACCGATCGACTCGCGGGCCGCATCCGCCGGAAACCGCACGAACGTCGACATTGCGAGCGATGCGCCCGGGGTATCGACCCACTCGCGGTCGAGCCGGCCGCGGCCAGCGGTCTGTGACGTCGTGGCGATCGTCGCGAACGGTGCGATCGACTGCTCGGCCACAAAGCGGCGGCGAAGTTCGTCGTTGGTCGAATCCACCTGCGCCAGCCACTCGACGGCCGCGCCGTTGGCGGTGTTTGGGGTGCCGGATGCATCCGGTTGCGATGCGGTCATCGGCGCTCCTCTGTTGTTGCGGTGGCAGGGTCTTGCGGCGGTAGGTTGTTGCGGTGGCAGGGTGTTGCGACCGCCAGGCTGATACGACAGCCAGTCGGCGTTTGGGCCCAAACAAGCATGAGCCAAGAATGGGACAAGCCTAGCGAGCGCGCACGCAAAGTCGCGGGCATGACCGGGGCGCTGCGGAAGGCGAACACTTCCCGCGATTCCCACCCCATCCATCCAACGACTGATTTTGGTGGTTTCCTCAAGAAAACCGACCGAGTAATGCACGGTTTTATCTAGTCGCTCGCAGGCCAGCGCGTATAGAGTGGGCGGAATGAACGACAAGCCCGCCGACGACCAGCTCGTGGACCTCACGACCGCAGGTCGCATCAAAGAGCTCCACGACCGCCACGCCGAGGCCGTCACCGACGCCGAAGCTGCCGCTGCTGAAAAGCAGCATGCCAAGGGCAAGAACACCGCTCGCGAACGCATCCTGGCGCTGCTCGATCCCGGCTCGTTCGTGGAATACGACGAGTTCGTGCGCCACCGCGCCACCTCGTTCGGTATGGAGAAAAAGCGCCCCTACGGCGACTCGGTCGTTATCGGCACGGGCACGATTCACGGCCGCAACGTCGCGGTCTACTCACAGAACTTCACCGTGTTCGGCGGCTCGCTCGGCGAAGCTGCGGGCGCCAAGATCGTCAAGATCATGGAGCACGCGCTCAAGACCGGCGTGCCCATCATCGGCATCCTCGACTCGGGCGGTGCGCGCATCCAAGAAGGTGTCATTGCGCTCGGAAAGTACGGTGAGATTTTCCGGATGAACACGGCCGCGTCCGGCGTCATCCCGCAGATTTCGATCGTCATGGGTCCGGCGGCCGGTGGCGCGGTCTACTCCCCCGCACTCACCGACTTCGTCATCATGGTCGACAAGACCTCGCACATGTTCGTCACCGGACCAGACGTGATCAAGACCGTCACCGGTGAAGACGTGGGCATGGAGGAGCTCGGTGGCGCGCTCGCGCACAACCAGACTTCCGGCGTCTCGCACTACCTCGCATCCGACGAAGAAGACGCCCTCGACTTCGCCCGCAACCTGCTGAGCTACCTTCCCGACAACAACCTGGCAGAACTGCCCACCTACGAAGCCGGCGCCGAATACGAAATCACCGACGCCGACCGGGTGCTCAACACGATCATTCCCGACTCGACCTCGCAGCCGTACGACGTGCTCAAGGTCATCGAAACGATCGTCGACGACGGCGAGTTCCTGGAGATTCAGGAGCTGTTCGCGCCCAACATCGTGGTCGGTTTTGCGCGCATCGAGGGTTCGCCGATTGGCATCATCGCCAACCAGCCGAACCAGATGGCCGGCACGCTGAACATCGACGCCGGCGAAAAGGCCGCGCGCTTCCTGCGGATGTGTGACTCATTCTCGATTCCGATCGTCACGCTGGTTGACGTGCCCGGCTACCTGCCCGGCACCGACCAGGAGTGGAGCGGCGTGATTCGCCGCGGTGCGAAGCTGCTCTACTCGTACGCCGAAGCCACGGTGCCGCTCGTGACCGTAATCCTGCGCAAGGCCTACGGCGGTGCGTACATCGTGATGGGTTCGAAGGCGCTCGGCGCCGACCTGAACTTTGCTTGGCCGACCGCCGAGATCGCCGTTATGGGCGGACAGGGCGCGGTGAACATTCTGTACCGTCGCGATATCGCGGCCGCTCGCGAAGCGGGCGAGGATGCGGATGCGCTCGGTAAGAGGCTCGCAGATGAATACACGTACAACGTGGCGTCGCCATACTTGGCGGCCGAACGCGGTGAGCTCGACTCGATCATTGAGCCAGCCGCGACCCGCGTGACCATCATGAAGGCGCTGCGTTCGCTGCGCTCGAAGCGCGCATCCATGCCGCCGAAGAAGCACGGAAACATTCCGCTCTAATGGCCGAACAACCGAAGGTCCGCATCCCCGACCTCGACTTGAGCGACTCGCTCGAGCCGGGTGATGGGCAGATCGTGGGCGGTAACCCCAGCACCGACGAAATTGCGGCGATTGCCGCCACGCTCGGTGTGCTGTTTAACGAGGGCGTGGCAGTCGACCGCCCACGCGACCGCGTGAAACGACTTTCGCCTTGGCAGACGACGCAGCGCCCGCTGCGCGGCGGCACTAGCCCAAACGATCCGTTGTTCGGCCGCTTCCGTTAGCACCGCTCGGCTCTAGACGCCAGACCCGACCGAGGTTGCCGTTCACTAGGCAGCCTCGGCCTGCCCCGCCTCGGCAGGCAGCGCCGGGCAGGCAGTGCCGGGCTGTTCAACCTCGAGCAGCCTGGAATTTTGTTGCAAATACGCACCATCGAGCCGTATATCGGCATGCCCACGCCTATATGCAACAAATTTCCAACCGGTGCGTTGCCGGTACGAGCACGGCGTCCAAACAGCCAGACACCCCATGAGCTGTCAGCTCAACCCCACCGGCAAGAATTGTTGCCGCTGAGCGCCTACGAAACATATATGTGGACGAACCCTCCCCTAGGCAACAAATTTTGCCGGGGCTCGAAGCACCGCCTCGCCTGAACCCGCACACCGTCGCCCGCCTAAGCTCAGACGCCGTGCCATGACCGGCCGGGACCCCAATACCCCCAATTACTGAGAATGCGACTCATTAGGCTAAGCTCAGGGGGTCCCGGGCCGCTCGGCCCTCCGCATCCCGATGCGCATCTGCGCTGGAAAGACCTTCATGTCCGTCTCCGTATTTGGGCGCCGCACCATCGGCGCCACCCAGCGGGTCACGGCCACGATCGCTGCGTCGCTCGTCGCCGTCTCCTCCCTGCTACTGCCAAATCTCGCTGATCCCGCCAGCGCCCTCGAACCGGGCGCAATCCCCAACGACTCGGGCCTACACATCGCCGAAAAGGGCCACGTCGACAGCCCCAAGGTGTTCGAAGAGAACGGCGAACTGCATCTTTACACCGAGCACACCGGCACGCGCCCCATCGACCAGGCCATCCACAACCTCGGCCACGGCTACACCAGCGACGGTGCCCAGAACTTCATCTTCACGGTCCCGAACGACCCGGGCCTCGCGTTCCTCGGCGAACCCGGCACCAACCTGTTCATGTCGCCACAGGTCTCGAACCTGCCACACGATCCGATCTGGGCCGGATTCGGCGCCGACGCGAATGTACCCATCGAGCAGTACCGCGACACGCTATTCAGCCTCGACCTCATCTCGGCCAACGGCCCCGGCGCGGTTGAGCTGTTCCGCTGGTCGCCGGGCTGGGGCGAGGATGAACCTGGCATCATCACGCGCATGCTGAGCACCGAAGACCCGCGTTACCGCAGCGCCGAACTCACGGCGGGCAGCCACACGCACAACTACACGACATTCAGCCACCCGGGTCGCTACGAAATCACCTACCGCGCCACCGCTCGCAAGACCGATGGCACGCTGATCTCGTCGAAGGAAGTCACCACCCAGTGGCAGGTCGGGGGCAACCGCCCCGGCGCCGCAATGGCATCGGTAACAACTGCTCCGGCTGGCGACAAGGCCGAGTTCAGCATCGCGCCCGCAACCGAGGTCGAGGGCAAGGATGCGGCAGTCAAGGACAAGCTCAGCACGCTGCGTGTTTCGGCTCCCGCGACTGCTGAAGGCACTGCCGAGTTCACCGTCAACGGCTTCCACCTCGCCACCGTCAACCTCAAGGACGGCACCGCGGCATTCCACGAGCTGCTCCCCGCAGACGACAGCCAGTACCAGGTAACGGTGCGGGATGCGGCCGGCAAGGTTTCGTACACCTCTGCGGCAATCACCCCGGTCGACGGCAAGGCGACGACAACCGAAACCGGCACCCCGATCGCGCCAATGCCGCACGCATCCGAGCCGTTTACTGCCGCCGAAGTCGACGTCGCCGCAGCCGACGTGACCGGCACACTCAAAGATTCCGGCAATGGTCTACACACGCTCTCCCTGAAGTTCGCCGACCCGAATTTCCGGGGCTTCATCACGCTCGGCCAATACGCCACCGTCTCGGATAACCTCCCGGACGCAACGTACGATGACGTCGTCGCCGGTGGCACCGCCACGGTGCAGGTGCCATCGAGCTACCTCGACTACGGTGGCGATGCGCTCAAGATCCGCGTGGCACCGCATCCGCTGATGCGCAACGCCCACACGACGAACGTAACGCTCACCGAGTCGCTCGAACTCGACAAGCCGGTAGCGACCGAGTTCGCACTCAAGCTCGATGACGCGGCGGCACCGACCACGGAACCAACGCCCAAGCCGACCGCAGAGCCAACTAGCGAGCCAACGGCATCCCCGTCGCCGAAGCCAGGCGCCCCGGCAACCTGCCAGGACCGCCTGCTCATCGACAAGGGCCACCTCGACATCGCACTCCTCGGCGACACTAACGCCATCAACGTCAAGATCAAGGACGACAGCCGCATTGGTGCGCCCGGAGCGGCTGACCGCGACGGCGACGAGATTGCGCTGGTTGTTGGCGACCACGCCAAGACCGAACGCTCCGACAAGCAGACCGGCCCGGTTTGGGATGCAGTGTTCGCTCCCGTAGGCGAGCCCACCTGGGTATTGCCGTTCGACCAGAACTTCACGCTGCCGTGGCCCGGCTACAGCACTGACCGTGTTGCCCCCGGCGCCTTCGACCGCTACGAGTTGCACCTCACCAATGCCGAGGGCCCCGGTGACGTGGCACTGTTCGCGCCCGATGGGTTCAGCGGCACCCCGAAGGTAATCCTTGGCACGCGAGATGGTGCGCCACGCACCATTGACATCCCGGGTCCGGCGCACGCCCACGCGGGTTGGTCGTTCACCAAGCCGGGTAACTACGAGCTGACGCTCAACTACACGGCGATCCGTGCCGATGGCAGCAAGGTCGAGTCGAACCCGATCACCGTGATGTTCGTTGTTGGCAACGAGGCCAAGGCCGAGTTCTGCAAGGATGCGGCCCCCACCGAGACTGCGGAACCTGCGGCATCGACCGAGCCCGCAGCACCTGCTGCATCACCTGCCCCTGCAGAGCCGGCACAGCCAGAGGCCACCGAAGCAGCTGTCGAACCGGCCGCGACTCCGGTACCGGGTGCTCCGAACCTGACAGCTGACGGCGCCGTGGCACCAGCAGGCTCAGCACCAGGTTCAGCACCTGCCGCAGATGCTGCTGAAAACTCAGCCGCGCAGACAGCCGATCTCGCCTCGACCGGTGCTGCCGACATCACGCCGACAGTTGCCCTCACATTGGGCATGCTCGCGATCGGCGCGCTGCTCATCTGGCGTCAGCGCTCGAGTGACAACGCGGCCTAGGCACGAAGCGCGCGGTCTGCAACCTAGATAGAACGCAAACCGCCGCTAACCACGAAGCGGGTGGGTGAACCCAACAGTTCGCCCACCCGCTTCATGCGTATCTGTCAGCATCCAACCGCAACGTCATTACTGCGCAACCAAGTCCGAGGCAAGTAACGCCACCGTCACGGCATCCCTGATTCCCGAGTTATTGCGAAGCGAGGCGCGCTGAACACCTTCGAACCGGAACCCACACTTTTCAAGCACTCGGGCTGAAGCACCGTTTGCCTCGTCGTAACGTGCAGACACTCGATTCAAACCGGCTTCGGTCAACAAGTACTGGGCAACCCGCCCCACGGCTTCGGTCGCCAGCCCGTTTCCCCACCAGCGTGACCCAATGCAGTACCCAATCTCCACGGCAGCGATGTCGTCGTCGCTGCCGACAACGCCAATCGACCCGATCAGCTCACCATGATCGCGCGTCGCGATTGCCCATTGAAAGAAATCGTCGCGCGCGTAGCCGGAAACCCAACCGTCGACAATCCTCCGAGTTACGGCCACGTCCGCATGCGGCGGCCACGACAAGAACCGCGAAATCCCGGTATCGCTGCACCAATTGGCATACGCCGCGTCCGCATCCGACACAACGAACCTGCGCAGCACCAAACGATCAGTTTCAAGCGTGACCGTACCTCGAGCATTCATGCCACGAGTGTAGGAGGTCGAAGCACGATCACGACTGCGCGCGGCTACTCAGCGCGCACGAACGACGCCACCGTCTCCACGTGGTGGGTATTTGGGAAAAGATCAAACGCGCGGATGCGGGCGAGTTCGTATCCCTGTTCGCGCAGCAGCCCCGTATCGCGCGCCAACGCCACCGGGTCGCACGCCACGTACACGAGCTGCGCCGGTGCCAACTTGCCCAGTGCCGATACGACATCGCCGCCAGCACCCGAACGCGGCGGGTCGAGCACGACCGTTCCGCGACGCAATGCACCCCGAGTCGCCGCGTCATCGCGCTGCAGGCGCTCGCGCAGGTAACGATCAACGCGGCCCGTCGCAGCCGTCGCGCCCGACCATTCGCGCAGGTTCTGTGCCGCAAATCCCGTTGCGAACGCATCCGCCTCAACCGATGCAATCCGCGCATCCGCACCGATGCGCTCCGCGAGCGCCGCACCCAGCAGGCCGACGCCACCGTACAGGTCAAGGTGCTGTGCGGATGCATCCAGCAGCGTTTCGTCGACCGCTTCGGCAACCGCGCGGTACAGCGTTTCGGCTGCGTGGCGGTGCACCTGCCAGAACCCGCTTTCGGCGAGCGCAAACTCGCGTGCGCCGACGCGTTCGCGGATCGTGCCGCCAGCCCGCGGGGTCTTGCCCTCGCGTACGCGACGCATCCGGACTTCGAGATCGGCCGGAGCCACAAATTCCAGTCGTGCAGGTCCGGTGCCGCCGCGGCGAATCTGGTGCATGGCCGCTTCTTCAATATCGGCAAAGGCCAGTGGCAGCGAGTCGACCGGCACGACGCGGTGCGAGCGTGCGGCGTATGGCCCGACATTGCCAGCTTCGTCGATGTGCAGGGTCAGGCGGGTGCGCCAGCCGGTTCCGCGCGTGGCATCGTCGTCACCAATTGCTTCGACACTGAGCGCCGAAACCGTAGTCGCGTCGAGACCGCCAAAGCGCGCCAGCGCATCCGCCAGTACCCGACGCTTGAGCTCGCGCGAATCCGCCGGCAGCATATGCCCGAACTCGGCACCGCCAGCACGGTCGGCGGGCGCACGGCTGATCGACGCGGCATCCCACACGTGGTCGCGGCGCTCGGCAGCCGCATCCAGCACCTCAACGACGCTGGCACGGGCAAACTTCTTCTGCACCTGCGACACCTCAGCAATCACGCGCTCGCCGGGCAGCGCATCCGCAACGAACACGACGCGACCGTCTTCGTGGCGGGCGATAAACACGCCACCGTGAGCAACATCGGTGATCGTCAGTTCGATACGGTCGCCGGGATTGATTTCGCGGGCGGTCGAGGCTGCAGATTCGGGGCGTGGGCTGGATGCGGTAGTCACAGTTTCGAGCCTATCGGCACGAGTGCCCGTGGCGCGGTTTCTGCAGCACATTTGCGGGTGTCATCGGCTCGGCGTGCGACCACTCGCAACCGCACGCGTCCGCCGAACATCAGCGTTCGCGCAAATTGGTGTGCGTAATCTGCCTATATGAAACTCGTACTTGCTTCGACTTCCCCGGCCCGGTTGGCGGTACTTCGAGCCGCCGGTATCGAGCCGGTGGTTCGCCCGAGTTCTGTCGATGAGGATGCGGTGCTCGAGGCTGCGGGCCGCGACCTCTCACCAGAAGCAACCGTGTTGACGCTCGCTCGCGCGAAGGCACTGGCCGTAGCGGATTCGGAGGCATGGCAGGACATTGACGGCATCGTGCTCGGCGGCGACTCGATGTTTGAGATCGATGGCGAGCTCTGCGGCAAGCCGGGTTCGGCAGCGGCCGCCCGCGAACGCTGGCAATTGCAGCGGGGCAAGACCGGCACGTTGTGGTCGGGGCATTGGATGGTGGACCGTCGCGCCGGTCACGACGGTGCCGTTGGCGTCGGCGCGGTGAAGTCGGCGCGCGTCACGTTCGTTGACGACCTCAGCGATGCCGAGATGGATGCGTATATCGCGACGGGTGAGCCGATTTGGGTTGCCGGTGCGTTCACCATTGACTCGCTCGGTGGCCCGTTCATTGAGCGCATCGAGGGCGACCCGTCGACCGTTATCGGGATCTCGTTGCCGGTCGTGCGGCGCCTGGCTGCACAGCTTGGTGTTTCGTGGCCCGAGTTCTGGAACCGACCGGGAGCAGCGAGCTAGCGGCAGACGTTCGCGAGTGACCGCATCCGTTTAGCTCTATTCAGTAGCTTCACAGCAACCAGAGGACTTTCCGCATCGACGGACCATCTAACCGACGCATCCGCTCACCCGAGAAAGCGAGTCGACATGTTGCAACGAACAAAGCTGTTAGTGATCGCCGCCGGTGCGCTGCTCTGCCTGAGCGCCTGTGCGACCGAGAAAACACCGTCCACTCTTCCCGTTAACGCCGAGGAGACGGGCGACATCGGGCAGTCTGCCCCTCCGGGAGCCTCGACTTCAGAGGGCGAAGGCCCCGAAATCAATTGCGCGAGCATCTTCGAGAAGAAGGGCATTTTCGAAAATGAAAGCCAGGCCGGTTGGGGCCTGAAACATCAGGTCGCCGTGACCGGTGGCGAGTTCGACCTCCCGATCCCCGGGCACCTCGTGTCAGACGAAACAGGCCACCCAGTTCCGACCGACCAACGCCCCACCGTTGACCCAATTGCGGTCGACCGTGCGATGGAATGCTCGATCTACGGCGAAAGCCCCGAAGTTTCAGTCCACTACTGGTACGTCAAGCCCACCGACTTTGACGCCGACGAGTTTGAATCCATGATCCAAAGCGACCTCGAAATGCAGGGCAGCCGCTTGAATGGCTTCTCCTCCATGAAACGTGACGGGAATTCAGGCCGATTGGCCTGGGCATATATCGGCGATGACTACTTCATTTGGGGCGACAGCAACATTCCTGACGAGACGCCGGCAGCAGCCATCGACGGCGAATTCGAACCCGCCGACCCGATGGAGTACCTGACGGAAGACGCAGTCACCCAAAGCTGCAGCATGTTCTTCGCTAACCCGTCCGAACACGGCATCTCATTCGGGCACGAAGGCAAGCTTTCGAAGATCACCGGCGGCGACACCGTACTGACGACCAATCGCGATTTTGAGGACGAGTACGAAAACGTCATCTGCGACCAGATCAAGTGGCACGATGGGCCGCTGAGCGACGCCCCAGCCGACCAGCAGCCAACCGGCAAGCCGGTCGCAACCAACGAAGAATGTCGCATCTATGAGGTCGAAGAAGGCTTCCTCTCGGAATGCGGTGACGCCGGCTACGGCATCTCCACCGAGTCTCAGGAAGTCGCTGAGCTCATCCTGCCGCCAAAGTTCCGCGGCTTCGACGGAAAGTAGCCACAACTCCCCTCGCCCAACATACGAATGCGGCCCGGCCAGCTCACCATCAAGGTGAACGGCCGGGCCGAAGCGATTGCATCCGCTATTCGGCGTGCGGGGCCTCCCGTGCCGCCGCGTCTGCCGCCGCGGCCGCATCGCCAGCCGCATCGCCGTCATCGTGCGCGCCCTCGTACTGCGACTCGTGCAGGCGCCAATAAGCACCGCGCGCCGCCATCAGCGAGTCGTGCGTGCCCTGCTCGGCAATCCGCCCGGCTTCCATGACCAAAATGAGGTCCGCATCCCGAATCGTCGAAAGACGGTGTGCGATCACGAAGCTCGTGCGGCCCTTGCGAAGCGCCGCCATTGCCTGCTGGAGCAGCAGTTCGGTACGGGTGTCGACCGAGCTCGTGGCTTCGTCGAGGATGAGCACGGCAGGGTTGGCGACGAACGCGCGAGCAATCGTCACCAGCTGCTTTTCACCGGCCGAAATGTTCGAGGCTTCTTCGTCAAGCACGGTGTCGTAGCCGTCCGGCAGCGAGTGCACGAAACGGTCGACGTATGCCGCGGTAGCTGCCTCGAGCACTTCTGCATCGGTCGCGCTCTGGCGTCCATAACGAATGTTCTCGAGAATCGATCCCTGGAACAGCCACGGATCCTGCAGCACCATGCCGGTGCGCGCACGCAGCTCGCGACGACGCAACTCACCGGTGTCCTGACCGTCGAGCAGGATGCGGCCCGAATCGATGTCGTAGAACCGCATGACCAGGTTGACCAGCGTGGTCTTACCCGCACCGGTCGGCCCAACGATCGCAACCGTCTGGCCCGGTTCAACTGTAAAGCTGAGGTCGGTAACCAGCGGGTTCTCGGGGTCGTAGCTGAAGGATGCGTCCTGGAATTCGATCTTGCCCGGTCCCGGAACGAGCGCGGGTGCGTCGACCGCATCCGGTGTCTCTTCTTCGGCTTCGAGCAGTTCGAATACGCGCTCGGCCGACGCCACGGCCGATTGCAGCGTCGTGGCCATCGACCCGAGCTGCGCCAGTGGCTGCGTGAACTGCTGCGAGTACTGGATGAACGCCTGAACATCACCGAGTCGCAGCTGACCGCTCGCGACCTGCAGACCGCCGAGGATCGCGATACCCACGTACGAAATGTTGCCGGCGAACATCATCAACGGCATCATCATGCCGCTCAGGAACTGTGCGCGCATGGTTGCGCCGAGCAGCTCTTCGTTTTCTTCGGCAAAGCCTGCACGGATTTTCTGCTCGCGACCAAAGACACGAACCAGTGCGTGGCCCGAGAACGACTCTTCAACGCGAGCGTTGAGCTTGCCGGTTGCCTTCCACTGGCCACTAAACGCCTTTTGCGCCTTCGGGCCAATGACCGCGAAGATACCGCCGGTGAGCGGAATCATCACCAGGGCTACCAGCGCCAGCTGCCACGAAATCACGAACATCATGATGAGCACACCGATCACCTGCAGCAGTGAGGTGATCGCGTAGATCAGGGATTGCTGCAGCGAGTTGGTGATGTTGTCGACGTCGTTCGTGACGCGGCTCAGCAGCTCACCGCGCTTAACGCGGTCAAAGTACGCGAGCGGCAGGCGGTGAATCTTTTCTTCGACGCTCTCGCGCAGTCGATACATCGCTTTAACGACAACGCCATTAAGCAGGTAGCCCGACAGGTAGTCGATCGCGTTCGCCACAAAGTAGAGCAGCAACACGAAGAGCAGCGTCTGGCCCAGGCGGTAGAAGTCGATTCCCTCGCCCGGCACGATGTGCATCGCCGAGAGCATCTGCGCAAAGTCGGTCTGTCCCTGCGCTTCGAGCCCGGCAATGACCTGTTCCTTGCTTTGCCCCGCAGGCAGGTGACCACCAACGAAGCCTTCAAAGATGATGTTCGTGGCTTCACCGAGCACCTTTGGTGCCAGTACGCTCACGGTCACCCAAATAATGCCCAGGAAGGTTGCGAGTGCGAACACCCACTTCCAGGGTGCGAACAGACCCACGAGCCGCTTGAAGCTCGCGCCAAAGTTCTTGGCCGGTCGGGTGTCCGCAAAGTCACCCATCTGTGCGGCAGCCGCTGCCGCCGCCTCGTCAAACTCGGGCTCGTCGTTTTCGCCGCGTTCGTCGGCAGTCGTTTGATTCACTGTCTTGCTCATGCCGAAGCCTCCGCGCCGAGCTGCGACTCGACAATTTCTTGATACGTCGTGTTGTCCTGCAGCAGCGTCTCGTGCGTTCCGTCACCAACGATGCGGCCGTCTTCGAGCACCAGGATGCGGTCGGCATCGGCGATCGAGGTCACGCGCTGAGCAACGACAATTTTGGTCACCTCGGGAAGCTCGCGCCACAGTGCCTGCCGCAGGCGCGCATCCGTAGTCAGGTCAAGTGCCGAGAACGAGTCGTCGAATACGAGCACCTTCGGGTTGTGGATGATCGCGCGCGCAATCGAGAGGCGCTGGCGCTGACCGCCCGAAACGTTCGTGCCGCCCTGCGCAATCTTGGACTGCAGTTGGTCGGGCATCTCGCGGACGAAGTCCGCGGCCTGGGCGATTTCAAGCGCACGCCACATGTCGGCTTCGGTCGCGTCTTCGTTACCGAATTTCAGGTTCGATTCAATGGTGCCCGAGAACAGGAACGCCTTTTGCGGTACGTAACCGATCGAGGCCCACATAACGTTTGGATCCGCATCCTTCACCGGCACACCACCCACGCGAATCTCGCCAGCGGTCGCGTCAAACAGACGCGGGATGAGGTTAACGAGCGTGGTCTTACCGGCACCGGTCGAACCGATGATGGCGAGTGTTTCACCAGGATGCACCGCGAACGACACATCGTCGAGCACCGGTTGTTCGGCGCCCGGGTAGGCGAACGAGACGCCCTCGAACTCAACCACTCCGGGAGTCGGCTGCTCGGCCACTCCGTTCTCGGGGAACTCGAGCGTCGAATCGGTGTCGAGTACCTCGTGAATACGTCCGGCGCTCACCGCCGCACGCGGAATCATCATCGTCATGAAGCTGACCATGATAACTCCCATCAGAATCTGCATGGCGTAGGCCATGTAGGCAACGAGCGAGCCGATCTGTACTGAGCCGTCTTCGATGTGCACGCCGCCGAACCACAGCACCGCGATGATGGTGATGTTCATGATGAGCATGGATGCGGGGAATACGAGCACGAACAGGTTTCCGACCCGGCGACCCAGGTCAGCGAAGCGCGCGCTTTCGGTCTTGAAACGCTCGCGCTCAATGTCTTCACGCACGAACGCCCGGATGACGCGAATACCGGTGAGCTGCTCGCGCAGCACGCGGTTGATGGCGTCGGTCTGCTTTTGGTACTTGCTGAATAGCGGCACCATGCGCACGGCAACAAAGGTCACCACGGCGATCAGCAACGGCACCGAAACGGCGATAATCCAGCTGAGGCCAATATCTTGACGCACGGCCATGATGATGCCGCCGATAGCGAGCATCGGGGCCGAAACCATCATGGTGCAGCTCATGAACACGAGCATTTGCACCTGCTGCACATCGTTGGTGTTGCGGGTGATCAGCGATCCGGCTCCAAAGCTCGACAGCTCGCGTTCCGAGAACCCGGCGACGTGGTCGAATACGTCGCGACGCATTTCCATTCCGGCCGTGGTGGCTGCGCGGGCACCGCACCAGATCGCAATAATGCTGCAGGTGATCTGTCCAAGGGCGACCAGCAGCATGAACATACCGGTCTTCCAGACGTAGCCTACGTCGCCGCGGGCAACGCCCTCATTGATGATGTCGGCGTTCAGCGTGGGCAGGTAGAGCGAGCACAGCGCCTGGAACAGCTGGAATACCAGCACCCCGACAAGGAATGGCCATTGCGGCCGCAAATATCGTGCAAGCAGAGAAATCAGCATGCGAATCCTCAAGTACTTCAACCCGCATTATGCGCGGGCATTACGTGCTGCCGCGACAGATCGACGCGACAGCGAGCGGTCGCAATTCAGTGCACCCCAGTGCAATTTGAGCGACAAGATTTAACGCTAGTCCTACTTGCGGATGACCCGGTAGGAAATTCTTGGCACACTGACCGAAAACGGCGGCCACCGTCGCCCTCGGCTCCCTCGATATGGGGCAATTCGACCCGCGATTGGGTAATTTACCCGGCAAAAGTGCCTCGACATTGTGGGGTATCGCTAAACGTGAACCGTGTCGACCGCATAGGCTAGGGGACTATGGCTCGCATCCGTAAAGTCCTTATTGCTAACCGCGGCGAAATCGCCGTGCGCATCATTCGCGCTGCCCGAGACGCCGGCATCGCCTCGGTCGCGGTCTACGCCGACCAGGATCGCGAAGCGCCCCACGCGCGCCTTGCCGACGAAGCCTACGCGCTCCACGGCAGCACCAGCGCGGAAACCTACCTGGTGGCCGAAAAGCTGCTCTCGGTCGCCCGCCGCTCGGGTGCCGATGCGGTACACCCCGGCTACGGATTCCTTTCCGAGAACCCCGAGTTTGCCCGCGCAGTCATCAACGCCGGCCTGATCTGGATCGGCCCCTCCCCCGAAGCGATCGAGGCACTTGGCGACAAGGTCACTGCCCGCCACGTAGCCGAGGCAGTCGGCGCTCCCCTAGCGCCGGGCACGCTCGAACCCGTTGAGACCGCCGACGAGGTCGTCGCGTTTGCGCGCGAAGCTGGCCTGCCGGTTGCGATCAAGGCAGCCTTTGGTGGCGGTGGCCGTGGCCTCAAGGTCGTGCGCGACGAAGCCTCGATTCCGGATGCATTCGAGTCGGCCACGCGCGAGGCCGTGGCCGCGTTTGGTCGCGGCGAGTGCTTTGTTGAGAAGTTCCTCGACCGTCCCCGTCACGTTGAAACGCAGTGTTTGGCGGATGCGCACGGCAACGTTGTCGTCGTATCGACCCGTGACTGTTCGCTGCAGCGCCGCAACCAGAAGCTGGTCGAGGAAGCCCCCGCACCGTTCCTCACCGACGCACAGCGCGAGCTGATGTACGACGCGTCGAAGCGCATCCTGAAACACGTCGGCTACCAGGGCGCCGGTACCTGTGAGTTCCTGCTCGCCAGTGACGGCACCGTGGCGTTCCTTGAGGTGAACACTCGCCTGCAGGTTGAGCACCCGGTGTCCGAAGAAGTCACCGGTATCGACCTCGTGCGCGAGCAGTTCCGCATCGCCGAGGGTGAAGCACTCGGCTACGACGACCCCGAGGTTGTTGGCCACTCGTTTGAGTTTCGCATCAATGGCGAAGACCCGGGCCGCGGATTCCTGCCCGCACCCGGCAAAATTTCGACCTTCGATATTCCTACCGGTCCCGGTGTTCGCGTGGAGTCGGGCGTGCGCGCCGGCGACTCCGTTTCGGGCGCCTTCGACTCGATGCTCGCGAAGCTCATCGTTACCGGTGCCACCCGAGAAGAAGCGCTGGCTCGCTCGCGTCGCGCGCTTGACGAGTTCGAAGTCATTGGTCTACCGACGGTCATTCCGTTCCACCGCGACGTCGTGAACCAGCCGCAGTTCGTTGCCGAAGGCGGCGACTTTGGCGTGTTCACGCAGTGGATCGAAACCGAATACGACAACACCCTCGAACCGTGGGACGGTGAAGCCACCGACGTTGAAGAGCCCGCCAAGCGCCGCGAGGTCGTGGTCGAGGTCAATGACAAGCGCATCGCCGTCTCGTTGCCGGAACGCCTGGTCATCTCGGCCGGTATCGAGCACGGTGGCGTTGGCCGCAATATGGCTGGGCACGCGCCCCGCCGCCGCAGCCGTGCATCCGTTCAGACCGGTTCGGGTAATGCGGTGGCCTCGCCGATGCAGGCCACGATCGTCAAGTTCGCGGTCGAAGAGGGCCAGGCGGTTGTCACGGGCGACCTGCTCGTGGTGCTTGAAGCGATGAAGATGGAGCAGCCACTGACCGCACAGCGCGACGGCATCGTGCGCGGCATTACGGGGGAACCAGGCCAGACGATTTCGGCCGGCACCGTATTGCTGTCGCTCGAGGACGAGTAGCGACTCGTCAGCAACGCACCTGTATTCAGCGCACCTGTACTCAGCGCCCTGGGGTATCGCCTCGGGGCGCTGTTTCGTTGCGTCGCAGCTTCTCCCCTGCTACCCAGGCTTCACCCCGACGCCATCTGCTTGCCCACCCTTCGATTGTGCTACTGTATTAAGTAGCTAATACAGCAATACACAACTAGGGAGGCGATGTGGAGTTCGATACCACCTCACCCATCTGGCTGCAGCTCGTCACCGAGTTCTCACGACGCATCGTGACGAGCCAGTGGCCCGCCGGTAGCCGCATCCCCTCGGTCCGCGAGCTTGCCGCAGACCTCAATGTCAACCCCAACACGATCCAACGAGCGCTTAGCGAACTTGAACGCCTCGAACTCTGCTTCAGCGAACGAACCGCGGGACGATTCGTCACGTCGAACACCGACCGCATCGACACGCTGCGCACCGAGCTCGCGCAAGAAGCCGCCGACACGTTTATCACCAGCGCCAAAGGCTTCGGCATGCAGCCCGAACGCGCGACCCAACTCATCCGTGACCGCTGGGAACAAATCGCAGCGACCGCATCCACACCACCCCAACCACAAAGGGAATCGAAATGACCAGCGAACCCCTCATCCACACCCGCCAACTCACCAAGCGCTACGGCAAGACCCTGGCACTCGACAACTTCGACCTTGACCTCGCCCCCGGCCAGATCGTCGGCCTGCTCGGCGAGAACGGCTGCGGCAAGACAACCCTGCTCAAGACCCTCGCCGGTATGGACCAGGACTTCACCGGCACGGCCCAGATCGCAGGGCACGACATCGGCCCCGAGACTAAGGCACTGGTGTCGTTCCTGCCCGATACCTCGTTCCTTGCCGACAGCGCCAAGGTGACCGAGTGCATTCACTACTTCGACGACTTCTTTGCCGACTTCGACGCCGACAAAGCCCGCGACACCATCGCGTTTTTCGGGCTGGATGCGTCGAGTCGACTGAACGAGATGTCGAAGGGTATGCGCGAGAAGGTGCAGGTGGCCCTCACGATGGCTCGCCGCGCCCGCGTCTTCCTACTTGATGAGCCGATTAGCGGCGTCGACCCGGCAGCACGTCAGGTGATTCTCGACGGAGTCTTGCGCAACCTTGAACCTGAGTCGCTCCTCATGATCTCAACCCACCTCATCCACGACCTTGAGCCCGTGCTCGACAGCGTCGTAATGATGCGCCACGGCAAGCTCCTGCAGCAGGGATACGTCGATGACCTGCGCGCCGAGCACAGCAAGAGCATCGACCAGATTTTTCAGGAGATGTACCGATGATCGCCAAACTGTTCAAACACGAATTCCTCCGCACCCGCATCCGCCTGCTGCAGATTATTGGCGTGAGCGTGCTGGTCGTTGCTGCCGCAGCGCTGTTCGGCGCCATGCAGGTGCCGGTCCTGTCACCGATATTCCTTCTGCTTGCGGTACTCACGGTAATTGCGCTGGTACCCGGCACGCAGTGCTACTTGGCGTTTGACTACTACCGCACCGGATTCGGCAAGGAAGGCTACCTAACCCATGCGCTGCCCGTGCGCGGAGGCAAGATCTTTACTGCGAAGCTGCTGTGGGCATTTGTGGTGTCCGTAGTCATGTTGGTGCTGGCAGTGCTGATGCTCGCGGCGATCTGGCCCTTGCTGGTTGCCGAAGAACCCGAACTGCCCCGCAATCTCTTTGAAGGCATCAGCATGTTTTGGAATGCGATTGCTGCATCACTGCCAGCTTGGCTGCTGGTGCTGATAACCGTATGCGGTCTGCTGATGGTGCTTTCGATGCCGGTGAACCTGTACTTCGCCATTGCGGTCGGATGCGAGAGCAAGCTGCGCCGATTCGGCATCGGTGGCATTGTGCTCGCGTTCGTGATCCTCTACGTGTGCATGCAGCTGCTGTACTTCGTCTCGATCGTGGGCGTTCCATGGGGCATCGGCGAGCTGCCAAACGTACCTGGGCAGGCTGGACTCATCCCCGTCGACTACCTAGGCGCGCTCACCGCAAATGCGTCGCCCGAGGCCTTCCCGCTCGGCATCCTGCCCGCCTCGATGCTCGCCATCGCGCTGGCGATCTGGCGCACGCACCGCTCCTGGAACAAGAAGGTCTCGCTCGCCTAACCGGGGTGGATGCGCTGCCCCGTCGCGTACCGGGCCGGCGCATCCACCCCGGGCTCGCCCG
>NZ_BCSP01000013.1 GCF_001570925.1 [Zimmermannella] bifida NBRC 103089
CGACGGGCACGACGAACGCGACCCGCCGCATCCACCCCGGAAAACGCGCAGCGCGCCCGAGCCGAAGCTCGAGCGCGCTGGCGGTAACGCGAACCGAAACTAGCTGCGGATTGCAGCAGCGAGGTCGTCGAATGCCTGTACGTAGGCGTCGATCGCAGCGTCGTCGTGGGTAACCGAAAGGGTCCACTCTTCTTCGCGACCAGGGGTCATGAAGATGCCGCGGTTCATGTTGAACAGCCATGCGAGGTCAGCAAGTGCGCCACCAGTCTTAGCGTTCTCCATGTACGACTCGTAGTCGGTGACCTTGTGGGTCGAGAACACAACGCAGCCCTTCGAGCCGATACCTACGGTGTAGGCGTCGAGGTCGTAGCGCTTGATGACGTCGTCGCAACCAGCGATGATGCGGTCGTTGAGGTGAGCGAGGTGCTTGTAAGCGTCGTCGGTCATAACCTCGAGCAGCGAAGCGCGTGCTGCAGCAAGGGTAAGCGGGTTACCGTTGTAGGTACCTACCTGGTAAACCGAGCCGTCTTCAACAACGGTCGAGAGCTCTTCGCTCATACCGATTGCACCAGCTGGCAGACCGCCACCGAGTGCCTTTGCGAGGGTAACCATGTCTGGGGTTACGCCGAACTTCTCGGTTGCACCACCGGCAGCGATGCAGATACCGGTCTTGACCTCGTCGAAGATCAGGACAATGCCGTGCTTCTTGGTGATTTCGCGAACGGCTTCGAGGTAGCCAGGCTCAGGAAGAACAACACCGAGGTTCATCATGGCAGCTTCCATGATCACACAGGCAGGCTTCTTGCCTTCGGCGTCGAGCGCCATGATGCGCTTTTCCATGGTCTCAGCGTCGTTGAACGGAACCGCGAAGGTCATGTCAACAACTGCCTGCGGCACACCGGCACCGTAAGGAATCGATGCGTAGTTGTCGCGTGGGCCGATCTCCTGCTCAGGGATCCATCCGATGTCAACCATGACGGTGTCGTGGTGACCGTGGTACGAACCGAAGATCTTCATGACGGTGTCGCGACCGGTGTAGGCGCGAGCAATGCGGATCGCGTCCATGGTCGATTCCGAACCCGAGTTGGTGTAGCGCCACTTCGGCAGGCCCCAACGACGTGCAAGCTCGTTACCAACGACGATTGCGTCTTCGGTAGGAGCAGCGAAGTGCGTACCCATTGGGTAGCGGTCAGCAACAGCCTTACCGATGGCTGGGTGTGCGTGACCCTGAACCATCGAGCCGAAGCCGTTGTGGAAGTCGTAGTACTCGTTGCCGTCTACGTCCCAAACCTTGGCGCCTTCGCCCTTTTCAACGTAGATGGGCCATGGCTCGTGGAGCTGGTACGACGATGCAACACCACCCGAGAGGTGGTCTACAGCCTTGGCGTAGAATTCCTTGGACTTCTGCGTGTTTGCGTTGAGCTTGTCAGCCTCGATCTTGGTGAGTTCGGCTACGCGCTCGTAGTTAATGGGGGTACCCATGGTGTTCTCTTCTCTTCTCTGGCCCGGCCTGGTGCCAGTTCGGTTAGAGGGTTGTAGTTGTTGTGCTGGCCGGCCTGCCGCCAGCACTGCTCCACTATGCCTCTATGCCAGTGGATCTCAGCAAGTCTAAAATGAACTTGATTCAGATTCCACTCGCGAAGCTGGGAATGCACCCAAGATCAGTGCAACAACCGCCTGGATCCCCGCAAACTCGCGGAAAACTCGTTATTCGCTCCGCAGGTGCATTGCCTTGGCTGCGTCCACGATCGAGCCCGACAGCGACGGATACGCCGCCCACGAGGTGGCAAACTCATCCACCGTCACGCGCTGCTCAATCGCAATCGAGAGCGCCAGCAGCAATTCGGATGCACGCGGTGCGACGATCACGCCACCCACGATGGTGCCGAGGTTGTTTCCGGCGATCAGCTTCACGAAGCCGTCGCGGAAGCCCTGCATCTTGGCGCGCGGGTTCTGCGCCAGGTCGAGCTTGTAGACGCGACCCTCGCGCTCGCCCTCGTCGATGTCGTTCTGCTGCCAGCCGACCGTCGCGATTTCGGGGTAGGTGAAGATGTTCGAGGCAACGTTGCGCAGGTTGATTGGGCGTACGCCGTCACCGAGCGCGTGGAACACAGCGGTACGGCCCTGCGCCGAGGCAACGGATGCGAGCGGGAAGAAGCTCGTGCAGTCACCGGCCGCGTAGATGTTCGGCACGCTGGTGCGCGCCACACGGTTGACAACGATGTGGCCGCTGTCGGTCACCTCAACGCCAACCTTCTCGAGTCCGAGACCGGCAGTGTTCGGAATCGCGCCCACGGCCATGAGGCAGTGCGAGCCACGCACCTGCGTGCCATCCGAAAGCGTCGCGACGACTTCATCCCCGTCGCGGACAACCGATTCGGCACGGTTACGCGAGAGCACGTTCATGCCGTTACGGGTAAAGACCTCTTCGATAACGTCGGCGGCGTCCGAGTCCTCGCCCGGGAGCACGCGGTCGCGGCTCGAAATCAACGTGACCTCGGCGCCGAGGCCTTTGTATGCCGAAGCAAACTCGGCACCGGTTACACCGGAGCCCACCACGATCAGGTGCTCAGGCACCGATTCGAGGTTGTACAGCTGCTTCCAAGTGAGGATGCGTTCGCCGTCAGGCTTCGCCGAGTCCAGTTCGCGCGGGCTCGCGCCGACCGAAACAATCAGGGTGTCGTACTCAACCCGGTCGATTTCCTTGCCGTCAACGAAGCAACCAACCGTGCCCGGGCCCATGATCTGGCCACGTGCATCCACGACGCGCACGCCGTTATCTTTCAGGTTGCGGCGCATGTCGTCCGACTGGTTCTGGGCCAGGTTCAGGATGCGCTGGTTCAGCTTTGCAAGGTTGACGTTCAGTTGCGGGTGGCGCGGGTTGTCGAGGTCATCGCGCACATGGAACTGCAGGCCGAGTTCGTCGGCGTCGCGCAGCAGCGCCGCTGCTTCGGCCGAAGCGATCAGCGACTTCGAGGGCACCACGTCGGTCAGTACGGCCGAACCGCCCATGCCCGTTGCTTCAATAATGGTGACCTCAGCTCCCAGCTGGGCACCTGCGAGTGCCGCGTCGTAACCGCCGGGCCCTCCGCCTACTACAACAATCCGGTGACGTTCTGCGCTCTTCACTGCCATGGCCTCAATCTTGCCACGATCTTGCAAGGCTGCTCCCCTAATCTTGAGCCATGGATCAACTTCACAACGCCGCACAGCCCACCAATCCGCTGGACGCAGCCGACGCAAATCCCTCGCAGATCGCGGCCGAAGCCGCCCGCGTGATCGCCGAGACCACCGGGGTTGCCGCACACGACATCGCCCTGACGCTGGGCTCCGGTTGGGGCAAGGCTGCCGATGCCATGGGAGAAACGGTCGCCGAAATCCCAGCCACCGAGATCCCCGGTTTCTCGAAGCCCGCACTCGCCGGCCACGTCGGCACTATCCGCTCGGTGCGCTTGCCATCGGGCAAGCACGCGCTGATCATCGGCGCTCGCACCCACTTCTACGAGGGCCACGGTGTGCGCCGCGTCGTGCACTCGGTGCGCACGGCCGCTGCCGCCGGCGCCAAGATCATGGTGCTCACCAACGGGGCCGGTGGTCTTAACCCCGACTGGGCCCCGGGAACCCCGGTGTGCATCCGCGACCACATCAACCTCACCGCGGCATCGCCGCTCGAAGGCGCCAACTTCGTTGACCTCACCGACCTCTACTCGCCGCGACTGCGCGAAGTTGTGGCACGGATGCACGGGCTCGATGAGGGCGTGTACGTGCAGTTCCGCGGCCCGCACTACGAGACACCAGCCGAGGTTCGCATGGCCGGCATCATGGGCGGCGACATCGTTGGTATGTCGACCGCACTCGAAGCGATTGCCGCCCGCGAAGCCGGCATGGAGGTGCTCGGACTCTCGCTCATTACGAACGCCGCGGCCGGCATCTCCCCTAACCCGCTCAGCCACGAAGAAGTGATCGCCGCGGGCAAGGCCGCCGAGTCGAAGCTCGCGAGCCTGCTCACCGACATCGTTGGAGAAATCGCATGACTCTGCCGCTAATCCGCGAATCCCAGGTCGCGCTGCGTAACGCCGCCACATCCTGGCTCGAACAGGACCCCGACCTCGAGACCCGCGAAGAGCTCACGCAGTTGCTCGAAACTGCCGGTGACGTCAACGAACCGGGCGTCGAACTTGCCGATGACGACGCATCCGACCGTGCCGCCGCCTGGCGCGAACTGCGCGACCGGTTTGCCACCCGCCTGCAGTTCGGCACCGCGGGACTTCGCGGCCGTCAAGAAGCTGGCCCGAACCGGATGAACCGGGTGACGGTCGGTCAGGCAGCTCGCGGTCTTGCCGACTTCCTGCTTGCACGCGGCGACTACCCGTCGGTGGTTGTCGGGTACGACGCCCGCGTTAACTCCGAGGTGTATGCCCGCGACACCGCCGAAATCATGCAGGCGGCCGGTGTGCGCGTCACGCTGATGCCGAGCCAGGTGCCGACTCCGGTGCTGGCGTTTGCGGTGCGCCATTTGAACGCGTCGGCCGGCGTCATGGTGACGGCCTCGCACAACCCCAAGTGGGACAACGGCTACAAGGTGTACCTCGGCGATGACGACAACGGATCGCAGATTGTGCCGCCAAGCGATGCCGAAATCGCTGCCGCGATCAAGAACGTGGCCGAGACCATGCGGGTTAACGAGCTGCCGCGAAACTCGGAGTACCAGTTTGCGAGCGAAACGCTGATCGACTCGTATGTGCTCGAAACCGCGCGAGTGCTTGGCACTGAGCCGACCGATCTGCGCTTCGCGTACACCGCGATGCACGGTGTTGGTTGGGAGACCTTCGCACGCGTGCTCGACGAGGCCGGTGTTGCCCGCCCGGTGACCGTCGATGCGCAATTGCAGCCCGACGGCCAGTTCCCAACGGTCGATTTCCCGAACCCCGAGGAAGCCGGCGCGCTCGATCTCGCGTACGAAACCGCATCCGCCGCCGATGCCGAACTGATCATTGCCCACGACCCCGATGCCGACCGCCTGGCGGTGGCGATTCCGGATGCCGATGGCTCGTGGCGCCGCTTTGGCGGTAACGACATCGGCAAGCTCCTCGGCTGGCGTGCCGCGAAGTTGCTTGCGGCCGCAGGTGAAACCGGCACCCTCGCAACGTCGCTCGTATCGTCACCGGCGCTGTCGGTGGTCGCGAAGCGCTTCGGTCTGAACTACGTCGAAACACAGACCGGGTTCAAGTGGATTTCACGCGCGCCCGAAATCGCCTACGGCTACGAAGAAGCACTCGGCTATCTCGTGAACCCCGAAACGGTGCGCGACAAAGACGGAATCTCGGCAGCCATGGCAATTCTCGACCTCGCGTTTGCGCAGGCCGCCGAAGGCAAGACGCTGGCCGACCTGGATGACGAGTTCACCGCCGAGTTCGGTGCGTTCGAGTCACGCCAGGTCGCGATCCGGTACGCGGATGCGGGTCAGCTGCCCGCGGTCATGACCAAGTTGCGTGCCGAGGCACCCACCGTTGTTGGTGCCGTTACCGTTGCCGAGTTCTACGACTTTGAAACGGCTGAAGCACCGGCGAACATCCTGCGCCTGCAACTGGCCGACGGTACGCGCATCATGATTCGCCCGAGCGGCACCGAGCCGAAGATCAAGGTCTACATCGATGCCGTTTCGACCGATGGCTCGATCGCCGAGCGTCGCGAAGCCGCCGCAGCCCAGGCTGATGCTGCGGCCGAAGCCATGCACGCGCTGCTGACAAACTAGCCGACGGGGCCACAACCCCGAACCAATGACAACGCGCGGGAGCCTCTGAGGTTCCCGCGCGTTGTTGTTTGCTGATGTGTCCAGCCGTCTCAGCGACTAGCCGCGGGCGTCTTGGAAGCCCGCTTCGATGCGCTCAGCGAGGTCGGTGCGATCCTCTTGCGGCAAGAACGCGGCGGCAGCGGCGTTCATCGCGAACTCTTCGAGGTCGTCGAGACTGTAGCCAAACGCATCCGAAAGCCTCACCAGTTCGAGCGACGGTGTGGTCGCGCTCATGAGGCGGTTGTCGGTGTTGACGGTGACGTCGAATCCGAGCTGGTAGAGCAGGTCGAACGGATGGTCGCGCATATCCTCGGCGATGCCGGTTTGCAGGTTCGAGCTTGGCGAGACTTCAAGTGTGAGTTCGCGATCGCGCACCCAATTGGCGACGCGGCCAAGTGCCACCGTCGTGTGACCGTCGACCTGTTCGGCGATTTCGATGTCATCGGCGATACGCACTCCGTGCCCGAGACGCAGAGCCCGGCCATCCAGAATTGCGGATGCGATCGAGTCGACGCCGTCGCCCTCGCCCGCGTGTACGGTTGCGGGCATGAACTCGCGCGCTGCGAGCGCGAAGGCTTCGCGGTGGCCGCTCGGTGGGAACCCGGCCTCTGGGCCGGCGAGGTCGACGCCCACGACCCGTGCGTCCGTGATCGACGCGCTGCGGTGGCGCAGGGCGGCTTCAACCACGGCAACCGCGTTGTCGTTTTGTCGCATCACGCAAATGAGTTGCCCGACACGGATGCGTCCGTCGGCGGCTTCGCACCCCTCGCGCAGGCCTGCGGTCACGGCCTCGATTGCGCCGTCGAGCGTCAGCCCATCGCGCAGGTGCTGTTCCGGTGCCCAACGGAGTTCGGCGTAGATGACGCCGTCGGCATCGAGGTCCTCGATCGCTTCGCGCGCGACGCGACGCAGCGCATCCGCCGTTTGCATCACGCTCAGCACCACCGCGAACGTCTCGAGGTACTGCTCGAGCGAGCCCGAGTTCGCGCTGTCTTCAAACCACTGGCCGAGCGCTTCGGCATCGGATGCGGGGAGTTCGGCACCGTTTGCCAGATCGATGATGGTTTGCGGGCGCAGGCCACCGTCAAGGTGGTCGTGCAGCAGCACCTTGGGGAGCGTGCGGGTATCGGTACCGTCAGCAAGACGGAATTCAGTTTCGTTGATCACAAGATCACTTTCGATAGACGGGTCACAAGATCACTTTCGATAGGTGGTGCGGATACGCGCGCGGATGCCAGTGCGCGGGTGCGAATACGCAGGCTGCCGGCACGCCACGCTCACGCGGGCACCGGCAGCCCAATGCACTAGCTAATGCGGTCGAGGATGAGCGGCTGCGTCTGCGGTGCTTCGTCGCCGATTTCCCAACCGCCGTCGAGCGCTTCGAGTGCGCGCTCGAACTTCGATGCATCGTCGGCGTGCAGCGTCCACAGCAGGTCGCCTGCGCGCACCGCATCGCCAGGCTTTACGGCCAGGTCGATGCCAGCCGCGTGCACCACCGGTGCCCCCGGGCGCGCCCGACCGGCGCCCAAGCGCCATGCCGACTGACCGAATGCCAACGCATCCTGTCGCACCAGCACGCCATCGCGCTCGGCACGCACCTCGTGCGAGAACTTCGGGGTGGGCATCGCCGCATCGGGGTCGCCGCCCTGCGCTTCGATCGATCGGCGCCAAACGTCCATGGCCTGGCCGCCGCGCAGGTGCTCGCGCACGTCGACATCGGTGATACCCGCAAGCGCAAGCATTTCAGTTGCAAGCGCGCAGGTCAGCTCAACCACGTCTTCTGGCCCGCCACCGGCGAGCACCTCGACCGATTCGCGCACCTCGTTCGCGTTACCGATGGTCTTCCCGAGCGGGGTGTTCATGTTCGTGAGCAGCGCACTCATCTTGACCCCCGCATCCTTACCGAGATCGACCATGGTGCGGGCAAGCTCGCGTGCCTTGGCTTCTTCGCGCATGAACGCACCGGTGCCGAACTTCACGTCGAGCACCAGCGCACCGGTACCTTCGGCGATCTTCTTCGACATGATCGAGGATGCGATCAGCGGGATCGCCTCGACGGTTCCGGTGATGTCGCGCAGCGCGTAGAGCTTCTTGTCGGCGGGGGCGAGGCCGGCGCCGGCCGCGCAAATGACGCCGCCAACTTCTTCGAGCTGCTGCAGCATTTCCTCGTTGCTGAGCTCGGCGCGCCAACCGGGAATCGACTCGAGCTTGTCGAGCGTGCCGCCGGTGTGACCAAGGCCGCGACCCGAGAGCTGCGGTACGGCCGCACCGAATGACGCGACCAGTGGCATCAGCGGCAGGGTGATCTTGTCGCCGACACCACCGGTGGAGTGCTTGTCGGTCGTTGGGCGCGAGAGCGACGAGAAGTCCATGCGCTCACCCGAGGCGATCATGGCCTGGGTCAGGTCGTAGATTTCGCGGCGTTCCATACCCTGCAAGAAGATCGCCATGGCGAGGGCGGCCATCTGTTCGTTGGCGACGTAGCCCGTGGTGAATCGCGAGACAAGCCACTGTAGTTCGGCGGTCTCAAGCACTCCCCCGTCGCGTTTGCGGTGGATGAGGTCAACAACGTCAAATGGTTCGCTCACGTCGGTCTCCTTGCGTGTTGCGGTTGCCACGTAATTGGCAATTGATCAGGTGAAATCAATCCTGGTTAAACAAGTCTGCCGCACCTGGTTGCGAACTTGATGTTCGTTCCGGATGCGGCAGATCTCACAATTGGATGCGGTGTTAGTCGATTTCGGATGCGGCGGTACCGCTGCTGCCCGCGGCATATTCGTCGAGGTTCGACGGCCCGAACGCCATGGGCAGGACGTCGTCGATGCCACGGATGCCTTCGATGGTGTCGAAGAGGCATCCGGGTGCGGCGAACTCATTGAGCAGCTGGCGGCAGCGACCGCACGGCATAAGCCGCTCGCCGTTGCCGTCACAGCAGCTGAAGGCCACGAGCTTGCCGCCACCGCTGCGAGCCAGGTCGGTAACGAGGCCGCATTCGGCGCACAGACCGAGTCCGTAGCTGGCGTTTTCGACGTTGCAGCCGGTCACGATGCGACCGTCATCGACGAGCGCTGCGGCACCGACTGGGAACTTCGAGTACGGCACATATGCGTGACGCATCGCTTCGCGCGCGGCTGCTCGCAACGCATCCCAGTCGACTGCCGCCGCAGCGGACTCGTGCGACTCGGTCATGATTAGCGTCCCTGCTTGATGTACGGCACACCGTCAGCAGCAGGTGCCTGCGACTTACCGACGAACCCGACGACCGCGAAAATCGTCACGATGTACGGCACCGTCGCGAGCAGTTCGGACGGGATGCCCGCACCGGCCTGGCTGGCGAAGGTCTGGAAGTTCGAGGCGAAACCAAACAGCAGTGCGGCAAGGGCGGCGTAGATCGGATGCCAGCGTCCGAAGATCATCGCGGCAAGGGCGATATAGCCCTGACCCGAGGTGATCTGCGACGAGAACGCACCAACGGAACCGACCGTGTAGAACGAACCACCGATACCGGCGATCACACCCGAGAGCAGCACGTTGCGCCAGCGAACGGCGTTGACGTTGATGCCCACGGTGTCGGCAGCCTTGGGGTGTTCACCCACGGCACGGGTGCGAAGGCCCCAGCGCGACTTGAACAGCAGGTAGCCGAACAGCGGAATCGACAGCAGCATGACGTAGCCGAGCACGGTGTGCTGGAACAGCAATGGGCCGATCACCGGAATCTGCGAGAGGCCGGGAATGTTGATCTGCGGGTAGCGGGCCGGGTCGTTGTACTTAGCACTGTCGGTCGCGAGCAGTGCCGAGTACAGGTAGTCGGTCAGACCGATGACGATCATGTTGATGACGACACCGACAACAACCTGTTCAACCCAGTAGGTGATCGCAAAGAGCGCGAGGATGCACGAGACGACCACACCTGCGGCCGCTGCGGCAAGCGCACCGGCAATCCAGCTATCGGTGAGCGAGGCCACCAGCGCGGCGGCGAACGCACCCGACAGCAGCTGGCCTTCGATCGCCAGGTTGACCACACCGGCGCGTTCCGAAACGACACCTGCGAGCGAACCGAACACGATCGGCGTTGCCAGCACCAGCGAACCGGTGAACAGCCAGGTCAATGGCACCGAGTCGCCGGCAGCGGTCCAGAAGATCAGGGCGAACAGCCACAGGAACGCGAATACCGCGGAGATCCACATTGGGATGCGCTTTCGGTTCCAGGCGTTCACGAATGCGCGGGCGGCGAGTGCCACCATGACCACCGTGAACGACAGGTTCGTGATGAACGTCGGCACGTCGATAATCGGCAGCTTCATGTCGACCGACTTCGAGTTCAGGTCAACCTGCGTCAAGGTGTCGGGTGCGACACCGAAGACGAATACGACCAGCGAAATCAACGCAAATACGCCGAGCAGAATCGGGGTCTTGAGCTTGCGCGGGGTGTCGGATGCGGCGACCGTCTCGGGTGCGTCCGCGGGGGCAGTCGTTGCTACGTTCGTCGACATGGTTATGCCTCCGATCCCTTCTTCGAGTCGGCAGGCTGCGTAACGCTGCTGCCGGAGTCATTGCTACCGGAGTCGCTGTTGCGGCTTGCCGCGAATCGTGCCAGCAGCGAGTGGCCGCTTGGCTTCGGCAGGAAACCGAGGAAGCGTGGCGCGGCGACGAACAGCACGATGAGTCCCTGAATTACCGGAATGATGTCACGCGGAATACCGGCCGAGATCTCCATCGAGACGGCGCCTGCCTTCAGCACACCAAAGAGGATTGCGGCGAGCACGATACCGATCGGGCTGTTACCACCCAGCAGTGCCACGGTGATCGCATCGAAACCAATGTTGGCGTGAACCGATGGCTCAATACCGGTCGGGTGAACTTCGAGCGTCTGGGTAACTGCGGCGAGACCCACGAACGCACCCGACAGCGCCATGGTGAGCACGGTGATCATCTTGACATTGATACCCGCGGTGCGAGCGGCGTTCGGGTTAATACCGACGGCGCGAATCTGGAAACCGAGGGTCGAGCGGTCCATGATCCACCAGTAGAGCAGAGCCGCGGCCAGCACCAGGATGAGGCCGGTGCTGAAGGTGCCGAAGAGTTCCGGCATGCGTGCCGTTTCGAGTACGGCCTTCGACTTGGCCTGCCCCGGCGCGTTCGGCGACTGCAGGAACGGCTGCTTGAGCAGGTAGGTGAAGCCCCAGTACGCGATCCAGTTGAACATGATCGAGAGGATCACTTCGTGGGCACCGGTCTGTGCCTTCAGCCAACCGATGATGGCGGCATACATGGATGCGGCCAGTACGGTCGCGATGATAGCGACGATCAGGTGCAGGCCCATTGGCAGCTGCCAAGAGGCACCGATCCACGAGGCGAACAGGGCACCGACGAGAATCTGACCCTGACCACCAATGTTGAACAGACCGGCACGGAACGTGAGGCCGAGGCCGAGACCGGCAGCGATCAGCGGCGTAGCCCAGGTGAGGCTGCTCAGCAGCGGACCGAAGCCGCGCTTTTCGCTATAGACCGCACCGTTCCACAGTGCCTGCATCGCATCCGAAACGAGCGAGCCTGCGGCCTGGAAGAAGTGCTGCGGTGCCGAGAAGAAATACCCGAGGGTCTCCTGGATTTCTTCGTTGGTGAATACCGCGATTGCGAGTCCGATCGCGAGCGCGATGACGATTGACAGCACCGAGCGGATCACCGATCCGCCAAGGATGTCGCGCCACAGGCCGCGCCAGGGGTGCGCTGCCAGGGCGTTGACTGAACCGCCGCGAGCGATTTCGGTCGCGGTTACCGGCTCGGTTTCGGTAGGGGTGAGCGATGCGTTATTCGCCATGCGGGATACCTGCCATCATCTGTCCGAGGATTTCGCGAGAAGTGTCTGCCGGCACAATGCCCATGCTGCGACCGCCGTACATGACCATGATTCGGTCGGCGAGCTGCGTGACTTCGTCAAGTTCGGTCGACACGATCAACACGGGCAGGCCCGAGTCGCGCGTCGCAACGATCTGCTTGTGTACGAACTCGATCGATCCGACGTCAAGACCGCGGGTTGGCTGCGAGGCAATGAACATGCGCAGGTCGCGGTCGAGTTCGCGGGCGAGCACGACCTTCTGCTGGTTACCACCAGAGAGACGGCCGGCGAAGGTGTCGATGGATGGGGTGCGGATGTCGTATTCCTCGACCGAGGCTTCGGCGTGGTCGCGAATCGCACCGAGCTTGAGTGCGAGTCCGCGCGAGAACGCGTCGTCGCGGAATCGGTCGAGAACGACGTTCTCAGCGATGGTGAATTCGCCGACGAGGCCGTCCTTGGTGCGGTCTTCGGGAACGAATCCGATACCGGCGTCGAGCACCTGGCTTACCGAACGGCCAAGAATTTCCTTACCGTCGAGGGTGATCGATCCGCGCACCTGGCTCTGCAAGCCTAGGATGGCTTCGGTCAATTCGGTCTGACCGTTACCCTGCACACCGGCAACCACGAGGATTTCGCCCTGGTGGATGTCAAAGCTCAGGCCGTCGATGTGACGGTGGCCGTCGGCGCCAAACACCGTGAGGTCACGAACCTGGAACGCGGCGTCGCCCGGTTTGGCCGGGGCCTTGTCGACGTTAAGCGAAACGGCGTGGCCAACCATGAGCGAGGCGAGCTCTTCGTTGCTCGCGGTGGGCTCTGCGGTGCCCACGAGCTTGCCGCGGCGGATAACCGAGATGCGGTCACTGATGAAGCGAACTTCGCGAAGCTTGTGCGAGATGAACACGATCGACGTGCCGTCGCGACGGAGCTCATCCATGATGCGCATGAGCTCGTCAGTCTCCTGCGGCGTCAAAACCGCAGTGGGCTCGTCAAGCACGAGCACCTTGGCGTCGTGCGAGAGCGCCTTAATAATCTCGACGCGCTGCTGCTGACCAACCGAAAGGTCCTCGACCTTCGCATCGGGATCAATGTCGAAGCCGAATCGCTCCGAGATCTCGCGCACGCGGCGACGGGCCGATTCGAGGTCAAGGATGCCGGGAGCAGCCATCGGCTCGTGTCCCAGAATGAGGTTTTCGGCCACGGTAAAGACTGGGATCAGCATGAAGTGCTGGTGCACCATACCGATACCCGCAGCCATGGCGTCACCCGGTCCGGTGAAGTTCTGGACTTCGTCGTCAAGCAGAATTTCGCCCTCTTCGGGCAGGTACAGGCCGTACAGGACGTTCATCAACGTCGATTTGCCGGCGCCGTTCTCGCCGAGCAGCGCGTGGACCTCGCCTGGCTCGACCGTCAGATCAATTGCGTCGTTTGCGGTGAAGTCGCCAAAGCGCTTCGTAATACCGCGAAGTTCAAGTTTCATTCGGTTCTCCGTGTGGCGTTGCGGTCGCAGTTTCGGGATGCGTTGCGGTTTCTACGACCGGTGGGCATCAGCACTGCTCGGGAACGGTGGGCGGGCGAAAGCGACGGTGGATGCGTTCCGTCGCGGTAGTCAGTTGCGGACTCGACCTTCAGGTAGATAGCACCTGGCGGTGGCCGACGAGGGGTGAATAGTGCCGGGTACGAAAACCGGCGACTCACTGCTGCAGATCCCTGCGAGCGGTGAGCCGCCGGTCACGACATTTGGCGCTAGGCCATCGCGCTTACTGCGCAGCCTTTGGCGACGAAGGCGACTCGACCTTGATCTTGCCGTCGATGATGTCCTGCTTGAGTGCGTCGAGTTCTTCCTTCATTCCTTCAGGAAGCTTCGATTCGAACTCGCCGAAGCCCGAGAGACCTACACCCTCGTTCTCGAGCGTGCCGGTGTAGACCGTGCCGCCCTTGAACTCGTCGTTAACTGCGGTCTCGATTGCGTCGAAAACGGTTACGTCAAGTCCCTTGAGCACCGAAACGAAGATGATGTCCTTGTACTTCTCTTCCTTCTTGACCAGGTCGCTGTCGACACCGACCAGGAGGGCCGAGTTGCCGTCGGCGCGGATAGCTTCAGCGGCACCCTGGTAGAGCGGGCCACCAACAGGCATGATCACGTCAGCACCCTTGGCGAGGAAGCCTTCGGTGATCTGCTTGGCCTTGGTCTGGTTGGTGAAGTCACCTACGAAGTCACCGTTCTGCGACTCGACGTCCCAACCGATGACCTTGACGTCCTTGCCCTTTTCTTCGTTGTACTTCTGTACACCGAGTGCAAAGCCGTCCATGAAGATGGTTACCGAAGGAATCTTCTGGCCACCGTAGGTAGCAACGGTGCCGCTCTTGCTCTGGCCGGCAGCTGCGTAACCTGCGAGGTAGGCGGCCTGTGCGGTGTCGTAGTTGAGCTGGAGGAGGTTGTCGCCCTCGAGGTAGTCAACGTCAACGATGGCGAACTTGGTGTCTGGGTTTGCGTTCGCAACTTCCTGAGTTGCGTCAGCGAGCATGAAGCCAACGGGGATGATGATGTTGCAGCCCTGCTCGACCATGGCGTTAAGGTTCGGCGCGAAGTCGTCAGGCGAGCTGGATTCCGCTTCCTTGGTCTGGATGCCGAGGGTTTCCTCAGCCTTGGTCAGACCTTCGTGGGAGAGCTGGTTGAACGAGCGGTCGTCGAAACCACCTTCGTCAGAAACCATGCAGGCAGTGAAGTCGCTGGCATTTGCGTTGCCACTTGCGCCAGGTTCGCCAGGGGCTGCACCACAACCCGAAAGAGTCAGCGAGCTAATTGCGGCCAGGCTGACAAGCCCGAGCCACTTCTTGTTGGAAATCCCCATGGATCCTCCTAGTTCGTTCCGCGACTTCGCGGAGAGTGACACTTCTCTCATTGTAGTTCGCAAGTTGTACATATGCGCTACCAGCGGCGGAACTATTCAAATTCGTTACAGATAACCCAGCTATCACGCATCGGCATTGTTTAGATCCGCAAACGGCACCGGATGCATCCGGTTACGAGAGTGCGACCAGCTGCTCGATCAGCAGCACCGAACCGACCAGCAGCAGCACTACACCCGACCCCCGAGCAACCCAAGCGCTCGCCGTTGGCCTACCGCGAAGTGCACGACGGGCAATCATCGCCACCGCCGTGTAGACAATGGCGCAGTTCACGATGTGAATGCTGCCCAGTGCAAACATCTGCGCGCCAGTCGCCCAACCGGTTGACGAGACGAACTGCGGCAGCAGTGCCAGCAACAGCAGGAGTCCCTTCGGGTTCAGCGCGCTCACGCCAATCCCCTTGACGAACTGGCGACGCGCATCCGCATCCATTTCGGCAACCGCGAGCGCCGATGCATCCGGCGTCGATCGCAGCGCCGAAGCACCGAGGTACAGCAGGTAGAGCGAACCAATGATGGTGAGGGCGGTAATGAGCTGCGGGTATTGCACCGCGAGCGAGCCAACGCCCGCCGAGATCACGGCAACCACGATGACGTAGCCGACAAGAATGCCGGCGATTGAGGGCCACACGGATTTCGCTTTCACGCCCGCACCAATGGCAAACGCCCAGTCAGCACCGGGCGACATGACCAGCAGCATGCACACAACCCAAAACTGCATCATCAGCGCGATTTCCATGGCACTCTCCCCGCCAAGTGGCGATCCGGTTGAACAAGCGATTTCACAGATCTGCGGTTAAGGAATTTCAATGCGGAATTCCTTCGCCGAGGCACGCTGCAAGCCTAGGAATGTAGGGGCGAAAAGTGTGTTCACTTTTCTTGAAACACGCACGCAACTACGCAAGAATTTGCACATGGATGCACTTGATCGCGAAATTTGTTCACTCTTGCAGGCAGATGGGCGAATGAGTTTGACCGATTTGGCAGCACAGGTCGGGCTCAGCGTGGCCGCCTGCCATCGCCGAGTGAAACAGCTTGAAGCATCCGACACCATCGTGGGCTACCGCGCCACGATTAACCCCGAAGCGCTCGGCCTGGGATTTGAAGCCGTGGTGTTCATCACCATGGGTCGCACCGATCTCGAGACCATTGCCGCGTTCGAAGCGGCGGTCATCGACGAACCCGAAATTGTGAGTGCGCAGCGACTCTTTGGCGAGACCGACTACATGTTGCGTGTACTCACCAAGAACCTGGCGAGTTATCAGCGGCTCTATGACGAGACCCTCGGCACGCTGCCGGGCGTGCTGCGCGCGACCTCAACCATGGTGATGAAGCGGCTCGGCGACGAACACTCGGTGCCGCTCTAGGACGCAACCCGACGCGCACCGCAGCCATCGCACTCCCCTAGCTGACCGCATCCACTGCTACCTATTTATTTGTGCACCCATGTAGAGGGAGAGCGGCACCGTGCACGATGCCGCTCTCAAGCTGACCCGGGTAACACGGGCAGTGTCTAGAGCACCTCGGGGTGTTCGGATTCCTTAATCGCCGCGACGAGGTTCTTGACCTGCTGCGCCTTGGCACGCGTGGTGACCAGCAGCGCGTCTTCGGTGTCGACCACCACGATGTCAGGCACACCCGCAACGGCGATGATGCGATCGGTTTCCGAGACGACGATGCCACCGGCTTCGTAGCTCACTACCCGATCAGCGTCACCGATGATGTCAAGCGGATGCTCGTTCGACGATGCCGTCGCGTGAACGCGAGAAACCGCAGCGAAGTCACCCACGTCATCCCAACCAAAGAAGCCAGGGATGACCGCGAGCGCACCCTTCTTTGCGGCAGGCTCAGCCACGGTGTAGTCAATGGCGATCTTCTCGAGCGTTGGCCACACGCGGGCGGTAACCTCGTCGCGCTGCGGAGTGTCCCAAGCGTCGGCAATCTCGTTGATGCCCGCCGCAAGTTCTGGCGCGTGAGCCGCGAGCTCTTCGAGCAGGCGACTCGCACGAGCGATGAACATGCCAGCGTTCCAGAGATACTCACCCGATGCCAGGTAACGGCGGGCGGTGGCGGCCTTTGGCTTTTCGACGAATGCCTCGACCTGACGGGCCGATGGCGCACCCAGAATCTCGAGCGGCTCGCCGGCTCGGATGTACCCGAAAGCGGTCGACGGTTCAAGCGGCTGGATGCCGATGGTCACGATCAAACCCTCGCGCGCGGCGCGTACCGCTTCGGTTACCGCGCGGCGAAAACGCGCGTTCGCGCTAATCAGGTGGTCGGCAGCAAACGAGCCGATCACCGCGCCCGGATGACGACGCTCGATGATTGCCGCTGCCAAGCCGATGGCCGCGCTCGAGTCGCGACCTTCCGATTCGAGGACCACGTTTTCGGTGGTAACCTCGGGCAGCTGCGCGCGCACTTCATCGCCGTGCGCTTGGCCGGTGACGACAACTACGCGGGATGCATCGCAGAGCGGCTCCAGGCGTTCGTACGTTGACCGCAACAGCGTTGCGCCGGTTCCAGCGATATCGCGCAGGAACTTTGGGCGACCCGCACGGCTGAGCGGCCAGAGCCGCGAACCAACACCGCCTGCGGGAATAACCGCAAAGAAATCGTCAAGTGCGTGTGGTGACATGCGCACGAGCCTAGCCGGTACGGCCACGTTTACCGTTAGTTGCCACAGGTTTCAGAGGTGTTGCCGACAGTTCACACCATCGTTACTTGCCAGGCATAGGCTCATTTCATTATGCGTATTGCCGTGGTAACCGAGAGCTTCTTGCCAACACTGAATGGTGTGACCAACAGTGTGAAGAAGGTACTCGATCATCTGCGGTTGCGCGGCCACGAGGCCATCGTCATCTGCCCGAAGGCCGGCGCCCCGGCGAGCTACGCCGGGTTTCCAGTTCGCGAAGTTGCCACCGTTAACCTACGCGAGTTCCCCATTGGTTTGCCGAGCCCGCAGGTAGAGCAGATTCTGCGCGAGTTTCGCCCCGACGTCCTGCACGCCGCATCCCCCTTTATTCTCGGCTGGCATGCGCTCACCGCGGCCAAGCGTCAGGGGATCCCGAGCGTCGCGATCTTCCAGACCGACGTTGCCGGCTACACCCGCCGCAACCGCCTGGGACTCATGCGTGATTTCACCTGGAAGGTGATCAAGGCCATTCACGCGCAGGCTGACCTCACCCTGGCACCGTCGACGCATTCGATCCGCGATCTCGAGCGTCAGCGCATCCCCCGCGTCAAGAGTTGGGGGCGTGGTGTCGATCTGGTGAGCTACCACCCCGAGCACCGTCACAGTCCCGAATCCGCGGCACTGCGCGCATCCATCGCCGAACCCGACGAAGTCATTATCGGCTATGTGGGTCGTCTCGCCCCCGAGAAGCAGGTCGAGCGACTGGCCGAGTTGCGCGGGATTCCAAACGCCAAATTTGTGGTTGTCGGCGACGGCCCCTCGAACGATTCGGTGCGCCGCGCCATGCGCAAGATGCCGGTGGAGTTCTTGGGTAAGCGCAGCGGCCGTGAACTGTCGCTCGCGTATTCGATCTTCGACCTGTTCGTCCACACCGGCACCGAAGAAACGTTCGGCCAGACGCTGCAAGAAGCGCACGCTGCCGGACTGCCGGTCATCGCGCCGCTTGCGGGTGGGCCAATTGACCTGGTGACCCACGGCTACGACGGCTACCTCTTTGACCCGACCGCGCGCCGCGGCAATGACTCGATGCAGCACTACGTTTCGCGCCTGGTGGCGGATGCGTCGCTGCGCGCTCGGATGGGTGAAGCTGGCCGCCGTCGCGTGCTCGATCGCTCGTGGGAACGTATCTGTGACGACCTGCTCGGGTACTACGACGAAGTTCTTTCGAACACCGCCCCGCGGGTTCATGCGGAAGTTACCGCAGATGATTTGTTGACAGCACCGGGCGGGCGTAATTCGCGATAGTCTGGAGGTCGGGTGTGCGCTGGTAATTCGGCACATGCTTCAGGCAAACTCCGCCGATGGATACTCATCGGCGTTTTCGAGCATAGAAGGGTAGTTCCGTGTCAGCAGTCCAGACCGGCACCCCGACTCCTGCCTCGGCGCCAAAGCAGAAGAACGCCATTGGAGGGCGTCTCTACCGCGGCAACGAAGGTATGTGGTCGTGGGTTCTCCACCGCATTACCGGTGTCGCAATCTTCTTCTTCCTGCTGGTGCACGTCCTTGACAGTGCGCTGCTGCTGATTAGCCCATCGGTTTACGACGCCGTCATCGGCGCCTACAAGAACCCGATTATGGGCCTCGGTGAGCTCGGTCTCATCGGTGCGATTGTCTACCACGCCTTTAACGGCATCCGCATTATTCTCGTGGACTTCCTGCCGGGCGGTACCCGCCACCACAAGCTCATGTTCTGGGTAGTTATTGCCCTGTGGCTCGTGGTGATGGTTCCGTTCGCCATCGTTCACCTCTCGCACGTATTCGGTCACTAGGAGGACGCCGCATCATGACAATCGAAACTGTCGAATACCCGCGCACTCCCCTTGCTGAGCGCAAGGCTGGCCGTAAGAACTGGGAACGCACCGGCTGGATGTTCATGCGCGTTTCGGGCATGCTCCTGGTCGTTCTCGTCCTGGTTCACCTCTACTCGAACCTCGTCGCCGGCGACGGCGTGCACCAGATTGGCTATGAATTTGTTGTTGCTAACAAATTCTCCGTGCCGTTCTGGCTCATCTGGGATGCGCTGCTGCTGATTCTCGCGCTCATCCACGGAACCAACGGCATGCGCACGATCGTGAACGACTACGTCTACAAGCCGGGTCCCCGCAAGGCGCTCACCATCACGCTGTGGACCGCTTGCGCAATTGAAATCATCCTCGGCCTCATCGTGCTGATCGTTTTCGCTGTCGAGCCGTGCATCCACAGCGCGAGCGGCATCGCGATCTGCCAGTAGCGACGACTGAATAGCGATAGGAACACACACGCAATGGCTGCAGAACAGCTCAAGGACACCACGAAGGTCATCGATGGTGTAACCGTCCACTTCCACCGCAACGAGATCGTCATCGTCGGTGCCGGTGGTGCCGGTATGCGCGCCGCAATTGAAGCCGCCGAGCAGGCTGGCACCGGTGCCATGATCGACGTTGTCACCAAGCTCTACCCAACCCGTTCGCACACCGGTGCGGCACAGGGTGGTATGGCTGCGGCACTCGCCAACGTCGAAGACGACAACTGGGAATGGCACACCTACGACACCGTTAAGGGTGGCGACTACCTGGTTGACCAGGACTCGGCAGAGATCCTCGCTAAGGAAGCGATCGACGCCGTCCTCGACCTCGAAAACATGGGTCTGCCGTTCAACCGTACGCCGGAAGGCAAGATCGACCAGCGTCGCTTCGGTGGCCACACTCGCGAGCACGGTAAGGCACCGGTTCGCCGTGCCTGCTACGCCGCTGACCGTACCGGCCACATGATTCTGCAGACGTTGTACCAGAACTGCGTCAAGCACAACATCCGCTTCTTCAACGAGTACTACGCGCTCGACGTTGCGTTTGCCGAGGTTGACGGCGTCCGTCGTCCAGCCGCGGTCATCGCCTACGAGCTCAAGACCGGTGACCTGCACGTCTTCCAGGGCAAGTCGTTCGTCTTCGCTACCGGTGGTTTCGGCAAGGTCTTCAAGACCACCTCGAACGCCCACACCCTCACCGGTGACGGCGTTGGCATCATCTGGCGTAACCGCCTGCCACTCGAGGACATGGAGTTCTTCCAGTTCCACCCGACCGGCCTCGCCGGGCTCGGCATCCTCCTCACCGAGGGTGCTCGTGGTGAAGGTGCCATTCTGCGTAACGCCAGCGGTGAGCGCTTCATGGAGCGCTACGCCCCAACCATTAAGGACCTCGCACCGCGTGACATCGTGGCGCGTTCGATGGTTCAGGAAGTGCTCGACGGCCGCGGTGCTGGTCCGAACAAGGACTACGTCTACCTCGACTGCACGCACCTCGGTGCCGAAGTACTCGAGAACAAGCTCCCAGACATCACCGAGTTCGCTCGCACCTACCTGGGCGTTGACCCGGTAGTTGAGCCGGTTCCGGTATACCCGACCGCGCACTACGCCATGGGTGGTATCCCCACGAACAACGACGCCGAGGTCATCTCGGACGAGAACGACACCGTTGTTCCGGGTCTCTTCGCTGCCGGTGAGTGCGCCTGCGTTTCGGTTCACGGATCGAACCGTCTGGGCACCAACTCGCTGCTCGACATCAACGTATTCGGTAAGCGTGCCGGCCGCAGCGCGGTCAAGTTCGCCAAGTCGGCCGATTTCGCGCCGCTGCCCGAATCGCCTGAAGAATTCGTACGCAACATGGTTGCCGACCTGCGCAAGGCTGACGGCTCCGAGTCGGTTGCCGAGATCCGCAAGGAACTGCAGGAGACCATGGACAACAACGTCCAGGTGTTCCGTACCGAAGAAACCCTGAACCGCGCTACCGAGGTCATCCACGAACTTCGTCAGCGCTACCGCAACATCCGCGTGCACGACAAGGGTCTTCGCTACAACACCGAGCTCCTCGAAGCGATCGAGCTGGGCTTCCTGCTCGACCTCGCCGAGGTAGTGACGTACTGCGCGCTCAACCGCCAGGAATCGCGCGGTGGCCACATGCGTGACGACTTCCCGAAGCGTAACGACGAGCTGTGGATGCACCACACCATGGCGTACCTCACCGGTGACCGTACCTCGGCCGACCCGGCAGACCACATCACCCTGGGCAAGAAGCCGGTGCGCATGACGCACTACGTGCCACAGGAACGTAAGTACTAAGACCGGAAGGGAGTAACGCCATGACTGAACCTGCAACTGCACCAGAAGCGAACGCTGTGCAGAACGACGCACCCGAGGCCGAAAAGCCCTTCAAGGTTGAGGTCGTAATCCGCCGCTACAACGCCGAAACCGATTCGGAACCGTACTGGCAGTCGTACACGGTCGACATGTACTCGACCAACCGCATCCTCGACGCCCTGCACCAGATCAAGTGGGAACAGGACTCGACCCTTGCGTTCCGTCGCTCGTGCGCGCACGGTATTTGTGGTTCGGATGCCATGCGCATCAACGGCCGCAACCGCCTTGCCTGCAAGACGCTGATCAAGGACCTCGACATCACCAAGCCGGTGTACGTCGAAGCGATCAAGGGTCTCCCCCTCGAGCGCGACCTGATCGTCGACATGGACCCGTTCTTCGAGGCCTACAAGGAAGTTCAGCCCTTCCTGCAGGCAACGGACAAGCCAGAGAAGGAACGCATCCAGTCGATTGCCGACCGTGCGATCTTCGACGACACGACCAAGTGCATCCTCTGTGCAGCTTGCACCACTTCGTGCCCAGTGTTCTGGACCGACGGTCAGTACTTCGGCCCGGCAGCGATCGTCAACGCGCACCGCTTCATCTTCGACTCGCGCGACGAAGAAGCATCGACCCGCCTCGACATCCTCAACGACAAGGAAGGCGTGTGGCGCTGCCGCACCACCTTCAACTGCTCGGAAGCCTGCCCACGTGGCATTGAGGTAACCAAGGCCATCGCCGAGGTGAAGCAGGCCGTACTGCGCGGCCGCCGCTAATACCCCGCCTACGCAAATTGCCCGGAACCGTTCGGTTCCGGGCAATTGCGTTTCCGCTGGCCGGTGTTGGATACCCTGGCAAAATCTGTTGCCTAGGAGCGGGATCATCCACATATATGCTTCGTAGGCCGCCACAGGCAACAAATCCTGCCGGGCTATTGATCAGCGCAAGTGGGTTGACACGACTGCTCAGTTAGCGACTCGTCCCAGACAGTAAGCGACCTATTCCGAAAGCTCCGGGTCGGTTGATACCACCCAGCCCGGCAATTCCGACCGCAACTTCCGGATCAAATCCCTACCGGTTTCGCAGTACTCGCGATACGCATCGGTGCTCCGCCAACCATCCGGCGTGCAGTTCTCATTCCAGAACAGGGTCCATGCGTCCAGTTCTCGAGACAGGCCCTCCGACAAATTGAGGGCAGCATAGGGCACCGGCCCATCTCCCAACCCCCAGAGCGGAGTCTCGGCACAGAAATCATGAAACACGCGCAACTGGTGCAAGACTGTTCCTTCCTTTCAACGCAACAGCCTCCAAACTGCGGGCATCGAAGCAGTCGACTAGACCGATGCTCCGGCAGTCTCGGCGGACGCTTCGGTTGGGCCGGCTGAGCCAGTGGCGGCCTCGTCGTCCTCCGGCTCGCGGCGCGGCCAGCAGAAGCCGAGGGCAGCGCCGATTAGCGCGGGCAGTACCCAGGCAAAGCCGAGCTCGTAGCCCGGCACGAACTCGGTCATCCACTCGACCGCTCCCGTAAGCGGCGGTACCAGCGGCGCCAACGCCAAGAGCGATGCCACCGTTGTAAAGGCAATCGACAGGCGGTTCACCATCGGCCGAGGCTTGGTCACCCGGTTCGCGAGCGCCAAGAAAATCAGTACAATTGCCAGCGGATAGAGGAACCCGAGCACCGGCACCGATGCCGAAATGATCGCTTCCAAGCCAACATTCGCCAGCGCGCACGAAATCGCCGTGAACACCAGCACCCAGGCACGCTGCGACAGGAACTTCGGGAACATCTCAGCGAACATCTCGGAGCAGGCCGTCACCAGGCCGATCGCCGTCTTCAGGCACGCCACCAGCATGATCGCCGCTGCGAGCATCAGACCAACCCGACCGTAATAGTGGTTCGCCACCTCAGACAGCACCACCGCACCGTTCGTATCGCGGGGCAGGATGCTCGACGCTCCGGCGCCCATGAACGCCAGCGCCACGTAGATGGTCCCCATCAGCACGGCCGCCACAATGCCACCGCGTGCAACCGCGCCAGCTGCCGCCCGCGGCTCGCGGATGCCGAGCCGGCGAACCGCCTCGAGCACGACGATCGAGAACGCGAGCGAGGCCAATGCATCCATGGTGTTGTATCCGTCGAGCAGGCCTTGCACCGCCGGGTGCGCATCGTATGGCGCGATCGGTTCGGGCAGCGGGCCCGAACCCATGGGGAACAGCATCGCGGCGACGAGCACCGTCGCGAGCAGCACCAAGAAGATCGGCGTGAGGTACTTGCCAACAATGTCCATGAGTTTGCCCGGGCGCAGCGCCGCAATCGCGGTCGCGCCAAAGAACACGAGCGTGAAGATCAGCAGCGACCAGTCACGAATGCCCTCGGGAAACAGCTGCGCAAATCCCATTTCGTACGAGACCGTCGCGGTACGCGGCACCGCGAAGAACGGGCCAATGGTGAGGTACAGCGCAGTGGTGAAGACCACCGCAAATACCGGGCCGACGCGACTGGCGAGCTCGTGCAAGCTCGTGGTACCCGCGAGCGCGCAGGCGATGACGCCGATGATCGGCAAGCCGACCGCGGTCAGCAAGAAGCCGAGCGCGGTAATGCCGGTTTCGGTACCGGACTGCAGACCGAGACTGGCCGGGAAGATCAAGTTTCCGGCTCCGAAAAAGAGACCGAAGGTCAGCGAGCCGATGAGCAGCACCTGACGGGTAGTGGCGCGTTGCGGAGTATTCACGCATTAATTATGCGCTCAGTATTGGGCCCGGAATTCTTCGCACAGCATCGAATCCACATAACTTGCACAAAATCGCGCCTATAAGGCTGTCAGCGCAATATACACGCGATTTTGAGCACGTTAATCGCATCGCAACTCGTCGTCGTAATCTACGCGGCACCACGTTCGGTGTCTGCACCCTCCCGGAGTGCTTGAGCGAGGCACGCACTTCGGCCAATCCCGGTGACACCATCGACAGACGTCTAACGCCAAGTTCCGATGCCAGATCTCTGCAGTTGTTTGCCGCATCACATCGTCGAAAGGGTTATGGATCCTTTACCGAAGCGTACGGATTAGGCACGTACCCTGGCCTAATGGTCGCCAACGAACCCGAGAAACTGTCGACGCCCGAAGCAACGATTTTCCCACCGTTCCCGAAGCTCGATGAGGATGCTTCGCTCGGTGACAAGATTGGCGCGTTCCTCAAGTGGCTGCAGGCTACCCGCCCGATGCGCACGGTGAAGCACTGGTCAGACCGTCGGGCGTCCATGCTCGCCGGCGGTATGGCCTACATGGGCTTGTTCTCGGGATTCGCAGGCCTGTGGGTATTCTTCACAATCGCTGCGCTGGTGCTCACCAACAACAAGGAGCTCATGGGCGAGCTGCTCGAGGGCCTCGGCGGCGCCATTCCCGGGCTTGTCGGCGAAACTGGCGTCATCAAGCCCGAAGTCATCATGAACATTGACGGCGCGAGCGCACTGTCGCTCTCGGGAGGCATCGCCCTACTGTCGATGCTTTGGACCGCGCTGAACTTCTTGAACGGCGCCCGCCTCGCCATCCGCGCCATGTTCGACTTGCCCGCGGTCACGAGCCGCAACCTCGTGGTCACCAAGCTTGCCGACCTCGGCCTGCTGCTCGCCTTCGTGGTCGGTTTGCTGCTCTCGCTGGCGTTCACCGCGGCAAGCTCCGGTGTCGTCGAGTGGATCTTTAACGACATCATCAAGGCCGAGCTCTCGGGGTTCACAGCGTTCTTGATTCGTGCCACAACACTCGTGGTGATGCTCGCGTTTGACGCCCTCGTCATTGCCGCGATCTTGCGTTTGCTCTCGGCGGTGCGCATCCCCGTGCGCGTGCTGTGGCAGGGCGCACTCCTTGGCGGTGTGCTGGTCGGCGTCCTCAAGTTGCTGGGTGCCGCGCTGCTGGGCGGTGCTTCGTCGAACCCGCTGCTGGTGACCTTCGCCGCCCTGCTGGGTGTGCTCATTTTCATGAACTTCATGTGCCAGGTCGTGCTGCTCGCCGCATCGTGGGTGGCCGTCACGATGGACGACACCGGCTTGGCCCCGCGCCTGCTGACGGCCGACGAGGCCGAGGCGATTACGCGCGTCACCGAGCTGCAGGCCCGCCGCGAACGCCTCGCGACCGACCGCATCCGTGCCCGCGAAGAGCTCGAATCGCTCCCCCGCTGGCGCCGCCGCAAGGCCCGCCGCCGCTACGAGGCCATCATCACCGAGCAGCAAGAGCTCGAGCACGAGGCACTCACCGAGCGAATGGGGATGGACCCGATTCAGACGCACGCCGAGAACAACGACCTCGACCACAAGGATGTCGAGATCGAGCGTGATCGGGGCGTGGACCCGGTCGACCGCAAGCCGTAACGTGCTGGCAGCGCGACCCGTAGCGCACCGTCGCCCGCAACGTGACGGCTCCGCGACCCACCGCATCCGCGCCGATCGTGTCGCCTAACCACGCAACCGCGTGCATCCATCTGCGCCCGATTAAGCTAGATCCCATGAATTCCGCTGTCCGTATCGCATCCGTCAATGTCAATGGCATTCGTGCCGCGTACCGCAAAGGCATGGACGCCTGGCTCGAACCGCGAGGCATCGACATTCTTGGACTGCAAGAGGTGCGCGCGAATCGCGAGCAGCTCGATGCGCTGATCTCGTCGGATGACTGGCACGTCGCGCTCGACGAAGCCAGCGCCAAGGGCCGCGCCGGTGTTGCGATCGCATCGAAGCTGCCGATTATCGCCCAGCGCACCGTCTTTGGCGCCGATGACTTTGACTCGGCCGGCCGCTGGCTCGAGGCCGACTTCGAGCGCAATGGCAAGCTGTTCACTGTTGTGAGCTGCTACGTGCACTCGGGCGAAGTCGACACCCCAAAGCAAGAAGAGAAATGGAAGTTCCTCGATGCCATGGCGGTGCGGATGCGGGAACTCGCGCAGGCGCGCGAACTCGCGCTGGTACTCGGCGACTTCAACGTCGGTCACGACGAGCGCGACATTAAGAACTGGAAGGGCAACGTCAAGCGCGCGGGCTTCTTGCCACGCGAACGCGGCTACTTCAACCGCATGTTTGGCGAGCTCGACGCCGAAATCACCGGCGTCGACGAATCAGTTGGCCCGGGACTCGGCTGGGTTGACGTGGGTCGCGCCCAGGCTGGCGACGTCGATGGCCCGTACACCTGGTGGTCGTGGCGCGGTAAGGCGTTCGATAACGACACCGGTTGGCGCATCGACTACCACGCCGCCACTCCCGCCATGGCCGACCTGGCCAGCAACTACGTCGTCGATCGCGCGGCTGCGTATGACCAGCGTTGGAGCGACCACGCACCCGTCGTCGCTGACTACGCGATCTAGCCCCGCGCATCCACCGTTTTCGTTCGAGAGGAACATGCAATGACCACGTCCACCCCGGCCAAGCCGGTTCTGTTTTCGGGGATGCAGCCCTCGGCTGACTCGCTGCACCTGGGCAATTACGTCGGCGCGCTGACCAACTGGATCGCGATGCAAGAGGAGTACGACGCGATCTACTGCGTCGTTAACGACCACGCGATCACCTCGCAGTTCTCGCCCGAGCAGCTGCACGAGCGCACGCTCGCCACGGCCGCTCAGTACATCGCCGCCGGTATCGACCCAGAGAAGTCGACGCTGTACGTGCAGTCGGACGTGCTCGAGCACGCGCAGCTTGGCTGGATCCTCGGCACGCTCACCGGCTTCGGTGAGGCGGGACGCATGACCCAGTTCAAGGACAAGTCGCAGCGCTACGGCGCCGACAAGACCACGGTTGGCCTGTTCACCTACCCGGTGCTCATGGCCGCCGACATCCTGCTTTTCCAGGCCAAGAAGGTGCCGGTTGGCATCGACCAGAAGCAGCACATCGAACTCACCCGCAACCTCGCCGAGCGCTTCAACTCGCGCTTCGGCGAGACCTTCCAGGTGCCTGAGGGATTCATCCCGCAGGCCACCGCGAAGATCTACGACTTGCAGGAGCCGACCGCGAAGATGTCGAAGTCGGCTGCAACGGATGCGGGTCTGATTTCGGTACTCGACGACCCGAAGGTCACCAAGAAGCGCATCATGCGTGCGGTCACCGACGCCGACGGCGAGATTCGTTTCGACCGCGACGCGAAGCCCGGCGTCTCGAACCTGCTCGCGATTTACGCATCCCTCAGTGGTCGCGAAATTGACGCAGTTGTCGAAGAATTCGCCGGTTCCGGATACGGTGATCTGAAGAAGGCTCTCGCGGAAGTCGTTGAAGGTACATTCGGCCCGATTCGTGAGCGTACCAACGAATTGTTGGCCGACCGCGGCGAGCTCGAACGCTTGCTGCAGCAGGGTGCCGATCGTGCCCGCGAGCGCGCCCAGCAGACGCTTGACCTCGTTTATGAACGCATTGGTTTCCCGGTGCGTAAGGGACAGTAACGGACTATGGAAAACCTGAACACTTCAATCAAGGGCAAGCACGCGCTGCCAGCAATGGACGGCAACCCGCACGATGTCCTCGTCGTGATCCCGACCTACAACGAACGCGAAAACATCGAGCACATCGTCAACCTGGCGCTCGACAGCACCAAGCGCGTGCACGTGTTGGTCGTGGACGACGGTTCACCTGACGGTACCGGTGACCTTGCCGACGCGATGGCGGCGCGCAACCCCCGCATCCACGTCATGCACCGCACCGGCAAGCAGGGTCTGGCTTCGGCCTACCTGCAGGGCTTTGAGTGGGGTCAGGCACAGGGCTACACCTACCTGATGGAGTTCGACGCCGATGGCTCGCATCCGGCCGCAAAGATTCCAGAGCTGATTGCGCAGTTGGATGCGGGTGCCGAGCTGGTGCTCGGCTCGCGTTGGGTGCCCGGTGGCGCGACCGAGAACTGGCCGCTTTCGCGCCAGCTGCTCTCGCGCATGGCCGCACTCTATTGCCGGATCTGGCTCAACTCGGGCATCCGCGACATCACCGCCGGTTTCCGCGGCTATCGCGCTGACACCCTCAAGACCTTCGACCTGAGCCGGATCGGTGCGGCAGGCTACTGCTTCCAAATCGAAATGGCGTGGATGTACGAACGTGCCGGTCTGCCAGTAGTTGAGGTGCCAATCACCTTCGTTGAGCGCGTCCACGGCAACTCGAAAATGTCCGGCAACATCATCATCGAAGCCCTCTGGCGCGTTGCCGCTTGGGGTATCGGATACCGTTCGCGCGGCATCCAGCACGTGGTTACTGGCAAGTGACGCGGCCGTCAACTAATCCCAACGCGCACGAACCGCGAGCGGCCCAACCGTCGCCCGTGCGCTTTGAAGTCGAGACGACGATTCCGACCGCGCACGGCACGTTCCGTGTGCGTGCGTACACCGATCTCGAACACGGCAGCGAGCACCTGGCGCTCATTGCCGGTGATCTGCGTGGCGCACTGCCGCCGCTGGTGCGTCTGCACTCCGAATGCTTGACCGGTGAAGCGCTGGGCTCGCTCAAATGCGAGTGCGGCCCGCAGTTGCAGGCGGCGATGGATGCGGTGGCAGTCTCGGGCGGCGTGGTGCTGTATCTGCGCGGTCACGAAGGCCGCGGCATCGGGCTCGTCAATAAACTCCGCGCGTACCGCCTGCAAGAAGATGGCTTTGACACGCTGGATGCGAACCTGCAGCTGGGGTTGCCCGCTGACGCCCGCGAGTACGACGGAGCCGTCGCCATGCTGCGTGATCTCGGGATTGAATCGGTGCGATTGCTGACGAACAATCCGCTCAAGGCCCAGGCACTTATCGACCACGGCATCACCGTCGCTGAGCGGGTACCGCTCGAAGTCGGCGTGAACAGCGTCAATCGTGACTATCTGCGCACTAAGGCCGAACGCATGGGCCACCTGTTGCACGTTGACGAGCAGGATGCATCCGGTCACGACCAGTGACCCGGCTCGGGTTGGCAGCGTGCACGCGACCGGACACGTGAGCAGGACGAACGCGCCGGGCTAAGCTGGCCGTATGGAAATCGCGTTGAAGATTCTGCTCATTCTGCACTTGGTTGGTCTCGCTGGCCTGTTCGGCGGTGTATTCCTGCAAATTAAGGACGTCGTCAAGGGCGCCGCGGAAATCCCCGCGGGCATGGTGCACTCGGGCTGGCTGATGGCGGCTTCGGGCGTCATGATGTTCGGCCTGCACGAGGCCATGGACGCCGCCACGATGGAAGGTCGCATCAAGATCGGCGTCAAGTTGCTGGTGCTGATTGTCATCATGGCGCTGCTGCTGGCCAACCGTAAGAAGCAGCCGGTGAGCTCGGGTGTCATGTGGACCGTTGGTGCACTGACCCTCGCCAACATCAGCATCGCGGTCCTTTGGTAGGTCGCCGCAAATCGCGCGGAGCTTCGGACACTCCGCGCGCGAAACTGGGCCAGCTGTGGCCCTATCTGTTCGCCGACAAGCCGATGATGCTGAGCATCATCGGCATTTCGGTTGTGGGCGCGGCCTTCGATCTCGCCCAGCCACTGCTGATGGGCTTGCTCGTTAAGCAGGTCGAGCAGGGCACCTTTGATATGCAGCTCGTCTGGATGCTCGTCGCGGTCGTTGCCATTGGCGCGACACTTTCGGGTGTGCAGCACTTTCTGCTGCAGCGCACCGGCGAGCACATCGTGCTGCTCGCCCGCCGCAACCTCATTCGCAAGCTCTTGCGTCTGCCGATTTCAGAGTTTGATGCCCGCCGAACCGGCGATCTCGTATCGCGCGTTGGCAGCGATACGACGCTGCTGCGCGCAGTCCTCACCCAGGGGCTCATCGAAGCGATCGGCGGCCTCCTGACGTTCGTGGGCGCCATCGTTGCGATGCTGATCATCGACCCTGTGCTCTTTGCCGTCACCTCGGGCAGCGTGCTCATTGCGCTGCTCATCGTGCTGCTGCTCGGCCGCAAGGTCATGGCCGCATCCGCTGCCGCGCAGGCTCAGGTCGGTGCCCTCACCGCCGCAACCGAACGCGCCATCTCGGCCATGCGCACGCTGCGCGCCACCGGTTCGGTCGAGCACGAAGAAGCCACAGTGATGCGCGAGGCCGAAGGCGCCTATCGCCGCGGGCTCGATATCGCCAAGGTCTCGGCGTTTATGCTGCCGATGTCGTTCTTGGCGCTGCAGCTCGCCCTCGTTGCGGTCTTTGGCATCGGCGGCGTTCGCGTCGCTGCCGGCGACCTCGCGATCTCGTCGCTCATCGCGTTCATCATGTTCCTGTTCTTGATGGTGGCGCCGCTCACGCAGTTCTTCGGCGCGATTTCGGCCGTGTTCTCGGCGCTCGGTGCGCTCGGGCGCATCGAAGAGATCAACCAGCTGCCCGATGAAACCGCCGCCGACCGGGTCACGGTCACGCTACGCGGACCTGCGAACGCCGAGGCTGCACCCGAAGCCGCCGCGCTTGAGTTCGACGGGGTCTCGTTCCGCTACCCCGAGGCCGTCGTGCGCGCCGAACTCGCGAAACGGGATGCATCCGCTCGCTTCGACCGGTTCGTCACGGCATCGGGTCGTGCCGCCGCGAAGGATGCCGACAAGCTGCTCGCGCTCGACACCGCGGAATCGGCGCCGGTGGAATCGCCACTGGTGCTCGACGATGTGTCGTTCACGGTGCCGCGCGGATCGCGCGTGGCGCTCGTTGGCCCATCGGGCGCCGGTAAATCCACGACGCTGTCCCTCATCGAACGGTTCTACGACCCAACCGCGGGCGAGATCCGGTTGGGCGGTGCTGCGCTCACCAGCATCGACCGGCGCGACCTTCGCGCCCAGCTCGGCTATGTGCAGCAGAATTCGCCGACGCTCGCAGGCACGGTCCGTGACAATCTGCTGCTCGGCAACCCGACCGCATCCGACGACGAATGCGTGGCAGTGCTGCGCGAGGTCAATCTCGGCAATATCGTCGACCGCTCCCCCGCGGGGTTGGATGCGCAGGTCGGCGAGTCGGGTATTCGGCTCTCGGGTGGTGAGCAGCAGCGCTTGGCGATCGCCCGCACGTTGCTGGCGGCACCGCCGATTCTGTTGCTCGATGAATCGACGTCGGCGCTCGACGGCGAGAACGAAGCACTGATGCGTACGGCACTTGACCGGGTCGCATCCGGCCGCTCGGTGCTGATGATCGCGCACCGTTTGGCGACGGTGGTGGATGCGGACCAGATCGTCGTGATGGAGCACGGTCGCGTGATCGGTACGGGCACGCACGCCGAGCTCATCGAGTCGGTACCGCTCTACCGCCGTTTGGCCGAGCACCAATTGCTCGCCTAACCCCCGCGGCTGCCCCGCTATCGACACGGTGGCGAGTTCGCAATTGATTGCCGAAATGCGGCGATCATCGCGGATTCGCCACCGTTGTCGGATGCGCGTCTGCTGCACCCGTCAAGTGATTGCGATTCATTTATATGGGGATGAACAACCCTGATCAGCGGGGTAAACTAGAGCAATTGTGGCCGCAATCCCTGGCCGTAAGGAGCAGCAATGGCGCGAGTGACATCACGTACCCGAGCGGTGGTTATCCGCCCCGACGGCGTGCGTTACCGACGCGAAACGCTCGCCGGTGAAGAACCGCTCGAAATCCGCGTCAACGGCACCCAATTGGCCGTCACGATGCGTACCCCGGGCGAAGACTTTGCGCTCGTTGCTGGCAACCTCGTTTCGGAAGGCATGCTGCGCCGCCCGACCGACCTGGTGAACATGCGGTACTGCTCGGGCGATGACCCGAACACCTACAACGTCATCGACGCCAATGTGCTCGGCGTCACCAAAGAATCCATCGGCACCCGACGCGTCGTCACCACCAGTGCCTGCGGTGTCTGCGGCACCACCTCGATCGAAGAGGTGCGCCGCCAATCGCCATACGACGTCGCCGACGACGACACCCGCATCCCCGCCGAACAGCTGCTCGCGCTGCCCGACCGACTGCGCGAAGCACAAGCCCTGTTTGACTCCACTGGCGGGCTGCACGCGGCCGCGCTCTTTGACGCCAGCGGCAAACTACTCGTCGCCCACGAAGACGTGGGTCGCCACAACGCCGTCGACAAGGTGATCGGCTGGGCCTACATGCAGGGCATGCTGCCACTGCGAGGATGCACGCTGCAGGTTTCCGGACGCGCTTCGTTTGAACTCGTACAGAAGAGCTATCTCGCCGGCATCCCGATCATGTCGGCCGTCAGCGCCCCGTCATCGCTCGCCGTTGATTTGGCCGAGGAAGTCGGCATCACGCTCGCCGGCTTTAGCCGCGGCGACCGCATCACCGTCTACACCCACGCACGGCGCGTCGACACCGACGCGCTGCGCACCCCCGCAACAGAACCCCCTTCGGGTGCCACCGCATCCGATACCGAAACCGCAACATTCACACAGAAAACCGCTGATCGCACCGAAACGGCTGGCCTTTCGCCCGCTAATGATGCGAAGCTTGAGGCAGCTGCGACCGCAACGACCACAGGCACTGCGATCGCGTTCGACAAAGGAGTGCACGCATGACCACCACGCGCAAGTCGCCGGTAAACGATATCGACGAGTCCCAACTCAAGGTCTCAAAGCCGCGCAAGGCAGCCGCCGGCCTCGAAGCCGTCGCCATCGCGTTCAAACGCGGTGTTGAGCAGGCAGGCCCCGCTCGCACCGTTCGCTCGATGTTCCGCATCAACCAGAACGACGGCTTTGACTGCCCGGGTTGCGCCTGGCCAGAACCGCAGGGGCGCCGTAGCCCGGCCGAGTTCTGCGAGAACGGCGCCAAGGCCTTCGCCGAAGAAAACACCACTCGTCGCGCCGACCGCGAGTTCTGGGCGCAGAACTCGATCGCCGACCTCTCGACCAAGACCGAATACTGGCTGGGCCAGCAGGGTCGTATCACCGAGCCGATGATCATTCGCGAAGGCGAGACGCACTACACGCCTATCGCTTGGCAGGACGCATTCGACCTCATCGGCGAACGCATCAACGCGACCACTGCCGACCGCTGCGTGTTCTACACCTCGGGCCGCACCGCGAACGAGACGGCGTTCCTCTACCAGCTCTTCGCCCGCTCGATCGGCACCAACAACCTGCCGGACTGCTCGAACATGTGTCACGAATCGTCGGGTAGCGCGCTGAACCCAACGATCGGTATCGGCAAGGGCACCGTGCACCTCGATGACCTGCACAAGGCCAAGCTGATCTTCGTTGTTGGTCAGAACCCGGGCACCAACCACCCCCGCATGCTCTCGGCACTCGCCGAATGCCGCAAGAACGGCGGCAAGGTCGTTTCGGTCAACCCGCTGCCAGAAGCCGGCCTCATGGGCTTCAAGGACCCGCAGACCCCTGCCGGCATGCTCGGCAAGGCCGCAAAGATCTCGGACGAATACCTGCAGATCAAGGTCGGTGGCGACCTGGCACTGTTCCAGGCCTTCGGTCACTTGCTGCTGAAGATGGAAGAAGCCGCACCCGGCACCATCCTCGACCAGGAATTCATTGAGTCGCGCACCGAGGGCTTCGAGGCCTACCGCGAAGCTCGGGCCGGAATCGACTGGGAAGAGACCGAGCGCGCCACCGGCCTCAGCCGCGACGAAATCGCCAAGGTCGCCCGCATGCTCGCCGACTCGGACGCCACCATCATCTGCTGGGCACTCGGTGTTACGCAGCAGCCCCACTCGGTTGACACCCTCAAGGAATTCGTCAACATCCTGCTCATGCAGGGCAACTTCGGTAAGCCCGGCGCCGGTGCCTGCCCGGTTCGTGGCCACTCGAACGTTCAGGGTGACCGCACGATGGGTATCTGGGAGAAGCCAGCTCCGTGGCTGCTGGATGCAATCGACAAGGAATTCGGCATCACCTCGCCTCGCGAGCACGGTCACGACTCGACCGAGTGCATCGAAGCGTTCGAGAACGACGAGGTCGACGTCTTCGTGAGCATGGGTGGTAACTTCGCGCTCGCAAACTCCGAGACCGAGCGTCTGGAAGCCGGCATGCAGAAGGCCGGCCTGACGGTCCACATCTCGACCAAGCCGAACCGTTCGCACGTTGTGCACGGCAAGACCTCGCTGATTCTGCCGACGCTCGGCCGTACCGACGTTGACGATAAGCACCCCGGCGGCGAACAGTTCCTCTCGGTTGAGGACTCGATGTCGATGGTGCACTCCACCCAGGGCCGCCTCAAGCCGGTTTCGGAGCACCTGCTCGCAGAGCCCGTCATCGTTTGCCGCATGGCTGAGGCCACCCTCGGAAGTGACCACGTCATTAACTGGCGCGAAATGGCCGAGGACTACGACGTTATCCGCGACCGCATCTCGCGCACGCTGCCCGGCTTCGAGCGCTTCAACGAGCGTGTTCGCCAGCGGAACGGCTTCCAGCTGCCCAGCCCGCCACGCGACTCGCGTTCGTTCGCGACGCCGTCGAAGCGCGCGCAGTTCACGGTGAGCCCGCTCGAGTACCTCGAGGCGCCAGAAGGCTACCTGATCATGCAGACCATGCGTAGCCACGACCAGTACAACACCACGTTCTACGGCCTCGACGACCGTTACCGCGGCATTAAGGATGGCCGTCGCGTCGTGCTGGTACACCCGGACGACCTGGCCGAGCTCGGTTTCCGTGACCGCGACCTCGTTGACGTGGTCAGTGTGTTCAACGGTGAAGAGCGCCGTGCCAACAAGTTCCGCCTGGTCGCCTACCCAACGGCCAAGGGCTGCTGCGCTGCGTACTTCCCCGAGGCCAACGGACTCGTGCACCGTGACAACGTTGCCCGCGTCTCGAACACTCCGGGCTTCAAGAACATTACGGTTCGCTTCGAACCGCACACGAAGACCGCTAAAGCGCTTTCGTAACGCATCCACCCGCAATCGCCACTGGGTGATTGCATGCAGCGGGGTCGAACTTCGGTTCGGCCCCGCTGGTCGTTTCCGGTGGCTTCGTGGTTACCGGCAACGCTACCGGCGCGGCGCGTGCGTAACGCGGGCGTGGCGTGGCCGTGGCGCTTGCGTAGCGCGGACGCAACCGGCGCGCCCTGTGACGTGACTCGACCGCATCCTTGCCACCAAAGCCGGCCACAAATCAACCCACACGCTCACGTTCAGGCCGACACTGCACAGTAAATGGCTCAGCATCCGTGCAAAGTCGGCCCCAACGCGGAGGAGCAGCCGCGGCGCGCGGGCAGGAGCGGGGCGCGCGGGCAGGGGCGGGGCGCGCGGGCAGGGGCGGGG
>NZ_BCSP01000014.1 GCF_001570925.1 [Zimmermannella] bifida NBRC 103089
TCAGTCAGACCGTCTTTGTCAGTGTCTGGGTTGCTCGGGTCGGTACCGAGATTGATTTCTTCATCATCGGTCAGACCGTCGCCGTCGGAGTCCTTATTGGTCGGGTCTGTTGGGTCACCCTTACCGTCACCATCGGCGTCCGTCGGGTTTGTCACACCCGATACCTCGTCACCGTCGCTAATCCCGTCGCCGTCGGTGTCGGGGTTATTCGGATCGGTGCCGAGCTTGACCTCGTCACCGTCCGACAGGCCGTCACCGTCGGTGTCGGGGTTGTTTGGATCGGTTGGGTCACCGATACCATCGTTGTCGTCATCGAACGGGTTGTGGTCACCGCCGAGAACTTCCTGACCATCGGTCAAGCCATCGCCATCCGAGTCCGGGTTGTTCGGGTCAGTCTTAGTCTCGTTAACTTCCCGCCCGTCGGTCAGACCGTCATCATCCGAGTCACCGTCGAGTGGGTCTGTATTGGTCTCATTAACTTCTTGACCGTCGTTCAGACCGTCACCATCGGTATCCGGGTTGTTCGGGTCGGTGCCAAGCTCCTCTTCCCGAACATCGGTCAAGCCATCGCCATCCGAGTCCTTGTTCGGGTCGACAACCGTAATCGTGAAGGTCGTACTTGCAGTTTCTCCGTCTTTTTCAACCGTGATGACAACTGGGTAGGGCTTTTCGGTCGGGTCGGTCGGCGCACCCGAGATAACACCAGTTGCAGGGTCGTACGTAACGCCGTCAGGCAGCCCAGTCACGGTAACCGTGGCGTCGGTGACTGGATTACCGGCTGCGTCCTTGACCGTCACAGTTGCGGGAGTGATCGGTTCGCCAACGTTAACTGTCTGGTTCTCCAGCGGGTCAGTGGCAACCGTGAGTGTGGCATCGGCAGGCTGTGTCACAGTGACCGTCGCGGTAATCGTTTCGCTATTTCCATCTGGGTACGAGACCACAACCGAGATGTCGTAGGTACCCGGGATGGTGTCAGCCGATGGGTTTGCGGCGATCGTACCGTCCGGGTTCACAACTGCCCAGGTCGGAATCGTTGCTGCCGGGTCCGGTGCAAAGGTTGTTCCCTCGGGCAACGTCGCGTTGGGGTCGGTAGGCGTCGGAACAGTGGTCGATGCGCCCGCTTCAACCGTTGCAGTCGGGTATTCCGGCTGGAACAAGGTAGCGTCATTTGGAACGACCGTCACCTTTGCTTCGATGACTTCAGTACTACCGTCGGGGTACTTGACAGTAACCGGAATCACGTAGTCACCGGGCTTGTCACCAACGTACTGGTCAATCGAAATCGTGCCGTCTGGGTTCACAGTTGCCCAGGTCGGCACACCTTCGTTCGCGCCATCGCTACCGCCAACGAAGGTGGTGCCTTCGGGCAGATCCTTCGCCGGGTCAACCGGAGTTGGAATCGTTACCGGCTTTGTACTGCCCTGCTCGATCGTGGTGTCTTGGTAAACAGGCTGGTAGGTGTCATTGTCCCGTGGGGGTGAAACGATGAACGAGTCGGCCGAAATCGCGTTCGAGCCGGCATACAGCGTTGCCGTGTAGATCTCACCTGGTTTCGCATCAGCCGGCACAGTGAAGGTGCATGCTTCAATTGCATCCTTCGAATCCGTCGCGTCACAAGTCTTCACGACGTTGCCTGAAGTGTCGGTCCAAACAACTTTGTGCGGCAGCGGTGAGAGATTGCCTTCGAAGCTGAGCTCTGCGGTGTTGCCCGGCTGCGCAGGCGCGTCGGTGGTGTTGTAGTTCGTAATACTCAGACCCGGCATGACATAAGGCACGACGGCGAAGTTGACGTTGTACCACATCGGGTTCTGCACCAGGTTCTGCGCCGGTGAAGTCTGCGGGGTCCACGAGAGGTTTGCGTTAGGACGCTGGTAGGTGTTTGCCATGAAGCCTGAGTAGGCTTCTGCAACATTGCCATCACGGTCGAGTACGTATCCGTACATGTAATTCGTGTTGAGCGTGCCCTCAGGGAAACGAACCGTGTAGCGACCATCCGCATCGGTCGTTGCCTTCACCGTTGCTGCGATGTACTCAGGGTGCGCAGTCAGCAGTTCTCGGAACGCTGCTTCTCGCTGATCGTCAGGAAGCTGATTAATCTTCGACGCTTCGGCAGCTCCTGCGCTAGTCAGTGAAGACATCACGACTGTGTATTCGGAAGCGGCAACATCGCCAGAAACAGACCCGTAGTTCGGACCAGTCGCACTGTTTGCGAGGTCTGCGCCCTTACCAAGCTCCACCCAGACTCGGCCCGATACCGAGTTCTTCGCCTGCAACGAGACTGCCGGCGACGCGAGCGGGCCTGCAGTGTCAGTGATGGGGTTGGCCGAGGTCATGTAGTCACCTGGCTGCGAGTACATGAACACACCAGTGAGCTGCATATTGCCACCAAGGCTGGGCCACTGGCCGAGGTTACTCGAGGTAGCGGTACCAATGAAGGTACCGGGGGTAAAGCCTCCCACCTGGCGCAGCGGCGTGAACTGCGTACCAGTGGCGTCGTTTGTGTATGGCTCGGCCCAAATGCGGTACTGCTGGTCGCCCTTGGCACTGTAGGTGTGGACCTTGCCGTAGGCATCCGTCCAGCTCATTCCTCCTGTACCGGTACCAAATGCGTAGGTTCCAGCGCCACCGTTACCGCCGACGGCACCGGGAAGCGTGTGGGTTTTGGCGGTGAAGACTGGAGAGACCGAGCCATCCGAGTCAATGAACTGCGCGTACACGACCGTGCCATCAGGCGCTGGCGTGCTGCCGTTGTCGATGGTTGCACCTGGCGTGCCTCCGGGGTCAACCTCGAAGACGTGGCCAGAAAGTAGGCCTCGGCCAACACCAAACGAGTCAGTGAGGTTGCTCGCACTCGTAACACGACCAGACGCGATCATGTCGGCATCAACCGCGACTTCGCCGGTCGGGATCGTTGCCATCGGAGCGACAGCACCCGCGTAGATTCCAAAGGTCTGTGCCTGCGCCGGCGCAGCAAAGAACGAAGCCCCTGCGACCGGGGTTAGTCCAGCAAGACCGAGACCCAGGGTGAGTGCAACACCGCGACGGAAGTTCCCGCCAGCACGTTTCTGGTGCATCTTTTCCTCATCTGTAGATTTTGTGTGTACATCAACCGTAGTAGAGGGCTTCCGCTCACGGAATGAACATTTCTCAGACTGTTGATGAAGCACAACGCCGCGGCGGTCAACCGCCACAGACTTATCGATTGGCGATAATTGAGTGCGGCAAGCTGACTTGGGCAGGCACGTCGACACTCTCATCGCGCGAGCCGAGCAATCCATGCCTTGAGCAGACGAGCCAAGAGCGACACTGACGCCAACGAAACAAACCCCGCACCTACTGGTACGGGGTTTGGCTACAGCGGAGCCGCCTGCCGGAATCGAACCGGCGACCTATTCATTACGAGTGAATCGCTCTACCGACTGAGCTAAGGCGGCCTGCGCCCGCAAACGAGCGACAAGAAATGTTATCGCATTTCAACGCCGCAGGCCAGTCCGACCTGTCACTCGATAGAACAACGATGCGGGACAGCAACCTGATCTGGCTGCCGCCCCGCATCGCCACACGAGAGCTACTCCGGTTTACAGGTCAGGTCGCTCTCTGGCACCTTGCCGGTAACGAAATATTCGTCAATCGCGTCGACGGTACATGGATTGCCCTCGTCGTAGGCAATGTGGCCTTCGCCCTCGTACACAATGAGCGTGGCAGACTCGAGCTGTTCCGCAACCGCTTCGGCCCACTCAAGCGTGGTGGCCGGGTCGTTCGACGTGGCCACAACGAGCACCGGCGGCGCCCCCTCGCCCTTGACCGGCTTGAGTTCTTCGACCTTAGACTTCACCGGCCAGGTTTCGCAGGTGATGTCACCGATCTCGGCCATCGCCTCGGCCATCTCCGCATCCTTGAACAGCATCACTTCATTGAGTTCTGCGTTGTACTTGCGGATCGTTTCCTTGTCGGTTTCCAGCGGCATGTCCAAGCAGTTGATCGCGGTGAACGCGTCGAACATGTTCGATGCATAGTGCCCCTCGGTATCGCGACCGAGGTATGCATCCGACAACATGAAGAACATCGTCGCGTCGCGATTGTCCTTCCACAATGTGAACGCCTGGGTGAGCAGTTCCCAAGTCGACTCGTCGTACATCGCCGTAACGATTGCCTGCTGGATCACGCTAGAGGTGACGACACGACCGTCGGTGTGCTTGGGCAGCTGGTCGTCGACCTCATTCATCATCTTCTGAATCTGCATAATCGCACCATCGACACCGCCGACGTTATCGAATGGGCATGCCTGGCTGCTCAGGCAGTCCTTGAGGTACGCGCGCGTGGACTCCGCGAACTTTGTCTGCTGGTCGATCACCATATCGAACCCGCCGACGGTCGGATCAGTGGCACCGTCGAGCGTGATGCGACCGACGCGGTCCGGGTACTGGTCGATGTAACGCGCACCAATGTCGGTGCCGTACGAGAACCCGAAGTAATTGAGCTTTGGTTCGCCAAGCACGGCGCGCAGCATGTCAAGGTCGCGCACGGTTGAGTTGGTGTCGACGTACTCGAGCAGCGGGCCGGTATTCTTCAAGCAGGCAGCACCGTACTCGGTTGATTTCTTGATCTGGTAACTCACAGCCTGTTCCGGCGTCATGTCGGCCGCGTTCTCGGGAACGCCGTAGAGGTACTCGTCGGTGCCTTCATCGTCGTAGCAGGTCACCGCGCTTGAGTGGCCCACACCGCGCGGGTCCCAGCTCACCAAGTCGAAGTTTTCGCGCAGCTTCTTCGAGAACATCGACGACGACTGGCCAACGTGGTCAATTCCGCTACCACCGGGGCCGCCCGGGTTCGAGAGCAGCGCGCCCTGCGACTCCCCCTTGGCTGGCAGGCGGATGAGTGCGAGCTCGATCGGTTCGTGCTCATCGGGTGCGTCCCAGTTCATCGGCGCTTCGACCGTCGCGCATTCAAACTTTTCACCCACCGCATACTCGGCAGGGCACTCCGACCATTCGACATCCTGCTCGTAGAACTCGCGCAATTGCGGATCCAGATCGGCATCGATCAACTCTTCGGCACTGTACTCGCGCTGACCCGTGCCCTGTAGTTCTTGAATCAGCACGCATCCACTCAGCAAGAAACTGGTGACCGCACCGAGTGCGATCGAGCCCATCAGTCGGCGATGTTTACGGCCGGTTTGCCCAAACATAGTGTCCTTTCAACAGGAGTTCTCAATACGGTCAGTCGAATTCAGCAACAAACGTCAGCAGTAGCGCCTCGAGCACGAGTACCGGTGGCACATTCGCCATCAAGCGCGTGCGTGCCTGCTGAACCGCTTCGATGTTCGCAATCGAGTGTTCTGCCGACATTCGCCCAGCCGCAGCTGCAATCTCGCCCCGAATAGCTTCGTTGACCAGCGCAACCGGTGCATCCACCTGCAGCATGAGCACATCCCTCCAAACGGACTGAATATCCGTCAGGATGCGGTCAACGCCGTCGAGCGTCGCTCGTCGCGCTCGCTTCTTCTGCTGATCTTCGAGGTCACGGAACACGCTGCGCAACTGCCGTGGAACGGCTTCATCGGGGTTCAGGCCAAGGCTGCGATACGTCGCGAGACGTTCGTGTTCGTGTTTGGCGTCGGCCGCCGCTTTGCCGTCGGCTTCGGCGAGCGCAACCAGGGCACCCGCTTTGCGGACCGCTTCACCGGTCGACCGCATCCCGAGAATGCCCTGCAATGAGGCGTCGCGACGCTGCCAGGCCTCGGGAGTGGTGACCAGGCGCGAAGCCATGCCAACGTGAGATTGCGATTCGGCCGCCGCTCGCAGCGCGGTATCGCGGTCGACGCCGTGACGATGCACGAGCAAATCAGCAACCGCATCCACCGACGGCGTACCCAGCGGCACCACACGCACACGTGACCGAATCGTGGGCAAGAGGTCGGCAACGCTCGGGGCGCACAGCACCCACACCGTCGTGTCCACCGGCTCTTCGATCGCTTTAAGCAGCGCGTTCGAGGTGCGCTCGATCATGCGATCGGCGTCTTCGACCACGATCACGCGATAGTTCGCGTGGGTTGGTGAGCGCGATGCGCGGCCAACGAGCGAGCGAGCCGTTTCGATGCTCAAGACGACCGTGTCGGTGACGACAGCATCGAGGTCGGGGTGCGAGCGGGACTTGACCTGCGTGCAGGTGTTGCAGTCACCGCAGCCACCGTTTGGGCACAGCAGCGCCGCCGCGAATGCGTAGGCACAGGTCGAGCGGCCGGAACCTGCGGGCCCGGTGATGAGCCACGAGTTCGTGAATGCCTGCGCTTCGGCGCTGCCCGGTACCGAACCGGCGACGGCGCGTTGCAGGGTGGCGACGGCTTGCGGCTGGCTCGCGCACTCGTCCCAAACGCTCACGCGCACTCCTGCAGCAGTTCGATGACGCGGCTGCGGATGCGCTCGGCGACGGTTTCCAGCGGCTGCGATACGTCGACGACGAGGTAGCGTTCCGGTGCGGCCACGGCCTGCGCGAGGAACTGCTCGCGCACCCGGCGGTGAAAGTCGAGTTCGAGCGACTCGAGCCGGTCGAGGCCCTCGCGCTCATTCTGCATTCGCGAGCGCGCGATCTCGGGGTCGAGGTCGAGCAGGATGGTGAGGTCGGGTTGGAGCCCTTCGGTTGCCCACTCGGACAGCGATCGGATCTCGTCTGGGCCGAGGTCGCGGCCCGAGCCCTGGTAGGCGACGGATGAGTCGATGTAGCGATCCTGGAGCACGACCTTGCCCGCTTCGAGTGCAGGGCGCACGACCGAAGCGATGTGATGGGCGCGGTCGGCCGCGAAGATCAGCGCTTCGGCACGCGGGTGGAGGTCGCCCGGGTGGTGCAGCAGGATCTGTCGCAACTGCATCCCGAGCTCGGTGCCGCCGGGCTCGCGCGTGCGCACGACCTCGCGACCGTGCTCAGCAAACAGCGCTTCGAGCTTGGCGGCGTGCGTGGACTTGCCCGCTCCGTCGCCGCCTTCGAGCGTGATGAACACCCCGCGCATCGGTTACTCGGCAGCCGTGTCGGTAGTCGCGGCCTTGCTTGGGGTCGACTTCGTGGCCGTAGTCTTCTTGGCTGCGGTTGACTTGGCCGTCGTGGACTTGGCGGTGCGGGTCTTCGCGGTGCTGGCCTTCTTGGCAGCAGTCGTCTTCTTCGCGGCCGGTTTCTTGGCCGTGGTGGTCTTCTTGGCTGGCGCCTTCTTCGCGGCGGTGCGACGCTTCGTCGGCCCCTTCGCGCGCTTCTCGGCAATCATCTCGACGGCACGCGCGAACGTGATGGTGGATGCATCCGCCCCGCGCGGAACCGTAACGTTCGTTTCACCGTCGGTCACGTACGGGCCGAAGCGGCCATCCTTGACCTTCACGACCTTGCCCGAAACCGGGTCGGGCTCGCCGAAGTCCAGAATCACGGTCTTCGACTGGCGGTTGGCGTACTTCGGCTGCGCGAACAGTTCCTGTGCACCGGCGAGGTCAATCGTGAAGATCGAGTCTTCGTCGGGCAGCGATCGCGTGTCGGTGCCCTTCTTGAGGTACGCACCGTAGCGACCGTTCTGCGCGGTCACCTCGTTACCGCTTTCTTCATCAACACCTACGACGCGCGGCAGCGAGAGCAGCTTCATCGCGTCGTCGAACGTGACGGTTTCTGGCGACATGCTCTTGAACAGCGATGCGGTGCGCGGCTTCGGCGCGGCCTTCTTGCGCTTGCCGGGCTCGGGCGCCTCGGGCTCGGGCAGAACTTCCGACACGTACGGACCGAAGCGACCGTCCTTCACGACGATGTCGTGGCCGGTTTCTGGGTCCTGGCCGAGCACGCGGTCACCTGCAACCGGAGCATCGATGAGCTCCTGCACCTTTTCGGCGGTGAGCTCATCGGGGGCAAGTTCCTCGGGCACGTTGATGCGGCGCGGGTCGCCCTCCCCCTCAGCGGCGATTTCGATGTAGGGACCGTAGCGGCCGATACGCAGCGTGGCGGTATCGGTCAGCTTGGTCGAGTTCAGCGCCCGAGCGTCAATCTCGCCAAGGTTGTCGATCACGCGACGCAGGCCCGGGTGGTCGTCCGAACCAAAGTAGAAGTTGCCGAGCCAAACGACGCGGTCTTGGTCACCGGCAGCAATCGCATCCAGGTCAGATTCCATCTGCGCGGTGAAGTCGTACTCGACGAGCTCGTGGAAGTGGTCTTCGAGCAGCCGCACCACCGAGAACGCGGTCCAGCTCGGCACAAGCGCGGTGCCGCGACGCACGACGTAGCCGCGGTCCTGGATGGTGGCCATGATCGATGCGTAGGTCGACGGACGACCAATGCCGAGTTCGTCGAGCACCTTCACCAAGCTCGCTTCGGTGTAGCGCGGCGGTGGCGTCGTTTCGTGCGACTTTGCCTCGGCGCCGGCGACCGAGACGGCTTCGCCTTCGCTGAGCTGCGGGAGCTTCGATTCGTTCGCGGCCTGCTTGTCGTGACGGCCCGCATCCTGGCCCTCTTCGTATGCGGCGAGGAACCCGCGGAACGTGATGACCGTTCCCGAAACCTGGTACTGGCTCGGCATCGGCGTTACGGTGCCGGATGCATCTGGCAGTTCGATTGCGGCGCCCGCAAGCGTGACGGTTGCGGTCTGCCCCTTGGCATCGGCCATCTGCGAGGCGACGGTGCGCTTCCAGATCAGCTCGTACAGTTTGCGCTCTTGGTCGTTAACGCCGGTGAGCGCCGACGGACGAACAAACTCGCTACCCGCCGGGCGGATCGCTTCGTGCGCCTCTTGCGCATTCTTCGACTTGTTGCCGTAGTAGCGCGGCTTGTCGGGCACCGAGTCGGCACCGTAGAGCTGGCTCGCTTGCGAGCGGGCAGCCTGAATCGCCTGCGTCGAGAGGTTTGGCGAGTCGGTACGCATATAGGTGATGTGACCGTTTTCGTACAGCGACTGCGCTACCGACATGGTCTGTCGTGCCGAGAAGTGCAGCTTGCGCGAGGCCTCCTGCTGCAGCGTCGACGTGGTGAACGGCGCTGCCGGGCGGCGCGTGTACGGCTTCGATTCGATGGACTCGACGTTGACGGCAACATTGCCGGCCTCGAGTTCGCTGGCGAGCGTGGTTGCGGTCGGCTCAGTGAGCACGAGCACATCGTTCTTGAGCTGACCGTGGTCGTCGAAGTCGCGGCCGGTGGCCACACGCTTGCCGTCGAGCTGCGTCAGCCGCACCGTAAACGGCTGGTTCGATGCGGTGAAGTCGGCGTCAACACCCCAGTACGTTGCCGAAACGAAGGCGAGACGTTCGCGCTCGCGCTCGACGATCAGGCGGGTCGCTGCCGATTGCACGCGGCCAGCAGAAAGACCTGGGCCCACCTTGCGCCAAAGCACCGGCGAGACTTCGTAGCCGTACAGCCGGTCAAGGATGCGGCGGGTTTCCTGTGCGTCGACCAGGTGTTCGTCGATGTCGCGCGTCGCGTCCTTGGCCTTCTCAATCGCCTCTTGGGTGATCTCGTGGAACACCATGCGGCGCACCGGCACCTTGGGCTTGAGCACCTCAAGCAGGTGCCACGCGATCGCTTCACCTTCGCGGTCTTCATCGGTTGCGAGGATGAGTTCATCCGCCGTCTTGAGCGCCCGCTTGAGCTCGGTGACCGTCTTCTTCTTCGCATCCGACACCGCGTAGTACGGCTCGAAACCGTTGTCGACGTCGACCGAGAACTTACCGAGCGAGCCCTGCTTCTGCTCGGCAGGCAGGTTCTTCGGCTCGATCAGGTCGCGGATGTGACCGACCGACGCCATCACCGTGTACTCGTCACCCAGGTACTTCGAGATGCTCTTGACCTTGGTGGGCGACTCGACAATGACGAGCTTGTTCGACACGATGCGGTTCCTTGTGGGTTGAAGCTGGATGCGTGGATGGCGTTGAGGTTTCGGGGTTCGGGATGCCAGTTGGTTGCGGCCCGAAGCACCTGCCTCGATTCACGACGCAAGTTAGTTGGCAGATTAGCAGCCGCCAGCGGGAGCTGGATTCGCCTGTGGGTGAAACGCGGTGGTTTCGCGCCTCGGTTGCTGCCCTAGGACAGTCGTTCGGACACGGCCGCGCACGCCACTCCTTTTATATAGGGATGCGGCTCCGGACTTGCTCAAGGCTGCCCAGATTGCGCGTGGCCCCGTTGGAAAGTTGTTGCAAATACGGGGCAGCAACCCGCATATGCGGTCGCCGCCCCGTATTTGCAACAGATTTCTGACGCAGCGCTACTTCTGCACCTCTTCGAGGTTCATCGCCATGGTCTTCGGCACATCCTTGAACCCCTTGCTGATGAAGCCCAGGTAGATCAGGCCGATTACTGCCCAACCGCATCCGATTCCGAGCGCGAGGGGCGACAGCGAAGTCCACAGCCAAACGCACATGCCGAAGCCGATCACCGGCAGCAGACCGTACAGCAGGTAGGCCTGGGTCGAGCGCAGGCCCTTGTCGATCAGGAAGTGCTTGATCACCGCGAGGTTCACCATCGAGAACGCGACGAGCGCACCGAAGCTAATGAGCGAAATGATCACGTCGAGATCGGCGAACAGCGCGATCAGCGAGATTGCCGCGACGACCAGGATGGCGTTTCGCGGCGACTGGGTGCGTGGGCTCAGCACACCGAACACCTTGCGCGGCAGCACGCCGTCGCGACCCATCGAGAACAGCACGCGAGCGGTCGCAGCCTGCGAGGTGAGGGCACTGGCGGCCGCACCAACCAGGTACGCCACCAAGAAGAACGCCTCAAGTGCGGCGCCACCGACGTGGCCGATGAGCTCGAGCGATGCCGTGTCCAGCGAGGTAAACGTGCTGAAGTCCGGCCATGCGCGCTGCGAAGCCCAGGTGATGACCATGAACAGCAGACCGCCGCAGAGCACCGTCAGGACGACGGCAACCGGCACGGTGCGACGGGGGTCCTTGGCTTCTTCGGCCATGGTCGACACGGCATCGAACCCGAGGAACGACAACGCCAGCACCGACGCACCGGCCGCCAGCATGCCGAACTCGGTGCCGTCCGACCAGAACGGATCTGCGACACCGACGCTCGCATCCATCTTGCCGAAAACGAGGAACAGGAACACTGCTACGAACAGCAGCTGGAAGGCGACCAGGAACGAGTTCGCGTTCTTCACCACTGAAATACCAAAGAGGTTGAGCCCGGTGACCACCACGATCGCGAGCAGGATGACCGACCACGCCGGAATCTGCGGGAATTGCGCATTGATGTACAGGCCGAGCAGCATGTAGTTGATCATCGGCAGCATGGCGTAGTCGATTAGCATCGACCACCCGGTCAAGAAGCCAACGCCCGGGCCGAACGCCTTCTTCGAGTAGGCGTAGGCGCTACCGGCGGTGGGTTCTGAACGCACGATGCTGGCATAGCTGAGCGCGGTGACAAGCATGGCCAGCGTCGTCAGCACATAGGCACCGGCGAGGTGCCCCTGCGTGATGTCGGTGACGATGCCGTAGGTGCTAAATACCGTCAGCGGCACCATGTACGCGAGGCCAAAGAACAGCAGCGATGGGATGCCAAGGACTCGCTTGAGCTGCTGTGGGTTCTGCCGCTCGGTTGTTGTGGTTTTCGTCATTGAAATTCCCTAGGTGTGGGGTCGCAAGGTCGGATGACGGTGCGAGGGGTGGGTTGAAGATGGTTACGGGTGAATTCGCGGGTTCGCCGAATACGTAGGTGCCGTCAATGGCGGTGGCCAGGATCTCGACATCGACAACGTCGGTCGCCGGGTGGCGGTGAGATCTTGCGCCCAAACGGTGAAGTCCGCAGGGTCTACGGGCATGTTCGAACTCCTTCGTTCAGGTACGACAGGCACCCCAGTCATCGCTGATGGGGTTTGCCGTTCGTGTTGCCGACACCAGCCTGACCGGTGATGGTCTGGGCGATGGCGGCAGTTTCCGGGTGGGGTTCGGGTGTAGCTAGTGCTTGCGAGTGTCGACGACGAACTGACCGTCAACACAGGTCGCGAGGATTTCGACCTTTGGAAGGTCCACGGGGTCGGTGTCGCGCGGGTCACGCGCCCATACAGTCAGGTCGGCGGGTTCGCCCACCTGCAATGTGGATCCGGTACGTCCCACGGAGCGCGGTACATATCCGGTGTAACCGCGCAGGGCTTCTGCCGCGGTCAGGGCTTGTTCGGGGTGGATCGGCTTGGTGTTGCGGTCATGCGGGTAACGCAATTGCGCATCGGCGATGATCCCGCGCGGGTCGTAGTCGGCAACCGGCCAGTCCGAGCCAAGCGCCTCGACGACACCAGCCTGCAAGAAGCTGCGGGTCTTCCATCCCTGCTGGTTACGGGGCGCTCCCAGACGCTTCGACCAGGTGTCGGCGCCTTCGGGATGCGTGAACAGGGTGCAGTGCGACGGCTGTACGCAGACGGTCAGCTGGTTTTCGCCGATGAACTCAATCACGTCTTCGGCAACGATCTCGAGGTGGTCGATGCGGTGCTGCACGCCGTTCTTCGGCAAGGCGGCGAGGGTTTCGGCGACGAAGCGCACACCCTGGTCGCCGATGGCGTGGGTGATGGTGGCGACGCCGTTGAGGTGCAGCGTGCGTACGTGCTCCGCGTACTTCTGTGGGTCGTGCCAGAAACTGCTGAGGCATTCCCCATAGGTGTCGGGCTCCTCGAGCCAGGCCGTACCTCCGTCAACAGTGCCATCGATGAACAGCTTGACCCCTTCGAAGCACCAGCGGCGCCCGCCCTGCCCCTGTTGGTCGACTAGGCGCTGCACATCGGCAGCTTCCATGTCAGGCGTGCACCACGGCGAGATGCGCAGGCGGATCGGCAGTTCACCATTTGCCTCGATGTGTTCGAGAATGGCGACGAGGTCGCGCGGGCGAGCGTCCGGCACGTAGGCCTCGGTCAGGCCGGCTTCGGCCATACCGGTAAGCAGTTCTACGAGACGGTTCGCCTGGAACTCCACCGATGGTCGAGGCACGACCGGCAGCACCAGGTCAATCGCCGAGAATTCGAGCACGTGGCCACTGAGCCCGCTGCCATCGCGGCGCTGCACGATACCGCCGCCATCCACGGTTGAAACCGGTTCACTGAGCTCCGCGAGCGCGAGAACCGGGTCAGAGACAAGCGCTGAGTGCGCATCGAACATGGTGATGTAGACGTACCGGTCGGCACCGAGCGCTTCGGTGATGAAGTCATTGGTGACCTCGTCAGTCTCGAGCGCGGTTGGCAGCATGCCCCAGCCAAATACCCAGTCATCGCTGCCGAGCGTTGCGGCTTCTTGCTGCAGGGCCTGGATGAGGTCTGCTCGCGTTTCGCAGGCCGAAAGGTCGGCACCGCGCGACATTTCCAATCCCCAAACGGGGTGGGCGTGACCGTCGATCAAGCCGGCAGTGATGACCGCATCCGGGAAGGATTCAACCGGTGCGTCAGGACGTTCTTGGCGGAGCGCCTCGAACTTGCCCACGGCGGCGATCTTGCCCTGACGGATAGCGACGGTGTCTGCATCCTTCGAAAACTCGCTGATGACTCGTCCGGCACGGATGAACTTAGTGTCGGTCATTTCTGCTCCTCGTTGCGTACGCCATTGTCGCTAGTGGGCCGAACCGTGCATTGTCGCGGGCACGGACACCACTCATGTTTTACCGCGAGGCCCCTGAATTGGACCTCATTGCGCTCGGTTTCACGTTGGGGTTGCCACCAAGCGTGAAACGTTTCAAACAGGATAACGAAAATTGATGACCCCGCAAGGGCGCGACGCAAACGGACCCAAATTTGGCCGCGCACGCACATCGTTTCGATTTGGATATATCGCAATCCCACATAGACTTCGTCACATGTCGCCTTCCAACCGCGTGACAATCCCGGATCTCGCCGATGAGCTCGGGCTTTCAGTTGGAACGGTTTCGAGTGCACTTAATGGCAAGTCCTCGGTGGCCGAATCCACACGTAAGCGCGTGCTCGATTTGGCGCGCCTGCGCGGCTACAAGTTCAACACGGCAGCCCGAGGCCTGCGCTTCGGCCGCCCCACAACGTTCGCGCTGCACGTTCCGCTCGCGGCCCGCACGCTGAGCTACTACATGCAGTTCGCGATCGGGTTTGCGGATGCGGCAGCAACTGTTGACGTCGACGTCGTGCTTTCGGCGTCAAACGCCGCCGGTCGTGGCGAAGCATTCCGTGTCGACGGCGCTGCGGTAGCCGATTGGGAGGCGAGTTCCGGTGGAATCGAAGAACTCATCCACGCCCAGGTACCGGTTGTTGCTGCCGATGGATTCCCCTGCAACGCCCCGTCACCCGCCGCCATCGTGCAGGTCGACTATCACGGACAGATTCACCGCATCCTGGAATCTGCCCGCGCCGGCGGTGCTACCCGCGTCGCGCTGGTTGCCCCTGATGATTCGTTGCAGGCCCGCTGGACGACCGATGTCATCGATGCCTGCGCCGCCGCCTGCGCCGAGTTCGGCTTACCGATGCAGACGGCAAGATTCCCCATCTTTGGGACATCCGAAGACCTGACTGAACTTGTTCGCAGCCTGCTGGCGGATGCGGACGCTCCCGATTGCATCGTGTTTGGTGGTCAGAATTTGGCTGGGTACGCGGCCTCGAACCTGCAATTGGGTACCCCGGGATCAGCCGTGCCGTGGATTGCTTCGTGCGCTGGCGATCAGCTCACCGAGATTGGCTCCTCCACGATCACCGCGATCGATGCCAACCCGATCGCCTTGGGCGCACGCTGCGCGACGCTATTGCACGAGCTCGTAACCGCAGAATCGGCGCCGAGCGAACCGATCGTCGAACCCTGGCCATCCACGATCGCTTGGGGCGACCACTGGCCTCGCCTCGACGCGTAACGCGCCGCTGCTAGGCTGCAGACGTGTCGGTTTCAACACTTTCTGCGAGCACCCAGGACTATTTGAAAGCCGTTTGGGTGCTGAGCGAGTGGACCGAAAAACCGGTTACGCCGTCGATCATCGCCGAACGCATTGGCGTCACCACCTCGACCGTGTCGATCACCCTCGGCAAGCTCGCCAAACAGGGTTTCGTGAACCACGAACGCTACGGCGCGGTCACGCTCACGCCCGAGGGCGAACAACTCGCGCTGGCCATGGTTCGTCGCCACCGCATCCTCGAAACTTTCTTGGTCGAGATGCTCGGCTACACCTGGGATGAAGTGCACGACGAAGCCGAACGCCTTGAGCACGCGGTGTCTGACCTACTGATCAGCCGCCTCGACACTCACCTCGGTCACCCCAACCGCGACCCGCACGGCGACCCGATCCCCTCCCCCACCGGCGAACTCGTCAACCTTGACGAAGCTGTCATGCTCGCCGATGTGCCCGCGAACACGCGCGTACGAATTGAGCGCGTAAACGACGCTCAACCCGAGATGCTGCGCGAATTTTCGCGCCGCGGCATCGGCGTCGGCTCGGTGCTCACGACTGCCGACCCCGACCCGCTCGCCGACACGGTGAGCGTTACGATTTCGGGTGTGAAAACGCCCGTGCTACTGGGTGCAGCCGCCCGGCGTGCCCTTTGGGTTGTGGCTGCCGACTCGCCGAAGCAGTAGTCCGCTCGGTCAACACGAGACCGCTGGCCACGCGGTCATCTGCCATACCTTCAAGCGACGCCCGCTCACTCGACGCGCGTTGCCGCATCCGCCAACGACGCATTTGCACGATGCCGGCCGCCAGCACGCACAGCACTCCGAACACCACGGCCATGCCGGCCGACGTTGGGGCATTGCACCAGTACGCCAGTTGGAATCCGAGGAGTGCTCCGATCACAGCGGTGGTGATCGTGGCGATCATCATGGTTCGTATGCAGTCGCTCAGCAGTTGCCCCACCGCGGGTGGCACCACCACGAGCGCGAGCACGAGCAGTGCCCCGGCGCCCTGGAACGCGACCGTCACGGTAAACGCGGTGAGTGTCATCGCTGCCAGCGTGATGCGGCGTGGATGCAGCCCCAAGAGTTCTGCGGTTTCGGGATCGAATGCGCTTGCCACCAGGCGTTTGCGGAACCACCAGGCAAATAGGACATTGACGAGACACACGGTGCCGACTTCCCAGAGGTATCGCGAGCCGAGCACGCTACCGCCGACTTGCCACTGCGGCAGCACCGCGAGGTTGAAGTCGCCGACGAGCACGGTGTTGACGTCGAGGTGGGTGTGCCGTGCGCGGGTAGAGAGCAGCAGTACGCCGATGCTGAATAGTGCCGGATATACGATGCCGAGGGCGGCGTCGCCGGTGACGTTGCGGCGGCGTGCCAGTGATTCGATGCAAAGCACGGCCGTGATTGCGGCTATGGCGCCACCGACGATGAGTAGCGGGGAACGAAGGTCGCCGGTTACGAGGTAACCAATCACCACGCCGGGGAGCATGGCGTGACCCATCGCATCCACAACCATGCTTCGGCCGCGCAGCACCACGAAGGTGCCGGGAATCGCGCAGGCGAGTGCGGTGATAACGGCCGCGAGTGCGGCGGTTGCGGCGAGCGTCATGAGGCAGCTACCTGTTCGTGAAACGGTGCGGTATTCGAAGCACTGGCGGTTCTTGCTGTTCTTGCGGTTCGCCAGCGTTGCACGGTGGGCGCGCCGACGAGCGAGCATCCCAGAATCGCCACGAGTACGAGCACGATGATTGGGCCGGTTGGTAGCTGCCAAAGCATTGAGCAGTACGTGCCAATGATGGCACCGAGCGCGGCGAGGAATCCGGCCAGCGGCACCATCGTGTTGACGGATCGCACCCATTGACGTGCGGCGGCTGCGGGCGTGATGACCAACGCCACCATGAGGATCATGCCCATGGCGTTGATGCCGATAACTGTGGCAAGCACGATGCCGCTGTAGAGCGCGGCGTCGATGCACCGCACCGGCACGCCCATGAGTGCGGCGTGGTCGCGGTCGAAGCTGAACCACGCGAAGTACCCCATGAAGATGGCGACGGTAACGAGCACGATGACCGCGCTGATGCAGATGGCTTGCACGTCTCTGGAGGTGAGCTGGCTGGCGTTTCCGAGCAGCACGCTGCCGATGCCGCCTTTACGCGGGTAGGGGGTGTCGGTGATGTGCCGCAGCACGAGCATGCCGGCGCCGAAAAAGCAGGTGATGACGACGGCCATGGCGGTGCCGCCGTGGAGTCGGGTGGCGCGGGTGAGCCAGTTCACGAGGTGAACCGCAGCGAGCCCGCTGATGCCGGCGCCGATGAGCAATAGCGGCAAGTTTCTGGGGTCGTCGGGTGCAATGACGCTGCCGATGACAAACGCAACCAGAACGCCCAGGAACGATGCGTGCGCGACCACGTCGCACAGCAGTGCTTGTTTTCGCAGGTAGGCGAAGGCACCGAGGGTGCCGGCGACGAGGCCGATTCCGGCGGCGCCGATGCAGATGGTGCGAAACGTGTAGTCGCCGAGCAAGTCGGCTGGCAGCGATTGTTGGGCTGCGGTGAGGTGGGTGGCCGCGAGTTTTGCCTCAGCCAGTTTCGGTGGGGCTAGTTGAATGAGGGCGAGTGGATGCACGTCAGCAGGTTCCGTAGGGAAGTATGGTGTGCCGGTAGGTTGCTTCAAGGTTCCGGCGGGTGAGGGTGGTGGCGATGCTGCCGAACGCGATGACACGCTTGTTGAGCAGCAGCACGTCGTGGCAGTGTTGCCGAACGCTGGTCAGGTCGTGGTGCACGAGGATCACGGTGGCGCCCTGCTCGCAGAGTTTGCGCAGGGCGTCGAAGATGACCGATTCGCTCTGCATGTCTACGCCGGCGAAGGGTTCGTCGAGCAGGATGAGATCGGGGTTGCCAGCGATGGTTCGGGCGAGCAGTGCGCGCTGTCGCTGCCCGCCCGAGAGTTCACCAATTTGCCGTTGTGCGAGGGATTCGATGCCGGTCAGTTGGAGTGCCGCCGCCACGTGCTGGTGTTGCTCGGGGCGCAGGCGCTGCCATGGCCGATGGTGTCCGAACGTGCCCATCCGCACGAGGTCGGTGACGTTCATTGGAAAATCGAAGTCGAGTTGTTTCGCTTGCGGCATGTAGCCAACACGTTGGCGTGCGTACCGCAATGGCGCGCCGAAGAATTCGACGTGTCCCTCATCGTGCGGAATGAGCCCAAGAGCTGCACGCAGGAGTGTGGACTTACCTGCGCCGTTAGGACCAACAATGCCAAGCACTCGTCCCGCACGTGCACTGAATGTCGCGTCTTCGAGCGCGGTCTCTCCCCGATAACCGACGCTGAGGTGATCGACGCGCAGTGGAATTGGTGAAGTTTGGGTCATTTTGCGGGTGAGTTTCCGGCGGTTGCTGTTACCGCAGGCGCTGCGTCGTGTGCGGCGGATGCGGCTGACTCAGTGGATGCGGGTACCTTTCCGCCGAGTCCTTCGGTCACGACCCGGGCATTGTGCATGAGGACTTCGAGGTAGGTGTCGACGTCGGAGTCAGCACCGAGCGAGTCGGCATAGAGTTCCTCGTCGCTAACCTGAACTTCCCAGCCCTTGGCATGCACGGCTTCTTTGAGGCTGGTGATGGCCTGCGGGTTCTTTTGGTTGTCCTGGAAGATCGTCTTGACCTTGTGTGTGGCGATGAAGTCGGCGAGTTCGCGGATTTCGCCGGCACTGAGTTCAGCCTCGGTGGAGACGAGGTCGGTGGCTTCAACGTCGAGGTTGTAGGTGTGGCCGAAGTATTCGAAGGCGTCGTGCCCGGTGACGAGGGTGCGCTGGTCGTCGGGAATGGTCGCCATCATTTGGGCGATGTCGGCATGTGCGGCGCCGATTTCATCGCGGTAGGTTGCAGCGTTTTTGCGGTAGGTATCAGCGTTCGCCGGATCAATTTCGGCGAACTTCTCACCGACGCCCATGACGACTTTCTGCCAGTTCTCGGGTGAGTTCCAAACGTGCGGGTCGTGAGTTGCGGTGGGTTCGTTTTCATCATCCCAGCCGAGTAGGTCCCGTTCGGCGAGCACGTCTTCGGCGGCAAATTGCTTATCACCGAGCGCTTCGAGCTGTTCGGTCATGTGCGCTTCGAGGTGCAGCCCGTTCCAGACGGTGAGATCGGCCGACTGCATCATTTCGATGTCTTGGGTGGTGGGCTGATAGGTGTGTGGGTCGCCACCTGGACCAATCAATGTGGTGACTGATGCTTCGGGTGCGATGTGGTTCACGGCATCGGCAAGGTATCCGGTGGTTGCGAACACCGAGAGCTTGCCGGTGTCAGCAGGTTTGGGTGCTGCACATCCGGTGAGCAAACCCGCGGCAGCAATTGCTGCCGCCATTCCCACAGATAAGCGACGCATCAATAGTTTCATATTTGACTCCTCAAACTTTTACCTGTCGATAATGTTTATCACGGAGATTTTTGAGCAGTCAAATATTTATTCTTGATCATTGACATCATTGAGTGCCGAATTTGGACTCATTGGCGCTTCCGACCGCCAAGGCTGTGGCAGCGACACCCGCACAGTGGCTCAATGTTCCAGGCCGACCGCACCGGCAGGAAGCCCGGCCCTGGCCGTGGCGGTGCACGTCAGTAGTCCCGCGTCGACGTGGACCGTAACAGTGCTTTCGAGGAATTGGCTCTTGCATCCGCCAAGTTGCGCACCGTGCGCCGCCGCAACCCGCCCAGCGACCTCGCAAGCGTCGCCCTGGATGCGGCCCGACGCCACGTTTGCTGCCGCAAGCGCCGCCGCATCCGCCGCGACACTGGCGCGGGTGTGCGCGGCGTACACCGCGAGCGCCACGATCAAGACTGCCGCGAGCGCAACCACGGCCCCGATGATGCCGATGGCGAGGAGTGCACCGCTCCCCCGTTCGTCTTGGCGTCGGGATCCCAACCCGCGGGGCTGCATCCACCCGCCGTGCGCCCCACCAATGAACCGCGCGCTAACCATTTGCGCCGCCGGACTGGTCGAAATCACGAATGGCACAGGATTCCGCGCTCGCTTGGATGCCGGTGTCGCGGCCAAGGATGCGGATGGGCACGGTGACGTTGACGCAGCGCAGTTCCCCAGAATCGCGCACGGAGGCGGTGGCACCGAGACCTGCGATCTGTAGCGCGACGGTGTGGTCGTCGCCCCGTGCCGCAAGGCGCGCGGCTTCACCCGCCGCATCCTGCGCCGCCGTTTGCGCGCTCGCGGCCACCACTGCACCGACCGCGAGCGCACAAACGACAATGACCGCTGGCATGGCCACCGCAAACTCAGCCGCCACGGATCCGCGCGTTTCGCCGCCGCACGAGCGCAGCCACTGCTTGTGGCGATGCCAGCGCGCAATCATGCTTGGAATGCGCTCGTGACGAGGTCTTCGATGATCTGACGCACGGCGTCGGATTGCACGACGGCGACGAGCACGCCTGCCAGGGCGACGGCGGCCATGATCACGATGGCGTATTCGGCGGTTTCGGCACCGCGATCATCACGCAGGGCGCGATTGATGATTCGATACGCAACTTGGTCTGTTTGGTGGCGGAGTTTGGTCAACATGTGAGGGCCTTTCGCTTAGGGGTCCGCTGTTTGGCGGCTCCGGTAGGGGTGGTGAGTTGGCACGGCACGATTAGTACTGCCCGCTACACAAGAACGGCCTGTTGCAGCACCGCGATCACGAGCGGCGCCACGCCGAGTACGAGGAATGCGGGCAGAATGCAGGCACCCAGCGGCAACATCAACGTCACGCCGAGCTTGGCGGCGGCACTTGCCGCTTCGGTTCTTGCTCGGCTGCGAGCGAGCGTGGCTTCGGCTTGGAGCAGCGCGGCTGCCGGAACCCCAGCGTGGGCGGCCAGCGCAAGTATGGGTGCGGCCTGTCGATACCCGCTTTCGTCTAGGCCACATTCGCGCATGACCTGCGCGACCGCTCGGTTGACTTCGTCTGCACCACGGCCTGAGAGCATCCCCATTGCGACAAGATCCAAGCCAAGGCCCGGCGTTTGTGGCCGATTGGTCGCTCGGCGGACCAGCGATCGGTTCCACCACCAGCCGGCCACAATCAGCAGCATCCCAGCCATGAAGAGCGCTCCGCCAAGCAGGCTCGAGGTGAAGATTGACAGGGTGTCGAACCCGAGCGCCGCGCCCAGCAACAGTCCGAGTACCGGTAGCGCCAGCACGATTCGTGATGCGGATGCGGGTCCGGCAAGGGCCACTTGTACATCGCGTGCCGACTGGCCAAGGTCTCGAAATCCGGCAGCCATTTGCCGCAACACCTGGCCGAGCGGCGCGCCCGTCCGATTGGCGAGCAACCACACCGCCCCGAGTGCTCGCCACGGTGCGTGCGGTTGCTGCGACAACACGTCTGTGGCCGAACCACCCTGACGTAGGGCCGTTGCCACCTGCACGTCGACGGGTACCTCGGGCACGCGGTGACGCAGGATGTGCGCGACCCGTCGCCCGTGCATCCGTGGTTCTCGACGACGGTTTGCCGCACCAGACCGAGCTGAACCCGACCGGGCTGCTCGACTCGATTGCGCCACGTATTGCCAGGCCGCATCTGGCGCGACGCCGTGACCGAGCAGCGTCGCCAGCCGTTCAACGACCGCCGCGGCAGCATCGGCGGGATGTTCACGCGTACCCATCAGGCACCTCGCTGCAATCGCTCGCCAGTGCGCACGCTCGTCATCTGCAACCGGCCGGCCTCATCAAGCACGAACTCCCCCATATCAACGAGACTGCGGACCCCGCGATCACGCTCCACATGCATCACCAGGTCAATGGCCGAAATGGTCTGCCTCGCCACGGCTTCCGGGCTCATTCCCGCGAGCGCACCGAGCGCTTCGAGCCGGGCAGGAACGTCGGCGAGCGAATTCGCGTGCAGCGTGCCGGCACCGCCATCGTGCCCAGTGTTCAGGGCAGCCAGTAGTTCTCGCAGCTCGGCACCGCGACATTCGCCGAGCACCAAGCGATCGGGCCGCATCCGCAACGACTCGCGAACCAATTGCGCGAGCGAAACCGCGCCCGCACCCTCGATATTCGCCTGCCTCGTCTCCATCTGTACGACATGCGGATGCGCCACCCGCAGCTCGGCCACATCCTCAATAATCACGAGCCGCTCATCCCTGCGCGCTTCGGCCAGCAACGCGCCGAGCAATGTTGTCTTACCCGAGCCACCGGCACCGCTAATCAGCAAATTCGCCCGGGTTTCGAGCGCATGCCGAATCACGTCTTCGGCACCCTCATAGAAGAACCCGGCCTGTGCCAAGTCGGCAAAGCTCAATCGGTTGGTGCGCGGCGCTCGAATTGAAATCAGCGTGCCGGCCACCGACACCGGCGGCAACACCGCGTGCACGCGAATGCCGTCGCCAATACGCACATCCACGCACGGGGTGGCGTCGTCGAGATGCCGACCACCGGCCGCAACAATGCGTACCGCCAACTCGCGTAGCGACTGTTCGTTCGGTGCCCGCCAGCTGCGATCAAGCACGAGCCCATTGCCGCGATCGACCCACAGCCCACCCATGCCGTTGATGAACATGTCGGTGACCTCACCGTCGGCAACGTACCCAGCGAGCGGCCCGAACGCTTCAGCCTGCCCACGAGTAAGCGGCCGCCTCGGGCGCATGTCGTCGCGCAGGCCGTCGCGGGCGGCCAGCGGCACGGATGCGGGTCGATCGCTCGCGCGCTGCAGCACGAACGGTGCCTGGTCGGTTTCATGAAGGAGTGCTGTCGTCATGCCGCACACGGTAGAACGCAGCATTACCCGCTGCGCGACCGAGCGCATCCGCTGTGGATAACTGCACTTTCCACAGGCAGCAATCGACACTCCGCAGCATTATCGCCACGCTGAAAACCACACCCAGGACGGTCGCAGCACCTGCACAAATTGCTCGTTTGACCCGGTATTTCTGCGAAACACTGTGACGACTTTGTGCCGCATCTGGCTAAAATCCTGCAAACGGAATCAACAATGAGGTGGAGGCCCCGTGCACGCATCGGACGACAAGATCCAAAAACTGATCAACCCAATCGAGTCGGTAGCCCCCGCACCCGGCTTCGGTGACGGCAGCAGCGTGCCGCTCGACATTCGCGCGCAAGCCGAAGCCGACCGCCTCGGTTTCTGGGCCGACCGCGCCCGTGAACTCGAGTGGCAAACCCCGTTCACCGAAGTGCTCGACTGGTCGAACCCACCGTTCGCACGCTGGTTCCACGACGGCAAGATCAACGTCGCCGTGAACTGTGTCGACCGCCACGTTGCCGCCGGTAACGGCGATCGCGTCGCCATCCACTGGGAAGGCGAACCGGGCGACACCCGCACCATCACCTACAACGACCTGCACCGCGAAGTGCAGCGCACCGCCAACCTGCTCGAGTCATTCGGCATCGGCAAGGGTGACGTCGTCGCTATCTACCTGCCGATGATCCCCGAAACCGTATTCGCCATGCTCGCCTGTGCCCGCATCGGTGCAGTCCACTCGGTGATCTTCGGCGGTTTCTCGGCGGATGCGATCCGGTCGCGTGTCGACTCGGCCAGCGCGAAGCTCGTCATCACCGCAAACGGTTCGGTTCGCAAGGGCCGCGTATTCCCGCTGAAGGAAACCGTCGACAAGGCACTCGAGACTCCGGGGCACAGCGTTGAAAAGGTGCTCGTGGTGCGCCGCCCCGAGCACGAAATCGACATGGTCGACGGGCGCGATGTCTGGTGGCACGACGTGATCGAGGGCGTATCAGACACCCACGAGGCGCAGGCATTCGACGCCGAGCACCCGCTGTTCATCCTGTACACCTCGGGAACCACCGGCCAGCCGAAGGGCCTGTGGCACGCATCCGGCGGATACCTGACCCAGGCCGCCTACACGCACCGCACCTCGTTTGACCTGCGCGACAACGACATCTACTGGTGCTCGGCCGACGTGGGCTGGGTTACCGGCCACAGCTACACGGTCTACGGTCCGCTCGCGAATGGCGCCACGCAGGTCATGTACGAAGGCACCCACGACTACCCGTCACTCGACCGCTGGTTCGAAATCATCGAACGCTACGGCGTGACGATCTTCTACACCGCACCCACGGCCATCCGCGGCTTCATGAAGACCGGTCGTGAGATTCCGCTGCGCCACAACCTCAGCAGCCTGCGCGTGCTCGGTTCCGTTGGCGAGCCGATCAACCCTGAGGCTTGGGAGTGGTTCCGCGACGTGATCGGTTCGGGCAAGACCCCGATCGTCGACACGTGGTGGCAGACCGAAACGGGTGCGCACATGATCGCACCGCTCGTTTCGCAGGATGCGCTCAAGCCGGGTTCAGCGCAACGTCCGGTTCCCGGCGTGGTCGTTGAAGTCGTCGACGAGAACGGCAACCGCGTTGACCCGGGCCAGATGGGTCTGCTGACGATTACCGAGCCGTGGCCGTCGATGGCCCGCGGTATTTGGGGTGACGACCAGCGCTTTATTGAGACGTACTGGTCACAGTTCCCGGGCCGCTACTTTGCCGGTGACGGTGCTGGCGTCGACCTCGACGGCGACCTGTGGCTGCTCGGACGCGTCGATGACGTCATGAACGTTTCGGGTCACCGCCTCTCGACCGCCGAGATCGAGGCGACGCTTGACGAGCACCCGTTCGTGGCGGAATCCGCGGTTGTCGGCGCCGATGATGAGACCACCGGCCAGGCGGTTGTGGCGTTTGCCGTGTTGAAGCACTCGCAGCGCGAGGCCATTGCTGCCGAAGACGACGTCGAAACCCTGCTGCGCAAGCACGTCGCCGCATCCATCGGCGCTATTGCCCGCCCGAAGATGCTGTTCGCGGTGGAGGAGCTGCCGAAGACGCGTTCGGGCAAGATCATGCGCCGCCTGCTCAAGGACGTTTCGGAAGGCAAGCCGGTGGGTGACACCAGCACGCTGACCGACGCGGCAGTCATGGACGCGATCGCGCAGAAGGTTGCCGCACGCCTGGCAGAACTCAACAAGTAACCGACTAATAAACGCCTTCGGTCTAACTGCTATCTCGGGTAGCAGTTAGGCCGAAGGCGTTGACGTAGACCGGGCTACTCGAACGCGACGGCGATCTCGATCTCGACCGGCGAGTCGAGCGGCAGCTCTGCGACGCCGACGGCCGAGCGCACGTGACGGCCCGCATCCCCGAAAATCGCGCCGAAGAAGTCGGAGGCACCGTTTGCGACCTGCGGCTGCTGCACAAAGCCCGCAGCGGAATTCACGTACACCGTTACCTTCAGGATGCGGGTGACGCGGTCGATTGCTCCGAGCTGCTGCTTCACCGCGGCTAGGCAGTTGAGCGCCGCCAGCTGTGCGAGTTCCTGTGCTTGCTCGAGCGTGACCTCAGCGCCGACCTTGCCGGTCGCGGCCAGTTCGCCATCGCGGAACGGCAGCTGCCCCGAGGTATAGACGACATTGCCGTGGGTAATCGCTGGCAGGTATGACCCCGCGGGTGCGGCCACCTGTGGGATCACGATGCCGAGTTCATCAAGCTTCTGGCGGATGCGGCTCATTGTTTCCTCGCTCCTCATTCGTTCTCGAGACGGTCCGCTACATTGCGGAGTCTTCCAGCGGGCGCTTCATGTACGCCACGCTTCCGCCCTGGTCGTTCACGACAATCTGTACCAGTTCCCATCCCTGCTTACCCCAGTTATTGAGGATCGCGCCGGGCGTGTGCAGTGGCAGTGGCGTGATGAAGTATTCCCACTTAGTCATGTCAGTCCTTTTCTATTGGTCGTCAGCTCTTGGTCGGCCAGGTGTCAGCGGCCCGACGGATGCGTTCGATACCGCCCCGTCGCGGTTACCGACGGTTACCGACGGTTACCGAATGGATGCATACCAACGGCGGAAAATCGCGTTTTCGATCCGCCCGCAGGGTGATCAGCCCAGTTTTGGCCTATTCGTTTTGGGTGGTTTGCCCTTACCCTAGACGGTATGCCTACGAACTCAACTGAGCCGAAACGCAACGTCGTTGCGTCCATTCTCGGCCTGCTCGGAATGAGCGGAATCGCTGGCGTGCTGATCGCTGCACTCATCACTCCGGTCATCGCGGTGGCCGGTGTCGCAGCCAACTCAAGCATCACGCTGTTCGAGACCCTCCCCGACTACCTCGAGATTCAACCGCTGCAGCAGAAGACTGAGCTCTACGCAGACCGCAACGGTCAACGCGAAAAGATCGCTGAGTTCTACTCGCAGAACCGCGTTGAGGTCGAGCTCGACCAGGTCTCGGACTATGTCGAGAAGGCCGCGATTTCGACCGAGGACCCCCGGTTCTATGAGCACGGTGGCGTCGACGTCATTTCGGCTGCGCGTGCCATGGTGGTTGGCATCATCGGCGACTCCGGCGCAGGTGCGTCAACGATCACGATGCAGTACGTCCGAAACCAGCGAGTTCAGGCCGCAGAAGCCCTTCTTGACCCCGAAGAACGCGACAAGGCATACCTCGAAGCAACCGAGACCTCGATTGGTCGAAAGCTGCAAGAGATGCGCCTGGCGATCGGTGTTGAGCAGCAGTACGACAAGAAAGACATTCTGCGCGGCTATTTGAACATCGCACTGTTCGGTGGCCAGGTCTACGGTATTGAATCGGCAGCACAGTACTACTTCGGCAAGGCAGCTGCAGACCTCACGCTGCCAGAGTCGGCAACACTTGTCGGCATGGTGCAGGACCCGAACGTCTACCGCATCGACGACCCCGAGAACCTCGAGGCGAGCACGCAGCGTCGTAACTACGTGCTGCGCCGCATGATGGAAGAACACGCCATCACCAAGGCTGAGTACGACGAAGCCGTTAACACCGAGATCACCCCAAAGATCACGCCAACGAAGCACGGCTGCATGAACGCCGAAGAGAACTCGCAGTTCTTCTGCGACTACGTGCGCAAGGTCATCCTCAACGACCCCGCATTCGGCGCAACCTACGAGGAACGCCTGTTCAACTTCCAGACCAAGGGCTACCAGATCGACACCACGATCGACCTTGATTTGCAGCAGAAGGTCACTGAATCTCTCGATGCCAACATCCCACACGAGGTCGACTACATGAACCTCGGTGCGGCGGTATCGATGGTTCAGCCAGGTACCGGCCACGTCTTGGCGATGCAGCAGAACAAGGAGTTTGACGAGACGGATGCGGCTGCCGATAGCAGATCTCGCACCTCGGTGAACTACAACACCGACTTCGCCTACGGTGGCTCCACCGGTTTCCAGGTTGGTTCGACATACAAGGTCTTTACGTTGGCGAACTGGCTGCAATCTGGCCACTCGTTGTACGAGTCGATTCCGTCGCAGACCAGATCCTTCAACCTCGCCAACTTCCAGGACTCCTGTAATGGCGCCGGTGGCGGTTCTTGGTCGCCCCAGAACGACTACAACGCGAAGTTCGGCTCCGTGAACGCCGTTGAGGCGACGGTGCAGTCGATTAACACCTCGTTTGTGGCGATGGCTGAACAGCTCGACCAGTGCACCACGCGCGACATTGCGATGGGGCTCGGCGCACACCGGGCCGATGGTCAGCCAAACGAGACGTATCCGTCGGCCGTTCTCGGTACCGACACCATTGCACCACTGTCGATGGCAACCGCGTTTGCCGGTATCGCTAACGACGGTAAGTCGTGTTCGCCAATCGCAATTAAGGGCATCACCCTGCGCGACGGCACCAAGATTGATCCCCCGAAGAGTGATTGCAAGCAGGTCATCGATCCGAACGTAGCTCGCGCCATGGCGGTGGCCATGGGTGGTGTAATGACCCGTGGGGCGGGTACCGCGACAAACCCTGGCTTGGGCACGATCATTGGTAAGACCGGTACCACTGACGACGCCTACGACACGTGGATTGTCGCAGCCACCACCGGTGTCGCCGGTGCAGTTTGGGTCGGTAACGAGCAGGCCTTTGTTTATGGCGACGGCAGCGCATCGAAGATCTCGCTGCGTGACGCTGGCTTGGCCGAAGCTCGTCACGCGATCGGTAATGGCATCTTCAGTGCCGCGATTCCGGAGTACGGCGCGAAGGATATCCCGGCGCCGACGGGGGATGCGGTCAAGGTCGAGAACGCGACCGTTCCGGATGTGAAGGGCATGTCGATTGACGCAGCAACCGCGGCGATCGAAGGCGCTGGCTTTACCGTAGCCGTGGGTGAACAGGTCAATTCGGATGTGCCGGCTGGTTCGGTTGCCCGAACTAACCCGTCTGCTAACACGCGCACGCCCAAGGGGTCGACCATCACCATCCACCCGTCGAACGGTAAGGACGACAAGAAGAAGAAGCCCGAACAGGCGGGTGTCGTGATGCCAGAGCTGTCGGGCATGTCATACGACCAAGCGATTGATGCGCTGTCGAAGGCAGGCCTTGGCAACGCGAACAACACGTTCTCGTGGCACGGACCGAAGGGCGGCAAGGTGTCTCGCACCGAGCCTGCATCTGGATCTACGGTGCCACCAAACTCCGAAATCAAGATCTACGCGAACTAGCGAGTAAATCTACGTAAATGAATATTGTGAAGACAATCGGGATCGGGGCCGCAGCAGGTTTTGCTGCCGGCCTCGGTTTCGTTAGCTGGGCTGTTGGTATTGAGCGTCGCCGATTCGTGCTGCGCGAGATTGAGGTTGCGGTGCTGCCTGCGGGTGCGCGACCGCTGAAGGTGCTGCATGTTGCCGATGCGCACCTTGCGCCCGGGCAGGGCAAGAAGATGCGCTTTGTGCAGTCGCTCGCGGCGCACGAGCCCGATTTGATCATTGCTACCGGTGACAATCTCGGCCACAAGAACGCGCTCCCTCCGCTGGCGGAGATGCTCGAGCCGTTCCGTGGCATTCCCGCGCTGAGCGTGTTTGGCTCGAATGATTATTTCGGCCCGGTGTTCAAGAACCCGTTCACGTATCTGCTCCCCCGCAAGCCGGCGACTCCTCGCCCTCGCGACTTGGACGAGGCGGGCCTGCGTCGATTGCTCTTCGATGACCTCGGCTGGACCGACCTGACGAACTCGGCTGCGATCATCGACGTCAAGGGCGTGCGCATCCGCGCGATTGGTGTGGATGACCCGCACATCAAGAAGGATGACTACGCGTCGGCTCGTACGGAGCTCTCAGCGCTCTCAGCGGGTGCGCAGTGGGATCTAACGCTCGGGTTGGTGCACGCGCCTTACCAGCACGTCCTGGACCGCTATGCGGACGATGTGCGAGCGGACATGGTGTTTGCGGGGCACACGCACGGTGGCCAGGTGTGCAAGCCGGGCGGTCGTGCGATCGTGTCGAACTGTGATTTGCCGGTTGAATATGCCGGCGGTTTGTCGTGGTGGGATGCGGATGCGGGAGACTCGGTGCCGCTGCACGTTTCGCGCGGGCTCGGCACATCGATCTATGCGCCGGTGCGCACGTTCTGTCCGCCAGAGGCGACGCTGATTACGCTGATGCCGCGCGCGTAGGCGCATGGCAACGCGGGTCGCGTTGCGCTATAATTGTTGGGTTGTCGATCGGGCGGAATCGCGCGGTCAGCACATCGGGATGTGGCGCAGCTTGGTAGCGCGCTTCGTTCGGGACGAAGAGGTCGCAGGTTCAAATCCTGTCATCCCGACTCAAAGGTCTGGCCCCCACCATTCGGTGGGGGCCAGACCTTTTCTGTCGGGATTACAGTAGGGACCCGATTCGCGGGAGAGCCTCGACGCAACACCTTCGCACCCACAACCAAATCCCTACAGAACCGTTGCGTTGAGCCGCGAATTGGGAAGCATCCCGACCCACACCCCACGCA
>NZ_BCSP01000015.1 GCF_001570925.1 [Zimmermannella] bifida NBRC 103089
ACCAAAGGGCGCAGCGCACACCCGAGTCGACCGCGGTCGCCGGCCAGCGCCCGAGCCGACGGCCGGAGCCCGCCGGGAGCACGCGAAAGGGCGCGAAGCCGCGCCGCAGCTTCGCTAGCCGGCCGTGTTCGCAGCCGGCCCGCGGCCGTACACGTGCTGCAGCACCCAATCGTGCATGGTGACCGCCGCCGCAGCCGACGCGTTGATCGATCGCGTCGAACCAAATTGCGTGATCTCAATCACCTGCTCGGCAGCGGCAACCGCCTCGCGCGTGAGCCCTGGCCCTTCTTGGCCAAACAAGAACACGCAGCGTTCCGGCAGCGGTGTCGTCTCGATCGGCACACATCCGGGCACGTTGTCGATCGCGATAATCGGCATATTCGCCGATCGGGCCCAGGCCACGAGGTCGGCAACGGTCTCGTGGTGCACGACGTGCTGGTAGCGGTCGGTCACCATTGCGCCGCGTCGGTTCCAACGCTTACGCCCCACGATGTGCACCGTGTTCGCGCCGAACGCGTTGGCGCTGCGCACGATCGAACCAATGTTCATATCGTGCTGCCAGTTCTCGATCGCGACATGGAATGGGTGCCGCGACTTGTCGAGCTCAGCGACGATCGCGTCCATGCGCCAGTACCGAAATTTGTCGATGACATTGCGGGTGTCGCCGTGTTCGAGCAGCTCGGGGTCGAGTCGCTCGTCGTCGGGCCAGGCGTCCTTGCCGCCGGGCCACGGCCCCACGCCCCAGGTGGAAAGTTCGTGGGTGGGGTTCTCGGCAGGGTTCGTTGCGTCAGTCATCGTGCCTCTTATTGTGCCCCGATCACTGAATGCACTGGGCGCCACGGCGACTAACGCGCTCAAAATCGGCGTTATGTTGCTCTCACAGCAACATAACGCCGATTTTGTGCAAGTTATGCGGAACTAGTTGCGGGCCTTCGGCGTCGCGCCGGGCAGCAGGTCGTTCGTGTAGAGCAGCTCGGCCTGCACACGACCCGGCAACAGCTCGCGCGTCTTCATGAACTCAACCATCGCGGTCCAGTGCTCGGGAACGTTCTGCAGGTCGCCGTCAGCCATCAGCGGCAGCGAGGCTTCGAGCGTGGCGAGGGCTGCGTCGCGCTGTTCTGGGCTCGTGAGGGTCGGAATGTACTCGGCTGAGAGCTTCACGGCTTCCTCTGGATTTTCGCGAATGTAGTCGAGCGCGCGCGAGACAGCCTCGAGTACGCGGGTGATGTCCTCGCCGCGTTCGTCAATCAGCGAGTCGGATGCGGCCACGGCGGGTCCCACAAGCACCGGCGATTCGGGCAGTACGGCGTCGATCGTGCGCACCGGGAAACCGCTGGCTTCGATCTGCACCGCATCGTTGTTTGCAAAGCCCATCACGGCATCGACCTTGCCGGTGGTCAGCGCAGCCTGCTGCGTGTAACCGATTTCTTCGAGGTGAATGTTCTCAACGTCCATGTTTGCGCGGGCGAGCATGGCGAGCAGTGCGAAGTAGGTCTGGCCGTAGGCGCCGGGCACACCGATCTTTTTGTCGCGCAGGTCTTCGGCCGTCTTGATGTCGGAGTCTTCCGGCACGATCAGCACGGCCGGGTACTTGGCGTACAGCGTCGCGACCGACCGCATCTCGACGCCGCCAGGCACCGCCTGGGCGATCTCGTCGCCGCTGGCGTAAACCATCTGTTCGGTGCCGTTCTTGATAGCGCCGAACAGTTCTTCGCTCTCGCCGTGGTGGCGCAGTTCAACGTTGACGCCGGCCTCGTCAAAGTAGCCGAGTTCTTCGGCCACATAGAACGGCGCGAACTGGATGTTCGGGGTGTAGGTGAGGCCGACCGTGATCGGTTCGCCCGCAGCCTCCGTGCCGCCGGGGTTACCGCCAGACTGGCAACCGGCGAGCGCGAGGGCCGCGACGGTGGTGGCGGCGATCGTGCGCAGCGCGCGAGTGAAGAAACGGCGCTTGGGGTGTTGGTTCACGGTGGTCCTTTCGGAGATGGCCTCGGTTCGAGGATGGGTAAGACGATGGATTTGCGTTGCAGTGGGGTAGCGGCGTGGCGTCTCGGCGTTCAGCGCGGATGCGATCGGTGCGCAGACCGGCTAGGTCGCGGCGACGAGCATGGTGGATGCGCGCATGCGGCGGCTGGCGGCGTTCCGTCCGCGCTGGCCGGCGAGGCGCTCGAGCAGGTAGACGGCGGTGAAGAGGGCGATCGCGAGCGCGACCAACATGACCAGCGTGGCGAACAGACCTTCGGTGTCGTTCGCATCCCGGAATAGCGTCAGCAGCTGCCCCAGGCCCTTGCCGCCCATGGTGAACTCGCCCACCACCGCGCCGGTCACCGAGAGCGCGATGCCCGCGCGGATGCCGGTGAGCACGCTCGGCAGCATCAGCGGGCCTTCGACCCACACGAGCGTTTGCGCCCAATTGGCACCGTCGAGCCGGGCCGCTTCGAGCACTTCGGTGGGCACGGCGCGCACACCGAGCGTGGTGGTGACGAGCATGGGGAAGAACGCGACGATGGCGCAGAGGATCGCGACCGGGGTGAGCCCGTAGCCGATCCACAGCGCAAGCAGGGGAGCGACGGCGACGGCGGGCACGGCTTGCGAGGCGGTGATGTACGGCGTAAGCGTCAGCCGAATCCAGGCGACGCGCGCCACGAGATACCCGAGCGGCAGCGCGACCGCGATGGCGATGCCCGTACCGCAGAGTGCCTCAATAAGCGTCACCCCGGCATGCTTCAGCAATGGTCCTTCGGCGCATTCGAGCCAGAATCGTTCGGCCAGGGCGCTCGGCGCCGGCAAAAACACCTCGGCGACGCCGCCGCTGCGCACGAACCATTCCCACGCGCCAAGCAGCACGACAGCGAGCGCGATCGGTGCCGCAACGCGTGCGGCGGTATTCGCGGTGGGGTGCATCGGGGCCTCCTGCTGAATCTGCCCCGAGATGTGGGTCGATGCGAAGGCGGGATGCGGTGGGCACCGTCAGGCGCCACAAGTCACGCGGTTGCCGTGCCACGTACCGTTCGCCCGCCAACAGCGTGTGCCGTCGACGTACGGGTTCGCGACCAAATGCATCCACTACGAGCGTGGATGCACGGCAACTACGAGACCACCGCGTGCTTCCTCCCATCCGGACTTTAACCGTCGGTTTCGGAATTTCACCGAATCAACCGCGGCCGCACACTCTTGCGAATGATTGGCAGCGGGTCGCGGACTGTAACCGCCGGCTCGGACTTTCACCGACCCCGGAGCACGTGTACTCGTGAGGGTTACTGTACGCGCTAGCGCTCGATCTCGCATCTGCGGGCTGACTGATGGATGCGTTTGCCTGCGCAAGGAATGTCGGCGGGAGTTGCGGCGCGCTCGGTACCATTCGGTGCATGGACGCACGCAATTTGTTGGGAATCCCCGAGACTCGCCTGGCCGCGGAGCCCGAGGTCGCAAACGATCTTGCGAACCTGCCGCACGATGTTGATGCCCCCGATATCGACGCCTACGAGGCCATCGCAGCCAAGCACCCCGAGTCATCGCTGGCTTGGGCGGCGCTCGCCGATGCCGCACACGCAACCGGCGCCACGATTGCGGCGTACGCCTACGCTCGCGTTGGCTACCACCGCGGTTTGGATGCCCTGCGCAAGTCGGGTTGGCGTGGTCAGGGTCCGGTGCCCTGGTCGCACGAACCGAACCGTGGCGTGCTGCGCTGCTTCTGGTTGCTGCGTCGCGCGGCTGCCGAGATTGGCGAGACGGGCGAGGTTGAGCGGCTCACGGCGCTGCTACAGGATGCGGATCCCGCGGCCCTCGAGGCACTCGACGTCGCGTAGGCGGCCACGCACCAAAACCCCCAACCCACAGCGCGCAGATTCGGCAACGTTCCGTCGACGTTCTGGGAGACATCGTTAGTGCCCGGTACCATGACCGGGTGCCCGAAAACTCGGGCGAACCGTGGGGAACTGGCCGAACCGCATCCTGTGCACACCGGTCAAACCCCTATTCGCGCGGTCGAGCTCCGCGCACAACGGGATTGGGTGAAATATGCCAGGCGTAGCGATTATTGGTTCGCAGTGGGGCGACGAAGGTAAGGGCAAGGCAACTGACCTGCTCGGCGGCCGCATTGATTACGTGGTGAAGTTCAACGGCGGTAACAACGCCGGTCACACCGTGGTGGTGGGCGACGAAAAGTACGCCCTGCACCTGCTGCCTTCGGGCATCCTGACGCCGGGTGTCACCCCGGTGATCGGTAACGGTGTGGTGGTCGACCTGAGCGTGCTGTTCGAAGAACTCGAGCACCTCGAAGAACGCGGCATCGACGTGTCGAAGCTGCGCATTTCGGGTAACGCCCACGTGATCCCCGAATACAACCGCGCGCTCGACCAGGTGACCGAACGCTTCCTCGGCAAGCGTCGTATTGGTACCACCGGCCGCGGCATCGGCCCGACCTACGCCGACAAGATCAACCGTGTTGGTATTCGGATGCAGGACCTCTTTGATGAGCGCATCCTGCGTCAGAAGATCGAAGGCGCGCTGGTTCAGAAGAACGAACTGCTCGTTAAGACCTACAACCGTCGCGCATTCAGCGTCGACGAGATCGCTGACAACCTGCTCGAGTACGCAGAGCGCGTGGCGCCGATGGTGGGCGACACTTCGCTCGAGGTGCACAACGCGCTGACTGCCGGCCAAACGGTCGTGTTTGAGGCCGGTCAGGCCACCATGCTCGACATCGACCACGGCACCTACCCGTACGTGACCTCGTCATCGGCGACGTCGGGTGGTGTGGCAACCGGTACCGGTATTTCGCCGCGTCTAATCGACCGCATCGTTGGTATTCAGAAGGCGTACATCACGCGCGTGGGTTCGGGTCCGTTCCCAACCGAGCTCGACAACGAGGTTGGCGAGCGTCTGCGCCAGGCCGGTGGCGAGTTTGGTGTGACCACCGCACGTGCCCGTCGCACGGGCTGGTTCGACTCGGTCATCGCGCGCTACTCGTCGCGCATCAACGGCTTCACCGACATCGTGATGACGAAGCTCGACGTGCTCTCGAAGTTCGAAACGATTCCGGTGTGCGTCGCCTACGAGGTTGACGGCCAGCGCTTCGACGAGATGCCGGTATCGCAGAGCGACTTCCACCACGCCAAGCCGATTTACGAAGAGTTCCCGGGCTGGGAAGAAGACATCTCAGGCATCCGCGACTTCAACAAACTGCCGGCAAACGCCCAGTCGTACGTTAAGGCTGTCGAAGAGCTCTCGGGTGCGCGCATTTCGGCGATCGGCACCGGTCCCGACCGCGACCACATCATCGAGCTGCACAATCTGCTCGGCTAATTCGGCCGCTCGGCTAGTTCGGCTGCTCGGCCAATTCGGTTGCTCGCTGGTGTCGAGCAACCTGACACCGCCAGAACTGAAGCCCCGCACGCAATTGCGCGTGTGGGGCTTCTCGTATCCCGTTGGACGACTCGACCCACCGGGCAGATTCGGCAGCTATTCGGGATGCGCGCGTAGGCTTTCCGCATCCCTGTCGCGAACTTCGTGGCAGCGAGGGGTGTCCACCCCGGGACGACCACCCGTGTGAAGAACACCGCGGGAAGAAAGCAGAGAGTCATGACCGCTCCAACTCCAGTTACGTTCGTAATCGCCGGATCCGAATCAACCGGTGGCGCCGGCTGCCAGGCCGACCTGCGCACCCTGCAGGAATTCAACGTCTACGGCGCACTCACGCTCAGCTGCATCGTGTCGTTCGACCCCAAGGACAACTGGAACCACCGCTTCGTGCCCATCGACGCACAGGTGATCCGCGACCAGGCCGAAGCCACCCTCGCCGACTGGAGCCCCGCATCCGTCAAGATCGGCATGCTCGGTGCCGTACCGACCATTGAAGCCGTGCGTGACATTCTCGCCGAAGCGAAGCTGCCGAACATCGTGCTCGACCCGGTACTGATCTGCAAGGGCCAGGAACCCGGCGCAGCCCTGGACATCGACACGGCTCTGCGCCGCGAGGTGCTGCCATTCGCCGACGTACTCACACCAAACCTCGTTGAGACCTCGATTCTCTCGGGCATGGATGACCTCGCCAGCGTCAGGGACTTTGGCGAAGCCGCCAAGCGCATTGCCGATGCGGGTGCCAGGGCCGTACTCGTTAAGGGCGGTATGGACACCCCCGGCGACCAGGCCATCGACGTGCTCTGGGACGGCAGCGAACTCGTGCAGTTCGCTCGCCCGAAGGTTGGTTCGAAGCGCGTCTCGGGCGCCGGCGACACCCTCGCCACCGCAATCGCTGCCGGTCTTGCGAAGGGCGACAGCCTGCACGACGCCGTTGACGCCGCCAAGTCGTTCGTGACCGAAGGTATCGCCCGCTCGCTCGAGGGCCAGACGCCGTTCGACGTTGTTTGGCAGGGCGACCGCTAAGCGGCATCTCGCTAATGACACAATCCGCGCACACTGACGTGCTCGCTGCCGGTGCCCGCCCGGAGCTTCCCGGGGCGGATGCGGTGCTCGAAGGCGCCCGCATCCGTCTCGAACCGCTCACCGAGGCGGGTATTCGCGAGCTCGCACCGATCCTGCGCGTGCCCGAGGTCTTTGCCGGCGGGTTCGGCGGCGGACCGGCCGCGTACCCGGCCGATGATGACGCGTTCGTGGCGTGGTTCGGTGGCTACCACCCGGCAGGCCCCACCGCACGCTCGTATTTGGTTCGGGATGCGCAAACCGATCTCGCAGTCGGCACCACCTCGCTGTACCAAGCGAACGCCGCACGCGGTTCGGTCACCATCGGGTACACCGCCTACGCGCCGCTGGCCTGGGGCAGCCACGTTAACCCTGATGCCAAGCACACACTGTTGGCTGCCGCATTCGACGGTGGGTTTCACCGGGTGACGTTCGAGTTGGATGCGCGCAATGAACGTTCCGCAGCCGCCGTGCGCAAACTTGGCGCAACGCAAGACGCACTGCTTCGTGAAGACCGGCAGCGCGCCGACGGTACCTGGCGCTCGACACTGGTGTTCAGCATCCTGGTCGACGAGTGGCCGCAGGTTGCTGCGGGACTGCAGCAGCGCATCCGCACCGCGTAACGCCTCACGAAAAGCTGGCATTCCTACGGATGCGGCCAGCACGACCATGACAAAATAAAGGGTAGGTTTGCGCGATCTGCGCGGCTGCTGCCACGACCGAATCATCGTGAAAGAAGAGGACATGACTGCGAAGCTCACCCGCGCCGAACTCGCGAAGTACATTGACCACACCCTGCTCGCCACCGACGCCACCAACGAGGATGTCGTCGCACTGCACAACGAAGCCAGCGAACTCGGCACTTTCTCGATTTGCGTTTCGCCGAACATGCTTCCCGTTGGCGACGCGTGGGCGACCAACAACGAACCGGTTGCCGTTTCGGCCGACCAGGAGCCCAAGATTTGCACCGTCGTCGGCTTCCCCTCGGGCAAGCACGACTCGACCGCGAAGGCCCTCGAAGCCGCAAACGCCGTGCTCAAGGGCGCACACGAAATTGACATGGTGATCGACATCGGCATGCTCAAGGCTGGTCGCGTTGACCTCGTGCAGGCCGACATTGCAGCCGTTCGCCAGGCTGCACCCGCACCGACGCTGCTCAAGGTCATCATCGAATCCGCTGCCCTCACCGACGAAGAGATCGTGCAGGCTTGTGAAGCATCGGAAGCCGCTGGTGCCGACTACGTTAAGACCTCGACCGGTTTCCACAAGGCTGGCGGTGCTTCGACGCACGCCGTCGCGCTGATGCGCAAGACCGTGGGCGATCGCCTCGGCGTCAAGGCTTCGGGTGGCATCCGCAGCTACGACGATGCGATGGCCATGATCGACGCCGGCGCCAGCCGACTCGGCATGTCGGCCAGCCGTGAGGTGCTCGCGGTCGCTCCCGAAGCGTAGGTCGCGCCATGACTGATGCTGTCGCAACCGCATCCACCAACGGCGCAACCGGCGACGCCACGCGCGCTGCCGCGCTCGAAGAACTCGCGGGTATTCGCAAGTCGATCGATAACATCGATGCGGCATTGATCCACATTCTTGCCGAACGCTTTCGCCACACGCAGCATGTTGGCAAGCTCAAGGCGGATGCGGGTCTGCCGGCTTCCGATCCCGCTCGCGAAGAGCGTCAGGTGGCGCGCTTGCGTCAGCTCGCGCACGATGCCGATCTCGATCCGGAGTTCGCCGAGAAGTTCTTGGGGTTTGTCATCGCTGAGGTGATTAACCATCACGAGCGCATCGCGGCCGAGGCCGAATAGCGGTCGCGGCGGTAGCGACGGTCCAGTGCTTGCCGCGGTCGTGGTGCGTGCGCATCGACGTTACGCACTTCGAATCGCGCTATTCGCTGCGGAAATCGACAAGCATCGGTGCATCGGCATTTGATTCCCGTGCGGAATCCACGAATTGCTTGTTGTAATCAGCAAATCTGCATGCTGGGTCGTGCAGATAGGCACTGAAGGTGACACAATACATCCGGTTGTTTTTTAGGGTCGCCACAAGATCTTGCGGCTGTGCCGAAGCGTTTCGGGATGCAGTCACTTGCGAACCACGGTGACGATCCGCACCTGCCCGGCCACGGAATCGTCGAGTGTTCTCGGCGCAAGCCTGGTGGCATCGGGTGCCAAGACATGACGAATTACCGCCAAGAACAACCAAGCTCTTGGCTGGCAGAACACATTGCACGAGAAAGGATGCGGGTTGACGCCTGAACCATCGGCAGCGAAGTCGAACAGCACGAAACGCGCATCCGCACCCGTCGCATCCAAAAAGCGCATGCACGCCTGGCGTAACTGGTCGGGTGCGGTCAGCGACGCCTCGCAGCTCACGGCTGGTCCGACTACCGAAACGGCAGTCAAGTCGCTGGTGATCGGCGCGGGCGGGTCGGGCCTCAAGGTCAAGACCGTGGGTGCCGGACACTCGTTCAACGACATCGCCACCACCGACGGGCTGCGCCTGCACTTCAACGACTACACCGGGTTGGTGTCGGTCAATAGCGAAACGAACGTTGCGACGTTCCGCGCGGGTACGCCGATCCTCAAGATCCCTGAGCTGCTGAAGCCGCACGGTCTCGCGCTCGCAAACCAGGGTGACTTTGCTGCGCAGACGATTGCCGGAGCGATTTCGACGGGTACCCACGGTACCGGCTTGCAGTTCACGAACCTTTCGGGTGCGGTGCGTTCGCTGCGTATCGTGCTTGCCGACGGCTCGATTCTCTACTGCGACTCCCGCACGCATCCCGAACTCTTTACGTTTGGCCGCATCGGTATCGGCGCCCTCGGCATCATTCTCGAAGTCGGCCTGCAGTGTGTGCCGGCGTTCCGTGTCGCCGCGAACGAAGAGTCGGCGCCGGTTGACGAGGTGCTCGACACCTTTGTGGCACAGGCTCGCGAGCACGACCACTACAGCTTTCTCTGGTACCCGCACTCGACGGCGGCGCTCGTGAAGCGCAATCGTCGCCTGGCCGAGGGCGAAGAGGTCGAAGGGTATATGCCGCAGAGCGCATTTTCGCGATTCGTGGATGAAGCGCTCGTGCAGACCTGGGGTCGTCAGGTTTCGGCCACGATCGGCACGATGGTTCCGGGCATCGTGCCCAAGGTGAACCAGTTCACGTCGAGCCTGATGGCGCGCAAGAAGTTCACCGACGACTCGCACCAGGTGTTCGCGCAGCCGCACAAGGTGCGCTTCAACGAGATGGAATACGCGGTGCCGTTCGAAGACGGCCCCGAGGTCGTGCGTGAGATTCGCCGCTTGATTGAGCGGCGCGATTGGCGCGTCTCGTTCCCGATCGAGGTGCGCACGACCGCGGCCGACGACATTCCGCTTTCGCCTGCTTTTGAGCGCGAAAGCACTTACATTTCGGTGCACCGCTACGTGCGCGAACCGCACGAAGAGTACTTCGGCGCGATCGAAGAGGTGCTGCTCGCTGCTGGCGGTCGCCCGCACTGGGGCAAGCTGCACACGTTGCGTGCCGAGGAACTGCGCGAGCTGTACCCGCGCTTTGATGAGTTCGTGACACTGCGCAACGATCTTGACCCGCAGCGAGTGTTCCACAACACGTATCTCGACCGGGTGCTCGGCGCCTAGGTGCGGCGTCGGGGGTTTGTTGGCCAGCGGGTTCGTTGGCCGGATGCGGTGCGTTCGGCTGTCGTGGATGCGCGCGGCATAGGCTGCGGTCATGGCAATCGTAAAGATCAACGCAATTTCTGTTCCACCACAGGCCGGTGCCGAGCTTGAGCGCCGCTTTTCGCAGCGTGCCGGCGCGATCGATGGCACTCCCGGTTTCCTGGGATTTCAGCTGCTTCGCCCGACTGCCGGTGAGGACCGCTACTTTGTCGTGACGCACTGGGCCGACGAGGAATCGTACGCCGCTTGGCGTGACGGGGATGCGCGTGCCGCGCATGCGGGCGAGCACGGCAAGCCCGTGGCATCGGGTGCATCGCTGCTCGAGTTCGACGTCGTCATGGACGTCAAGCCCGCGACCGCCTAGCGGGGCCGTTCGTGCGCGGCGTGCCCACGCGCATCCGCCGCGGTCCTGCCCGCCTGCCACGTGCATCCGCCGTAGCCCCGCGCAGCCCCCGCAAAAAAAGAGTGAACATGTGCCCTTATGAAGGCTCATAAGGGCACATGTTCACTCGTATTTGGGTTTGGGTGCGCCAGCGGAGGGCGCTAGCGGCTGGTGCGCTAGTGAGCGCGCTTGACGCGCAGCGCCACCAGGCCCGCGCCGATCAGTGCGAGCGCGATGCCGGCGAATGGCAGCATCGACTGCGCACCGGTCGCCGCAAGCGAGCCGCCCTGCTGGGCAGCAACCGGTGCGGCACTCGCAGTCGGTTCGGTGGATGCGGCGGGTTCCGTAGCCGGGACTGAATTGAAGCCATCGAAGATTCACTTTTCGAAAGAGATAAGATTGGCGTCCCGCCCCTGTGGAAAGCCATCAACTCGCGCCTGATCATAAGATCGGACCGACCCAACAACTATCCCGGTTCCTGGGAAGACGAGGCTTACACCACGAGGCGCTCCTCAATGCGCATTATCCTGGCTTCCCTGGCCGGAGCCATCCAGCTGCCCTTCGGATTCTGCGGCGGGCATGGCACCTTCAAGGGTGTAGCGGTTCGCCCCTCCCACCGATCAACTCCTTCGAAGATTGCCGACTAACCCACACGTAGCTTGCGCTACGCCTATGCAAGGAATACAACTTGGGCAACGCTAGCCTCGCGTGGGTGAGTGGCCTGGAATGGCAGGCTCCGGGGTGGAGCGTTCACCAGCGGTAACTTCATGTGCGTATTCAACACTTCAAAAGAAGACGTGTTCGTGCCCGTAGAAAGTGAGCTCCTGCTACGTTCAGACTCCACACGCGAATGGCCCCTAATCGGCGCCGAAACCGCTCTCCGCACCGGGCCGCCGCAAATATCTTCCACCGCTGAACGAGAAGAACAAAACAAGCTCACATCCGGCACGACCGCCTGGTTTGTACCACCTGCAGTCAAAACCTCAAACAGGTAGGGCGATAAGCGCCGACCCTAACAACCCGAAACAACAATCTACTACTGGGCATAACCTGAGACAGCACGTAAACCGTGCGGCGTTACAGCTGACAATTCCGGCGCCCATCGCGCACCCGTCTTAGGTCAGTCGCGCCGCTACCAGTCCTTCATTAGTAAACCGCGCAACTACTAGCCCTGCCGTAGCTCAACCGTGCTACTACTAGTCAAAATTGAACTGCAGGGCAGTGATACACATTTGTGCATCACTGCCCTGCAGTTCAACAACCTGGATCGCTTCAGCAAGCGACCAAGCTATAGGGTTTGGCTCCTCTTACGGCGAGATACTAGGGCGACGCCAGCAGCCATCATCGCACCGGCCAGCAGCGTAAGCGTGCCCACCTCAGCGCCCGTTGTTGCCAAAGGCTGCTTATCAGCCTGTGGGTTGGACGGCGCCGAAGACCCCGAAGTAGAAGACGTACCCGGGTTCACAGTCGTGCCTTCAGTGGGCTCCTCGGTCTTCTCAGCCTCGTTGATAACAGTTAGCTTGCCACCATCAGCAGTAGCAACCTTCTTGCCGTCAGTCGTTTGCTGCACATCGGTCGTGGTCACCGTGCCATCAGCGCCAACACTGAACTTGATTTCAGAAACCACCTTGAAGCCCTCAGGCGCAACAGTTTCCTTAAACACATACTCGCCAGCAGCAAGCTGAATCGTCTTGGATTCGCCCTCAACCGAGGTCCACGACTCTAGCTTCGTACCGTCATCGCCAGCAGACCAAATCTCAATCTGAGCCCCAGCAATCTCCTTACCGGCAACATCGGTCTTAGAAATCACCACATCAAAAGACTTAGGAGCTTCAGCCTCGTTGAAAATCTTAACTGTGTCATTCTCGAAGACCACCGAATCGCCTTCGGAATTAACGGTTACGCTGCCGTCGTCGGCAACAGCAATCTGCGCGATCGGGAGGCTCGGGTTGTCAATAGGCTTGTAGTTTTGGGGTGCTTGGAGCTCCTTCAGCAGATACTCGCCGGGCGACATCTTAATTTGTTCCGCCGCATCCTTGCTATCCCAAGTGAAATCCCCTGCGTTCCCATTAATAGTGGAGCTATTGAGCTGGGGTTGCAACTGCAGCTTCGCTCCAGCAACGAACGTCTTCGTGTCTTTATCTAGCTTTTCAAAGTTAACGTTAAACTCGCCATTTCCTGGCTCGTTAGGATTATTCGGCTCCGGCGAGATCGGGTTATCGTTCTCGTCAAAAAACTGGCTGCTCAACAGGTTTTGCCACTGGCCATAACCGGTCGGCGGAGTAACGTTGTTGGTAGGTAGGTAAACATTTAGCTTAGAACCCTCAGGAACTGGCTTTAGCTCGAATGTTGTACCAAAAGACAACGTCTCGGACTTGCTTTGGCCAATCATTACGTTGTAAGCCTTGAGCGTGTCTCCACTCAATTGATTCGTAGCGTCGTAACCGTCAGTAAGATGCCAAATTGCATTCTGCGTAGCGTTTCGCAACTGATCTTTAGTCAGATCACCATTCTTAATGGCTCCCGTCGCGTCATTGGGATAGCCAACCCACATCACAGCCAAAAGCTTTTGCGTAAGCTCCGGACCGTTTGTTTCAGTGAAACTCCCCAGGTCGGATGGGTCATCAGACTTATAGAACTGCGGAAGGCCGTCTGCTCCCTCTTGTCCCGACGCCGTGGGATAAGCACGATGAATGTTCAAGCAATAGGCAGTCTCCCAGTCGCCTCCCTGCTGTGGCCGCACCTGAAAATGATTAGAGCCCGGCGCAGTCATTGAACCTTCAAAAACTTGCTTTTCATCCTGCGCCCACGCCACTACCGCAGTGGACAGCACCATGGCTAGAATCATGAACAGGGCCAAGAATGCGCTACCACTGTTCAGTCTTTTCAAAACGCTACTCTGCGGTAGCGTTCGATTGAAATCCATCTTTTTCCCTTTCTAAAGTTCTTACTCTAAGAACATCGAAGCCAACGCTTCCTCACAATGAGAAAACAGAGGTATCAACTTAGGCCCCACTTAGATGCCAAAACACCCAAACTTGGTCCTCATGCCAAAAAAGTGTATCATGCTAAGCCGCCTAAGCTGGCGGCTAGATTTACCTTTGTGGTATAATTCGCGCCTGACTATCAAAGCCGCACCGTGCGATACCGTGGCTCGCTCATTCACCTGACTCTGCCAAAGCGAAAATAGGAGATTTAGATCCCAATCTGCGGATAACCAACCCGTTGCCTGATCAAACTCCACCAGCGCGTCCGGCCCAACCCGCCCCGGCGCCGAAACCTCACCCAAGAAGCGGAACGTAGCGAGAATCGGCAGGCTTACTTCGTGGCGAAGGGCCTGCGCGCACCCGGTAATAACCGGGTTGGAGATATCGCTTGGGTGATCCACCCGCCACTCCACGACGTCCGCGCCACTGCCCGCATCGGTGCGGGCTTTGTGTGCAAGGTCGGATGCATTCTTGCCCGTCAAGGGCTCGATAACAGCCGCCCGCTCTCCGCCCAGTTCAATGCTTCCGGCATGCGCCTTCATCTGTGACAATTCAGCCCCCATCTGCAACCGATTCATTAGCTACAACCTGGGCCCGCTCGGTGTCTTTAATAACCTGCGAATCCAACCAACCATGCGGCAGATGAGGACGTCGCTCGTGTCCCTTCCGTCCGCGCGGGCCGGCTGCTGATTTAGGGCAGGGCTGAACCAAATCCAAGCTGTTCAAAGCTCATCGAGCTCTTTCAAACTACTCACGCGCCCCAGCTTTAACCGGGACTCGCCGCCTACTTTGTAGCCGAGCAAATGCCAGCCAATGTCGCTGCCTTTGAACTCGAACGGTTCGCTGAGCGGATCCTCCAGGCGGGTGGCGGTACGACCGGCGGCGAGCTTCTCATTCAGCGCATCGGGCTTGGCTCCGGCGCGGACACGTCTGCCGCCTCGGTTGGTGCCGCCTTTCGCCATAAGCTGCCTCCTGTCTTTGTCCGGGTTGGGCCTTGACGCGGGAGGCCGAAACGCGCCCCTGGGCGCAGAAAAGGTGAGGAGAGGGGTCAATACCCTGTTTGATTCCGAGTTCTTGCGCGCGGTTCGCCCCGCCCGCTGACCCCTGACCAGGTCGTAGAGATCTGACGGCCCTAACCCCTCACGGGCGCCGCCAGGTTGTCCCCAGTGCGGCGAACAGCATCAAGACCGGCAATCTCTTGAGGTGCCACAACATCGCCGCGACAGGGCGCAACGTGCCGCGAAATCAGTAGGTGTAGACCCGCGGTCGTTGCCGCCACCGGTCACCGTCGAGGGCTGACTGGCGCGAATGGCACGGCTTGCACAACGCCCGGAGGTAACCGGGGTCGTGGGCGCCGCCGTGTCCCAGCGGGAGGTTGTGGTGGACTTCCGCTGCTGGCGTGTACCTACCTTGTTCGAGGCAGTCCTCACACAACGGGTGGGTGGTGATGTAGGTGGTGCGGCATCCCATCGGTGCGCGGCGAGGCTGGTTTAGCGAGTTCTTCGCGCAGATGGCCCACGATTTACTCGGAGTTCTCCGCGGCGTGCTCCATAACCGGGAAGTCCTGGAGCGCTGCAATCGCGGCCTTGCGGCTGTCGAGGTATTTGGTAATCCCGCGCCCGAAACGCGGCCGCCTGCACACGTGTAAGCTTCGCGATGCCGCGTGCTTTCGACGAGGCTGCTGCCATGAAGATATCGGCTCCGGTTGCCGTCATGGTCTCCCGGCTCGTTGCGATCAGGCGGTCGGCTTCTTCGAGTTGGCGGGAGGTCAGTTCTTGAACCACACCTTGTACGGATAAGTCGTTCTTATCCCACACGCCATGGTCGTAGACGAGCCATTTGGTGGCCAGTGAGTAGCGGATTTTGTTCGCGTACTCGCCAGCCAATGTGTCTGCCTGACCGACATCGGAAAAATCATCCGGACGTAAACCTGCTAACGCCTCGTATACCTCGGGCGGCAGGTAGCCTGGATCAGCAGCAACCTCCGAGGCGAACCTGCACGCTGAGTTCCAGATTTTCGCCAGCTCGCTGTCGTTGAGCGGCGGTTCGCACAGATTCGCCTCCCCGGTCACACAGGTCACGGGCCTGATCTGTCTCCCCGTATCGAATGAGGACTCGACCGGCGAAGCGTGACAAGGTGGGGTTGGGTTTGAGGTTGAGGGGGTACTAGTGGGCGCGCTTCACGCGCAGCGCCACCAGGCCCGCGCCGATCAGTGCGAGCGCGATGCCGGCGAATGGCAGCAGTGACTGCGCACCGGTCGCCGCGAGCGAGCCGCCCTGCTGGGCAGCAACCGGTGCGGCACTCGCAGTTGGTTCGGCGGATGCGGCGGGTTCCGTAGCCGGGGTTGATTCGGCAGGCGCGCTTGGCTCGGCAGGTTCGCTCGGTTCTACTGGGTCAACTGGAGGAGTCGGCTCGGTTGTCGGCGCCACGGCTGCCGGGAATGCGAAGGTCGCCCAGACCAGGCGGTGGTCCGAGGTTGGGAACGGGTATTCGCCGGTCAGTCGCACGAGCTCGTCGGCGCGGGTTGGCCAGAACACGCCTGCGTCAACGGTGGATGCGGCGGCGTTCGCGAGCACGTAGTCCACGCGCAGGTTGCCCGGTGCGGGCTTGTCGTTGAAGTCGGCCGTGTCGAGCGCTGGGTCGGCCTGGTGCGTTTCGTTCGCGCCAGCCTGGAGCTGTGCAGCTTCTGTGGCGCCGGCCGAAGTGGGCTTCGGGTCGAGGATGAGTGGCGAGTCAAGCAGCTGCTGGATCGCGCCGTCCCATGAGTCGCCGTCAACCGGGTCAGCGTTGTAGTCGCCGACGATCACGAAGTTCGCGCCGGCTTCGAGGCCGCCGGTGACGCCCTTGTCGTCGTAAAGGTAGTCAGCGTTCTGCGAGATGTAGTCGGCCCAGATGCGGATCTCGTCGTGGTTGCGCTTCTGGTTGCGCTTTTCGGCACCGTCAAACGACGGGGGAGTTGGGTGGGCGGCGAGCACGTGCACGGTGGTGCCGTTCACATCAACGGGAATGTCAGCGTGGGTCTTCGACGAAAGCGGCATCACGGCGAGTTCTTCGTCGCTGTACCAACCGGTGCCATCGGCGTTTTCGGGCAGGAGCGCGCCGGGCATGTCCTGCCACTTGAAGTTCTGGAAGGTGCGCACTGCGGCTTCGTCGATCGGGTACTTCGAGTACACGACGAATCCGTACTGGCCGGGGAAGAGGCCGAAGCCGAGGGCGTCATCGGGGCCGCCGACGTTGCCGTCGTTGTTCAGGTCGAAACCGCTGGGAACACCGGTGTTGACCGGGCCGGTCCACATGTAGGGGTAGTCGGCTGCGGGGGCGCCGTTCTGCGAAACTTCGAGGTAGTTGTCGCGGAACAGGTTGGCCGAGTTTTGGGCTTCGTCGTAGTCGAACTCGTTGACGAGCACGATGTCGGGGTTGGTGCGCTGGATCGTTTCGGCGACGTTCTGTGCCTGTTCATTGCTGCCGTCAGCGAGGTCGGTCTGCAGCTGCCCGTCGGCGGTGCGGTTGAGGCTGGCGTTGAACGTGGCGACGGTCACTTCTTCAGTTGCTGGGGCGTCGGCCGCCTGTGCCTGGTTACCGGTAGGCAAGAGTGTGAGCGGCAGGGCCGCGGCGAGGAGCGCGGCGAAGCGGAACTTCATTCGATGTCCTTCAGTGTGGTCGTGGATGCGTGTCGTCCAGACACGTCGGAACGCTGCGACGGTGCGGCGCACGGTCTGGGCACGTTCCAAAGTGCGCTGACACGGTAGTGAACACAAATACACAAAGGGAATCGTTACGGTTAACGTTCGGAGAACGAACCCGTGGTGGTGTCGTCTGCGGGTAGGTGCAGGTGGCGTGTGAGGAACGGGTCGATCTTGGTGCCGGTGCGCAGCACCGAAACACGACCATTGGGTTCAAACACCGCCAATTGCACTTCGCTGCAGCGACGAATACCGGCCAGGCGCAGCGAGCTGGCGAGTTCATCCGGGGTCATGTGTGCGCGGTTGAGTCCTTGGTGCAGGATGCGGCCCTCGCGCATGAGCACGATTGGTGTCTGGTTGACGAGACGGCCGCTGGTGGCGCGCTGGCCGAGCTGGCCGATGGTGAACTCGAGCAGGAACAGGGTGCCGAGTCCGAGGATGCCGGAGGGGAGGATTGGGACATCCATCAATACGACGCGGCCGGCGACGGCGCCGAGCATGATGACGACGAGTGCATCGAAGGTGGAGAACTGCGAGAGTACGCGTGCGCCAAAGAGACGAACGAATCCGAGGAATACGACGTAGATCACCACGGTTGAGGCGATCACGGCGAGGGCGTTTTGCCAGCTGATGGCGAACAGGTTCCAAAAGTCGTCCATGGGGTATTCCGTTCTGGGATGCGGCCCGGTTGCGACCACGGTACGCGCTCGGTGCTGGTGGGTTGGTGCGTTCGGGTGTTTGCGAGAAGTTGAGTCGATCTCACTCAACTCACAGCTTCGCGAACTTGACACCGGCCGACTCAAGATTAAACTTGAGTCAGGTTCGCTCAGGGTTACTGGTTTAAGAATCGGTTGCCGAAGCCAATGGAAAAGGCCTGATCGAGCGGAGGTTCTTGCTGGCGCGAATGCGGCGGCGGTGCCTCATCCACACGCACACTAAGCATTGTTCGCCACTTGCAACCGCAGTGGTGCCAGACAGAAGGAGCACATATGTCACGTGCAGTAGGTATTGACCTCGGTACCACCAACTCGGTTGTCTCGGTACTCGAGGGTGGCGAGCCCAAGGTCATCGCTAACGCCGAGGGTCTTCGCACGACCCCGTCGATCGTTGGTTTTGCCAAGGACGGCGAAGTTCTCGTTGGTGAGACCGCCAAGCGCCAGGCGGTTACCAACATCGACCGCACCATCGCTTCGGTAAAGCGCCACATGGGTACCGACTGGAAGGTGTCGGTTGACGACAAGTCGTACACCCCGCAGGAAATCTCGGCGCGTATTCTTTCGAAGCTCAAGCGCGACGCTGAAACCTACCTTGGCGACAAGGTAACGGATGCGGTTATTACCGTTCCGGCGTACTTCAACGACGCTGAGCGTCAGGCAACGAAGGAAGCCGGTGAGATCGCCGGTCTGAACGTCCTGCGCATCATCAACGAGCCAACCGCTGCAGCCCTCGCTTACGGTCTCGACAAGGGTAAGGAAGACGAGCTCATCCTCGTTTTCGACCTCGGTGGCGGTACCTTCGACGTTTCGCTGCTCGAAGTTGGTAAGGACGACGACTTCTCGACCATTCAGGTTCGCGCAACCGCCGGTGACAACCGCCTCGGTGGTGACGACTGGGACGAGCGCATCGTCGAGTTCCTCTCGGCAGAATTCAAGTCGCAGACCGGCGTTGACGTTTCGAACGACAAGATGGCCCTGCGCCGCCTGAAGGAAGCCGCAGAGCAGGCGAAGAAGGAGCTCTCGAACTCGTCGAGCACCGCAATTCAGCTGCCATACCTCTCGGTCACCCCTGAAGGTCCAGCAAACCTCGACACCACGCTGACCCGCGCGAAGTTCCAGGACCTCACCAAGGACCTGCTCGAACGCACCAAGAAGCCGTTCAACGACGTTGTTCGCGAAGCCGGCGTCAAGGTTTCGGAGATCGCCCACGTCGTGCTCGTTGGTGGTTCGACCCGTATGCCAGCCGTTGTCGAGCTCGTTAAGGAACTCACCGGTGGTAAGGAGCCAAACCAGGGCGTGAACCCAGATGAGGTTGTCGCCATGGGTGCTGCGCTGCAGGCCGGCGTGCTGAAGGGTGAGCGCAAGGACGTGCTGCTCATCGACGTCACCCCACTGAGCCTCGGTATCGAGACCAAGGGCGGCATCATGACCAAGCTCATCGAGCGCAACACCGCTATCCCAACCAAGCGTTCTGAGACCTTCACCACTGCTGAAGACTCGCAGCCGTCGGTACAGATCCAGGTTTTCCAGGGTGAGCGCGAGTTCACTCGCGACAACAAGCCACTGGGTACCTTCGAGCTCACCGGTATCGCACCGGCTCCGCGCGGCCTGCCACAGATCGAGGTCACCTTCGACATCGACGCCAACGGCATCGTGCACGTCTCGGCAACCGACAAGGGCACCGGTAAGGAGCAGTCGATGACGATCACCGGCGGCACCAGCCTTGCCAAGGACGACATCGACCGCATGGTTCGTGAAGCTGCCGAGCACGAAGAAGAAGACAAGAAGCGTCGCGAAGCTGCCGAGCAGCGCAACGTCGCCGAGACCACGGTGTACCAGGTCGAAAAGGTCATCAGCGAGAACGACGAGAAGCTTCCTGCCGACGTCAAGAACGAGGTCCAGGCGGACATCGACGAGCTCAAGACTGCGCTTGCTGGCGAAGACGACGACGCCGTCAAGGCCGCATTCGAGAAGCTCAACCAGTCGCAGCAGAAGCTCGGCGCAGCCCTCTACCAGGCCGAACAGGCAAACGCTGAGGCTGCCGGTGCTGAGACCCCAACCGACGCCGCCGAGAACGATGACGACATCGTTGACGCCGAGGTCGTAGACGAAGACGACCAGGACGAGAGCAAGAAGTAGCCATGACTGAGCAGAACCGGAACGAGAACGAAACCCCGCGGGAAGAACCCACGACGCCCGAGGAGCAGCAGAACTCGTCCGAGGCTGCCGCGGCCGAGGCTGGCGACGACGAGTTGCCCGTGATCTCGGAGGACGAGCTCAACTCGCTGCTCGAAGAGGCAATGGCCAACGCGAGCGCGAGTGACTCGCCCGCCGCAGACGGTGCGGATGCGGATGCATCCGGAACCGCAGACGAGGCAAGCAGCGACGCGCAGGCGAGTGACGAAGCCAACGATGATCCGCACGGATACCTGGCAGACCTCAAGCGCCTGCAGGCGGACTACGCCAACTACCGTCGCCGCACCGACCGAGAGAAGGACGAGCTGGCTGACATCACCACCGGCAAGGTTGTGAAGCAGTTGCTGCCCGTCCTGGACGACCTCGACCGTGCCGAAGCCGCTGGCGACCTCGAAGCGGGAACCCCCATGGAGGTAATCGCCACCAAGTTCCGCAGCACCATCGCCAAGCTGGGTGTGGAGCGTTATGGCGAAGCTGGCGAAGCGTTCGACCCGCAGGTCCACGAAGCCGTCGCCCAGCTGCCCAACCCCGAAGTGACCGAAGCCACGATCGCTGACGTTGTCGAGGTGGGCTACCGCATCGGCACCCGCGAGATTCGTCCCGCAAAGGTGGCAGTGTTCGTCGCTGCTGAATAAACCGGCACCGGAAATGGGGATGCTCTGGTGCAGTACCAAAGCATCCCCATTGCCGTACCAAGATGAGCCGGAAGGCGGAAAGGACGCAGCGTGGCAAGCCAAGACTGGCTAGAGAAGGACTTCTACAAGATCCTCGGCGTCGAAAAAGACGTCACGAGCGCCGACCTTAAGAAGCAGTACCACCGCCTCGCGCGGAAGTACCACCCAGACTCGAACCCCGATAACCCCGAGGCCGAGGCCAAGTTCAAAGAGGTGTCGGAAGCCTACGACGTGCTCTCCGATCCCAAGGACCGCCAGGAATACGACCAGATTCGCGCCATGGGTGGCGGCCCTCGGTTCACCGGTGGCCCAGCGGGCGGACCGACGGGATTCGAAGACGTATTCGGCGACCTGTTCGGTCAGGCGGGACGACGAGGCGGCACCTATGCCCCCGGCGGATTCGGTGGTCAGGGTGGCGGCTACGAAGACCTCTTCAACATGTTCGGCGGCACGGGAAGCGGCTACCAACGCGGACCAACCAAGGGTGCCGACCAGCGCGCACAAACCACGCTGAGCTTCATGACGGCGCTTAACGGTGACACGATCGACCTGCAGGGCCAGGGCGGTCGAACCGTCACCGTACGCGTACCGGCCGGTGTTAAGGACGGACAGAAAATCCGCCTTCGCGGCAAGGGCGCACCAAGCCCGAACGGTGGCCAACCCGGCGACCTCATCCTTGAAGTCACCGTGCGCGAACACCCAGTGTTCCGGCGCGAGGGTGACAACATCGTGGTTACCGTGCCGGTCACCTTCGCCGAAGCCGTCTACGGCGCCACGATCGAAGTGCCCACGACCGACGGTGCAACCGTCAAGGTCAAGGTTCCCGCCTATAGCCAGGCCGGTAAGAAGCTGCGCGTACGCGGGCGCGGTGCTCCCAAGAAGAGTGGCCACGGCGATCTGATCGTGCAACTCGAAGTGGCGGTACCGAGCAACCTCAACAAGGAACAGCGCGAGGCCCTCGACGCATTTGTCCAGGCGTCCAACGACGAGAACCCGCGCGACGACCTCATGCGTCAAGCCCACGGGTAGGAGGCGATCATGACCATGCCACCAACACTCGACCCAGACGACACCACCCCGGTATTCCCGATCGCGGTGGCGGCCGAGCTGGCCGGCATGCATCCGCAAACCCTGCGCCAATACGACCGACTCGGTCTCGTCGTGCCCGCACGCACGGCAGGCCGAGTCCGTCGCTACTCCCTGTCTGACATCGCTCGCCTACGCGAAATTGCCGAACTTTCCGAAGAAGGCCTCGGTCTTGAGGGCATTCTGCGTGTGCTGCGATTGCGCGAAGAAGTGCAACTGCTTCGCCGTCGCGTCCGCGAACTCGAAGGCGAGCTTGCCGAAGCTCGCACTCGCAGCGGTCAGAGCCGCCGCGTGTTCTCGGCAGGGGAACACAGCGTGGTCGCCATGATGCTCGGCGAACGTCCTCGCCGCGGCGAAATCGTGCGCTGGACGCCACACCCACTGCGTGCCGACCTCGTCACCGGCACCGAATACCGAGTGCGCATCGACTACGACATCGAAGACGACACGCAAGACGCCGGCGACACCGACACGCCTCGCGAACGCAACGGCAACGCATCCCGCGACCGCAATCACTAGGTCAACCGGCCAGCCCGCTCGTTCCCGGGATGCAACCGCATCCGACTCGCTCCGTATCAGACGGATGAATCTGCTGATTCTGCATGCGCTCGTGACAAACTAGGGCAACACCACAATCACGTGGCCGCAACACAATCGGGATGGACATGGACGAGCAGGTAAGCGAGCAGCGCAGCAACCCACCGGCATGGAAATCCGCAATCAGTTGGTGCAGCGCCGCCGCCGTTTGCGCGCTTGCAGCCGGTGGCACCGTGATCGCAATGCAGCAACTGCCAAACTCACAGCCGATGAGCATCCTTGCGCCCACGGCCAGCCCCCTCGAAGCCACACCGACTCCCACGCCGAGCGCCACGGCAACACCGACGCCAACCCCCACGGCGACGCCCGACGCATCCACCCCCGCGACACCCCGCTACGACACCACCTCGCCCGACAGCATCACCGTGCTGGTGAATAAGCAATACCCGCTCAGTGAGGAAAACTACGCACCGAGCGAACTCGTGCAAATGGCCAGCATTGGTGTGCCCTCGATGAACGACCACTCGCTCCGCCGCGAGGCCGCCGACGCTATCAAAGAGCTCTTCCAAGCCGCAGCGAAAGCCGGCCACGAGCTCGACATGACCAGCGGGTTCCGCGATCGTGACCTGCAACAGCAGCTCTACGAGGGGTACATTGCCGACCTCGGTCAAGAGGGCGCCGACGCCACGAGTGCCCGGCCCGGCCATAGTGAACATCAAACAGGCCTTGCCGCAGACATCAGCGCCATCGGTGAAGGATGTGCGCTTGAAGCCTGCTTTGGTGACACGCAGGCGGGGCAGTGGCTGCAACAAAACGCCTGGAAGTACGGATTCATCCTGCGCTTTCCAAAGGATGGCACGGCGGTCACCGGGTACGAATACGAGCCCTGGCACTTCCGCTATATCGGCGTCGACGCGGCCAAGGCCTACCACGATTCGGGTGCCAAAACCTACGAAGAATTCCTCGGCGCAGGTCCAGCACCCGACTACAAGTAGTCCGGCTGCGGCAGTCGATCAGTCCGCACAGCGTGAGTCGTTGGCAAGGCGACGCCCACGCATCCCGCGCACCACGAAGCCAAGCGCGAGCAGGATGACCGTAGTCACGCCGCCAACCATGACGGCCATCTGCGATTGCGGTTCAATCGCGAGCATCACCAGCAGCACGAGCACGAACACGGCCGCGCAGATGCTGCCGATCATGCCGGCTGGCGAATTAAACGTGCCCGGTTCGAGTTCGCCGCGGGCAATTCGGCGACGCATCGAAATGTGGCTCAGCAAGAACATCAGCCAGGTAAAGACCACCGCGAAGCTCGCGACCGAGGCGATCGCCGCAAACATGTCTTCGGGAATCAACTGATTGAGTACGAGCACGAAGCTCACCGCCACGGCCACCATCAAGATCGCCATGACCGGTGTGCCACGACCACTCGTGCGCGCGAACGAACGCGGTGCATCCCCGAGCTCAGCGAGCCCGTGCAGCATGCGGCCGATCGAGAATGTCACTGCGTTCAGCCCCGAAAACGCGGCCGAAATCACGATGAAGTTCAGCACATCGGCAGCCCCCGGCAGGCCGATCGTGTCAAAGATCTGCACGAACGAACTCGTCGAACCGTCGATCGAATCCCACGGCGCCAGGCACAGCAATACGCCGACCGAGCCGAGATAGAAAATCAGGATGCGCCACGGAATCGTGTTGATTGCGCGCGGTACCGCACGCTCCGGGTCTTCGGCCTCCATCGACGCGACCGCCAGCGTCTCGATGCCGCCAAAGGCAAACACGACGATCGTCAGCGAAAGCAGCACGCCCATCGGGCCGTGGGGCATGAACCCGCCATGCTCCCAAAGGTGATGCACGCCCGCAGTCTCGCCCGCGGGCATCCCAAACTGGAACAGCATGATTGCGACACCCGCGACGATCATGGCAATGACCGCCACGACTTTGATTAGCGACAGCCAGAATTCGGTCTCGCCGAAGACCTTTACGTGCACCATGTTGAGCAGCGTCACCGACGCAATTGCCGCGACAATCCATACCCACAGCGGCACGCCCGGGAACCAGCGCTCCAGGTACGCGGCGAATGCCGTGACATCCGCCATCGCCACCACCAGCAGTTCAATAATGAACAGCCAGCCGACCATGAACCCGATCTGCGGCGACAAGTATTCGTGCGCGTACCGGCTGATCGATCCGATTGCCATCGGCTCACGCAATGCCATTTCGCCGAGCGCCCGCATCACCATGAACACGGCGATTCCGGCGGCCAAATAGGCGAGCAGCACCGCGGGTCCGGCAAGCTGTATCGCTCCCGACGACCCCATGAACAGGCCGGTACCGATCGAAGTACCCAGCGCAATGAACTGAATGTGTCGGGTGGTGAGCGCACGAGCAAGGTTCGTGCGCCCACCGGCAGGTTCGGTGGATGCGGCGGTACGGTCGGCGGGGTTCACCTCAGTCATGCGGGCCCCCTAGTCGAGGTGCAGCTGGCGTCGACGTGGGCGCACCACCAGCAGCTCAACGGCAACGAGTACGACGGTGCCGACAAGACCAACGATCAGCGCCGGGACGGTGCTCGCATCGAACGCGAACAGCACGATCACCATCACCATGAACGCGGCCGCGAGGTAGGTGCTCATCAAACCACCCGGAGCCTGGAATGGCCCCTGCTCGATTTCGCCGCGGCGAATCTTGTGGGTCATCGCAATGTGCGAAATCAGGATCATCAGCCACACGAACACGGTCGCGTAGGTGGCGATGCTCGCCACGATCATGAACAGGCCTTCTTCGACCACGGCGTTGAGGATCAGGCCGACGACGAGCGCGCCAGCAACCATGATGACGGCCGCGAACGGTACGCCGCGCTTGTTCGTTTCGCCAAGCTTCTTCGGGGCGTCGCCCTGTGCGGCAAGACCGTGCAGCATGCGGCCGATCGCGAAGCTGTCGGCGTTCAGCGCCGAGAACGATGCGGTGATTGCGACGATGTTGAGCAGGTCTCCGGCTGCAGCAATGCCGAGCACGTCGAAGATCTGCACGAACGGGCTGTTCTCGCCGTCGATGTCGGTCCACGGAATCAGGCAGAGGATGACACCGATTGAGAGGACGTAGAACAGCAGGATGCGCCACGGAATCGTGTTGATCGCGCGCGGCAGGTTGCGGTGCGGGTCCTGAACTTCGGCCGATGCGGTGCCGAGCGTCTCGACCCCACCGAATGCGAAGACCACCACCGCGAACGACAGCAGAATGCCGAGCACACCGGTGGGGGCGAAACCACCGTGGTCAACCAGATTGTTAACGCCCGGAGGCACGCTACCGGGCTGGCCGATGTGGAAGATCATGATGGCCAGACCACCGACGATCATCGCGATAATCGCGCCGACCTTAATGATCGAGAGCCAGAACTCAGTCTCACCGAACACTTTCACGTGAATCAGGTTGAGGCCGGTCACCAGCAGGATGACGCCGACAATCCACACCCACGAGGGCACGTGCGGCCACCAGCGCGCGAGGTAAATCGAGATCGCGGTGACGTCAGCAATCGCGACGACGAGCATCTCAATGATGAACATCCAGCCGATCAAGAACCCGGCGCTCGGGCCGAGGTAACGGCGGGCGTAGTAGCCGAACGATCCGCCACGGCTGGGGTCGCGCAGCGCCATTTCACCGAGCGCGCGCATCACCATGAACACGGCCAGACCCGCAACCACGTATGCGAGCAGTACCGCAGGACCGGCCAGGCGAATCGCATCCGCCGAGGCATAGAACAGGCCCGTACCGATTGCCGAACCCAGCGCAATGAACTGGATATGGCGGGCAGTCAGTCCGACCGAAAGTTTGCCGTGGCCGTGACCGGATGCATCCGGCTGCGATTTCGGGTCGGTCGCGGGTTGCGACGCGGTGACGTTGGGTTCTTCGGTTGCGTTCACGTGGGGTTCTCTCTAGTGAGGCATTGCGGTGGCAGCAAACGAATAGCACCGCAAAAACCAGCAGGCTGGCCGAGCGCGGGTAGCGTCTGGACCAGCCTGCCGGGGAGGAATTTGACCGCGTTCAGTATATGCCGAGTTGCAAGGTGATAGTAAGCGGTTTTTCACTTTCTCCGACATTTTGTTCTCGCAGGTGTCGTTTCCTGCGCAAAGTGGCAGCGCAGGCGGTGGTGGATGCGCCGGGTTCAGGCCGCGGGCGGGTAGCATTCGTGGGGAATTGGCGCGGGCACTGGCCGTACGATGCGTGCATGACGAACGTGACTGCATCCACGAAACAACTTGGTGACCTGCGACTCGACGAGTACCTGCTGACGCTGCCACTGGTCTGGGGCGAAGACGTCGATGACCGCACCATCGACGTCTTCGCGCGCGTGATTACCCGCCCCGGCGGCGACGAGCTGCCGTACCTGGTCTTCTTGCAGGGTGGTCCCGGATGCGAGGCCCCGCGCCCGAGTTTTGCGCCGCGCAACCCGAGCTGGCTGGATGCCGCGCTCGCGGACTACCGCGTCGTGATGCTCGACCAGCGCGGCACGGGACTGTCGACGCCGGTGAGCGATCACGATCTTGCTCGTGGTGACGACGAGCTCGCCGAGTACCTGACCCACCTGCGTGCCGACTCGATCGTGCGCGACTGTGAGGCGGTGCGCGAGCACCTGGGTGTGGCGCAGTGGAGCGTACTGGGCCAGTCGTTTGGTGGGTTTACGACGCTGCACTACCTCTCGCGCTACGCCGATTCGCTGCGTGAGGTGTATTTCACCGGTGGCTTGTCGGCCGTTGGGCGCCACTGCGATGACGTCTACCGCACTTGCTACGACCAAATGCGCACGATCAGTGAGCGGTACTACCGTCGATTCCCCGAAGATCGCGAGGTGATTCGCGGGTTGGTGGATGCGGCGCGTAACGGTGAGATTGTGCTGCCCGATGGCGAGGTGGTTTCGGCATCGCGGCTGCGGTCGATTGGTCACCTGCTGGGTGGTCAGGATGGCTGGCAGCGCGTGCACGAGCTTTGCGAGCTCGATCACCGTTCGAATGCGTTCCGGTACGACCTGGCGCAGATGCTGCCGTTTGGTGGCCGCAACCCGCTGTACTACGTGATTCACGAGTCGAGCTATTCGGATGGCTGCGTCACGAATTGGTCGGCGGAGCGCACGATGCCGCAGGACTTCGTGGACGATGTGACGCTGCTCACCGGCGAGCATGTGCGCCGTGAGTGGTGCGACACGGTGCCGGCGTTCAAACCGTGGAAGGGTGTGGCCGAGCGGATGGCGCAGGTCGAGTGGCCGACGCTGTACGACGCGGATGCGATTCGCGCGAGCGGGGTGCGCGGGGCCGCGGCGGTCTACGCAAACGATGCGTACGTGCCGCTGAGCTATTCGCTCGAGACGGCCGAGCTGTTGCCGAATGTGGACCTGTACGTGACGAGCGAGTACGAGCACGGCGGTCTGCGCGCATCCGGCGGCAAGGTGCTGCAGAAGCTGATTGACCTGGTGCACGACCGCACGGTTCGCTAGCTCGGGCCGTGGTGGCCCCGGGTGCCTGCTGGTGCCCGGGGTCTTGAGAC
>NZ_BCSP01000016.1 GCF_001570925.1 [Zimmermannella] bifida NBRC 103089
CGCCCATCCGATTCGCGCAGGTAGCACTGGCCGCACAGCGACTCGTAGGTCACGCGGTCACCGTCGATCGCCACCTGGTCACCGTCGAACACGAACTGCTCCCCCACGCGGCGTCCGTTAAAAATCGCCTTGCGTCCGCACCGGCAGATCGTCTTGAGCTCTTCAATCGCATGCGCGATCTCGAGCAAACGTCGCGAGCCCGGGAACGCCACGGTCTGAAAGTCGGTCCGGATTCCGTAGCAAATCACCGGAATCCCATCGAGCACGGCGATCTTGAGCAGCCCGTCGATCTGGTCGGCGCTCAAGAACTGCGCCTCATCAACGAGCAGGCACGCAATCACGCCACCGGCCGCATCCGCCGCCCGGTAAAACAGCGCGCGCGAATCATCGCCCTCGCCAATCAAAATATCGACGCGACGCGACATACCCAGCCGCGATGACACTGCATCCGCACCCTTGGTATCGATACGGGGCTTGGCCAGCAGCACCTTGTGGTCGCGCTCTTCGTAGTTGAACGCGGCCTGCAGCAGCGCCGTCGACTTACCCGAGTTCATGGCACCGTAGCGAAAATAGAGCTTCGCCATGGCTACTGCGGCGTTCCTTCGCCGCGCAGCGCACCGGCCTCGCGAGCCAAGCGCGCCACACTTGCGGCAATGCCACCAGCGAGCGTTTCGAGCGCGCCGTGGTTACGGCCGCCCTCGGGCACGATCACATCGGCCCAGTGCTTCGACGGCGCCACGTAGCGCTCATGCATCGGCTTTACCGTCGCCAGATACTGCGTTTCGACCGACTCGATGGTACGACCGCGTTCGAGCACATCGCGCTTAATGCGGCGCAGGATGCGTTCGTCGGCATCGGTGTCGACGAACAGTTTCAGCGTCATCCGTTCCCGCAGTCGTTCATCGGCAAGCACCAGCACGCCCTCAACAAAAATAATCGGCGCGCTGTTCACCGTTTCGGTCGCATCCGAACGGTTGTGATTGGCGAAGTCGTAGACCGGAGATTCGATCGACTCGCCACGAATCAGCGCGTCAAGGTGCTCGATCAACAGGTCGTTGTCAAACGCCTCGGGTGCGTCGTAGTTCGTGAGGCAGCGTTCCTCGTAGGTCAGGTGGTCCTGACGGCAGTAGTAGTTGTCGTGGAAGATCAACGCAGATTCGCCGGCGAACCGGGTGGCAAGAGCCCGTGCGAGCACGGTCTTGCCAGACCCCGATCCGCCGGCGATTCCAACGACCAGCGGGGTAGTCACGAGCCCTAGCTGATGGGCGCGATTCCGAGAACCTTAGCGGTCTCGTTCTGGATGCGTTCGGCCAGTTCTGGCTGCGAGTTCAGCTCTTCACCGTAGGCAGGAATGAGTGCCTTGACCTTTTCGGCCCAGGCTTCCTTCTTCTCGGGGAAGCACTTCTCGAGCAGCGACACCATGACTGGCGTGGCAACCGAAGCACCTGGCGAAGCACCGAGCAGACCGGCGATCGAGCCGTCAGCCTTGCTGACAACCTCGGTACCCATAACGAGCAGCGGCATGCCACCGTCCGGGTTCTTCTTCATGACCTGTACGCGCTGACCGGCGGTAATGAGGCGCCAGTCTTCCATCTCGGCCTCTGGGAAGAAGTCGGCGAGTGCCTTGAACTTCTTCTTTGGCGATGCGGCGAGCTGACCGACCAGGTACGAAACCAGGTCGAAGTTCGTGACGCCGACACCGAGGTAAGTCGGGATGTTGCCGGGACGCAGCGACAGGAACATGTCGGCGAGCGAACCCTGCTTGAGGTAGCGCGTGTTGAATCCGGCGTACGGGCCGAACATGAGCGACTTCTTGCCGTCGATCACGCGGGTGTCGAGGTGCGGTACCGACATTGGCGGAGCACCAACCGGGGGCATCGCGTAAACCTTGGCCTGGTGCTTCTCAACAACCTCAGGGTTGTCGGTGCGGAAGAACTCACCCGAAATCGGGAAGCCACCGTAGCCCTTGACCTCGTCGATGCCCGACTTCTGCAGCAGCGGCAGTGCACCGCCACCGGCACCAACGAATACGAAACGACCGTGGGTAACGTTCTTGCGGCCCTTTTCAGCGCCCGAGATCACCTTGGTTGCAACCTGCCAGACGCCGTCTGGACGCTGGCGCAGGTTGGTTACCTCGGTTCCGAGCCGAACAACTGCACCCTTGTCGATGGCGTTCTGTACCAGGTGGCGGGTCAGCGCACCGAAGTCAACGTCGGTGCCCTGCTCAACGTAGGTTGCGGCAACCTTTTCGTTCTGGTCGCGGCCGACCATGAGCGACGGTGCCCACTCGAAGATCTTCGCGGGATCGTCCGAGAACTCCATGGTCGAGAACAGCGGCTGCGCCTTGAGCAGCTCGTAACGGCGACGGAGGAAGTCAACGTTCTCTTCGCCGGTCACAAACGTCATGTGCGGAACCGGGTTCAGGAACTTCGTCGGCTCTGGCAGGTCGCCGCGCTCAACGAGGGTTGCCCAGAACTGTCGCGAGACCTGGAACTGCTCGTTGATCTTGATTGCCTTCGAGATGTCAATTACACCGTCCTTTTCAGGGGTGTAGTTGAGCTCGCAAAGGGCCGAGTGGCCCGTACCAGCGTTGTTCCAGGGGCCCGAAGACTCCTGGGCAACGTCGTCGAGACGCTCAATGATCTTGATCGACCAATTGGGCTCGAGTTCTTGCAGGAGTGTTGCCAGCGTCGCCGACATCACACCGCCACCAATGAGGACTGCGTCGTAAATCTTCGGGTTAGTCACGTCTCCCATCCTACGCCTCTTGGCTGGGGATAGCAGCCCGAGGCGGCAGGTGGTCAGTAACGTTGCAGGCAACACCAAGAATGGCGTTCATTTTCGTGAGCAACGGCAAACGGTACGGATGCGCGGGGCTGCACCCACCGCATCCGTACCGTTAACGTCATGGTTGCGCCACGGCCGCCGCACTGGCGACCGCGCAGCCCACAGGCGCGTTAGCCGGCAAGCTCCTCAGCGAGAACTTCGGCGATCTGGACCGTGTTCAACGCAGCACCCTTACGCAGGTTGTCGTTCGAAATGAACATGACCAGGCCCTTGCCCGCCGGGGCCGACTGGTCGGCGCGGATGCGGCCAACGTAGCTGGCGTCGCGGCCGGCAGCGATCTGCGGGCTGGGCACATCGCACAGTTCCACGCCCGGTGCGCCAGCAAGCAGCTCACGAGCGCGCTCTGGCGTGATGTCGCGCGCAAACTCGGCGTGCACGGCGAGCGAGTGGCCGGTGAAGACCGGAACGCGTACACACGTGCCCGCAACCAACAGGTTTGGCAGGTGCAGGATCTTGCGCGACTCGTTGCGGAGCTTCTGCTCTTCGTCGGTTTCGCCCGACCCGTCGTTCACGAAGTCGCCGGCCTGCGCCACAACGTTGAAGGCAACCGGGTGCACGTACTTCTCCGGAGCGGGGAACTCGATAGCCGAGCCGTCGTGCACGAGCCCGAGCAACGCATCCTCGCCCTGTGCCACGGCGGCCATCGCCTGCGTCGACAGCTCCTTCGCGCCGGCAAGACCGGAACCCGAAACGGCCTGGAACGTGGTGACGTTAAGGCGGGTGAGTTCGGCTTCGTCGCTGAGCACCTTGAGCACTGGCATCGCGGCCATGGTGGTGCAGTTCGGGTTCGCGATGATGCCCTTGGGTCGGTTGGCGACATCGCCAGGGTTGACCTCAGATACGACCAGCGGCACCTCAGGGTCGAGGCGCCAGGCCGACGAGTTGTCGACGACGACCGCGCCCGCCGCAGCGAAGCGTTCAGCCTGCGCCTTCGAGGTAGCGCCACCGGCCGAGAACAGCGCGATGTCGATGCCCGCAAGGTCAGCGTTGGCGACGTCCTCAACGGCGATCTGCTCACCGCGGAATTCCAGCGTCGTACCGGCCGAGCGTGCCGAAGCAAAGAACCGAATCGTGCCAATCGGGAAGTCGCGTTCATCCAACAGGCGACGCATAACCGCACCAACCTGACCGGTTGCACCAACTACAGCGACGTTCAGCTGCTTCGACATTCTTGCTCCATTCGTCCGGCCCGCGCGGCGCTCCAGGGCCGCGCATTGCATTCGAGTGTACGTGGGTCAGTGCCCACACAACAGAAAACCGGGCCGCTTGTGACGACCCGGTTTGTGGTGGATGCGGTGACTTGCGCAGGTACGCGAGGCACCGCATCCGTTTGGTTGCGTTAGCGGCCGGTACCCGCGTAGACGACTGCTTCAGAGTCGCCGTCGAGCCCAAATGCCGTGTGGATCACCTTGGTGGCGCGGCTCGCCATACCCGCGCTGGTGACGATTGAGATGCGAATCTCGGAGGTCGAGATCATGTCGACATTGATGCCAGCGTCGCGGAGCGCTTCGAAGAGCGTGGCCGAGATGCCGATGTTGGTGCGCATGCCGGCGCCGACGAGCGAGATCTTGCAGATCTGGTCGTCGAAGCGCAGCGATTCGTAGCCGAGTTCGTCGCGGGCGGCCTCGATGGCACGGAGCACCTGGTCGGCCGAAGCCTTCGGCAGCGTGAACGAAATGTCGGTGACGCCGTCGTTCTGCGTCTGCACGTTCTGCACGATCATGTCGATGTTCGCGCCCTGCTGCGCCACCAGGTTGAAAATGGCGGCGGCGGAGCCCGGTACGTCCGGGACACCGACGACGGTGATCTTGGCCTGGCTCAGGTCGTGGGCCACGCCCGCGATAGTTGGTGCTTCCACTTGGTGCTCCTTTGCGTAGTCCGGCTGGTAGACGATGGTTCCCGGGTCATTCGAGAACGATGAACGGACCACGAGGGTGACGTTCTGTCGGCGCGCGTATTCAACGGCGCGGATGTGCAGAACCTTGGCGCCGCTACCTGCGAGCTCAAGCATCTCTTCGCTCGAGATCATGTCGATCTTGTGGGCCTTAGGCACCATGCGTGGGTCGGCGGTAAAGACGCCGTCAACATCGGTGTAGATCTCGCAGCGCTCCGCGTCGAGCGCTGCCGCAAGCGCGACGGCGGTGGTGTCCGAGCCGCCACGACCCAGGGTGGTGATGTCGCGGGTGTCGCGGTTGAAGCCCTGGAATCCGGCAACGATGGCGATGGCGCCTTCGTCGAGGGCTTCGCGAACTCGCACCGGGGTGACGTCGACGATACGCGCGTCGCCGTGGCGCGCATCCGTAATCATGCCGGCCTGGCTGCCGGTGTACGAACGAGCGTCGTAGCCCATGGACTTGATGGCCATGGCGAGCAGCGCCATGGAGATGCGTTCACCGGTGGTGATGAGCATGTCGAATTCGCGCGGGTCGGGAATCGGGCTGATTTCGTGGGCGAGTTCGATGAGGTCGTCGGTGGTGTCACCCATGGCGGACACGGTGACGACCAGGTCGTGGCCCTGGCGTTTCAGATCAACAATTCGCTTCGCTACGCGACGGATGCTCTCTGCATCCGCCACCGAGGAGCCGCCGTACTTCTGCACGATGAGACTCATCTAGCCCCCTCTTCCTTCGACGTGTACGGCAATAGCCTAGTGGCCGCGCGGGCTTCGCCGCTTACCGAGCCCGACTACTCGCCTAATTCACACCCGCCGTTCCCTATCTGAACCGGGTGTTGGCAGGAATTGTTGCCTGACAGCACCTCCATCGATATATGTGCCTCGGACTCACTGTGGGACAACAATTCCTGCCCCATTTCCGGCCTTCTCGGCCAGTTGGCGACCAAGCCGACCCGGCCACCACAGTTCCAGGAACACTTGTCTGCTCGCCACCTGTGGATAGTGGCTCTATCCACAGGCTCCGAGGTCTTCACCACAACCCGCTGGCTCACCGGTTCAATACGCTTGTGAAGTCTAAGACCGCACTCAAGATCGGCGTCGCAAGCCGACAGCAGCTCAATGCAATGGGCGTTAGCGACAAGCAGCTCGCAGCATTACGTCGCCAAGGACAGCTCGAACTGATTCGTCGCGGCTGGTACGCGCGAACCGGCGCCAACCCGAAAGCAAGAGCCGCTGTCGCGTCGGGAGGCGTCCTCACCGGTGCTGATGCGCTTGCTTTGCATGGAGCGTGGGATCTTCGTGAACTCCATACTCACGTGCGCGCGCATCAGCTCGAACGTATCCGAACTGCATCCGGCATTGTGCCGCATACGCTCAAACCGAGTCCAGTCTGCAGCAGCGCAGTCGACGACATTGACACAGCTCTCGCAGTTCTCTTCAAGGATCACGCTCGTAATGAAGCCGTCGTGGTTTGCGACTCACTGGTTAACCGAGGCCTGGTCACAATGAACACGCTCGAAGCCGCAAGTGCTGTGCATCCACGAGGCAAGGTAATTGTGAACCTCGTTGACCCACATTCAGAGTCGGGAACAGAAAGCTGGTTCCGGCTGTGGGCATACCGGCACCAGATCAGCTTTCGTAGTCAAGTCTGGATCCCAGGTGTCGGCCGCGTTGACTTCCTGATCGGATCGCGATTGGTCATCGAATGCGACAGCGTTGCCCACCACACGTCACTGGCAGCCTACGAAAACGATCGAGCGCGCGACCTAGCCCTCAAGGCGCTTGGATTTGAAGTAATTCGTCTTACTTACCATCAGGTTCTGCGGCTGGAGGAAGGCCCTGGTCAAGTAATTCTGCAGCTAATCCGCAACCGGGCACATCTAGGTGCGGTAAGAACTGTTGCCTGACAGCGCATCCATCGACATATATGTTTCGGACTCGCTCTGTGGCAACAATTCCTGTCAGAAGGCCAACCGAATGTCGCGCGGCCACGACCGTCGAAAACCGGCAGCCAACACCGTGATGGAGCTAACCACGGCAGTGGCTCGCTGCATGTGGTTCCGCATCCGCCCCTGCGGCCAGCACACAGCCTCTTCAAGGTTGTGCAGCAGCGGCAGAACGAATGGAGCAAGCACGACTAGTCGGTGATCATGCGGCGGCCGGCGAACGCGCGACCGAGCGTCACTTCATCCGCGTACTCGAGGTCGCCACCAACCGGCAGACCAGACGCCAGGCGCGAGACACCAACGCCCATCGTCCGCAGCAACCGCGACAGGTACGCCGCCGTCGCGTCGCCCTCAAGGTTCGGGTCGGTCGCCAGAATCACCTCAGTCACCGAACCGTCCTCCAGCCGCGGCATCAGCCCGCGAATGTTCAGCTGATCCGGCCCAATGCCGTCGATCGGCGAAATCGCGCCACCGAGCACGTGATACACACCCTCGTACTCGCGCGTCCGCTCAATCGCGGCAACATCCTTCGGCTCTTCCACCACGCAAATCAGCGTGTGGTCGCGCTCCGGGTCACCGCAAATATTGCAGACCTCTTGCTGCGCCACATTGCCGCAGTACCGGCAGAACTTCACGCGATCGTGCACATCCACCAGCAGCTTCGCCAACCGCGACACATCAAAATTCTGCGTCTGCACAATGTGAAACGCGATGCGCTGCGCCGACTTCGGCCCGACTCCAGGCAACCTGGCGAACTCGTCGATCAGATCCTGAACGATGCCTTCATACATGGGCTAGTACTCCTCGGGCGGTGCTTCGAATTCATCCGGCGGAATCGCGCCGTCAAGTTCGCTGCTCGGGCCAGCGATCTCGATCGGCTCCTCGCCGATGAACTTTGCACCAAGCTTTTCACGCACCACCGACTCGCCATACCGCGTCTGGCCAGTAACCAGTGCCGGGTGTCGCCGCGCGGCCGGTTCTTCGGGTTCCGGTTCGGGCTCGGGTTCCGGTTCGGGCTCGGGCTTGTCGTCGGGCAGCGCCGCGACCGCCCAGCCAGATGCGGTTGGGGTTCCGGGGGCGATTTCCGCATCCGGTTCGGTGGATGCACTCGGCACCGCCCCAGTCGCCGGTTCGGCAGGTGCCGAGTCGCGTTCCGGCGTGGTGGCCGGCTCGGGTCGCAGCGTCACCGGAGGCATCGGCTGCGGCGAAGTGGCTTCTTCGATCGCTGCGGCTTCACGCGCCGCGATCATTTCGGGAGCACGGTCCTCGGCGCCCGCAGTCGACGTCTCGGGTGCTGGTGCAGGCACAGGTGAAGGTGCGGGCGTGGATGCGGTGCTCACGGATGCGGGCACGGTTGCGTCAGCCGTGGGCTCTGAAACGGGCGCACTTGCCGACACCTGCGCAGGTTCGGGCCGTGCAGCTGCATCCGGCGAGGCTGGTGCATCAGCGGGCGCAGCCGCCAACGATCCAGCGTCCGCGCCGTTCTCGCTGGCGCTGCGATCGCCAGGCCCGCTCGCAAACTCATCCCAGGCCGAGCCCGGACCATCCTGCGGCGCAGCCTCAGAACCGGGAATCGCCACGACATTCCAGCTCACTCCGGTGCCACCGGCAGCAGGAGCAGACGCGGAAGCAGCAGGCGTATCCGGGCCACGACCTACCAGGCCACGCCCAGCAACCGGCCCAGCCGCGCCAGGCGCGCCAGCACTGCCTCGGTGTCGTTCGTCGTCCACGGGCGCCGCCATCGGCGCGCTCGTGTCACCATCGCGACGCACGCGCGGTTGCACGCGCATGGCCACACCAAATGTCTGTTGCAGCGCCGACTTCAACAATTGGCCCGGCGCCGGTCGCCCGCTGCCGCCGTGGCGCAGCTGCTGCGAGAGCGCCGGGTTCGGTACGTCCACCTGCAGCACATCGTTCACATACCCAAGCGGCCGCAGTTCGTTCACGACGGCCCATGCCCCGCGGCCACCGCCTTCAAGCACACGCTCAACAACGCTCGGCCACGCGTCCTTAATTTGCCCAAAGGTTACGGATGCGGCAGGTACCGAGGGTGCGGCAGGCGCAGCGGATGCGTCGGGTCGCGCCAACGGCGCCTGGTTCGCGGCCCGTGATGGTGCCGGAGTCGTCGGGGTTGCCGCCGGCATTGCGGGAGTGGCCGCAGGCGAACTGCCCGTAGGCGCGGCCGGTGCAGCAGCCGGAGCCGCAGCGGACGCCGTCGACGAAGCGGCAGGAGCCTGCACAGCAGGTGTGGCCGCAGCTGCCGAAACCGCAGGAGCAGCAGTCGCCGCAGCACCGCCCCCAGCAAAGTCCGCCTTCAGCGCCACCAGAATCCGCGCCACCATCAGCTCAAGCTGCAGCTTCGGCGCCGTCACTCCGGTCATCTCGCTCAACGTGCCGTTTACCGCATCCGCGATAACGCTCAGCGCATTGCCCGAGAACTGCCCGCTCGCCGACACCAACCGCGCCAACTCGTCTGGGCCGCGACCGCGCAGCACCGCTTCGGCACCCTCGCCAACGGCCTTGGCAATGATCAGGTCACGCACGCGCTCAAGCAGGTCCTCAACGAACCGGCGCGGGTCCTGACCCGACTGAATCACGGCATCGATCGCTCGGTACGCGCTATCCGCATCCCGCTCAGCAAACGACGAAATCGTGTCGTCAAGCAGGCCCTGCGCAGTAAACCCGAGCAGCTGCGTGGCGCGGTCGTACTGAATCTCCGCACCGTCGGTACCGGCAATCAGCTGGTCGAGCAACGACATCGTGTCACGCGCCGAACCTCCACCGGCGCGCACCACCAGCGGTAGCACACCGGGCTGCGCAGTCACGGACTCTTCGCGACAAATCTGCTCGACGTATTCGAGCATCGGCGCCGGCGGAATCAGCCGGAATGGATAGTGGTGCGTACGCGAGCGAATCGTGCCGATCACCTTCTCGGGCTCGGTCGTCGCAAAAATAAAGAGCACGTCCTCCGGCGGTTCCTCCACCACCTTGAGTAGCGCGTTAAAGCCGGCGCCGGTGACCATGTGTGCCTCGTCAATGATGAAGATGCGGAACCGGTCGCGGCTCGGCGCCATAACGGCGCGCTCACGCAAATCACGCGCATCCTCGACACCACCGTGGCTGGCCGCGTCAATCTCGAGCACATCGAGCGAGCCGCCGCCGTCGCGCCCCAGCTCACGGCACGAATCGCAGGTGCCGCACGGGGTTGGGGTCGGGCCTTGCGCACAGTTCAGGCAGCGAGCCAGGATGCGCGCCGACGTCGTCTTACCGCATCCGCGCGGGCCAGAGAACAAGTAGGCGTGGTTGATACGCCCCGAAGTGATCGCCGTCGAAAGCGGGTCAGTGACCTGACTCTGACCGATCATCTCGGCAAAGGATTCGGGCCGGTACCGGCGATACAGGGCTGCAACCATGTCCACCATCGTAGATTGCCCCGGCGCGCTCGCGCTGGCAGGTTAGCTGTTCCCGCTCACCCCGGGACCAGACGCATCCACCGAAACCACGTGCATCCGCCGGATGCGCGAGCGGTCGCGCCGTCTAGGCTGGCTGCAGTCCGGTGACTTCGAGGGTCTGTCGCGCGATTTCGAGTTCTTCGTTGGTCGGCACGACCAGCACCTGGATGCGCGAGTTCGGCGTCGAGATTACGCGCGCTTCGTCGCTGTGGGTCTCGTTGAGTTCGTCATCCAGCTCGATGCCGAGCCATTCCAGGCCTTCGAGCGTGCGCCGACGCACTACAGCGGAGTGCTCACCGACACCGGCGGTCCACGCGATCGCGTGCGTGCCGCCCTGCAGCGCCATCAGGTAGGCGCCCAGGTAGTGGCGCATCCGGTGCACATAGACCGCGAGGCCTTCTTCGGCTTCGACGTCGCCACGCTCGGCGCGTTCGGTCACATCACGCATGTCGTTGGTGCCGGTCATGCCGAGCAGACCCGACTTGCGGTTGAGCAGGTCGTCGAGGTCATCGACCGAAAAGCCGGCCTTACGGTGCAGGTGAAAGAGCACGGCCGGGTCGAGGTCGCCCGAGCGGGTGCCCATCACGAGCCCTTCCAGCGGCGTCATACCCATCGACGTTTCAACCGAAACACCACCGTCGACGGCGCACATTGAGGCACCGTTGCCGATGTGCATCACGATGGTTTTTGCTTCGGAGAACGGCACACCAATGAGCTCGGCGGCTTCGGCCGCGACGTACTTGTGGCTGGTGCCGTGCGCACCGTATTTGCGGATGCGGTAGGTCTCGGCGACGTCACGGTCGATCGCATAGCGACTGGCCGCGTCCGGAATCGTGGTGTGGAATGCCGTGTCGAAGACGGTGACGTGTGGGATGTCGGTGAATACCTTGCGGGCCGCGCGCACTCCCGCGAGATTCGCCTGGTTGTGCAGCGGCGCGAGCGGGATGAGTTCTTCGATGTCGTTTTCGACGGTGTCATCGACGATGGTCGGCCCGAAGAAACGGCGGCCACCTTGCACGACGCGGTGTCCGACAGCCACGGGGTAGTGAGTTTCGAGGCTCGGCCCGTGCTGCTCGAAGTTCTGGAGCATTAGCTGGAACGCTTCGTCGTGCGACGAGACTTCGAGTCGCTGCTCGTGACACTCCTTGTCGTATTTGTGCGTCGAGATGCCGACTCCGGGGCCGATGCGTTCGACGAGACCGGATGCGAGTTTTTCTTCGGTGCGCATGTCAATGAGCTGGTACTTCAACGATGACGACCCTGAGTTCACAACCAGCACGACAGACATTTCGCTCCTAACTTCTGGTCTCACGTTAGCGGAGAGTTGCAACGCGTCTGCGCGCACGGGACTGACCGCATCCGCCGAACCTGCGCGGAATTAATTGTTGACCTGTGGTTTCTTGATTTTCGCCGGAAGGCATTCGTTGGTGGGTGTTGATGGTGGTTTGTGGTGGTCGGTACCCACGGTCGGTCCCCACGATCGGCATGAACGCAGTCTCGTCTGCCCCGAGGCGCACCTACGCGCCGCGCGCATCCGCCCGCTGCGCCTGAATCGCGGTGATCGCGACCGTATTCACGATGTCGCTGATGAGCGCGCCTCGCGAAAGGTCGTTGATCGGCTTGTTAAGGCCCTGCAGCACCGGACCAATCGCGAGCGCACCGGCCGAGCGCTGCACGGCCTTGTACGTGTTGTTTCCGGTGTTGAGGTCGGGGAAGATGAAGACGGTCGCGCGACCGGCAACTTCGCTGCCCGGCAGCTTCTTCGCCGCAACCGCAAGGTCGGTTGCCGCGTCGTACTGCAGCGGACCCTCAACCAATAGCTGCGGCGCACGCTCGCGCACGAGTCGCGTGGCCTCACGAACCTTATCAACGTCGGCGCCGGTGCCCGAGTCACCGGTCGAGTAGCTCAGCATCGCCACTCGAGGCTCGATGCCGAACATCGCGGCGGTTTCGGCGGACGAAATCGCAATATCGGCGAGCTGTTCGGCCGTCGGGTCGGGGTTGACGGCGCAGTCACCGTAAACGAGTACGCGGTCGGCGAGCGCCATCAAGAACACGCTGGAGACTATCGACACGTTTGGCTTGGTCTTGACGACTTCGAACGATGGCTTGATGGTGTGCGCCGTGGTGTGCGCGGCACCCGAAACCATGCCGTCGGCAAGGCCCAGGTGCACCATCATGGTGCCGAAATACGAGACGTCCTGTACACGGTCGCGAGCATCGTCGAGAGTGACGCCCTTGTGGGCGCGCAGTCGGGCGTATTCGGCAGCGAACTGTTCGATCAGTTCGGGGTCCTGTGGCGAGCGCAGCTGCGCGGTGCTGAGGTCGATGCCGAGTTCGGATGCGCGCTGCCGGATGGCGCTCGGGTCGCCGAGAATCGTAAGATCGGCAACATTTCGGGTCAGTAGCGTTGCGGCGGCTTGCAGGATGCGGTCGTCATTACCCTCTGGCAGCACGATGTGCTTGCAGTCGGCTCGCGCGCGGCGCAACAGGCGGTTTTCAAACATCAGCGGCGTGACGGCGTGCACCTCGGGCAGCTTGAGCGCCTCGATGAGTTCGTTTGCGTCGATGTGGGCTGCAAAATCCGCGAGCGCCGCATCCGTCTTGCGCGAGTTTTGCCCCATGAACTCGCCGCGCGTATTCACAATGCGCTGCGCAGTATCAAAGGTGCCGTAGTCAGTTCGAATGATCGGCAGCCCCAGGCCGACGCCGCGAATCAGTGATTCGATCACCGGCGAGAACTCGAACGGCCCGTTGACAACGATCGCCGCGACCGAGGGCAGGGTCTCGGCCTGCTGCGCAAGCAACAGCGCCACGAGCGTCTCGGTGCGGTCACCAGCGACCACCACCACGCCCGATTCGAAGGTGCGCTCGAGTACGTTCTCCATCGACATACCGGCCACGGTGACACCGAGTACTTCGCGATCGAGCAGCGACTCGTCGCCTGCATAGAGGACCCCGTCAACTGCATCCCGCAGCTCGGCAACCGTCGGCGCCCCGAGGAGCGTGTTCTCAGGCAGCGCCCAAATCGGCGCGTTGCTGTAGGCGCCGGGAGTTGCCTGAACTTCGTCGAGTCCTTCGCGCACCGCAGCGCGAATCGGTTCGAGGTTGGATGCATCGGCACGGTTAACCACCACGCCCAGCAGTCGTGCGTGTTCCGATTCGAGCTCTGGCACAGTGAGCGCTGCCACCTGCGACATCGCCTCAGGCGTGCGCGAGGATTGGCCATCAGCACTGCGACCCGAAAGCACGAGCAGCACCGGGGCCCCGAGGTTCGCGGCAACGCGCGCGTTAAAGCTGAGCTCGGCAGGGTTTCCGACATCGGTGAAATCGCTGCCAATGATGACGATCGCGTCGCAGCGACCAGCAATTGCGTCGTAGCGCTGCATGATGCGTGACATGGCACCGAACGGGTCCGTGTGAACGTCATCGAACGTGGTACCGATGCAGTCGGCCGCATCCAGGCCCGCTGCGAGGTTGACGTGCTGGAGCATATTCGTGAGCACCGCATCCTGCGCCGCGTTTTGTACGACCGGACGGAACACGCCAACGGTGGATGCGCGCGAGTTCAGCGTTTCGAGTACGCCCAGGGCAACGGCCTGCTTGCCAGAGAAACTCTCGGATGAAGTGATGTAAATGCTTGCGGTCACGTTGCCCATGCTAGGTGGCAAATATGGCGATATTGGTGAATCTTGCGTCGAATCTTACATATGGGCATGCATCCAAGTACGATGTGTAATCCATTCATTTTGAAGGTGCGACGGCAGTGCTGCCGACGCAATGAACTATCCCCACTGGCAACGAAGCCCGAGGAGACCCCATGTCAACACCTAATTCGCATCCGGACGTCGGCGGCAAGCTGCGGCGAAACCTCGGCCTGTGGGCCATCGTCGGTCTTGGCCTCGGCTACATGACACCAACCGTCGTTTTTGACACTTTCGGCATCGTCTCGGAAGAGACTGACGGCGCGGTACCGATGGCGTACCTCGTCGCACTCATCGTGATGAGCTTTACGGCAATCAGCTACGGCCGCATGGTGCTGGCCTACCCGAGCGCCGGTTCAGCGTTCACCTATGTACGCGAATCGATCCACCCAAACGTCGGTTTCTTGGTGGGTTGGACCTCACTGCTTGACTACCTGCTGCTGCCGATGGTGAACGCGCTTATCGTTCGCCTCTATATGGAACAGATGTTCCCGGATGTGCCGAGTTGGATCTGGGTGGTCGTGTACTGCATTGCGGTCACCACGATCGTCGCGATTTCGATGCGCGGCACCTCGGGGGTAAACAGCATGCTGCTGGTGTTCACCGTCACGATCATCGTCGTGTTCATCACCATGGTGATTGCCCAGCTGATGAACGGTGAAGGCGCCGGCACGGTGGCCAGCTCGCGTCCGTTCGTACACGACGGTATGGAGATCGGCGCCGTACTGACGGCCGCCACGGTCGTCTGCTTCTCGTTCATCGGTTTCGACGCGATCACCATGTACACCGAAGAGGCCAAGACCCCGAAGATCATGCCGAAGGCAATCCTGCTGACAGTGATGTTCGGTGGTCTGATCTTCCTGGTTGCGGCTTACTTCACGCAGCTGCGCTTCCCTGACAACACCCCGTTCGGTGAGTTCACCGATGACCCGCTGCCGCAGATCGGTCTGCTCGTGGGTGGCGAAGTGTTCCAGACGATCTTCGTGGCCGCGGGCTTCACCGCGACTGTCGCTTCGGGACTCGCATCGCACGCATCCGTTTCGCGAATGCTGCTGGTCATGGGCCGCAACAACGTGCTGCCGCGCAGCGTATTTGGCCGCGTTAACGAGAAGACCGGCACGCCGGTGTTCAACGTGGTGCTCGTTGGCGTTGTGTCGCTGCTTGCGGTGGAGTTCACGCTCGAGTTGATTTCAGCGTTCATTAACTTCGGTGCACTGATCGCGTTCTCGTTCGTGAACATCTCGGTGATCGCGCACTTCGCGATCCGCATGGGCATGCGCCGCAGCTTCGGCGAGATTTTCAAGTACATCATCATGCCCGGCATCGGCGTGGTCATGACCGGTGTCCTGTGGGCAAACCTGCACATGGACGCGCTCATTGGTGGTCTCATCTGGCTCGCGGTTGGTGTGGTCTACCTCGCGGTACTCACCCGCGGCTTCACCAAGAAGGCGCAGAGCTTCGATGAGAACCAGCCGGTGACCGGCTTCAACAAGGTTGTCGAAGACGACGAGTTTGCCGTCACGGCTGCTGGCACCGAGAACGCGAACGGCGACGGTAGCCCATACGCGCGACCGTAACGTGTTCCGCATCCGCGTTCGTTGAACCGGGATGCACGGCCCCGACGCGAGGTAACTTGCGTCGGGGCCGTTTGGTTTCGGATGCCTTGCTGCGAGCGGGGTGAGGGCACAGTTGGTTCTGTGCCTGCGTACCAACCGTGTGCCCTATGTGATGAGCTCGTTCGCGCGGCCGAGTACCAACCGCCGTAAATTCACGGTAAACTGATGGACGGCTCCTCGCGTGGCGCCATCCAGGCCAACTCCCCCAGGTCGGAAACGAAGCAAGGGTAACCAGGCTCTGGCGGGTGCGCGAGGGGTCCTTTTCGTTTCCGGATGCGCGCACCTCGCGGCGTTCTCCTGCCGCGCTGCCTTCCCCCTTTCCCATGTGCCCCAATCGCAGCACCCTCTTGACCAGCGCCCGACCGCGGTGGGCCCACCAAGGGGTTCTCTCTCCCCCCCCGCCACCACTCAACGCACCGAAACGGCACGCCGAGCCTCCAGTAGCGGTGGGCCCAATGCCCTACTACACAAATGACCTACGCACCCCACAAGGGGGTGCATAGGTCACTGGCGGAGGATAGGGGATTCGACTCCCAACCGCTCCTCCACCGGCCGCTACGCAACCGGCGGAGCCACGCGCGGCCGGGACCCACCAAGGGGTTCTCCCCCGCCACCACTCGACGCACCGAAACGGCGCGCCGAGCCTCCGGCAGCGGTGGACCCAATGCCCTACTACACAAATGACCTACGCACCCCACAAGGGGGTGCGTAGGTCATTGGCGGAGGATAGGGGATTCGAACCCCTGAGGGCTTGCACCCAACACGGTTTCCAACCGTGCGCCATAGGCCACTAGGCGAATCCTCCAGGTCCGCGCGTGCGCGGCACAACTCACAAGCATAGCCGCAACCAGCACGCCAACGCGAGCCGCTCGACAACCCCCCTCGCGCATCCACCGCACGGCGGCGGCACGAGGCGGACGAAACTTATGCCTTTACGCCGCGAATACGACGAGCAAGCAAGAGCATGCCGCCCGACAGCGTCAGCGTCAGCGCGGCAATCAGCCCCGCCGAGGCGCCTTCAGCACCAGTTGCAGAAAGTTCCGGCTTCGGAGTCTGCGACGGCGAAGTATCGCTCTCAGCACCTTCCGATTCTGACGGAACCGAATCCGAGTGCTGCTCGTCCTGCGAACCACCGTTCGAGCCATCACCGGCGAAGGTACGGTCCGGGTTCCAGATGATGTACCCGTCGGTGTCGTCCGTCGGTTCAGTCTCGCCGCCTTCATCATCAGTGCCGGGGGCGGTGTCCGTTGCCGGTTGCGACGGGTCAGGTTCCGTTGTCACCTGGTCAGTTGCGCCAGGCTCGTCCGGAACGACCGGCGATGCTGACGGATCCGGATCTGCCGGAGTCGTCGGTTCTGGCTGAGCAGCTTCGGTCGTCTCAATCGGGAAGCTGTTCGTTGGCGCGGGCGTGGGTGCTGCGGTCGCATCCGGTGCCGGGGCCGCCGTCGGGTCGGTCTCGATCGAACCGACGTTGCGACCATCGCGAGCCACGACCATTGTGTCCTCAACCGGAGCCGGTGCATCCGTTGTAACAGCCGCTTGTGCCGATGCTCCAGTAGCGAAAACTACCGGCGCCACTAGTGCTGCCGCGGCGCCCACCGAAAGGAGCGTCACACGCAGATTCGTTGCTGTTGCCATGCTTGCCCCGTCAACTAAAACCAAAACGTACTCGATGATCATACGGACAAATCGTTGCCATATCGAAACTTTTTCCAGTTTTTCCACCAAAAGTAGGAAACCGAAAAGCGGGCCGGAACCGAAGTTCCGACCCGCTTGAAGCAGTTAGCGCAGGATACTGCGCGAGAAACTACTTGAGGGTTACGGTTGCACCAGCGCCCTCGAGAGCTTCCTTTGCCTTCTCGGCGGTCTCCTTGTCGACACCTTCGAGAACAGGCTTCGGAGCACCGTCAACGAGTGCCTTTGCGTCGCCGAGGCCGAGCGAGGTCAGGCCACGAACTTCCTTAATAACCTGGATCTTCTTGTCGCCTACCGACTCGAGGATGACGTCGAATTCGTCCTTTTCCTCAGCAGCAGGTGCGTCTGCAGCAGCAGCGCCGCCAGCGGCAGCAACAGCAACAGGTGCAGCAGCGGTAACTTCGAAGGTCTCTTCGAAGAGCTTGACGAAGTCGCTCAGCTCGATGAGGGTCAGTTCCTTGAATGCCTCGATGAGCTCTTCAGCGGTGAGCTTAGCCATGGGGTTTCTCCTTAGTAATGAATTTGCCGCGTTGTCCAGATCGGACTATTCCGCGGTCTCCTGCTTTTCGCGCAGCGCGTCGACGGTACGAACCGCCTTCGACGCAGGCGCAGTGAACATGTACGCGGCACCGAACAGCGAGGCCTTGAATGCGCCGGCAAGCTTGCCAAGCAGCGTTTCGCGGTTCTCGAGGTCGGCGAGCTTGTTGACCTCTTCCGTGGTGAGTGGCTTGCCATCGAAGTAGCCACCCTTGATCACCAGGAGAGGGTTGTCCTTGGCAAAGTCACGGATCGCCTTGGCAGCGTCAACTACTTCACCTTCGACGAACGCGATAGCGGTCGGTCCAGTGAAGAGGTCGTCGATGCCGGTGACTCCAGCCTTGTTGGCTGCAATCTTGGCGAGGGTGTTCTTTGCCACGGCGTAGCTTGCGCTCTCACCGAGCGAACGACGCAGCGTCTTGAGCTGCGCCACGGTGAGACCGCGGTACTCAGTAAGCACAACGGCGTTAGAGCTCTCGAACTTGTCGGTGAGCTCAGCGACGGTTGCTTCCTTGGTCGCCATGGGTCTCCTCTCGTCTTGTCGCGAAACCGGAACGGGCGTTCCGGCTCCACCGCCTACTCCAACAAAAAACGCTCCGACGCAGGATGTCGGAGCGTGAAAACCCACGGCGAATTTGCCGTAAATATGTCAGTACTCGTTCACCTGCGCGGGCCGTTCTCATTGAACTTTCGTTTGCCGTGTTTGCACACGCCAACCACCAGCGGTCTAAGGCTGTGTTCAAGCGTAACCGCGCGCATCCGGTACCGCAAGCATCAGTTTGCGATTTTCTCGGCTAACCACCGCGCAGTGCGAGCGAACTATCCCCAAATGTTGGGTTCGTAGCCGGATGCGGTCATCACGACCGCAATTTGCGCACGTTTGTGCACGGCAAGTTTGCGCGAGATGTCGCTCACATGCTGTTTCACCGTGTTGAGCGAAATGTAGAGGCGTGCGCCGACTTCTTCATTCGTCAGGCCGTCGCTTACGAGCCTCGCCACCTGTAATTCGCGCTCGGTCAGGGTGGCGACGCGATCGACCGCCTCGCGTCGGGTGCCGCGGGGTTCGCGCCCGCGCACCGCATCCATCGCAAATCGCGTAGCCGATGCCGAGAGCACCGCTCCCCCGTCGGCGACGCCGAGCACGGCAGCAACGATGTCGTCGGGTGCGAAGGACTTGGTGATGAACCCCGAGGCGCCGGCGGTGATTGCACGCCCAATATATTCGTCGGTGTCCCAGACCGTCATGACCAGCACTTCGGGCGGGCTCGGCAACGCGCGAATGTCGCGGGTGGCGGTGACGCCGTCAACACGGCGCATCTGCAAGTCCATGAGTACGACATCTGGCCGGGTGCGTTGTACCAGCGACACGGCTTCGTCGCCGTCGTCGGCGACGCCCACAACGTCAATGTCGGGGTTGGCGTTGAGGATGATCTCGATGCTGCCGCGGCTCAGCGCGTCATCGTCCACCAGGGCAACTCGAATTGGCACCCCGCAATCTTATCCGGATGCATGCATCCCGTTTCGCGGTACCGCGCGCTAGCGGTTGCCAAACGATAAGAAGCGACGCGGAGTCTGCCAGGGCAGGTCAACGCGCACGACGAATTCGCCGTGTTCGACGCCCGCAATAAAGGTGCCACCGAGCGACTTAGCGCGCTCTTCCATGCCGATGAGCCCACGCGTATCGACCCCTGCAACCGCATCGGTGGCGATGGCGTTGCGCCCAAGAATGTGGATGCCGTCGTCAGGCCCGCCCGAGACTTGCAGCCGCAATAGCGAGTCGGGTGCGTGCTTGCGCGAGTTGGTCATGATTTCTTGCACGATTCGCACGACGGCGCGGGCAAGTTCGTCGGGTGCATCTTCGGGATTTCGCAGGTACACGTTGGAGTTCACGTGCTGCTGCGTTTCGGTCGAGTCCTCAATGATCGACTGCAAGTCGCTGAGATCAATCGGTGCTGCGGGTGCACCGGCAACATTGAGCGCCGAACGCAGATCGTGCATCGCGTTCGAAGCGTTTTCGCGAAGCAACGTCAGCTGCTGCTCGAAGCGCGGGTCATCCGGATCGAGCGCCTCAATCGCACCGGCTTGCAGATTGATGAGCGACAACCGGTGGCCGATCACGTCGTGGATTTCCTGTGCCATGCGCTCATGCTCCATCTTGCGCGCCAACTCGGCATCGAGCATCCGGGTTTGCTGCTGGGCATCCTGTTTCTCGCCGCGTTCGCGCTGCACCATCGCCGTCGCAAGCGCAATAGCGAGCGGCACGACAACCGCAAGGATCACGCTGCCGAGCGGCAGCTCGAACCGTTCCAGCTCCGGAAAGTCGCGCGGGGCAACGAACTGCTGCAAGGTCGATTGCCGCATGGTTGCGGCGAAGTAGTCCTGAACTGCCCAAATCACCAAACAGACGGTGACGATCACCGAGCCGAGCACCGCATCCCGCGTCGACCGCCGAAACAGTGCGGGCAAACCGACCAATGCCGCAAGCGGAGTGATCGAGAAGGCGATTCCAGCCGACGCAGCGATGAGCAGGTACTTCATGGGCATGCGGTTTCGCCGGCGCATCAAGATGAGCAGGCCAATCACGGCGCCCACCCCAAGAACAGCGAGCGGCCCGTACTCGAGGTTGTTGACGTCGCCGTCGACCACGGTCGAGTTGACCCGGAACGTGTGCTGCATCGAGCAAATCGCAACCAACCCCATCCCGACGAAGCCGCCGAGTCGTTGGAGCGTGCGGGTAGCTGGCCTGCCCGATGGTTGCGGTGTGGTCATGCTGTCGATCGTATGCATGACCAACGACAGCCGGCACACCCGGACGGCCGGGATCCTCACCCGTTCGGGTAGTGCGGATGTGGCCGGTCGGGTCTTTCGGGCGCGGAACGGTTCAACCGACGATGTTCCTGACCGTTTAGGCAACCGCAGCTCGATTCACTCGGCCGCTTGATTTGCAGAGGATGCGCAATGAATAACTCGCCCGCTACCGCCGACCAGCCCAAGAAGAACTGGTTTGCCCGCCACAAGGTGCTCACCGTGATCGGCGTGCTCGTGCTGATCGGTGCCATCGGTTCGGGGATGAACCAGAACAAGAAGGATGCGGCTGATTCAGGCTCGCAAACTGCGGCAGGCCAGCAGGCAGCGCAGTCGAAGGAGCCGCCAGCCGGTGACGCCGCACCAGCTGATGCGCCCGCCGAAGACACCGCCATGCCGGGTATTGGTCAACCGGCTCAGGCTGGGGACTTTGAGTTCACCGTCACTGAGGTTGAAACCGGTGTCGCGAGCGTTGGCGGTGAGTACTTCAGTGAGGATGCGCAGGGTCAGTTCGTGCTCGTGCACGTAAACGTCACCAACGTTGGCGACAAGGCCGAAACCCTCACGAGCAGCCTGCAGAAGCTGGTGGATGACCAGGGTCGCGAGCACGAAGCTGACTCTTCCGCGGCGATCTACATCGAGGATTCGAACACGCTCTACGAGCGCGTGAACCCGGGCAACTCGGTTTCGGGTGTGCTCGTGTTCGATATTCCTGCGGATGCGACGCCGGTTTCAGTGAAGCTGCAGCAGGGGTTCAACTCGAGCGTTGAGGTATCGCTGAAGTAGCCCTGCTGCCCAGACAGCACCTCCGCGCGCCCGCCCACCTCGTGGTCGCCATTGTTCGCGATGGCGACCACGAGTATTGGTCGTTCGTACGTAACGTCTGCATCCCGTTACTGACTCTCCATGTGGTTGACAAACCGCTTCCCCGCGGCAGTCAAAGTGAGGGCCACGACCGCGTGGCCCTCACCCAAAACGAGCCACCGATTAGTTGCAGGAGAGAACACCATGGCATACGCATACACCGTCGAACCGTCGGCGCAGGGCTCACGCACTTCTGGTCTGTACAACAAGTGGCTGGAACCGACGCACAACATCCGCTTGATGGTGCAGGCTGCGCTCAAGGAGAAGGGGCGGTATTCGGGCCCAGTGGATGGGGCTTGGGGCCCGAACACGATCAAAGGCATCCAGACGTCAATCACCCTCCGGGATTACTACTCAGGGCCAATCGACGGGGCTGTGGGGGCGAACACGGTCATCGGTGTGGCCAAGTATGCCCACCGGGGAAGCGGATGGGATAGCTGGTACGAGCTGAAGTCGTACAACTACGCGATGTCGCACGATCCGAACAAGACCTGGGCAGACTTCGTGCGAGGGCTGCGTCTGTAGTCAGTTAATTACCTGCGCAGTTGTGTGATCCGGTGTCCAGACACATTCGATGGACACAGCCTTGCCATCGAATTCCCCGATTCCTTCAAAAGTGATGGAGAGACCACCGTCTACGGGCCCGAATGTCACATGTTCAAAGTCGTAGTTACTGCTGAATTGCTGTTCGCGATCCTCGGCCGAGAGCTGCGCACCGATCACCTGGTTCTTAATTGCCTCCTTGCAGTCTTCGAGCGCCTGACCTGTGGGAAGCGGGGTCGGAGTAGTGCTCTCGGTGGGTGTGCTGTCGGGCTGCACCGGTGCGGCACAGCCCGACAGCACACCCACCGCCGCCAGAGCAAGGGCGAAATACGTGAGTCGTCGCATAGATCCATCTAACTCTCTCGCCCACACGCGGGCGTTGTTTGTTTTCCAGGCATGGTCTCGAACATGGCAACCATGTGCAATATGCAGATCCGCACGCAGACCAGGGTTCGATGGTCATTCCCAGCGAGTTTCCGAACCGAATGGGTTTTCGAAATCTTATGGCGCCCTGCACCTATGGGCTCGAAAATCGCAGCAGTCGCGATTGATTCTTGACAGGTGGTCAGCGGCCCAGGGTGGTGGCAACGACGACGTCAAACCAATACGGTCACCCGAACAGATTGGCACCTTTGCCACTAATAGGCCCGTTTCTTCCACACGTGTCATGCATCGCTGGGCAACCCGGCGCACGGCTCGCGTTACTAGTTAGGTATGGACGCCTGCCGCGTGGATCTCACTTCCAGTAATCCCAACAACAGTGCCGCCTGTAACCCACATTCGTCTGCTCAATCTCCAACAATGTAGGCAGAGGCAGCCGGGAGAGCGGTCGCAAAGATCACTCCACGTGCTGTACCCGACCAATGGACTCTTGGCCGGGGCAACGACCGCATTCAAACTCGCGAGGCAGTCCAGAACTCGGCCTCGCTCAATGGGCAGATGACCACATTCACCTAAAGTGTGCTGATATTTGAGCAACATGGCAACATTCACATTTCATTTTCCGGGCATCCCTACCAAGGGACCTTTATGCACTTACGCTTACCTACAAACACGATAGTCAGACCATTTCAATCAGGTACAAGACTAGCCATGGAGCCACTAAAACCGCAGCCTCGAAGCAAACACCCTCTTATTGACGTCATCATTATCGCCATCACATTTGGCGCAATCCAAGCGCTTTATTCGTTCATCAGCATCGGAACACCATTGGGCTGGCTTCTGGTCACCTTCCAGCCACTGGAACCCCCATTTATAGCGACTGCCACATTACTTATTACCCGAAACATTCTCCCGATGACATTCTCCCGATGCCGAGAATTTGCGCACTATTAGTCTCGCCAGTCTCGCTTTATATTACTGGCACCTTGAGCACACTACCGCTCGTTACACGCCTCCATTTGGAATGGCTTTGCAGGCACCTACTCAGCCCTTTCAATCTGATTAATGACGTGTATGGACATTGGGGACTGTCAGCATTGCTTATATGGCTAGGGCGACTCCTCTTCTTCAAGAGGGGTCGCCCTATCCAGGATTCAAATATTAAGCAAATATGAATCTCGCAAGCGTCTCATATTCTGCACTCACGACCCTTCGAGTTGGAGCGTCACCCCACACGATAGGGCACAGTGTTAGCCACCGATGTTGGCGCTATACTACCGGCACACTCCTCAGCCCGATAGGCCTACTACTTGCCCGCAGAGGACCTCATTCGCACCGTACCCTGACAGATTGATCCGCCGAAACCAACCCCTCGAATAGCCACACAAAACCAACGCTTGGACATTTGACGTCTTCACAAGGAATTGGATCTTCATGAATCAGCCAGTCAACTACACCTCTAACCTCAAGTCACTACTCGACACCCTCACATTGGTAGGAACGTTTGGGCTTTTTCAGTTCACTTGGCTCGCGTTACTGGGGCAGGCACCGCTAGGCTGGCTGCTGGCATTTTTTGCCCGATCAGGTGTCGTACTGGTGCCAGCCCTGTCGCTGATAGCAACATATAAAGTCCCCAAGACACGCCCCCTCTTCCGCTATTTTGCCATGCCCATTTCCCTCTACGCAGCCGGGGTTCTCAGCACCACAATCATTTTCCCACCAGTTGATTTCGCCAAACTCTACGCCGAATTCTTCAAACCACTCGACGACTTGGATCAACCTTTCGGAATCTGGGGACTATCTGCACTCGTCTTTTGGGTGGGGCGGCTGCTTTTCTTTGAAAATCGCCGCCCCACGAACACTCGCTCAACTAATTAAATACAAAACGAGCAAGGGCTTCACACGCAGCCATTATGACATCATCATCGACAGTTCCGGCCAAGCCGCTCCGAAGGGCTTCATCTCCGGGTCCTGTAACACCAGAATAGAACGCTGATCGAGCAGAATCGAAATCACTGGCACCCACACTCCAACCAATCTCCTTAAATCGACTAGAAAGCCGAGACGAGTCAGTGTAGTAAGCACGCAGCGTATTAGACAAATGGTGAACATCCCATCCATCTCCGTCTCGCAAGGCCCGAAGCAGCGCAATAGCATCCCCATCACAGCAGAGATCGTCACGGTTACACGAGTTCTCAATAACGTCCCCAGAACCTTGTGGATCCTCAAGGATCAAGCCCTGGAGCACCCCTTGGCTTCGGAAACGCTCCCTCGCCCCGATAAGCGCATCAGCAACAACTTGAACATCTACACCCGGATTCCATTTCACTACCTTTTGAATCTGCGCCATAGCCGTAGCCAGGTCACCTGCCCACCCAGTCCATTGATCCGGAACCACAAAACCCGTCAAGTAACCAAGAATAGTTGCACTCAGGTGAGAAAGATCCACACTCTCACCGTCGACATCAATCATGGATTGTCGTCGTCCGCTGATATACCGATCCAGTACAGCGATGATCTTTGACGCCACTGGATCGTTCTCTAGGACAATAGAATTTCGTCTTGCAAATGGTTCAGCCGCAATCTCCCACTGGAGTGCACTGATGTTGCCCCCATCACGGAGATAGTCTTTCGCAAGATAGTTGATCACCCCGCGCCAGATTGCACCGCTTTTACTAGAAAATTTACCTGCGGCTCGGAGCTCTTCGAATCGTTTTTCAAGATGCCAAATGAGATCTATGGGAGCCAACTTGGTGTAGTCAGTCGCTTCTTGCACCACCGCCTTACCACCTGCTTTTCTCGAGGCGACGTAGCTCACAGGCGGAATCTGTCCAGAATACGCAACGCGATCCAGATCCCAGCCACCTCCCCGATAGTTGTCCAGCTCCGCGAATTGATCATAATTCCACATATCGGGAATCGGGAACCCGAGATTACCGGAGAACCCGTACGACAGGTCGGCAACAAATGCAGATCCCGCCAGTTTCTGCCCGATAATTTTTGCACAGACATTACGCGACCCATAGATACCAACATTGTACCCACCCTGGATATTGTTGTTTACAGCCCGGAAGTACTCCACAATTCGGGGCTCAATTTCGTGGTCAAGCACGTCAAAGTCTACGGCAAAATAGATGTACGTTGGAGGAATACCGAGGCGCTCGGCGGCTTCGCGTGCGAGATGCGCATGAGCTGCGCCCGTTGCGCTCGAGAAATCAACCAATTCGCGTGCATCATGTTGGAAGATTGGGAAGAACTTCATGCCGCCCTCCGTGATACGCTCTAGCTCCCCAGGTCGAATCGCCTTCCAGTAGTCCGATGGATCCAGGTTTTCCTGATTCTTCTCCGAAAGGTATCGACCAACGATTTCATATCCATCCGCCTTCAGAATTTTCAGTCGTTCAGCGGTGATCTCAAATCGGGTATCGCAAGCCACTGCGGGACGGTTTGGGTCACCATGGGAGATGAACAGGCTCATCCACGTCGCACGGTCCAGGTCACCCGTAACTGGAAGCTTGTAC
>NZ_BCSP01000017.1 GCF_001570925.1 [Zimmermannella] bifida NBRC 103089
ATCCCGCCCCGCCCCCGCCCCGCGCCGCCCGCGCCCGCATCCCGCCACCGCCGCCGTGTTGTGGCCGACTTTGCACAGTAAGGCGCCTGCGTACTGTGCAAAGTAGGCCCCAACTGGCTGTGGCGCGTTAGGTTGTGGCCGACTTTGGTCAACCTAGTAACCGGTGGGGTGCGGTGGGCTGGTGTAGGGCAGCGCTGAAGGGCGCCACTGCAGGGCGACACTGCAGGCCGGTGTGCTGCAGGGGCGGTGCCACAGGGAAAACGACGGATGCCCCGGGTCGAAACCCGAGGCATCCATACCTAATAGCGTGTAGCTAGATGATTACGCGAGGTGCGCGTGCTGGCGCATGACGCTCATCGTCTCAGCTGCATTGTCGAACAGGTTACCTGCGTGCGAAGCTTCGTCGGCCATTGCGGCGACGCGCTCTTCGTAGATCGCGAGCTGCTTGGCGTATGCCGGTGCGAGCTCGTCGCGGCGGAAGCGCAGGGCGTATGCCGGCGATTCGCCTTCGGTCAGGTAGTCGCGCAGGAACTCGAGCTGTGCGTGCCAGGTGGCGGCAACGCGAACTGCGTTGTCAACCGTCAGGCCCGAAACAGTCAAGTGCAAGGTCGATCCCTGCAGGGTTCCCGGGGTGACCGTGAAGTACACGAGCATCTCGGGCTGGTCGTTGAACTCCCACTTGTATTCAAGCGAGTTCGGTGCAGTGCAGTCGACTACGTAACCGTTAATGGTGTAGTCAGAGTCGTTGAGGTACTCGAGCTCGAAAGTGTTGCCGCGTTCGAGCGGTGCCGAGAACGTGCCGAGCCAGTTTTCGAGGGCCGCGCGATCGGTAATCGCGTGCCACACATTGGCGCGGTCGAAGTCGAGGTCCAGCGAGTACGTAACTCGGTAGCCATCAGCATTGCGAGCAATGCTTCCATTGATTTCAGACATTTGCTCCTCCTAGATAGTGCCTGGCTGCCTAAGCAGTAATTGTTTTTCTTGTGTTCCCCGATGCGGTTTGAACCGGGGCGGCTTCCGTGCCGTTGGTTTAAGTATAGGTTAACGGAAGGTTAACTTTCAAGCACTTGGAAGGGTTCTTGATTGCGAATGGGTAACGAATGAATCGCTGAGTTCCGCATGATGGCGCGGAAGTGCGACAGTATCTCGACGTTGAGATGCTGTTAACTTTTGCGTTACCTAACCGGCGTGTTCCGATGATTGTGTCATCAAATTGCTTCGAACTTGGCCCGTTGGCATGGTGTGCCGGGTGGATGCGCGGGCTCGACGCGCGCAGGCGGGTCCGGGTTCCGAGTCCGGTCGCCCTAGCCCTCAGCAACCTGCCAATCCGGACGCAACTCGCGCAACGCATCCCGAAGCGCCTCGTGCATCGCCAGCACCGCCGGCTGCGTTTGCGCACTCGACCGCACCATGCAGACCAACTCGCGGCGAGGCATCCCGGGCAAATCAACTAGCGATACCCCGTCGACCGGTTCCAAGAACATCAGGTCGGGCAGGATGCTCACCGCATGTCCCGCAATCACGAACTGCAGGTGCGTGTGCAGGTTCGCCGACTCAAAACGCGCATCGGGCTCGAACCCGGCCGCCCGGCATTGCTGGACCACCCACTGCCGCGTGGCTGAGCCGCGCGGCTCGAGCACGAAGCCCGCATCGTGTGCATCTGCGAGCGACTCGATACCTGAACCGGACGGAACTGCGAGCCGCAACGCATCCATACCCAACGGCAGTCGCGCAATGCCCGGCAGAATCTCGCGAGTGTGCCCCGGGTACTGCTCGGCGATCACCATGTCGACGCTAAAGGCCTCGAGATCGGTGATTGCGCCCTCGGGTTGCATGACCTCGGCTTCGACGCGAAGGAGGGGATGCGCGCGGTGCAGTCGGTCGAGCACGTCACCGAAGAGCGCATTGGCCACGGTTTCGAGGGTCGCGATGCGGATGGTGCCGGCAATTTCGGGGCGCGCGGCGTCGAGCTTCGCGCGCAGCGTGTCTTCGAGTCGCAGCACTTCGTGGCCGTGGTTCACGACCGTGTGTCCGGCTGGCGTGAGCTTAAGCAGGCGACCCTGGCGCTCAAAGAGGGGTATGCCCACTTCGTCTTCGAGCTTCGCGAGCTGCTGCGAGACCGACGAGACGCTGAAGTGCAGGGCGTTCGCGACGGCACTGATGGTGCCGTGGCGCGCGAACTCGCACAGGAGGTACAGGCGGTGGGAATCCCACATGGTGGCTCCTTCGGTGTCGGTGTCGGTGTCGGTGTCGGTTCGCGGGGTGCAATGCTCGCCTGCGCTGCGGTGGTGTGCCGCGGCTCATCAATTTGTCGGGTTTTGCATGGTTTTAGGGTGAAAAGTCGCGTTTTGATGAGCCGGAGCACGCGGTGGTGCGGTGCTTGGTGACGTTGCTGACGGGGCGGGCGTCGTTTGGCTCATCAATTTGGGTGTTGGGTGTCGTTTTTTGGGGTGAAACGAGCGATTTTGATGAGTCATACGACGTGGTGCGTGGTTGCGGGGTGGTTGAGTCGGTGGGGTGATTGCGCTGGTTGGGCGAGCGGTGTCGGTGTGTTGGTACCGGCCCCGTGTCGGTTGGCGGGGTGCGGCGCTGGCTGGCGCTGGTGGTGTGCCGCGACTCATCAATTTGCTGGGTTTGGGGCGGTTTGGGGGTGATTTGACGGGTTTTGATGAGCCGGAGCACGCGGCGCCGTAGTGACTTGAGGGATGCGCGTCTGGCAGTCCTGAAATCGTTCGGAAAACCCGAACGAAATTGTTCCTAATTTATCGCTGTTGCCTGAATGAGATATCGGACATAGTGGAACCCAATGCCCGCAACGAAGCGGAACGTACACCCAAGTCGGGCTCCAGGCCCGCGCCTCGACCTCGGCAACGGCGCCGAGGCGCTTGGGTGACGCACCGCATCCGCGCCACGGCACGCAACGCAACCACAACTGCAGCCAGCAAGGAGACCGCAATGACGACCAACACCGTCGTACCCCTCGACGACACCCTCGCGCTCGAAGCTGTCGACCTTGTTAAACACTGGCTCGCAGAAAGCCGCAAGTACCCCGCCGACGCGGCTGCGCAGCGACTGGCGGGCGTGCTCAGTGACCCGAACGGCCTGAAGTTCACCGTCGGCTTTGTCGACGGCGTCGTTCGCCCGGAAGACCCCCGCGTCGCTGCCCGCACTATGCGCGAGCTGGCGGGCATCGTCCCGGCGTTCCTGCCGTGGCACCTGCGCAGCGCGTTCAAGCTCGGCGCTGCACTCGCACCCGCATTCCCCGGCATCGTCGTGCCGGTGGCCCGCAAGGTGCTGCGCACGATGGTCCGCCACCTCATCGTCGACGCCAGCGACCACAAGCTCGGCAAGGCAATCCGCGACATCAAGGGCCGTGACACCGACGTTCGCCTCAACATCAACCTGCTCGGCGAGGCCATCCTCGGTCAGCAAGAAGCCGAACGCCGCGTCGACGGCACCCGCCGACTCCTCGAACGTGACGATGTCGACTACGTCTCCATCAAGGTGTCGTCCACCGTCGCACCGCACGACCCGTGGAGCTTCGACCAGGCCGTCGAGCACGCCATCGAGTCACTCATCCCGCTCTACCGCCTGGCCCGCGACGCCCGTACCCCCAAGTTCATCAACCTCGACATGGAGGAATACAAGGACCTCGACCTCACTATCGAAGTCTTCACCCGCCTGCTCGACCGCCCCGAGTTTAAGACGTTCGAGGCAGGCATCGTGCTGCAGGCCTATTTGCCAGACGCACTGGCGCGGATGCAGCAGCTGCAGCAGTGGGCGCAGGCACGCGTCGCGAACGGGGGCGCCCGTATCCGCGTGCGCGTCGTGAAGGGCGCCAACCTGCCAATGGAACGCGCCGACGCTGAAATCGCCGGCTGGCCACTTGCCACCTGGCACAGCAAGGAAGCCTCGGATGCCTCGTACAAGGCGGTGCTCGACTACGCGCTGCGCCCCGAGCACGTCAAGAACGTGCAGATTGGCGTGGCCGGGCACAACCTCTTCGACCTCGCGCTCGCGTGGCTGCTGAGCCAGCGCCGCGGCCTCGGCGACGGTGCCGACTTCGAAATGCTGCTCGGCATGGCCACCTCGCAGGCCGCCGCGGTGCGCGCCGACACCGGCTCACTGCTGCTTTACACGCCGGTCGTGCACCCCGACGAGTTCGACGTCGCCATCGCCTACCTCATCCGCCGCCTCGAGGAGGGCGCCTCGCAAGAGAACTTCATGTCGGCCGTGTTCCAGCTCGACGACGAAGCCGAACTGTTCAACCGCGAACGCGACCGGTTCCTTGCCTCGGTGCGGTCGATGCCGCGCGAGACACCCGCGCCCAACCGCATCCAGAACCGCAACGAACCCGCGGCAGCCTGGCAGCGCGAGCCATTCCTCAACACGCCCGACTCCGATGCCTCGATCGCTGCGAACCGCGAGTGGGCAAACGGTATTCGTACGCGCATGGTCGACTCGCAGCTCGGCAAGCAGACCGTTGCCGCGGGCACGATCGACACTGCTGAACAGTTGCGTGACGTGATTGCACGGTCGGTGGATGCGGGTCCTGCGTGGCGCGCGCTCGGTGCGGATGCGCGTGCCGAGATCCTGCACCGCGCCGGTGACATGCTCGAAGCGCGTCGTGCCGAGCTGCTCGAAGTGATGGGCTCCGAGGCTGGCAAGCTGATCGACCAGGGTGACCCGGAAGTCAGCGAGGCCATCGACTTCGCCCACTACTACGCCGAACAGGGGCGGGCGCTCGCGGCGATTGACGGTGCCGAGTTCACGCCGGCGAAGTGCATTGCGGTCACGCCGCCGTGGAACTTCCCGGTCGCGATTCCCGCGGGGTCGACGCTCGCATCCCTCGCCTCGGGCGCGCCGGTGATCATCAAGCCCGCCAGCCGTTCGTGCCGTTCGGGTGCGGTCATGGTCGAAGCGCTGTGGGAGGCAGGCGTGCCGCGTGACGTGCTGCAGTTCGTGCAGTTCAGCGACCGCAGCCTGGGCACTGAATTGATTGCGCATCCCGATGTCGAGCGCGTCATCTTGACCGGTGGGTACGAGACGGCCGAGCAGTTCCGCGAAGCCCGCCCTGACCTGCCAATTTTGGCCGAAACCAGCGGCAAGAACGCGATCATCGTCACCCCGAGTGCCGACTTCGACCTCGCCGCGCGCGATGTGGCGCATTCGGCGTTCGGTCACGCTGGCCAGAAGTGCTCGGCGGCGTCACTGGTGATTTTGGTTGGATCGGTCGCGAAGTCGAAGCGGTTCCGCAACCAGTTGTTGGATGCGGTGCGCTCGATGCGCGTCGGCTACCCGTGGCAGGAGGGTGCGCAGGTGGGCCCGATCATCGCGCCACCGGAAGGCAAGCTCGCTCGGGCACTGACGACGCTTGGCGAGGGGGAGCAGTGGATGATTCGCCCCGAGCAGCTCGATGACTCGGGCAAGCTGTGGCGGCCGGGCGTGCGCTCGGGCGTCGCACCGGGCTCGGAGTACCACCTGACCGAGTACTTCGGGCCGATCCTCGGCGTGATGCTCGCGCCGACTCTTGAGGAAGCCGTCGAGTACGTCAATGCGATCGACTACGGCCTCACCTCGGGCCTGCACTCGTTCGACGAAGCCGAAATTGCGTACTGGCTGGATGCGGTCGAGGCCGGCAACCTGTACGTCAACCGTGGAATCACCGGCGCGATTGTGCAGCGTCAACCCTTCGGCGGGTGGAAGAAGGCCGCCGTGGGTGCGGGCGCGAAGGCCGGTGGCCCAAACTACCTGATGGGCTTCGGTGACTGGCAGGATGCACCACTTGCGGCACCCGACGTCAAAGCCGCACGTTCGCTGGCACCGGTAGATACGCATCCTGAACTCGCCAACGCGCTGCGCCAGGCCATGCCCGGCCTCAGCGACGCCGACCAAGATTGGCTCGCCGCTGCCGTGCGCACCGACGTCATCGCGTTCGGCACCGAGTTCGGCATCGTCCACGACAAGACCGCGCTCGAACACGAGCACAACGCATTCCGATACCACGCCGTGCCGGTCACGGTTCGCTACGAGGGCACACGCGAAGTCGAACTGCTGCGCGTGCTCGCCGCGGGCCTCCGGGTGGGCGCCGAAATCACATGCAGCGTGGCGGCGAAGGTGTCGGATGCGGTCACAAACTTCTGTACGCAACTGGGCGTGCAGCTCGCCGTAGAGGGCAACGACGCCTGGTCGCAGCGAGTGCGCAATGTCTCGGATGCGGGAGGGCGGATCCGGCTGGTACAGGCGGATGCGCAGTTGGTAACGGCAGCGAATTCGGGTGCAGTTTCTTTGGCTGTGTACCCTGGACAGGTCGTAACGGCCGGTCGAATTGAATGTTTGCCGTTCTTGCGTGAGCAAGCGGTTTCGATCACGGCGCACCGGTTTGGCACGCCGCGCCGTTACGAAATTCCGCTTGCGTCGTCGCTTGTCGCAACGACGCGGTGAGTGAAGTCGATATGAAAATGTCGGCACTATTACCCACAATCCGGTCGCGCCCGCGCCCTGACCCTGGAGAAATTGCGCGGGCCGCGGACGCCTGATGCTTGGGCCCTGAAGCTTGGGCATGGGCACCGGATTTGCCTTTGAACATCCAACAACGGGAGGAGCGACTATGTCGCCCGAACTTGCCATGATGCTTGTCGCCGTAGGTATCTACTTTGCGGCCATGCTCGCGATCGGAATTTATGCCGCTCGCCAAAATTCATCTCACGAGGACTACATGCTCGGTGGGCGACGGCTCGGGCCGTTCGCCGCCGCGCTCTCTGCCGGTGCATCCGACATGTCAGCCTGGCTGCTGATGGGTCTGCCCGGCGCCATCTACGCAGCCGGTCTCATTGAAGCCTGGATCGCGATTGGCCTTTCGCTGGGCGCCTACCTCAACTGGGCACTCGTGGCGCCGCGTCTGCGTGCCTATACCGAAGTTTCGAACAACTCCATCACCATCCCGAGCTTCTTCGAAAACCGTCTGCGCGACCGTACGCACATTCTGCGCATTGTGTCGGCGGTCGTCATTCTGGTGTTCTTTACGCTCTACATTTCGTCGGGCATGGTTGCCGGTGGCGAGTTCTTTGTCGCCAGTTTCGGCGGTGAGTACCTCTGGGGCATGCTGCTCGTGGGTGGTACGACCCTGCTCTACACCTTCTTTGGAGGCTTTCTTGGCGCGACCCTGACCGACGTGGTGCAGGGCATGCTGATCATGGCGGCACTGGTAGTGCTGCCGATCGTCGCGATTTTCCAGGTCGGTGGATGGGGTGAAGTGCAGACGGCCGTTGAGGCGGTTGATCCGGCATTCTTCTCGCTCATCGGTGAAGGCCTGAGCGACCCAGCATCGATTATCGCCATCATTTCGTCGCTGGCTTGGGGTCTTGGCTACTTCGGTCAGCCGCACATTATCGTGCGCTTCATGGCGCTGCGCTCGCACGAGGACGCGAAGGCCGGCCGCCGTATCGGTATTGGCTGGATGGTGATTTCGCTGATCGGCACGACTTTTGCGGCGTTCATCGGTATCGCGTACTTCCAGCAGCAGGGCCTGACGCTCGACAACCCCGAGCACGTGGTGCTCGCGATGTCGCAGGCGCTGTTCCACCCGCTGGTTGCCGGTTTCGTGCTGGCTGCGGTGCTTGCCGCCATCATGAGTACGATTTCGAGTCAGCTCATCGTCACCAGCTCGGCGCTGGTTGAGGATCTCTACCGCATTGCCGACAAGAACGTCTCCGAGAAGAAGCTTGCCTGGCTCGGTCGCCTAGTGGTGCTGATGATTGCCGTCATCGCGATCCTGCTCGCGCTTTCGCCAGACGACACGATTCTTGGCCTGGTGAGCTTCGCCTGGGCCGGCTTTGGTGCCGCGTTTGGTCCGCTGATTCTGCTGAGCCTGTTCTGGCGTCGTCTCACCAACTGGGGAGCGATCGCCGGCATGGTGACCGGTGCCGTCACCGTGTTCTTGTGGAAGCAGTTCGATCCGTTCGCTTTGGGACTGTACGAGTTGCTGCCAGCATTTGTGCTCGCACTGGTTGTTGCGATCATCGTGAGCCTCGCGACCTACTCGCACGACGAGGACATTCAGCGTGAGTTCACGCAGACCGGTGCCATTGTGCTGCCGGGTTCCGAGTCGGCTGCGGCTGGCATCACCGGTGCGGCGCAATCGGATGCGGATGCTGCGGGTTCCGCTGCAGGTGCGCCGTCGCGTGCGTAGTTCGTAACCGCGCGCAACTCAACGTGCGCTCGAGAACGGGGTCTGCTCATTCGAGCGGGCCCCGTTCGCGTTTCCCATCGCACGCAACGGCAGCAACGGCAGCAACGTGGATGCGTTTTCCAGGGATGAACAGCGCGCCCCCAGTCGTGTACGCTAATGGAAATCATTCGCAACATGCGAGTGGGCTTGTGTCTCGATGCGGAACCACCCGCACGCCGCCGCCTGCTCACGCGCATCCATCGGACGCATCCGCGTCATAGAAAGGCACGTCGATGGCATCTCTGCTTCGGCCTGTCGGTGCAGCGCTCGCCTCGCTCGCGCTCGCCGCTGGATCCCTGCTCGCCGCGAATCCTTCGCAGGCGGCTGACACCCTCACCCTTAAAACCGGTCACATCGATGCGTTCAACCTGACGCTTGACGAGAACAACGCGCTCAAGCTCAACCTCAAAGAGGACGCAACCGGCAGCCACGTTCCGCACGCACCCGAAGACGTCAAGCTCGTCGTCGGCAACCACGCCTACGTGCAGAACGTCCCCGGTGGCCTGCCCGAAGGTGTTCCCACCGACTTCTACTACCTGCCAATCAACCAGGACCACTCGCTGATCTGGCCGGGCTGGGACAGCCTGCAGGCGCAGCCGAAGTTCGGTAGCGACCTCAAGTCCGAGATCGCTATTCAGTCGGTTGACGGCCCCGGCGACGTCTACCTCTGGTCGCAGGCCGGCTTCGGCGGCCCCGCGTCGGTGATGAAGGACGGCGGCTTCAAGCTGCCAAACACCATTGTGCAGAACATGGCCGCACACGTGCACGCCAACTGGGCGTTCACCGAGCCGGGCACCTACACGTTCACTGTGCAGGCCACTGCCAGCAAGGCAGACGGCAGCGCCAAGGAAACCTCGAACACCGCGAAGTACACCTTCGTGGTCGAACCTCGCCCGACCGAGGTTTCGGTTTCGGGTGCGGATGCACCGGTAGCCGCGGGTGCACAGGTCACGTTGACCGCCGCCGCGGGTGAAGGCGAGCAGCTGTTCAACAAGGTCACGTGGCAGAAGGCCGCGGCCGGTTCGAACGAGTGGGCGCCGGTTGACGGTGGCAATGCCACCACGTTGTCGGCTGGCGCGAGCGATGCTGGTGCGGCTTCGACGCTGACGGTTACCGCCGCAGAAGGCGACAAGTACCGCGCCGTCACCACCGGCGGCAAGGACTTTGCAACCAGCGCACCGATCGAAGTGGTCTCGAACGAGGTTGTCATCAAGGTTGCGGAACCGCAGCCGGAACCGACCGACGAGCCGACGACTGAGCCGACGCCGGAGCCGACACCAGAACCAACTGACGAGGCAACGCCGGAACCGACCGATGAGCCGACCCCGGAGCCAACTGACGAGGCGACTCCAGAACCAACGACCGAGCCCACTGACAACCCGGGCGACGACACTGGCGCACCGGAAGGCAACGGTCCGAGCGCATCCGCATCCTCGGACGACGCCGACAACGCGGGCAACGCCCCGGTAACCAGCACCGATGGTGACGGCGGAAACGCTGGCGCACCTGCCGACAGCCGCCAGGATGCCGCGAGCGGTGCATCCGCCAACAACGCGAATGCTGCGAACGGCACCGGCACGACCGCTGACGCCAGCGCTAGCAAGGATGGCACGCTCGCCGAAACCGGCGCCGACGTCACCACCATGGGCGCGATTGCCATCGCCGCAATCGTGACTGCCGCCCTCGGCATCGCGCTCGTAGGACGCCGCGCACAGGTGGACGACTAAGACCGCGACAGCCAGATAGCACCCCGCAATTGCGGGCGCCGGGTAGCTTCACGGTTGCTCGGCGCCCGCGAATAGCGCGAACTCGTGTGCCAACTGTCAGAACAACAAAACGAATTGACCCACCCCACATACCGAAAGCCACTAGTGACCCGCCGAACCCGCCTTCGCCTGGCAGCCGCCGCCATCGTGGCCGCGCTCGCCACCAGCGGTTGCACCCAGCAACCGCTCCCAAGCGTCGACGACGGCCGGGTACGCGTGGTCACCACCACCGGCATCGTGGCCGACTTCGTGCAGCAGGTCGGTGGTGAACACGTCGCCGTCACCTCGCTCGTTCCCGAAGGTGGCGACCCACACTCCTATGAACCGAGCCTGCGCAACGTTCGCGACATCGTCTACGCCGACATCGCGTTCACCAACTACCTCATGCTCGAAGAGCAGCGCCTCATCAGCGCCATCGACGCCAACCTCCCGGCGAGCTCCGCGAACATCGCACTCGCCGAAGAGGCCGTGAAGTACGCGGCCAACATCATCCCGCTGGTCGAAGACGCATCGCTCGACACGGTCTGGCTTGGATTCCGTGCCGAAGGTGGTGCCGAAGCGGGCGTCAATCGCTCAGCTAGCGTCGAACTCACCGCCCGCGGCATGACCGGCCCCGGCAATATGCACGCCTATCTCACCGGTAGCTTCGGCGACATCGACCAGTACTTCAACTCCACCGACGGGCTGCGCGGCGACGTCGAAGACACCGTCTCGCTGCCACCCGACGCCCACACGCATCTCAGCTGGGCGTTCAGTGAACCGGGCATCTACGAACTCGACCTCGGCGCGCGCCTACGCGACCCGCAGAATCCGCAAGCCCGCGACGTCGCATCCGGAACCCTCGTCTTTGCGGTGGGCGTCAACCCGCACAGCGTCAAGGGGCGCGAGGATGCGGTCGTACTCGATTCGGGGCACGCTGACGTTACCGTCGACCTCGCGGGCAACCGCCTGCACGTGCTGCGCGATCGGGATGCGGGCAAGCGCAGCGATACGACCGGTCGCGACTACTACGACCTCGACGACGTGGTCGTGAGCATTCCGAACACCGCCCTGCACGAAATCCCGGGCGATCCCCACTACCGCTTTCTCGGCAACCCCGGCGACAAGGTCTACCAACTGGCGCAGGCCGTGCTCGGCAAGCACGTGCACGGCGAAATTGACCCGCACCTCTGGCACGACGTGCACAACGCCAAGGCGTACGTGCAGATCATCCGCGACCAGCTCATCGACGCCGACCCCGCCCACGCCGGCGACTACACGCGCAACGCGGCGAGCTACCTCGACGAATTGGATGCGCTCGATCAGGAAATCAAGGCCACGATCGACGAGATCCCCAAGGCGAATCGAACGCTCATCACCACGCACGACTCGTTCGGGTACTTCGCCTCGGCCTACGACATGGACATCGCCGGATTCATCTCGCCGAACCCGGCCGTTGAAGCGAGCCTCGCCGATCGCCGCCGGCTCACCGAAACCATCCGCAACCTCAAGGTTCCGGCCGTGTTCCTCGAACCCAACCTGGCCACGCGCTCGAACGAACTGACGCAAATTGCCGAAACCGAAGGCATCCGCGTGTGTGAAATCTTGAGCGATGCGTTTACCCGCGACGTCGACTCGTACATCGAACTCATGGAGTTCAACGTGCGGTCGATGCGCGACTGCCTGGGCGGTGCCTAATGCGCCGCGACGACCTCCACACCATGCAACGAACCCACCAAGCAGCACAACTACCAAGACCGCCGAAGACGCGAGATGAAAGGACACCGAGGGTGCGCATCCACAACCGCATTGCCCGCCGTGCATTGGGAATTTTTGGTACTGCCGCGCTCGCGGTAACGACCGCGCTGGGCGCACCGGCGGCAATCGCCGAAGAAACCCCGCCCGCCGACCACAACAATGGCGGCCTCAACCAGGTCATCGACCCGAACCAGCAGCAGGCCACCGATCAGGTGGTGCTCGATGCGGGGCACATCGACTTTGGTCCGACACTCAACACCGGCGAGTGGGCGGTGCAGATTCACGACGACACCACCGTGCCACGCTACTGGCGCATGCCCGCCGATGTTGCGATTCAGGTGAACGACGATTCGAAGCTCACCGTGCCCGATGACGACAACTACGCATTCATGGGCGAGGCCGCGGGCACTGAGGTGTACGTGGTGCCGCAGACGCAGAAAGAAAACGTCATCTGGACGGGTTGGAATACACAGGAGCCCAACGTGCTCGAGCAGGTCGACATGGGTGTGACCATGTCGATGACCGGTTTCGAGGGCCCCGGCTCACTGAACGTGTTCCTGCAGAGCGGAAACTTTGGTGCGCCCGATCTGCTCTACACGACGAATGAGGCCATGCCGCAGTCGACGTGGATCGAGCTCAACACCCACACCCACGCGAATTGGGTGTTCAGCAAGCCGGGCATTTACCTGGTCGAGCTCGAATTCTCGGCCGATCTGCGCGACGGTACCAAGGTCACCGCGCGCGACACGCTGCGCTTTGCGGTTGGTAACGAGACCGACCCGCAGGCTGCGTTTGATGCGACACCGCTCAGCGATGGGTCGGCGGATGCGGCTGGTTCGCAGGCCGGTACGGGTGCTGGCGCGGATGCGGTCGGTCAGGATGCGGCGGCGGGCGACAGTTCGCGCGCGGCCGAGTCGGGGGTTCCCGGCTACGTCTGGATCATTGCCGCTGCGCTCGGCGCGGTGCTGCTGATCGCGGTCGTGGTGATGGCGAGCGCGAATGCGCGGATGAAGAAGCGCGTGCGTGCGGCGCGAGCAGCGAAGGCGGCGCAGGGTGGCGGGGTTGGTACTGCGGTCGACGCAGCCGAAACCGACGCAGCCGACGCTGAACCCGCATCCGCAGCCGAACGAGCAACCGACGTCACCTCGGCCGACGTCACCTCGGCCGATGCCACCTCGGCCGACGAAACCGAGGAGGGCAAATGACGCCCGCGCTCGACGTCGACAACCTGACGGTGCAGCTCGGCGGTCGCCGAGTGCTGCAGGGCGTGAACCTGCAGGTGCATAGCGGCGAACTCGTTGGCCTTATCGGGCCGAACGGGGCCGGAAAAACCACGCTGCTGCGGTCAACGCTCGGGTTGATCCGCCCCGAATGCGGCACTGTGCGCTGCGAAGGCGGCCGCCCCGGCTACGTGCCGCAGCGTCACGAGTTTGTGTGGGACTTCCCGATTTCGGTTGAGGATGCGGTGCTGAACGCACGTGCGCGCAACATCGGTTGGCTGCGTCGCCCGAAAGCGCACGACTATGAGCTCGTCGCCGATGCGCTCGAACGCGTCGGCATGGCCCATCTCGCCAGCCGCCCGGTAGGCGAGCTTTCGGGCGGCCAGCGCCAGCGGGTGCTCGTTGCCCGCGCGCTCGCCCTCGAACCGAGCGTGCTGCTGCTCGACGAACCGTTCACCGGCCTCGACATGCCCACACAAGAACTGCTGAGCGAGCTGTTCGTCTCGCTCACCGCCGAGGGGCAGGCCGTGGTGATGACCACGCACGACCTCGCCGGTGCCATGCACCTGTGCCAGCGATTGTGCCTGCTCAACCGCACGGTCATCGCCGACGGTACCCCCGACCAGCTGCGACAACCCGAGCTGTGGATGCGGACATTCGCGATCACGCGACAGAACCCGTTGCTGTACGCGCTGGGCATGCCCGCGGTCGCGCCGGATGCATCCGGTGCCGAATCCGCATCCCATCTGGCCGCAGCCCCGTCGGCCGTAGCCAGCCGCACGACTCAAGTAGAAGCCCAGGTGCACGCATGATTTCGCCCATCGACTTCATTCACGACCTGCTCAACCCCGACCTCGCATTCCTGTCGAAAGCGCTGATTATCGCGCTGTGTTCGTCGGTGGTGTGCGGCGTCATCGGCACCTACGTGGTGCTGCGCGGCATGGCGTTTATCGGCGATGCCGTCGCTCACGCGGTGTTCCCAGGGCTTGCCGTCGCCTTTGTGATTCAGGGCAACCTCGTGCTCGGCGGTGCGATCGCCGGTGTCCTCACCGCCGTGCTCATCGCGCTGCTTTCGCAGAACCGTCGCCTGAAAGAAGACGGCGTGATCGGCGTATTCTTCGTCGGCGCCTTCGCGCTCGGCATCGTCATCATCAGTTTTTCGCCCGGATACGCGGGGTCGCTGCAGCAGTTCCTGTTCGGCACCATCGTCGGTATTCCCGATGAAGACCTCGTGACCGTCATCGTCACCGGCATCATCTTGCTGCTGGTGCTCTTTGTACTGCACAAAGAGCTCGTCGCGGCCACGCTCGACCGCGAAATGGCGCGCGCATCGGGCCTTCCGGTCATGGCGCTCGACCTCGTGCTCTACGTTGCGGTCGCCGTTGCCGTCGTGATCTCGGTGCAGACCATCGGCAACGTGCTCGTGCTCGCGCTGCTGGTCACCCCGGCTGCCGCCGCGCGCCTGCTCACCGACTCGCTCGGCCGAATGATGGTGATTGCCCCGGTTATCGGTGGATGCAGTGCCCTCGTCGGTCTGTACCTCTCGTGGTCACTCGACCTGCCCACTGGCGGCACCATCGTGCTCGTCGCCACCGCAGCCTTCGTGCTCGCTTGGGTGCTCGCCCCACGCCACGGTGCCATTGCGCGCTGGCGTGCCGGCCGCATCCAGCCCGAAGACGAAGCACTGCTCGGCGCCGCGACTGCTGCAACTGCCGAAACCCGTACCGAAACCCTCAACGCACCTCGCACCCCAGCGACTACCTCGAACTAGTTAGGGACCACCTCGTGTTCACGAACCGCACTCAGACCGCGCCTGCCAGCCATGCCGCGCCTACCAGTCATGTCGCGCCTACCGGCCGAGCCGTGGGGCACCGGCGCTCGATGCCTGCCACCCGCACCGGTATCGCTGCGCTGCTCGCGTTCATCCTGAGCCTCGCGTTTGTCGTCATCCCTGGCGGTATCACGGCGCACGCCGCCGAACTCAATACCCCGGCGCCCGGGACCATCACACGCACCGCGCTCACCTCGGGCCACTCCGACACTGTCTCGTCGTTCGTTGACGACGGCAAATTCGTGCTCGGCTCGAAGGCCGATCTGAATGGCGTCACCGGGCAGCGCATCAATGCCGACCGCACGGTCTTCCACCTCGGTAACGGTGCGAAGCAGTCAACGCCAACGAATGTGCCGTTCCTCAGGGGCTACGACAGCAACGCTTGGATCGCCACCGAAACCCAGCAGCAAGACGTGCTCTGGCCCGGATTCAGCACCGAACACGACCCGCTCGTTGCGGCATCCGAAAACGGCAAGGTGTCGCTCGAACTCGTTCGCACCGACGGCCCCGGTCGCGTCGAGATCTTTACCTCGAGCGGATTCGGTTCGTTCAACCGCCTGTTCTCGTCGAGCGAGAAACTGCCGGCATGGTCGATGGGGATGCGCCAGCACACGCACGCGTTCTGGGCGTTCTCGAAGCCCGGCCGCTATGCACTCACCTTCCGCGGCAGCACCGTTATTGGCGGCAAGACCGTATCCGACGAACAGACCTACAACTTCCACATCGGCCCGTTCGACACCCTGACCACCGAGACTGCCATCGACGTCTCGGCCAACACCGGCACGCTCAAGGCCGGCGAACCCCTGCAGCTCACTACCAAGGTGCAGCCCGCAAACGCACGCGGTGCCGTTGAGTACGTCGACATCAGTACCGGCCAGGTGCTCGGCCACTCCGTGGTCAAGAACGGTCGCGCCAACCTCGAAACTACGGGCCTCGCACCCGGTGCGCACCGCATCATCGCGCGGTTCGTGCCCACCTACAACGACGAGTTTGCCGCGGTCGCGATTGCCGACCGTAACGCGCTGCCGATTACCGTGACCGGCGACGTCGCACCGAAACCGAGTGCATCCGACACCAAACCGCTCACCGACGCGCAGATCGGGGCGCAGCCCGAAGGCCAGGGCGTGACCGTGACGTCAGACCAAGTTGTGGGCGGGATGCCCGTGGTCGCGAATGTGCGCGACGGCAAGCTCGCCGGTGGCTGGGTTTCGGTGTGGTGGCACGGCGACGGTGCCCCGAAGTGGGGCGGCTGGCAGCAGGTGTCGTTTGACGGCTTCGTGACTGCGACCGCGCCCGGCAAGGCTGGCCAGGTTCGCCTGGCGGTGAAGTCCGAAGACGGCGCGCTCGTTGGGTGGGACCGCGTGAAGGTCACGGCCAAGGGTGGCGACGACTTCGTGCACCCGGGTGGCGGCTCGGGCTCGGGCAGCGGTAAGGGCGATGCGAACGGTGGCAGCGGTGTTGCGGGACCTCCGCGCGCCGAAGCTGCCCGCAGCTGCGCACCCGGACTCGTGCTCGAAACCGGCCACATCGACGCGTTCAACGTCTCGGCCTCGAGCCGCGGCGCCGTGCTGCAGCTCAAAGAGGACGTGACCGGATCGCATGTCGTGCACGAGGCCGAAGACGTGCTGCTTCGCGTCAAGCCCTCGGCGAAAATGGCTATTCCTGGCGGTTTCCCCGGCGCACCAGGCGGATTCGTGCTGCCGGTGACGCAGGACTCGAACCTGATTTGGCCGGGATGGGACACGAACGGTACCGCGACGAGCGGGTACACCGACACCCGCATCCACATCGAATCGGTTGACGGCCCCGGCGCCGTGCACGTCTACACGATCGCCAACTTCGGTAGCGCACAACCGCTGCTCGACGGCGGCCGCACGCAGCTGCCCGGCAGCATTCACGTGCCGAAGCCCGCGCACGTGCACGCCCAGTGGGTATTTGCGCAAGCAGGCATCTACAAGCTGCGCGTTTCGGCGACGGTCACCAACCCTGCGACCGGTGATTCGAGGCAGACCGCGGCGCACACCTACGTTTTCCAGGTGGGCGATGTGCCGCTCGGCAACGCGCTGTGCGACGTTGCGGCGTCGGCGGATGCGGCTGCTGCGGCAGCGAACGTACGCACGGACGTTGCCGAAGCCGAGGCGAAAGCCGCCGAGCAGGCACGCGCCGAGCACAACGGCAAGAAGAAGCCCAAGCAGGCCACCGAGAACGGTGTGACTGTGGTGGGTACCGGCGCGAATGCGGCGGATGCGGATGCGGCTGCTGCAGATGAGCAGGCGATGCTCGTTGGCGGGTTGATCGGTGGTGGTTCGGTCGCCGTGCTCGGTGGCGTTGGCGGCCTGGCCTGGTGGTACGTGCGTCGGATGGGTGCGCTCGCGGCGGCTGCCGAAGCTGGCATTGGTGGACCTGGTGTTGACTAGCGGGCGTGCATCCCGTGCCGCCGCATCCCGCGTGATTCCATCTGCGCGTTGTGGCCTACTTTGCACACTTACGGGTGTCCATACCGTGCAATGTCGGCCGCAACGCTGCATCGACGCGAAACTTGGGGTGAGCTTTGCACAGTAACGAGCGTGCATCCCGTGCCGCTGCATCCCACACGGCCGCATCCCACACGGCCGCATCCCACAAGGCCGCACCCCGCGCCGCCGCATCCCGCGTGATTCCATCTGCGCGTTGTGGCCTACTTTGCACACTTACGGGCGTTGATTCCGTGCAATGTCGGCCGCAACGCTGTACCGACGCGAGATTTGGGGTGAGCTTTGCACAGTAACGAGCGTGCATCCCGCGCCGCTGCATCCCACACGGCCGCATCCCACACGGCCGCATCCCACGCCGCCGCATCCCGCGTGATTCTATTTGCGCGTTGTGGCCTACTTTGCACACTTACGGGTGTCCATACCGTGCAATTTCGGCCGCAAAGCTGTACCGGCGCGAGATTTGGGGTGAGCTTTGCACAGTAACGAGCGTGCATCCCGCGCCGCTGCATCCCGCGCGGATTCGGCAACGCTGCTCGGCGGCGCCCCCGCACCCACGCGCCCGCCGTTCGTGCTGGTCGCGCTACTGGTGTTTGGGCTGATTGCAACCGGATGCGGTGCCCTCGTTGCCGCAGGAATCGTGCGGGTACCTGCCGGGCTCGCGGCGCTCGTCGGCGAACCCGGTGCTGACACGGCTGCCGCGCAACAGGCCACCGCGGTTCCGGCAGCGGGCGATACCGACGGTACCGACACGGATGCGGAACCCGGTGCATCCGGTACCCCCGGTGACGCTACGGATGCGCTCGACAAGGATGCGGATGCATCGAAACCGCGGATCGCTGCGCTGCCCGACCCGAAGTGGGTGCGCGAGGTGTCGCAGGCGCACGGGATTCCCGAACGCGCGATGCGCGCCTATGCGGGCGCGGCGATTCGTCTTGAAGCCACGAATCCCGGATGCGGCATCGGTTGGAACACGCTTGCTGCGATCGGCGAGGTGGAGTCGCATCATGGCACGCTGCAGGGCGGGCACGTGACTTCGGGTGGACAGGTGAAGCCGCGCATCGTTGGTGTACCGCTGAATGGGAACGGCGTTGACTACATTGCCGACACCGATGGCGGCGAGCTCGATGACGACCCGGCGCTGGATCGAGCGGTAGGGCCGATGCAGTTCACTCCTCAAACCTGGCGCGAATACGGTGCCGACGGCAATGGCGATGGTGTGCGCGATCCACAGCACATTGACGATGCGGCGCTCGCGGCGGGGGAGTACTTGTGTTCGGTTGGCGGTGATCTGACGGTGTCCGAAAACTGGCTGGCCGCGGTGTCGGCGTACAACTCGCCGACCGAGTACGCCGTGCGCGTCTCCGAGGCTGCCACCCGCTACGCCGGTTAGCGAGGCCCGGGTTTCGGTCACCCGTATTTGCCCCTGGCTGCTCCGTGCGGTGGCAGGGGCAAAATTCGTATCCGCCAACCTGGGAAATTAATCCTTGCATGACCTGGGAAAAATTGTAAACTTGAGTCAACTCGGCTCAAGGTTGAAAATCGTACGGTTCACGACCCGAAGACGAACCATCCACATCCCAGGCCAGCGAACAGGAGACCAACAATGGCCAATATGCAAGGCGCGCCGGCTCCCGACGAGCAGGCGCAATCAGCGCTCGAGCGCTTTGGCGTCAACCTCACCGAGATTGCTCGGTCTGGAAAACTCGACCCGGTCATCGGCCGCGATGCCGAAATTCGCCGCGTCAGCCAAGTCCTCACGCGCCGCACCAAGAACAACCCCGTACTCATCGGTGAACCCGGCGTCGGTAAGACCGCCGTCGTCGAAGGCCTCGCGCGCCGTATCGTCGCCGGTGACGTTCCCGAGTCGCTCAAGAACAAGGAACTCATTTCGCTCGACATCTCGGCGATCCTCGCGGGTGCCAAGTACCGCGGTGACTTCGAAGAGCGCATGAAGGCCGTGCTCGACGAGATCGTGCAGAGCGAAGGTCGTGTCATCACCTTCATCGACGAACTGCACACGCTCATGGGCGCCGGTGGCGGCGAATCCAGCGTCTCGGCATCGAACATGCTCAAGCCCATGCTCGCGCGCGGTGAGCTCCGACTCATCGGTGCCACGACGCTCGACGAGTACCGCGAGTTCATCGAAACAGACTCCGCCCTCGAACGCCGCTTCCAGCAGGTCTACGTGGGGGAGCCGTCGGTCGAAGACACTGTCGCGATCCTGCGCGGCCTCAAGGAGCGCTACGAAGCGCACCACAAGGTCGCGATCAGCGACGCTGCCCTCGTTGCCGCTGCATCCCTCTCGAACCGCTACATCCCGTCGCGTCAGCTGCCCGACAAGGCCATCGACCTCATCGACGAAGCCGCGTCGCGCCTGCGCATGGAGATCGACTCGTCGCCGGTTGAGCTCGACACGCTCAGCCGCCAGATCGACCGCATGAAGCTCGAAGAGCTCGCGCTCAAGAAGGAGCACGACGACGCCTCGAAGGAGCGCCTCGCCGCGCTGCGCGAGACGATGGCCGCCGAGCAGACGAAGCTCGACGCGCTCAAGGCTCGTTGGGACGATGAACGCGCGAACCTCAACCGCGTCGGTGACATCAAGACCAAGCTTGACGACGCGCGCATGCGTGCCGAGAACGAACAGCGCCAGGGCAATCTCGAAGCGGCCAGCCGCATCCTCTACGGTGAGATTCCCCAGCTCGAACGCGACCTCGCGCAGGCCGAGAACAGCGACGAAACCGCCGATCGCATGGTGAACGACCACGTCACCGACGAAGACATCGCGGGCGTCGTAGCTGCCTGGACCGGTATTCCGGTTGGCAAGCTGCTGCAATCCGAGCGCGAAAAACTGCTCAACCTCGAAGACGAACTGCACCAGCGGGTCGTCGGGCAGGATGCGGCGGTGACGGCGGTTTCGGATGCGATCCGTCGTTCGCGTGCCGGGGTTTCTGACCCGAGCAAGCCCACCGGTTCGTTCTTGTTCCTCGGCCCCACGGGTGTCGGTAAGACCGAGTTGGCGAAGGCGCTCGCGGAGCTGCTCTTTGATGACGAGCGTGCGATCGTGCGCATCGACATGTCGGAGTACGGCGAGAAGCACTCGGTAGCGCGACTCGTCGGTGCCCCTCCGGGATACGTCGGCTACGAGCAGGGCGGCCAGCTCACCGAAGCGGTGCGGCGACGCCCGTACTCGGTGGTGCTGTTCGACGAGGTCGAGAAGGCGCACCCCGAGGTGTTTGATGTGCTGCTGCAGGTGCTCGATGACGGCCGCCTGACCGACGGCCAGGGCCGCACGGTCGACTTCCGCAACACCATCCTGATTCTGACGTCGAACCTCGGTTCGCAGTTCTTGATTGATGGTGAGTTGTCAAAGGATGCGCAGCGCGAGGCCGTGATGGGCGCGGTTCGGCAGGCGTTCAAGCCGGAGTTTTTGAACCGTCTCGACGAGATCGTGATGTTCGATGCGCTGAGCGCTGAGCAGCTGGCATCGATCGTGGGCTTCAACCTGCGCACGCTCGAATCGCGATTGGCCGACAAGCGCCTGACGATCGAGGTGAGCGAGGATGCGCGCCAGTGGTTGGCAGTGCAGGGTTACGACCCCGTTTACGGTGCGCGGCCGCTGCGTCGCCTGATGCAGCGCGAGATCGACGACCGTCTGGCTCGCGAGCTGCTCGCTGGCAACGTGCACGATGGCGACACCGTTCGCGTTGTGCTTGACGGGGATGCGCTGAAGGTCGAGGCCGTGCGCTAGCGCCCCGCATACCCGGCGCTGCGCATCCACCCCAGCGCCCCGCGCCAGCGCCCCGCATCCCGCCCCAGAACAAGTTGAGGCCTACTTTGCACGATTGCGTGCCGCAATACTGTGCAAAGTAGGCCTCAACTGTGTCCGCGTCGGCCGGTTGTGGCCTGCTTTGGCGGGTTAGTCCTGCGCGAGCACGCGCAGCTCGGCACGCCCGCGCGGCGCGGCATCGCGCTCGCGAATCGACGCATCCACATCGTCGCTGTGCTTGCCAATCGCAATCACGGTGTAGGGACGCAGACCCGACGGAACCTCGAATGCGGCAGCAACCGCATCCGCATCAAACCCGAGCATCTGGTGCACGTTCAGTCCCATCGACTCGGCCTGCACGGTCATCCACGCCGCGGACTGGCCCAAGTCGTACAGCGGCGACGGCATCGCCGTACCGTCGGCCTTCTCGACCTCGGCTACGGCCACGATCAGCGCCGAAACTGCGCAGGCCCAATCGCGATTGAACCCGCCGAGCGTCGCGAAAATCTTGTCGAACACCTCGCCGCCCCGGCGACCAACGATGAACGCCCACGGCTGCGTGTTCGATGCCGAAGGCGTCCAGCGTGCGGCCTCAAGGATCGAGGCAAGCTCGGCGTCGTTGAGTTCGTGCGTGGCATCGAAGCCACGCGGGCTCCAGCGGTTCGCTACGAGTTCGTGAACGGATGCGGTGACGGCGTTGCGAGTTTCCAACGTGACTTCCTTCGGTTTCGTTACTCGATCTTGGTGTCTGCCCGGCTGCTGCCAGGGAACGAACCAAAATGCATTCCGTTCACTTGGAACTCATCCGCGCGTGGAATTATTCCGATGTGCGTTCCCTTCCACACCTTGCGTCGTTTTCGGGTCGTCGCCTCATCGCGGCGACCGCATTGCTGTGCATTGGGGTATTGAGCGGATGCGCGGGTGGTGCGCAGCCGGGGCCGACGGCACTGCCGCTGCGTCCGACGGCAACGGCCAGTTTCGAAACCGAAGACCTGCAGCAGTTGATGCAGCAAATGGTGGATGAAGGTGCTCCGGCCGTCTTGGTCGAGGTGCGTGACGGCGACGAGGTGTGGACGCATGCCGAGGGCGTGCGTTCGGTGCGCAGCGATGCACCGGCCCAGGCCACTGACCATGCGCGCATCGCGTCACTCACGAAACCAATGCTGGCGACGATCGTGTTGCAACTCGTGGATGCGGGTGAGTTCAGGCTCGATGACCGGATCGAGAAGTATTTGCCCGGCATCGCTGACGGTCGCGACGTCACGATCGAGCAATTGCTTGACCACACGTCGGGCATGCCAGATTTTGTCGAGACACTCGCAGCTGGCGATCCGCTCGCGGTGCCCGACACCTTGAAGTCGGGCAAGTCGGCCGAGGAAATTGTCGATTTGGCCATGAAGAATCCGTGGCTGGATGAACCCGGTGAGGCGTTCCACTATTCGAATACGAACTATGTGGTGCTGACGATGCTGGTCGAAAAGATCACCAAACAGCCGGTGGCTGAAGTCTTGCGCGAACGCATCACCGAACCGCTGGAACTCAAGGAAACGAGCATCCCCGACGGCCCGGCCATGCCCGAACCATACCTGCACGGCTACTGGATTGACGGCGGGCTCTCGGTCGACGTGAGCGAGCAAGACACCTCGCTATGGACGGGCGCTGGTGGTGTGGTGTCGACGGTGAGCGATGTCAACACGTTCATGCGTGGCCTGATGACTGGCAAGCTCCTGTCGCCGGAATTGCTCGGATACATGCTGCGACTTAACGGCGAAGGCTACGGTTTGGGCGTTCAGGGTCGCGGTGCGAAATGTGCGGCAAGTCATGACATCTTGATGCCGGTCGAAGCGCCGATCGCGACCGGTGTGGGTGCATCCGGAAGCGAAGACGCGACCGCAGCGGCGAAAGCGGTCGATAGCGATGACGTGAATGCGGAACAGGACGCGAACCGAGACGAGAACGATTTCGCGACGCACCCGGGCACCACGACGCTGCCGACAGTGCCCGAAAAGGGGTCGGGCAGTTTGGTCGAACATGACGGGCTTGACCACATTCAGATCGGTCAGGCGGGAATGGTTTACGGGCACCTCGGTTCGGGGCTTGGGTACCGCGCGCTGACGATGACCAGCGCCGATGGACTGCGCCAGGTCACCGTGTTCTGGAACGCGTCACCGCTTGACTATATGAACGACCCGCGCATGATGACCGCCTTCGACCTCGTCGACGCCGCCCTCGAAGTCGGCTGCTAGCGGGTCCTCCGCGTGCCGCTCACGAGCGCCTACGCCGTCGGGCTCGGCGAAACGCCAGGTGTCGCGGATGCGGTAGGCAGTTTCGCGAGGCACAGAAAGTCGCGTGCACCCGCATCCCAATCAGCAGCAAGCGGCCAACGTACGAGCACCTCGTAACCGTTATCGACCGCATCCTGCCAGCGCTCGGACTGCTCGCAGGCGAGCATCGCGTACTGCGACAGCAGATCGTCACCCGGCCACACGGGCGATGTGTCGGTTGCGACCGGTGTGGCAGATTTCGTCGCTGGTTCTGATGCAACCGAGCCGGTCGCGACAGGCACCGTCGGCGCTGGCACCAACGGCTCCGGCATCAGCGCTGCTGGCACTGCCGAATCCACGGCGACAGCACCGAGCACCAGGCCCTCATGCGCATCCGCACAATCAACCAGCGAGAACTCGAACTCCCACGCGCTCGGCAATTCGCGGATGCAGCTACCGGCAGGTAATGCAAACACGTCCTGTGGCGGGGTTGGTGACGGCGACGGCGTCGCACCGAGCTGGTTTCGCCCGAACGGCGCCCAAATTAGGCCGACAACAACACCGGCAATGAGCAGTGCGCTCGCAACCAGCCACCAGCGCATCGAGCCAGCCGCATCCCGCCGACGTGAGCGACCCTGTTCGGGAGCCGAACCGGCAGAATCAGCGGTACCGGTCGCATCCGCACCCTTGGGAACCTGTTGCGACTCGGACATGGCTGCGACTCGAAAATCTCAGTGGCTGGCGAATAACGCGAGCTACTGCGCCTGCAGCCCGAGGTCGTCGAGGCTGATCGCGTAGCGGTACGGGTAGCCAGCTTCTTCGATGCGCTCACCGGCACCGGTGGCGCGGTCAACGATCGTGCACACGGCCACGACTTCGGCGCCAACCTTCTCGAGCGCCTCGATCGCCTTCAGCGGCGAACCGCCCGTGGTCGACGTGTCCTCAAGCACAACCACACGCTTGCCGGCCACATCGGGACCCTCGACCTGGCGGCCGCGGCCGTGGTCCTTTGGCTCCTTGCGCACGACGAATGCATCCATCGCGCGGCCCTTGGCCACGGCGGTGTGCATCACGGCGTTCGCGAGCGGGTCGGCGCCCATCGTCAGGCCACCAACAGCGGCAATCTCGCCGAACTCATCAACAAGCTCGAGCAGCACCTCGCCGATCAGTGGAGCTGCGCGGTGGTCGAGCGACAACTTGCGCAGGTCGATGTAGTACGTGGCCTTCTTGCCACTGGTGAGCGTGAAGTCTCCGTGGAAAACGGCTTCGTCGGAAATGAGCTGAATGAGTTCTGCGCGCGCGGTAGTCACCCTGCAATCATACGGCGCGTCGGAGTCATCTGAGTGGGCGCAAAATTTAGGGGTCGCAAATGGCCGGCGCGTCGCGGATGCGTGCCGCGCTTCGCCCGCGATCGGTCACCGCACCCCGCTACCGTAGTTGCTATGCGTATTGCCACCTGGAACGTGAACTCCATCCGCACCCGCAAGCACCGCGTCGTCGACTTCTTGCAGCGTGCCGACATCGACGTGCTGGCAATGCAGGAGATCAAGTGCAAGCCCGAGCAGTTCCCTTACGAAGAATTTGAGCAGGCGGGCTACGAAGTCATCGCGCACGGCGTCAACCAGTGGAACGGCGTCGCGTTCGCCTCGCGCCTGCCCATTGACGACGTCGAAGAGGGGTTCGCGGGAATGCCCGGGTTCGGCAAGCCCGCCGCTGACGGTTCGCTACCGCTCGAGGCCCGCGCGCTCGCGGCCACGATCGAGGGCGTGCGCCTCTACTCGCTGTACGTTCCCAACGGACGCGAGATCGAGCATCCGCACTATGAATACAAGCTGGCTTGGCTGGCCGCGCTGCGCGAGCACCTGCGTGACCGCCGCCGCAGCCACTTCGGTGAGCCGCTCGCGATCATGGGCGACTTCAACATTGCGCCGCTCGACACTGACGTCTGGGACATCGACTTCTTTGCCGGACGCACGCACGTAACCGCGCCCGAGCGCGCCGCGTTCAACGCGTTTCTCGACGACGGGTTCATCGATGCCGCGCGCAGCCGCGATATTCCGGGGTACACGTACTGGGACTACCAGCAGCTGCGGTTCCCGAAGAACGAGGGGATGCGCATCGACTTCATTCTGGGCACGCCCGAGTTTGATGAGTTGGTGTTGGGCGCGTCGATCGAGCGTGACGAGCGCCGCGGCGAGGGGCCGAGCGACCACGTGCCGGTTGTTGTCGATCTGGATGCGCAGACCGCGTTGGACGATGACGCCCCGATGATCTTCTAGCTACCCCCTGTGACTCGCGCCGGCGTCGTTTGGCTCATCATTTGGGGTGGTTTTGCCCGAAAAGCGGCTTGAATTGCCGGTTTTGATGAGTGAAACGACGCGC
>NZ_BCSP01000018.1 GCF_001570925.1 [Zimmermannella] bifida NBRC 103089
CCGCTCCCGAAACAGTCAACTAGACCGAATTAGCAGCGGAAAACTCGATCTGCCAGAACCCGGACCAAACCAGATGTATGTAAAACTCCACCCGGGCGATCACTCACATACAAACGTGTTCGAAGCAAATGACGAGCGTTGGCGAATCGTAGAATGGGACCCAAACAACCCCACGTCGCCCAGAGACTGGGATATGGGACATATTTCGGGTCAAGAATATCGCTTACTTCGAGATAATTACTTAGGCAACCACAAATCAACCCAGCATTTCCTCAAGGAGTACCTCAACCCCAAATATTACGAAGTATCGGACCCTTACCGAAATAGCTCACACACGGACGAACTAACCTAAGAAAGCATAAAGTATGCGCACTCCTGAAACTCCCCCTCCCTATTCCGCGGTACGACATGGAACGCTAGAAGAATTCCTCGAAGCCTGCGACGCATACCCGAACACCAACCCAAAAACGTACTTCATCGACGCATTCACAAATGACACTCCGGCAAACCGTGTCGCGATCGCCAACTGGATGCTCGACAACGGGGTCCCCGCCTCCTACGTCGAACGAGACCCCCGCTCCCGCTACAACGCGCTCCACATCTTGTTCGTGCAACGTGAACACGACTACGAACTCGAAGCCCCCTTGCTTCGACGCTTGCTCGCCGAAGGCGCCGACATCAACGGCTACGCCCCACGACTCGGCCGCCCAATTCAAGCCCTCCTTGAAAACGACTGGATTGACGAAGACGACCTCGGCCCGTTCTACGACGTCATCTTTGCCCACCCAGGCATTGACTGGAACGTCCCAGCCAACCTCAAAGGCGCACCCAAAAAGACCCTCCGAGAACGAGTCGAGGCAAAATTCACCTCACACCCAGAAATGATCCGCCGCATGCACCACTACCTCAAACACGGCCCCACCCCAGAACCCAACCACTAAGTTGTTCACCTAGATCAATAAACATTGCGGAACAGGTTCCACTACTCCCTGCCCATTCACAGTCTCAAGGAACATTCATGCCTGACTACATCGAGTTCATCCCCAAGGCCGGTGCCTGCACGGTCACTAAGAACGTACTTTCCGGTCAAGGAAAAGTGCGCTGGATGGTGCGCGAACCTTCCAAGGGACCCGCCGACAACGGTTGGATCATCATGAGCCACCTAGACACCAGCGAGTACCTCCAGGACGGCTCCAACTGGGACATCGCAGATTTCAACTCGGTTTGCATGATTGAACCCGCGCTCATTGGCATTTGGGATTTCCCCGTTGGTTCCGACTTGCAGATCGTTCGCGACGACAAGGGCATCCACATTGTCGACACGCCAACCGGTCGCGAAATCCCGCAGGAAGAGCACTTCATTCCGCCGCAGTTCCGTCAGCAGAACTAGCGAAACAACTACGGAACCGCACCTCGACGACGAGGTGCGGTTCCGTAATTAGTACGGCCAAAGCACCTATTCGCCGCTATCTTCCGCAGCCGCATCCGGCGTCGCATCGAAAATCGCGCGGAACAATCCCAAGATCCATTCCAAGAACTCTGCGTCGCCAACAGTCTGGCCCGGTCGGGATGCGTTTGGTAGCGGCACCGTCAAGATGTGGGTTGCATCTTGGTACTTCGCTTCTGGGTACATCCGCCGCAAGCGCACCTGTTTCGAGTCCGCCAACTTCGCGGGCGTGATGCGCAGCACCCGCCCCATCGCCACAACTTCACTCAACCCGAGTTCGGCAGCCATACGGCGAATCCGCGAAACCGTGATGAGGGTCTGAACTTCCGCCGGTGGCACACCGTAACGGTCTCGCAACTCGTCAATCACGAGATCGATTTGGCCGGGTTTAGCAGCGGCCGCCGAAGCTGACGACAGCTTCTGGTAGGCCTCAAGACGCAAGCGTTCCGACGAAATGTATTCATCGGGAATACGTGCATCCACCGGCAACTCGAGCCGCAATTCAGTGTGCGTTTCGGGAGCCTCGCCCTTGAACGCATCCACCGCCTCACCGATCATGCGCAGATACAGATCGAAACCAACGCCAGCAATGTGACCCGACTGCTCGCCACCGAGCAAGTTACCGGCACCGCGAATCTCGAGGTCTTTCATAGCGACTTGCATGCCCGAACCAAGCTCATTGTTCGCGGCAATCGTCTCGAGCCGGTCATGGGCGGTTTCGGTAAGCGGCCGGTTACCGTCGTACAAGAAATACGCGTACGCGCGCTCGCGCCCGCGGCCTACTCGACCGCGAAGCTGGTGCAGCTGGCTCAGGCCGTAACGTTCGGCGTCATCAATAATCAGCGTGTTCGCGTTCGGAATATCGAGCCCGGTTTCAACAATCGTGGTCGATACCAGCACGTCAAATTTCCGCTCCCAGAAGTCAACGATCACCTGCTCGAGCGTAGATTCGCTCATCCGCCCATGTGCCACCGCAATACGTGCCTCGGGCACGATCTCGGCGAGGTGCGCGGCAACCTTATTGATGGATGCGGTGCGATTGTGCACGTAAAACACTTGGCCTTCGCGCAGCAGCTCGCGGCGAATCGCGGCGGCGACCTGCTTGTCGTTTCTGGCGCCCACATACGTCAAGATCGGGTGGCGATCCTCGGGCGGGGTTGCCAACGTCGACATTTCGCGGATACCGGTCACCGCCATCTCAAGCGTGCGCGGAATCGGCGTGGCACTCATCGACAGCACATCGACATTGGTCTTGAGCTCTTTGAGCTTTTCCTTGTGTTCGACGCCGAACCGCTGCTCTTCATCGATGATGACCAGGCCAAGATCTTTGAATTCCATGCCATCGGCAAGTACTCGGTGAGTTCCGATAACAATGTCGACCGAACCATCTCGCAAGCCCTGTTTCGTTTCGGCGATTTCTTTTGGTTTCTGGAATCGGCTAACGCCGCGTACCTGGACTGGGAACCCGGCCATGCGCTGCGTAAATGTTTCGAGATGTTGCTTCACGAGCAGCGTTGTGGGCACCAGCATGACCACCTGTTTGCTGTCCTGCACCGCCTTGAACGCGGCACGCACCGCCACTTCGGTCTTACCGAACCCCACGTCGCCCGAGAGCAACCGGTCCATCGGCATTTCGCGTTCCATATCGCGCTTAATCTCGTCGATCGTCTGCAACTGGTCGGGAGTCTCCACAAACGGGAACGCTTCTTCAAACTCGTGTTGCCACGGCGAGTCCTCCGAAAACGCGTGTCCCTTCGACGCCATTCGCGCCGAATAGAGCTTGACGAGCCCCACGGCGATGTCACGTGTTGCCTTGCGCGCCTTCGACTTGGTTGCGGCCCAGTCACTGCCGCCCATCTTCGAAAGCGTGGGCGCTTCGCCACCCACATATCGCGACAACTGCGAAAGCTGATCGGTGGGAACAAGAAGCTTGTCACCCGGATGCCCACGCTTCGAGGGCGCGTACTCGATCACCAGGTATTCGCGCGTCGATCGCTGCCCGGGGCGTCCAGCTACCGGAATCTCGCGCTGCTCGAGCCGCAGGAACTTACCAATACCGTGCTGGTCGTGCACCACGATGTCGCCGGCCTTGAGTTGCAGTGGGTCCACGACGGCGTTCGCACGCTTGCGCGCCAGTTTCTTCTGGCCGGGGGTGCTGTAGCTGGCTGAGCGTCCGTAAAAGTCGCTCTCGGTGAGCAGCGCCACTTTCTGGTTCGGCAACTGCAGACCGCAGCTCAGCGGTGCCTGAATGAGATACGCAACGCCCGGTTCGAGCGTCTCGGGCAACTCTGCGACTGCTCGTCCGGCAGCACCGTGATCGGCGAGCACCTGCGTGGCACGGTCGACGAGCCCCTGACCGTTCGCGGCCATCACCACACGCCAGCCATCAGCAAGCAGCTTCACCGTGTGTTCGATCGCGCCTTCGGCATTGCCCGCGAACGACGGTACGGGTTCACCAGTCACATGCACCATGTCATCGTCGTCGCCACCAAACGGTGAGAACGACCACCAGGTTCGCTCCCCACGCGTTGCTTGTAGCTCGGGAAGTGACAGGTAGTCGCCACCAGACAAGTCAATCGGTGCCTCGGCGCCAGCCGTCGCTGCCGCCCAGGCCGCTTCGAGAAACTCCCGGTTAGTTTCGCGCAAGTCCATGGCACGTCCAACGACGCGCTCGGGCGCCAGCACCGCGATCGCCGCATCCGCTGGCAAATAACTCGTAATGGGCACGAGTTCGTCAACCAGTGCCGGTGCGAGCGATTCCATACCTTCGACCGGAATACCCTCGGCAATTTTCGACAGCATTCCTTCGAGTGCGGGGAATTCGTGTTCCATTTCACGAGCCCGCGCACGCACATCATCGGTGAGCAGCAGTTCGCGACTAGCCGTTAGCGTGACGTGTTCGATGGTCTCGTCAAACGAACGCTGATCGGACACCGAGAACGGCCGAATCTCATCCACTTCGTCACCAAAGAAGTCGATGCGCAGCGCGTGGTCAGAGGCCGGCGGGAACACGTCGAGAATGCCGCCGCGAATCGCAAACTCACCGCGGCGAGTCACCATATCGACGCGCTGATAGGCCAGGTAGACGAGCTGTTCGGCAAGGTCCGACAGGTCGTGGCCGCGCGAACCGGTCTGCAGTTCAAACGCGTTCGCGACGTCGAGCCCGGGCAAGAGCGGCTGCAGCGCGGCCCGCACCGAGGCGAACACGATAAACGGACGAGTTTGGTCATCGCGCCAATCTGCGAGCGCACGCAGTACCGCCAACCGGCGACCCGTGGTGTCGGCCGATGGGCTCAATCGTTCGTGCGGCAGCGTTTCCCACGCAGGCATTTCGTGGATCTCGGCTTCGGGCAAGAACGAGGCAAGGTCGGATGCGTACTGCTCAGCTTCGCGGCTCGTCGCGGTAATTGCCAGCACCATGGCGTGCCGGTCGTCGCCGCGCGCACGCCCCTCGATCAGCGCGGCCAGAAGCGGGGCCCGTTGACCATCGACCAGCACGAAATCCGCATCCCGGCGCGCATTTCGCGCTGCCCTTGCGAACGATTCTGATTCAGCTGCTGTTTCGAGATACCCGTGAAGTCGCACCCGCCAAGTCTATTGGCCGTTGCCATTCGCGTGTGCGCCATAGCGGACGCGATCTCCAAAGTGGTGCACTGTGGGATCGTTCGAGGTGCTATTCACCTCTGAGTGCCGTGTGCTGCACCACTTTGGAGATTTATGCGCAGAAAACCCGGTCTAGGCGATGTCGGCGCTGTCGATGAGCACGGTGAACGGCCCGTCATTGACGGAGTGCACCTGCATCATGGCCCCAAATCGGCCAGTTTCAACGTGCAGGCCCGCATCTCGCAGCCCGCAAACGAGCTGGTCGATGAGCGACTCGGAGTGGTTACGTCCGGCAGCGTTCAACCATGAAGGGCGGCGACCCTTTCGCACATCGCCGTAGAGCGTGAATTGGCTCACCACCAGCACCGGCGCTGCCAGGTCAAGCGCGCTGCGTTCATCCTCAAGGATGCGCAATCCCGCGATCTTGCGGACGAGTTTGTTGACGTCCGCTTGCGTATCGTCGTGCGTCACGCCCACCAGCGCGAGCAATCCCGGCTCGGGAAGTTCACCGACGGTTTCGCCGTCGACTTCAACGCGGGCGGATGCGCAACGGGTCACGACCGCACGCACGTTACGACTTTCCGTGCACGCGCTGCTGCGCCTCGAGCAAGCCGTGCTCGACGATGAGTTCAACTGCGTCTGCGGAATCTGACACGAGTACGGGCAGGTTGTCACGCTCGGTCGATGCGAAGGGTCGCAGCACGTAATCAGCCGCATCCTGTCGCCCCGGAGGCCGGCCGATACCAACCCGTACGCGCAGATAGTCAGGAGTCAGCGCGCTGGAAATATCACGCAGTCCGTTGTGGCCGCCGTGGCCACCACCACGCTTGAGCTTGACGCTGTCGAATGGAATATCAAGTTCGTCATGCACCACGATCAACCGATCGAGCGGCACACCGTAGTACTTGACCAATTGTGATGCCGGGCCACCGGAGGTGTTCATGAAACCGGTGGATTTAGCGAGCACGATTTTTGGCCCGCCCGGCCGCGTGCGGCATTCAGCGACCGTGGCAGTAGCTCGTGGGTGCCGTTTGAAGGCTCCGCCGAACCGCTGCGCGAGTTCTTCGACCACCATGTGGCCAACGTTATGACGCGTGGCTCGATACCGGTCTCCGGGATTTCCCAGGCCGAGTACGAGCCACGCGTCATTCGTCATGTTTCAGCTGTTCTTCTGAAGTTCGAGATTATCGAAACCGGAAGATTATTCTGCCGATGCTTCGGCTTCAGGAGCCTCTGCAGCTTCTTCGCCTTCAGCGTCGTCTTCTTCAACCTCGGCGCGTGGTTCCTGAACCGAGAGGATGATGACTTCGGTTTCCTCGTCAACGAGCTTGGTGCCCTTCGGCAGTGCAACGTCAGTTGCCGCGATCGAGCTGCCGGCTTCGAGGCCCTCGACGCTTACTTCGATGTTCTCAGGGATGTGGGTTGCTTCAGCCGATACGAAGATCGTCATGGTGTCCTGAACAACGATGGTGCCAGGGAATGGCTCGCCAACAACGTGTACCGGAACTTCAACGTCAACGCGCTCGCCGCGCTTAACGAGCAGCAGGTCAACGTGCTCGATGATCTGGCGAACTGGGTCGCGCTGTACGTCCTTAACGAGTGCGAGCTCGTCGGCGCCCTCGATGTCAAGGTTGAGCAGTGCGTTCGACTTGCGCAGCAGCAGCATGGTCTCGTGGCCTGGGAGGGTCAGGTGCTGTGGGTCGGTTCCGTGGCCGTAAAGCACAGCAGGAATCTGGTTGTTTGCGCGGATCTTGCGGGCAGCGCCCTTACCGAACGAGGTGCGTACGGTAGCGGCAAGCTTCTCGGTAACTTCGTTAGCCATGTGGGTGTCCTTTCGTGTTACGGCGTTGTGAACACGAGCTTGCGACATCTACCCGAAGATTTCGGGATAAATACCCACAAAGACCGCGTCGATAACGGGCACCGGATGTGCCCCTCGCCGAAGTACATCGAATAGTTTACATGTCTTCAACGATTCGGCGAGCACGACGGTACCCACCAACGCGCGCCACGTGCGCACCGATGCCGCAGAACATTAGCAACAGGCCGAGCGGGATTCCCAGCGCCCAGGGAATCGTCGAGTCACCCGCCAGGGTCATCGCGACCCCACCGCCGATCGCCAGAATGCCGACGATGCCAACTCCCAGGCCCGACAACATGACGCTGAGCGCCATACCAATCACCGGTACCGAGTAGATCCCGGCGAGCACGAACGGTGCGTACTTGTACTCAACAGGGATACTCTCCACCAGTTTCAGCATGACGACGCTGTCACCGCCGCGAGTGCCATCCCAAACCAAGAATCCTAAAATCGCCGCAAACGCGAGTGCTACAAACAGCGAACCGATACGCGCTCCTGCGCTCGGACCGGGCAGCAGATCACGCAACCGCACTGCCGCATCCCGAGCACTGGCACCGGCAACCGACCGGTCTTGGCCCTGCGCTCCGAGCGGGCGCGAGTCGTACTGCGGTTGCGGGGCAGCCGGCTGCGGCGCCGGCGCGTGCTGCACGGGTGCCTGCTGCGCTGGCATCACCACGGTCGGTTCGCTTTCGCGACCGTAACCGCCAACGGGGTACGCGGCACGAACCTCTTCAAGTTCATCCGTGCGCTGTGTCCCAGCAGCATTCGTGGATGCGTGACCGCCAGCAGCAGCGCCGCTAGCAGTTGGCATCGCGCGCGTTTCGTCGCCGCCGTTCCAGTCATAGCGCTGCGTAGCTGCTTCGCCAGCAGCACCAGCGTGCGCATCGGCGTATTGGCTATAGCTGTCGTAATTCATCGCCTGCGTTGGCTCGTCATGCCCAGAACCACTGCCTCCCCCGTGCTGTTTTGTTTCCTGGCCGGTTGCATCCCAGGTGCTCGAGTCGTAGGCCCGCGTCGGGTTGGGCTCATTGTTACCGGCACCGTAATTGTGCTGCTCGTTCATTTGCGCCCTCCGGATGGCTCGTTCGCAATTCGTTGCCACGCTGTCGCGCGGTTCGTGTTGAGCGTAACCACCTAACCTGGCCAAAATCGTGACCCACCGCTGTTCGGCACCAAAGTCGTGCAGGTGAATTACCAAGGATCCATCGCCATGACCATCCCGTCACCAGCTACCGCCAACCCGTCAGAATCGAACCGCGAGGTGCAGCTCGCCGACGGTCGCCGCATCCACCTCAAACATGACCCAGAAGCCACCACATTTGCCGCGGAACACAACGGCCAGCGCATCGGTGTCGCCGACTATGTCGACGCCGAAACCGATCGCATCCGCGCGTTCACACACACCGAAGTCAACCCCGAATTTCAGGGCACCGGCATCGCCAGCAAGCTCGTCGAACTGGCCGTTCGCACGAGCAGCCGCGACGGATACGACATCGACCCACAGTGCAGTTATGTGCACCTTTGGCTGCGCCGCCACCCCGAATTCGCCCATTCGCACGCGCCGGCAACCAACCGTGGCAATAATGGAGCAAGCGATCTACCGAAAGGCACACGATGACGAGTTCCCAAGCATCCGCGAACATTGGCGTTGTAGGACTGGCAGTGATGGGCGCAAATCTCGCCCGGAACCTCGCCTCGCGGGAAGGGAACACGGTCGCGATTTACAACCGCTCCCCCGAACGCACCAACAACCTTGCGGCGGCCCACCCTGAAGCCGGATTCGTCACCACCGAAACGATGCAGGAATTCGCTGACTCGCTGCAGCGCCCTCGCACCGCCATCATCATGGTGCAGGCAGGCAAGGCCACGGATGCGGTTATCGACCAGTTGTGCGAGGTATTCGAGCCCGGCGACATCATCGTTGACGGCGGCAATGCTCTCTTCGACGACACTATTCGCCGCGAGCGCGCAGTGCGCGAACGCGGCCTGCACTTTGTTGGCGCCGGTATCTCGGGCGGCGAAGAAGGCGCCCTGAACGGTCCTTCGATCATGCCCGGTGGCCCAGCTGAGTCGTACGAGACCCTCGGCCCGATCCTCGAATCGATCGCCGCACGTGCCCCAGAAGACGGCACCCCTTGCGTCACGCACGTTGGTACTGACGGTGCCGGTCACTTCGTGAAGATGGTGCACAACGGTATCGAGTACGCCGACATGCAGCTCATCGGTGAGGCATACGACCTGCTGCGCCGCGTGGGTGGCCTCGAGCCAGCACAGATCGCCGACATGTTTGCCGAATGGAACCGCGGGGACCTCGAGTCGTACCTGATCGAAATCACCGCTGAGGTGCTCCGCCACGTTGACCCCGAAACGAATGCCCCGTTTGTCGACATCATCGTTGACCGTGCGGGCATGAAGGGCACTGGAACCTGGACGGTGCAGACCGCGCTCTCGCTTGCCGTGCCGGTATCGGGCATCGGTGAGGCCGTGTTCGCACGCGGCGTTTCGGGTCGCACTGCCCAGCGTGAAGCCGTACGCCCAACCATCACCTCGCGCCCAGAAATGCCGGTAGTAGACGAATCGTTCGTCGAAGACGTGCGTCTGGCGCTCTACGCCTCAAAGGTCATTGCCTACGCGCAGGGCTTCGATCTCATCCTTTCCGGTGCCGAAGAATACGGTTGGGACATCAACCCGGGCGCGGTCGCGAAGATCTGGCGCGCCGGCTGCATCATCCGCGCGCGTTTCCTCAACCGCATTGCCGATGCATACGGTCGCGACCCGCAGTTGCAGTCGCTGATTGCTGACCCGTACTTTGCCGGCGAAGTTGCCGCATCCGATGCCGCCTGGCGCCGCGTTGTCGCCACCGCCGCCTACGCGGGTGTACCCGCACCGGCCTTCGGCGCATCGCTGTCGTACTACGACTCGCTTGCGAGCGACCGTCTGCCGGCGGCACTGATCCAGGGCCAGCGCGACTTCTTTGGCGCGCACACCTACGGCCGTGTCGACAAGCCAGGCGCGTTCCACACCGACTGGTCGGGTGACCGCACCGAGCGTCGCACCGACGCCTAAGCAACACCGCGCCTAAGCAACACCGACGCCCCGGCAAAACCGGTGCCTCGGCACCATCGAAACCCGCAGCATCCGCGTGACACACGGTCGCCGGATGCTGCGGTCTTGTCCGGCAATGCACCGTTGTTAGGGTGTCGCTATGACAACTGCCGACATGGACCCCGCCGCGATCGCCCTCGCGCAACAGCTCTTTGACTTTGCCCGCGAGAACCAGGTCGAAGCGCTCACCGCGTATCTGGATGCGGGGGCTCCGGTCGACATGCAAAACCACAACGGCGACACCATGCTCACGCTCGCGGCCTATCACCAGGCCAGCGATGTCGTGGCGTTGCTCATTGCCCGCGGCGCTGCCATCGAGCACGCAAACGATCGCGGACAGCGTGCGCTGGCGTGCGCCGTGTTCAAACAGGACGTCGCGACCACGCGCATCCTGCTCGCCGCCGGTGCCGACCCCGACGGCGGCCAGCCATCTGGCCGCCAAACCGCCCAGATGTTCGGTTGGGATGCGTTCGAGCAGCTCGTAGGCGAGGTTAGCTCGTAGGCGAATGTTGCTTGCCAGCGAAGATTCGGGCCAGCGGCCAGCAGTAGCCCCAACGGGCAGAGCGCGACGTTCGCGAAATCGGGACGGCAAATCCTCTCCCACGCGCTGACTGCCCGTCAATGTTGCGACGACAAGATTCGTCACACTCGGTTACGTGACGTCATGTGATGTAAGGATGCGTCACGCAAGTTTGTGCGCCACCGCGCGGTTCATACGGTGGCGTCATGAACACCGCACCCTTCTCGTTTGAGCTATTCCCGCCGCGCAACGCCACTGTTGCTGCGCGCATGCCGGATATTGCTCGCCGCCTGGGTGCGCTCGGTCCCGAGTTCATTTCGGTCACGTTTGGTGCGAGCGGTTCAACGCAGGATCGTTCGCTCGACGTGCTCAAGTACATTCGCGAAACCACAACGGTTCGTGCCATGGCGCACCTCACCTGCGTCGGCGCATCCGTTGCGAGCGTCTCGGCGGTCGTCAACGAGTTCATCGATGCCGGCATCGTTGACTTCCTCGCGCTTCGCGGCGACATTCCGCAAGGTGTTACCGCGGCCGAGTGCTTCGATGAGCTCTCGACCGCAGCCGAACTCACGCAGCTGATTCGCGGTATCCGTCGCAGCCGCATCCCCGGTGAACTCGCCCCGGTCGCGCCCGGCGCAAACCGGTGGCGGCTGCGTGAGCACCGCGACGGCATCATCGCGGTCGCCGCCTATCCGAACGGACACCCCGAATCTCGCGACCTGCAGCAGGATCTCGACGCGCTCCTGGCCAAGCAAGCCGCCGGCGCAAACCTCGCCATTACGCAGCTGTTCTTTGAAGCCGACGACTACTTGCGCTTCATCGATCAGGCACGTTCGGCAGGCGTGACCATCCCGATCCTGCCCGGCATCATGCCGATCACATCGGTCGCCCGGCTGCGGCGCATCGTTGAACTCACCGGCGAGCCATGGCCTGAGCGATTCGCCGATGCGCTCGATTCGTGCAATTCGGATGCGGCCCGTCGCGAACTCGGTGTCGCGCAAGCAAGCGCGCTGAGTTACGACCTGCTTGCTGGCGGTGCGCCGGGACTGCACATCTACACCCATAACCGCATTGATGAGCCGGTGGAAATTCTCGGCCGGGTGGGTGCGATCTCGCGTGCCCAGGCCGAAGCCGCGCTCATCGAACCGAATACAGCGTCGACGTCGGCACAGGCGTTTGCCGAGTACCGAATGCTCTTGCGCTCGCACTAGCTGCGGCGAGTTTCGCCGCGGTCAGTGCCGCAGTGGCACCGTGAGGTTGCCCGCGTTGGAGCGCCACCCAAACCTTCTGCACTCGTTCTTGCTCCAGCTCGTTCTGAGCACACGCGAATGCTGAGCTCGCCAAATGCCGCGCTCGGTATTCGCCCCTAAATCACTCCCCCACACTCCAACTGACATCGAGGAACCCCATGACGAACATCACCAACACCCCGGCGCAACATTTCCCCACCGGCACCGTGCTCGGCTACCCGCGAATCGGCCGCAACCGTGAACTCAAGCGCGCGCTCGAACAGTACTGGCGCGGCGACAGCTCGCTCGATGCGCTCGAAGCCGTCCACGCCGAAGTACGCCAGGCTCGACGCAACGCGCTCGCTGATGCCGGGTTCGCCCGCGACGACGCATCGATCCCCGAAGACGCTTCCACCTACGACCACGTTCTCGACACGCTCCTCGCCGTCGGCGCCGTGCCTGAACGCTTTGCCGATGCCATCGGCGAAGAACCGCTCACCCTCGACGACGCGTTCCTGCTCGCACGAGGTGACGCCACGCATCCCGCGTTGGAAATGACCAAGTGGTTTGACACCAACTACCACTATCTGGTGCCCGAAATCTCCCCGTCGACGCCGTTCCGCTATGCGAACCGCGACCGTGCCCGTCAGGTGACCGAAGCCGGCGCAGCGGGATTCAATACCCGCCCGACCATCGTGGGCCCGGTGACTTTCCTCGCGCTCGCCAAGGCTGCCGATGGTGTACCAGCGGATTTTGCGCCGCTGCAGCGACTCGATGACCTGCTGCCGGTCTACGTTGAATGGCTCGCCGACCTCGCCGAAGCGGGTGCCCAGTGGGTGCAGCTCGACGAATCGGCGCTGGTGTCGCAGGTGCTCGGCATTGACGAGCGCACCCTCAGCGACGCTGCACTGCACGCCTATTCGGTGCTGAGCAACGCACCCCAGCGCCCGGCACTGTTCGTCTCGACCGCATACGCAACGCTCCCCGACACCGCGTTCAACGCGCTCGAACTCGCGGGTGTGGATGCGATTGGTTTCGACCTCGTGCGCGGTTCCGTCCCAGCCCCCGCGCGCGCCTCGAACGTGCCGCTGGTTGCCGGCGTCATCGACGGCCACAACATCTGGCGCGGCGACCTCGACGCGGCATTCGCCAAGCTCGAATCGCTGCAGCAGTCAGGCGCGAACGTCCACGCATCCACTTCGACTTCGCTATTCCATGTGCCGCACACCCTTGCCGACGAAACCGAAGCGCTTTCGCCGCAGCTGCGGTCGTGGCTGGCGTTTGCTGACGAGAAGGCTCGCCAGATTGCCACACTTGCAGCCGGACTCGCCCAGGGGCGCGACGCGATCGCCGCAGAACTCGACGCCGCTACGACAGCGCTCGAGGACCGCCGCAGTGCCGACGGGGTTCACCTGCCATCAGTTGCCGAACGTGTCGCGCAGGTGACCGATGCCGACCTGCAGCGCGAACCGTTTGCCGTTCGCGAAGCCGCCCAGTCAGCGTCGCTCAACCTGCCGGTACTGCCCACCACCACGATCGGGTCGTTCCCGCAAACACCAACCATTCGCCGCGCCCGCCGCGACTTCGTGCGCGGTGACATCGACCGCGCTGCCTACGAGGAATTCCTGCGCGACGAGGTCCGTGAGGTCATCACGCTGCAGCACAACATTGGTCTTGATGTGCTCGTGCACGGCGAACCGGAGCGAAACGACATGGTGCAGTATTTCGCCGAGAACCTGGAAGGATTCGCCACCACCGCAAACGGTTGGGTGCAGTCCTACGGATCGCGATGTACTCGTCCGTCCATCCTCTGGGGCGATGTCGAACGTACGGCCCCAATCACGGTGCCCTGGTCGCAGTACGCGCAATCGTTGAGCGATGCGCCGGTCAAGGGCATGCTCACCGGCCCGGTAACGATCCTGGCGTGGTCGTTCGTGCGCGATGACCAGCCGCTCGAACAGACCGCAAATCAGGTGGCCCTCGCGCTGCGAGACGAAGTACGCGATCTCGAAGCCGCCGGCATCCGTATCATTCAGGTCGACGAGCCCGCGCTGCGCGAACTCCTTCCCCTCGAACGCGATCGCCACGACGACTACCTGCGCTGGTCGGTCAACGCCTTCCGCCTGGCAACGGCCGGTGTCGCCATCGAAACCCAGATCCACACGCACCTGTGCTACTCCGAATTCGGCGAGATCATCGCGGCAATTGACGGGCTGGATGCGGATGTCACGTCGATCGAAGCGGCACGTTCACGCATGGAAGTGATCGAAGACCTCGCCGACCACGACTACCCGCGCGGTGTCGGACCGGGCGTGTGGGACATCCACTCGCCGCGCGTACCCGACTCGGCCGAGATCGCCGGCTTGCTCGAAGCCGCGACCGACCTCATCCCCGCAAACCGTCTGTGGGTCAACCCGGACTGCGGGTTGAAGACTCGCGGCTACGAAGAAACGACCGCATCGCTACAGCACCTGGTTGCCGCAACGCTGGCTGCCCGCGAAGCACTGCAGCAAGCGGCTGCGCGTGATGCTGCGCAAACGGTTCCGGATGCAGCTCCCGCAGTTGCGGCAGGCGCGTAGCGTCGACTGCCGGCGCCGGGTAAGCCGGTAACCGGGCAGAGCAAAACCGGGCAGAGCAAAACCGGGCGAATGCGGTGGTCGTGGCCACGTGCATCCGCCCGGTTTGGCGTTGCGAAGTGACTAGGCTGCGCCGTCGAACATCGAGGTGACCGAGCCGTCCTGGAACACTTCGTGAATGGCTCGTGCCAGCAGCGGTGCAATCGGCAGCACGGTGAGCGTTGGGAAGCGCGATTCTTCAGGAATCGGGAGCGTGTCGGTAACAACGACCTCGTCGATCGCTTCGCACTGCAGACGTTCCGTTGCCGGGCCCGAGAACACGGCGTGGGTGGCGGCAACCACGACGCGCTCGGCGCCCTGCGCCTTGAGCGCTTCGGCAGCCTTCTTGATGGTGCCACCGGTGTCGATCAGGTCGTCAACCATGAGGCAGGTGCGGCCCTTGACCGAACCGACGATGTCGTGAACGGTGACTTCGTTGGCGACCTTGGGGTCGCGACGCTTGTGGATGATGGCCAGCGGCGAACCGAGCTGGTCGGCCCAGCGGTCGGCAACGCGCACGCGGCCCATGTCTGGCGAAACCACCGTGAGGTTGTCAACGTCGCCGAACTTCTGCTGGAAGTACTTCATGAGCACCGGCATGGCGAACAGGTGGTCGACCGGTCCGTCAAAGAAGCCCTGAATCTGCGATGCGTGCAGGTCGACCGACATGATGCGGTCGGCGCCGGCGGTCTTAAAGAGGTCCGAGACGAGGCGGGCCGAGATTGGCTCACGGCCGCGACCCTTCTTGTCCTGACGCGCGTAGGGGAAGCACGGTGCCACAACGGTGATGCGCTTAGCCGATGCACGCTTGAGCGCGTCGACCATGATCAGCTGTTCCATGATCCACTCGTTGATCGGCGACGTGTGCGACTGGATGACAAACGCATCTGCACCGCGAACCGACTCACCGAAGCGAGCGTAGATTTCACCGTTTGCGAACGTGCGCGACTCGGTGTTGAGCACCTCGGTGCCGAGCTCGGCGGCGACTTCGTTGGCAAGTTCTGGGTAGGCACGCCCCGAGATAAGGACAAGGCGTTTTTCACCTGGGTTGACGATTCCTGACACTACTTACCGCCTTTGTTGCGCTTGTTGTTCGGGGTTCAGCGAACAGAATCAATCCTACTCGCCATGCAGCCGGGCCGTTGGCCGGCCATTGTCGTACGACGGCCGCCGGCTGAATTAGCCCTGGGATGCGTCGGTTGCTGGTTCGGTTTCGCTCGCTGCAGCGGCAGGTGCGGATGCGTTACGTGCGCTGGCTGCCGAAGCTGCGGCAGCCGTGCCAGCACGGTTCGCTTCGACCCAACCTTCGAGGTTGCGCTGCGGGGCGACGTTGAGCGCCAACGCGCCTGCCGGAACATCTTTGCGAATCGTGGTGCCGGCACCCGAGTATGCACCGTCGCCAACCGTGACCGGGGCGATCAAAACATTGTCGGAACCGATCTTGACGTTCTCGCCAACGACCGTCTTGTGCTTGTTGACGCCGTCATAGTTCGCGGTGATGCTCCCGGCACCCAGGTTCGACCCGGCACCGATTTCGGCGTCGCCGACATACGAAAGGTGCGGAACCTTTGCGCCTGCGCCAAGCCGCGAGTTCTTCGTCTCCACGAAGGTGCCGACCTTGGCACCAGCACCGATGATCGAGTTGGCGCGCAGGTAGCTCCATGGGCCCACCGTCGCACCGGCACCGATCACCGAGAGGGTCGCATCCGTGCGCTTCACGATGGCGCCGTCGCCAACTTCGCAGTCAACAAGCGTGGTGTCTGGGCCGATTACGGCGTCTTCGCCGATCGTGGTGGCGCCGCGCAGCTGCGTTCCCGGCTGAATCTCAACGTCGCGACCAATCGTCACGTTCGTTTCGATAATCGTCGTGTCCGGGTCAACGATCGTGACGCCCTCACGCATCCACTTTTCGAGGATGCGGCGGTTCAGTTCGCGGGCCGTCGCGCCGAGCTGCGCACGGTCGTTAATGCCCTGCACGAGCCACGGGTCGGTAACCGCGACCGCAGCAATACGGCCACCGTCGTCTTTAATGACCGAAGCTGCATCCGTGAGGTACTTCTCACCCTGCGCATTACCCATACCGATTTTCGCGAGCGCGCTGCGCGCCGAAGCGGCCGTGAAGACGTACACGCCAGCGTTGATCTCGGTGATCTCGCGCTGCGCGTCGGTTGCGTCCTTGTGCTCAACGATGCTCGCAAACGTGCCTTCGTCGTCGCGAACGATGCGACCGAATCCGGTCGGGTCGGCGTAAATAGCGCTCAGCAGGGTGAGGTCATCGGCATCATCGCGGTGGGTCTGGATGAGACACTGCAGCGTGAGGTAATCGAGCATGGGAACATCGCCGGACAGCACGACAACGTCGCCGTCAAAGTCATCCGGGAGCGCTGCGAGACCGGCCTCAACCGCACGCCCGGTGCCGGGAATATCGTCCTGGTCGGCAATCAGTGTGTCGGGAGCAAGTGCAGTAATCGCTTCAACTACACGGTCGCGTTCGTGTCGAACTACCGCGACGGTGTGTGCGGGCTGCAGCTGCCCGGCCGTGCGCAGCACGTGGCCGACGAGCGGGAGCCCGCCGAGGCCGTGCAGGACCTTCGGAGTCTTGGACTTCATACGGGTGCCGGCACCCGCCGCCAAGATAATGACTGCCAGATTGGACTCGCTCATGTTCACTCCGTAATCGACCTGCAATTTGAGCTCCTCCCCCAGGATTCGAACCTGGACCTAACAGCTCCAAAGGCTGTCGTGCTGCCGTTACACCAAGGAGGACTATGCAGAACTAACAAATTACGCGAATCATCCGATTCACCGACATTTCGCCGCGCAATCAAGTGTGCCACGCGTCAAGTGAACGCACGACCTACCCATAATTGCGCACGCATCATGCTCGCGCAAACCCTAACGCACAGTTTTGCGCCACGCTCCCCGCGTTTTCGCTGCGCAACGGCAATAATAGGGACATGCGCGAAGCCTCTACCGATACTGTCGACGCCATTGTGACGCAGTGGTCAACGCAGCGCCCCGATCTCGATTTCACCCCGCTCTCGGTGTTTTCGCGCATCAGCCGCATCGATAAGCATCTGGATGCGCTGCGTCGCCGCGCGTTTGCTGCAGCCGGTCTCGATCTGGCCGAATTCGATGTGCTCTCGGCGCTGCGCCGGGCTGGCGAGCCGTTCGCGCTCTCGCCCAAACAGCTGCTCGAAACGAACCTCGTGTCGTCGGGCACCATGACCAATCGCATCGACCGGCTGGCCCGACGCGGGTTGGTGCTGCGCGAAGCCGACCCCACTGACCGACGCAGCGTTCGCGTCAAGCTCACGCCGGAGGGCAAAGTTCGGGCTGACTCAGCAATCTTGGCGCTCGTCAACGTTGAGCAGCAGGTCCTCGCCGACATTCCCGAAGACGAGCTCGAGACCTTTATTGCGCAATTGCGTGCGCTCGCTCTGCGCATTTCGGACACTTCCCCCGCAGCTGCACCCACCGCCTCGTCGCCTGCATCCACGAAACAGGAGTTCTAGTTGGCCCACCTGCTTGGCGCTGAACATATTCATCTCGAGTTCCCCACAAAGGTCGTGTTCGACGACGTCACGATTGGCATTAACGAGGGGCAACGCATCGGAATTGTGGGCCGAAACGGTGACGGCAAGTCGACGTTCTTGCGCATCATTTCGGGCGATCTTCAACCAGATTCTGGCAAGGTCACGGTACGCAGTGGCACCACGATCGGCATGCTCACGCAGCGGGATTCACTCGACAACCACCTCACACTTGGGCGAGCAATCGTCGGCGATCGCGCCGAATACGAATGGGCAGGCGACCCGCGCATCCGCGACATCATCGCCGGGCTCGTATCCGACCTCGACTGGGATGCCACCATTGGTTCGCTTTCGGGCGGTCAGCGCCGCCGCGTCGCACTGGCTCAGCTGCTGATTCAGGACTGGGACATCCTCATCCTCGATGAGCCCACGAACCACCTCGACGTTGAGGGCGTCGCCTGGCTTGCCGCGCACGTCAACGGACGTTGGTCAGCTAATGCCGGTGCGCTCGTCGTGGTCACGCACGATCGCTGGTTCCTGGATGCAGTCAGTACCGACACGTGGGAAGTCCACGACGGCATGATTGAACCGTTCGAGGGCGGATACGCAGCCTACGTGCTGCAACGAGTCGAACGCGATCGCATGGCGGCGGCAGCGGAACAAAAACGACAAAACCTTATGCGCAAAGAACTGGCTTGGCTGCGCCGCGGTGCGCCCGCCCGCACGTCAAAGCCCAAGTTCCGCATCGATGCCGCAAACGAGCTCATCGCGAATGAGCCGCCGCCGCGTGATGCAGTCGCCCTCACCCAGATGGCCACCTCGCGCCTGGGTAAAGAGGTCGTGAACCTCGTTGATGCCGGCTTTGCAGTCGATGACCGCGAGATTTTGCGCGATGTCACCTGGCATATTGCCCCGGGCGAGCGCACCGGCATTCTTGGGGTAAACGGTGCGGGTAAGTCGACGCTGCTCCGGCTTATTACGGGCGAGATCGCGCCGACTTCGGGTCGCGTCAAACAGGGCAAGACGGTGAAGTTCGCCACGCTCTCGCAGCAGCTTCACGAGCTTGATGAAGTTGCCGACGACCGCGTTCGCGAAGTCGTCAGTCGCAAGTCCCGCCACACGACCGCGGCGGGTAAAGAACTGACCCCGTCGCAACTGCTCGAGAAGCTCGGGTTTGCGGCCGCGACCCTGCAGACTCCGGTCAAGGATCTTTCCGGTGGCCAAAAGCGCCGCCTGCAATTGCTACTCATCCTGCTTGACGAGCCGAATGTGCTGATCATGGACGAGCCGACAAACGACCTCGACACCGACATGCTCGCGGCCATGGAAGACCTCCTCGACACCTGGCCGGGCACGCTCCTGGTGGTGTCGCACGACCGCTACCTGCTCGAGCGCGTCACCGATCAGCAGTACGGCATTTTCAACGGCGAGTTCCGGCACCTGCCGGGCGGCGTGGATGAATACCTCGCGATTCGCAAGCAGATCGAGACTGGCGGTTCCGGCGGCGCGAACCTGAATCACCCGACCGCGGCGGCGTCGAACGCTGGTGCTGGCGCGTCCCCGGAAACCGCGGGCAGTGCATCCGCACCAAAACTTGATGGCGCCACGCGTCGCGCACTCGAAAAAGAGGCACAGGCGATCGAACGTAAGCTCGGCAAGTTGCGGGATGCGCTCGCGAGCGCCGATGCGAACCTCGCGGCCGCCGATCAGCAAGATTTTGAGGCGCTGAGCAAGCTCAGTGCCGAACGCCAGACGATCGCCGATGGCATCGATGAGCTCGAAGAGCAGTGGCTCGAGATTGGTGAACAGCTCGAACAGTAGCCCGCAGCACGCGCGAGGCCTCGCCTAGCTGTTGAGGTTGCCCGACAGCCGCTCGCGAATCATCTCGCTGTAGGCATTGGCCCCGGTGACGGTAACCGTGGTGCCGCGCTGCTCGTATTTGGTGACGATCGCGTCGATTGCGGCGACCGAGGATGCGTCCCAAATGTGCGATTGCGAAAGGTCAATTTCGACTTGGGCCGGGTCGGCGGTATACCGGAACATGGTCGTCAGATCGTTGCTTGACGCGAAGAGAAGCTGGCCCGTCACGGTGTAGCGAGCGACCTCGTGGCCGTCGACTTCGAGGCATTCGCGCTGCACATCAACCAGGTGCGCAACTCGCCGAACAAACATGATGCTCGCGGCAAGGACACCGGTGATGACGCCGATTGCCAGGTTGCCGGTTGCCACCGTCGCGATCACGGTAATGACCATGACGGCGGTTTCGCTCGGCGGCAGCAGGCGCAGCGTCTTCGGCGCGACCGAGTGCCAGTCGAAGGTACCGATGGTCACCATCACCATGACCGCTACGAGTGCGGCCATCGGCACAATGGCGACGATGTCGCCCAGCACCACGATGAGCACGAGCAGCAGCACACCCGCGGCAAAGGTCGAGATTCGGGTTCGTGCACCCGATGCCTTGACGTTGATCATGGTCTGCCCAATGACGGCACAGCCGCCCATGCCACCGAACATACCCGAGGCAATGTTTGCGACGCCCTGACCCCACGATTCGCGGGTCTTATTCGATGGAGTGTCGGTGATCTCGTCGACCAGTTTGGCGGTCATTAGGGATTCCATGAGCCCGACCAGTGCGGCCGTGGCGGCAAACGGCGCGATCGTGCGCAGCGTTTCCCACGTGAGTGGCACATTCGGCATCACGAGTTCGGGCAGGCTGCGAGGCAGTTCGCCTTGGCCGCCAACGGTTGGCACTTCCATCGCCCAAATCACGGTAATGCCGGTGACGATGGCGATGGCGACGAGTGGTGCCGGAATAACCTGCGTCAGTTTCGGCAGCAGCACCAAGATGATGAGCGCAATCGCAACGAGCACGTACACCGTGACCGGCACATTAATCAGGTGTGGCAACTGCGCCACGAAGATCAGAATCGCGAGCGCATTAACGAAACCGATCATGACGCTGCGCGGAATAAAGCGCATGAGTTTCGCCACCCCGAATATCGCCAGCAAGATTTGCAGGATGCCGGTCAGCAGTACCGTAGCGAGCAGATAGTCGACCCCGTGCTCGCGCACCAGTGGTGCGAGCACCAGCGCGATGGCACCGGTCGCGGCGGTGATCATAGCGGGCCGGCCGCCCACGAACGCGATGGTGACGGCCATCACGCACGACGAAAACAGGCCGACTTTCGGGTCCACGCCGAGGATGATCGAAAACGCGATCGCCTCAGGAATAAGCGCAATAGCTACGACGAGTCCGGCAAGCAGTTCCTTAATCAGGATGCGCGGGCGTCGTACGGCGGTCCACACGGTTAGCGCAGGTGGTTCCGACCGTTGTTCGTTCACGGCCACCGTCACGTTCATCCCCCAAGCTCGACCGAACCGTCACCGCATCCGTTGCAATACCAACGATGCGGTGACCACACCACTTGAAGTCTAGCTAGGCAGCGGTTTGCGCTTCGAGCGCGGCCTTCAATTGCTTGCGCGCGCGGTTGAGGCGCGAGCGCACAGTTTGTACCGGAACCTGCTGGTATTCGGCGATCTGTTCGTAGGTGTAGTCACCGAACTCACGCAGCACCAGCGCAACGCGGAAGTCTTCTGAAAGGGTCTTCAACGCCGACTGCACACGGTCTTTAACGGCATGGTCTTCGGCGAAGTCGGTACCGTCTGACTCTTCGAACACGTACTCGGCTTCGTCGTCAACGGTGATCTCGCGGCGCTTTCGCAACAGTGCGAGCGACGCATTCGTCGCAATACGGAATGCCCAGGTGCTGATCGAGGCTTCGCCACGGAACTTTGGCAGGTTCTGCCAGATAGCAATGAGGGCGTTTTGCAGCGCGTCTTCCGCATCCGCGCGGTTACCGGTGGTGCGGATGCAGACGGCAAAGAGGCGATTGCGGTAGGGAGTCAGCAGTTCGTTGAACGCCAGTTGGTCGCCCTGCTTCGCTCGTGCGAGCAGTTCCGCTTCGGTGCGCGGAGCGGTCATGGGCCCTCCTTGGAATTGCTGTCGTTCCGGCGATCGTACAACCACTGTGTTACGTATTCGCGCATTCGAATTCAATCTCGGTCGCCAGGATGATTTGTTTTCATCCGCCGGGAACTTTTATGGCTTGTGAGGACTCTCACCTACTGACCAGTTCGACAAGCCGGCGCACCCACGAGCATCGGCAGGTCTCATCCGAATCACGGTTACTGCAACCACCGAACATTGGGGAAATCATGAGCGAAAACAACGCACCTGCAAACGAAGAATTCTCGGCCGCCGAAGACTCGCGCAGCGACGTTACCAGCGAAGACCTGGCGTACCAGGGCAGCTACGACACCAACGGTGACGGTGTTGCTGACGAGTTCCACTACAGCACTGTCGAAGGTGAGCCGGTCGACAACATCTACGCCGACACCGACGGCGACGGCCTCATCGACACCCGCTTCATCGACACTGACGGCGACGGCTCGTTCGACTACGCCGACGTAGACACCGATGGTGACGGCATCATCGACACCACCATGTACGACACTGACGGCGACGGCAACCTCGACCTCGCGCGCGAGGACCTCGACGGCGACAGCTACGCCGACACCGAGTACAGCGTTGACGGCACCGCTCCAGAATTCCAGGTAGCACCGAACACCGAACTGCCAGAAGACGGTTCGGTCACGCCAATGGAAGACAACGGTCGTCCGATCGACCCCCGCGACGGCCTCGACGGCTCCGCTGACCCAGTGAGCAACGATGAAACCTACGCCGAGGGCATGGCCACCGTAGACACGGACGGCGACGGCATCAACGACGCCGCTCCGGTGGATGTGGATGGTGACGGTATCGAGGAATCGCTACTGATCGACCACGACATGGACGGTCTGGCCGAGCAGATGGAAGTCGACACCGACGGTGACGGCGTTTACGACGTCTTTGGCTCGGACACGGACGGCGACGGCGTCATGGAAACCTTCATGGAAGACACTGACGGTGACGGAATCGGCGACACCGAAGTGGACTTCGGCGCCTAAGCAAGAATTTTCGAGCGGCTCGGGAACTTATCTAGAGCGTTCGGCATCCAACTTCTGACACCACAACACACCACCCACTGGTAAAGGACAAGACCATGAGCAACCTCTTCCCTAACGGAATCAAGCCCACTGACGGTGCCGCCCCTACCCCGGACACCATCACGCCAGACGCCCAGCCAGTTCCCGAAAACGACAACAGCGGCTTCGTTGACCTTGACGGCGACGGCTACGAGGAGTCGTACCGTAGCGACACCGGCCAGACCATCGACGCAGACGCCGACGGCGACGCCGAAAAGTACGAGTTCGACATGGACGGCGACGGCTACGCCGAGACCGAAACCTTCGACAACGACGGCGACGGCTACACCGACGGCAGCTTCACCGACACGAACAACGACGGTGTACCCGACGAGATGACCGACTACAACGACAACGGCAGCGAGCCGGCTCCGGTTGAAACCGACCCACGTGGCACGGAAGCACCGGCCGAGACCACGCCGGCAGAGCCAGGCACCGGTTTTGACCAGGGCGTAACCGGCTACGACTCGGCCACGTACAGCGACGTTAACGGCGACGGCATCATCGATGTCACCACGTACGACACCGACGGCGACGGCATCGAAGAAACCACCGCCTACGACAACAACTCGGACGGCACCGTTGACGAGATCACCGCAGACATCGACGGCGACGGCCAGATCGATGCACGCGTAATCGACACCAACCGTGACGGCACGCTCGACTACGGCGAGGCTGACACTGACGGCGACGGCATCATCGACACCTTCGTCTACGACGCTGACGGTGACGGCGTAGCCGACACGGTCGAGTACGACACCGACGGTGACGGCATCATCGACGAGGTCCAGGACCTCAACGAGCCAACGATGGCTGCCCCGTCGACCGGTGCCCAGTTCGACCTCGACGGCGACGGCATCAACGAATCGACCTACGTCGACGTGGATGGTGACGGCATCGTTGACGGCATCGGCTCGGACTTCGACGGCGACGGCATCGCCGAGGTCGTTTCGGTCGACACTGACGGCGACGGCATCTACGACACCGCAGTTGTCGACACCGACGCCGACGGCATGCTCGACGCAGCCTACGCAGACACCGACGGTGACAGCATCGTTGACACCGAAGTCGACATCTAAACCACCACTTCAAGAAAAAGTTGCGCGGGGTTGGGAACTTTTCTCCCACCCCGCGCATCTAACTTCCAGTACCAGTCCGCACACACGAGATGAAAGGCCTCTTCATGGCGAACGAATTTGAATCGGAGCACTCCGAACCAGCGTTGCTCGGTGATGTGCCGGAGTTGAACGATGACTTCTGGAACGGTCTGCTCGACGGCGCATACGAAGCACCGGCAGGTGCTGCAGATGACCTTGTCGACACCTACGAATCGGGCGACGACGCATCCTTTGACGAAACGCTTGACGACACCGGCCACGTCGACGACGGCATCAACACCGATGTGATCGATGACGATGCCGCCTCGGCACTCGCCGGAGACGTCCACGACGATCAGGATGCGGCCGGTTACGACGGCGACGACAAGACAGACGGCGTCGCGCCGGCACAGGATGCAAACCTGGCATCCACCGAGGGTGACTTCGAAGGAATCTCGGATCCCTTCGCAATCATCGACCAGGTCATCGAACCGGTGACCGACGTTGACGGCACCGACCAGTCAGCTGGCACGACCCCTGACACGCTCGACGCAGACGAGCCGTTTGACACGGTTGACGCCCCCGCGTTGGACGACGACACCGAGTTCATGTCGGCCGAAGACCACCGACTCGACAGCATCGACTCCGAGCTCGGAGTCACCGACAGCGCCGACGACCTTGCCGACGCCGACGGTATCGACGACGCCGACGGCCTTGGCGACCTCACCGATTTCGGAAACTTCTAACCAAACGGGAACTTGTTTGTCCCCTGCTGCATCCAATATCTGACCAGCACGGCAACGAACTACTCAGCAAAGGAACCAGACCATGAGCGAGAAGAACAGCTACTACGACGGACAGACCGCAGACCTCGACGGCGACGGCGTTACCGATGCATTCGCTACCGACCTGAACAATGACGGCCAGGTTGACACCGTTTACGTTGACACCAACAACGACGGCTACGCCGACCACGCGTTCGTCGACACTGACGGTGACGGCTACTTCGAAACCACCGTGGGCAACACGGACGCCGACGGCTCGAACGGTGTCACCGACATCTACACCACCGACGAAGACGGCGACGGCTTCAGCGACGCCATGACCCCTGGCCAGTCGACCGGTCCAGACATCCTCGAAGAGGTGCCGATCCCATCGGGTGTGGGCTCGCCAGCACCGGAGGCTTCGCAGCCAGACGCACCGCAGCCGGTAACGCCGAACCAGCCTTCGGCACCGACCGAGGACGCGCCTTCGGCTCCAGCTCCTTCGGAACCGGCACCATCGGAAGACGCGCCATCGGCTCCAGCTCCTTCGGAACCGGCACCATCGGAAGACGC
>NZ_BCSP01000019.1 GCF_001570925.1 [Zimmermannella] bifida NBRC 103089
ACAGCTAGCCGCATCCCCGCAAATACACGGAACACCCTCCACGAGAACTTGAACCCTGACAGTGTTCTCGCAAAATGCAAATTTGATTTGCATCCATTAAGAAATGGGTGAACACTATTTGATGATGCTAATGGACAGTCAATTGTCCACGTATGCAATCCCATCTATTAAGGAGCCCCAAATGGCACGTAAGGTTGTCTACCAGCTCATCGACGATCTCGATGGCACTCAGCTTGCCGACGGTGTCGGCGAAACCGTCAAGTTCGGACTTGATGGTGTCGACTACGAAATTGACCTCGGCCCAGACAACGCCGAAGCCCTCCGCGAATTCCTGAGCTCATATGTCAAGACCGGCCGCCGCGTTAGTGGACGCGTCGCACGCACGAAGCTCCCGAAGGCTGGCCCTAAGCGTGATCTCGCGGTCGTTCGCAAGTGGGCTGCGGCAAACGGCTACGAGGTTGCCGACCGCGGTCGCGTCCCGCAGCAGGTACTCGACGCATTCGACGCAGCTAACTAGCAAGATTCGCTGAGGCCAGCACGCGAACCGACATATTCGGAAAGCTGCACGCCGGCCAAACACATGCGGGGCCGAACCATTCGATTGGTTCGGCCCCGCAGTTGTTGTTCTGCGAGAATGTCCCACTCAATCGTGAGTTGCAGATCATCTGCAACTCACGATTGAGTATTCCTACACTCGCTACTTACTTAATGAATTTGTCAATGTTTTGGATTTCTTCTGGTTCGAGCAGCTTGCCGTTCACGGCAACCGACGGCGTACCACTCACTCCCTCATTTCGCCCCTTCGAGTGACTGTCCATTACGCCCTTACCATTTGACTGTTCGGCAGCGGCGTCGAGCAGCTCCTGGGCATTATCTGCACCGGCTTCTTCACCGATTTGCACCAATAGCTCGACATTCACCTTCCCGCCGGCCACAATCTCGGATTGCTTCTCCATGAGGGCGTGGTGAACCTTTTGATAATCACCGGTTTCCAGCGCAACCGCACGGGCATACACCGCGATCGCCGTGGAGACTTGTTCATCAATCACGATGAAATCGCGGTATTGAATCTTGGCTTTGCCGGTGTCGACATACTTGGTCTTCAACTCCGTTTCAAACGAAGTCGCAAAGTCGGCGCAGTGCGGGCACAGATAATCGGAATAGACGGTAATCGTGTTTGGCGCATCCGCCTTGCCAATGGTCATGATCGCCGGCTCAGCCTCAAGCACCTGCGGGTCCAGCGCCACGGCCCCGTTGCTCGCGCTTGGCTGCGCGCTGGCCGAAGTCTCCGCTGCGCTCTGCTGTGTTTTCGCAGAATCCAGCGCATCCTTCAATTCGTTGCCGTTATCTGAACAACCAACCAGCACCACGCTCGCAACCAGCAGACCGGCAGCCACTGTCCCGCCGCGTCGCACGCGCATCCCTGTTGCCGACGAAAAAACCGAACTCAACATGCCGCCTCCAGGCACTCGCTTGCATCTGAGTGAATTCTACGTCTCGGTCTGCCGGATGCGTGCGCCCGGTTTCGGAGATTTTTCGCGGTGGTCACGGTTGTTGGCAAGCAATGCGGATTGCTACGATTTCGACGAAGCTCACCACTCGAGCTTGCGGACGAGGGAGCAGTACCCGCAACGGACAAGACTGACTCAGTGAGGAGTCTCCATGTCCGCAACATCACTCGCCTGGATCGCCCTGGTCGTATCCGGTGGCCTCGAATGCGTCTGGGCTGTCGCGCTGTCGAAGTCGCGCGGGTTCAGCCGCAAGGCGCCGACCATTACGTTCGTCATCGCAGTCCTGGCAAGCACCGTCCTATTGGCGTTTGCGATGAACATCATTCCCACCGGCACCGCCTACGCCTTCTGGGTGGGGATCGGCGCTGCACTCACCGTCATTTGGGCCATGGTCAGCGGCGAAGAACGCGCGTCAATACTTCGGGTCGCCCTGATTGTCGTACTCGTCGGCTCGGCCATCGGTTTGAAGGTGGTGGCCTAATGCCGTGGATTGTCTTGCTGCTTAGCAGCGTGTTCGAGGCCGTCTGGGCAACCGCGCTCGGATATTCGCAGGGCTTTACGCAGTTCTGGCCAACCGTGGTCTACGTCTTCGCTTCGATCGCGAGCATGCTCGGTTTGGGCTGGGCGGCAAAGCACTTGCCGATTGGCACGGCCTACGCGGTCTGGACCGGAGTGGGCGCGGCACTGACGGTGACCTGGGCAATGATTACCGGCACCGAGCCGTTCTCACTCGGTAAAGCGGCATGCATGGTCGGCATCATCGGCGCGGTAATCGGCTTGAAACTCTTACCCTCCGGTGAGAAATCGGCGTATGCAGTTGATCGCGACGCAAGCGACGGGTCGCGCGAACCTGACCTCACTGTCGACACCACGGTGAACGAAACGGCAGGTTAAGCGGCGCTCCACGACGACACGCGGGGGCGCGCATCCGGCACCGCGCGCATCCTGAAGCGCCCGCATCCTGAAGCACCCGTATCCGCACGGTACAGCGCTGATCAATGCAACAACGCCACCCCGTTCGGGATGGCGTTAGTGCGCGACGGGCTTAGTGCTCGTCGTAGTGGCCTTCGTGCTCGTGGTGCATGTGGCCGTCGTGGTTGTAGTCCACGTGGTCCTCGTGTGTAACCGCTTCGTGCCCACAGTCCTGGCCGTGCTTGTGCTCTTCGACGGTGTGCTCAGCGACCTTGTGTTCGGTGTTCTGCTCAGTCATGGTGGTGCTCCTCCTGCGCATGGGCTACTGCGTCGCCGAGGATATGCGCAACGTGTTCGTCGACGATCCGGTACAGCACTGCGCGTCCTTGACGATCTGGTCGAACTGCGCCGACCTCACGGAGAGCACGCAAGTGCTGGGATGCCAGGGGCTGCGAAATTCCGCAGAATTTCGCAAGCTCACTCACGGAGCAAGGATCCGTGGAAATCCGCTCAAGCATTTCTAGGCGCTTTGGCGAACCCAGCGCACGGAAAAGCGCCGCCGTATGTTCGCGAGCTTCCTGTGCATCCATACCTACATCCTCTCACACTTATTGCCGTATAGCAATACCCTTATTTAACCTTTGTTGGCACCACCCGCAAGGTTACGAATTGAACCTGTGAAAGTTGCCACTACAACAACACTAATACGTTTCAGTTTGCAGAGTGCCCTTCTGCAGTAGGAGTTTTACAGAAAGTTTTTTCAGCGCAACGGCACGCTAACGTAGCAAAGTGTGCAGCATGCCGGTCAGTGCTGAAGCGCGCCAATAAGTCGCCAGGCAACCTTGGTGAGCTCGGGATAATCGAGGGCGATCTCGCGGTAGATGCGCGCGTCGATCTCGTCGGCGGCGCTGCGCAGCTCGGCCGATGCAGCCTGGGTTCCGGATGCGGCCAGTCGCGCAAGCGAGTACTCGGCGGCAAGCCCCTGATCGTCGAGCGCATCGTCACGCAGCATGTTGATGACGATCTCGTCAACTTCGGGCACCTCTTCGGTGACGATCGCGGGGTCTTCTCCCCCGCGCACGCGCGCTTCAATCGCGGTGTCTCGCTGGATGCCCGCGAGGTGTCGCAGATACGAAAGATCGCCGTAGTGCGCGTCGTCATACATGAGGGGTCCGTTCTGCCCAGGGTGATACACCGGCGAATAAGCCTAGCGCCGAACGGACCCGACTCGCGTGCGTTTGCAGCTATCGAACGGCGCCGTTTGTGGTGTCGTTCGCCGATTGGAACGCGCCCTCGGCAATCAACTGTTCACGCACGGCCGCGGTACCGGCCGCATCCGCGATGGTCTGCGCCAAGATGATTGCGCCGTCGATCACGGCGGCGTCGCCTGCCGGGCCGCGCGCAGCCGCTTGAAACTCGCGCGTGTGGAGCTTGAGCGTGTCGTCGCCAAGGCCGAGCTTGGGGTGAATGGATGGGATGAGCTGCGAGACGTTGCCCATGTCGGTTGACCCACCAACGGGCAGGTCGCGGCTCACGGTGCGACCGAGCGCCTCGGCGTTGGCGGCGTAGAAGTCGAGCAGCGGCTCGTACTGGCGAATCGCTGCATAGGCTTTTTCATCCATGATGATCTCGGCCGTGCAACCGGTGGCGTGGGCAGCACCTTCGATGCAGCGCTTGAGGATTTCGGCGGTTTCCCACATGTCGGCAATGGTCAGGCCGCGAACGTTCCAGCAGAGTTTCGTGGTGCCGGGAATGACGTTCGGTGCACCGCCACCTTCGGTGATGACGCCGTGGATTTGCTGGCCGGCCTTCATCTGCTGGCGCGCAAGCCCGATCGCGGTCAGGGTCAGTGTTGCCGCATCCAATGCGTTCACGCCCTTTTCGGGGGCATTGGATGCGTGTGATTCGCGACCCGTGAACGTCGCCCAAACGTTCGTGCACGCAAGCGGCACCATCGAATACAGGTCGACTGGCCCCGGGTGCAGCATGAAGGCGGCGTGCACACCGTCAAATGCACCCTCGCGCAGCAGCATGATCTTGCCACCCTCGTTCTCTTCGGCCGGAGTGCCGATCAGGCGCAGCGTGATGCCGAGTTCGTCGACGAACGGCACGAGTGCGACGAACGCGCCGAGCGAGGTCGACGCGATGATGTTGTGGCCGCACGCGTGGCCGACTTCGGCAAGTGCGTCGTATTCGGCGCACAGCGCCACCACGAGTTCTCCGCTGCCAACTTCGGCGAGCACGGCCGTTGGCAGCGAACCGTACCCCACCTGGCACGCAGTTCTGGCGAGATCACGAACCGTCTCGGCAACTTTCACCGACGACTCGTGTTCTTCCAATCCGATCTCGGGGTGGTCCGAAATCCAGTGGCTGAATGCGATGAGCTCGGCGGCAATTTCGCGGATGCGGTCGGCGATTTGCTGTTTGTGGGCGGCGGTGTCCACGGGGTTCCTTTCGGGCAAACATGCGTCGGTGCGGCGTCGATGCCGCGGTCATTGTTGTTGAGGGTACGAAATTTGGATGCGGGTTCGCGGGGTGCGTGCCCGCGGTCGCGAGGCCGGGCGCGAAACCCGACCCCGCGCATCCGGCTAGGCCACGCCGATGAGTGCCGCCACGACAACGGCAACCACCGCGATTGCGGACCAGATGAGGATGAGTGGCCACACGAACTTGACCCAGCGGTCGTAGGCGATGCCGACGATGGCGAGGCAGCTCAGCAGCGGGCCGGAGGTTGGGAAGAACGAGTTCGAGATGCCGTCACCGTATTGGAAGGCGAGCACGGCAGTTTGTCGTTCCATGCCGATGGAGTCGGCCAGCGGCACCATGATCGGCATGGTGGCGGCGGCTTGTCCTGAGCCAGACGGGATGAAGAAGTTCAGTAGCGACTGGAAGATGAACATGAGCCCGGCGGCGATCGCGGTGCCCGCATCCCCGATGGCGCTGCCGATACCGTTCACGACAGTGTCGAGGATCTCGCCGTTCTCGAGCACGACGAGGATCGCTCGGGCAAATCCAACGATGAGTGCACCGTAGGCGACGTCGGCCATACCCTGCACGAGTTCATCGAAGGTGCGGTTGAGGCCGAGGCCACCGATGAATCCGCTGACGATACCGATGAGCAGGAACATCGCCGACATTTCGCCGAGGAACCACTCCCACGCGAAGACACCGTAGACGTTGAGCGCGAGACCGCCCACGAGCAGGAGCAGCACGGTCGCTTCGCGGGCACCGAATTTGGCTTCGGTGTCGAGGTCGGTGTTTCGGTTGGTGGGGCCAAGTTTGTGGCCGTAGAGCACCGACTTGGTTGGGTCGGCCTTGACCATGCCGGCGTATCGCGCCACCCACCACCAGGCCGCGGCGAGGATGATGAAGTACACGATGGTGCGGAACCCTGCAGCCGAGAACAGCTCAAGTTCGGCGATGCTTTGGGCGACGCCGACGGTGAACGGGTTGAAGATACCGCCGATGAATCCGGCCGCGGCACCGAGGATCGCGACGGCTGCACCGACCATGGCGTCATAGCCAAGTGCGGTGGCGATACCGACGGTGATCGGCACGAAGATCACCATTTCTTCGGCAATACCCATGGTGAAACCGAGCACCGAGAACACTGCCATGAGGGCAGGCAGGATGAGCTTGTTGGATTTGCCCATGACCTTGATGAGCTTGCCGACTGCGCCGTCGATGGCGCCGGTTGCGCGGATGACGGCAAAGGCACCACCGGCAAGGAAGACGAAGAAGACAATTTCGACAGCCTCCGCGAGCCCCTGTGGCACGGCAAGCACGAGGTCGAACGGGCTGAGGAAGGTCTTTTCGGTGACTTCGTAACTGCCGGGAACAACGACTTCGCGGCCGCCTTCTTCGACGCGTTCAAACGCGCCCGAGGGGATGAAGTAGGTGGCGATACCGACGAGCACCATGATGCCGAGGATGACGGCGTAGGTGTGCGGGACCTGCAGGTTGAACCGCTTCTTGGGTTCGCTGTCGGTGGGCGGTTTCGTTGTTGGGGGTTGGTTAACGGTGGTCATGGCGCAGTCACCTCATTGTGTTGTTGCGTTATGGAGTGGAGCACCGATTCGTCGATGTCGATGCCGAGCCCGGGGCGGTCCGTCAGCTCCGCCCGCGGGAGGTTGTAGGTCAGGTTGCCGGGGTCGTTGGTGAACCACAGCGGTCCCGAGAGTTCGGTGGATTCGATGGCGGGGTGTGCCACGGCGAGGTGGAATCCGGCGGCGGATGCGACCGACGATTCGAGCATCGAACCGATTTGGGCGCGTATTCCGCCGAGCTGTGCCTGTGTGGCGAGTTCGCGGCTGGGATGAATGCCGCCGCTTTTCATGAGTTTGATGTTGATGAGCTCGACCGATTGGTCGTGGATGAACTGCGCCAGGTCGTTGCTGTCGGTGAGCGATTCGTCGGCCATGAGCGGCAGGTGCGTGAGGTTTCGCAGGGCGTTGAATCCGTGGATTTGGCGGGCCGGGATGGGTTGCTCGACCCAGGCGGGTTCGTATGGTTCGAGGGCGCGGATGGCTCGGGCAGCGGTGGTGACGTTGCCCCAGCCCTGGTTGGCGTCGACGCAGATGCGAATATCTGGGCCGACTGCCTGGTGCACGGCGGCGACGCGGGCTATGTCTTCGCGCAGGTCTGGGCCGCCGAGCTTGATTTTGATGTAGGCGTACCCGGTTTCGTCGAGGGCGTGTTTGGCTTCTCGCGCAGCTTGGTCGGGCGGGACGATGCTGATGACGTACGCCATGGGCGGCACGTCGTGGAGTTTGCCGCCGAGCAGTTGGTAGATGGGCTGGCCGGTCGCCTTGCCGAGCAGGTCGTGGCAGGCGATGTCGATGGCAGCTTTGGCGGCGCCGTTTGCGAACACTTTGCGGTTCATCGTTTGGTGGATGCGCGCGATCTCGAGCGGGTTTTGGCCGATGATTTCGGGGAGCAGTTCGTCGCGCAGGATGGTGTGCACGGTGCCGATGGTTTCGCCGGTGACGTGCTGGTCGGGTACGGCTTCACCCCAGCCGGTGAGCCCGGTGTCGGTGTGCAGCTCGATGAAGATCGACGGCATCGTGGTGTAGGTCTCATACGAGACGACGAATGGTCGATTGAGTGTGAGATCAGTTACGTAGAGGTCGGCGCGTTCGACTCGCATGGTCACTCCGTTGTGATGGTCATGTCTGTCTGGGGTCAGCGTTAGTTGCGTTCGGCGATATTCAGTTGTGGGATGCCCGTGGGTTGCGTGGCCACGTCGGTGTGGTTGGTGAGCTTGGCTGGCGTGTGCCGGCCACCCTAACACGGGTGCGCTGCGAGCTGAGGTGGCGGTGGCGTTGTCTGGCTAGTCGTTGTCAGCGATGAGTCCATAGAAGCGTTCAAAGAATGCCTTGAGCCGTTCGACCACGCGTGCCTTGATCTCACCCTGGTTCCCTGTTTGCCGAAACGTGAGACTGCCGGCATCAGGCTGGCGAGGCGCGTTCGTAACCGATTACGCATATCTACGCTTCTCCTCCTTCTGCCGCCCCTTCCTCAAGGTCGGCGGGGAGGTCGTGGTGCAACACGTATTGGCGAAGCAGTCTGTCAATCGCCGTGCGGACTTTGAAGGGTGGGAGCTTCTTACCTGCCCGTTGTTGGAAATATGCAGTAGCAGCACCTAAGTTAACGGAGTTGACGACATCATCGAAGCGGCCATACTCGTTAATGTTCGCCTCGTCGACGTGCGCCCCAAGGATCGTTCGAAGAAGGTCTGCATCGACGTCGAGCGCTTGCACGAGCTGGTCGATTTCAAGGGCTTGCTGCGTGAGCTTGTAGTCAATGATGTAGTCCTGCACGGTCTTGCCTGGAGCAAGGACGGCATCACCAGATTGGATGTCGTGCAGCCAGCGATTCGCGAACACTTGGTCTTCGGCGCTGAGCCGTGCAAAACCGGTGTGCAGGTCAGAGAGCAGCTCATCGAGTTCCGCCTGCGGCACCCCGGCCTTGATGGCGCGTAGGTATTTCGCGTACTTCGCGTTGAGGTAGTCCGCATCGATACGTGCCGTGTCGATATGTGTGATGTGGACGTTGATGTCATACGGAGGTGCGCTGTCAACAGATCCCGGTTCTGGATCGGGACCCACCCGATCAAGCTCCTTGTAACGTGACAGTAGCGCGATGAACACCGGCTCGGTTAGTTCTACCGTAACGGTGGAACTAACGAACTCGTACGTGTCCTGCCCCCAAGTAAACCCTTGGATTTGGGCCGCTTGGAGGTGCTCATAGAGTTCCGGCAAGACTTTGGCGAATTCAAGCCGGGCGTCTTCCTCGTCTGGTAGACGAGAGAAATCGTCGATACCCGCGAATAGTCGTTTGATGACCGTAAAGCACTGGTTGAGCTGCAGGAGATGCTCATCGAGATGTTCAACGAACATGCCAAACGGCTTGTCACCTGAGTAGAGCTTGACGGCGGCGTCGATGTTACGCCGCATCGTGTGAGGCTTGCGGTAGTAGCGAATCGATCCGAAGGGCTTCTCCGGGCCAAAGACACGATTGGTGCGTGAGAAGGCCTGAATGATGTTTTCGTAGGCAATGACCTTGTCGAGATACAGGGTATTGAGCCACTTCGAGTCAAAGCCAGTCAGCATCTGGTCTACGACGATAAGCAGGTCAATCTGTTTGTCGCGGGTGAAGGCTGGGGTGTTGTACGGAGCCTTATGCGCCAGGCGGGCTGCGATGTCCCGCTTAAACGCGGCGTGGTTAGGCATCGTAAAGTACTGGTCGAATTTGGCGTTGTAGTGTTCGAGTACCTCAATAAGGCCGTCTTCTTTGGCAAGCTGTCGTTCCCCGGTGTTGTCAATGTTCGGGTCGAACAGTGCCGTGACGTTCAACTGCGGGTAGGTGTCGCGAAAAATGCGGAAATACTCGATTGCTTCTGGGATCGAGTGCGTGGCCAAGATCGCGTGAAACGTGCTGGTCCGGCTCAGATGTCGCCAATGCTCGGAAATGTCGGCAGCAACAGCTTCGCGATGGTCTTGCTGGTCGTACTGCAACACCGGAAGGTAGTCCTCGATGCCCTTGTCATAGGAGCCGTCCTCATGGCGGACACCGGCCATCGGAACCTGCGCCTTATCCATGAACTTGAGGAAGACCTCCTCCTTTTTCGGATCGCTATAAGCTTCCTGTTCATCGATGGCTTTGGCTTGTTGCAGTGCGACCGACTTGCGCACGTCTTGCGCACGAAACGTCTCGACCATTTCAGGGTCGAAGCCGAGTACATTGCCGTCACGGATGCCATCGGCAATTGAGTAGCGGTGCAGCTCGTTGCCGAAGATGGTAGCCGTGGTAGCGTGCAACTTCTGGTTCTCGTCGTGAATGGGCGTACCCGTGAAGCCAAAGAGCAGCGCATCCGGCAGCGTGGTTTTGATATTGAGCAGCATGTCGCCGAAGGTTGAGCGGTGGGCCTCGTCGACGATGAAGACGATGCGTTTTTCACGCAATTTCTGCACGTCAGTTGCGCGCAGTGTCTCAGCTTGCAAGTGGTGGAACTTTTGTAACGAGGTAACGATCAGCACCGACGTGTCATTAGAAAGCAGCTGCAGCAGCTCGTCGGCGCTGGAAGTGTCGGCGACATCGATGGCGTCTCCCCCATAACTGCGGTAGTTCGCTAGCGACTGTGTGCCGAGCTCGACGCGGTCGAGCAAAAACACAACTTTGTCGGCATTTTTCGAGTCAGCGATGAGCTGGGCGGTCTTAAAACTTGTGATCGTCTTGCCAGAGCCGGTGGTGTGCCAAATGTAACCACCTTTGTTATCAGTGCCCCATTCGTGGCTCGCCACCCGGTCGGCAATGCGGTGCGCTGCGAAGTACTGGTACGAGCGCATTGCCATGAGCACACCGGCTTCGCGGTCAGTGACCGTGTAGAAGCCGATGAGCTGGTGCGCCATGGGAATTGACAACAGCGAGGTCACAACTGTTGGCCAGTCGTTGATCGGCTCGTTGTTGGAATCTGCCCAGTGGAAGAAGAAATCGGGGTTGAACTTACCTTCGGGGCCAGGGTTAGCGAAGTAGAACGATTCGGTGGGCGTCATCGCTACGAAGATCTGTACTAGCGAGAACAGCCCCGTATAGACACCCTCGTGTGCGTACTTGATGATCTGGTTCGTGGACTGCGAAACGGGTACGCCGGAGCGTTTGAGTTCGAGGTGGATGACCGGCATGCCGTTGATCAGCAGCATGAGATCCCCGCGGCGCTCTGGTAGGAGCTTGTGGGCAGCGGTAGAAAATTTCGGCTGGCGCGCGATCTGGTAGTACGACTCGCCACCCGCGATTTCACGGCGGTCGTAGATCTTGAGCGAAACTTCTTTGCCCAGATTGTGTGCGTCAGGTGCGTCGCGGGTAATCGCCACGCTGCGTCCGTTGATGAACTCGTTGAGCCGCAGCGGTGTGCGAAGTTCGGTGATCTGCTCGATGATCTGGTCCATCTCTGAGGATGTCAGCGGTACATCACCGAGTCTGTCCTGGTCACGGTTGTTGTTGTAGAGAATTGTTGCCCAATTATCAATAAGCTGGCGCTCAGTGGGCCGGTCGAGCACTTCATCCCAACCGTGGCGGCGCAGCATGGCAACAACATCATCCTCGAAACGAGCCTCTTGTGCGTAAGTAAGCGGTGAAGTCATGGCTGCTCTCCTTAGACAAACATTCGCTGCAACAGCGCAGTCTTCGCTTGAGTGAGTTGAGTGATGTAGCTGGCTTCGGCTGCGATAAGGGCATCGAGGTTGGCAAAGACCTCACCGATGGCACGTTGTTCTTCTGCCCCAGGAATATGGACCTCAATTTCTCGAACCGTCTTGTTCGATACTTCGAGAAACGTTGATCCGGTAGCAAGCTGTTCTGCTACCTCGGTGATCTTCGGCACCAGAGCGTAGACAAATTGTGTATCAACACCGTCCTTGAGCACGAGCGACTGAAAGCCCTGATTAGTCGTGGCGGGATGATCAAGGATCGCCGCGTGGCCGATACTCGCTCTACTCGTAAAGAGGATGGTTCGATTAGCTGGTAACAGCTTCGCTGAAGAATTTGCCAATCCTTCGGCAGTGATTCGCTTGTTGCTCGATTTAGCGATAGCTGTTCCCCCAATTTCGTTGGGGGAATACCAATCAATGTCACCATCCCAAAACGAAGTTACAGACGTGCTGGGAGTCCCACCGCCGACTACATCAGCAATGTGATGTATCTCGACCACACTCCACTCACCATCGAATCCATCTAGCCGCAGTTCCGGTTCATCAGCACCGTCTCGCGGGAACATGCGCTGCAGCAGCGCGGTCTTGATCTGCTGCAAGTTGGCATGCTTGGCACGGCGCTGCTCGATGAGTGTGTCGAGGTCAGAAAAGAGTTCACCGATGGTGCGTTGTTCTTCGAGCGTGGGCGGAAAAGCCATCAACGCTTGGGACACAAGCTTCCAATCCGCACGTGGCATTTTTGAACCACTAGAAATACTGGCGACAGCGGCGAACAACGGGGTTTGAATAAGTTGGTAGAGAAACTTGGGGTCAGCGGTCAAAGACTGCAGTACCCAGAAGTCACCAACAGCAATCCCCCTGAAACTGAGGAAGAAACCAGTTTTGAGGTAAGGACGGAGCTTGCCGTAGAGAACATCACCAGGGACGAAAAGCGGACCAGGTTTGGTACTCTGCTTACGGCTCAGATCCTTATTGAGAACACCTAAACCAGAAACGATGTCTTCATATTCAAGACGAGGAAGCGCAGGTTCTGCCGATGCGGCATTAGAGCGTGTGACGACTGAGCCAAACTCTTTCATTTCCCACTCGCCGTCGAATCCAGCTAATCGCAGCGCGGGTGTGCCGTTGTCCCTAGTCACGCTGGCTGCCTCCAAGCATCTGCTTCAACGCTTCCACAGCCTGCATGTCTGTATCGGATCCGACCAAACCGTCCAGCGCGCTGAGCAGCTTGCGTTCAGTTAGAGCGATCTTCTCGTCCAGCTGGGCTAACGGTGTGGCGTATCTATCGTTAAGCCGCTGTACCCGACTAGCGAGATCACGCAGTGTAAGCGTTGGCAGCAGCCTAAGTTCGACCATCAATGCTCCGATCCACTTCGTGGAGAGCACTTCCTCGATTTGCTCCGTGGTGAGGCTCTCGATGGTCTCGTGAGTTCTCGTCTCCAACTCTGCAGTAGCTTCCTTGAGCTGTTTCTTTACCTTGGTCAAACGATCAAGCAGTCGCTTCGCCTCGATCTGAATAGCTTCGACGCTGCCTTCGGGCCACTGCTGCCCCTTAGGCAATGCCTTGACTGCTTTGTTGAGGTCGGTCTTGAGGAAACCGTCCTCCTTGGCATTGAGCACATCTACAAGATCAGTCTTGTCTTCTTCACTAAGACCTTCGATAAGGGAAGCTAATTCGGCCTCGACAGTGTCGTGCTCGTCAGTCAAGTCGTCGGCCTGATCCCTCAACTCAGGCAGATAGAGGTCGCGAACGAGCGCAAAAGGAGCGACGCGCCCTTCCCGCCCAGTTTGCATATAAGCCTTCTTTTTGTTTTTGGTCTTCCACTCCATGACTGGGTCAACGACCCGCATTGCATCCCAACCCTCGGTCTGCAGGATCGTCAGGTCGTTGGCAATAACGAGCCATTGCTCATGCAGAAGCTGATAGCCCTGGTATGCGTTCGCCAAAGGTACCGGGGCAAGGCGCGCAAACAGATCAGCCTTGATCGCGTCCTCGGCGGTGTTGACCTGGACTCCCATTGCGTTGTCGATGAGGCCTGTTTTCAAAGACTCAGGAAACCCAGCTAGAGCGGCGCTCATCGCAGCTTCAAGTGCCTCAGCAGCATCATGTACAAGGACAGTCTCGCGAATGTCGGCGGTGCGGATGGCCGCATAGCCGTTGGCATCTTCCTCAAACAACGCTTCTCGCAGACCTGGCAGCACGTCCCAGTACTCAGAGAAAGCGTCAATCTCACTAATAGGGATGCCGCCGTTGACCGTCGCGAAGAAGTCCACCGGCTCAGGTGCGGGTGATGCCGAGACGTAGCGAGGGATATTGAGGTTGTAGTCGTTCTCGCGAATCTCATCACGAGTCACGACGCGCGCATAGTTTTCCACGTCTTGACGAGCGAGAACGGTATCAACGATGCGCTCGATGTCGCGAGCACGCAACACGTTGTTCTTGCCGTCTTTAAGGAAGTCTTGCGACGCATCAATAAACAGCACGTCATCGTGGGAGCGCTGCTTTTTCAGCACCATGATGATGGTCAGGATACCGGTGCCAAAGAAAATCGAACCGGGAAGCCCAATGATGGTGTCGATGTTGTTGGCTTCGACGAGGCGGGTACGAATGGTTTCTTCCGAGCCACCTCGGAAGAGAACGCCGTGCGGCAACACAATGGTCAGAATGCCGTCGGGTTTGATGTGAAAGAGTTCGTGCAGCAAGAAGGCATAGTCAGCCTTGGTCTCCGGCGCGAGTCCATACTTGGCAAAACGCGGATCAGGTGCCTTGCCGTCTGCTGTCCACTTCTGTGAATACGGCGGGTTTGAGACGACAGCGTCGACGAAGAGCGGTTCATAAGAGTTCTCTGGGTCAGAATCGTCAAACATTGGCCAGTCATACTCAAGACTGTCGCCTCTGCGCGTGACGATGTTGTCAGCCTTAACTCCTCGCATGACCAAGTTCATGCGTGTGAGGTTGAAGGTGTTGTCTTTAATTTCCTGCGCGTAGTACTTGATCGCATCTGGATCACCCATGTGCCGCGCAACTGCTTGGCCAATGTTGAGCAGCAGCGAACCCGAACCTGAAGTCGGGTCGCACAAGTGGTCACGATGGATACAAGACCCCAGTGCGGAGCAGGGCCATCGAACAGCTTCGATACCGGCTATGAACTGGGATTTCCGGCTGCCGCGGACGTTTGGAGATTAGCCTGCTGTACCGCTGAGTATCTGGCACGTCACTACCCGGCTGGCGTCCGTAGTGGGGGTGAACCAGTCGGGATCTCGCGCGCAAGAATAGACGCGGGGTCTCGACAAATGATGCGGGTAGCACCTCTACCTGTAGACGATACCGCTTGCTATTCGTTCTTGCAGGTGGGCCGACGACCATCTGCACTCCTAGTCAACTACAAAGCTTTTAGCAAGTTGGGGGTCAAGTCCCTTGTAGTGGTGTAACGGTGTTTTCCTCTCGTTTGGGGTTTTAGCCTGCGAGTGCGGGCATGTCGGCATCGGTCGTGGTTGTGGGTGTGGTGATCAGGTTGAGGCGGCTCTTGGCGAGGACTTCCAGGCCGAGGTAGCGGCGGCCTTCTGCCCATTCATCGGTTTGCTCGGCCAGGACGGCGCCGACGAGCCGGACAATCGCTTCCCGGTTTGGGAAGATCCCAACCGCATCGGTGCGGCGCCGGATCTCGCGGTCCAGCCGTTCGGTGGGGTTGTTCGACCAGATCTGCTGCCAGACCTCGGTCGGGAAGCTGGTGAACGCGAGAATGTCAGCGCGGGCGGCATCGAGGTGGTCTGCGACGTCGGGGAGTTTCTCGGCGGTGTAGTCCAGTAGCCGGTCGAACTGGACGTGAACAGCATCGGCGTCAGGCTGGTCATAGACGGAGTGGAGCATGGCCTTGACCGCCGGCCACAAGCTCTTGGGAGTGATGCTCATCAGGTTCGCGGCGTAGTGAGTGCGGCAACGCTGCCAGACGGCACCGGGCAGGTTCGCCGCGATCGCTTCCACGATGCCTTGGTGGGCGTCGGAGGTGACCAGCCGGACCCCGGACAGTCCTCGGGCGACCGGATCGGCGAAAAACTCGTTCCAGGCCGGGCCGGTCTCGCTCGTGGCGACCCGCATCCCTAAGACTTCGCGATGCCCGTCGGCGTTGACCCCGGTCGCGAGCATGACGACCGCGTTGACCACACGACCTCCCTCGCGAACTTTCATCGTCAACGCGTCGGCGGTCACGAACGTGAACGGCCCAGCATCGCCTAGTGGGCGGTGTCGAAACTCGGCGACGTGCTCGTCCAACTCGGCGGCCATGCGAGAGACCTGGGACTTCGACAGCCGGTCGATTCCCAACGTCTTGACCAACTTGTCCATCCGGCGAGTACTGACTCCAGCGAGATAGCAGTCGGCAACAACAGTGATCAATGCGGACTCGGCGCGCTTGCGACGCTCCAGCAGCCACTCAGGGAAATAGGTGCCCTGGCGTAGTTTCGGGACCGCGATGTCCAAGGTCCCAACACGGGTATCGAGAGGCCGGTGGCGGTAGCCGTTGCGCTGGGCCCGTCGGTCAGGATCTGGGCGGCTGTACTCGGCACCTGCAACCGCATCAGCATCCGCAGACAGCAACTCGTTGATCACAGTCTGCAACAGGTGACGCCTCGGCAAGCAGTTCGCCAAGCAGCCCGGCAGGGTCGACAATATGGGTAGCGGTCATCGTGTGGCCTTTCGCGAGTGAGTTGTAGGGGACGAAACTCGAGGATCACGCGGTGACCGCCCTGCTGTCCAGCACGACCACCCCGCTACACCACTATGAGGGACTCAACTCCCTTGGTGATTAGTAGCGCCCTCGCTCATCAGCGAGATGCTGTTCGCACATGATCCCACTAGCGCCATGTTCGCGACAGCACCACGTGTGCCAAACGTGTCGAGGTACTCCGATTCGAGCTGTGGGTTTAGGGCTTGGCGCCTGGCACCGGGACCACGTCCGCTAATCTGAGGTGTGTCTCAGCTGCCAACGAGACGACGCATCGGCGGCAGCCACGAAATCGTGGAACCGTCCGGGCCGACTAGACAATTCCTTAGGCGTGCCGGTTTCGGCGACGATAGCACCGTCCGCTAAGGGTTCGAGGAAGACCACCTGATCGGCGCTATCTATGGTGGATAGTCTGTGCGCTACCACGATCACAGTGCGGCCCTCAGATAGTTGACTGATGACGTCGCTAATCGCCGATTCATTCTCGCCGTCCAGCGCCGAGGTAATCTCGTCGAGCAGCAGTATCGGAGCATCCTTGATGAATGCCCGAGCGATTGCCACTCGTTGGCGCTCACCTCCAGACAGGCTCTGCCCGGCAGGCCCCACTTCGGTATCCCAACCGTGAGGCAGCGCCTCAATGACCCGATCAAGTCTCGCCTTGCGAGCTGCCTCTTCCAACTCGGCGTCCGTCGCATTGGGACGGGCAATCCGCAGATTCTCCCGGATCGTGGTGTCAAACAGGTAGGTGTCCTGGAACACCATCGAGGTCAGCTCCATGATCCGCGTGGTTGGAATCTCGCGCACGTCCACCCCGCCGATGGTCACGCTACCGGCGTCGACATCCCAAAACCTTGCGGTGAGACGCAAGATCGTCGACTTCCCGGCCCCTGACGGCCCCACTAGTGCGGTGACTGCTCCCTGCGGGGCGGTGAGCGAGACATCGTCTAGGACAGGCCGGCCTGACTCGTAGGAAAACGACACTCCTCGGAATTCAATCGACGTCCCACGCGGTTCCCGTGCCTGCTCGGAATCAGGTTCGGCAAGTGGCGCGGCATCAAGGATTATTCCCATCTGGCGCAACGCCACTGCGGCGTTATCGACCTCAGATGCGTAGAGCGCGGCTTTTGTGAGCGGCAGCAGCATGCGCGCACTGACCGCCGCGATCACCAGATACGCAATCGGGTCCAGACGCGCTCCGGTCACGAACGACAGCCCCAAGGCGAGCACCACCGCGAAAGTCACGTTAGCGATGAGGTTGAATCCTTGGGCAGGTCGGCCCTTGATCCGAAGCCCGGCCAACGTCGCCTCAGAGTCGGCTTGCAGAGTCTCTTGTACGGGGTCCCACGACGTCGCGGCACCCGTGGCTCGAAGCACCGGTTGTAGCCTGGCGAACTCAATCAACCGGCCGGCTGCGGCGGCCGAGGTACGGTCTTCCATGTCATTGGCTCTGGTTGTTGCCGCCGACATTTTCCGCCACGTGAGAATAAACGGCAAGATCGACACTGCCATGACCACAGCTAACGGCCACTCAATGAATGCGGTGGCAACGAGCATCACCAACGGCACGATGAAGGCGTTGCACAGGTTCGGGATCACCATTGATGCCAGATGCGACAGGGTGTTGATCTCCTTGGATGTCGCATTAGCCACGTCCGCTTCGCGTTTGGCATTAAACCACCCAAGCGGCAGCTGCAAGACATGATCTGCTACGCGATCAATTAAGGTATCGCATACTTCATAGACGCTGATCCGATAGGAGCGGTACATCGCGAAGGTGTCGACCGTCACCGTGATCGCGCCGAGGATGGCAACGACGACGAGCCAGGTGCCAAGGGTTTCAGAGCGGGAGAATAATGCCCGAAGGAATGGGATCATCAACGCCAGTGTGATGCCTTGTAGGACAGCGGAGAAGGCGAACCAGCCCACCAACGTACGCAACTCGGCCCTGTTGACGACCCTGATCATTAGCTTCCACATGAGCGTGTCTCTCCTTAGGCCATGTAATGGAGTTCTTGGGCCCGCCACATCTCGCTATAGGTCCCCGCTTGGTCGACCAAGTCCTCGTGCCTACCACGCTGAGTGATGTGGCCGTCCTCAATCACGAGGATCTGGTCGGCGTCTCGGATGGTGGCGAGTCGATGCGCGATGATGATCACCGTGCGCCCGGATGCCAAGGTGCTGAGCGCTTCGTGGATCGCACGCTCCGACTGGGGGTCTGCTTGCGCGGTGGCCTCGTCGAGAATCAAGATCGGCGCATCCTGCAAGTATGCTCGCGCCAGGGTGATGCGTTGCCGCTCACCGCCCGAGAGGAAGCCACCAACCTCGCCAAGCACGGTGTCATACCCCTCGGGCAGACGCATAATGCGATCGTGGATGCATGCCGCACGGGCTGCTGCCTCGACCTCGGCGCGCGTTGCCGACGGTTTCGACAGCGCGATATTGGTATGGACCGAATCGTTCGACAACGTTACGTCCTGTAGGACGATCGCGACGCGGGAAAGTAGCCACGAAAAACTCGCCTCGCGCACATCCACACCGCTGATGCGTACCACGCCATCATTGACGTCGTAAAAGCGCGCAATCAGCCGGGCCAGTGTGGACTTCCCTCCGCCCGACGGGCCCACCAGAGCCGTGACCGTTCCGGGCTCAGCCGTAAAGGAGACACCGTGCACAACGGGCACGTCAGGCTCGTAGGAGAAGGAAACCTCACAGACCTCAACTTGGCCGGGGTTTGGGCCCTCTTCTTGGGTGCGGCTGCCTTCGGGCATGGGTTTCTCGGAAAGCAGCTCTGCCGTGGTGCGAGCCGCCAGCTGCGACTCATAGATATGCTGCATCAGACCGACTAGCACCGTGAACCCCTCCGGGATGCCGGGAGCGATCAGGAAGAATGGCAGCGTCGCCGACAGCGTGCTCCAATCCTGCGCGACGAATAGCGCCGCCAGTAACGCGACCGTGACGAAGACCGTGGCTGGACGCAGTAGCGAACCGAGCAGACTAATCGCTCTGCCGGAGCGACGAACCCAGTCGAAGGAGATGGCAGAAAATTGCTGGCGGGCGGCGTTAAAGCGCGTTCGGGTCGCATCGGTGGCCTGGAAATTCTTGATCTCCTTAATGCCCTCAAGCATTTCGACGGTGGCTGCGGCCAGTGCGGTCTGGGCATGTCCGAATCGCTCGGTGATATCGCTATAGCCGCGCATGGTCGTGCTGACGATGATCATGATCGCTACGGCCCACGTTCCAAAGAGCGCGAGCGCCAGTCGCCAATCGACCCACACGAGATACCCGAGGCCTACGACCATCGAGACCACGGCGTTGGTGACATCACCGGGAACATGCGCAACGAGAGTATGGATGGCTGCGGTATCGTCACACACCATCTTGCGGATGGCCCCGTGCGGCACCTGCGAGACCCTACCCAAGGGCAAACTGCCCAGCGCTTGGACCACATTGCCGCGCAACCGATGTCGGAGCTTGGCTTCTGCCTCGTGGGTGACACCCAATCCAAACAGGTAGAGCAATTGGCCCACGAACAGCGAAAGCACCGCTATCACGGCCCAAACCCACGGCTTTCCGGTCCAGCCGGTGCGCACCTGCCCGTCAAGCCAGATCGCGGCCATGTTGTGTAAGGCGACGAACGGCACCAGCGTGACGATAGCGCCTAAGGCTGTGAGGACTGCGGAAAGGACCATCGCGCCCTTGGCCGGGCGGATTAGTGCGGCGACGGAAATACTCACATCGGGCTCCTGTCGAGTCGAGTCTTTCGAAACGTTCATTGGCGCCACCACCACAGCAACGCAGTAACGGCCCAAAGGAGGCCCACCAGGCACCAATCTCGCACCTGCCACGGTGTGTGTTGGAGTTCCGTGCGCCGCGGATAGGCGCTAAAGCCACGTGAATCCATCGACAGGGCAACCCGTTCGCCGTGCTGGACGGCGAGGATCGCCAGCGGCACGAGGGAACCCACCCATCGAATTGCGGGCGCTAACGGCCCCCACGATGCCCCAATACCACGCAATGCCCGCGCTGTGCGCAACAGCTGGAAATCTTGCCGGAAACGAGTGACGAAGGCGACAGCCGCAGTTCCCGCCGCAGTGACCCGATAGGGAAGCTTGAACGTCGTCGTCAACGTGCGAAGCAGCGCTTCCGGATGAGTGCTGATGCCTGAAAGCAGCATGAGGGACAACAGTGCCCCGATACCGCTCGCTGCCGCAAGCTCGCCACCGTAATTGTAGAGTGGGCTGACCTCTTCAATGGTGTAGTTGTAGCGGAACACCGGCAGTAGCACAGCTGCGATGACCCAGGGTGCTAGCAGTGACATGACCGTTCGAGCGCGACTCGCTCTCGCGGCTACCATGGCCAGGCTCGCTGCGATGAGCACTCCAACATTGACGGCCGGGTCCTTGCTTACGAACACCATGACCATCGCCGGGATTAGCGCCAATAGCAACGTCACAGGATTGAACGATGAGAAGAGTCCACGGGGCACGGACGGCGAAGGCGGGTTCGCTGGTGCTGCGGATGCGGCGTTTTCACGAGTTTCGCTAACGGCAGCAGGTAGCGCGATGATGTGGCTGCAGCGTGATAGGGCAAGTTCTAGGTCGTGGGTGGCCATGATGACGGTTCTGCCCTCAGCGCGCAGTTCGTCGATGAAGGCCATGAGTTCGCAGGTATTCGCCCAGTCCTGGCCGTACGTGGGCTCGTCAAGGACAATCACATCGCGGCTCTCGGCGACCATCGTAGCCACCGATAGTCTACGAATCTGGCCGCCTGAGAGAGTCAACGGGTGTTGGTCTCGATACTGGGAGAGATGGAATTGCTCCACAATACCCTCGGCTTTAGACGCGGAAACATCCCCCGTGGAGATTTCGCCAGCCACGGTGGAACAAACCATCTGATGTTCCGGGTTTTGAAACACGTAGCCGACCTGGTGCCGCCCTCGCCGCACAACCTCTCCGCAGACCGTAGCGCGTTGTGCCTTTGATGGTATGAGACCCGCCAGCGCCGCGAGCAGGGATGTTTTGCCTGCGCCATTCGGCCCTATAAGCGCGATAAACTCGCCACCCCGTAGCCGCATAGAGATAGCTGGGGAACGTCCGGGAACACAGAAATCTGCCAACTCTACCGTGGCGCTGCCTCCACCGTCGAGCGTGTCAATCGCATCGATGGTTTCCCATCCTGCTTCGGTGCGCCGCTGATATTGCACCGAATCACCACAGATATCCGTGATGCGGGGAACTCGAATGCCCGCCTGCTCGCAGGTCAAGGCGTGGTGCGGGGATTCGTCGCGTAACGCACGGGGCAGCCACACTCCGCACGCCTCAAGTTCCGCGGTATGGCTGAGAAAAACCTCATGTGGAGTTCCCTGCGCGATCACCGCGCCCTGCGCGTTGAGCGCTATGACGTGATCGCACAGGGGTAGGACCGGGTCGAGGTCATGGTCGATCACCACGATGCCCACGCCATCGCTAACCAGCTGTTGGATGACGCTGTAAAACTCGTCCGTGCCTTGCGTGTCAATAGTCGATGTTGGCTCATCGAGGACTAGTAAGCGGGGCTGCATAGCCAGTGCTACCGCGATCGCTAGGCGCTGGCGTTGGCCGCCCGATAATCTCCATGGGCTCTCCCACAGCTTGGTCTCCAGACCAACCGCAGCCAATGCCTCGCGTACCCGTCGATCAATCTCAGGAACAGGCAGGCAGAGGTTCTGCAGCGCAAACGCGACATCGTCATACACCGTACGGGTAATGACTGCGGCATCCGGATTTTGTCCCACGTAGGCGACATTGGTAGCGATCAACTGGACCGTGGCGTCGGCGATTTCGGCGCCGGCAATTTGAACGCTGCCGGAGTATTCGGACGGCAGACAGTGGGGCACAAGGCCGCACACGGCTCGGACGAAGGTAGTTTTACCGCATCCAGAGGGCCCAATGACGGCCGTTACCTGACCGCTCAGGTGGACCAGGCTTGGACGTTGCAGCACCCACCGGTCCTGACCCAAGTAGTGAACGGAAAGATCCTCAACCGCCAGGAGCGCCCGCGCGGACTCGCTCACAGACCGTTGCTCGCTGCTCAAAGTGGAGGCCGGCGTTTCACTCACGATGGTCTACGCCTACGCCTGCATTGTTGAGCAGACGGGTTAGTCCGACGACGGCCAAACTGCCAATGACGGACGATGTGACTCCCACCAGCACGATCAGTCCCGATACCGAGATTCCCACCGCGTGCTTGAGCAGCGTGAGGTACAACAGGCTGTTAAATGCCCCGAAGAATGCGGCGGAGATCAGATACGCCCACCACGTCCACTTCCGGTACAGCATCAACGCCATGGGAAACTCAACCAGAAGCCCGCCAATGACGTTACCGACAATCGCGGCAGGCCCAGTGGGAGTAGTAAATACGCTCACAACTCCGATGATCAGCGCGGCCAGCAGCGAAGCGCCCGGCCTTCGCACAACGGCCAGAGGAAGGAGGTAGGGAATGACCCAAAGTCCGAGAAGGGACACCCCGAGCCAGACCGCGCTCTGCGAAGCCGCACCCGCCGGCGCGATGTAGCTCAGTGGGATGACGATGATGAGGCCGACCACCGACAGGGAGGCCACCATCATGAGATTTCGGGTACCTAGAATTGAGTCGGTTAATCCTCCGCGAGCTGAGCGTCGAACTGTACCGGATCGGTCTGTCACAGCACCCCCCCCTTTCATTTAGGTAAGCCTAACCTAACTTCCGACTGGGGTCAAGTCCCCGACGAGACTCATACATAGTCCCCGCGTAACAGGGCCTGTGCCTCACATACTTTTCCCCGTGAAACGTGTCTGGTGCCGGCAACGATCAGGGATATGGGTGATGAAGGGCTTTCCATGCAGGCACGCTTTGAAGTGACCAAGAAGTACGCGGCTGCCTACGAGTCAGCATCGAAGAAACAAAAGGGCATCATCTTGGACCAGGTAGTCGCAGTAACTGGCTGGAACCGGGACCACGCCCGCCAACAGTTACGGGCCAGGATGCGCCAGCCCAAGGGCCGTGCCACCGCCACCGTTGCGGTGATCGACCGACGCCGCACCAAGGGCTGTAAGTATTCCTACAACGCTCGCAAAGTACTCCAAAGCGTGTGGGCCACCAGCGGCGGGCTGTGCGGTAAGTACCTCGCCGCCTCAATGGCCAGCTGGCTGCAGGCCATGGAAGCCGAAGGATCATTAGTCGAAGACCAGGGCCGTTACAACGCCGAGGTTCGTGCAGAACTACTGGCCATGTCAGCAGCCACGATCGACCGCTACCTCGCCCCGACCAAAGCAACAGACCCAATCCGGGGCAAATCCACCACCCGCCCAGGAACGCTCTTGCGCAACTCGATCACCATTCGCAAAGCCGGCGACGAGGTCGAAACAGAACCCGGCTTCTTCGAAGTCGACACCGTCGCCCACTGCGGCCCCACACTCAAAGGCGAGTTCTGCCGCAGCGTGAACTTCACCGACCTTCACACCGGCTGGGTCTTCACCCGCGCGATCCGCAACAACGCCGCGGTCCACGTCCTGGGCGCGTTCGACCACTTCATCGATCAGGTCCCCTACATGGTCACCGGAATCGATTGCGACAACGGCAGCGAGTTCATCAACCACGACCTGATCGGCTGAGCTGGGGACCGCAAGATCTTCTTTACCCGATCCCGGCCCTACAAGAAGAACGATCAAGCCACCATCGAGTCCAAGAACAACCACCTCGTGCGCAGTTACGGCTTCTACCACCGCTACGACACCCCCACCGAACTCAACCTACTCAACCAGCTGTGGGCCCTGGTGTGTGACCGACTGAACTACCTCACCCCAACCAAGAAACCCACCAGCTGGACCACCGACCAAATCGGACGCCGCAAACGCCTCTATGACACCCCTGCCACTCCCTACCAACGACTGCTCGCCTCCGGCATATTGAACCCTGCCAAACAAGCCGAACTGGCCGCCTACAAAACCAGCCTCAAACCCGCAGCCATGGCCCACCAAATCACCGACATCCAAACCGAACTCACCCGCTTGGCCAGCCTCAAAACCCAACGCCTCGAACACGAAGCCCGCCCAGCCATCCCCAACCTCACAGGCATCCGCCGCCGCGTCAGCTAACCCCAAAATTTCGCGGGGAAAACTATCTGAGGCACCAACCCAGTTCGCGGGGACTTGACAGTGAGGCACCACGCGCACGACTACCTGTTGACGGCAACCCTAAACCGTTTGACGCGAGCCCACACCATTGGAGCGTGGCCTATGCATTTTGACGACTCTCCCATTTTTACAGCTCACGGTCACACGAACTCCCGAATCCGGTCTCCAAGAGCCGCCCTTTGCTCTCACGTTCCCACGCCTCGGAAACACTGAACCCCTTGTATAGCGAATGCTTTTGGTAGCGCGTGTGGGCCGAATCGGTAGCGTGCGCGGGTGTACCTGGTAGCAGCGTTTCACGATCCTGTCAGGTCGAATTCTCGGTAAATCATGTCGTTGTTTCCGCAGCAGCATTCGTACCGTCTGATTCAAGCGCTGGCCGGGTGCCTGCACCGCACGGTCGCGCGCTTGATAGGTACTGGAGCGCGAGCATCTCACCGCTATTGGCCAGGTCCATGCCTTGACGAGGGAAGACTTCGACGGGCTGCTCGTGGACAAAAGCATAGGTGTTTCCGACCAGTTCGCGTCCATCGACTTCGAATCGATCACCTAGGCACGCGCGAGCGGAAAGAAGCAATTGTTGGGGTTGCTGTGAGTCAACTACGTCGCACACGGTACAGTGCTACCAGATCCACCCGCGCGTACTACCGCTTCAACCCACGCCCGCTACCAGATACGTCCGTTCAACACCCCTCGAATCCCGCGAAAATTAAACAAGACGTGGAACCCAATAACACAACAAGAACGAGGGCCTAGGACCGCTCTAAGGTTGAAGCTACACTCTCGGAGGTGGTGACAACGTGCGCGCTCACACATCCAGCACGCAGTCCGTTGGGCGGCCAATCCGATACCTTTTGACGGAGCCTCTAAACAATTTGACGACGACCGATACTTTTTGACGGCAGGCTGTACCTTTTGACGCCCACACGGTAGTGACACCCTGAACCACTTCCCGGGGCTCAGATTCACGCCCGAAGCGCGCCAATGCACCT
>NZ_BCSP01000020.1 GCF_001570925.1 [Zimmermannella] bifida NBRC 103089
AGATGCACCGCGATCCAAAGCCACATAGACAAGCCCCGGATACTGCACCGCCTCGACGTCCTCACCCGACGACTCGTAATAGTCTTCTGAGAGGATGGGCTTGCAGAAATATAGCAAGGTTGGTTTTGCGTCAACGCCGGGGAGGAAGTTGTCCTCACGATCCACCGCTGGAATCATTTCTACGATTTCACGCTGCAACTCTATCGAGCGATCGCGAGCATCCGCAGGAGCAATCGTTGGCACTGCATCACTACTGTCTGAAGCAGTTTCAGTCAGGGAAGCACACCCAACCACGTTGAGCAGCGCGACCGGCAAGAAAGTCAATGCGCGAAGTGCACGCCCTGTCCGGTGATGAACAATTTCTCTCATTGCGACGCACGGTGTCTTCACCAGACCGCTCCTAGTCTTTAATTTCGTCACCGATGACCTCAACCCCGCGCTCATTCAGGTGCGCGCCCTGAGCAATGCGGACGTGGCCGTCAAACCCGTCATTGATTACGTACGCCCCGCCGGTCGAAACAACCTCATTAGTCACCATCCCGGACGGCTCCGCAGCAGAATGCTTCGACATCCCGGCACTGTGCCGAATCGCAGCCGTTTCAACGCCGACAACGCCCTCAAGCTGCACCGAATGCAGCGCCACCATGCTGCCTCCTCATCGTTGAGGGGGGCACACGCCATCAGAAACTAGACAACCACAACCGCCACACTAAATCTTCCTACCGGGCGGCAGCGTGCCACCTTCGGGAATGAAACACGGGCTCCAGACGTCCACCACGATGTTGTCTTTCGGCGAATCACCTACCTCAGTGAACGAGATAATGATTGAATAACCGTCCTCCGTCTTGATCGGTGGATAGTAGAAATCGTTGGCTTCCGCCTCAACGTTGGTTCCAGGTGCCCCCAACTCACGGGCTGCCGCCCTGTAGGTCTCCTCAGCCGCCTTCTCCAAGGGGACTCCCACGTTTAGATTAACGGCAAACATCCCTGGATATTGGACCAACTTCGTATCACTCTTTGCGTACTGTTCATCTAAAATCGGCGCGCACTTTAGCAAGCGATGTGTGGTGCCCGAATCAATACCGGGCAGGTCGTTCTCAGTGAAATATTCTTTTGGCATGACTTCCAGAACTTCATGTTGAAGCTCGACTGACCGGGCTTTCGCACTTTCGGGAGTCATGACTATTGGATCTTCATCAGGGCTCGAAGGCGCCGCTGCACAACCCGACAACATTGACAATGTTGCACCTCCGACTACAGCGCCAGCCAACGACACTCTAAGCATCCTCCTATATGATTGCAACATTAGACACCCCCGCATAGCTAGTCAATGATTTCCCTCGAAATAGCACCAACACCCTCCCAGTTAGTTCCGTCACCCTGGGCGATCTTGGAGTGGCCATCAATACCATTATTATTCACCTCAGGCTGCACATAGGTTTTTTCGAACACATCTTGATTGTGCGGAGTTTTCTTGCCAAAGATGTCGACGGCATTGATCGCATCATTCTTATACTGAATATGGGTATATTCTGCGCCAGGCGTAGCTCTCCATTCATCGTACACATAGGAGCCAGCGAGGGAGATCGATTCATCCGTGACCATGCCACCCATCTCCGCAGCCGAGACTTTGGTCATCCCAGCAGAATGACCAATAGCCACGGTTTCCGGATCACCTCCATAATCTTCGATTTGCACGAGCCTTTGAAAGTCTGCAACTTTTTCGCCACGCTCTCGCATTTCCTCAGGGCTACTGTTCGAACCTTCCCCGCCCCATGTGGACCAAGGTCCATCTTTGACCGTGAAAGCTACGGCTGAACGATCCTGATCAGCTAGTCGCTCAATTACATCTTCAGGCATGTCTGTGATGCTTCCTGAGAAACTCGACATATCAGTACCAGTTCCGGGCACATACGTAATTATTTTGTCTGGACTATCAATCAATTCACCCGATATTGCTATGACACTGTCGTTCTCGGGGTCGAATTTGATGGCGCCGCCACCGTCAAGCAACGACTCGGCCGCGTTTCTAGAAGCGAGTAGATATTCAAGCTCCGCCAGTCTGGCCTCTTCTTCGTCAGTGGTGATAGTAATTCCAGCACGTTCTTCTTGAACGCTGCCAGGTGCATTCATCTCTTCTTTCAGTCGTTCAATCTCACCTTCAAGATCGGGATGCTCGCGGTTGACCTTGTCAATGTACGCTTGCATGTTCTTGTCATTCGCAAGCTTCCGAATCGCAAATGGGATTCCCGCAAGATTCCCAATCAATTCGGGATACCGCGCAAGAATCTGATCCTGCTGATCTTTCGACAAGGCGTCCCAGTTTGCCCGCACTTGCGCAGGAGTCATCTCGCCCCAACCTTCAACATCGCTTCTCGAGATGTCGGCACGACTCGAACCCACCGCCTCGGCGATGGTTTCACCTCGAGTCAATCCGACCTGGGCGGCTGCTACCCCAGCGGCCAACGCGTTTCGAGCCTCGATTGCTGACTGCATTATCCGATCAACCGTCGCTTGGAGCTCGTGACGATATTCCTCCGCGATCTGGTATGGATGGTCCATATATACCTCAGGCAGACGGTCAGCCGACGGGATACTTTCCCACGACTCGACCACCCAAGGTTGGATCCGTACGTGTCCGTAGTCGCTAATCTCAAGATAATTGGACTGTGCGCGCCCATCGGTCGCCGCCACTTCCATGGAGATTTGCTCAACCGACTCCTCTGCCTCGTTCAGCGCCCGCATTGCGAGCGTCAGGGCCGATTCAGCCACATCCGCATCTGCCTCAAACCCGGCAAGGATCAGCCGAAGGCGCTCGGCAACCTCACCAACACTCTCGATCCCGACGCGGGCCGACCGAATGTCGTCGCCTGCCTGCTGGGCTTTCTCTTGCAGATGCTTGGCTTCGCCATACGCCTGAGTGAACGGGCCCTGGGCCCAATTCCGCAAATCTGCCCAACTGGTCACGGCCGATCTCCAATCGTCACTTCGAACTCGCGCACAAACGCTTCATCCACATTGGCGAACTCTGCCGCCACAGCCAGACAATCGTTACTCGCCTCGTCCAGGCGAGCTGCCAGGTCATCCATGAACTTACGCAGGTCCCGCGCCAACTCCTCGAGCCCCGACTCCGCCATTCCGGGCATGCCCTCGATTTCCGCGATGGGCATACTACTCAACCGACGATTCCCAACTTCAGCGGCGACGAGCGCCGTCCGCTCACTCGTCTTCTCGAGGTCGCCCTCGCGAATATACAGCTCAGCCATTCCCATACCCCCTCATTGCGGCTAGGCCAATTGAGCGAACTGTACCATTGCGATGCATCCGCAAAGCAACGTTACCCACAGGCGGAGGCACGGAACGTGACCCGTGCATCCGGGCCGAGATCACCGCAGCTAGTTGGCGCCGGGAACCTCGGTGAGGATCTCCCCACCGGCGTCCTCAACCTCTGCCAGCGCCTCGTGCACCGTATCCGGTGAAACCGCTGCGGTGAGCGGCAGAATCACGCGCGTGTGCAGCCCCAGGCTCAGCGCACTCAGCGCGCTCGCCTTCACGCAGTGATCGGTCGCAATTCCAACGACATCAATGTCGTCAATTTCGCGCGTACGCAGCACATCCAACAGCGACATGCCGTCTTCGGTTTCACCCTGGAACGCCGAGTAGTCCGGCTTGCCCCAGCCCTTGCGGACCTCGTAGTCGAAGAGGTCCTGATCAAGCGCGGGGTGAAACTTGGCACCGTTGGTCTTGGCAACGCAGTGCACCGGCCACGAATCAACAAAGTCCGGCTGGTCGCTGAAGTGACCACCATTGTCGGTCTTGCCGTCGTGCCAGTCGCGCGAGGCGATCACGAGATCGTACCGGCCTGGGTGTGCGCGCAAATAATCGGTGATGTCTTGCGCAACCTGGGCCCCGCCTTCAACCCCGAGGGCGCCACCTTCGGTGAAGTCCCTTTGTACGTCCACGACGAGAAGTGCCAATGCCATATCGCCAATCATCCCACTTTCTGTGGAAACTCACGAATGTTTCGCGATATTGGCGGGCCAGACGCCCGGTCAGCACACCCGAAACGCTAGCCACCGATGGCCGACATCGGACGGTCCGGTTGCAAGAAGCCCGGGTCGTCAATGCCGTGACCGGGAAGCTTCCCCGCAATCGAGACGCGCAGGATGCGTTCAACCGCGGCATTCTGTTCGGCTTCGGTGAGCGTTTCGTCGCGCAGCACGCGCCGCACATCCGACTCGTCCCGAGCAAACAGGCAATTGCGAATCTGACCGTCGGCGGTCAATCGCACGCGGTCGCAGGCGCCGCAGAACGGCGCGGTTACCGAAGCGATCACACCAACCGTGTACGGGCCACCATCGATGGTGAATTCCTCTGCCGGCGACGCACCACGCCCACCTACGGGGTCGAGACGGAAACGCTCGCGGAGCGCATCCAAAATCTCTTCACCGACAACCATTTCTTCACGCTTCCACGTGTGGCCCGCATCCAACGGCATCTGTTCGATGAACCGCATCTCTGCCTGGTTCTCGACCGCGAATGCGACCAGGTCGCAGATCTCGTCGTCGTTCACGCCGCGCATGGCCACCGCATTCAACTTGAGCGGGCGCAGGCCACTATCGCGAGCGGCACGGATACCGGCAATGGCGTCATCAAGGCGATCACGGCGCGTGAGGTCGCGGTAGCGATCGCGACGCAGCGTGTCGATCGACACGTTGACGCGTTCGAGGCCGGCGGCAACCAGGTCGTCCATCATCTTTGGCAGCGCCAGCCCGTTCGTGGTGAGCGAAATGCGCATCGGCCCGGTTTCGGTTTCGATCTGCGCGAGCTGACGCACCACATCCACGATGTCGGGGCGCAGCAGCGGTTCGCCACCGGTCAGGCGGGCTTCCACGATGCCCACCGACGCGGCGATTCGCGCAATGCGCACGATCTCGGGGGTGGTGAGCAGCGTTTCTTTCGCCAGCCACGGCACGCCTTCTTCGGGCATGCAGTAGGTGCAGCGCAGCGAGCAGCGATCGGTCAGCGAAATGCGCAGGTCGCGGTGGATGCGGCCAAAGCTGTCGACGAGCGGGCCTTCGGTTGGCACCGTGGCCGGGTCGGGTTCGGCGCGACGGATGCGCGGAATACCGATGTTGACGGCGTTCACGCGGTCGCTCCCGCAGGTTCGACAGGTCCCGCGCTGATGCCCTGCCAGTTCGTGGTGCCGTCGGCAGCGTGCTGGCGCTTCCAGATCGGCACTTCGTGCTTGATGCGCTCGACGAGTTCGCGGCAAATATCGAAGGCTTCGGCGCGGTGGGCGCTCGAAACGCAGGCAATGATGGCGCTGTCGCCAACGTTCAGCGCGCCGATACGGTGGCTCACCGCGATGCGCACGTCATCGCGGTCAAGCGAGTGCGCGATATTGGCGAGCACTCGCTCGGCGTCGGGGTGGCACGAGTATTCGAGCAGGGTTACTTCGCCGGATGCATCCGGATCGTGATCGCGCACGGTACCGACAAACGTTGCGATCGCCCCGGCAGTTGCATGTTCGACTGCCCGCAGGTGGGGGTCGAGTGCCAGCGCAGTTTCGCTGATCGCGGCGATGTCAACGGTCATAGTTCGTGTCCTGAGTTTGGTGTGGTCGTCGTGGCGTCGTGCGGCGTTGCGCTTGGCCTTGCGTCGGTGTTGGGGGTTGTTGCAATAGGCGGTTGGTGGCCGGATTCGCCGTCGCCGCGCAATTGTGCCAGTGCGTGCGCGGCAATATCGGCCGCGATCTCGGCGGTATCGCGAGCGCCACCGCGGGAACCGGGGCCTGCGATACACAACGCGCGAGCATCCCGAATAATTCCGGCAACGGGTCGGCTCAGCATGGCGCCAGGTGCACCGGTTGCGAGTCCGCGAGCGCGCAGCGCTTCTTCAATTCCGGGGATGCGTTCGTCAAGTAGCGGGGCAAGTGCCGCTCCGGTGACGTCGCGTGGTGCAATCCCGGTACCGCCGGTAAGCAGCACCAATTGTGCACCGGCCGCGAGCGCCTGCCGAACCGCCGCTTGAATCGCATCCACCGCATCCGGCACAACAACCGGACCTGTCGCGTGAATACCGCGAGCCGCGAGGGTTGCGACCATGGCCGGGCCCGAGGCATCGGCACGTTCGCCGCGTGCGGAGCGGTCGGAGACGGTGATGACCGCTGCGTTCACTTCGTTGTGCACGACCGACTCCTTTCTGCGGCGCATTAGCAAAACACAATGTTCGCCACAATACGCGCAATGGCCGAGTTCTGCAGGTATTCCTCATGCTGCTGCATGCGTGCCGGCCGTCTGAGTACCGACCAGCTGTGAAACGGCCGCGGATGCGATGTGGCGTAGTCGCTAAACCGAAACGGTGCGGATGCTGCCGCGCAGCCCGGTGCCGCACTGGTAGATGTCGGTGATGATCGCGTCCAGCGCATCGCGATTGTCGAGGGTCGTGCGCTGGCCGCTCGCGGGCGGAATCGCGACGAAGACGGCGAACCGCAGGCGGGTGCCGTCGGCGAGGGTCATGAATCCCGCCAGCCCGAAGACTTCGTCGGTCCAGCCGGTTTTTGCCTGCACCTGGCCGGAGGGGATTCCGGGCAGGCGATCCTTGAGCGTGCCGGAGATCTGGTTTTGCGGCAGGTACTCGCGCAGCTCTCCCAGCCCGTGTTCGTCGCGTTGAATGAGCTCGACGATGCCCATGATGGTGAGTGCGGTTGCTCGGTTTTCGAGCGACATGCCCGATCCGTCGGCGCCGTTGAACGCGTCGGTCGGCACCTCGAGTTCGCGCAATACCTGCACCTGCGCCTCGCTGATGGCGGCGAAGTCACTGCCCGTGCCGCGCGAGATTGCAACGTGCCGCGCGAGGGCTTCACCAATGATGTTGTCGCTGTTCAGCAGCAGTTCGTGCACGAGGTCGCGCACGGTCACCGATTGCACCGTGGCAACCGGTTCGCTGCCGGCTTTGGGTGTCTGCGCACCGGCGTTGGCAACGCCGAGCTTCTGCGCAAAGGCGTTCGTGGCGTCTTGGGCGGGGGTGCGCGTGCGCGGGGAATAGTGGGCCGCGGGGTCTTGCCGCCCCGCATCCACCATGAGCGCCGAAACGTCGCCGACGGCTCCATCGGCGCGGTCGTGTTCGTGCCAGCTCGGGTGCCACTGTGCCCCGGTGAACAGGGATTCGTCGTAGCCGATGCGCTGCACCCTGATGCCGCGCTCGCGCAGTTGCCCGGCAAGGTCGTCGAGCGACGGTGCGCGGTCGCCGTAAACGCTGGGGCCGCCGGCACGAAGGGTCGGATCACCGCCACCAACCAGCACATAGGTGCCCTCGGTCTCGCCTGGGTACACCTTGGTTTCAAACCGGGTGTCGGGCCCGAGCTCGTACATCGCCGTCGTGGCGGTGACGAGCTTCATGACCGATGCCGTGGGCGTGGGTTGCTCGGCACCGTAGTCGAACAGCACTTCGCCGGTTTCGGCGTTTTCGACCAGCCCGTGGGCGTCGAGCGCGTTTGGCTGGGTCACCGTGCCGGTGATGCTGCAGGTGCGGGGCGGGGCTGGGTCAATGGATGCACTCGGCAGCGGCGGCATCGGCGTTTCGGTCGGTGTCGGGGTTGCGTCAGCGACGAAGAGCTCACCGGCACCACCCCACGCGGCGGCTACGCCCGCCCCCAATCCCAACGGAAGCGCCACAATCGCCGCCACCACGGCACCCAAGCGCCGTCCGCCGCGAGCTGTTGCGTGCATCCGTATCTACCTTTGCTGTACTTCGCTTCTGTGCTGCACTCGCTACTGTGCCGTACTTCGCTACTGTGTCGCCGCAAGCGTACGCACTCAGGGTGTCGTCGCGCTCTCGGCGACGCTCGAGACTCCCGCTGCCTTCATGAGCAGGGCTTCGAGCCGGTCGACCACCTGCCGCAGCGCGCCATCGCGAACGGCCGAGACGAACCGCACTCGGCGCATCCCGAGGTCTTGCACGGTCGTTTTCGCGACCACCGAACGTCGCCCGTCAACGACCGACGGCACCACGAGCGCAGCACCAATGCCAGCGGAGACGAACGCGTGAATGAGCGAGTAGTCCTCGCTATAGAGGAGCGTCTTTGGTTCGTAGCCGGCGGCGCCGGTTGCTGACATCAGCGCGCGTTCGCTCGCTTCGAGGGGGCTGCGCGAGCGGATCCACCCGGTTTCGGCGAGATCGGCGAGGTCGAGTTCCGGATCGTCGGCCAGCGGATGGTCGGCGGCGAGCAACACTTTGAACGGCTCGAGTTCGAGGGTTTGTTGGCGCAGGCTGTGCCCGGCAACGGTGGTGTCGCCGTCGTAGTCGTAGAGCAGCGCGCAGTGCAGGGCACCGTCGAGGAGCTGTTGCATGAGCCCGAGTGGTTCGCCTTCGACGAGCTCGACGCGCATTGCAGTGCCGGCGCCGAGTTTCGCGAGCGCTTCCGGCAGCAGGCGCGCACCGGCTGATTCGAAGGTGCCGATGCGCAGCAATTGCTGTCCGTGGTCACGCATCTGTGCGATCTCGTCTTCGGCGACGCGCAGCCGTTCTTGCACGGCGCGAGCGTGCGCCAAGAACACGTCGCCAGCGTGTGTGAGCACGGCGCCGTTTGCGGAGCGTTCGACGAGTTTGGTGTCGAGGTGGCGTTCGAGCGCGCGCAGGTGGTGGCTGACGGTCGGTTGGCCGTAGTGCAGGTCGCGCGCGGCCGCGGCAAGCGAACCGGTGCGGGCGATGGCGTCGAGCACCGCGAATTGCCGAAGATCGAGCATGGAACCATGCTAGCCGCATCCATACTGCATATGGAGGGGTCATGGATGTTGCGGGGTTGTGCACCCGTACCGTTGCCGGTTAGCTCGCTCGTATGAGTGACCTCGAAAACTTCGAACTGTACGACACCCAGTTCGCAGCGCCGTACGCAGAGCAGCTACAGGCGCTGGCAAACCTTGACCTCCAACGTCTGTTTGTTCCGGGCCACGGCGCCCAGAGCAAGCACCTCGAGCGCCTGTTCGGCAAGCGCGTGCTCGAGATGGACTTCCCGATGATCATGACGGAGTTCAGCCTGACCAACCCGCACTTGCCGCTGGGCAACTCCCCCGACACGATGCAGCGCGCACTGAAGCTCGCCGCTCAGGCGTGGGGCGCCAAGCAGGCGTGGTTCCTGACCAACGGCGCGTCGTCGGCCAACCAGATTTCGCTGCTGGCGCTCGGTACCCTCGGCAAGAAGCTCATCGTGCAGCGCAGTGCGCACTCGTCGACTATCGACGGCATGATGCTCGCGAACATCGAGCCACACTTCCTCGCCCCGTCGGTGGATGCGCGTTTGAACCTCGCGCAGGGCATCTCGGTTGCACAGGTGCGACAGGCGCTCGAAGAGTCGCCCGATGCCTACGCCGTGTTCCTGGTAAGCCCGAGCTACTCGGGTGCTGTGGCCGACGTGGAAGAAATCGCCAAGGTGGTGCACGCCGCCGGCAAGCCACTGATCATCGACGAGTCGTGGGGCTCGCACTTCGGTTTCCACGACGAGCTGCCGGTCAACGCGATTCGCCTCGGCGCCGACCTCGTCATTTCCAGCACGCACAAGCTCGCCGGATCGCTTACGCAGTCCGCGATGCTGCTGCTGGGCGACGGCCCGTTCGCCGAAGAAATTGGCCAGGCCATTGACCGCGTCTCGCGCACGGTTACCTCGACCAGCTCGAGTGCGCTGCTGATGGCGTCGCTCGACGAGACCCGCCGATTCCTCGCGACCCGCGCATCCCGCGAATTTGACCGCGGCATCGAATCGGCCAAGCGTGTGCGCGAAGAAATCGCCAAACGCGGCCGCTTCACCGAAACCTACGACCGCCTGATGTCGTACGACGACGTGTTTGCCGTTGACCCGATGAAGGTCACGATCGACGCGCGCAGCGGTGGCATCGGTGGTTTCGAGATGTACGAGCGGCTCGCCTACGAGCACCGTGTGGTGCCCGAGCTCGCGACCGACGGCTCGATCGTGTTCGTGCTCGGTGCCGCCATCGACATGGATGTCGACCGTTTCATCGACGCACTGCACGCCCTGCCCGAAAGCCCAGGCAGCGCCGTTGAAGCCAAGCTCCTCGAGCCCGGTCCGCGCATCATGTCGCTGCGCGAAGCGTTCTTCGCACCGAGCGAGATCGTCTCGGCGAAGGATGCGATTGGTCGCGTTTCGAGCGACTCGCTGGCCGCGTACCCACCGGGCGTTCCGAACCTGACCCCGGGTGAGCAGATTACCGAAGAAATCGTTGAGTATCTGCAGGCCACCGCCGCCACCTCTGTTGGCTACGTGCGCGGTGCCGTTGACCCGAAGTCGGAAATGTTCCGCGTGGTGAAGTAGGACAATACCCGCGGTAACGAGAAGGAGCTGGCGCTGCGGCGCTGGCTCCTTCTTGTTTTCCCTTGGAACGAACGTCGTATGACTCATCAAAACCGACCAAATCCACGCAAATCCCGCCCAAACCCACCGAATTGATGAGTCAAACGACACCGGCCATGCCACCCGCACCGAGACTGGGTCGCAGATTCCGCCCGCATCCGCCTTCATGACTCGTTTTGCGCGTTTCGCGGACGTATTGCCCACCAAACGCACAAAACGAGACACTTGAGCAGATTCCGCGCCACCCATACCGGGCTGCTTGAGTTCAAATTGCCTGAACGTTTACCTCGAAAGGCCAGCCTTTCCTTTGGTGCGGCTGCGCTGAAACGGGTCTAGTTTCAGACTCATGGAAACACTTTCGCTCCCGTTGCATCCACTGCTCGTCCACGCGGCAGTCACTGCTATTCCCGTTGCAGCAATCGCTGCGATTTGTTTTGTGCTGGTGCCGTCATGGCGCTGGGCATTGCGTTGGCCAACCACTGTCGTGAGCATCATTGCCGCAGTCACCTTGTTCGTAACCCGCCAGACCGGTGAACAACTCGCGGCTGCGGGCGAAGAAGGCGAACGCCTCATCGAAATCCACCAGCAATGGGCAAACTTCCTGACGGTGTCAACCATTGGCCTAGTCGGGCTTGTGCTCTTGGCATGGTGGATCCTGCCGGTTCAGTCTCCGCTTGCGTCCGGTCGCGGTGCGGTCGCCGGCCGATACGCAAAGTTCCACTTGGTTCTTGTTGTGCTCGTCATTCTCGCTGCCGTCGCGACGATCGTCTTCACCGTGCTTACCGGTCACTCCGGTGCAGTCGCCGTCTGGACCGGTGAATAACCACCGCCAAATCGAATCGATCACGGGCCGACACAGGAAGGGGCTGGCGCTGCGGCGCTGGCCCCCTTCCTATTTTCCCTTGGAACGAACGTCGTATGACTCATCAAAACCGACCAAATCCGCGCAGATCCCACACAAACCCACCGAATTGATGAGTCAAACGACACCGGCCATGTCACCCGCACCGAGACCGGGTCGCAGATTCCGCCCGCACCCGCCTACATGACTCGTTTTGCGCGTTTCGCGGACGTATTGCCCACCAAATGCCCAAACCGAGACACTTGTGCAGATTCTGCGCGGCTACGATCACACCATGCCTCCACGCCTCGCCTCCATCACCATCGACTGCGCCGATGCCGATGCCACCGGTACGTTTTTCGGCGCGTTCCTGGAACTCGACGAGGCGTACGCCAGCGACGACCGCCGCACTGTGTGCTTGCAGGCCGACGGCTACGTGCTGAGCTTTATCACCGTCGACGGCTACGAGCCACCGCACTGGCCACAGCCCGGCCAACAGCTCCACCTCGACCTCGAAGTCGACGACCTCGAAGCCGCCACGGCCCACGCGACGCAACTCGGCGCATCCCTTGCCGAACCGCAACCACAGCCCGATGCCTGGCGCGTCATGCTCGACCCGAGCGGGCACCCGTTCTGCCTGATGCTGCCATTCGGCAGCTGATTGCGCACGGCACACACGCGCAACTACACTCGCAGCACCCGTTTCTAATGGCAATGACGCCAGGAGGCTGCCATGACCGACACCCAGATCACCGTTCGCCCGGTTCGCCCGGATGACGAGGCGCGCTGGTGCGAGCTATTCCGCGCCTACCGCGAGTTTTATCGCCTCGAGCCATCGGATGCGGTTGTTGATCGCGTTTGGGGCTGGATGCATGACCCCGCGTTACCTTGCGGCTCGCTCGTTGCAGAGCTGGGCGGCCAGATCGTGGGGATCGCGAACCACCGCGATTTCCTGCGCCCCAGCGCCGGAACGATTGGTATCTGGCTCGACGATCTGTTCACCGACCCTGAGATGCGCGGCAAGGGCATCGGCCGCGCGCTCATCGAGGCCTTGCAGGCAAAGGCCGCAGCAGAAGGAAAGTCGCTCGTGCGTTGGATCACCGCTGAAGACAACCATCAGGCCCAGGCGCTGTACGACACGCTTGCCACTCGCACCAGCTGGGTAACTTACGACGCCGTGCCCCGCGCGAACTAACGGCTGCGCCCCATCAAATCCACGGGTTTGTGTCGGCAGATGTCCGTAGGATTTTCGAACGATTCCCACGCGGTTACTGCATCCTTCTGCCCAGCCCGGGCGCAAGCAGCAACCGATAACCCGACTGATTGGATCGCCCATGGCCGCTACGGAAACCCTGCGACTCGAGTTCTTGCGCGACCTCGATGCGCAACAGCGCGAATCCACCGAAACCGCGCTCAAGCGTGTGCGTCTCAATGAGACGCAGCGAGACTTTGCGCAGTCGGCCGAGCACCAGCTCGACCTCACCCGCGAGAATCCGTCGCGCGACACCTTCGCAGTGCGTCGCACCACCGATGGCGCCGATGAGGTTGTTGGCATCGGCACGCTGCACGTTGAAGATGCGCCCGGCAACGAGTGGCCGATGGGCACGCTGGTTTTCCGCGGGTTCGTGATCGATATTGACTGGCAGGGGTCGGGGCTCGGCAGCTTAGCTACTGAGTTGGTGCTGGATGCGGCGGCAGCACGGTTCCCCGAGCACGATTCAGTCGTGCTCGCGGTCCACAACGACAACGTTGCCGGGCAGCGCGCCTACTCCAAGCGCGGGTTTGCGATCGAGGGCGATGCGTTTATTGGGCGTGCCGGAGCGCCGCATTTCGTGATGCGCGCTCAGCTCGCCGATCGCCGTAAGTAGGCGCTAGGGCTGCTCGCCGTTACCGATGGCGAGCAGTTCGGCGGCGAAATCGGGGTCGTCGATGCCGTGCTTGTCGCACAGCTTGTCAATATCGGCAACGGTGACCGGCACGCCAAGTTTGTGGCATCCGGCCGCGATTTCGCGGAGAAAGTCGCGATCATCGGCGTGCATCGCGATCTGCGTGGTGGGTGAATCGGACATGGCAGCTCCCCTCCTCAGACCTGTCAAACCTAGCCGCCGACACCCCAGGCGACGAAGTATGACGTCGAGCGTCGTGCGAGTTTCATGCACCGATGCCGGGCGTGAATACCCGGTGTTTTCGATCCTTCCCGGTTCATTCAATGTCGGCACCGGCCACAACGAAGCCTGCGCTCAGCTCCCCAACGACACGGCCGAGCTGCTGGCGGGCGAAAACGGTCCGGTCCAGGCCATTCGGGTTGGTGCGGCTGCCGCCCCGTATGCTGTCCTGACCAATTCGCCTTCCCCGAACGCAACGAAAGCCTGCCATGCGCCTTTGGAGTCTGCATCCACAACACCTCGACCGGATCGGGCTGGTCGCGCTTTGGCGCGAGGCACTGCTCGCGCAAGCGGTGTTGCACGAGCGCACGAAGGGGTACCGTGCGCATCCGCAGCTTGAGCGGTTCCGTAACCACCCCGATCCTGCCGCTGCGATTCACGAATACCTGCACGCCGTGCAGCGCGAAGCGACCGCTCGTGGATACCGCTTCGACGCCACAAAAATCGACCCATTGCCGGAATCGGCCGAAGTTGTCGCGAAGATCCCGGTGACCGAGGGGCAGCTCGAATATGAGCGGATGCATCTGCTTCGGAAACTGCGCGACCGCGCGCCGGAGCTTGCTGAACCGTTTGCCGCGGCGACGATTGCACCGCATCCACTATTCGAACGCTGCCCGGGGCCAATAGCGAGCTGGGAACGCCCCTAGCAACGTGGTTGACGGGCTCCGGCGCGTTCGAGCTGAACGTTAGAAGGCGGTGACCTCACATTGCGTGAAGCCACCGCCTTCTGTCTAACGGCTAGTTAAGGACTAGGCGTTATCGGTCTCACCCTTGTTACGGCGGGCGATGAGACCTCCAAGCCCAACTGCGCCAAGCGCAGCGGCAAGGATTCCCATGAAGGTGCCCTGGTCAGCACCGGTGATTGCGAGCGCATCAGGCTTTGCTGGAACAGGCTTACCCTGTTCGTCAACCGCAACCTTGGCATCGTCACCGGCATCAACCGGGTCGGTGCCAGCAGTTGCCTCGTCACCATCGTTGACGCCACCACCATCGGTGTCAGCCTTGTTTGGGTCGGTGCGGACACCGCCAGTCTTCGAACCGGTGACCTCCTCGCCGTCGGTGAGGCCGTCGCCGTCAG
>NZ_BCSP01000021.1 GCF_001570925.1 [Zimmermannella] bifida NBRC 103089
AACAGGCGGAATTGGTGTGTGATCGCTACGCGTGCGGACAAGGATGGGGGTGAAGTTCCGCGGATTCCCTCGCGATTCCGCGGAACCTGTGGCTGCTTGCATTCATCAGCGCCCAAGGCATCGGCTTAGGGACGGCCCCATTCGAGCCATGATCGATGCCCTGCATCGGGATTCGATAATCACCCGTTGCCGCTTGCTTCGAGCTGTCTGTCGATGATGCCGACGAAGCGATCTACGTAGTCTTGGAGGAACTGCGCAGTGCCTTCATTGAGCCGATCCTCTTCATCGAAAAGGGTGGGTGATTGCGCGAGAAACACCTCTGGTTGGCCCGGCGTCGGCATGTCGAAGTATGACAAGGCGAGGCGAAGGTTCTTCTGTGAGCTGTAGCCGCCCATGCGGCCCACCGAGTGGCTAATGATGCCGGCTGGTAGGTTCTTCCATGCGACATCTCCATTGGGTTTGGAACCGATGTCGATGGCGTTCTTGAGGCATGCGGGAATGGTGCGATTGTTCTCTGGCGTGACGAACAGGATGCCATCGGAAGCCTTGATTGCCTCTCGAAATGCCGTGTACTCCTCTGGGACTCGCACGTCGGCAACTTCGGGGTCGTCGTAATCGAAGTCGTACAGAGGGAGGTCACGGATCTCAAGGATGCTTGCTTTGTAACCTTCGGGGAAGTAGTCGATGGCGTTGTGGGCGATCTTGCGCGCGTAAGAGCCCCGGCGTAGGCTCCCGATGATTACGTTGATGTTCTTTGTCATTGGCGGTGTTCTCTTTCTTCGAAGTGATATCAGTGCTCGATGGGCGGGAGAAAAGGTCGGGCCCCAAACGCTGGCGGTGGGCCGGCACGGTGCGACGCGGCGATGAACTGATCAAGCTTGTGTGGACTCTCCGCGCGGAGAAACATGCCAAGCATCGAAAGGAGCCCACCGATAACGGCATCTCGGTTCGAACTGGTCCCGAGTAACCGCAGCGCAGCGGGCTGGTTGCCTTCTCGTACAGCCTGAAACAAGGCGATAGTTTCGAGCCATGCCCCTTCGTCGGGACGGGGCAAAGGCTCAGAAGTCCCAGTCATCGTCACTGGTATCTACTGCTTTGCCGATGATGTAGCTGGACCCAGAACCAGAGAAGAAGTCATGGTTCTCGTCCGCGCCGGGTGCGAGAGCCGCGAGGATCTCCGGGTTGACTTCGGTCTCTTCTGGCGTGAAGCGGGCAGGGTAGCCGAGGTTCATGAGTGCTTTGTTCGCGTTGTAGCGGACGAACACGGCGACGTCGTCCATGAGTCCGAGCGGCTCGTAGAGCTCACCGGAGTAGGCCAGTTCGAGTTCGTAGAGCTCTTCGAGGAGCGCATAGGTGAACTCGCGCATGTGCTCTTGTTCGGCGAGGGTGTGGGTTTCGAGGCCGCGCTGGTATTTGTAGCCGGAGTAGTAGCCGTGCACGGCCTTGTCGCGGAGGATGAGCCGGATCATGTCGGCGGTGTTAGTGAGCGTGGCGTGCACGGAGAAGTGCAGCGGCAGGTAGAACCCCGCGTACAGCAGCAGCGAGGACAGCAGCGTCGAGGAGACCTTCCGCTTGAGCGGATCATCCCCGTAGTAGTGCGCGAGCACCCTCTTACACCGCTCCTGAAGAAGGTCGTTCGCGACGGCCCACCGGTAGGCGTCGTCGATTTCGGGGGTCGAGGTGAGCGTGGAAAACACAGACGAGTAGGAGCGGGCGTGCACGGACTGCATGAACGCGATATTTGTGTACACGGCCTCCTCATGTTCGGTGCGGGCATCCTGGATCTGGCAGATCTCCCCAACGGTGGCCTGCACGGTGTCAAGCATGGTGAGCCCGGTGAACACGCGCATGGTCAGCGTGCGTTCCTCCTGGGTGAGTTTCTGCCAGGCGGCGAGATCGTTGGAGAGCGGCACCTTCTCCGGCAGCCAGAAGTTCGCAGTGAGGCGGTTCCAAACTTCGAGGTCTTTGTCGTCGCCGACGCGGTTCCAGTTGATGGGCCGTAGGCGGGCTGCCGGGTCGTGCCGATAGCCGGGCGGGGTGACGGAGATCTCGGTGATCGGGCGGGTGATATCGGTGAGGGTCATGGGTGCTCCTTCGGGAAGATCAGATTCTGGGGTTACAGCGCGCAAGAGACGCAGCCTTCAATCTCGGTGCCTTCGAGCGCGGGCTGGCGCAGGCGGATGTAATAAAGGGTCTTGATCCCGGCACGCCAGGCATGGATCTGGGCTCTGTTGATGTCGCGCGTGGTCGCCGTGTCGCGGAAGAACAGTGTCAGGGACAGGCCTTGGTCGACATGCTGGGTGGCGGCGGCGTAGGTGTCGATGATCTTCTCGTAGCCGATCTCGTACGCGTCCTCGAAGAACTCAAGGTTGTCGTCGGTCATGTGCGGGGCCGGGTAGTAGACGCGGCCGAGCTTGCCTTCTTTGCGGATCTCGATCTTCGCTGCGATCGGATGGATCGACGCGGTCGCATTGTTTACGTACGAGATCGATCCGGTCGGCGGGATGGCCTGCAGGTACGCGTTGTAGATGCCGTGCTGCCGCACGGATTCCCGCAGCTGCGCCCAGTCGCCACGGGTGGGGATCGCGACACCTGCCTTTGCGAAAAGGACGCGAACGCGGTCGGTGGCCGGCTGCCAGTCACGCTCGGTGTACTTGTCGAAGTACGAGCCATCGGCGTAGGCGGAGGTCTCGAATCCGGCGAACGTCGTTCCTCGTTCTATGGCGAGCCTGTTCGAGGCACGCAGGGCGTGGTAGGTGACAGTGAGGAAGTAGATGTCGGTGAAGTCGATACCTTCCTCACTGCCGTAGCGGATGCGTTGCGAGGCGAGGAATCCGTGGAGGTTCATCTGCCCGAGCCCGATCGCGTGCGATGCGTCGTTTCCGGCGGCGATCGATGGGACCGCGTCGATGTTGGTCTGGTCGGACACGCTCGTGAGTGCCCGCACTGCGGTTTCGACCGTTGCGCCGAAGTCTGGTGAAGCGAAGGCCTGGGCGATGTTGAGAGATCCGAGGTTGCAGGAGATGTCTCGGCCGACCTGCTCGTACCCGATCGCGGCGTCGTAACAGGACGGGGTGTTCACTTGGAGGATCTCACTGCAGAGGTTGGACATGTTGATCCATCCCTGCAGAGGGTTCGCGCGGTTGACGGTGTCCTCGAACAGCACGTAGGGGTATCCGGATTCGAACTGCAGCTCGGCGAGGGTCTTGAAGAACTCTCGGGCGCTGATCGTGGTTTTCCGCACCCGTGGGTTCGAAACCAGGTCGTCGTAGTGGTCGTTCACGGACAGATCCGACAGCGGCTTCCCGTACTCGCGCTCAACGTCGTAAGGGCTGAACAGGTGCATTTCCCGGTTCTCCTTCGCGAGCTGGAAGGTGACGTCGGGGATCACAACGCCGAGGGAGAGCGTCTTGATGCGGATCTTCTCGTCCGCGTTCTCCCGCTTCGTGTCGAGGAACCGCAGGATGTCGGGGTGGTGCGCATGCAGATACACCGCTCCCGCGCCCTGCCGGGCGCCGAGCTGGTTGGCGTAGCTGAAGCTGTCTTCGAGGATCTTCATCACCGGGACAACGCCGGAGGCCTGGTTCTCGATCTGCTTGATCGGCGCTCCTGTCTCGCGCAGGTTCGTCAGCAGCAGCGCGACTCCGCCTCCGCGCTTGGAGAGCTGCAGGGCGGAGTTGACGCTCCTGCCGATGGACTCGAGGTTGTCCTCAAGGCGGAGCAGGAAGCAGGAGACGAGCTCCCCGCGCTGCGCTTTGCCCGCGTTCAGGAACGTCGGGGTCGCGGGTTGGAACCGGCCGGAGAGCATCTCGTCCACCAGCCGAGTCGCGAGGGCTTCATCGCCCTGACCGAGGAAGAGCGCGGTGGCGACGACGCGCTCTTCGAAGCCTTCCAGGTAGGTGGTTCCGTCGAACGTTTTCAGGGCGTAGGACGTGAAGAACTTGAACGCGCCGAGGAACGTGTGGAAACGGTGCCCCGCCCCGCGGGCGCGCTCATGCAGGTCCGTGAGGAACTCCGGGGTGTAGGCGTCGAGGAACGCCTGCTCGTAGTAGTCGTTCGTGACCAGCCACTCCAGGCGTTCGGCCACGCTCGGGAAGGTTCTCATGTTCGGGATGACGTGCTGGAGCAGGTACGCCTCGGCAGCTTCCCGGTCCTTGTGGAACTGGATCGACCCGTCCGGGGCGAACAGGTTCAGTTGCGCGTTGAGTGCGTGGTAGTCCTTCCGTGCGCCAATTCCGGTGCGGGCCGGAGCTTCTGGGGAGGTGATGGTCATGCGGTCTTCCTCTCAATGGATGTCGGGTTTTTGGAGGCCTGCTCCCAGAAGCGGGTCAGGCCGTTCTTCACGTGTTCGATGTCGCGCTGCGTGCCGAGCAGCTCGAAGCGGTACAGCTCCGGGACCTGGCATTTCGCGGAGATGACGGGACCGGCGAGGCAGTAGTGCTCGCCGAAGTTCGTGTTCCCCGCTGTGATGACGCCACGTATGAGTGCCCGGTTAGCGGGGTCGTTCAGAAACTGGATTACCTGCTTCGGTACCGCCCCAGCTCGTTCCCCTCCGCCGTACGTGGGGACAACGAGCACAAACGGCCGTGTAACCCGGATCAACCCCTCCACCCGTGGCCGCAGCGGAACACGAACCGCGGGCCGGTCGAGCCGGTCGACGAAGCGACGAGTGTTCTCCGAAACACTCGAAAAGAACACCAGATCAGGCGACCGGGCGGCGGCAAGTTCGTGCACAGAGGGCGCTTCGCGCCGGGACTCGGATAGGGCTGGCATGGTGATCCTCCTCGCTCTTCGGTTGCGACGCGCCCCGCCAGCAACCACTACATGTTGTGCCTCACCAGAGTTTGGAGCGGCGTATCTAGTAATAACATCACTGTAGTTCCCCGATCTACGACACGCCAACATTTGAAACTACGGCACGCCGAATATTAGAGTGAAGTGCGCAGATGATCTGTGACTGTGGGCAGGACGGTCGTCGGACGCGCTCAGACGCGAAAAGAGAGAAGAAGGAGTGTCACATGGCTGATGAGAGCCGAATCCCGATACCTGCCGAGATTGACAATGAGAGCATCCGTGCATTCGTGGAGGAGTGGGCCGAGGTCACCGATCCCGAGCGGATCGAGCTCGTCTCGGCTGCCGATGACGCGCGGCTCATCGGCGAAGCCCTCGCCGCAGGTGAACTGCTGCCCGCTGGTGTGGGCCGGTACTATGCCAGATCCAACCCGGAGGACACCGCCCGCTCTGAAGAGCGCACTGTCGTCGCAACCTCGAATCCTGCCGATCGCGGCCGCTACAACAACTGGCAGCCAGTGAGCGAGGTGAAGCCGCTCATTGTCGAGCGGATGCGCGGGGCCTCTCGTGGGAAGACGATGTACGTCGTTCCCTATCTGATGGCGCCGCCCGGCACCCCGCTCGCGGCCTACGCGGCCGGGGTGGAGCTGACTGATGATCGCACCGTGGTGCTGCAGATGATCCGCATGACCCGCGTCGGCCTCGAACACTTCGACGGGCTCACCGACCCGAACTTCTTCGTCCGCGGCGTGCAGGTCACCGGCGATCCCGACACGCTCATGCACGGCACCCCGGAGGATGCGCGCCTGTTCGCGACCATCGCCGACGAGCGCACGATCCTCCATTACGGCTCCGCATACGGCGGCAACGCACTTCTCGGGAAAATCGCTCACGGCCTCCGCCAGGCCTCCTACGACGGCTACCTCTCGGGCAAGTTCCTCGCCGAACAGTTCCTCCTGTTAGGCATCCGCGACCTCGAAACCGGTGCCACCTCTCACGTCTGCGGCGGGTTTCCGAGCGCGTCGGGTAAGACCAACCTCGCGATGACATTGCCGCCGGACACGCTCGGGGATCGGTACCGGGTTGACTTCTACGGCGACGATATTGCCTGGTTGTGGATCGACGACGAGGGCCGCTTGCGGGCGATCAACCCCGAGAACGGCGCGTTCGGGGTGGCGAAAGACACGAACGAGCGTACGAACCCGACGGCGATGGCTGCGATCGCGGAGGGCTCCGGCACGATCTTCACCAATACCGCCTACAACCGTCTCACTGGCGACGTGTGGTGGGAGGGTCTCACCCCCCAGCCTCCTGCGGAACTGGAGGGCTGGCTCGACTGGACAGGAGCCCCTATCGCCGACCGCAGATCTGACCAGCAGGATGCTCCGTGGGCGCACCCGAACAGCCGTTTCACGATTCCCCTCGAACGCATCCCGAACCTCGCCGCCGATGCCGCAGACCCTGCAGGTGTTGTGATCGATGCGATCATCTTCGGCGGTCGCACCCGCGACCGCGAACCCCTGATCCGCGCCATCGACGACCTCGCGGTCGGCGTCTACGACGGCCTCACCCTGGGCGCGGAGGCGACCTTCGCCGCGGAGGGCGTCGACGGGCAACTCAGATACGACCCTATGTCGATGCGACCCTTCTTCTCCTACTCAGAAGGCCGCTACGCGAAGCACTGGCTGAGCCTCCTCAGCCAGGCGCGGGAGCTGCCGGTATTCGCGCACGTCAACTGGTTCCAGCGCGACCCCGAAGACGGCCACTACCTCTGGCCTGGCTACCGCGAGAACCTCCGCGCGCTGAACTGGCTCTTCCGCTACCGCGCAGGGGACGCCCACGGGCAGCCCACGCCAGTAGGCGTCCTCCCCACAGCGGAAGAACTCGACCTCACCGGCCTCGATGTTCCCGCAGAGGATCTTGACCGGCTGCTGCGAATCGACACGAAGCGCTGGGCCGAGGAAATGCAGCACCGACATGGGCACCTCTCGAACCTGCGAGACCTCCCACAAGCCATCTGGGATGCACATCATCGTGTCGCTGAAACTCTCCAACCACTCGCCTCCGACCCAGCGTCGGATATTGCCCAATGATGTGGGCAGTACCGCAGACGCGACCATTGAACACCCTGACATGAAGGACTTATAGAGCATGAACGCAGCACACCCCGATCCCCAGGATCCATCCGACGCTCGCTCGCTTTGTTGGCAGCATCGGCACTCACGATCAGCCTCGCCGCCTGCAGCAGTGCCGGCAGCGGTACCGACGCCGCAGCCGACGAACGCCCGGTGGTACTGACCACCTTCACCGTCCTCGCGGACATTGCTGAGAACGTGGCCGGCGACCACTTGCGCGTGGAGTCGATCACGAAGGTTGGCGCGGAGATCCACGGTTACGAGCCCACGCCGGGGACATTCGAAAGGCCTCCGAAGCCGACCTCATTCTTGACAACGGGATGAACCTCGAAGCATGGTTCGGGCAGTTCGTTGAGGGACTGGACGTGCCTCACGTCGTCGTCAGCGAAGGAGTCGAGACGATAGATATCAGTGAGGACGCCTATGCCGGGTTGCCGAACCCGCACGCGTGGATGAGCCCAGTGAACGTGCAGATCTACGTCGACAACATGCTCGAGGCGTTCAGCGAGCTCGACCCAGAGAACGCGAGCGCATTTGAGGCCAACGGAGAGGCGTACAAGGCTGAGCTTCAGAGCGTGCAAGACGAACTTGTCGAGGAACTATCAGTTTTGCCTGCCAATCAGCGGGCTTTGGTGACCTGCGAGGGCGCGTTCTCGTACCTCGCTCGTGATGCCGGGCTGACCGAGAAGTACATCTGGGCCGTGAACGCTGAGCAACAGGCCACGCCGCAGCAGATCACTTCGGCGATCGAGTTCGTGCGCGCCAACGACGTACCCGCTGTGTTCTGCGAGTCCACCGTTTCAGATGCACCCATGCAGCAGGTCGTCGAGGCCACCGATGCAGTCTTCGGCGGCACACTCTACGTGGACTCTCTCTCTGAAGCCGACGGCCCGGTGCCGACCTACCTCGACCTCATTCGCCATGACGCGACCGTCATCATCGACGCCCTGACCGGACAGCAGTCATGACCGCAGCGATCTCAGTGCACGACGTCACAGTGCACTACGGTGAGGTCCTCGCCCTCGATCACGCCAGCCTCGACATCCAAGCCGGGCGCGTATGTGGACTCATCGGGATGAACGGATCTGGAAAATCCACTCTGTTCAAGACCATCATGGGGCTCCTGCGTCCCGACTCCGGAACTGTGCGCGTTGAGGGTGAGAATCCCGCGAAAGCACGCAAATCGGGCGTCGTGGGCTACGTGCCGCAGAGTGAGGACGTGGACTGGGCCTTCCCGGTAACGGTGCGCGACGTCGTCATGACCGGACGCTACGGCCACATGGGCTTCACCCGCCACGCGAGGAAAGCCGACCATGACGCCGTTGATCACGCGTTGGAACGGGTGGAACTCACTGAATATGCAAATAGACAGATCGGGCAACTCTCAGGCGGCCAAAAGAAGCGCGCCTTCGTGGCACGCGGCATCGCGCAAGGCGCGACGATCCTGCTGCTGGACGAGCCATTCGCTGGCGTCGACAAGCGATCCGAAGCGACCATCACCCGTCTGCTGCGCGAACTCGCCGGCGACGGAGCAACGATCCTCGTCTCAACCCACGACCTCCACGCATTACCCGACCTGGCCGACGAGGCCATTCTACTCATGCGGCGCGTGCTCATGCACGGCGAACCCGGCCTGGTGCTCCAGCCCGACAACCTTGCCCTGGCCTTCGGCCTGGACGTCATGAACCGAGGCGACAACTGATGAACCTGATCGAATTCTTCCTCGAACCCCTCAGCTACGACTTCATGGTCAGAGCCCTCGCCACCACCCTGATCGCCTCGATCGTGTGCGCGGTGCTCTCCTGCTGGCTCGTCCTGATCGGTTGGTCGCTCATGGGTGACGCTGTCTCCCACGCCGTCCTCCCTGGTGTCGTCCTGGCCTACATCGCCGGTGCGCCCTTTGCGCTCGGCGCCGTGATCTTCGGCTTCCTCGCCGTCGCCCTGATCGGAGCGGTGAGAGACACCAGCAGAGTGAAGGAGGACGCCGCAATTGGGATCGTGTTCACCACCCTCTTCGCGCTCGGGCTCGTGCTGATCTCCGTCACGCCGTCGCAGACCGACCTGAATCACATCATCTTCGGTAACCTGCTCGGCGTTTCCTGGTCGGACCTCATCCAGATCATCATCCTCGGTGCGATCACCTTCATCATTCTCATCAGCAAACGCCGCGACTTCACCCTCTACGCCTTCGACCCCACACACGCCCACGCCATCGGGCTCAACCCGAAGCTCCTCGGTGCCGCCCTCCTCGGCCTCCTCGCACTGACCGCGGTCGTTGCTTTGCAAGCCGTCGGCGTGGTCCTCGTCGTCGCGATGCTCATCATCCCAGGAGCCACCGCCTACCTCCTCACCGACCGGTTTGGACGCATGTTCATCATCGCCCCCGCCATCTCCGCCGCTTGCGCCGTGATTGGCCTCTACCTGAGCTACTACCTCGACACCGCCTCCGGAGGCATGGTCGTCCTCGCCCAGGGGGCCGTGTTCGCACTGGTCTACCTCTTCAGCCCCCGGCACGGCCTCATCGGAACCCGAGTCCTGAGCTCACGTCGTCGCCGAGCGCTCGCCGCTGCTCAGTGAGGGCCCCGTATGCGTGGCAAAAGCGACCGGTCAGGGACCAGAGCGCGGTATCTTCGTGCGATCTGGTCCCTGACCGAATCCGATCATGTGCCGGTCACGATCACCGGCCTCGCCCGCGCACTGCAACATGTTCCGGGAAGCGTTTCCGAACAGGTCAAACGTCTCGTCTGCGATGGCCTGATCGAACACGAACGGTACAAGAGTGTTTCGCTTACGCCGGAGGGGCGGTTAGAAGCGATACAGGTCGTGCGGGCCAATCGAATACTTCGCTGCTTCCTTCACGACATCCTCAACCTCCCTTGGAGCGAACTCGCCACAAACGCAGAAGCACTGGAAGGCAGCAGTTCACCTAGGTTTCCCCAGCGGATCGAAGCCTCCCTCGACGAGCCCACCCACGACCCCTACGGGCAACCCATCCCTACACCAGGCGGCGACATCGAACCCCTCACCGACTCACCGCTGGGACAGCTGGTTCACTCGCACCGGACTCCGGTCGTGATCACGCGAGTCGCCGACGCGCCTGTGGAAATACTGACCTTCCTCGACGAGCGGAACCTCCGCCCGGGCACTCGGATGCAGATCCGCGCAAGTGCAACGGGTTCGCACGTCGCTGACGTCCGCACGGCACAATGGCACGGAACGCTACTCCCGGCCGGAATAGGGGCGCTTCGCGGGTCACTCCCCGAAGAAGCGGAGCAACTGCTGGCTCAACCGTCTGCGATGGACACGTAGAGCGCATCCGTAGCCGAACGTCCCAACGCCACTGAGGACGCTGCCTCCGCCACCCGCACATCAAGCGAATCCGAAAAGGCCGCCCCTTCGCCGATATCGAGTGTCGCTCCGACCACAAATCCGTGCTCCTGAAAGAACTGTAGGAGCGCGGGGTCCGAGTCCGAGATGCGTTCGACCAGAACACGGTGCCCCGCTCCTACCGTAGTCAGTTGCGTTGCATCTGGGATATGTACGGTGCCGTCTGCTGACGGGATGGGGTCGCCATGCGGGTCGCGGGTGGGGAACTCCAGAAACTCATCGATCCGGTCGATCATGAAATCTGACACCGCATGCTCAAGGTGCTCTGCCTCATCGTGCACTTGATCCCAGGAGTAGCCCAGGACACTCACAAGGAACGCCTCGATGAGGCGATGCCGCCTGACCATCACCAACGCATACGAACGTCCGGTCTCCGTCAACTCCACCGCCCCGTAAGGCGCGTGGTCTACGAGCCCCTGCGACGCGAGCTTGCGGACGGCATCAGAGACGGAGGAGAGCTTTAATCCCGTCCGCTCCGCGATCAGCGTCGGCGTCACCTGCGCGGACGACCACTCCGTGAGGCCCCATATGGCCTTCAGATAGTTCTGTGTGCTGGCGGAAAGCGCTGAGACGGACATTTACTCATGGTACTGCCGAACTTTGAACTACGGCGCAGATGTTTTCGACTATGTGCTTTCGTGCACCAAGCTCACGATTAGCGCCGTAATCGCAGCGCTCGCTTGCCTCGGCAACACGCCATTTCCAAGTGCGGCGAGCTGATGATTTGCGGTAAGTCCATGCTGGGCATCAGTTACCCATCCCGATGGAAGACCCATGAGCCATTCCACAAACGCGGGTGCGGGACGGGGT
>NZ_BCSP01000022.1 GCF_001570925.1 [Zimmermannella] bifida NBRC 103089
TCCTTGAACGCCCGGACGACTCCGCACGGCATGTCCGAGATTGCGGACACAATCGGTGAACACCTCGTTCCACCGCCGGCGGGCAACTGGTCTACTGAGGTCACGCATTTGGCAACGAGGCCGAATGTCAACTCAACGAGGAGTGGCACCATGACTACATCTGCAACGTCTGAAGCACGCGGCCCCATCCACGCACCGCGCGGCTCCGAGCTCAGCGCCAAGAGCTGGCAGACTGAAGCCCCGCTGCGCATGCTCATGAACAACCTCGACCCCGAGGTTGCCGAGCGCCCCGAAGACCTCATCGTCTACGGCGGTACCGGACGCGCCGCCCGCAGCTGGGAAGCGTACGACGCCATCATCGAAACCCTCAAGACCCTCGAGGACGACGAAACACTGCTGGTGCAGTCGGGCAAGCCCGTCGGCGTCTTCCGCACCAACGTCTGGGCTCCGCGCGTACTTATCGCCAACTCGAACCTTGTGGGTGACTGGGCGAACTGGGAAGAGTTCCGCCGCCTCGAAGACGAAGGCCTCATCATGTACGGTCAGATGACCGCCGGCTCGTGGATCTACATCGCGACCCAGGGCATCCTGCAAGGAACTTACGAATGCTTCTACGCCATCGCAAAGCGTCGCTTTGAAGAGGGCCGCGCCGAAACCGAATCACTCGCCGGCACCCTCACGCTCACGGGTGGATGCGGTGGCATGGGCGGTGCTCAGCCGCTGTCGGTCACGCTCAACGGCGGTGTCTGCCTCATCGTTGACGTTGACGAGCAGCGTCTGCTGCGCCGCCAGGGCAAGCGCTACCTCGACCAGGTCGTTCGCTCACTCGACGAAGCCATCGAGCTTGTCAACGAAGCCAAGGAACAGGGCAAAGCGCTGTCGGTCGGTCTTGTCGGCAACGCCGCCGAAGTATTCCCCGAGATGTTGCGCCGTCAACAGGCTGGCGAGGTTGCCGTAGACATCGTCACCGACCAGACCTCGGCACACGACCCACTTTCATACCTGCCGCCAGAGTTCACCATCGAGCAGTGGCACGACGAAGCCAAGCGCGACCCCGAGAACTTCACCAAGCTCTCGCAGCGGGCCATGGCTGCGCACGTCAAGGCCATGGTTGAGTTCCAAGATGCTGGCGCCGAAGTCTTCGACTATGGCAACTCAATTCGCGACGAAGCTCGCAAGGGTGGCTACGACCGGGCCTTCGAATTCCCCGGCTTCGTACCGGCCTATATCCGTCCGCTCTTTTGCGAAGGTCTCGGCCCATTCCGCTGGGTTGCACTCTCGGGCGATCCAGAAGACATCCGTGTCACCGACGAGGCGCTCAAGGAGCTCTTCCCCGACAACACCCACCTGCACCAGTGGCTCGATGCCGCCGAAGAATACGTCGAATTCGAGGGTCTTCCCGCGCGCATCTGCTGGCTTGGCTACGGCGAACGCCACCGCGCGGCGATCCGATTCAACGAACTCGTTGCCGAGGGCAAGCTCAAGGGGCCAATCGTGCTTGGCCGTGACCACCTCGACTCCGGATCGGTCGCCTCGCCATACCGCGAAACCGAATCCATGAAGGATGGCTCGGACGCAATCGCCGACTGGCCGCTGCTCAACGCCCTCACAGCCACCGCATCCGGCGCAACCTGGGTGTCGATCCACCACGGTGGCGGCACTGGCATCGGTCGCTCGATTCACGCGGGCCAGGTTGGCCTGGCTGACGGCACCGAGCTCGCTCGTGAGAAGCTCACGCGTTTGCTCACCAACGACCCGGGCATGGGCGTGATTCGTCACGCGGATGCGGGGTACGAGCGAGCCCTGGACGTCGCGAAGGAGCGCGGTGTACGCATCCCGATGCAAGAGCACGCCGCTTCGGAACGCTCGGAATAAGCAGCGGAACAGAAGGAGCAAGATCGTGGTTACGTTTGAACGCTACCCAGAAGGCGACTTTCTCGGATTCGAAGACCTTCTTACCGACGCCGAACGCAGCAAGCTGCAGGCAGTACGAGAGTGGGGACGCACCGAGGTCTACCCGATCGCGGTCGATCACTGGAACCGCTCGGCGTTCCCGCACCAGCTGCTGCCGCAGATCGCGGAACTCGACATCATGAGTTCGGTCGAACGGCACGGATTCTCACATCTCGCGGCGGGGCTCATTACGGCAGAGATTCACCGCAACGATGCTTCCGTTGGCACGTTCATGAGCGGACAGGACAGCCTGTTTACTCGCGCGATTGAACTGCTCGCATCCGATGAACAAAAAGCGGAATGGCTGCCAGAGATCTACGACATCAAGAAGACGGGCGTGTTTGCCATCACCGAGCCCAAGAAGGGTTCGGACGTGGCCGGTGGCCTCGAGACTGTCGCGAAGCTCGAAGGTGATCACTATGTGCTTAACGGGCACAAGCGCTGGATCGGTAATGCAACGTTCTCGGACTACGTGCTCGTGTTCGCCTGTGACGACGCCGATGGTCAGGTGAAAGGATTCCTCGTTGACACCAGCGCCGAGGGCTACCGAGCCGAGCTCATGGACAAACGCATCGCGCTGCGTGCGGTGCAGAACGCCAACGTGTACCTCGACAACGTCAAGGTACCGGTGTCGCACAAGCTTGAGTTCGCAAACAGCTTCCGTGACGTTAACAAGGTGTTCGTGCATGCCCGCGCAACGGCAGGCTGGCAAGCCGTCGGACTGCAGCGTGCTGCGCTCGACCTCGTGCGCGAGCACGTGGTGACTCGCGAGCAGTTCGGCAAGAAGCTTGGCGAGTTCCAGCTTGTCCAAGAGCACGTCGCGACGATCCTGGGCAATCTCTCGCTCTCGACTTCGATCATGGCGCGCATTTCGCAATTGCAGGATGCGGGACTCGCGAAGGGCGAGCACACCGCGTTGGCAAAGGCCCAGACGAGCAAGCTCATGCGTGACTCAGTTGCGCGCGCTCGCGGGGTGCTTGGCGGCGACGCCATCGAAACCACGCAGGTGATCGGCAAGGTGTTCTGCGATGCCGAAGCGATCTACACCTACGAGGGCACCTACGAAATCAACCAACTCATCGCCGGACGGTCCATCACGGGGCTCTCCGCATTCGTATAACCCCGCACCGCACTCGCGGTGCCCGTGAATTCGTGGGAGGCGTCAACGAGGACGCCTCCCACACCACCACATCAAGGGAGATGTCATGACGAACATTCACGAGGAATACATATCAACCGACACCACAACCCTCCGAGTGGAACGACGCTCGGTCGGGTACATCCCCGCGCGAGAACGCCACGGGAAACCATTCAGTCAGTTCACGCTCTGGTTCGGTGCCAATCTGCAGATCACGGCGCTGGTGACCGGAGCGCTTGCATATGTGCTGGGCGGCGACGTGGTCTGGTCAATCGTCGGCTTATTCTTGGGCCAACTTGGTGGCGGCACGGTTATGGCGCTGCACTCGGCGCAGGGCCCCAGGCTCGGTCTGCCACAGATGATTTCGTCGCGCGCACAGTTCGGCGTCTACGGCGCCGCAATTCCGCTGGTCCTGATCATCCTCATGTACCTCGGGTTCTCCGCATCCGGCACCTTGCTCGCAGGCCAGGCCGTTTCGCACCTGTTTGGTGCGCCGAGCGAGATCGGCATCATTGCATTCGGCGCGATGAGCGCAATCGCGGCAATCATCGGTTATCGCGTCATTCACGCGATCGGTCGCTGGGCGACGGTGATCAGCAGTATCACCTTTACGTACCTGATCGTGCAGTTCTTCATCGTGGCCGATGTTGGTGCGCTCTTTGCCATCAACGAGTTCTCGATTCCGTCGTTCTTGCTGGCGGCTGCGCTTTCGGCGTCGTGGCAGATGGCGTACGGCCCGTATGTCGCCGATTACTCGCGGTACCTGCCAAAGGACTCGTCTGAGAAGCAGGTATTTGGCTGGACGCTGGCGGGCACCGTCTTGAGCTCGCAAATTGCGATGACGTTTGGCGTGCTCGTAGCTGCCTACGCCGGTGAACAGTTTGACGGCAATGAAGTCAGCACTGTGGTCGGACTAGCCGGAGGCGGCCTGATCGCGTCGATCGTGTACATCGTGATTGCGTTTGGCAAGCTCGCGGTGAACGTACTCAACACCTACGGCGGTTTCATGTCGGTCGTCACTGCCTACAGCGGATTTACCGGCAAGGCAGAAATCAAGCAGGCCGCGCGCATTACGGCCATCGTCGTGATGAGCGTCATCGCTGTGCTCGTCGCACTGTGGGGCCGTGGTCAGTTCTTGAGTGCGTTCTCCTCATTCTTGCTGTTCCTGCTCACGTTCTTTACGCCGTGGTCGGCAATCAACCTCATCGACTTCTACTGGATCTCGAAGGAAAAGTACGACGTGCCGGCGCTGAGCGACCCGAAGGGCCGCTACGGTGCTTGGAACATTCCCGCACTCCTCGCTTTCGGACTTGGTGTGCTCATGCAATTGCCGTTTGTTGCCACCGGATTCTTTGAGGGTCCGCTTGTTGCGGCGCTCGATGGCGCGGACATTTCGTGGATCGTCGGCCTCATCGGTACTTCGATCGTCTACTGGCTGCTGCGGCCACTCGACAAGCGCGAAATCCCGACCGAAACCATCCTGCCCGCTGAAGACCAGTTGCTGGCGGCCGAAAAATCCGGCCACACGCTCGCTGATCACAAGGGCCCTATGAACCGCGCGGTTCGGTAACAGGAGACTTGCAATGTTGATGAATACCACCAACCCAGCAGCGGGCGAGCAGACGTCTGCTCGCGCATTGGACGGCATCCGGGTACTTGATTTGTCGCGCGTGCTTGCCGGGCCGATGACCGCGATGGTCCTCGCCGACCTCGGTGCCGAGGTGATCAAGGTCGAAAGCCCGCACGGTGATGACTCGCGCCACTTTGGCCCGTTTGTTGATGGCGAGTCGGGCTATTACCGCATGCTCAATCGCGGTAAGCGCGGCATCGTCCTTAATTTCAAGGACGAAACCGACCATGCAACGTTGCTCGACCTCGTTCGCCGCAGTGATGTCTTGGTCGAAAACTTCCGTCCGGGCGTAATGGCTCGACTCGGCCTTGCCCCGAGCGAATTGCTCAAGATCAACCCCCGACTGGTTGTTGTGAGTATTAGCGGATTCGGTCAAGAGGGTTCCATGAGCGGGATTCCGGCGTTCGACGTGGTCGCGCAGGCCATGAGCGGCCTCATGGCAATCACGGGATGGCCCGAAGGTAAACCAACCCGTATCGGTTCAAGCATGGGTGACATCATTCCGGGGCTCTATGGGGCGATTGCGGCGCTCGGCGCGCTGCACGAACGCGAGCGGTCGGGTCGAGGCCAGCACATTGACCTCAGCATGCTTGACAGCCTGATTGCATCACTTGAATCTGTCGGCATTCGCGCACTGTACGGCGAAAACCCGACCCGCATCGGAAACGACCACGGGCTCAGCGTGCCGTTCAGCACCTATGACGCGTCGAATGGTCCAGTTGTGGTGGCAGTCACGAACGACAAGCTCTTTGCGCTGTTGGTCGCCGCGCTAGGCCGCGAGGACTGGCTTGAAGATCCGAGGTTTGCCAACCAGGAAGCCCGCAATAACCATCGTGAAGAAATGCGAGCCGAACTCAACGGCGCGCTCAGCAAATACACGGTTGACGAAGCCGTCGAGCTGCTGCGGAGTCACGGTGTACCGACGTCCAAAGTATTTACCGCCGAAGAAGCGGTCACCAGTGACTATGTGAAGGAGCGCGGCACGGTCGCGGTTGAATCCGATGGGTTCAAGACGTTTGCGTCGCCAATTCGGATGCGTGGCTCGGTACCGCCGGTACCCGCACCAAAGCTTGGCGAACACGAGGGCGATATTGCTCGCATCCTCGCCGAACCGGAACGCACGGACGCAGCTACGCCCTAGCTGCGAACCAGAACAACAAATTGAGGCGGGCGCCCAACTAGTACGGGTGCCCGCCTCGATTGGCGTGCGTCGGGTGCGCGGTTCTTAGGCAGGCAGTGCGTAGACGATTTCGTGGATGAGGCGGGCAGCGGCGCGAGCGGTGCGCGCGTCTTGGTCGTGGCGCGGGTTAAGTTCAACGACATCAACCACCCGCAACAACCCGGACTGCGCAATGGTTCGCACCACCGGGAGCAGCCTGCCGAGCGAAACGCCCAGGGCAGCTGGGGCGGAAACCCCCGGAGCCTCGTGGGCGGGCAGAACGTCGAGATCGATGCTGAGGTGCACGTGGTCAGCGCGTTCCAAGATTGGTTGGATGAACGCCGCCAGCCGGTCTGCATCGCACTGTTCGTCGGTAAGCACACTCACGCCGAGTGCTGCAGCCGTGTCAAATAGGGCACGAGTGTTGTTTGGCGTGCTGATGCCAATCACGCTGTAGTCGAATGATCGTCCGCTCGACTGGCAATCGCGGGCCATCTGCAAAAATGGTGTGCCCGACGAAGGTGCATCCTGGGCGCGCAAATCGAAATGCGCATCCAAATTGATGATCGCCGTGCGTTCGGATGGCGCAAGCTGCTCACGAGTGCCCAAATACGTTGGCCACGACGTCTCGTGCCCACCACCGAGGGCGACGGTAACGCCGTTGTTCGCATGGCTTGCGCCGAGCGCAGTAGTAACAGCTGCAGCCTGCGCCGCCTGACCCGATTCGAGGTCGGTGCCGGTGACGTAAATCGTGCCGTGATCAACCGCTGCCTGGCGGAAAGGCACCGCGAGATTCGCGAGCGCCGCACGAATCGCATCCGGTGCATCCGCGGCACCCACTCGGCCACCATTCCGGCGAACGCCCTCGTCGCTACCGAAACCAACAATATGGATGCGGGCTGACTCGGCATCACCTGCGGCAACCTGGTGGTGCCAGCGCAGGTGGGCATCGCCCGGACCATCCTCTCGACCAGGCCAGTCGAAGCTGCTGTGGGCAATCGGGGCATCTGAGATTGTCATGCGTGCAGTACACCGCAGTAGCGGACAAACCGCGAGCCATTCTGAACGGTTCTGTCTGATCGGTCGGACAGACATGCCACACTCGAGACAGGCTGTCGCACGTGCGACGGTGCTGCACCGCTTCGATAACGACAACGACGTCAACGAGTCAAGGGGAGGATGCGCGTGGTTTCGCAAGCAGATCGAGCGCCCGCTGCGCGGCAAGTTTTGCAGGTGCTCGACTATCTCGGCAGTCGGCAAGGGCCGGTAAGTGCCAGCGGTGTCGCGACCGCGCTAGGGATCCCGCGTTCTTCGCTCTACCAATTGCTGGCAGTGATGACCGAGCAGGGCTATGTGCTGCACTTGCCAGACGAGCGCAAGTACGGGCTCGGGCCGAAGGCGTATCAGCTTTCGCTGGCCTACACGCGCCAAGACCCACTCGCACGAATCGCGCGACCGATGGTGGAACAGTTAGTGGACGAGCTCAAAGAGAACTGCGCGTTCGCGCTGCGATCTGGACGAGAAGTCTTCTACATCGCCTCGGAACGTGCGCGATTTCGACCGAGCACCGCGGCGCAAGAAGGCGTTCGACTCCCGCTGCACCTCACTGCTAGTGGGCGCGCGATCCTCGCGCACATGCCACAGTCGCAGGTCGACGCGCTGTACCCAAGCGCCGACCAGTTCGAGCAGCTCACCGAAGACGGCACGATTCGGACGCCAAAGGCATTGCGGGCTGAACTCGAACGGACTCGCGAACGCGGCTACGGTTTCGAAGAAAACGCGGTACTCGAAGACCGGGCGACCGTGGCGTGCGTGGTTAAAGACCACCTGGGCGTGGCAATCGGTGCGCTGAACACGACCTACTTTGCGCCGCGCATGTCGCCCGAACATTTGCAGACGATTGTGCGGGCGCTGCAGCAAGGAGCACGGCAGGTGAGCCTGCGCCTTGGGGCGGATCCTGCGCTGTTTGCCTAGGCGCCGCCTTTGGGGCTGCGATACGGCCAGCCGCGAAGCTGTCCGATACCTCGGATGCATTCTTGTCGCGGCGGTGCCGAACTCACGCCAATCGTGGTCTCATGAGAGTTCTTCAACGGAGAGGAACCACCATGTCGCCCGCAAGCACCTGCATCACCGGAATCCGAGAGCTCTGGACCGTGGGAAGCGAACCCGGATCGGGTCGCACCATTCGCGACGCGGCGATCATCATCGAAGGCGACCGGTTCGCCTGGGTCGGGCCTGCTGCAGAAGCGGGTAGTGCGGATGCGGTGGTCGATGCGGGCGGGCGCGCGGCGATTCCGGGGTGGGTCGATTCGCACACCCACCTGATCTTTGACGGCGACCGTGCCGACGAGTTCGCGGCACGACTCGATGGGCAGGCCTACGCGGCTGGCGGTATCAACGTGACGGTTAACGCCACGAACTCGGCCAGCGATGAGCGGCTTCGCACAAATATCCGGGGCCGTTTGCGGGATGCGTGGCTCGGTGGCACCACTGCGCTCGAGACGAAGACGGGCTACGCGCTATCGCTCGATGGCGAATTGCGCTCGGCAGAGCTTGCAGCCGAGCTCTATCGTGCGGGCAACCTCGAAGCGGTGACCTTTCTCGGCGCGCACCTCGTGCCCGACAGCCCGGCCTATCGCGACAACCCCGATGCCTATGTCGATCTTGTCGTCGGCGAAATGCTCGCCGCCGTTCGCCCGCACGTGCAATGGATGGATGTGTTCTGTGAGCGTGGTGCCTTCAACGCCGCGCAGACCCGCCGTGTGCTCGAAGCCGGTCGGGATGCGGGGCTCGGGCTGCGCGTGCATGGCAACCAAATCGGGCCGGGGGAGGGTGTCGCGCTGGCAGTTGAATACGGGGCAGCGAGCGTCGATCACTGCAACTTCATGAGCGATGCTGATATCGATGCGCTCGCGAACTCCGACACCGTGGCTACGGTGCTACCCGCATGCGACCTCTCTACCCGCGTGCAGTTCGCGCCAGCACGCGAACTCTTGGATGCGGGTGCAACGGTCGCGATTGCATCCAATTGCAACCCGGGTACCAGCTATACGACGTCGATGCAGTACTGCGTTGCGACGGCAGTGTTGCAGATGGGGCTTTCGGTACCCGAAGCGGTGCGCGCCGCAACATGGGGTGGGGCGCGAGCGCTGCGACGTGAAGAGGCGCGTGACGGACTGCCTGCACTGGGCGCAGTAGAAGTTGGCCACCGTGCTGATCTGCAGCTCTTGGATGCGCCGAGCCCGACCCACTTGGCGTATCGCCCGGGCATGCCGCTGACGCACAGCGTGTGGCGGGCGGGTGAGCGTGTCGTCGCTGGTCGGTGTCTCACCGGCCTGTAGCGGTGTCGGGCGTGCTGCGACTCATCAATTTCGGGCTTTTGGCCGCCGTTTGCCGGATTTTGTGGCTGATTGATGAGTCGCGGCATGGGGGCGTCCTGGGCAGA
>NZ_BCSP01000023.1 GCF_001570925.1 [Zimmermannella] bifida NBRC 103089
GCGTGCTCGATTAAGGCGCCGATGCCTGCGGTGCATCACATCGTTTTTGGATTTGACCGTTTCGTTTGCCGTTGGCTTTCGCATGACCGTTCAGCTTGAGTTTCTTGGCTGCTTGGTCGCTCTTGGGTGTTGTGGTTTCTGCTGGGGTTGGCTCTTTGGTTCCCTCCGAGTCTGGTCGTGGCCACTCGTTTTCTTGAGATGTGAGCGTGTCAGGGTCTGGAGATTTCCTTGTCATGACAGCGGCCGATGACATAGGGACTGTCGCCCCGAACGAAGCAGTGGCACCGCCTTGGCACAGAAACGTGTCAGAGACATGACACGGGTGGCACCGCTAGATGCACGACGAGTGACAAGGTTGGCGCGGAGAGCCAAGTGCCCCAGCGTCAACACAGCGAGCCCGGTCACTTTTCGGCGTAGCATTCCTGGCTGTCGGAGAGCCATATACGCGGCAACCAACTCCAAACTCACCTGATGTGATCCATCCGAGGGCAAAGAATCGCGCAGCGATTCTGCGGCAGCCAGCCCTAGCGGCTGAGCGACCCAACTAGTCGCGAACGTTACGTTGCGCTGAACGAGATTGGGGGGGGCGTACGGCTACCTTGCTTTGCCAGAGTAGACATATTCCCGAGAGGTTATATGTGAGGAGTGGGTATGTCTGATTTGTTTGCGGCCATGCGTTCGTTTGGAATGGGAGGCCCTGCTGCACTGGTAGTGCAATTGATTTGGCAGCATCTTGGTAGCGCACTAGCCGTACTCATGGTTGCAGGCATGGCGACGTCGCGTTCAGGGTTTGACGTATTGCAAGACCTGCTGCCAGCGGAAGCAGGGGGCTGGGTGAGCAACTACCAGGCATTCTTAGCGTCGATCCCTCGTGCAGATTCTTCGGCCCTGATCGCTCTGTTATTGGTTGCTGCTGTGTTTGCTTGTGCTGTGAAGCATGGGGCAGGTGTCGTTCCTGGTGGGCGTGCGCCTGCCACGTTTTGGATCGCTGCTTTTCACGTTTCAGTGTGCGGGGTGAACTGGTCATTTGTCATCTGTGCTGCCGTAGTGGCCCTGCTGTATTTCGGAGCTTGTGTACTGAACGAGCGGGCTCGTTTCGCTGAACTTCCTACAGCTGTTTCAGTTCGTGGCCAAGTTGCAATCGCGTTCGTACACATTGCAGCGAATGCGCTCTTGATCTTCCTAACGACCATCAATGCGCTCTTCGGCCAGACAAGTCCCCGTGCTCAACTTGTATCTGAGAACAACGGAGGTGCATTGCCCACAGGTGCGAGCGTTTCACGATAGGTGTCGAGACACAGTGCTCCGACTGACACCAATGGCTTTGGCGATTGCCGTAAGGCTTGCCCCTTCCTCCCGCATTGCTTCTGCTGCAAGTTTTCGTTCGGGTGTGAGCACTGTTGGTCGACCACCAATCCTGCCTTCAGCTCGTGCATGAGCCAAACCCCGCATCGTGTTTTCGCGAATAGTGTCGACGCGAAGCTGCGCGAAGACCGCAACGATCCCAAAGAGAGCTCTTCCCATTGGGGTGGTCGTGTCAATCTCGGGCTCAGTCAGGCTACGTATGTTGATGCCTTGTCGGTCAAGACTGCTTAGCACCTCAATGGCCATGACTTCACTACCCGCGATTCGATCCAATCGGCGCACCAGCAGCGTGTCGCCAGCGCGTAAGTAGTCGAGACATGCTTGCCAAGCGGGTCGATCATGGCGGCGGCCGGACTCACCGGCATCGACAAAAACGCGAACAGAGCCCGCCGCTTTTAGCTCTGCTACCTGAGCGGCGGGATCTTGTTCGCGGGTGGAAACTCGGGCATAGCCGATAAGAGCCAATGTGCTCCCCTCTCGCGCTGTGCCACCAACACTATCCATCGGTCAGAAACGGTCGTTTTTGCACGCGGTTTCACGGCCAGAAGTCTATGCCCGAAGAACGGCAGTTCAGCCGAGCAAAAGGTGGTGCAAAACCAGAATGCGTGCAAAACCAGTAGTGACCGTTAATGCACCTAATTCTTTGGAGGCATCACCCCGTGTTGTAAATCGATTACGTTGCAGCGGATCGTCCAGAACGTGGTGATGGGCAAGACCGCAGCTCCCAGGATCATTGTTTCGGAGAGCAGAGACTTGGCAAGTTCGGTGGCATGAAGGACAGCTGGGATCGAACCTGAAGCAAATCCGAGACCAAGCAGGGCTAGCACCCCCAGGTTGTACCCTGCGACCGGACGCACAGCTCTCACTGCGTCGTATTCTTCGATGGCCCCTTGCTCAATGAGTCTTTGAAGTTTTCGCCTCGGGTAAAAGCTTGTCATGAGAGTTACGCAGGCCATGAGGACTAGCATGATGCCGATTCCTTGCATCCTTTGGGTACTCGTTGCGATGTAAACTCCGCCCGCGAGAGCGCCAAGTATTACCCAAGTTAAGGCGAAGTTGAGTGGAGTTTTCCAATTCTTCGAGGTTTTGATCTGTGGCTGAAGCATCGTAATTTCCTGTCTCGCTAAGTGCGTCTAGTTACTTCACTGGTACTGTGCCCGATCATTCGGATGAATAGCTGTCCCTCCGTTTTTCGGTTCGGATTCGAACTGTTGATGACTGCTCGAACGGATGGAGACACGGGTGGCAAAGACTGCGATGGCGGTAGCTGGAGGCAGACTGCTGCGGCAGCTGATTTGGCTGGTTGTCTCTCTGATGCTGGGTAACAGCGCGTTATGGGAGGGGGACATCCCTAAGCTCCGGGAGCTAGTTTGACTCCAGTCTGAGACGCCATCCAAGGCGTTCAAAACGTTGGTTTAGCTGTTGCAGCTCGGTCAGGAGGTCACCCGCTTCGTCTTGGAAAGTCGTCTCGTGATCCAGGGCGTTTACATCGGCAATTCGCTCTAGCCCTGTCGGCTCTGATCGAACGTAGTGTTGTGTTGTGTCGAGGCTGGCATGCCCGAGAAAGGCTTGTACAGCTGGAAGGTCGTGTGTCTTAGCGTGAGCGTTCGTTCCGGCTCGCCGTCTGAGCGCGTGCGGATGGTGTCCTGTATGTCGGATCCAACGGTAAATGGTGCATGGGTGGACGTGGCCGCTGAACCTGCCTGGAAAGTAGAACTCGCCGAAACGCACTTCAGCTTCCCTCATCTCTAGGAGCTCGAGTGTTGATCGATCGACCTTCAGCCGTCGTGATACGGCACCCTTGCCCGTGATCTTGAGGGTCTCGGCGTATCTGTCTCTGAGTCTGAGAGTTGCAATCTCCGTTCGACGAAGCCCGAGCACTGCGGCGAGAGCCAGGATGAGCCGTGTCGTCACAGTCTCTGCAGTGTCGTACGCGTGATGTATCGCGGTCTCGGTCGGGATTGGGAGTACTGGCACAGCGCGCGGGACTCGTACCGCTGGCAGCCGAAGTGCTGGGTTATCACCTCGGATCCCTTCGGCGTTCAGCCATTCGTAGAACACGCGCATGCTTGATCGGATCCGTTTGGCGTATTCGGGTTTCCATCCTGCGTTGATGCCACCAGCCAGGTAGTTGAGTAGGTCTTCGGCGGTAGCTCTCTCTGGACATACGCCGGTCGTCGATTCAAAGCGACGCAAGTCGCCAATTCGTTGGTCGATTGTTCCGGAGGCTCGATTAGCGGCTCGAAGGGTATTTATGAAGCGTTGTGCGAGTGAACTGTCCATTCGCATGACGGTATGAGCCTGATGGAAATGCGGATCATTCCGTAGCTTGCTCTGGCTGGCAGGACATCCCGGCATTTGAACGCCGGATTCCCAAGTGCTGTTCGAACTCATGGTGACGAGAGGATCACCATGCACGCGTTCGACGCAAGCTACCGAATACAGCACACCGCGCCCGGGCCAGATCTGGAAGAGTTCACGACAGTACGACTCGATCAACTGGGCACCACGGATGACATGACGATGCCGCCCGATGTGCTCCAACATCCTGAGCGGTATCAGGCCCGGCACCGGACTGGAGCTCAACAGCTCCGTAGAGCATCAGGAAATCCGGGGCAAATGGTGCAGATTTGGAGGGCGGTGCCACGTCAGGTGGATCAGATTAATCCGGGGGACTGGGGCGCTATTTCACCGGAGCACGCCGCGGCCGAGGCGCAGCGCGGTGACCATGTGATTACGGCCCGAGTGCGCGCAGATCAGTTGTGGACTGAGGGTGTGTTGGAGGAATGGGGCTATCAGGGTGAAAATCCGGTTCGCGGGCGTCGTGATGGAACCGTAGAAGCCCGATCACACACAAGCCTTGCAGCAGGACGGCAACACGGAGCTGGGCTGTCTATGTGAGCGGAATGCTAGATCGAGAGTCCATCTGGACTAGGAAAAGGGTGTGATGCGCCATTTGCGTGCACGTCTTTCGGGCGAGGAACATCGGTTTGGACGTGATACACGCGGCGGTTGCGTTGAGTTCCCTCAGTCACGAGCTGGAATCCATCAGCACGGAGGATCGCTTTGACATCGCTGCGGTCGTCGTTGATGTAGGCGTTGGCGATCGCACGGTTGAAGCGTGCAGCGACTTCTGGGTCGTTCTCGTCAACGGGAGCAATCAGTGTTTCTGGCGGTGTGCCCCAGATCGTGACGCTGTTTGCCACGAACAGTGCGGTGCGCTTGTTGCCGTCGCCGAATGGCTGTGCTCTGGCGAGCTCGATGAAGAGGTTCATGGCTTGCTCGCGCCGGTCGTTTGGTTCGAGGGCGTGCTGAATGAGTGCGGTGAGCTCAGCTTCGATCACGGCTGGGGGCTCATGGCGGCCAAACACCGTGTCTGCGCCCACGCGCTGTTCGTTTGACCTCAGTACGCCTGGTTGTAGTGAGCCGCTTCGGGTGAGGCATGCGTTAACTAATAGGACAAAGTCTGCGTCGATGACCGGATTAGGTCGGTCAATCACGAATTGAGCGGCATCACGCAAGTCTTTGAGGAGCTCTAGATCGGCGCGTGAGTTGACCTTTGTGACATCGCCTGTTCGCAGGAACTCTTCGGTGTCGAGCCGGTTGGTGTTGAGTCCGTTGAACACCTTGCCTGATGAGTAAACCAGTCCTGCAAGGTCGGTTACGTCAAAGTTGGGTGTGCGGCTCATTTGCGCTCCCGGTCGCGGTGTTGGGGTCTTCGTATGCTAGCGAGGATGGGTCAACGCGCGGCGCGATTCTGCGTCTTTTGCTGATGGGCAGGTGTCCAGCTTGGCGCTTCCCATGTTGGGGTTACTGATGCTCGTAACCCGGTGGTCGTCGTTTCGACCGGCTAGTGACATGTATCCGTCGCTGCGTGCCATGAAATACGCGCCCGGGGGCAGTCTCAAAAGGTGAAAATGCTAGTCGCTCCTGTCGCTGCCGATAATGATTATATTGGTCATGGCCACATCAAAGGTGATGGAAAGGAACCTTCATGCAGCCAAGAACTATTGCCACAGCTGTATGCGCAGCTCTGGCGCTCGTAGTCCCGAGTTCGATTGCTAGTGCGGCTACGCCCGAAGAACCATTCGAGCAAATTGCCACGGTAGATATGGATGGAACAGATGTAGATTCGCTCCCCGAGTATCCGGCGATCGATGCACTTGCGACGCCTGATTCTGGATCGCAGGAGGTCGAGTTCAGTATCGAGGCGGGTGCATACCGAGGGCCCGATGGCGAGCGAATTGAGGTCGCGAAGGCCGGAACCTTTACATGTATCTTGTCCGTAGATAGTCCACACTGGTCATCGGGTGCGGGGAGCGTGATTGCTAAACCTCGCGTTGCATGCAAGGGGCCGTCCACCACTATCCCGATCCGAGTGATTGGGTACCTAGCGAAGTCCTCGAAGGAGTCGATTCCAAGTCTGAGGATCGTTGCCGAGTCTGATTACACGCAGAGAGTAACAGTCAATTCCAAAACTAGTTACGGGCCGAAGCAGACCTGGTACGTTCCACGGCAAAGCAGTTCGACCAAGATCAGCAGCGGAGCCTATTTCAGGGGCTCAGCCTCAGCATCCGCAGCTGCACCCTTTACCCCGTTCAATATCCCCGCAGCAGCTTCTGACTTTCGCTGGGTACCGTAAGCAACTTTGAGGGTTGTTCGGGGTCGCCGACAGCGCGGCACCGAACAACCCTCAAAGGCCGTTACGCTCTAGTAGTCGTACTAGACCGATACCAGTGCTCAAGGGCCATTCCGCATACAAATCATACGAGCGGTGGTGAGCCGCAGCATCAGCCCACTCGATCGCTTCAAGCACGCTATGGCACTCCGTGAGTAGCCATTCTTCGGTGGCCCCGTGCGAGTCGATGAAATACACACGGTATCCAGGGAAATCAACCTCAGCTACTCCGTCTCGCGGATCGATCATTCGAGATTTCAAAGCTACTCCATCACACACGATATGGATCTGAGGTGGCATACGCCTGGGCAACGCTGCTACGTTGGGGGTGTCGGTGGCGAGATCGATCCGAAACGCGAGACACGCTGCAGAGTCCTCGTCTCTGAGTCTAATGTACGGGCTGCAGATGCACGATCCTTGCGAGTTGAGTCAGTTGACTCTTGGGGTGAGACTACTTAGAGCTGCATGTAAAGCATGCTCGACAACATCTTGATCGATCTTTGCATCGAAGAAATTAAAACTGTTGATGGATTTGATCACCTGATCTGCTTGGGCATCGTCGCTGTTGGCGGTGCGGGTTTCGCAGATGTGGTGGGTTTAATCAATGCTGAGCTGGCTGTCTTCAGTCCTGTTGTTGCTGCAGGCCATCGGAACTTTGCATTGGGCGGTACGGTTCATCCCTGGATTTGCTGCTCGCTTCAGCTGCAACCTTCTCGGAATCTCACGGCGTGATTTGCACACTTGATGTGCCGGCCTTAGTTGTTAGTTGAGGCGCTTCATTCGTCGTGCGTGTGTGCTGGTCAGTTATCGAGCTTGGATCTGGTGAGCTTCCGTTTGCCCTGCAGGACGCCGGTAACTAGGGGCATCCCAGATCGGGGTAACTGATGCACATAACCCGGAGGTCGTAGGTTCAAATCCTGCCCCCGCAACCACATAAGGCCCTGACCAGGGAAAACTTGGTCAGGGCCGAGACCTTTTCCTGGGTCTTCCAGGTGTGCTCCGGTGTGCCTCGTACCTGCGCTCAAATCGAGTCTTATGGTCTGCATTGCACAGATCATTTGCTTAATACTGTGCGATGTCGGCCGGAACTTGGGTGGCACTGTGAAGTTGTGGCCGAATTTGGCGGTATCGCTTGTGGTTGGGTCGGAGGTGGCGATTATTAGGCTGTTGTTTTGGTGCTGGGTGTGCTCGTGACATGCGCACGGTGCAGTGTTGCGGGATCCTTTTGCGATTGTGCAATTGCGCGAGAATCCGCCGATCTCGAGCGCATTCTTATACCCTTGGGGTATAGGGGTCGTTGGGGTGAGGGGTGGTCTTGAAGATTCAACGCGCCACCATTCACCCTGCACCGGGTGCACCGCCCCTGAATCTAGTTCAGCATGGCAACCGGGCTACCTTCGCGGATGCGTCGC
>NZ_BCSP01000024.1 GCF_001570925.1 [Zimmermannella] bifida NBRC 103089
ACATCTGCCGACGAGATTGTGCTGGATATCAATGAGCGTCTACGACAGCGCGATGGGTGGACCAGCGAGAATAACAATACGATTGATCCGGTGGATCCGCCGTACATTTACTCTCCGGATGGTTACCAGATTGCGGTGCGCTCGGAACAGGTGCCTGACACAGATATTGAGTCAGTGCAGATTGTTGTGTGGAGCCCTTGTTTCATTCCTGAAGGTGGCACGCTGCCGCCCGGTAGGAAGATCTAACCGCCGGCGAAGGGCGGAAGCACGTCAACTGTAACGTTCGCACCCAGCGGGACATCCGCATCCGAACCCGCGACACATGGCGCGACTCGCGTGCCGGCAACAAGCAGCGAACACTGCGCCAGTACCTGCGAAAACTCCGCGCCAAACTGTGTACGCAGGGCGTCACAAAGCTCGCCGGTGGATGCAGCGTTAACAGCGAGCGCGTCGGTGCCGGCCGCGTCTGCCGCCGCAGCGAACAATCGAACGTTAACCATTTACATCCTCGTGCGTCTCGACAAACTCACGCACAATCGCATCGGCCTCGGCATAGCTCGAAACGGTGCCGCGTCCAAGCACCAGCCCCATAATGAACGACGTGATCGGAGCAGCCGGACGAACGACGCCGTGCGCAACCACACCGGTCAGGCTCAGCAAGTCAGCGGTCGGAACCTCATCGGCGCGCAGACCAAGCGCTGGACTGATCTGCGCCACCCACTCTGGCAGGCCCTCTGGCAGCGTGCGGTTATCTGAATCGCTCATGTTGTCTCCTTTGATAACGGGCAAACTTCAGTTCGAGTCAAGCACTCTATTCGGCGTCGGCCGGTGCAAACCCGGGACGGTACCAAGCACCCGACTTGCCACCGGTCTTGGCGATGAGCTCGACCCGTTCGATTGCCACCGACTTATCGAGGCCCTTCACCATGTCCACCACGTTAAGCGCCGCGATTGAAACCGCCGTGAGTGCCTCCATCTCGACACCGGTGCGGTCAGCGGTGCGTACCGTCGCCGAAATCGCGACCCCGTCGGCCTCGAGCGATACATCAATGGATGCACCGTGCACGCCAATAATGTGCGCCAGCGGCAGCAACTCGGCACACTTTTTTGCACCGGCAATTCCTGCCACACGGGCAAGGGCGAACACGTCGCCCTTGGGGACCGAGTTGTCCCGCAGCGCGGCCATGACCGCATCCGAGCAGCGGACAAACCCGCGCGCCGTCGCCGAGCGCACCGTCGGCTGCTTCTCGGTGACATCGACCATGTGGACCTGGCCGGCACCGTCAAGGTGTGTGAACTTGCTCATCGCAACATCTCCCAAACTTCAAGCTGATCGCCGACACGAACCAGCTCGCAATCGGCTGGTACCACGGCAAGCCCGTCGGCGCGGGCAATGCGTCCAACCATATGCGAGCCTGAGCCGCCGCTGTGTGCGGGAACGATCGTGTCGCCGTCTGTCCATCGCACCGGCATCAGCTGCGCACGGCCTGCGGGGGTGCGCCATTCTTCGCCAACAACCGCCATGCGCGAATCGTGTGTTGGGCCCAGTTCGCCGCGCATCCGTCGCAGCGCCGGGCGCACAAACGCCTCAAACGAGGCCATGGCACTGACCGGGTTGCCGGGCAAGCAGAACACGAGCGCGTTGCCGATCTGGCCAAATCCCTGCGGCTTACCGGGCTGCATGGCGACCTTGGTGAAGTTCACGCCGCGATCAGATAGTCGCAAGCGCACCACATCGAACGCGCCCACACTCACACCACCGGTGGTGATCACAACGTCGGCGCGCTCGCAGGCCGCCTCGACCACCTCGAGCAGGTGTTCGCCCGAATCATCGGTGCGGAAAACGCCAATGATTTCGGCGCCAGCTTCGTTAGCGAGCAGCCCCATGAGCGGCGTATTCGAGTCATACAGTTGGCCGCGCGCTGGCGTCAGTGCCGCGACATCGGCAGCCGTCGGGTCGAGCAGCTCATCACCCGTGGCAATCACGGCAACCCGTGGGCGGCGCACGACCTCGACTTCGCCCACGCCTCCGGCAGCGAGCGTGGCAATAGCGCGCGCGCCGAGCTCCGTGCCGGCGGGCAGCAGCTCGGTGCCCTCGGCAATGTCTTCTCCAGCCCGGCGGATGTGGGCACCCGGTCCCTTGGCCGAGGTCACGTCAATGGTTTCGGCCGCGGTCTCGGTCACCGCAGTACCGAGCGTGGTCGCTTCGAGCGGAACCACCGCATCCGCATCGCTCGGAATCGGCGCACCGGTCATTACCCGAGCGCACGTACCCGGCGCGAGCGCCGGGTCAGCCGAACTGCCGGCGGGCACATCGCCCACAACGCGCAGCCGCACCGGCGCAGCCTCGCTCGCATTCTGCACATCGGCAAACCGCACGGCGTAGCCATCCATGCCCGAATTGTCGAAGCCGGGCAGCGAAGCCCGCGCGATCACGGGTGCGGCAAGCACGCATCCGTGCGCTTCGAGCAGGGGCACACGCAGCTGCTCGCGCGGGGTGACCTTGGCGAGTACTTGCGCCAGGTGCGTTTCAAGCGGGATGAGATTCATCGGGACTCCTCAACGTTCAGGCGTCTAGGTGGCGCTGCTGTCGGGCAGAATCGCGGCCAGCGCGGCTACACCACCATCGAGCGTACTGACTTCTGGATAACCCGCATCCCGCAATAATTCAGCCGCCGCGCGGGCCCGCGGGCCCATGGCACAGACCACGGCGATGGGGGAGTCGGGTAGATCGAGCGCACCGCTCAGCATTGATGCTTCGAGCGTTTCGAGCGGCACATGTGCGTAGGGACGTGGCACGGGCAGGTCGGGGTGGAGCGCCGGGCGCACGTCGAGGACGAACGCGTCGTCGGGTAGCTCGTCGATGCGGATGCGGTGGGCGCGGTCGGCGGTGCCGGTGGCTGGCCCGGGTGTGGTCACGGCCCCGGTTGGGGCCGGGTCGCTGTTGCGTGTGGCGTTCTTGGCAGCCGGTTCGGTACCCGCCGATGCTGCCAACGGAAGCTCGCGCACCCGCCCGTGCCGCGCATCCCACGACCGCACCAACCCAACCAGGGGGCTGCCGCTGGTGGTCACGATGCGCAGCGCCTCGCCGGCCATCGCACCGCCGATCTCGGCCGTAAGCGGTGCAAACACCCCGGTCGACGCGCAATTCGGGGCATCGGTTGCGGCGAGGAGCCCCTCGCGATCCACCAGATCGTCCAGCTGCGGGCCGCCCGGGGCGAAGACGGTGAGTAGACCGTCCCAGCCGAGTGCCGAACCCCACACGAGCGGCACACCCAGGCGTGCGGCAGCATCGGCAACGGCAAACCGTGTCGGCCACTGGTCGGTGGTGTCGAGTACGACATCGGCGGTAGCCAACAGCTCGTGGGCGTTCTCGGGCGTGATGCGGATGCGGCGGGTCACGATGCGCGCCCCCGTCTCGGCGAGCGCGCGGGCCGCGGCCTCGACCTTGGGCACGCCAATGTCGGAGCGTCGGTAGAGCGTTTGCCGGGCCAGGTTGCTCGCTTCGACCGCATCGTCATCAATGATCGTGAGGGTGCCCACGCCTGCGGCAGCAAGTGAAAGCAGGGCGGGGCAGCCAAGACCTCCGGCGCCGACGACGGCAATATGCGATCCGGCAGCGCTGCGGACACCCGATTCGCCGTAACCGAGTAGTCGGCGGTGGCGTGCCTGCGCGTCCTCGCGCTCGGCCGCTGTGGCACCGTCACCTTGGAAAATTCCCATGCAGCCAATCTAGTCGCGAATTGCGCGGTGGTTCTCACCCGGTCGTCCCCGCGGCGTCCATCCTGTCGAGCGGCGCCGCTGCCGCAAAAACATGCCTACACTGGGTGGTTGATACCGGTTCACAATAAGGAGAAGTAATGCGTGGGCGGATTCGCAGCATCGTGGCTGCAGCAGGAATGGTATTGGCACTTACGGGATGCACGAACGCGGCAACGGACGCCGCACACGAGCCGATCGAGATTTTCGCGGCCGCATCCCTCGATAAGGGCTTTACCGAAATGATGGATGCGTTCAAGCAAGAGCACCCTGACGCGCAGTTCAAACCCATGGTCACCGGCGGCTCGCAAGAGCTCGTCACGCAGATCAACGAGGGCGCCACGCCGGACGTAGTCGCGCTCGCGAGCGAGAAGTCATCGAAGCCACTGATCGAAGCCGGCACCGTCGCCGAAGAGAAGTTCACGATCTTCGCCGAGAACACGCTCGTCATCGCCGTGGCGAAGGGCAACCCCAAGGGCATCACCGACGTCACCGACCTCGCCAGCCGCACCGACATCAAGATCGCCATCTGCGCACCAGAGGTGCCCTGTGGCGCTGCCACCGAGAAGCTCCTCGACCTCTCGAACGTCAAGCTCGAAGGCGCAACCCAAGAAAACAACGTCTCGGCCACGCTCGCCAAGGCCGAGCTCGGCGAAGTCGACGCAGCACTCGTTTACGCCTCGGATGTCGCCACCTCGACGGCCGACCTCGAAGCGGTCGTACCGGCCAAGGCCGGCGAAGTCGTCAACCGCTATCCGATTGCGGCAATGAGCGATAACCCCGATGCCCAGAAGTTTGTCGAGTTCGTGCAGAGCGAGAAGGGCAAGCAGATCTTGCAGAAGAATGGACTGACCACGCCGTAACCAGCTCGCTGATGCGGCAACCCGCTGGTGCGTTGCGAAACCCGTCCGTGCCGCCGGACGCCGCATCCGTTGAACCGCCCTGCCGGGCCGTCTAACTCGGCCTGGCAGGGCGAACACGGCGCAGGCCACCACGACAAGACAGAGCAGCAACCGTGACACTTCATTCCGAACAGCGAACGCGCAGCCGCGTGCATCCCACGCGTTCGCGAACGCCAGTGTTGGTGACCGTGCTCGCGATCGCCGCCCTCGCGTCGATCACGCTCTCGCTCGTGGCCCTGTTCATCCGCGTCGATTGGACGTCACTGCCCGAAGTACTCGGCAATGGGCGCATGCTCTCGGCGCTCGCGGTGTCGTTTGGTACCGCGATCTGCGCCACGGCGCTGTGCGTCATCTTTGGCGTACCGCTCGGGATGTGGCTGGCTCGGTCACCGCGCGTGCTCGGCAACACGGTGCGCGCGATCGTGCTCGTGCCAATGCTCATGCCGCCGCTCGTTGGTGGCCTCGCACTCTTGGCATTCGTTGGACGACGCGGACTGCTGGGCGACTTGCTCGCATCCGTCGGCATCGTCTTGCCGTTCACAACCCCGGCGGTCGTCATCGCCCAGGTGTTTGTGGCCATGCCGTTCTTGGTGATCGCCGTCGAACAGGCGCATCGAGCTGCCGACCCACGCTTCGAGCACGTCGCGCGCACACTCGGTGCGAGCCGCACGGATGCGTTCTGGCGCGTGACCCTGCCCATGCTGCGGCCGGCAATCGTGGCCGGCGCGACCATGAGCTTTGCTCGCGCCCTCGCCGAGTTCGGCGCCACCACGCTATTCGCCGGAAACGTTGAGGGCGTCACCCGCACCATGCCAATGGCGATCTACACGACGTTCTCAGGCACCGGCGGCGGGGTCGAAGAGGCGTATGCGCTCGCGGCCGTGATGTTGGTCGCAGCGATTGCGGTGCTGATCGCCCTGCGCGGCTGGCAGCCAACGATGGCCCCCGATTCGGAATCGCGCCGGGCTGGGGGTGCGGATCGTGCCTAATCGAAAACGCAATACCGCCAAACCGGCGACAACTGGCAACGCCACCGAGCCGGTGCAGTTCTTGCAGACCAGTCGCATCGGTCAGATTGGCACCTCGGCCGGGGCGCAGCATGCCGAAGCGTCGGCAATGGGGTCGATCCGTGGCCGCGTCTGCGTCGAGCGTGCCGGGTTCTCGTTGGACGCCGACCTCAATGTGCGTTCGGGGGAGCGCACCGCCATCATCGGTTCGAACGGCACCGGAAAATCGACCTTGATCGGTGCAATTGCCGGCACTGTAGAGTGCACCGACCAAACCACACTTACCCTCGGCGGCGAAGCAATGCCCGAGCCCGAGCATCGCGGTATCGGCTATCTGAGCCAAGACCCGCTGCTGTTCCCGCACCTCAATGTGCTCGACAATGTGGCGTTCGGGCCGCGTCGCCGAGGCAAGTCAAAGGCTTCGGCGCACCTGCTGGCCCGCGAGGCGCTCGACCGAGTCGGCCTTGCCCACCTCGAAAAGCGCCACTCGCGTGAGCTTTCGGGCGGCGAGCGCCAGCGCGTCGCATTCGCGCGCGTGCTCGCATCCGAACCGCGAATCTTGCTGCTCGATGAGCCATTCGCCGGACTCGACGTCAACGCCGCCGCGAACCTGCGCGAGCTGATTCGCTCGGTGGCCGAAGCCAACCGGCTCACTCTGCTGCTGATCTCGCACGATCTGGTTGATGTGGTGTCGCTGTGCGACAACGTCATGGAGATTGACCGTGGGCGCGTTGTGCAGACGACCTCGGTGCACGCGCTGCGCAGCCGCCCGGCAACGGAGTTTGCCGCGTCGTTTGCGGGCGTCGTGCGCATCCCCGGGGTCTACCGTGATCGAGCCTTCCACGCCGATTGTGGGCTCGTATTGCGGTCGTCCCAGTTCGAGGTGTGCACCGAGCCGTTGCGCCCCGCATACCTGTGCTGCGGGCCGCATGAGGTGGACGCGAACCCCGCAGTCGACGTGAATGATCCCGGATGCGAGGACCGCGCGATTTCGATGGTGGGTTCGGGAACGAGTTTGGTCACCAAACTGGCCAGCGGGCTGATGACCGCTGAAGCCGTGCCGCCAGGAACGACCGTGCAGGTGCACGTGCGCTCCGCGCGCATCCTGCCGCAAGACTAGCTGCGCTCCCGGCTGCCCGCCACGCCC
>NZ_BCSP01000025.1 GCF_001570925.1 [Zimmermannella] bifida NBRC 103089
TTGAACCCTCCCACCAAAGAATTGTTCGGCAGCGACCTACTCTCCCACAAGGTCCCCCTTGCAGTACCATCGGCGCAAAGACGCTTAGCTTCCGGGTTCGGAATGTAACCGGGCGTTTCCATCTCGCAATAACCACCGAAACACTATTGACTTACCAACAACAACCCACAACCAAACAGCCATGAATCATCACTTGTCCTTGGTTATTAGCCAAGAACCACACAATGGACGCGAACACACAAACATTTCTCAAACATGTTAATCAAATCATCGGCGTATTAGTACCGGTCAGCTCCACACATTACTGCGCTTCCACATCCGGCCTATCAACCCAGTCATCTACTGGACACCTCTCCCCAAAAGGGACGGAAGTCTCATCTTGAAGCCGGCTTCCCGCTTAGATGCTTTCAGCGGTTATCCGTTCCGAACGTAGCCAATCAGCCGTGCCCTTGGCAGAACAACTGACACACCAGAGGTTCGTCCTTCTCGGTCCTCTCGTACTAAAGAAAGATCTTCTCAAACTTCCAACGCGCGCAGCGGATAGAGACCGAACTGTCTCACGACGTTCTGAACCCAGCTCGCGTACCGCTTTAATGGGCGAACAGCCCAACCCTTGGGACCAACTCCAGCCCCAGGATGCGACGAGCCGACATCGAGGTGCCAAACCATGCCGTCGATATGGACTCTTGGGCAAGATCAGCCTGTTATCCCCGAGGTACCTTTTATCCGTTGAGCGACAGCGCTTCCACAAGCCACTGCCGGATCACTAGTCCCGACTTTCGTCCCTGCTCCACCTGTCAGTGTCACAGTCAAGCTCCCTTGTGCACTTACACTCGAAATCTGATTACCAACCAGACTGAGGGAACCTTTGGGCGCCTCCGTTACTCTTTAGGAGGCAACCGCCCCAGTTAAACTACCCACCAGGCACTGTCCCTGAACCGGATTACGGTTCGAAGTTAGATAACCGGAATGACCAGAGTGGTATTTCAACAACGACTCCACCAACACTAGCGTGCCAGCTTCACAGTCTCCCACCTATCCTACACAAGCCATCCCAATCACCAATACCAAGCTATAGTAAAGGTCACGGGGTCTTTTCGTCCTGCTGCGCGTAACGAGCATCTTTACTCGTACTGCAATTTCGCCGAGTTCGCGGTGGAGACAGCTGGGAAGTCGTTACGCCATTCGTGCAGGTCGGAACTTACCCGACAAGGAATTTCGCTACCTTAGGATGGTTATAGTTACCACCGCCGTTTACTGGGGCTTAAATTCTGTGCTTCGCCAAAGCTAACACTTCCTCTTAACCTTCCAGCACCGGGCAGGCGTCAGTCCGTATACATCGTCTTGCAACTTCGCACGGACCTGTGTTTTTGATAAACAGTCGCTTCCCACTAGTCTCTGCGGCCACCACACCCTTTCGGAGTAAATCCTAATAAGTGAGCGGCCCCCCTTCTCCCGAAGTTACGGGGGCATTTTGCCGAGTTCCTTCACCACGATTCTCTCGAACTCCTTAGTATTCTCTACCTGACTACCTGTGTCGGTTTAGGGTACGGGCAACTAAAACCTCGCGTCGATGCTTTTCTCGGCAGCTGAGGATCACCAACTTCGTCTAACGACTTCCGCTTCAGCTCTCAGGCACATGAATGACGGATTTACCAATCATTCGCCCTACAACCTTGCCCGGATACAACCATTCACCCGGTTTGGCTACCTTTCTGCGTCACACCTGTTAATACGCTACCCTCCCCAGCATAGGTTCGAACGCTCCCCCAGAAACAGGACCCGAAGGCCCCGAACCCAGGTTCGGGCTCTTAGCATCACTGGTTCAGATTGGACGGTTTTTCGCCGGTACGGGAATATCAACCCGTTGTCCATCGACTACGCCTGTCGGCCTCGCCTTAGGTCCCGACTTACCCAGGGAAGATTAGCTTGACCCTGGAACCCTTAGTCATTCGGAGGACGGGTTTCTCACCCGTCTTTCGCTACTCATGCCTGCATTCTCACTCGTGTACCGTCCACACTCGGGTTACCCCAGCGCTTCACCCAGTACACGACGCTCTCCTACCAATCCCCAAACGGGAATTTCACGATTTCGGTGGTGTGCTTGAGCCCCGTTACATTGTCGGCGCGGAATCACTTGACCAGTGAGCTATTACGCACTCTTTCAAGGGTGGCTGCTTCTAAGCCAACCTCCTGGTTGTCACTGCAACTCCACATCCTTTTCCACTTAGCACACGCTTAGGGACCTTAATCGGTGATCTGGGTTGTTTCCCTCTCGACAATGAAGCTTATCCCCCACTGTCTCACTGCTGCGCTCTCACTTACCGGCATTCGGAGTTTGGCTGACGTCAGTAACCTGTTGAGGCCCATCGGCCATCCAGTAGCTCTACCTCCAGTAAGAAACACGCAACGCTGCACCTAAATGCATTTCGGAGAGAACCAGCTATCACGAAGTTTGATTGGCCTTTCACCCCTAACCACAGCTCATCCCCCCAGTTTTCAACCTAGGTGGGTTCGGTCCTCCACGAGGTCTTACCCTCGCTTCAACCTGGCCATGGCTAGATCACTTCGCTTCGGGTCTAGAACATGCGACTCAACGCCCTATTAAGACTCGCTTTCGCTACGGCTTCCCCACACGGGTTAACCTCGCCACACATCACTAACTCGCAGGCTCATTCTTCAAAAGGCACGCCGTCACCCCTAAAGGCTCCGACGGATTGTAAGCAAACGGTTTCAGGCACTATTTCACTCCCCTCCCGGGGTACTTTTCACCTTTCCCTCACGGTACTTGTCCGCTATCGGTCATCTGGAAGTATTTAGGCTTATCGGGTGGTCCCGACAGATTCACACAGAGTTTCACGGGCTCCGTGCTACTTGGGATACCTTTCAGCATGCACGCACTGTTTCGACTACGGGACTCGCACCCCCTATGGTCAGGCATTCAAACCTGTTCGCCTACAGTACAAACAACACTCGCCGCTCAGTAGCGCGGCACGAAAAGTCCCACAACCCCGACTATGCAACGCCTACCAGCTATCACACACAATCGGTTTAGCCTCATCCGCGTTCGCTCGCCACTACTAACGGAATCACTATTGTTTTCTCTTCCTGTGGGTACTGAGATGTTTCACTTCCCCACGTTCCCCCTCATAGCCCTATATATTCAGACCTGAGTGACTAGATTAAATCCAGCCGGGTTTCCCCATTCGGAAATCCTCGAATCAACGCCCGTTTATCGGCTCCCCGAGGCTTATCGCAGATTACTACGTCCTTCTTCGGCTCCAGATGCCAAGGCATCCACCGTTTGCCCTTAGCAATTTGATCAACTAAGAAACAAAAAATTCGAAAAGAATCAAAACCATGAAGATCTTGAACTTTCAGAAACAAATACAACCACCACACAACAAACCCAAAACAGGCTCACCATGCGGCAGTCAAGATGCTCGCGTCCACTATGTAGTTCTCAACCAACAACCGGAATCCAACACCCACCAACACCAAACAGTGCCAGCAAACATCAGCCCAGGAGACCAACCGGCCCCCAAGGACCCAACAGCGTGCACACCACCAACAACCACCAACCAAACTTTCCAACACCAACCAAACGATCAATGCGTACTCACCCAGCCAGCCATCACCAGCAGCATCAGTCATATGTTCCACCCATGAGCACCCACAACCACACTCGGGCAGCAGGCACCGACACCACAACACGTGGCATCAGGTAGCTCCTTAGAAAGGAGGTGATCCAGCCGCACCTTCCGGTACGGCTACCTTGTTACGACTTAGTCCTAATCACCGATCCCACCTTCGACGGCTCCCCCCAAAAGGTTAGGCCACCGGCTTCGGGTGTTACCGACTTTCATGACTTGACGGGCGGTGTGTACAAGGCCCGGGAACGTATTCACCGCAGCGTTGCTGATCTGCGATTACTAGCGACTCCGACTTCATGGGGTCGAGTTGCAGACCCCAATCCGAACTGAGACCGGCTTTTTGGGATTCGCTCCACCTCGCGGTATCGCAGCCCATTGTACCGGCCATTGTAGCATGCGTGAAGCCCAAGACATAAGGGGCATGATGATTTGACGTCATCCCCACCTTCCTCCGTGTTGACCACGGCAGTATCCCATGAGTTCCCACCATAACGTGCTGGCAACATAGGACGAGGGTTGCGCTCGTTGCCGGACTTAACCGAACATCTCACGACACGAGCTGACGACAACCATGCACCACCTGTATACCGACCCAAAAGGGGGCGACCATCTCTGGCCGTTTCCGGTATATGTCAAGCCTTGGTAAGGTTCTTCGCGTTGCATCGAATTAATCCGCATGCTCCGCCGCTTGTGCGGGCCCCCGTCAATTCCTTTGAGTTTTAGCCTTGCGGCCGTACTCCCCAGGCGGGGCGCTTAATGCGTTAGCTACGACACAGAAACCGTGGAATGGTCCCCACATCTAGCGCCCAACGTTTACGGCATGGACTACCAGGGTATCTAATCCTGTTCGCTCCCCATGCTTTCGCTCCTCAGCGTCAGTAACGGCCCAGAGATCTGCCTTCGCCATCGGTGTTCCTCCTGATATCTGCGCATTCCACCGCTACACCAGGAATTCCAATCTCCCCTACCGCACTCAAGTCTGCCCGTACCCACTGCACGCCCGAGGTTGAGCCTCGGAATTTCACAGCAGACGCGACAAACCGCCTACGAGCTCTTTACGCCCAATAATTCCGGACAACGCTTGCACCCTACGTATTACCGCGGCTGCTGGCACGTAGTTAGCCGGTGCTTTTTCTGCAGGTACCGTCACTTTCGCTTCTTCCCTACTAAAAGAGGTTTACAACCCGAAGGCCGTCATCCCTCACGCGGCGTTGCTGCATCAGGCTTGCGCCCATTGTGCAATATTCCCCACTGCTGCCTCCCGTAGGAGTCTGGGCCGTGTCTCAGTCCCAGTGTGGCCGGTCACCCTCTCAGGCCGGCTACCCGTCGTCGCCTTGGTAGGCCATTACCCCACCAACAAGCTGATAGGCCGCGAGCCGATCCAGAACCGAAAAATCTTTCCAACCAAAGACCATGCGGCCTTGGCACCTATCCAGTATTAGCCACCGTTTCCGGCGGTTATTCCAGAGTTCTGGGCACGTTGCTCACGTGTTACTCACCCGTTCGCCACTAATCCACCAAAGCAAGCTAAGGCTTCATCGTTCGACTTGCATGTGTTAAGCACGCCGCCAGCGTTCGTCCTGAGCCAGGATCAAACTCTCCGTAAAAAAATACAAACCACACAACCACCAAAAATGATCATGCAGCCGAGTTCAATCTGACAAATAACAAACCAAATAACTGGCTTGATTCATCCAAAATAAAGGAACCAACCCTGCCAAAAAGACAGGATAAAGGTCCAACAAAAATTGGCATATGACATAGTGCACACTGTTGAGTTCTCAAGGAACGGTC
>NZ_BCSP01000026.1 GCF_001570925.1 [Zimmermannella] bifida NBRC 103089
GTGGCCAAGAATCCGATGGGGACTCCGACCGCGACGGTTCGGACGACCGACTTCGTCTCAGCGGTCTCTTCCCGTGTGTCGAGGCGACGACCGTAGGCGGCCAGGGCGAGGACGAGCACGACACCGGTGGTGAACCCGGCGGCGGCCCAGCCCAGGTTGCCCTCGTGGCGCAGGTCGGGTAACAGTTCGCTGGCCAGTGCGGCGATGACCACCCCGGCGGCGAAGTGCTGGATGCCGCTGACCACTCGCGTGCCTGGGCGCCGTACCGCGGCGACGGTGGAGCCGACGGCTCCCGCGGCGACGGGGAAGCTGACCAGGAGCGCTGCCTGTCCGACCGGGCTCATCGATGACCTCCGCGGCTGTGGTTGTGGTGGAGGTCAGATGGGGTTGGCGTGTTCTTCGTGGCTGGCCGGTTCGCACTGGATCGTGGCGTGGGTGACGTGGTAGTCCTCGGCGAGCAAGGTGGTGACCCGGTCAAGGACGGCGTGGAGCTCGGCGTCCTCGGTGAGCACCACGTGCCCGGTGGCGGTGTCCAGCCCTGAGGTCACGGTCCAGATGTGCAGGTCGTGTACGTCGGCGACACCGGGCAGCGCCTTGATCCGGTTCTCAACCTCCTGCACGTCAAGCCCGGGCGGGGCGACCTCCATGAGGATTCGCAGGGCCTGCCCCATCAACCTCCACGTCCGGGGCAGGATGAACAGGCCGATCGCGGCGCCGATCAGGGGGTCGGCGTACGGCCATCCGGTGGTGAAGATGATCAGCGCGGCGACGATGGCCCCGACCGATCCGAGCATGTCGGCGAACACCTCAAGGTAGGCACCCTTGACGTTGAGGGACTCCTTGGCCCCGGCCATCAGCAGCCGGAAGCTGATCAGGTTGACGATCAGGCCCACCACCGCCACGGCGAGCATCGGCAGCCCCGGGACCTCCGGGGGGGAGGAGAACCGCTGCCAGGCCTCGAACAGCACGTACCCGGCGACGGCGAACAGCAGCACCCCGTTGGCCAGAGCGGCCAGGACCTCCAGCCGGTAGGTGCCGAACGTGCGCTGTGGGTTCCCGGAGGCCTGGGCCAGGGTGATCGCGGCCAACGCCATCCCCAGGCCCAGGACGTCGGTGCCCATGTGGGCGGCATCGGACAGCAGCGCCAGTGAGCCGGTGGTCAGGCCGACGATGAGCTCGACGATCATGTAGGTCGCGGTCAGGCTGAAGGCCAACAGCAAGGGTTTGCGGTGTCGGGCCCCGGCGGTGGCCGCGCCGGCATGGCTGTGGTCGTGTCCCATGGCCTCAGACCTCCCTGTGGTCGGCGGTGTGCCCGAGGTGCTCACGGGTGATGTCCAGCAGAAGCCGCACGTGACTGTCGGCCAGGCGGTAGCGGATCATCCGACCGTCGCGGCGGTTGGTGACGACGCCGGCGGTGCGCAGCAGCCGCAGACCATGCGACAGGGCGGAGGGGGACATGTGGATCATCTCAGCCAGGTCGCACACGCAGGTTTCGCCCGCCTCAAGCAAGGCGAACAACACGCGCACCCGGCCCGGGTCGGACAGCAACGCGAAGGCATCCGCGATCCGGCCCGACTCCTCCTGGGTGATCAGCAGCGACCGGGCCGCGTCCACGCGGGCCTCGTCGACCTGGGTGGCGGTGCAGGCATCAAGGCCCACCACCTGGGCGTCTTGGGAACGGGGCACGGGAACTCCTGAATACTTGAACAAGTTGTCACATGTATCGTAGTCGACGCCGGACCTGCCCGGCAATCAAGGAGTCTTCTAGAATGGCAACCGAGCTGACCTGCCCCAAGTGCCACGCCCCGATGCGTTCCTACGAACGAAACGGTATCCAGATCGACCAGTGCACCGAGTGTCGCGGTGTCTTCCTCGACCGCGGCGAGCTGGAGCTGCTGATGGACGCTGAGGCTGCCTACACCCAGGCCGCCGCAGGAGGGCGGGCCGCTGCTCCCGGACCGGTGGCCGCACCGCCGCCGCAGGCATCCCAGCCTGCGGGGTACGGCTGGGACCAGGGTGGGCATCACGGCAAGTCCGGGTACGGCGGGCACCAGGGCAAACGGAAGAAGGGTTTCCTCGGCGAGCTCTTCGACTGATCCGCGCTCCGTGAGGAGCGCAGCAGGGTAGCGGTGGACCAGCGCCCGGCCCTGTTGGGAACCTCGAGTCAA
>NZ_BCSP01000027.1 GCF_001570925.1 [Zimmermannella] bifida NBRC 103089
CAGAGCAGCCTGCCATGAGCACGCCGGCCATAACAACTTGCACCAGACCAAAAACAGATCGATCAATCATATTCAAACCAACCAAATAGGATTTACCACCATTCATTGCATTAGTAATTTAACCTGAGGGTTAAATCTCGTCACCAGCCTTGTACGGAGGCTCCGGGACGAAGCATGGGCTCGTGACCCTCACAACAAGCTCAGTTCTCCCTTTGTCAGCAAGCACATCCACATAGATATCAACCAGAAAGCCATCTGGAGTTGCCCAGGTTTGCTTCTCAGGCGCGTTCTCGTGAGTGTATGTGAGCTGTTCCCAATCAGAGTTAGCGGAAATGCTTGATGCGATTTGTTGTTCAAGCTGGCTGATAGAGCTGGAAGGCGAAACAATAACAACGAAAAGCCCACTGTAGTATGTAGAACCCGGCGCCGCCTCATTATCAAACTCTTCAATAACAGAGTTGCAAGAATTCAGCAAACGAGGCTTCTCCCCAATTTTGGGAAGGTCACTAGTTTTCTGATCAATGCTTTCTGGTGGGATCAAGTCTCGAACTTGTTGCTGGATCTCGACGCTCCGCTCCCGCAGCTCGACAGCCGAGGACGTCGGGAACGGCTCACTCGGGCCTTGCCGATCTGAGTCATTGAAAGCACACCCAGCGAGCCCCAGAATAAGTGCCGCTGACAACACAACCGCAGATGCAGCGCTTCGGTCAATTCTCTTCATACGTCCATCCAAAGTCCCGGCAGCGATCCTTGAGCACCAACTCAGAATCCACTAGAGATACACACATTCTGCCCAATCGACGACCATGCAGTTGCACGAGGTGACAGGTTGAACGCCTCACATGTACATCGCATCAGATCTTGTCACCAGCCTTGTATGGATTTTCAGGGATGAAGCAAGGACTTGTAACATTGACGCTTAGTTGCAAACCGTCTCCCCGGTCGAGCTCGGTGACATCTATCAACACCATAAATCCATCATCAGTAAACCATTTATGTGTTCCTGATGCATTCTCGTGGGTATATATAGCTTGCTCCCATCCCGAGAAGTCTCGAATTTGGTCATCAATTCGCATAAGCAAATCATCGCCATGGACATCGGACTTAAGGCCAAGCGCAAAAGTTCCTGAATAGTACACAGGAATACCCTCACCACTGCCAACACTTGCTACTTCTGCACCAGCTTGGCAGCGCAAAAGTGTAGCTGGACGCTCTCCAATTTCCGGGAGATCATTAACTTCCATATTTACAACTCTTTCGGGAACAATGTCGCGAATCTGCTGCTGAATTTGAACACTTCGGTCTTTCTGCCCCAAGGCATCTAAAGTCGGAACCGACGATGCTTCGCTCACCCCATTTTCACCCCTCGCCGCACAACCCGACAGCAGGAGCACTAATAAGAGTGTTGAACCAACCCTTTTGGCAACCTTACGAGAAATGTTACCCAAGGTCATCAGTCAGCAATTTCTTTCGCAATCTCATTTATCCCCTCCGCACTCGAGTCAACCCCCTGGGAAATTCTCGAATGAGCTCCCAAAAAGTCACCATCTGGCGTCGCAACACCAGCAGAATCTGCCCCATTTGACGCGCAGCCACTGAGTAAGAGCAAGACGCCTACACCAGCACTAGTCACGATGGCCGAACGCGGAAGAGTCATCAGTCTGCCTTCTTTCACCTAGAGCTTGTCTCCGAGCTCGTAGGGAGGTTCTGGCATGAAGCATGGACTAGAAGCAGATACGGCGAGCGTGATTTCGCCAGTGTCTTCGCGCTCAATAACACCGACTGAAATTGTGAAGTTGTCCTGAGTTAGCCAATGACTACGTCTTGAGGACGCATCCTCATTACTGTCCCGAGCTGTCCACCCCTGTTCATTCGAAAGCGCAGACGCAAGTTCATCTTTCAACTGTTCTACATCGGTATCGGGTTTTATAAACACAGCAAACCCTCCGTCGTAGTAGACGGACCCCTCATTTGCCTCGGCTTGAACTCCGGGCAACATGGGCTGACACGTCAACAGCGTGTTCTGCAAGTCCCCAATCTTCGGCAGGGACTCGCTACTCGATTCAATTACAG
>NZ_BCSP01000028.1 GCF_001570925.1 [Zimmermannella] bifida NBRC 103089
ACTTCAATACCCCGCGCACGGCCACGCACCCGAGGCATCCACGAACTCGGGTACTTGCCGCTCGACGAACTGCGGGTCCTGCTCGGCGGAAGCGAGGCAGTCGTGTACGCGTCGATCGCTGAAGGTTTTGGTCTGCCCGTGCTCGAGGCGATGGCCAGCGGCGCGGCCGTGGTGACGACGCGCCTGTCAGCGTTGCCTGAGGTTGGCGGGGATGCGGTTCGTTACGTCGAAGCGAATGCCGCGTCGATCGCCGGGGCGCTGCAAGAACTCCTCGCGAACGATCAGCTGCGCGCCGATTACGCCCGCGCCGGTGCCGAACGCGCCGCCGGCTTCACCTGGGAAGCCTGCGCCGCCACGCACCTGAACGCCTACCGCGCCGCCTTCGCGCGCTAGCGCATACGAAGGTTAGATCTCATCCCCAGCTTTATACGGTGGTTGGGGAACGAAGCATGGGCTCGTGACACTTACTACAAGCTCGGCTCGATTCTTATCCGTGAGTTCATCCGAATAGATGTCAATGGTAAAACCATCCGGAGTCTCCCAGGTTTGCATATCAGGGGCATTGTCCTGAGTGTAAGTAAGTTTCTGCCAATCAAAATTAGTAGAAATGCTTGATGTGAGTTGTTCTTCAACCGAACTGGCAGAGCTGGTAGGCGAAACAACAACAATGAAGAGCCCGCTGTAATAAACCGCGCCAGGTGCAGGCTCATCAACCCGTTCATGAAAGCCAGAGCTGCACGAATTCAATAAGCGGGGTTTCTCCCCAATCTTTGGGAGATTACTTGTTTCTTGGTCAATGCTCGCAGGCGGAATTAAGTCACGAACCTGCGTTTGTATCTCGATGCTTCGCTCGCGCTCCAAAGGTGCGCTCTTAGTGGGTGCAGGCGGAGATTCTCGCTGGTTTGATTCGTTGTTGAGCCGAGCACAGCCAGATAACGACGCTATTGCTACTAGAGCACTGATGGCTATTGCTCGATTTCTCATTGTCTTAATCCTGAATAATTTCATGGCTAATCGCGACTATACCCAATCTATTGGTCTTAGATCCTTGGCTTATTCGAGAGTGGTCGTCGAGCATGTTGCCTGTTGGTGAGTCAATATACACTTTGTCAAACGCCGAAAGGATGTTCGGGGTTCTGTAGCCGACGTAGTCAAGGGCGTTAATGAAGTCATTTGAGTATTGGAAGTGGGTATAATCTGTCAGTGGGCTTGGGCGCCATTTATGGCCAACGTATGCACCGCCACTTGAAATTACTTCATCATACACCGCTCCCTCAGTCTCGCTGATACAAAGCTTGGGAACTCCGGCGCTATGTCCGATGCCAATGTACTCTGTGCTCGGGCTGAAATCTTCCAAGCGTAAGTCCTCGGCCAGGCGTTGCACTTTTTCTGCTCGCTCGGCCATTTCGTTCTCGCTGCTGTTAGCGCCCTCGCCGCCCCAAGTCGACCACGATCCGTCCTTAATTGTAAATACGACGGCATTTTGGCCTTTTGCGTCAAGCTCATCAACTAGGCTGTCGCCAAAATCCGAGATCCCGTTGCTGAATGACTTCATGCCTGTGTCGGTTCCGGGAACGAATATGGCAGCATAATCCACTGAGGTGTTGAAATCGCCACTAACAGTGATGATTCGGTCATTGTTCGGGTCGAACAAGATAGCTTCGCGGCCGTTGATGATAGTCTCGGCGGCATCCAAATTGGCGCGTATCTCGCGCAACTCCTGAATTTTGGCATCGTAGTCATTGTTGTAACCGGCATTGTCGCTGCCTAATTCGACAATTCGTTGGTTCTTTTTCGTTTCGAGCTCTGTAATCTCCTGATCGATGTTTGGATGTTCGCTTCCTATGCGATCAATATAATTTTGCGCGGTGCGCTTGTTTGCCTGGGCTCGGACTGCAAAGGGGACCCCCGATAGATTGCCAATCGTCTCTGGAAACTCGCGGATGAGGTGCTGCTGACGCCCCGCATCCAACGACTCCCAATACGCACGCACCTGTGCCGCTGGC
>NZ_BCSP01000029.1 GCF_001570925.1 [Zimmermannella] bifida NBRC 103089
CGTACCGCGTCGCGCTCGCGGGCTAGCGCGACGGCAGAGCGGTTGCGGCGTTTGTTTGCGGCTTGCTAGTCAGCGGCTTACTAGTCAGTGGCAGTTCGCCCGGTCTAGAGTTCGTCGCCGGCCTTGTACGGAGGCTCCGGCACGAAGCATGGGCTCGTCGCGCTGACAAGAAACAGGTCAGGCCGGTCGCGAGCCTTGTCGCCAACAGAAGTGTAAATGTCGACTTCGAGGCCTGTAGGTGAACGCAGGGTGTGGTGGTGGTCTGAGATCTTGGGGCTGGTTGAAATGACAGTCCAGTCGGGCTCTTGCAGGAGTTCATCGGTCAAGTCGTTAATGAGCCTGGCCTGGTCGGTCGCAGTGGTTATCGCCGTTGCGAGTGTGTCGATGTAGTAGACCATTGCTGTCTGGCTGGCGCTTGTATCGCTTTCCCGAGCTGGCGCGCAGGACCGCAATTGCCCGGGTGCTTCAGTGGCGTTGGGTAGTGCCGTCTTGAGGTCGGTTTCCCGCGCCGATTCAGGCAAGTGATTGGTGACTGTTTCGAGTACTTCGATTGTCTGGCTGACATACACGTTTGGGTCGACGGGGGATTGTGACACGGCGGGCCCTGTGGCTGAGTTGCTTGAGGCCGTCGGCTGGCTAAACGCAGCGCAGCCGGTCAGCGCGAAGGCCGCACATGACAAGAAGCATGTGGTTGTACGTAATGGGCGCAAAGTGTTGGTCATGGTCCTGCTAGTCGACAATTTCATCGGCAATTCTCTGGATTCCCTTGGGGTTTGTAGTTGGGCCTTCGCCGATTCGGGAATGGTTATTGATGCCGCCTCCGGATGGTGGTGCTAGATCGTATTTATTAAAAGAATCTATTTCGCCGGGGAGTCTGGTAAACCAGCCATAGGCTTGGAGCGCATCATCAGCATATTGAATGTGGGTATATTCCGCGTGAGGGTCCGGGAGCCAGTTAGTGCCAGGGAAGGACCCTGCAATGGAAATTACTTCATCGAATACTGCGCCCATCGTTTCAGCTGTGCCAACTTTTGACATTCCCGAACTATATCCTGCCCCCACAATTTCGGCATTGGGGTCAAAGTCCTCTAGCCGTAGGTCGTTCACAAAGTTGTTTATCTTTTCACCACGCTGAGCCATCTCTGACTCAATGGCGCTATTGCCTTCTAGTCCAAATGAGGACCAAGGGCCATCCTTAACAGTGAAAACTACACCGGATGCTCCGCGTTGCCGAAGTTCGTTGATGATGCCGTCACCAAGATCGTTCACTCCCGTACCAAAGGACGCCATGCTGGTATTGGTCCCAGGAGCATAGACTACATAGTGGTCTGCGGGGGTGTTTATGTCTCCGCTAACCGTGATGATTCGGTCATTGTGAGGATCGAACAAGAGGGCGTCGCGACCATTGGTGATGGATTCGGCAGCTGCCAGGTTATCGCGTATTTCAAGTAATTCTCGGATTCTTGAATCGTAGTCAGCACTGTAGCCTATATAGTCGCTACCCAGCTCGAGCATTTTTTGACTCTTTTTCTTCTCAAGATCGGCTATCTCTTGGTCGAGGTCTGGGTGATCTCTCTTTATGTGATCAATGTATTCTTGAGCGGTTCGCTTGTTTGCTCTTGTCCGGATTGTGAACGGGATTCCCGAAAGATTCCCGATGATGTCGGAGAATTCTCGAATCAGGTGCTGCTGACGCCCCGCATCCAACGACTCCCAATACGCGCGCACCTGTGCCGCTGGCAACTCCTTCATGGCGTCAACGATCGCGG
>NZ_BCSP01000030.1 GCF_001570925.1 [Zimmermannella] bifida NBRC 103089
CCTACCGCGCCGCGCTCGCGCGTTAACGCTAATGCGAAGAAGACGAGGAGTACTGGCTAGAGCTTGTCGCCTAAACCATAGGGCGGCTCGGGTATGAAACAAGGGCTCGTGACATTCACTGCGAGCAATGTTGATTGGTTTTGATCAGTGACCGTCACTGAAATGAGAATGACGAACTCATCTTGCGTCCGCCACTCTTTGAAATCAGGGGCGTGTTCATGTGTATAGATGACGCGTTCCCATCCGTATGACTCGCCTAGCTTGTTATCGAGCTCAGCACGAGCGTTTTCTCCTGCTGGTCCAGGCGTCAGCACAATTGTGAAGGTGTCCGAGTAGTGCACAGGTTCAGCCGTTGAATCGGATGGCTGCGGCCCTGAATAGGGCACGCAGGGGGACAATGAACGTTTATTCTCTCCAATTTTGGGGAGCTTGCTTGTACTCGTGTCTATTGCCGAACTAGGGATAAGCGATAGCACTTGTTGTTGGATCTCAAGGTTTCGCGCACGTTGAGTTGTTGCGGATTCTGTTGGGTACGGGGTGCTTGGTCCAACTCTTACTGGGGGTGCGCTGGCGCACCCTGCGAGAGTCATTACGGCAACGGTAAGGAAAGTGCTGATCCTTAACGGTTTCTGACAGTCTAGTTTCATCTGATTAATCAATGATCTCGTCGACAATTGCTGCGACTCCCGCACGGTTCTCGTCTAAGCCTTTGGCGATCAGTGCGTGGTCTTGTCCGCCGTCACCGCTAGGAGAAGGGATGTATACCTTCTCAAAGGCTTCGAGGGAGTTTGGTGTTCGAACGCCGAATGTGTCGAGGTTATTAATTGCGTCGTGGGAGTACTGGATGGCGTGTACTCGGCGTTTGGGTCTGGTATCCATGAGTATCCAACGTAAGAGCCTCCGATAGAGATGGACTCGTCCGTTACGTGCCCCTTGGATTCGGAGATAGCGAACTTTGATTCGCCAGCACTATATCCGATACCGACATGCTCTGTGTTTGCGCCATAGTCTTCCAGCCGAATGTTGTTTGCCAAGTCTTGAATTTTTTCGGCTCGCTCGGCCATTTCTGCCTCGCTCCCATTGAACCCTTCGCCCAACCATGTTGACCAAGGGCCATCCATGGCTGTGAAAACTACGCCAGATCGGCCACGTTCTGATAATTCGGTAACAATGGCATCGCTAATGCCGGTCAAGCTATTTGCAAACGATGTCATGTCTGTGCCTGTGCCGGGTGCGAAGATAATCGCATGGTCGGGAGGAGTTGTTAAGTCTCCGTTAGCCATGATTATTCGATCGTTATCGGGGTCAAAAAGTATGGCTTGATCCCCACTGGTTATATTCGTGGCAACTTGCAGATTGGCGCGAATTTCGTATAAGGATTCCAGTCGCTTTAGTTCTGCGGTCGACAGCTTCTCTGTTTGGGGTATGTGTTCGTACGGATTTAGTTGACTTATACCATTGGCCTTTTGGGCTTCAAGACGGCGGATTTGTTCGTCTAGGTCAGGGTGCTCGCGATGAATCCGGTCGATATACGTTTCCGCGGTGTATTTGTTGGCTCGGGTGCGAACCGCTCGACGAACTGCGGGTCC
>NZ_BCSP01000031.1 GCF_001570925.1 [Zimmermannella] bifida NBRC 103089
GGGCTGACCCCGTTTCGTAGGTCCAGTCGTTATGAGAGTCGTCCTGTTGCCCGCGGTCGCGGGCAGGGAGACTGGTCAGATCATGACGAACAGCAGGAAGCGTCACACCCCGGAGCAGGTCGTCCGTAAGCTCGGGCAGGCCGACAGGATGCTCACCGATGGTCAGGACGTCGCGGCGGTGTGCCGGGAGCTGGGGGTGTCCGAGCAGACGTACTACCGGTGGCGGAACCAGTACGGCGGCCTCAAGGCCGACGACGCAAAGCGTCTGAAGGAGTTGGAGAAGCAGAACGCGACCCTGAAGCGTCTGCTCGCGGAAGCGGAGCTGGAGAAGGCCGCGCTCAAGGAGCTGGCTGAGGGAAACTTCTAAGCCCGGACAGGCGCCGCGCCGCCGTCGATCACCTCAAGCGCAAGTTGCGGGTGAGCGAACGGATGGCGTGCCGTCTGGTCGGGCTGAGCCGCTCCGCGTACCGGCGACCGCTCAAGGGCGACACGGTCACGGACCCGGATCGGGCGCTCAGGGAGTGGCTGCGCGCCTGGGCGAAGGACCATCCCCGCTACGGGTATCGGCGGGCGTATCACGACGCCCGCGCCGAGGGGTGGGTGGTGAACCACAAGAAGATCCAACGCCTGTGGCGTGACGAAGGGCTCCGGGTCCCGCAGCGGCGTCGACGCAAGCGCGTCGGGTCCTCGACCGTCGACGCGCCGACGGCGGACGCGCCGAACGTGGTGTGGGCGGTGGACTTCCAGTTCGACGCCGACGAGCACGGACGATTGATCAAGATCTGCTCGATCGTCGACGAACACACCCGGGAGTGCATCGGCGGCCTCGTGGAGCGCTCGATTACCGCCGACCGACTCACCGCCCACCTCGAGGACCTCGTCGCCGCCCGGGGCGCCCCGGCGGTGCTCAGGTCGGACAACGGGCCGGAGTTCATCAGCGAGGCGATGGCCGACTGGGCTGGCACCCGCACCGGCCTGTCCTACATCCCTCCGGGCTCGCCGTGGCGCAACGGGTACGTCGAGTCGTTCAACAGCCGGATCCGCGACGAGTGCCTCAACATCAACAGCTTCTACTCGCTGCTGCACGCACAGGTCATCATCGGCGACTGGAAGGACGAGTACAACCACCACCGCCGGCACTCCTCGCTCGGCTACCTAACCCCAGCCGAGTACGCTCGGCAGTGCACCCATCAAATGGAAACCGACGACTCACAGAACGTCCGGACCGAATGAAGGGGGCGGCTC
>NZ_BCSP01000032.1 GCF_001570925.1 [Zimmermannella] bifida NBRC 103089
TAGAGCACCCTGCCATGAGCACGCCGATCGCAACTGTCTGCGTGAGCACCAGACAGGATTGAACGACATGAGTGATTCTAGTCTTCAATTTCATCCGCGATTTGCTCAATTCCTTCTCGATTGGTTTCATACCCTTCGGAGATCTTTGTGTGCGCACCAAACATCCCTTCATCTTCAACAGGGATGATCACATTCTCAAACTCCGTAAGTTTATGCGGCGTGCGATACCCAAACCCGTCAAGAATGTTGATCGCATCTCCCCTATATTGAATGTGCGTGTATTCTGCACGAGGATCCGCTACCCAGAAATTACCAACATAGGACCCACCACCAGAGATGTTCTCATCGTAAACAACACCTTGAGCCTCCGAAATACTGAGCTTCGTTTCACCCGCACTATGCCCAATACCAACGTACTCAGTCGCTTCGCCATAGTCTTCCAGCAACATGTCTTCAGCCAAACGCTGCACTTTATCGGCACGTTCTGCCATCTCGCTCTCGACACTGTTTGCGCCATCACCGACCCAAGTTGACCAGGGCCCATCCTTGATCGTAAAAACGACAGCATCTTGACCACTTCGGTCGAGAGCCGTCACAAGCCCATCTCCAAAGCTCGTGATTCCGTTTGCGAACGACTCCATGGTTGTACCCGTCCCAGGAACAAAAATCGCAGCATGATCCGGAGGGGATGACTTCTCATCACTCGCCGAGAAAGAGATGTCACCGCTCGCCATGATAATCCGATCATTATCAGGATCAAACAGAATGGCCTGGTCACCCGCCGCAATTCCCTCAGCCACTCGCAGATTTGCTCGAATCTCTTTTAGCTCTTCGAGTCGATGCTCGGCGTCTTCGTTTGATGAAGTAATTTCTTCACGTGTAATCCTACTATCACGCTTATCCAGCTCAGCCTCAATAGAAGCAATTTCGGATTCTAGGTTCGGATGCTCTCTCTTGATGCGATCAATGTAGTTCTGAGCAGTTCGCTCATTGGCCTTGACGCGAACCGGAAACGGGATCCCCGACAAATTCCCCACGATTTCCGGAAACTCGCGGATGAGGTGCTGCTGACGCCCCGCATCCAACGACTCCCAATACGCACGCACCTGTGCCGCTGGT
>NZ_BCSP01000033.1 GCF_001570925.1 [Zimmermannella] bifida NBRC 103089
TGAGGTTTTCTCACCAGCGGCCTCGGGTCATGGTTGTGATGACGAGCGCGGCGGCGACGATGGCGCCGATGCGGGCAGGGTCGAGGGTGACGTGGCGTAGGGCTCGGTGCTGCTTGAGGATGGCGTTGGCGCGTTCGGCTGGTGCGCGCAGGGCGCGCAGCAACCGGTTCGTGGCGCGATTCCCACGGTCGAGGTTGTGGCCCTTGATCGGGGTACGGATCCCGATGCCCGCGCCGGCGTAGCCCTTGTCCGCCAACGTGGGCAGGCCTTTCGCGGCGGCGGGGTACAGCAGTGGGAAGGCGTGGGTGCGGGCGGCGGTGATGTCGTGCGTGGATCCGGGTTCGACGGGGCTGGTCCAGAGTGGAAAGCCGGTGTGGTCGGCGAGGACTTGGACGTTGCCGCCGTGGTGGTGGTGCTTGCCGGAGTACCACACGTCGTAGCTGTTTGTGCTGGTGGAAGGGGCGGCGCATCGGTCGGTGTGGATGAGGGTGCCGTCCAGGCAGACGAACGGGGCGCCGGCGGTCAGCTGGCCGGTCAGGACGTCTTCGAGGGTCGGGGCTTGGTCGGCGACGACGTCGATAGCCTCGTGCAGGTACCGGTATGCGGTCGCTTGGGACAGGCCGTGATCACGCGCGAGGCGGACGACTGGGGTGGCGTCGATCAGCCACCGCAGGAACAGGACGGCTTGGGTCCAGCACGTTGCGGCCCGCTGGTAGGAGCGGGTGTCGTGGACTCTTCGGTGATGCTGCAGCCACGCGGACACGCGACGGACGACGACCAGGGGGACGGGCAAGGTGGCACGATAGGACAGCACGCGGGGCTCGGTTCGGGCGAGGGGACAGAGGCGAAACCGAGCCTGACCACCGGGCCCCGCCTGCGCCTCTGCGACACGCCGTTCCCGCAGGTCCCAGCCCGGCAGCGTGATCAGACCCTCAAACCCGGTGAGAAAACCTCA
>NZ_BCSP01000034.1 GCF_001570925.1 [Zimmermannella] bifida NBRC 103089
CCCCGAAGCCGACATCTGGCACCGATCCCGAAACAGTCAACTAGACCGAATTAGCAGCGGAAAACTCGATCTGCCAGAACCCGGACCAAACCAGATGTACGTGAAACTCCACCCCGACGATTTCTCGCACACAAATGTGTATGAGGCTGGCGGTGACCGCTGGCGAATCGTGGAATGGGACCCAAACAACCCCACTTCACCGAGAGACTGGGATATGGGGCACACAACGGGTAACGAGTACCGCACCCTCAAACAGGAATACCTAAGTGGTCAGTACTCCACCAAAGAATTCCTAAAGCAATACCTAGATCCCAACAAGTATGAAGTCTCAGATCCATACCGAAACAGCTCCCATACCGATGAGCTAACTGATTAGCCTTCCAGAACCAGCCCACCAATACACTACTGAATAGGAAATCCGCATGGACGGCAGCCCCGCATTCCTTCTCTCATATGGATCACTAACTGACTTTCTTCGCTCATACGAGAAACGCCCTGATTTCACCCCTCGAGAGTTCTTTCTAAACGGAATCAAAAATGAGTCTCCCAAGAACCGGGTAGACATCACTAACTGGATGCTCGACAACGGAGTCCCCGCGTCCTATGTCCCCCCAGACCCGCTCTCGCGCTACAACGCGCTCCACATCCTGTTCGCGCAACGTGAACACGACTACGAACTCGAAGCCCCCTTGCTTCGACGGTTGCTT
>NZ_BCSP01000035.1 GCF_001570925.1 [Zimmermannella] bifida NBRC 103089
GAGCAGACGTCGCAGCAGCGGTGCTTCGAGTTCGTAGTCGTGTTCACGCTGCACGAACAGGAGGTGGAGCGCGTTGTAGCGCGAGCGGGGGTCGCGTTCGACGTAGGACGCTGGGACGCCGTTGTCGAGCATCCAGTTGGCGATCGCGACACGGTTTGCCGGAGTGTCATTTGTGAATGCGTTGATGAAGTATTTTTTCGGGTCCGTGTTTGGATATGCAGCGCAGGATTCGAGGTATTCTTTGAGGGTTCCGTGTCGTACCGCGTAAAATGGAGGGGGTATTTTTTTGCTCTGTTCCTGCATGTTTGTTCTCGCTTTCTGAGTGACTGCTAGGCTAGCTCGTCTTCGTGTGAGCGGTTTCTGAGTGGATCCGAGACTTCGTAGTTTTCGGGGTTTAAATAGTCTTTGAGGAAATACTCTAGGTCTTTGTGCTCGCCAAGATATTCGGCTCTTAGTCGCCAATATTCATGACCGGAAATATGCCCCATATCCCAGTCTCTTGGTGACATGGGGTTGTTTGGGTCCCATTCTACGATTCGCCAGCGTGCATCATTTGCTTCGAACACGTTGGTGTGTGAGTGGTCATGGGGGTGGAGCTTTACGTACATTTGGTTTGGGCCGGGTTCTGGGAGAGCGAGGTCGCCGTTTCGGA
>NZ_BCSP01000036.1 GCF_001570925.1 [Zimmermannella] bifida NBRC 103089
AAGCAAGCGTCGAAGCAGCGGTGCTTCGAGTTCGTAGTCGTGTTCACGTTGCACGAACAGGAGGTGGAGCGCGTTGTAGCGGGAGCGGGGGTCGCGTTCGACGTAGGACGCTGGGACGCCGTTGTCGAGCATCCATGTTGTGATCGCGACTCGGTTTGCGGGGGTTTGATTTGTCAATCCGTCCAGGAAGTACTCGAACGGGTCTAGATCTGGGCGCTGTGCGCAGGCTTCGAGAAATGCTGTGAGTGTGCCTTTGCGCACTGCAACGTATGGGCTGGTCATCGTCTGTTTGAAACCTTCTATTGGTGGGGTGTGACGAAGGAACTACTCCGCTTCGTCAAGATGTGAACGATTGCGGTATGGATCCGTGACTTCGTAGTTTGCAGGATCGAGATAAGTGTCCATGAAGTCTTTCTGTGACATTTTGCCGCTCAGGTAGAAATCTTTGAGTTTCCAGTATTCCTGTTTTGGTATATGTCCCATATCCCAGTCTCTTGGTGACGTGGGGTTGTTTGGGTCCCATTCCACGATTCGCCAGCGTGCGTCATTTGCTTCGAACACCTTTGCATGTGAGTGATCGTCGGGGTGGAGTTTCACGTACATCTGGTTTGGGCCTGGTTCTGGGAGAGCGAGGTCGCCGTTTCGAA
>NZ_BCSP01000037.1 GCF_001570925.1 [Zimmermannella] bifida NBRC 103089
CGTGTCGGTGGATGCGGTTATGCTCAGTTGCAGTAGTGGTCGCGGCCGTCAGTGGTGATGGTTGCTCGTGTTCTCAGTGCGGAGGTCATGAATGCCTGAATTGTTGATTACCCAGGGGGGGGGCTTCGAGCCGTCGAATCGCGATTAAGTGAGGTGGCTTCGGAGTTGGGCGGACTTGCGGCGATGGATTTTGGTGCCGACCTACTGACGGCGTCAATGCCCGGAGCAGCAGGAAGCGCGACAGTGAGCAATGCGGTGGAGTCGACAGACACGCGCATTCGTGATCTTTCAATTGCTACCGATGAAACGAGCGATGACTGTCAACGGGTAGCTGACGACTTTGCACATGTTGATGCGGCGTTTGCGGATGCATTTCACACGAAGGTGAACTCATGAGTGGCGCGATTACGTGGGAGAACCTCCTGAAATGGGACTACGCGCCCTTGGAAGATGCGTATCAGGAAGTGTCTCGGCGTCAGATGGCGTTGGAGCAAGCGGGCGATACTTGTCATGCCACGGTGTTTGCGTTTGCCGATGAGGGCGAAGCTGCTGATGTATTGCGTGATCTGGTGCATGATTACCGCAACCGTGCTGATCGACTCGAGGCATTGTTGACAGACATGATGATGGC